>JBEKKZ010000002.1:0-290806 GCA_050010435.1 Verrucomicrobiota bacterium | reverse complement strand
TCCATTCGTTGTTCCATAGGTTCACTTTTTTTCCAGGGCATCCTTGAGCTTATCGCCTCAAGGCCCTCGGCTTAAGTGTTACCTATGTTCTGAACCTACTCCGTTACCTTTGTTTTGAACCTGCACCGTGGTGCGCGACCTCGATTTGCGGCGGCGAATCGTGGAAGACGGCTTCCTGCCCGGCATCAAGATGACGTGGGCGATTGATGCTCCCGTCCACGTGGTCATCGGCATGCAACGCTCCTTCGTGACGCACCGGCTCGCGGCCTCGGTTTCGGGCGTAGATTATCCTTGGGTGGACATTGGCATCGCAGGCGAGCATCTGGTGCTGGCGGCCACGGAACTCGGCCTGGGCACCTGCTGGATCGGCTGGATCAAGCCGCGGGTGGTGGCCATGATCGTGGGCTGGCCGGCGTCGGTGAAGCCGGTGGTCGTCATCACGGTGGGTTACCCATGCGATCCCGATGCAGGAGCGCCTCCCGTCTCCCACCGAAAACCGCTGGCTGAACTGGTGCGGTGGTTGTGAAGAATCACCCACGACGAGCTGGGGAATTGCCCATAAACGAGTTGGTTCCTAGTATTGTAGTATTCTGTGAACGGGTCGATGGACAAGCTGGAGGACAGGCGGAGCCGCTGCCAAACTCGATGCTTTACTTCCGGCCATTTTGGACAAACTTTAAGACGAACAAGGCAAAGTTGAGCGGTCAAATGGAGGAATAAAAAATGAGCAAACGAATTATTTTCTGCGCCGACGGCACTTGGGACAGTGCCCAAAATGACACGAATGTCTATAAGCTGTTCAAGGCCATACCCATCACATCCGATCAAGTTGCGTTTTACGACGACGGCGTCGGTTCGGATGGAACTCCACTCGAAAAAGTTGCAGGGGGCGCATTCGGTGACGGCCTCTTTCAAAAAATCAAGGATGGCTATACTAAAATCGCTCACGTGTATGAGCAGGGTGATGAAATCTTTATATTCGGTTTCAGTCGCGGCGCATTCACTGCACGCAGTCTGGCGGGAATGATTGCCATCTGCGGTTTGCCGACCGCGTCCTTTGACGACAATCTGGTCAACACTGCGTTTCAAGCATACCGCAATAAGGATCAACGAGCCGCGCTTCTGGCCAGCCTGAATAATTACAATCTCTTCGACGCCAAAATCAAAATGGTTGGTGTTTGGGACACAGTTGGGGCGTTGGGAATTCCTGCGATCTTTGGTGGTGTTGACCCTCTGATTTACGGTTTTCTGGACACGGGCTTGCATCCAGATGTTTTGAACGCTTACCAGGCGCTCGCCATTGACGAACGGCGGCAGGAATTTCCACCGACGCTTTGGACTTCAGCGCCAGTGGCCGGCCGGGTGCTCGAACAGGTCTGGTTTGCCGGCGTCCACTGTGACGTTGGCGGCGGATACCCTGAAACCGGCCTTTCCGACATCACCTTCAGTTGGATGCTGGGAAAGGCAATAAATCTTGGATTGCAAGCTGACCCAAATGTCTCGGCGCAATATGCCTCGCTCGACGCCAAGTATGCGCTCGCCCAGATTCACGAATCATGGAGTGTCCTATGGCTCTTTCCCAAGCCGAGAACCATTGCGGACAATTCCACATTGAGCAACAGCGTCGCCATCCGTTGCAAATATGACGGTACCTATCAACCCGGAAATCTGGCTTTGAGTGCTGGCGCACTTGCTGGTTCCTACCAGTTGGTGCAAGTGGTGGCCCCGGCGCAGGCTTAAACTGTGAAGACATCAAGCAAAGTCGAGACCACTGCCGGGTTGGCTGCCTTTCCGCCTTCGCCGAGGCTTCCAACTTCGCTGAGGCTTTCGCCTTCGCCCAAGCTACGGTGGACGGGTCGATGGACAGGCCGGCGGACATCCACCTTCGCCCGGCTATGGTGGACAGGGGGCTATGACGGGCATCGAACGCCGTATTCGAGGACGAGGACGAGAACGAGGACGATTTAGGCAACTTACACCCGGTGGTCTTTGCGGATGATGGTGCGGCAGCCGCCGGACTGGCTTGGCGTCCCAGGTTTGGGTTCTTGCACCGTGAAGAGCATTGACATTGGTTTTTACCCGTGCCAACGTGGTTTCCAGAACCAACCAGAAGCTGCTTTATGATTAAAACAACGCTTCTTTGCGGAGTGGTTATGACCGCCATTCCGTTCCTTGCGCCCGCAAAAGACTTTCCACTGGAATTCAAGACCTTGAACGCCGAGGAAACCATGGCCTTTCCCGGCGGCTCAGGCATCTCGGGATCCTTGCGGCTCGACAAACCCGGCGCCATCACCAAGGCGCCCCCGGCCATTTCCAAACATCCGCTCTACGGTGAATTGTCCATCCGGACGAACCGGTTGTGGTTCCGGATTGATGAATCCAAGGGCGATGGCAAGGGCTACGATCGTCTGATTGTGGACCTGAACCAAAACGGCGATCTGACGGACGACCCCGTGGCCGCGTGGGTGGAGCAGCCCAGGCAAACGTCCGCGGCGGACCGGACGGAGATCGCACTCTTTGGTCCCATCCCGGTGCCGGATGAAAAAAAGATCGGCACGTGGCGGCCGATTTATTTTGCCCAGATGTACCTGTACGCGAAGCCCGCAGATATTGCTGCGAACAGGGGCAATTCCTACCTCGGCCAGTTGCGATTCAAGGCGGGCTGGTACCTGGAAACCACGGTGGATTTCGACGGCGTGACGCGGAAAGTCGGCATCGTTGACGGGAATTGCAACTTCCGGCTGGGCGATTTCAATCAACCGATGACCTACCAGAATGGCACGGAAGCCAACTGGTATTTCCAAGGCGGTGATTATTTTCTCGTGGCCAACGATGGCTCCGGCAAATTCGAGAATTCCATCGGGAGCAGCGTATCGGCCCCGTTTGGACCGCTGCTGTATCTCGGTGCGAAACCCTACCAGGCCGTTCTGGCTGCCGACGACAAATCGCTCGCGCTTGAACCGTGGGCCGGGCCGCTGGCGGAACTGGCGTTGCAGCCGCATGGCGAACAGGTGAACGGCCTCCAGGTGGCGTGGGAAGGCGCGCCCGGCGAATGGCAACTGCTACAGCCCGGCGTCGAAAACGGAAAAGCCAAAGTGCCGTCCGGTAATTACCGGCTTTACACCTGCACGCTCAAGGCCAAGACGGTCGCGGGTGAAACTTTGATCCTCAGTGGATACAAACGCACTCCGAAAGACACCATCAAAGCCGAGGCCGGCGTCGCCACGCCGTTCAAGTGCGGCGCGCCCCTCGAAGTCAAGGTCACGTCGGCGCGTGACACCAGAAATAGTGGTTCGACCGCGTCGGAATCCGGTTCGTTTCTGGACCGGTTTTTCGGGGGGAGCGCCGGTTCCGAACCGGTGTTGCAGCAGCTCATCCAGGCTTCCGTGCTCGGCGCGGGCGGCGAAATGTATTCGAGCTTTTATCTCAAGGAAGACAAAGGAAACCTGCGCCAGCCGCCGAAGCCGGCCTTTGCGATCAATACTGCCGATGGCAAACAGGTGGCCTCGGGCAACATGGAGTTTGGCTGAGGCGGCGTTTGTTCGCACTCATGGCGAGTGCCCAAAGAGCTGGCTGGCAAGACCGTCACCATCAAAGTCCAGTTCGATCTGGCGCCCGTGGAGACGATCAGCAAGCCGATTGATACGAAGTTGTAAGGCCGACCGGTACGCTCGCATGGAAACGATTGAACCAGGTCAGATTCCGCCGGAAGTCCCGCATTCAAACCTGGGGCGGGTGGGTTTTTGGCTGTCGCTCGCTGCGCCTGCGGCTCTGGTGCTGATGGTGGTCCTCCGGCCCGGGTGAAGGTCGCCCCTTTCGGCCCTTGGCGGGCTGACGATATTTCTGACACCGCCCGTTGCGCTGATTGTGAGCATCAGCGGGTGGGTCCGTGGTGGCAACCGGGCAGCGGCCATTGCCGGCGTCGTGATCAGCGCGATGGTAATCCTGGTGTTTTTCGTCGGGCCGTCGTTGTTGAGCCTCTGCCGGTAGCGGCCCATCAATAGTAGGGGCCGACGCCTGCCGGGTTGTAGCACTTGGTGCGAAGACCGGTAAGGAGGATCATTATTTTTGATTTACGATATGAGACCTCTGAAAAACGCCCTTTCATCGTAGCGGCGGTCGGCAGACCGCCGCATTTCTCCAGCAAATTGAAGAGTGCGGCTCTCTGCCGAGAAGCCGCTACGCCAGTTTTGCAGAGGTCTCATATCGTAAATTCAGTCAGAGCTTCGTCACCCCGGCTCCTACGAAAGAACGAGTTCTTTAACGGACTGTCAAGGGATGGGGATCGGCGCTACAATTTTGCCCGGTTCTGTCCGCCCGCAAGCAATGCCGCCCCGAGCGCGCCGGTGAATTGCGGATGGGGAGCGACGCGTAGCGGACAGGACAGGACTTCAGCCAAGGCGCGCGTCATTCCCGGTTGCAAGGCCACGCCGCCCGTGAAATACACCGGCGGAACGACCGAACGACCGACCAGGGCCACGACGCGCGTGGCAATCGCATTTTGCACGCCGGCAACGACATCCGGCACGGGTGTGCCTTCGGCCAGCAACCCGATGATTTCCGTTTCGGCAAACACGACGCACATGTTGCTGATGAGCGCCGGTTTTTTGCTGTCGCGACCGAGCTCCGCGAGTTTCTCCCAGTCCACCCCCAGCCGGGAGGCGACCATCTCCAAAAACCGGCCCGTGCCGGCCGCGCAGCGATCGTTCATGGCGAAATCCCGGACCCGTCCGCCGTCCTCCAGATGGATGATTTTGCTGTCCTGACCGCCAATTTCGATGATCGTGCGCGCGTCGGGGGCCACGTGATGCACGCCGCGCGCGTGGCACGTGATTTCGGTGATGGTGGTGTCAGCGAAACGGATGGCGTTGCGGCCGTAGCCCGTGGCCACCACGGCGGAAACGCGCGAACGCCCGATGCCAGCATCGTTCAGCGCCTGCTCAAAAAGCTCCCGGGCGAGGCGTTCCTGGGCCACTCCCTGATCGCCAATGCGGGTGGAAAGGACGCGTGGCGGTTCGGTGTCGAACAGCACGACTTTGATCGAACGCGATCCCGCATCAATTCCGGCACAAATCATGATTTTCTCCTGGCGCGCGCGGTTTCAATCAACGCCTGCACCCGCGAGCCAAGCGTCGGCAGCATGGCATCACATACCGGCGGGATTTCAAGCTCGATTGTTGGCAGGCCCAGCGTTTTTTGAACGGCTTCGCGGATGATGGCTCCCTCCCACGCACAATGACTCGCGCCTGGTATGCGCGACACGACCACCGCTTCGGCATGAAAACCGCGGCATTCCCGCACAATCCGCGCCGCGCGTTCCGTCGTGGAGCCGACCATCGGGTCCGCCAGCGCGGTTCGCGCCAGCGCTTCGAGCGGCGGCAGGTTGTCCGGAATCAAATCCAGCGCATGGGTGAACATGTAGTCCGAGCCGCAGATGCGTCCGCCCCAGTCTTCCAGCAGGTTCATGGCCCGCAAATCCGCCACGGGATTCACCCAGAAAATCCGCACCGCGTCCGCGCCGATGATGAATTGTTTTTGCTGAATGCGCTTTCCGGCTTCCGCGAGCAGTCCGCCGAGCACGGCAACGGTTTCCGCGCGGTCGGAGCAGAAATGAATGGCCAGCATTTCCGCGATGAGCATTTCCAGCGCGGGCAACGGCGCGCCGGGAGCGGAATAGACGGCCGTCCGCAGCGCCTGGAGCAGACGGCGGACTTCGTTCGCTTTTTGAATCCCGCCCGCCAGCGTCTGGTCATCCAAAGGTTGTCCGGCCAGTTCGCCCAGCGATTGGGCGACCCGCTGCAATTCCTCCCGCACCCAGTCCACCTGGACCTGCGGCGCAAGCAGGTTTCCCGGCAGCATGCACGAAGCCTCCCCGGGATCGGGTTGACGGCGGCGCGGCATTTCCCACCAGACGATCGGGAAACCCATTTTCTCCAACCGCTGCGCGATGGCGGAGAAATCGTCACAAACCGCGCCGGTGCTGCAGATCAGCAAATCAGGCCGGGGGAAATGTTCACCGTTCAGAAACGCGGGCAGCATCGCGCGCACCGGGCAGAACGAAGCGTCAATGCCCAAAGCCTCCGCCTGTTGCAGCAAATGGTCGCTGCATTCCATGAGACAGGGCGTCCACCACGCGCCATCGGGATAAAACGCACGCACGCCGGGCAGGGAGTAGGCCATGACGGGAACCGTGCCGAGGTCTTTCATCGTGCCGACAATCTTGTCGCCGCGGGCGCGGGCCTGGTGCAAGCGTTCGTTCTCGGTCAGCAGGAAATTCCAGAGCCGGAGCGCGGCCGGCGAGTTGTCAAAGCGGAGTTGCTGCAACCGGAGATCGCTTTCCCGGGCGATGTGCCGGCGCAGCGGTCCGCCGTAAGCCGGCTCTTTCAACCCGGCGCAGGTCAGTTGCACGTGACGATCGTCCCATTCGGCCAGACTGAGTTTGCGCGGCGCGGTGTTCATTTCAAAGTCTCCACAAAAGCCTGAAGGCGGTTCGCCTCGCGCGGAGAGCCGCCCGGCACCTCGTCCGCTTCCAGCAGCAGGACCGGCAGCCAGAAAGTTTCGCGCAAGGTCTGCGCTTCCGCGCGCCATAAATCGCAGCCGGTGTGGACCCAGAGCACAATTCCACGGACGCCCCGGGCGGTCAGGCGTCCGCCCAGCCAGGAATAAAGCCGCGTGTTGGGCCGCTGGAAAACGTCCACGCAGTTCTCGCAATACTCGCGCGCGACCGCGCCGAGGGGATCGTCATTGAATCCTTCCAGCCGAAATGGAGGCAACAGACTCCGTTCGCCGGACTCGGTGGCGTTCAGCACGATCCGCGCGCCGGCGGCTTCGATCAAGTCCAGCAAACCCCACTGCGACGCCGTCAACGGCCCGCCGACAATGGCGAGCGGGATGGCGCGGGAAGCCGGCGCCGGCGGATGGCCGGGCACGCGGACTGAACCGTCCCAATGAAACCGGGCAATGGCTTCGGCATATTGCCGGGCGGAACAGCGCGGCGCCGATTCCAGCAATTGTTTCCGGGACCGGCTGCGTCGTTCGACCATTTGCGCCAGGTTTTCCGCGACCGGCGCCCGACCGCCGTGCGCCTGAAGAAAGCGGCCCAGACGCTCGGCCTCGGTGCGGAAAATCCGCAAGGCAACCGGGGATTGCCAGGTGGCGGGGAGGTTGAACAGGAAAGCCCGGGCCGGCTGCGAACCGGCGAATGCGTCAAAGCTCCGGCGCATTTGGTCGCAGGCGGTGGTGAAGATCACCGCCGCATCGTGATGCGTTTCGGCGAAGCGGAGCATCGCCTCGGAAAAAGCGCAGACTCCGGTGGAAAGCGGCAGCGCACCCCAGCCCAAATCTTCCGCGAACCAGACACCGCATGGCTGCAGACCGTGGGCCTCAATCCACTCCGCCGGGACCCACGGGCTGCTGTAAAAAACTTTCATGGCGGCGCGGGGTGGCAATGGCGCGAACCGGGCGTTTCCTACGCGCCTTTTTGCGCCACCATCAGGCCCTGGATGATTTTCCCTTTTTCCGCCAGGGATAACATGAAGCGCATTTCACCAATCAGCATTTGCGCGAGCGCCATGTCGAAGCCGATGATTTTGAGCGCGTCATAGGTCAGTTGTTTTTCGATCATGTCGAGGTAGAGCGGCACGTGTTTCGCGAACCGGCCGGTGTCCTGGGCGATGCGCACCTTGCAGCCGTTTGACCGGAGCAGCGAGGTGTATTCATTCAGACTGAGCACGTTGGGAAACTTCATGAAGGTCAAATACCGCGTTGCCTCGTCAGCCGTCAGCCCCGCCTGACCTTCCATCCAGTCGGTGAAGGCAATCAGTCCCCTGGGTTTGGTGAGACGGGCGGCTTCGGCAATCAGTTTTGTCTTGTCTTCAACATAACACCAGGCGTCCTCGCCCCAGACAAAATCGAACTGGCCGGACGGCAGCTTGGTCGCACAGGCGTTTCCTTCGACAAAGGAAATTTTTTCCGCCAGGCCTTCCTCCGCGCAGCGTTTGCGCCCCAGGTCCACCATCGCGCGGGTGGCGTCCACGCCGGTCATGCGTGCCACCTTGCGGAACCGCACCACAAAACGCATTCCGGCGCCGAGGGCGCAGCAGAGATCAACGCCGTGCCAGCCCTCACCGATGCCGGCGCGTTCCGCCAGGTCCATCGAGGAGGTCAGCCCGCCGAAGTGGATCTGCTCGCCCATGAGGAGTTGCCAGAGCCGCCCTTCCGGGCCGGAATAAACGGATTGCACATCCGATAAATGGATTTGCGGCAGCGATTTCATAAAGTGAGCGGTGGTTTACGCTCAACCCGGGGATTTGTCCAATAAAACTGCGCGACTAACGGTTGTGCGGCCGGGCCCGGACGGTTTCCAGCAGCGCTTCGACGCGGGCGGTGATGCGCGCCGAATCCGACGGCGAATAATCCGTCGTGATTTTCAGGTAGGGCAGATGGAATTCCTCCTCGGCGAGCTTGCGGACGTGGAACGATTCGATGTCGTAGGTGAGACAGGCCTGCCAGACGAGTTCGATGACGCAGTGCGGACGGAATTTCGCGGCCAGCGAGCGGAGGATTTCGAATCGCCGGGTGTTCAACGTCATGACGGAACAGGGGAGGTGGTAATATTTCCGGGCGATGGCGCAGAGGGGATCCGGCTCGTCCAAATCCACATCGTCGAGAATGGGCTTGAGGCCGGTGCAATTTTCCATGCCGACGACGACCGCGCCGGCGTCTTCGATCAGTTCCAGCACGCGTTCCGCGCCGTGGACAATCGGCACTCCGGTCAGCAGGACGCGGACTTTGCGTTCGGGTTTGGCCGGCGATGCGGATGGACTGCCAATGGTAGGGCGCGCAGTCCCCTGCGCGCCGCCTTCGCGATTCCCCAGATCGACGCGCACGGAGTGACGCGCCCTACCTCCTGGTTCTGACAGGGCACCCACCGGCCCGGGGGCGCTGAAGAACTGAATTGCCCGTTCGTATTGCTCAAGGTCCGCCTCGATGCCGGATATGATGCTTTTGAACCCGATCAATTGCCGCCCCGTAAGCGGCGGCGGGTCACGCATCATCAGGGCGGCCAGTTGCCGCCGCAATCTGCGTTCACGATTCATCAGCCGGATGGCTTCGCGAAGCTTCTCATCGGTGATGTTCGTGTGGAAGCGCTGCTCCAGGTGTTCCTTGAGTTTTCGCACCTCGTGTGTCCAGCGTTCGAGCGCGTCGGGGTCATCGGCTTTCTGGGGCAGTTCGAGCACGTACATCGGCCTGGTAGCGCCCATCAACTCGAACATCTTCTTCTTCCCGTCGCAGGTCGTCTCGGCGACCACCAGGTCCGACCAGTTCAAAAATGGATTCGAGCCTTTGACGTGATACCCGAAGGTGGACTTGATCAAGGGGCACAGATTGGCCGGCAGATATTGTTCCGCCTCCGGAATCGTGGCCGCCGAGCCGCCGCACAGGCAGACCGGCACGGCGCCGGCGGCGAGTATGATTTCGCGTGGCGTGAACTCGCACAGGATACCCACGATCGGCCGGCCTTGCGCCTTGGCGGCTTCGGCGTAATCGCAGCAGTGGTCAATCATGCCGGAGAACCAGGTCAAAGGATCTGGCGCGCCAGCGGACGCGATGGCTGATGGGGAACCGGCGGCATAATCCATAATCAAGCTTTCTAAAGTGTCGCTTTTCCCCGGCGGCGGCAACCAGCAATTTCCCGCTGAAGAAAAATCGGGCGCATCTTGACACCGCCACCAAACAACCCCGTGCGAATGGGAACGCCGATTTCCAAATCGGCAGGGGCTGTGGTCATGAGCGCGCAGGTGATGCCGGGGCGGAGCCCGGCGCTTCGGTGGCAGTGTCAAGATGCGCCCAGAAAAATCACGGCCGCTCCTTGCGGAAAAATGCTCCGTTTCGATTTGGAGCGGATGAAGGGAATCAAACGTTGACCGCGGACGAGTGGCCGTTGCCGGAACGGCTCCTGGCTGCGTCATTCTTGAGTTTCCATCTGTGCCGGAGAGCGTCGCTTGCCTTGGCCACCTTCCCAACCTTCGGCCTGATTGGATTTGCCCGTCGTGTCGGTCGTGCTTCGCCTCAGATTCTGTTGCCTTGCCATCAACTCATTCATCAGGGCCTCGGCACTGTCATATTTCGTAAAACCATCCGGTGGTTGGAACAGTTCGCCCGACGGAGTTTCCAGCCGGACACTTGAAAAATTAAGCGAGAGGAACGTTGAGTTCGTTGCCGGGTTGATTCGCACAGCAAATCCCCTCAAGTCCATAGCGCGCCAAATATGGAATACCGTTGCGGAACCGTCACTTGAAGCGACGCTCACCTGTTCCTGCTCGCAGGGGTGACCGCCGACCTTCTCCGGCGCGGAATTTTCAGTGCCTGTCCCGATTACGACGTTAGTGACCCGGACGCCGGAACTGATGGGGGCATAACCCTGCAAAGCTTCGCTCAACATATAACCACTGCCGGCGGTCACATCCCAAATGAAGTTGATGCCGCCGCCGGGATGGCGCTTTTCGCCAGGCGTGGATTCATCAGGCGCAAAAAACAGTTTGCTTCCCCGGCCGAGAAGTTCGCCGGAAACAGTCGCCGCCCGATTTGAAGACGACCGCGCCTCCATTACTACATACGCGCTGAAGCCGTCCGCATTTGTCAGAAGCGCGGCCATTGGGCCGTCCAAAAAGATGGGTGGTTTTGGTGGAAGAATTTCTGCAACCGCGCCATCACGGCCGCCGGCGCGGTACCCATGAGCACAGCCCGCAGCTAAAACGGCAATTATCATAACGCACAGGCCAGACCATCCAATTCCGGCCAAAGCCAGCCTTGCCGAATTGCGTGCCATGGCTTTTATCGGCGCTCCAGGCTAATTTTTCACCAGCGACCAGGTGTCGTCCGGGTCATAAGTGGTGATGGCCCTGGCGATTTTCGCGGTCTGGGGTCCGAGGTTCTTTTGATGGACCTTGCCTTGCTGATTGACGATGAAGGTCATCACCCCCGTGTTGCCCCATTCGGCCGGCCAGGCGACGAGCGCAAATCCGGCAATCATGCGGCCGTTGATGATGTAATTATACTTGCCGCCCGGCGCGTGTTTTCCCTGGCGGGTCAGGATTTTGAAATAGTAGCCGTGATAAGGCGCCTGCTCGTCGTTCAGCATTTTGGCCGTGCGCTGATAACCTTCCACGCGGGCCTGCGCGATGAGCGGTCCCAACGGGCTCAACTCCTCGCCCGGTTGATTCGTCGGCCAGAAAAGGCCGTCGTGGGTGCCGGGCGTGCTGCGCAGGAACTGCGCGTAGGCGAGCACTCCGTCCCCCAGGCGATCCTGGCCGGCATATTCGCGCTGCGCGCCCACATACGCGTTGCAGACATTGATCGCGCCTATTTCGTCCCTGCCGATGCGGCGGGCGAGAATTTCTTCCTTGCCCGCTGCGGTATCGAAGAACCATTGCCCGTCCTGTTTGACGAGGGGAATGGGAAACGGCCAGCCGTCCGCGCCAATTTCCAGCGTGACGTTGGAATCCGAATGGTTGATCAACTGCACCTTTTCCGTCAGGTGTTGGACGAACATTTTGTATTCTTCGATGGCTTGGACGGCATCGGGCGAAACTATTTCATGTCCTGCCGGCCCGAAAATCGCATGCAGGGCATTGGTGTCATGATTCGTGGCCGCCGCCGCCAGGGCGTTGACGGCATCCTGCGGCGCAGCGAAGGTCTGTTCATCCGCAGCCGACGCGCGTACCGGCAGCGTCAGCGCCAGGAGAGCCACGCCGGGACCGGACGCGAGAAACCAAATCCGGCGCAACCATGAAAGACGATTAGGTTTCATCAGCGGCAATGTTTGCGTGGAAATCATTTGGTTGAAAGGTTCAATGCCTTGGCTGGGAATTTGAACTGTGACCGCCACCGCCGCCGCCGGAGGACATCTCCGGCGCCGACCGGGAGACCGGCTCAGAATGAGTTATCGCCTGCATGCTCTGTTGGCCACGGTCGCTATAGGTTCTTGTGTCGTGCGAACTCTGGATGCCGATGAACGCGCCGTTCGATTCCGGCCGGCTGATGGGTTGAGAACGTTCAACTGCAGCCGGTGCGGGCCGGGCGACGGGCATCGAAGCCCGGGTTGCCGGCGCTTCCGGCCGGGTTGCCGGGGCCGGGGTCCGTCGCGGTGCCGCTGAATCGGACACGGACCGGCCTACCGCGGCCACCACCGGTTGGTTATGGGGAATACCATAGCCCCGGTCGCCACGATTCACCGCGACGGCGCCCGGATGATTGTCACGACGCCAGACCGTCGTGTGACCCGTGTTCCGCTGATGTGGAGGCTCGTGCCACCAATTTGGCGGACGCGGATGGTCGCGACCCCAGACAATGATATTGTGGTGCCCCCAGTCAAAATCGCAATTCAGCCACAACCCAATCGGCCAGCCGATGCCGAAGGTGATAAAGGGCGGGCCATAACAAGTTTGATAATAAACCTGGTCCGGCTGATAGACTGGCACATAAATCACCTGCGGCTCAGCCGGAACAATTTCAATGTAGCCGCCGTCATTAACCACCTGTTGCTGCGGCGTGGACTGCAGGTTGCCAATATTATAAGCCGACGTGCGCAACCGTTGGATGGAAACCATCACGTCCTGCTGTTGATTAAGAAAAGCCTGTCCCAGATCCGTCGTCCAATTCAAGTTATCATCCATCCATTTCAACACATTTGGGTACCGGGCCAGGGCCTGGACGCTGGGGTCCCACGGCTGCTGGTTAATCTGGTTGGGGTCGCCGCCGCCGCTGACATAACGGTCGGCCAGCACGATTTGCGTGGGCAAGGTGGACGCCGGCAGGATTTGGGCAATCAACGGGTCGGGATAAAGCGCAATGGGCCCCAGCAACTGGTCAAGCTGCGCAGGGGCCAGCGGTTGATAGGCGGGCGTCGGGGGCGGAACGGCCATTTGTGCCCGCAGGGACAGGGCCGTGCCAGTGAGCACACACAGTAAAACAGCGATTTTAAACAATAACTTCATCCGGTACTTGTTAAAATTTGACCATCATTATCAACAGACGCGGTTACAGCCTGACAGATTACATCACAAAATCAATATGAATTGTCGCTTCCACCGGTGGAAGTTCCCCTCCGGGATTTTCTCCTCTCGGCAGGGGTCCGGGATACTCTTCTCACTGCGATCCGCCGCGACAGTTTGATTGGAAATGTTCACCTGCTCTTCGAGCGCGTTCAAATTTGTGTCGGCAAACATTTCCCACCATTGGCCGCGAATCGCGTCGTCCTTTGGCTCGGCGGTTTTCCAGCCGTCAGTTTCCTTGAATTGCGCCGGCGTCAATTCCTTGAAAGCTTCGGGCGTTTGGACGGACGGCGTCGCATATTTCGGTGCGAAGCTGCAACCCCCCTGCGAGCAGAACAAAACCCAGCAGGGCGACAATCATCGCCGGCTGCAACGCAACGCGAGTTTCGATGTTCTTTTTGTGCGCTCGTTCCCACCACCAGCGCAGGCGATCCAAATAAAGATAAACCACCGGCGTGGTGAACAGGGTCAGCACCTGGCTCAAGATCAAGCCGCCGATGATCGTGATGCCGAGCGGACGGCGGAATTCCGAACCGGTCGCGTTGCTTAAAATCAGCGGCAAGGCGCCGAAGATGGCCGACATGGTCGTCATCAAAATCGGACGGAAACGCAGGAGGCAGGCCTCATAAATCGCATCGCGCGAATTTTTTCCCTCCTGGCGTTCCGCCGTAATCGCGAAGTCCACCATCAGGATCGCATTTTTTTTCACAAGGCCGATGAGCAGCAAGACCCCGATGATGGCGATGACGTTCATATCCTCCCGGAAAATCAGCAGGGCGAGCACCGCGCCGACGCCCGCCGACGGCAGGGTGGAAAGAATCGTGACCGGATGAATGTAGCTTTCATAAAGAATACCCAGCACGATATAAACCGCCATCAGCGCGGCGATAATCAAATACAGTTCGTTCCCCAACGATTGTTGAAACGCCTGCAGCGTTCCCGAAAAACTGCCATGTACCGTTTCGGGCATTTTGATTGTTTGCTCCATTTGCTGAATTGACTTCACCGCGTCGCTCAGCGCGAATCCGGGCACGAGATTGAACGAGACCGTGACGGCGGGGAATTGGCCCTGATGATTCACGGCGATGGGCGCGGTGGTGGGCAGGTAATGGGCGATGGCGCTGAGCGGCACGACCGAATTGTGGTTGGTCGCGCGCAGATATATGGCATCGAGCCCCTGCGGACCCTGCCAAAATTGCCGCGCCACTTCCATGATGACGGGATATTGATTCATGGAGGTGAACATCAGCGAAACCTGCGCCTGCCCAAACGCATCATAAAGCGTGTTGTCAATCGTCTGCGCGGAAATGCCCAGTCGTGCCGCCGTCGCGCGGTCATAAACGAGCGATGCCTGCAGACCGTTGTTTTGCTGGTCGGTGTTCACTTCGGTGAACCCGGGCAGTTTTTTTACCTGGCCAAGCAGAATGGGGCCCCATTTCACCAGATCGTTCAGGTTGTCGCTTTGAATCGTGTATTGATATTGCGCGCTGCTTTGCCGGCCGCCGATGCGCAAATCCTGGCCGGCCTGCAAAAACAACGAGGCACCCGGCACGGAGTTGAGCTTGGGCCGCAGCCGGGCAATGACCTGGTCCGCGCGGAGTTTGCGGACTTCGAGCGGCTTGAGCGCCAGATAGACAAACCCGCTGTTGGCCGCGCCGCCGCCGCCGGTGAACGCAATGACATTTTGCACCGCCGGATCGTCCTTGATGATGTTGACAAACCGCGCCGTGGACGATTGCATGGCCGGGAACGAGGCGTCCTGCGCGCCTTGAACCCCGCCCATGATCGTACCGTTGTCCTGCTGCGGGAAAAACCCCTTCGGCACAACAACAAAGAGAAAAATGTTCACGGCAATCGTCAGCAAAAGAATCATCAGGGTTTTCGCCGGATGCCGCAGCACGACTCGCAGGCATCGTTCATACGCGCCGAGAATTTTCGCAAAACCCTTTTCGCTCACGCGATAAAGCCAGCCATGCTCCTCCGGTTTGCGATGCCGCAGCAAACGCGAGCACATCATCGCCGTGGTCGTAAGCGAAACGACGAGCGAGACGAGAATGGCGGTCGAGAGCACGACGGCAAATTCGCGGAACAAGCGGCCGACGATGCCGCCCATCAGCAACAGCGGAATGAAAACCGCCACAAGCGAAAGGCTCATGGAGAGCACGGTGAAGCCGACTTCGCGCGCGCCGATCAGCGCCGCCGCCATCGGCGTCAGGCCTTTTTCCAGGTGGCGCGACACGTTTTCGATGACGACAATCGCGTCATCCACGACGAAGCCCGTGGAAATGGTCAGCGCCAGCAGCGAAAGATTATCCAGGCTGTAACCGAACAGATACATCACGCCAAACGTGCCGATCAACGAAACCGGAACGACGACGGCGGGAATCAGCGTGGCGCGCGGGCTGCGCAGGAAGATAAACACCACCAGAATCACCAGCGCGATGGAAATGAGCAGGGTGCGTTCGATTTCGCGGACCGACGCGCGGATCGTCGTCGTGCGGTCGAGCACCACCTCGCAGTTCATCCCCGCCGGAATGGACGCCTTGAGCGAGGGCAGCGCCGCTTTGATCAGCTCCACCGTTTCAATGATGTTTGCGCCCGGGGTGCGCAGGATGATGACCGGGATGCTCGGTTTGCCGTTGAGAAAGCCCGCCGTGCGAATGTTGGCCACCCCGTCCCGCACCTTGGCGATGTCCGAGAGCTGAATGGCCGCGCCATTGCGATAGGCGACCACGAGCGGCTTGTAATCGTCGGCCTTGAGCAATTGATCGTTCGCGAGAATGTCTGCCGTCGTGTGCTCGTCGGCCAGCTGGCCTTTCGCCAGATTCGCATTTTGCCGGCTGAGCATGGTGCTGACATCCACGAGGCTCAGGCCGAAGCTGTTCAAGAGCCGGGGATTGACGTCCACCCGCACGGCGGGCAGCGCGCCACCGCCGATGCCGACCTGGCCGACCCCCTGGATTTGCAGCAGCCGTTGCTGCATGATCGTGGAGGCCGCATCGTAAAGCTGTCCGCGATTATAAATGTCGGAAGTCAGCGCGAGAATCATAATCGGCGCGTCCGCGGGATTGACTTTGCGATAGGTCGGATTGCTGGGAAGATTCGCCGGGAGATTCGCGCGCGCCGCGTTGATGGCGGCCTGAA
Organism: Verrucomicrobiota bacterium; assembly: GCA_050010435.1. Lineage (GTDB taxonomy): Bacteria > Verrucomicrobiota > Verrucomicrobiia > Limisphaerales > UBA11358 > UBA11358. The sequence goes on along the minus strand of JBEKKZ010000002.1, from coordinate 274,607 downwards.
CATCGCGCGCCGCACCGTCAATGTTCCGGTTCAAATCGAATTGCAGCGTGATCGAAGTTGAGCCGAGCGTGCTCGACGAAGTCATCTCGTTCACCCCCGCAATGTGGCCCAGCTGCCGTTCGAGCGGCGCGGCCACAGACGACGCCATGATTTCCGGACTCGCGCCCGGCAGCGAGGCCCCCACACTGATGGTCGGAAAATCCACCTGCGGCAGGGGCGCCACGGGCAATTGCAGGTAAGCGACGGCCCCCGCCAGGGCAATCGCCGCGGTCAACAGCGCCGTGCCAACGGGCCGGCGAATGAAGGGCGCGGAAATGTTCATGAAGTTTGGGGGGCAATAATGGCTTCAGGGACGCTGGTCGCGCGCGCCGGTGAAAATCTGGCCGCGAGCCGGCCAAAGTAAAGATATATGACCGGCGTCGTGTACAGCGTGAGCACCTGGCTGACGATCAATCCGCCGACGATGGCGATGCCGAGCGGTTTGCGCAGTTCCGAGCCGACGCCATTGCCCAGCGCCAGCGGCAGTCCGCCAAACATCGCGGCAAAAGTGGTCATCAAGATGGGCCGCAAACGCAACAAGCACGCCTGATAAATGGCCTCCTGCGGGTGCTTTTTCTCCTTCCGTTCCAGGTCGAGCGCAAAATCAATCATCATGATGGCGTTCTTCTGCACGATGCCGATCAAGAGGATGATGCCGATGAGCGCGACCACGCCGAGTTCCGTGCCGGAAATCAACAGCGCGAGAATCGCCCCGGCGCCCGCCGACGGCAGCGTCGAAAGAATTGTGATGGGATGAATGTAACTTTCGTAAAGCACGCCGAGGATGAGGTACACGGTGACAATGGCCGCGAGAATGAGCAACGGCTCGTTGGCCAGGGAGGCGATGAAGGCCTGCGCCGTGCCTTGAAACGAGGCCTGCACGCTCAACGGCATGCCCACGGCCTTTTGCGCGTGTTCGATGGCTTTCGTCGCTTCGCCCAGCGCCACGCCGGGCGCGAGATTGAAGGAAATGGTCACCGCCGGAAATTGTCCCTGATGATTGATCGAGAGCGGCGCGGTGCCGGATTCAAAGTGCGTGAACGCGCCCAGCGGCACCGCGGTGCCGGAGGTGGAAAGCACGTAAATGTCATTCAGCTTGGAGGGATTGCGCTGGAAGTCCGGCAGCGTTTCCAAAATGACATGATACTGGTTCAACTGCGTGAACAGCGTGGAAATTTGCCGCTGACCGAAAGCGTCGTAAAGCGCGTTGTCAATCGCCTGCGGCGTGATGCCCAGCCGCGACGCCGTCACGCGATCAATCACGAGCCGCGCCTGCAAACCGTGCGTTTGCTGGTCGGTCGCCACGTCGCGGAGTTCCGGGAGGGTCTGCAACCGCCCCAGCAGCCTGGTGGTCCACTGATTTAATTCATCCGCATTGGCGTCCTCCAGCGTGTATTGATATTGCGTCTGGCTCACGCGATCCTCGACCGTCAAATCCTGGATCGGCTGCATGTAAAGGGTGATGCCGTCCACCCTCGCCAGTTCGGGCTGCAACCGGCGCATGACTTCGCTGGCGCTGATTTTTCGCTCTTCGAGCGGTTTGAGGTTGATGAGAATCCGTCCGCTGTTGAGCGTGGTGTTGATGCCGTCCACCCCGATGAAGGACGACAAACTTTCCACCGCCGGATCCTTGAGAATGACCCGCGCGAGCGCCTGTTGGCGGACGGCCATGGCGCTGAACGAAATGCTTTCATCGGCTTCCGAAATGCCCTGAATCACGCCGGTGTCCTGCACGGGGAAGAATCCTTTCGGCACGATGACGTAGAGCAAAATCGTGGCGGCCAGTGTGGCCACCGCCACGACCAGGGTCGCCCGCTGGCGTTTAAGCACCCACTGCAGCGTTCGCGAGTAAAACGCAATCACGCGGTCCCACGCGCGTTCCGAGGCCTCGTAAAAGCGCCCCCGTTTTTTCTGGTCGGCTTTCGCTTTGAGCAACCGCGAGCACATCATCGGCGTGAGCGTCAACGAGACGGCGGCGGAAACGAGAATGGTGACGCTCAAAGTCACGGCGAATTCGCGGAACAACCGCCCGACGACGTCGCCCATGAACAACAGTGGAATTAACCCGGCAATCAGCGAAATCGTCAGTGAAATGATGGTAAACCCGATTTGTTCGGCTCCCTTCAAAGCGGCGGCCAGCGGTTTATCGCCCTGCTCGATGTACCGGAAAATGTTTTCGATCATCACAATCGCATCGTCCACGACGAAGCCCGTCGAGATCGTCAGCGCCATGAGCGTGAGATTATTCAGGCTGTAACCGAGCAGATACATCACGCCCAGGGTACCGACGAGCGAGAGCGGCACGGCGACGCTGGGAATGATGGTGGCCGACACATTGCGCAGAAACAAAAAGATCGCCATCACGACCAGCGCCACGGTGAGCATGAGCGAGAATTTCACGTCGCGCACGGACGCGCGAATCGTGGTGGTGCGGTCGGTGAGGATCGAAACATCCATGGACGCGGGCAGATTGGCCTTGAGCTGCGGCAAAAGTTTTTTCACCCGGTCCACGACCTGAATGATGTTCGCGCCCGGCTGCCGTTGAATGTTCAGGATGACCGCCGGGGTATTGTTCTTCCAGGCGGCGAGCTTGGTGTTTTCGACCCCGTCAATCACGGTCGCCACGTCGGACAACACCACGGGCGCGCCGTTGCGATACGCGACGACGACCGATTGGTAATCCTTGCTGGTCAAAAGCTGATCGTTGGCGTTGATCTCGTACGCCTGATGGACCCCGTCGAAATTTCCCAGCGCCTGATTCACGCTGGTCTGTTGCAGCGCGTTGCGAACGTCGTCAAGGTTGATACCGTAGGCCAGCAGTTTCGCCGGATTGACCTGAATGCGAATGGACGGTTTTTGTCCGCCGCTGATCGTGACCAGGCCGACGCCCGTCACCTGCGCGATTTTTTGCGCGAGCCGGGTGTCGGTGTAATCCTCGACCTGGGAGAGCGGAAAATTTTTCGAGGAGATGGCCAGCGTCAGAATCGGCGCGTCCGCGGGATTGGATTTGCTGTAAATGGGCGGCGCGGGCAAACCCGAGGGCAGATAAGTTTGCGCGGCATTGATCGCCGCCTGCACCTCCTGTTCGGCCACGTCAATGTTCAAGTTCAACACGAACTGCAGGGTGATGATCGAACTGCCGCCGGAACTGATCGAAGTCATCTGGTTCAGTCCGGGCAATTCGCCGAACTGCCGTTCCAGCGGCGCGGTGATGGCGGACGAGGTGACATCGGGACTCGCGCCCGGATAAAAGGTGACCACTTGAATCGTCGGATAATCCACCTCGGGCAGGGCGGAAACCGGGAGCATTTGATAGGCGATGAAACCCGTCAACAAAATGGCGGCCATCAGCAGTGAAGTCGCCACCGGCCGCAAAATGAATGGACGCGACGGACTCACGGCGAATCGGTTCTTCGCTTTTTGCGGGCGCCGGTCTTGTCGGTCTCGCTGGCTGCCTTGCGAACGATGACTTTCGCGCCATCGGTCAGCTTGTTAAAATTATCCGCGACGACCACCCGGCCCGGATCAATTCCTTCCACCGCCGAAACAGTACCGTCAGTGGTGTTGACCGTGATGATTTGCATGGTGATGGTTTTCAACTCGTTGGTTGGACCCGGGTCGAGCAAATAAACGAACGCGCTGTCGGCGTTGCGCTGAATCGCCGTGTTGGGCAAAAGCGTCGCGCCGGTCAACGTGTTCACGAGCAGCCGCGCGTTCACGAACTGGTTCGGAAACAGCGATTCATCGTCGTTCGTAAAAATGGCCCGGAACCTGACCATGCCGGTGGTCGGATCAATCTGGTTGTCCATCGTTTCCAAAGTTCCGGTCGCCAGTTTGTTTTGTTGATCGCGGTCGAACGCATCCACGACCAATGGTTTGCCCTGGCGCAACTGTTTTTGGATTCGCGGCAGATCGTCTTCCGCCACATTGAAAATCACGGTGATCGGCTGAAGCTCCGTGATGACCAGCAGGGGATTCGTGTCGCTCGCGTGAACGATGTTGCCCGCGTCCACCAGGCGCAGGCCCACGCGGCCGGAAATCGGCGCGGCGATGTGGCAGTAGGCGAGTTGCACCCGGGCGCTTTCCACTGCAGCCTCATCCGACTTCACGGCGGCTTCCAGTTCCTTGACCTGGGCGGCGACCTGGTCATAGGCGTCCTGCGAATCAATTTTGGCGGCGATCAGTGCGGCTTCGCGTTTCAATTCGACCTCCTGAAGATTTAATTGCGCCTGATCCTGATTTTTTTTGGCGGCGGCCTGGTCCACCGCCGCCTGATACGGTCCCGGATCAATTTCCACCAGCGGGTCGCCGGCCTGAACCAATTGCCCTTCCTGATAATTCACCTTCACGAGCTGGCCATCCACGCGGCTCTTCACCGATACCGTATTGAGCGGCGTCACCACGCCCAACGCATTGACGTAGATCCCGATGTCGCCTTGTTGCGCCGTCGCCGTGCTGACCATGACGGTTGCCGCACCCGAACCCCCACGTCCTTGTGTTGATTGTGTTTCTGATTGCGATTGTCCCCGCTGTCGCAAAAAGAAAACGCCTCCAACTGCGAGAATGATCACCAACACAACCACAACCCATGCCCAACGGCGGCGTTTCCTGCCGGGCGCCGGTTGCAAAGGCACGTTTGGGGATTCGCCGGAGCGCGCTGGATGCGGTGTTGAGTCAGACATTTTTAACTCCATTCGATTTCCTTTTCGCCAGTCACAAAAACTTTGAAACGCGGCGCGCCATGCTAGACGCCTTTGAAACAATATCAATGGGATTGATTTTCCCTTGCGGTTGACGTTGCGGCATCCTTCGCCGTTCAAGACGGCTGGTTCCCGAAGAAGTTTTCGATACCTGGGTTGGCGCCAACTGGAGGTATCGCACGCGCACCGGAAAACTGTCTGTGTTAAATTGACTGACCATGACAAACCAGGGCTTCGAACGGCGGGCGTCGTTGGGCTCCCGGCAACTGATTCTCATATCTGAATTCTCCGTGGTGGCTTTCGCGTTCATTGCTTTTATTTCTACTGTTCTTTGAGCTGTGCGGGCACGTGATGGAAGTTCGCGGGACTGCCGGCCATCCGCGCGACTCTTGATTCAGCCGGTTCCGCGAGCAGCCGGCTGATGGTCTGAAGCAGCTTCGGAAAATCGAGCGGCTTTTCCAGCAATGCTCCGACCCCCGCACCCAACGCAGTGAAGAGCTGGTTTGACCTGGCAGTGATGATAATCACAGCCAGCAAGGGGTTTTCCCCCGTGAGCCTTTCGAAGGTATCCCAGCCGCTCTTTCCGGGCAGGTTCAAATCAAGCAGCACCAAATCAACCTTTGCGGAAGCAGCGATTTCGAGCGCGGCCGTTCCATTAGCCGCAGCCCAAACCGAATAGCCTTCACCGGCCAGAACGCGTGTCAGCATTTCACGCACGGAGGAATCGTCGTCCACGACCAAAATCCGATTCTCCGCAGGCTTCACACTTCCACTCCGGCCCGCCTCATCGTCAGCCAACATGATTTTTGCTTTCATGATCGAACCTTCACACGAATGGTTCAATGGCCTTAGCGGAGATCATGCCAACGTCGGATTGGGCCGGCCAGGCCTTCAATTGCAACAACTTTTCGGCTCCTCAAGAGATGGCACGCGGATTTGACTGCAAAGCAAGTATGCTAAACTGCAAATGTTCTTCGCAGTTGTGCTACCTACAACTGGAACTTGCTTTTTGAGGCGCCGCCCCTTCATCGGCGCCGCGCGGGTGAGCACATTCTCCACAGAGAGCGCCGCTGAGGTCGGCGTTGCCTCGGGCCAGTTCCTGCAGCTCGGCTTGGCCGTTCCGCCCGGTCGGGGAATGGGCTTTGCCGCATAGGGGACAGGAGGGCAGAACTTTGGCCGCCGCGCGCAAGGTCTGGCGGGCGGCTTCGAGTTTGGCCGTCAGCTCATTGCGCTGTCTTAGTTCCAGCTTGATTTTCGCAATGGTTACGGCGTTGATCACAAACGCCGCAAAATGAACAGTGCTGTTCCACCAAAAAAAAACCGTGAGGAATATTTTGCTCCGGCCAAAGCATCTGCCAGCCACCAGGCTATCGTTGCCCCCAGGGCCGCCAAAATGCCAGGCCAGCGCCCCAGATACCAGGCGGCCAGCCCAATCGGCACGGTGTAAAATACGAAAAACCCGAGTTCATAGCCCGTAATGTAATCCACCCAGCCCAACAACAGGAGCAGCAGCAAGCATCCGGTGAAAATGAAAACCCGGCGGCTTCCTCTCTGTGAAGCCGTGCCACCGGTGGCACCATTCTCAAGAACGGGCAGGCGCATCTTCTCAAAACAGTCCTCTTAGCACGACCGAGTGTAATCGTCGTGCCGAAAAGGTGTCAATCAACCTGACGGTTGCCTTGGTGCAAAAGCTCCGTCTCAGCCTGCAGCCAGTTTTCCAGATCATGGCCCGGCGAACTCCCGCGCGCTTCGTAGATCGCACGGGCGCGCGCCGCGATCTGTTCCTCGGTTGGCCTGGCCTGGGACGCTTGGGGAGTCGTAGACTTGGTTTGGTGTCTGCTCTTTTGATTTTTCATGTTCTTGCTGTTGGTTGCGCTCTGGCGCGTTGTCTTCGTTCTGTTGGTTTGGGCGTCCCGCCGGCGCCACAGCTCGGCGGTTTTACCTGCTTCGTTCTGCAGCCGCCCAAAGTGATGTGGCCTCGACCGGCGCGGCAACGCGTTCCAACATCTCCCGCACGTCCGCATCATCGTCAGCCAATAAGATTTTTGCTTTCATGATCGAAACTTCACATTAATGGTTCAATGGCCTTAGCGGAGATCATGCCAACGTCGGATTGGGCCGGCCAGGCCTTCAATTTCAACAACTTTTCGGCCCCTCAAGAGATGGCGCGCGGATTTGACTGCAAAGCAAGTATGCTGAACTGCAAATGTTCTTGGCCGTTGGCCGCAGTGAACCGGAACGGAAGTGGGACCGAATCTGCGTTTCCTGGGGTGAATGAGGAGTTCTCAGGAACCCCGCGCCTGAACGAGGCAATGGGCATGGGTTATGCGTTCAGCAGTCCCCATGGATCGGGTGGCTGGTTCTTGTGGCCAGCCACCTCCGCATCCGTTAAGTTTTTTAGTCAGCCATGAAATTCGGAATCAGGTTCAGATTGGTGGCGCTCGCATTGATCGTGGCGCTGATGGGCGTGCTTATCCTGATGGCGACCTTGACTTCGCAACGACAGGCGGCGGAGTTGCGCGACCGGTTCAGCCAGGTGGATTTCGAGAGTTTCAGAATCGCGGATCAATTTCGGGATTCGCTCCGGGAATTGAATAACACGATGCAGCGTTACGGAACGGATCACGATCCGGCGGTCTGGAACGAGTTTCTCGAAGCCAGCCACAAACTCGATGGCTGGATTGACGAACAGAAACCCAAATTGACCACGCAACGCGAAAAGGATGCCCTGCAACAAATTAATGTTGCTTACGATGACTACATGCGTGTCGCCCGGGATTTGCAGGCGAAGCTGCAGTCCCTCGGCCAACCGGGTGCCACGTTGGCCGACTTTAATCCACTTCGCGCGGCGTCGCAGCATCTCTTCGATCTGGGCCAGACCCTGGGCAAAGCCCACTATGATTCGCGCAAGCAGATGCTCGCGCACGCGAATCAAACGCTCACGCAACTCCGCTGGCTGGTACTCGGCTCGCTGGGTCTGTTGTTCGTGTTTGGCGTGGCGCTGGCCGGCATGGTTTACCGGGACATGATCGCTCCGTTGCGCGTCAAACTGGTGGAAAGCCAGTCCCTGATGGAGCGCCACGAAAAGCTGGCCTCCCTGGGGCTGCTCGCGGCCGGCGTGGCCCATGAGATCCGAAATCCCCTGACCGCCATCAAAGCCGCCTTGTTCATCCAGCAAAAAAAATTCCAACCCGGTTCCCCGGAACACGCCGATACCAAACTCGTGGAACGGGAAATCCTGCGACTGGAACGGATCGTGAATGACTTTCTCCATTTCGCGCGGCCAACGGAGCCGAAGTTTGTGACCATTCCGGCGGACCTGGTTTTGCTGGAAACGCAGCATTGCCTGGTGACTCAACTGGCCCAGGCCAACATTCGCCTCGTTTTGGAATCATCGGCGCCAATGCGAATCCGGGTGGATCCCGCGCAGATCCAACAGGTGTTGATCAATCTCGTGCAAAACGCCGCCGACAGCATCGCCCGCGACGGCACAATCACCTTGCGCGCGCGTCATGACCGGAAACATCTTTCCAACGGCGAGACGGATGTCGTCATCCTGGAAGTCGCGGACACCGGCAAAGGCATTCCACCCGAAATCGAAAAGCGCTTGTTCGATCCGTTCTTCACCACGAAGGACACCGGCACGGGATTGGGATTGTCCATCGCGGCGGGCATCGTTCAGAACCATGGCGGCGCGCTCCAGTATCAAACTCACGTGCATCATGGCACGACCTTTGGTATCGTGTTGCCTCAGGTAACTGAATGAACGCGGCCGCCAGAATTTTGCTGATCGAAGACGATTCCGGAATCACCGACACTCTCGAACGGGTGCTGGCCGCGGAAGGCCATGAGGTGGCCATCGAAAAGCGCGGTGATGACGGCCTGGCTCGCGCCGTTAAAGACTCGTTCAATCTCGTCATCAGCGATCTGAAGCTGCCGGGACTGAACGGCCTGGAACTCGTTCGTCAACTGCACACAGCCAAGCCCCGTCTGCCCATCATTCTGGTCACCGCGTTTGGCACCACCGAAACCGCCATCGAAGCGATGAAGGTTGGCGCTTACGATTATCTGCTCAAGCCGTTCGACATTCCGCAATTGATCGAACTGGTCCGCAAAGCTGCCGACAGCAATCGCCGGATGTCCGAACCGGTCAGTTTGGGTGAAGCCAGCCAGAATCGCGACGCGCTCGTTGGCCGGAGCCAGGCCATGCAGGATATCTACAAGGAAATCGGCCGGGTGGCCTCCAAACCCGTCACCGTGCTGATTCGCGGTGAAACCGGCACGGGCAAGGAACTCATTGCCCGCGCCATTTACCAGCACAGCGACCGCGCCAATGCGCCGTTCATCGCCATCAACTGCGCGGCGATTCCCGAAACCCTGCTGGAAAGCGAATTGTTCGGCCACGAACGCGGCGCGTTCACCGGCGCAGACGCGAAGCGGATTGGCCGCTTCGAGCAGGCGGATCACGGCACGATCTTTCTCGATGAGATCGGCGACCTGACCCCCGGCACGCAGGCAAAGCTTCTGCGCGTGCTTCAGGAGAAAACCCTGCAGCGGCTGGGCGGCAAGGAAACCATTCCGGTGGATGTCCGCGTTGTTGCCGCCACGCACCGGGACCTCGAAGCCGCCATCCGCGAGAAACAATTTCGCGAAGATTTGTATTACCGCCTCAACGTGGTGGCGATCACACTGCCGCCGTTGCGCAATCGCCGCGAAGATGTTCCCGACCTCGTCCGCTATTTTCTCGGCAAGCACGGCCCGGATCTTGGCAACGCGAGTCCATCCATTCATTCCGAAGCGGTGGAGTTCCTGCAGTCGCAATCTTGGCCCGGCAACGTGCGCGAGCTGGAAAATGTGATGCGCAAGGCCCTCCTCGCCGCGCAAGGTTACACCATCAACCTCGACCACGTCCGCACCGCGCTGAACAAAAACAGCGGGGAGGTGTATTCCGCGAGGCGTCCCTTTGGCGAATACGTGGACGAATTACTCGCCGCCGCGCGCCGCGAGGAAATCACTGACACTTACGCCCGTGTGCTTGAAACCGCCGAACGCGAACTCTTCGCCCGTGCCATTCAGCAGGCCCGGGGCAATCAAGCCAAAGCCGCACGGTGGCTCGGCATCTCGCGCATCACCATGAAGGCCAAACTCGTTCAATTCGGCCTTCACCCCTGCCAGGATACCGACCAGGAACCGTGAGCTCAGGTGATTTCGCTGCGCGCCTGCACGGTTTTGGGGATTTGCCCATCCCCATGTTTTACGCAGCGACTCACTTGAATTACTCAGCTATTCATTTTTCCGCCAGTAACGAGATGATGGTACTCTGCGCACTCGCAGAACCGAAGCGTGCGTCGCGCCCCCATTCCCCGTTATATTGCCTTGGCTTTGCTGAAACTCAAGGGATGTTCTTGATTCAATGCAGTGCGGCTCGATGCATCCTTGCGCAAATTTTGCGCGCGGCACAACGGGATGAGCAGTAATTGCGCGGCGGCCATTTCCGTTTCCCTTGAAAATGGCGTTTTCCCGAATGGCACGTTCCTTGCGTTTGCGTTGATTTGATTCGCAAACAAAGGACAGCACGCGTGTGTCGTCCCGCGACAAAGCAAAATTAACAATTCAACCACGAGAGGAAAATTCGATGAAAGTAAAAAATCTGTTAACTATCTGCGGGGTGGCTGCTGCTCTGATGTTGAGCGCGGGCAGCGTTTCCGCCCAAAATGACAACGGTGGTCCCGGCGGCGGACCGGGCGGCGGCTTCCGCAACATGGACCCGGCGCAGCGGCAGCAATTCTTTATGAATAATATCCGGGAACAGTTGGGCTTTACCAATGACACCGACTGGAATGCCGTTCAACCGCTCATCCAAAAAGTGACAGACGCTCAACGCGAAGCCATGAGCGGTCGCTTCGGCGGCATGGGCCGGATGTTCCGTAACCGCAACAGCAACAACGGCGATCAGGCCGGCGGCAACAATCGCCGCAATTTTGGCACGCAACCGAGCCCGGAAGCCGACGCCCTGCAAAAGGCCATTGATGACAATGCGCCCAAGGCGCAAATAAAAGCTGCACTGGCGAAATATCAGGCCTCGCAAAAAACCAAACAGGCCAAGCTCGTGACGGCGCAGGAAAACCTCCGCAAGGTGCTTAATACGAAACAGGAAGCCCAGGCCACCCTGCTCGGATTGCTCGAATAACCAAATCGAAGAGCGCCCGGAACGCCGGCCTCCCGGCACGGCACACCCCGCTCGAATAATCAATCCAAAAGAGAAGCTGACGTCCGTGATATGAACGAAACTCCCGTTCAGGCCACTTCGTTGAAACAGTTGCTGGACCGCATGGTCGCGGGCCGGCAACTGTCTTCCACTGACGCGGAGTCCCTCTTGCGCGCGAAGTCTCCCGTCCAAACCGAGGAAGACATCCTGCGCTGGCTGGCCCGGGAATACGGCCTCGCCTACACGACGCTGGACGACGTGGAGCCGGACCGTCAGCTTCTCTCTCTTTTTCCCGCCCGCATCCTGCTGAAGGAGGAACTCCTGCCGCTCAAGCGCCTCAACGGCACCGTCGAGGTCGCCACCAGCCGCCTCTTCGCCACCCAAGGCCTCGACGCGCTGAAAACCATGACCGGCTTGAACCTCAAACCGGTGCTGGCCGCCAGTGAAGCCATCCAGCGCGAAATTAAAAAACGCCTCGGCGTCGGCGCGGACACGATTGGCACGCTCGATGAGGAAAAGGGATTCCAGGTCGTTGATGAAAATGCCGAGGACACCAATCTCGACGAGGCCGAGGAAGACGAAGCCTCGATCATCCGCTTCGTCAACCAGGTCTTGAAGGACGCCATCGAGCTGCGCGCGTCGGACATTCATCTCGAACCGTTCGAGGACGAGTTCCGCATCCGCTACCGCATTGACGGCGTGTTGCAGGACGTTTCCGTGCCCGCGCAACTCAAGCGTTTCCAGCCGGCCATCGTGTCGCGCGTCAAAATTTTAAGCCACCTCAACATCGCGGAAAAACGCCTGCCGCAGGATGGCCGCATCCGAATCCGTCTCGACGACGCCGAGGTGGACATCCGCGTCTCGGTGATTCCGATGCTGCATGGCGAGGCCGTGGTCATGCGTTTGCTCCGGCAAAACGCCATGCTGCGCGGCATGGGCGAACTGGACATGGACCGGCGCGAACTGGATTGCTTCCGGCGCGTCCTCCAACTGCCGCACGGCATCATCCTCGTCACCGGCCCCACCGGCAGCGGCAAAACCTCGACCCTCTACACCGCCCTCAACGAAATCAACGATTCCGTCCGCAAAATCATCACCGTTGAAGACCCGGTCGAATACCAGCTCAAAGGCGTCAACCAGATCCAGGTCAATGAAAAATCCGGCCTCACCTTCGCGCGCGGCCTGCGCTCGATTCTGCGCCACGACCCGGACGTGATTCTCATCGGCGAAATCCGCGACCAGGAAACCGCGCAAATCGCCGTCCAGGCCTCCCTCACCGGCCACCTGGTCTTCTCCACCCTGCACACCAACGACGCCCCCGGCGCCGTCACCCGGCTCGTGGACATGGGTGTCGAACCGTATCTCGTGGCGTCGTCGCTCGAAGCCGTGCTCGCGCAACGTCTCGTGCGCGTGCTTTGCACGCATTGCAAACAGGTTGACGACTCGCCGACCGCACAGGCTTTCAAGGCACGGCTGGGTATTCCCGCCCAGGTCACCATTTACAAATCCATCGGCTGCCGCGAATGCCGCAATACCGGCTTCCATGGCCGCCACGCGATTTTTGAGTGGATGGACAGCGACAGTGAAATCCGCCAGTTGGTCTTGAAAAACGCCTCGAGCGACCAGATCCGCGACGCCGCCCGGCGCGCCGGCATGAAAACGCTGGCCGAGGACGGCTGGCGATTGGTGCGCATGGGCATCACCACCGTCGAGGAAGTTTTGAGCGTGACCACTGCGAAGGAGGTGGAGCGCACGACCAAAAACGAAACCTTGGATGACGCAGGACCATCCCCGGCCAGCATTGCGGTGACGAGATGAAAAGATGAAATCCGAATTCCTAATGTCGAATGACGAAAGAAGCTCGAATTCCGAAGCCCGAAATTTGGCAACCACATCATCGCGCGCAAGCTCAACGAGGATTTGGGGTTTAGGAATTCATTCGTCATTCGTCATTCGTCATTCGTCATTTTAAATCATGCCCACGTTTTCCTACAGAGCCTTGCAGAGCGACGGCACCATGGCCGAGGGCCAGCTTGACGCCTTGGGCCGGCCCGACGCATTGCGGCAGGTGGAGACGCTCGGCCTGCGCCCGGTCAGCCTCGCCGAAAAGGCCATAGCGGTGCCGTCGAAAAACGGCTCCCCGTTGCCGGCGTCATTCGGAAACCTTTCCTTCAAGTTCGAATCGAAAAAGGTTTCCGGGAAGGACCTGGAAAATTTCACGCGCCTGCTCTCCAGCCTGCTCGCGGCAGGCGTGCCCCTGAGCCGCGCGCTGGTCATTCTTTACAAGGAAGCCTCCTCGCCCGCCGCCCAGGCCAAGTGGAAGGAAGTCCACGACCTGGTCATTGACGGCATGTCGCTGGCCAGCGCAATGGCGAAGTCGCCGGAGACCTTTCCGCGCGTTTATACCGCGATGGTGGAAGCCGGTGAAGCGGGCGGGTTCCTCGATGTGGTGCTGGCGCAAATCGCCGATTTCCAGTCGCGGGAAAAAGAACTGAAATCGAAGGTGACGACCGCGATGGTTTATCCGTGCATCCTGCTGGTGCTGGCGCTGGTCGTGCTCACGGTGTTGCTGGTGTTTTTCATTCCGAAATTCCAGAAGGTCTTCAGCAGCGTGCACGGCGCCCTGCCCTTGATCACGCAGCTCATCATCGGCGTCAGTCACGTCGTCCGTTCCTACGGATTGTTTGTCGCGGCGGGCCTGGTGGTCGCCGGCTTCCTCGTGCGCACCTGGTTCGCCTCCGAAAAGGGGCGCCGGACCTGGGAAAAACTGGTTTTGCAATCGCCCGTCGTCGGCCCGCTGACCGCGCAATTTGCCATGGCACGGTTCTGCCGGATGCTGGGCACCCTGCTCGGCGCGGGCGTGCCCCTCGTGCACGGCCTGAACGTCGCCCGCAAATCCATCGGCAACCAGATTCTCGTGGACGCCGTTTCGCAATCCATCGAACGCGTCCAGCAAGGCGGGCGGCTCGGCCAGAGCCTGGCGGATTGCAAGGACCTCTTCCCCGGTTCCGTCCTGGAAATGATTTCCGTGGCCGAGGAAAGCGGCAAACTCGACACGGAACTCGTCCGCATCGCAAGCGTCACCGAGGTGGACCTGGACCGGCACCTAAAAACGGCGGTGGCCTTTGCCGAACCGCTGATGCTTTTTTTGATCGCCGGGTTCATCGGCATCATTTTCATCGGCATGTTGCTGCCGGTGTTCTCGTTGCAGGATTACATCAAGTAAAACCGCGAAATTTATGAAAATTAAAATCCAAAACCTTCGGCGGGGCGAGCTCTGCGAGTCCCTGACCAACCAATCGCGCAAAATTTTGGGGGCTCGTGGAACTCGCCTCTCCGACAGCCATGTGATCCGGCGCACGGTCACGCGTCACTCGTCCGCCTTCACCCTCGTCGAAATGCTGCTGGTCATCACCATCATCGGCATCCTGGCGGCGCTGGTGATTCCCAAAATGGTGGGCCGCAGCGAACAGGCGCGCCAGACGGCCGTGCGCGCCGACCTCTCGGCCATCAAGACCGCGCTCGACGCGTTCGAGGTGGACAACGGTTATTATCCCAAGAGCATGCAGGATTTGCTCCAACAGCCCAACAACGCCAAAAACTGGCACGGACCGTATCTGGAAAAAGTCCCGCAAGATCCGTGGGGCAACAACTACCTTTATTACTATCCCGGCAAACACAACCAGAATTCCTATGACCTGCTGTCCGTCGGGCCGGACGGCAAGGAAGGATCGGAGGATGACATTGGCAACTGGACATCAAAGTGACGGGTGGCGAGTGGCGAGTGGCGAGGATGATGCACGTATGACGCGTCACATGTCACACGTCACACGTCACGCCATGGCCTTTACGCTGGTCGAACTGCTCCTCGTCCTGGCGCTGCTGGTCGTCATCACCTCGCTCGTGGCGCCGGCCATGTCGAATTTCATCCGCGGCCGCGCCCTGGATTCCGAGGCGCGCCGGCTCTTCGCGCTGATGCACGCCGGCCAGAGCCGCGCGGTTTCGGAAGGCCTGCCGATGATGCTTTGGGTGGACGAAAAACAGGGCGCCTACGGGCTGGCTGCGGAAACGCCCCCGTCGGGCGGCGACCCGAAGGCGGAAAATCTGACGGTCGACGAAAATGTGCGGATTGCAGTCCTGAATGTCGGGGCCACCGGCCTGACGACGTTCCAGAACCTGCCGGCCATCCGTTTTTTGGCGGACGGCACCATTGATGAAAACAGTCCGCAAACGTTGCGCCTCACTGACGCCAGGGGCAATGCGCTCTGGCTGGTCGAAGCGCGCAACCGCATGGGCTATGAAATCCGGGACACCGACAAATAAAGGTAGGGACGCTGCGCTGCGGTGTCCCCGCCCGCGTGCAGCGGGCGGAAATTGCGCCGCTGAACGCGGCGCGGTCGGCGCAGCGCGCCGACCCCACCACGAATCCGCGTTCACGCTGGCCGAGGTGCTGGCGGCGTTGTTGTTCCTGGCCATCGTGATTCCGGCGGCCGTGGAGGCGCTGCACCTGGCCAGCCTCGCCGGCGTGGTCGCCGCCCGCAAAGGCGTGGCGGCACGCGTGGCGGACCGCATTTTAAATGAAAGCATCGTGCTGACCAACTGGAACACGGGCACGCTGAACGGAACCGTCACCGAAGGCGCGCAGGAATTCCGCTGGACGTTGACCAGCCAGAACTGGCCGGTGGACGCCATGGAACTGCTTACCGCGGAAGTGAAGTATTCCGCCCAGGGCCGTGATTATTCCGTGAAACTGAGCACGCTGGCCAATCCGCAAACGCTGACCACGACGATGGGTTTGCACCAATGAAAATCAACCCCTCCAGGAATAAATTGCTGGTGACCGATGACCAGTGGCTTATTGGCCGGCAGAGTGCGGTTTCGTTGCCGAATTCACTTCGCACTTCGCACTTCGCACTTCGCACTTCGATGGCGTTCACGCTCATCGAGATGATCCTGGCGGTGGGCGTCGCCGCCATCGTGCTGGTGGCCATCAACGCCGTGCTTTTCAGCGCCCTGCACCTGCGCGAGGTCACCCAGGCCGCAGTGGATGACGCCACGCCCGTGGACCAGGCGCTCACCATCCTGCGCCGCGACCTGCAATGCGCCGTGCCGCCGGAGCCCAACGGCGTTTTGACCGGCGATTTCAAGGCCGGCAATGTGACCAGCCTCGGCCTCAGTCTGCCCGTGGCCGTCGAAATATTCACCGCCACCGGCGCACTGCATGAAAACGAACCATGGGGCGACATCCAACGGGTCACCTACGAATTGAAAGACCCCGCCACCCGCACCGCCGCCGGCAAGGACCTCGTCCGCAGTGTCACGCGCAATCTGTTGAGCTCGACCACGCTGGACATCCAGGACCAGCCGCTGTTGAGCGGCGTCGAAAACATCAAGTTTTCATGTTTCGACGGCACGCAATGGCTTGATGCCTGGGACACCACCGACACAACCACGGCCAACACCAACCTGCCGGTCGCCGTCCGGGTCCTCATCCAGATGGCGGGAAACAACAGCGACAACACGCGCCCGCAGCCGATTCAAATCCTGGTGCCGATTGATTCGCAATCGCGCACGAACACCTGAAATGAAACTGCACCAATCCAAATTGCCATCGAATGACCGGCGCGAAAACGCCCTCGTGTCGCCGAAGCGCAGCGAAGGCGGATCGGTGCTCATTCTCGTGCTTTGGATTTCCATCGGGCTCGTTGCCATCGCGCTTTATTTCGCGAATTCCATGACCTTTGAACTCCGCGCCTCGGACAACCGCGCCACCGGCATCGCGGCGGAACAGGCCATCGAAGGCGCGGCGCGTTACGTCGGTTATGTGCTCTCGAACTTTGCCACGAATGGCGCGGTGCCCAACAACACCCAGTTTTCCTGCGAAGCCGTGCCGGTGGGCGACGCGCATTTCTGGCTCATCGGCCGCGACCCAGCCGGCACGCTTTCCACCGAACCGTATTTCGGTCTCGTTGACGAAGCCTCCAAATTGAATTTGAACCGCGCCGGCACCAACGCGCTTTCCTATCTGCCCAACATGACGCTCGATTTCGCCAGCGCGATTGTGGATTGGCGCAACACCAACGGCAGCGGCGCCTATTCGCTTAATTACTCGTCGTTGGGGTACGCGGACAAAAACTCCCTGTTCGAAACGGTGGACGAATTGCGGCTGGTGTACGGCGCGACCGTTGACCTGCTGGTTGGAGAAGATGTCAATCGCAACGGCGTGCTCGACATCAACGAAAAGGACCTGAACGGCAATGGCACGCTGGATCCGGGCCTGTTTGAATACGTCACCGTTTACAGCCGCCAGCCGGATTTCCACTCCGACGGCACCATGCTCACCAATGTGAACAGCCGGGGCACACTGCGGTCCTTGTTACAGTCAACGTTTGGCTCCGCGCGCGCCACTCAAATCATGACCCGGCTTGGTTTTACCAGCGGCAGCGGCGGTGGCGGTGGCGGTGGCGGAGCAACCGCGCCCACCTTCAATAATTTATTGCGATTCTATTTGGTCAGCGGAATGACCTCGGCCGAGTTTGGGCAAGTCGCCTATGGCATCACCGACACCACCAATCTTTACACCAACGGTTTGCTGAACATCAACACCGCCGGCGCACCCGTGATGGAGGCGTTGTTCATGGGACTGGGCATTGACCAGGACACGGCGCAAAGCGCGGCGCAAACGCTCGTCACCTACCGCCAGCAAAACCCCAACAACCTCAACGCCATTTCCTGGATCGTGGATGCGCTCGGCAGCAACAACGCGGTCGTTCAAGCCTTGAGGAACGCTCCCCGTGACTACATCACCACGCAAAGTTTTCAATTCACGGCGGACATCGCGGCGGTCGGCCCGTTCGGGCGCGGCTACCGGCGGGTGAAATTCGTTTTCGACATCAGCGAAGGCGCGCCCAAAATCATTTACCGCCAGGACCTCAGCCGGCTCGGCTGGGCACTCGGGGAAAAGGCCCGCACCACCTGGGTCACGAAGGAGACGCCATGAACCCGGTTCTGAAAATCAATTTTCCGAGGCGCAAAAAGTTGACGGGCCTGCTCGGCCTCAACCTCGATGGCAGCTGCCTCGACGGCGTCGTGCTCCGCCGCACCAACGGCTCCCTCCAGCTTCAGCAGTCGTTCTCGGCGACCCTCTCGCTCGACCCGCTCACGGCGGCGCCCGAACTGGTCGGACGCGAAATCCGCAACCACCTCGACGCCGCCGGCGTGCGCGAACGCCGCTGCGTGGTGGGTGTGCCATTGAAATGGACACTCACGGCGCAGACGGAATTGCCGCCCCTGCCGGCGGAGGATGCCGCGAGCCTGTTGCAACTGGAGGCGGAACGCGGATTTCCGTGCGACGTCACAACGTTGCGGCTCGCCCATTCGCGCTGCCCGTTGCCGGCCGGCAAACAACACGTGACCCTGGCGGGAATCCTCAACAGTCAGCTCACGTCACTGGAACAGGTCCTGGCGGCGGCAAGATTGAAACCGATCAGCTTTTCGCCCGGATTGACCGCTTTGCAGCCCCCGGCGGCGGAGACCTCCAACGGCGTGCTGGCCCTGGCCATCGGCGAAAGCCAGGTGTCCCTGCAAATCACCTGCGGCGGCGGCGTGGCGGCCCTCCGCACGCTGGAAGGCGCCATCGAAAACGCAGGCTCGCGGCGCACCCTCCACCCCGGCTTCGTCGCGCGGGAAGTCCGCATCACGCTCGGGCAGTTGCCCGCCGGACTGCGCGAATCCGTCCGCCGCATCCGCATCTTCGGCCCGCACGACCTGGCGCAGCAACTGGCCGACGAAATGGAATTGCGGTTTGAACCGGCAGGCCTGACTGTTGAACCGGTTACGAAGTATTCACCGGACGAATTCGGCATCCAGCTTCCACCCGACGCGCCCATTTCCCCGGCCTTCAGCCTGGCCGCCCGGCTGCTGACGGGACAAACGCCGGCCTTCGAATTCCTGCCGCCCAAACCGACGACCTTGCAGCAAATCATCACGAAGTATTCCTCCAGCCG
Organism: Verrucomicrobiota bacterium; assembly: GCA_050010435.1. Taxonomy (GTDB): domain Bacteria; phylum Verrucomicrobiota; class Verrucomicrobiia; order Limisphaerales; family UBA11358; genus UBA11358. The sequence goes on along the minus strand of JBEKKZ010000002.1, from coordinate 255,654 downwards.
GCTGCGCTCCGCCGGCGCGACGGCCGCCGGCATCGTCGCCATTGTCGGCGGATTGTTTTTGTTCCAGGAAATCCAGCTCATCCGGCTGCGTTCGCAATGGTCGGGGATGTCGGCCAAGGTCAGGGAACTGGACGGCATCCAGCAGCAAATCCAGAAATACCGTCCGTGGTTTGACGAGTCGTTCCGCAGCCTGAGCATTTTAAAGCAGCTCACGACGGCGTTCCCCGAGGACGGCGCCGTCACGGCCAAGACGGTGGAAATCCGCGACGGCAACGTGGTGAACTGTTCCGGCACGGCGCGGGACAACGCCGCCCTGCTGCGGATGTTGAGCCAGTTGCGCGCGGCGGACGGCGTGACCGACTTGAAGGTGGACCAGATCCGCGGCAAATCGCCGATGCAATTCACGTTCGACTTTCATTGGAACAAAGGAGGCGGCAATGAAAATTGAAAACCGCCAGCAACTGTTGATAGTGCTGACCATCGCGGTGGGTGTGCTTTACGCGGCCGACCAGGTGGTCATTGAACCAATGTTCGGATGGTGGAAGACGCGGGCGAAAACAGTCATCGGACTGCGCGCGCAGGTGAAAAACGGCCGGCGGTTGATCCAGCGCGAGGCCGGCCTCCGCAGCCGTTGGAACCAGATGCGCACGAACACCCTGCCGGAGAATCCCTCGCTGGCGGAGCAGCAGACGCTCAAGGCCTTTGACAGTTGGGCCCGGGAGAGCGGCGCCGACGTCATCGGCATCACGCCCCAGTGGAACAACGATTCGCCGGACTACCTCACGCTCAACTGCCGCCTCGAGGCTGCCGGCGACCTCGGCACACTCAGCCGGTTTGTTTACGACCTCGAAAAAGATCCGATGGCGTTCAAACTTGAATCGGTGGAGTTTAGCACCCGCGACAACACCGGCCAGCAACTCACCCTCGACCTGCAAATCAGCGGGCTGGTGCTCGTTTCGCAAACCCAATCCAAACCATGAACCTGGCACGACAAAATCAAAATGCGCTCCGGACGGCCGCCGTGCTCGCCGCACTCGGGGCGCTCCTGGCCAATGGCCGGCCGACCGCCGCGCAGACGACCAACACCCCCGCCGCCACGAATTATTCGTCGTTCCAGATCATCGTGGACCGGAATATTTTTGATCCCAACCGTTATGCGCGTGCGCCGCACAGCCGCGGACGCTCAACCTCCCCGTCGGCGCCCTACTTTGCGCTGGTCGGCACGATGAGCTGCCGGCAGGGCATGCTCGCCTTCTTTGACGGGAACGACTCCGGCTATCGCAAGGTCCTTTCCCCGGACGGAGTCATTGCCGGTTACAAGGTGGTGGAAATCACGCTGCGCGGCGTCAAGCTGGAGGCCGCCGGCAAGCCGGTGGAAATGAAGGTGGGCGCGCAGATGCGGCAGGCCGGTAAAGGCGAATGGCAACTGGCCGAGTCAGACGAATTGCCGGCCGCCACGACCGGGAATGAAACGCCGGCGACGGACGAGACCCCCGCGGCCGGCGCGGCTACAGGCTCCGGCAGTGAACCCAATGATGTCCTTAAGAAACTCATGCAACAAAGAGAACAGGAATTAAAATGAAAACCTTGATTCTACGAACCCTCGTGACGCTGTGCGTTTCGGGACTGCTCATGTCGGCGGCCGCGCAGCCAGCCCCGGGCGGAACACCGGACGACAACAATGCCGCGGTCGCTCCCGCCCCGCCGCCACCGGAGATAATCGTCCCGCCACCGGATGAAGGCGCGATGAACGAACAGCCGGCGGCCAGCCAGTCGGCCGCGCCAACGACGGGCGTTCAACCAACCACACCGAAAAAACCGGCAACGGCGGCGGTCATTCCAACCGTGGTGCAGGATTCCACCCTCGCGCCGACCATCGGTACGAATTTTGACGAATTGAGTTTGAACTTTCGCAATGCGCCACTGGAGATGGTCCTGAATTATCTCAGTGATGCCGCGGGGTTCATCATCGTGATGGACACGCAGGTCCGGGGCAACGTGAGCGTCATCAGCAGCCATCCCATGACCCGGAATGAAGCGGTGGACCTGCTCAATGCCGTCCTGAACAAAAACGGTTACGCCGCGATCCGCGACGGACGGACGCTGACGATTTTGGACAAGAACGACGCGAAGACGCGGAACATCCCCGTCAAGACCAGCAACGACCCGGACAGCATTCCGAACAACGCCGAGATCGTCACGCAAATCATCCCCATCCGCTTCGTGGAAGCCCGGCAATTGGTGACGGATTTGTCTTCGTTCGTTTCACCCCAGGCAACGATTGTCGCCAATGAAGCCGGCAATTCGATTGTGGTCACCGACACGCAGTCGAACATCCGGCATCTCACCGAAATCATCCGGGCGATTGACAACAGTGCCGAGGGGGAAACGGAAATCCGGGTGTTTCATTTGAGCCACGCCAGCCCGGCCGACGTGGCCAGTGAGTTGAGCCAGATTTTCCCGTCGAGCAGCGGCACTTCGGGCAACCAGGTCCAGACGCCGTTCCGGTTCGGTGGCGGGCCATTTGGCCGCTTCGGCGGCTTCGGTGGTGGTGCCGGCGGCTTTGGTGGCTTTGGGGGTGGCGGTGTTGGCGGCAATGCGTCCGGCAACAACAGTCAAAACTCCCGGGTCCAAAAGCAGACGCAGGTCGTCGCCGTGGCGGACCCGCGCACTTCATCCGTCGTCGTGACCGCCTCCAAGGATTTGATGCAGGAAATCGCCGGGATGATGGAACAGCTCGATGTGCCTTCGACTCGGGACCAAAAGGTCTTTGTGTATCACATGGACAACGGCGACCCGCAGCAGGCGTTGACCGTGCTGCAAAACATGTTCCAGAACAACAGCACCTCCTCGCGCAGCGGCATGGGTTCTTCATCGCAGAACAGCGCGTTGCAAAATCGCGAAACCCAAAACGCCACCACCACCGGTAATTCATCCTCCAGCAGCACCACCGGCTTCGGTACCGGGACCACCCGCGGCGTGGGTGGCACGGGCGCCGCGTTCTGACGGAATTGACATGAACCATTAAACACCAGCATAAATTATGAAAACAACATCGTTCAAAAAATATCTGGGCGGGACTTTGATTTTTCTTCTCTGCGCCACGATTGAAATTCACGCGCAACAACGCACCGGCGGCGGCGGTGGATACGGCGGTTTTGGCGGTTTTGGTGGATTCGGCGGTTTTGGCGGGGGTGGCGCAAACCGCAACAACTACAGCAGCAGTTCGAGTGGCGGCCAATACAATAACAACGGCACGGTGGGCAGCGCAGTCATCTCCGTTGATCCGGATACGCACAACATCATCGTCATCGCCGACGAACAAACGGCGGAACAGATCAAACAGGTGATCAACAACCTCGACCTGCCCAAGCCGCAGGTGCTCATCAAAGTCGTCTTCCTCGAAGTGCAGCACAACAATTCCTCGGATATCGGCGTCGAAGGCGGCTGGGCCAATAATCAAGCGATAAGCAGCAGTGCGGCCGACGTCTTCGGGTTGTCCGGGCTGAACACGGTCGTGACCAATTTCAACGCGCTCGGTCAGCCGAGTCCGTTCGGGTCGTTATCGCCGGGCACCGGTACGGGTGGCGGCTTTTACCAGATTGTCGGTTCGGATTTTCAGGCAACGCTGCGCGCCATCGCCGCCGCTGGCAAGGCGCAGGTGCTGTCGCGCCCGTCCATCCTCGCGCGCGACGGCCAGCTCGCACAAATCGTCATCGGCCAGGAGATTTACCTGCCCAGCGGGGTGGCCTATGCCTCGGTTGGCAACAGCAGCACCACCATTCCAACGATTAACGGATCCTACCAAAACGTGGGCATTATTCTGGAAGTCACACCGTTCATCGGGGCCAACGGCCTGGTGGAAATGATCCTCCAGCCACAAACTTCGGCCGTGGACACCTCGACCCCGGGGCAGGTGATTGCGTATGGCAGCAGCCTGGTGGGGTCCTCTCCCGTGTATGCGCCGAATATCAACATCCGTTCCGCCAACACCGTCATCGTTACGCCCGACGCGCAGACCGTCGTCATCGGCGGCCTCATCTCGAACACCAAATCCTCCAACGAAAGCAAGGTTCCATTCCTTGGCGACATTCCGATCCTCGGAAATCTTTTCAAGGAGAGCATCAAAAGAAACACCAAGGATGAGTTGCTGATCTTCCTGACGCCGCATATTGTTGTCGCGCCGTCACAACTGGCCGCGCTTTCCAGCAGCGAAACCCGTCAATCCCTGCTCATCACCAACTCGATTTCCGAACAGGAACTGAACCGGTTTCTGGAACGGGTGCCGGTGAAAAAAAATCCGTAGGACGCATCATGTTTTTCCGGGACGGTTGCCTGCCGGAACGAAATTTATGGAATTGAACCGCCGCAGCACCTTGCTTTACGGACTCCTGCTGGGAGTCTGGGTGCTGGTCGTTGCCTGGCAGTTGGCCGAGCACCTGCGCGTCCGGGAAGAAGCCCGCGCTGCGCTCGTCAACCGGGCCAAGGACATTTCCACCACCCTCGGCATCGTGCTCCGGTCGCAGCGCCGTTTTGGCGGCGTGGTTTCCAAGGAACGGCTCGAAGCCTCGTTGACGGAACTGGTCCGGCAGGAGAAGGCGGAATTGGACGGCATCGCGCTGTTGAACGCCGCGGGCGAGATGGTCGCTTCCGCCGGGACTGGAATTGATCTTCAAGCCCGGGGCGCCGCGGGCACGACGGAAAAATGGAATGCGCAGACCGTCACCCTCGTGAATCCGGTGGACCTGGGCACCAATCTCACCTACGACATCGAAGGCACCAACCTGCCCATCATCCTGTCCCGGCAGGATTTTACCAATCGCTTTGCCGCCACCAACCGCCTGGGTGGGCCACCCCATGAACCGCCGCCCGGACCCCCGCCCGGTGACAATCCGACCAATTTTGCCGCTGGTCCCGGAGAACCTCTGCCGCCTCCACCGGACAATGACACGAACCGGATGCGCCCCCGTGAAGGCGGCTTCCGTTCCCGCTTTGGCCGCCCCCGCTGGATGAGCGAGGAGGAATACCAGGCCATCCGTGAAAAACAGGGCGTGCACAGTTTTGTCATCGTCATGTCCACCCGGACACTCCACGAGGCCTTTGACCATGATCTCTGGCTGCGGGCCATGATTGCCATCCTGGCCGCGGTTTCGGTCGTCGGCTCGGGACTGGCCTGGCGCAGCGTGACCCGGTCCGCCGAACTCCAGATCCGCCTCATCCGCGCCAGCGAATTGAATTCACACCTCCGGGAAATGAACCTGGCCGCCGCGGGTCTGGCGCACGAAACCCGCAACCCGCTCAACATCATCCGTGGCATGGCCCAGATGATTTCGAAACAAAATGAAGCCCCGGTGGAAATCCGGGAAAAAGTTCGCGCCATCGTGGACGAGACCGACAAGGTGACCGCCCAATTGAACGAATTCATCAACTATTCGCGTCCGCGCGAAGTCCGCCGCGCAAAGCTGGCGCTGGATTCCGTTGTGAACGAGGTCGTGCACGCGCTGGCTTACGACATCGAGGAAAAGAAAATCCGGCTGGAAACGAAGGGCGAACCGATGACCATCGAGGCGGACGAACAATTACTCCGCCAGGCGCTGTTCAACCTGGTGCTCAACGCCATTCAGGCGGTGGGCGAGAACGGCCGGATCCAAATTGTGACGCAGCAGATTAGCGCCTCCGAGGCGACCGTGAAGGTTGGTGATGACGGCCCCGGTGTTCCGCCCGAACGCCGCCAGGAAATTTTCAAGCCTTACTTCACGACCAATCAAAAGGGCACCGGGCTGGGATTGGCCGTGGTCCAGCAGATCATTTTGGCGCACGGTTGGGAAATCGAATGCCTGGCCAATGAACCCAAGGGCGCCCTTTTTTGCATCACCCACTTGAAACTCACGGCCTGAAAATTTCGGCGGGGTGATCGTCCCCTCGAGCCGGCTCGTCAGCAGCCTCGCCCCACTAAAATTTCTTTTGGCAACCGGCGCAATCGTCTAGCCTTGCCTCGTGGCAACTGAACTGCGTAAAAAACCCGCCGAATCGCCGCGCATCCTCATCGTGGATGACGACCCGGGGCAGCGCAGCCTGTTGAACACCTTCCTCCGCACCCAGGGATTGGAAACCGTCACGGCGGATTCCGGCCAGCACGCCCTCGAAACGCTACGCACCGGAAAATTCGACATGATGATTTCCGACGTGCGGATGCCGGGACTTTCCGGACTGGAGACCTTGCGGCTGGCGCGCCAGGAACACGCCACCCTGCCCGTCCTGCTCGTCACCGCGTTCACCGACGTCCGCGATGCCGTCGCCGCCATGCGCGACGGCGCGGTGAATTATCTGGCCAAGCCGATTGATCTGGATGAACTGATGGCCTGTGTCCGCCAGGCCATCGGCATCGCCGAATCCGCCCCGCTGCACCTCAGCCGGGAGCAGCCGTTGCCGGATTTTGTGGTCGCCCGCAGCCCGCTCATGCAGGCCATCTTCCGCGACGCTTCGCTGATTGCCCCGTCCGAGACCCGCGTATTGATTACTGGTGAAAGTGGCGTCGGAAAGGAAATCGTGGCCGACGTCATCCACGCGTGGAGCCCGCGCGCGGCGGGTCCCCTCGTCAAGGTCAACTGCGCCGCGATTCCTGAAACCCTTTTGGAAAGCGAATTGTTCGGGCACGAAAAGGGTTCGTTTACCGGCGCCCACGCCCAGCGCCTCGGCCGTTTTGAACAGGCGAACGCCGGCACCATTCTCCTGGATGAAATCGCCGAGATGTCGCCGCCGCTGCAAGCCAAGCTGCTGCGCGTGACGCAGGATGGGTGCTTCCAGCGCGTCGGTTCAAACCGCGAAATTCACACCAACGCGCGCATTCTGGCCGCGAGCAATCGCGTTCTCGACGATGAAGTCAAAGCCGGCCGTTTTCGCGAGGACTTGTTTTACCGTTTGAACGTGGTGGAGCTGAACGTTCCGCCGCTGCGCGAGCGGCGCGAGGATATTTTACCGCTGGCCGGCCGGTTCATTGAGGAATTTACCCAGGGCCGCGCGCGGTTTTCGGATACGGTCTCAGCCTGTTTGGAACGCTATCCCTGGCCCGGCAACGTGCGCGAGTTGCGCAACGCGATGGAACGGGCGGTTCTGCTTTCCCGCAGCGAACTGATTCTGCCGGAACATCTGCCCACGCGCGTGCGCGACGCCGCGGACAAACCCGCAACCGCCGAAGCCGGCGACCTGGAACGGCTGGAGGAAATCGAGCGGCAGGCCATCATGCAGGCGTTGCGCCTGCACAAGTCCAACCGCACCGAAACCGCCAAGTCACTGGGCATCAGCCGTCGGGCGCTGATTTACAAGCTCCAGCGATTCCGGGAACTGGGATATAAAATCGAATAGGTAATCAGGCAGCTTTAACGGTTCGCACAGCAGGCGTTGGGGCACAATTCCAAGGCGGTGCATCATGCCTGCTCGAAACACGCCGACTTGTCCCGCCGTAGCCATGCGAAGGCGGAAGTCACGGTGCCGTCGCTGGATGATTGGGAAAAGGAATGGGATAAAAATGCACAACGCAGCGTGCAACCAAAGTTGCTGCCGGTGGATTTTCGGTCAACGCTCACGGTCGTCTCGCAAGCGAATTAAGACGGAAAATTGACGCTAACCCATTTCCGGTGCACACTCGCCCCACATATCTGAATCAAGGATTGCTGTTCAACTTTGCCAGTTCCTCTTTGGCAGCTTCATCTCCTTGGTCAGCGGCTTTCTGACACCATATTCCGCCTTCATCAATATCCTTTGTGACGCCAGGGCCATACAGATATTTGGCTATTGCTTTTTCTGCAATCAGCAGCGACCTGGTTCCTGGGGATTGCAACTCAACCCCAAAAAGGCTTAACTAAACCGGTTAACCAAAAGTCCCAAAATGCAAAATACAACCGGGAGAACTTCCCGGTTTGGCGGCAAGAGCTTTTGGACACTCGTGAGGAGCACATCATTATGAATGACGACAGCAAAGAGACAAAAGGACTGACCCGGAGGGATTTCATCCGGGTTGGAGCAACGGGTGCAATGGGCGTTGCGCTCTCCGGCCTGGGAGAGTTGACCGTTTCCGCCGCAGCGACCACGGGCCTGCTGCCGCGGCGTCGTTACGGGCGGACCGGACTGGAGATCAGCACGCTGGTGGGGGCGTCCGACTGGAGTCCCGCCGTGATCCCGCTGGCGGTCAAGTCCGGGGTGAACTACTGGCACAAGGGCCATCGCTGGACCTCCGAAAACATGCCCGAAGCGATCAAGAGTCAGCCGCGCGAGTCATATTATCTGGAAATCACGGTGGACCGCGTCGGTGGCGACCACATGCACGGCCGCATTGACGAGGAACAGCACTATCAATTTGTAAAACAAGCTGTCGCGCTCTCGGGCGTGGGGTATTACGACGTGTTCAAGTTCCACTTCGGCTACCATTCGCTGAATGAGGCGAAGACAGACATGGGAATGGTCCGGGCCTACGAGCGGCTGAAAAAGGAAGGACTGGTCAAGCACCTCGCCATTTCCCAGCATCATTACAACAACATCGGCGGCGACATGGCCTACGACATCGTCACCTACCTCATTGAACATTCGCCCTACGAAGCCGCCCAGTTTTTCTACACCTACGGCGACAAGCAGGAACTGGAAGACGTGCTGGCGCTGGCCAAAAAGAAGGATTTCGGCACCATCGCCATGAAAACCATGGGCGGAGTGGGACGGGCGGCCACGGACAAAAAGTTCCAGACCCTGCTGGCCGAACCGCGCTTCAGCGGCAGCACGCCCGGCGCGGCGATGGTAAAATGGCTGATGTCCAACCCCAACCTCACGGCGGCCGTCATCGCCACGAACAATTTCGACCAGTTGCAGGAAAACTTCGGTGCGGCACGTCAGAGCACCCTGAGTTCCAGCGACCGGGAGACCCTCGGTCTGCTGGCGGCCTACAACAAGGGGTTGACCTGCCTGCTCTGTGCCGACTGCGTCTCATATTGCCCGGAACACATCGCGATTGCCGACATCCTGCGCTACGAACGCTATGCACTCGACTACCACGAACTTTCACGGGCGCGGGCCGAATACAGGACGCTTACCAAGGATGGCTCAGCCTGCATTGCCTGCGGAGACTGCATGCCCGCCTGCAAGGCTGACATCAACATCGTGGCGAAGCTGAAGGAGGTGCACCATCTGCTGGGATAACTGCACCCGGCATTGCCAAAGCCCCAATGCCTGGCGAAACCCGGCCTGATTCGGCAGTAAGGCGATAGAGGTAATGTGCCCATTCTTCAGACCGAGGACGGTGACGCGGTCCGCCTGCCTGGGGTAGCGCGACGCTTTCCGCTGACTTCTTACCGAGGCGGATGGGGTATTGCTGTGGCGTCAACGCCGGGTCCCGGCCGGCCCGCGCGCGGCAGAGTCCCGCGCGTATTGGTGGTATCCAGAGAGAATCAGGGCTAACCCAGAAATTTGAATTTCGGAGCGGGAGCAGAGTCACGAACTTCCTGAACCGCCTCCTAATGGGCAGAATTTGCGTTTTTAATTTGATTTGGTCCGGCGTTCGGGAGGCGACGGGCACCGGGGGGTGTCCCGACACCATTTTGCCATATCAGATTTCACAGCCGGGAGTAATCGGTCGTAATTTGCTTGCGCGGCGTATTCTGGCACCTCCGGTAATCCGCTCATTGATGGCCGCCTGAGTTTCCCAGATTTATTTTAACGAGCCTTTGACCTCGGCGGCGAGCATTTTAGCGGGCAGGGCTTGGAACGCGCTTAAAAGTCTCCCGTAATAGCCGTGGAACTTTCCCTGGTACTGGATTTCCCAGTTTAGGGCGTCGAGGTGGATGATGCGCCAGTTCGGGTCAATGACGATGACTTGGCCAGCGCGCCGGGCGGCATTGGCCTTTTTAGTGGCGCGTGTCCGGCAAATGAGGACTCTCTTTTTTTGGCCGACCGTCTGGGCGGGGTGGCGGCGGAGTCAGGGATCCAGAAAAGCTTGATGGCACTGGCAGAGCTGATACGATGTTGGTCAATGAGACTGAATCGTCCGGATGAACGTGGGATGTAAGGCCATATGGGAAATGTCGGATTAGCCTGAAAGAATGAGTTCCGGCTTGGACGTCGAGCCAGAGATCGCTTTGTGCGAGGTCACAAGCAGAAGAACAGTATGAAAAAAACTCGTTTCAACTCATTGGCTGTAGGCTTATGCGCTGTAGGTTTATTCACTGGCATGTTGAGTGTGGCGCAGGCGGACAACATTGCTTTCTCTCCCCTTGTTCTGAATTCAATCGGAAGTGAGCCGACGGGCAACGATGGGGAGTTCTTCACGCCGACCACCCCAATCTCGGTCACAGCGCTCAGCTACGTTGAGCCCGGATCCAGCGCAGGGAATCCCGTCGGTCTGTACAACGTCTTGACCGAAACTCTGCTCGCGAGCGCAACGATCACAAGCTCCTCGACAGCAGCCGGCGGTTTCCTTTACGAACCAATTACACCGGTTTCGTTGACGGCAGGGGTTGAGTATGCAGTAGTCGGCCTCTACACGGCCGGCAATGGCGCCATAGGCTATACAGCAGATAGTGGAGTGGGTGCCGCCCCTGACATTACTTTTGACGGCTACAAATACGACAACAACAGCACCCTCGATTTATCCACGATTTCATACACCACGCCAATCTTCGGCCCCAATTTTGAGTATGTCCCTGTCCCCGAGCCCACGACGATGACGATTATTATCGCGGGCGCGTTGCTGCTGCTGCCGTTTAAGGCGAGCACTCTGCGGATGCTGCGCAAGAGACAAATGGCGTCTCAACTACCGGAACCCGTCTCCTCGTGGCCAGCGTCCGGCAAATGAGGGCTCTCATTTTTCGCGGCGACCCGTCACCACCAGGTGTCGGGGTGGAGGGGGCAAAATCGCGTTCGCTGTCCGTGTGTGGGTGTCCCTCCTTAGCGAAAGGTCGTTTCGATAAATTGAATGGCTCCGGTGGGATTGACGCCGCCGCCGCTCAGGTGCACACTGGATTCCACCATGCCAGCCGGGTTTGATGCAGCCTTTGCAAAGGTGAAAGAGCTTGTGGCGGATTTTCGGGCCAACGAGAAATTCCATCTGTCCCCGGCCTGCCGGGAAATTCTCGGCAAATTCAGCTGTGCAGACCAACTCCGCAACACCGTTATCAAAGTGGCGCTGAGCAATTCGCAAAGGCAAACGGCATTATTTTGTATGAGTTGAGGAACGCGGCCACGGTGTCTGATGCGCTTTGGGAACTTCACTTTTGCGCTTTCGGATTCAGCCACTTGTTGTGTCAGGACTGTGTCAGTAACACCAGATGCCCCAATTTCTTTTGAAAAATTGGTTGCGGGGGCTGGATTTGAACCTGTGATGCCGTAATGCTGTTCAAAACAGGAGCCGAAACTTCTTGCGCTGGCTGCTGGTGTTGAACATATTACTTATCCCGAATCGCGGGGTGGAGCAGCCCGGTAGCTCGTCAGGCTCATAACCTGAAGGTCCCAGGTTCAAATCCTGGCCCCGCAACCAATTTCAATAACTGTAGCGGCGCTCGGTGAGCGCCGCCATTTTTGCAAAGGTCACTGCCACAGGTGGACAATGTCCTGTTCAGAATGGACAAATTCCATAGCGAATCCAGTAGCCGATCAGTTTCGCGTATTCCAGACGGACGCGAGGCCCGATGCGGTTATGCGACCAATCGGCGCGGGCAGAGGCAAAATAGGACGGGCGCGAATAAAATCTTATCTCCGGCGCATAATGCCGGAAACACGCCACCGCGCGGCGCGAATGATACCACGACGTAACGAGGATGACGCACTTCGGTTTCTGTTCGCGGAGCAATTTGACGGTGAACTGCGCATTTTCCCTTGTCGTGCGGGATCGGGTTTCCAGTTCAATCGCATTCGCCGGCACGCCCGCCGCAATCAACAGCCGCCGGTTTATTTCGTAATCGCCCAGCCCGCTGATGATGATGCGCGGCGCGGCGTGTTCCTTGAAAAGTTCCACCGCGCGTTCCGGCCGTTCGTGCGAACCACCGCCCAATACCACAATCACGTCAGCCTTCACCGGCCCGCTGTCCACGCACAAAAACGGTTGCGGAAAAATAATCGCGGCCACGACCAGCAACAGCAGCAAAACGAAAAAGCCAGGCGCGGTTCGTTGGATTAGTTTTCTCACGCGCGGAAAGAATTACACCAAACGGCAGACTTCGGCCAGCGCCGGATTTTAACCGCGAAGATTGAACAACAAAAACGCCAAGGCTCAAAGTTTTCAACCACGGATGGACACGGATGGACACGGATAGGGAAAGAATTTCAGCAATGTAAATGAGTTCACCAATAAGGAAGGCCTTTCGAATTCACTGAAGAGACCTTTTGCCTTGTCTTAATCCGTGTCCATCCGTGGTTTAATTGAATAGATACGGCTTCAGCGTGCCCAAACATAAACTCACACCCTGACCTGTCTTCGCCGGAGGCTACGACGCGGCAGGAGGGTGGACACCAAACAAGCTCACCCGTAAAGCGGGCCGAAATTCCGGCAGGCCAGATAATCCGCCGCCTGCTGTTCCAGCGCGCCAAACAGATTCCACGAACTCGGACGGAAGATTTTTTCCCCGGACACGTTGTGCATCGCCACCGGGATGCGCAGCATCGAGGCCAGCGAAATCAGGTCCGCGCCGATGTGGCCGTAGCTGATGGAGCCGTGGTTGGCGCTCCAGTTGTTCATCACCGTATAAACGTCGCGGAACGCCCCCAGCCCCGTCACGTTCGGCGCGAACCATGTCGTCGGCCAGGACGGATTGGTGCGTTCGTCGAGTGTCTGATGCACTTTCGCCGGCAAATCCACCGACCAGCCTTCGGCGATTTGCAGCGCCGGGCCGAGGCCTTTCACCAGGCTGATGCGGCACATCGTCATTGGCATTCCGCCGCGCGACAAATAACACGACGAAAAACCGCCGCCGCGGAAATACTCACAAACCGCCGCCGGCCACGAAGTTGCCTGCAAACATTTTGCGGCTTCCTCCTTGCTGATTTCCCAGAAGGGCTTCATCGCTGGTTGGCCGTCGCGCGATTGCCGGCCGGTACCGTCCAGCGTGGCCGCGCCGGAGTTGATGAGGTGCAGCAAACCGTTTTCGCTTTTGCCCGACAAGGTGTGGCCGGTGACGCGCTTGACCGCGTCGGGACTCCAATACGTCCGCACGTCGGCAAAAATTTGCGCGGTGTTCGTCAGCAAATAACCGAATAACATGCACGCGCCGTTGAGCGCGTCGTTTTCCGTGGCGAACACCATCGGTGGACGAATGCCGTTCCAGTCGAACGACGACGTGAGCATTGCCTCCATGAAATCGCCGTTCGGGAAATGGTCCGTCCAATGCCGTTGCCCCTGGAAACCGCCGGCGATGGCGTTATGGCCGAGCGCTTCCTCGCCGAAGCCGAGTTCGGCCAGGCGCGGATTGCCAATCATCAGGTCGCGCGCAATCATCGTCATCTTCACGACCGTCTCCCATTCCCAATCCTTGCGCGCAGTGTCGTGCCGCAATTTCGGCGGATTCCAATCTTTGCCTTCCTTGCAATTCGCCCGCGTCCAGGCGTAGGCGCGTTTGAATTCGCGCTCGTCATAAATTTTTTCTTTAATGCGGCGGACACATTCCGTCATGTCCACGCACTCAACGCGCATGCCCAGGTAACTTTCAAAAAACGGCTGGTCCACAATTGAACCGGCAATGCCCATCGAAACGCCGCCCAGCGACAAATAACTTTTGCCGCGCATGATGGCGGCGGCAAGACCGGCACGGGCAAAGCGCAGCAGTTTTTCCTGAACGTCGGCCGGGATGCTGGTGTCGCCGCCATCCTGCACGTCGCGCCCGTAAATGCTGAACGCCGGCAGACCTTTCTGGTTGTGACCGGCCAGCACGGCGGCGAGATAAACCGCGCCGGGACGTTCCGTGCCGTTGAAACCCCACACCGCCTTCGGGATCAGCGGGTCCATGTCCATGGTTTCACTGCCATAGCACCAGCACGGTGTGACGGTGAGCGACAAACCCACGCCTTCGCGCTGGAATTTTTCCGCGCACGCGGCGGCTTCGGCGACGCCACCGATGCAGGAATCGGCAATGACACACTGGACGGGCTTGCCGTTTGGATAACGCAGGTTGGCGGCCAAAAATTTCGCGGCGTTTTTGGCCATGCCCATGACCTGTTTTTCGAGCGATTCGCGAACGCCCTTGCGCCGGCCGTCAATGGCGGGCCGGATGCCGATTTTGGGAAGCGAACCGATGAGTGGAAATGGATTTTTCATGATGTGATGATTGGCAGTTTTGCAAGCGGCACAATGACTGTCACTGGTTTTTTTTGAATATCACTTGGACTTTTAACAGCCGGGGGCGGTCAAGAAATGCTAAATCCAGCGCTGGCCAAAACCCGCCAATTTGATACTGTGGCCGTGATGTTCAGGCTCACTGCCAATAAACGCGTGACCGAAGCGCTCGCCGAGCTGGGCCGGATCACTTTGCTGGCTCGGGAGGCGGTTTTGTCGCTGCTCAAGGGGAGGGCCTCGTGGCGCGATTTGCTCTACCAGACTTATTTCATCGGCGTGAAATCGCAGTCGGTTGTGCTTATCACCGGCGCGTTCACCGGCATGGTGCTGGCCGCGCAGACTTATTTCCAGTTTCACAAGGTCAAAATGGACACGGCCACGCTCGCGGTCGTGGGCGTTTCGATGTGCAGTGAACTCGGCCCGGTGTTGACGGCGTTGATGGTTGCCGGCCGCGTCGGCGCGGCGATGGCCGCCGAAATCGGCACGATGCGCGTGACGGAACAGATTGACGCGCTTCGCGCCCTGGCCACCGACCCGGTGGATTACCTGGTCGTGCCCCGGCTGATAGCGGCGCACGTTGCGCTGCCGCTGCTCACGGTGGAAGCCATCGTCATCGGCATCCTGGGAGGCTATTTCGTGAGCGTGAACTTGCTCGACATCGAGCCGACCTATCTCTGGGCGAACATGCTCAAATACACGCACCAGTCGGACCTGGTCATCGGCCTGATCAAGGCATTCATTTACGGCGGCGTCATCGCGCTCATCGGCTGTTACAAGGGCATGACGTGCCGGCTGGGCGCAGAAGGCGTCGGGCAGGCCACCACGGAGGCGGTGGTTTACGCCTCCATCACCATCCTGATCGCGAACTTTTTCCTCACGCTGGTCATGGGCAAACTGGTGAGTTTGTTATGATTGAAGTCCGGGATTTGCAAAAAAGTTTCGGCGCGCAACTGGTCCTCGACAGCGTCGGTTTTAAGATTGAAAATGGCGAATCCGTCGCCATCATCGGTCGCAGCGGCAGCGGCAAAAGCGTCCTGCTCAAGCACCTCATCGGCCTGCTGCAGCCGGACACGGGCGAGGTGTTGATTGACGGCGAAAACATCGTGCCGATGAACGAACGCCAGTTGCTGCGCGTGCGACGGAAATTCGGCATGTTGTTCCAAAGCGCGGCGTTGTTTGATTCAATGACGGTCGCGGAAAATGTGGCGTTCGGGTTGCGCCGGCATGAACATTTGACCGAGGCGGAAATCGGCCGGCGCGTGGCCGGAACGCTCGAAATGGTTGATTTGCCCGGCACGGAAGACAAAAATCCGGCCGAACTGTCGGGCGGCATGCGCAAGCGCGTGGGACTGGCGCGCGCAATCATTTACGAACCGCAGATCGTGCTTTATGATGAGCCGACGACCGGCCTGGATCCGATTGTGTCCGACAGCATTGACCAGTTGATCCTGCGCGTGCGCGACCGGCTGAAAGTGACGACGGTGGTGGTCACGCACGACATGCGCACGGCCCGGCGCGTCGGCCAGCGGGTGCTGATGTTGCACAACAAAAAGATTTACGCGAACGGCACGCCGGACCAGATTTTTGACTCGTTGGACCCGGTGGTGCGGCAATTCGTTGACGGCGTCGCCGATCCGAAGGAAAATTTGCCTTGAGCCATGGATAAATCGCGATTGGAAACCAAAGTCGGCCTGTTTGTGTTCATCGGGCTGGCGCTGCTGGCGGTGTTGCTGATCTATTTCAGCAAAGGCACGAGCCTGTTCCACGGCACCTACGAACTGCGCCTGCACGCGGGCAATGTTGGCGGCCTGAAGCCGCGCGCGGGCGTTTTGCTCGCCGGCGTGCAGGTCGGCAGCGTCTCCGACATCAAACTCGCCAATGACGGCAAAAGCGTGACGATTCTCCTGAACATTTACAAAGAAGACAAAATTTACCACGACGCGCGTTTCGTCATCGAGCAATCCGGCTTTCTCGGCGACCAATACGTCTCCATCGTTCCCACAACGAATTCGCCGCCATTGCTGCAGGACGGCGCGGACGTCGTCTGTCAGGAGCCGTTTAATTTGCAGGAAGTCGCGCGCTCGACATCCGGGTTTATCAAGCGCATGGACGAAACCGTCAAAAAAGTCGACGACTCGGTCACCGATTTGCGGCGCGTCGTGCTGAACGAAAATACGCTCACCAATTTTTCCGCGGCCGTGAACAATATGCGCACGTTTTCCGAACAGGCGATAAACACGGTGAACGACATCAACGCGTTCATCGCCACCAACGGTTCGCAGGCCAGCCTCGCCGTCAGCAACGTCGTTTTCTTTTCACAGGAGTTGATGCGCCTGGCCAATTCCGCTGAAGGCGTGCTGGCAACCAACACCACGGAAATCACCACCGCGGTGAAAAACATTGAATCTTCGACCGAAGTGTTGAAAAGCTTGTTGAGCGACATCCAATCTGGCAAAGGTCTTGCTGGAACCATGCTCCAGAACGAACAATTGGCCACCAACGTGCAAGCCATCGCGAACAACCTCGACATTGCATCGAGCAATTTGAACCGGCTCGGACTGTGGCGTTTTCTCTGGCACCACGAACCGCTGCGCATCCCGCCGGGCGGGACGACGGCAACCAACACCCCCCATCACTGAACCATGACTCCACTCTGGGCCATACGGATTTTGTTTCTCGGCCTCTGCACGACGGGCGGTTACGCCATCAGCCAGGTGCGCCCGGAATTTACCGGGCTAAGTCACAGCGGCTTGATCGGCATGGCCTTCGGCTTTGGTTTTGGCGGGTGGATGGTTGCCGTGGACGAAATGCTCAAGGGTTTTTCGCTCCGCGCGTTTTCGGCCACGACGTTCGGTCTGTTGCTCGGCACCGTCGTTGCGCTGCTGGTGGACAACTCCGGCCTTTTTGAAAACGCCCCCGAAAATGTCCGCTGGCTCATCCGGCTCGGACTGTTCCTGGGCTTCGGCTACATCGGCATCATCCTCGCCATGCGCAGCAACAAGGAGGATTTTTCACTGATCATTCCCTATGTCCGTTTTGCGCCGCAAAACAAACCGGACAATTTGTTGCTGCTCGACACCAGCGTCATCATTGACGGGCGCATCGCCGATTTGATTGAAACCCACTTTCTGGAGGGCCTGATCGTCGTGCCGCGTTTTGTGTTGAAGGAAATCCAGCAGATTGCCGATTCCTCCGACCCCATCAAACGCGCCCGCGGCCGCCGCGGACTGGAAATGCTCAACCGCCTTCAGCACAACGCGCACACGGAAGTCCGCATTCACGATGGCGATTTTCCCGAAGAACATGAAGTGGACACCAAACTTATCCACCTCGCGCACAACCTCAATGCCCGGCTTTACACCAACGATTACAACCTGGCCAGGATCGCCGAGTTGCAAAAGATCAGCTACGTGAATCTCCATGAGGTCGCCAAATGCCTCAAAGTGATTTTGCTCCCCGGCGAAACTCTGCAACTGAAAATCGTGCGTGAAGGCAAGGACAAGGGACAGGGTATCGGCTATCTGCCCGACGGCACCATGATCGTTGTCAATAACGGCCAGTCGCGCATCGGCCAGCAGGTCGAAGTCCAGGTCCAGACCCTCCTCCAAACCGGCGCGGGCGTCATCGTTTTTGCGGAAATAGCAGTGCCGACCGTCTGAATATCATTCCGCGCCATGGACTTCGCCACCGTCTTCACCGCCCTGAGTCCAGCCGATGCGCAGCTCGTCCGCTCCCGGCTCGAAGCGGCGGGTTTTCATCCGTTTGTGGCGGGCGAACTGTCCGCCTTGAGCATGGACGGTTACTCGCTCGCCGCCGGCGGCATCCACGTCCAGGTTCCCGAAGCCGAAGCCGCCGACGCGAAGGAATTTCTCAACGCGCCACCCGGCGCGCCCACCAAATGATTGTAGGAGTCGAGGTAACGAGACTCTGACTTTCAAATGACTTCCCAAAAATTAAAACTCCTGCGCCAGCTCAAAAAAATTCTTCCGTCCGGCGAAATTATTTTTGATCCGCAAACCCTGGCCAATTACGCCGGTGACAAATGGTTTGCTTCGCATCAGCCGGACGCCGTCGCCCTGCCCCGCTCCACCCAATCCGTCTCCACCCTGCTCCGCTTTGCCAATCGCCATCGCATTCCCGTGACCCCGCGCGGCGCGGGCCATGGCTACGTCGGCGGCTGTGTGCCCGTGCGCGGCGGCATCGTGCTTTCGCTTGAACGGATGAACCGCATCAAGGACATCAACGCCGCCGATTTCGTGGCCGTCGTCCAGCCGGGCGTAAACACCAAACATCTTCAGGACAGGGTCGAGCGGTGCGGCCTGTTTTATCCGCCCGACCCTGCCAGCCGCGCGGACAACTTCATTGGCGGCAACATCGCCACCAACGCCGGCGGCCCGCGCTGTCTGAAATACGGCGTCACCCGTGATTACGTCCTCGGTCTTGAAGTCGTCCTCGCCGACGGCACAATTCAACGCCTCGGCGGACGCACCCACAAAAATAAAACCGGCTTCGACCTTCACCGCCTTTTTGTCGGCTCCGAAGGCCTGCTCGGCGTCGTCACCGAAGCCACGCTGAAATTAATCCCGCTGCCGCCGTTCCGCGCCAGCCTCGCCGTCGGGTTCGATGCCATGCCCGCCGCTGTGCGCACACTCCACGCCATTTTCCGCGCCGGTTTTCTGCCGTGCGCAGTGGAGCTGGCCGACGAATTCACGCTCGCCGCCGCCTATAAACGCACCAAAAGCGAACGTCTGCGCGGTTGCCGCGCCCATCTCATCGTCGAATTGGATGGCCAGAAAAAATCCGTCCGCGCTGAAATCAAGGAATTGGAGCAAATCATCCGCCGACAGAAACCGTTGTTTGTCGAACGCGGCCTCGGCGCCGCCCAATGCGAGGCCGTCTGGAAAATCCGGCGCGAATTCTCCTATGCCCTCCGCGACACCGGCCTGACCAAACTTAACGAGGACGTCGTCGTGCCGCGCAGCCGGTTGGAAGACCTGTTCAAGTTCGCTGCCCGGCTGCAAAAGAGACACGGCCTGCCCGTCGCGTGTTTCGGCCACGCTGGCGATGGCAACATCCACACCAACGTGATGGTGGATCTGAACCAGCCGCGCGCCGGGCAACGCGCCGAAGCCGCTCTCGATGAACTCTTCGCCCAGATCATTGCCTGGGGCGGTGCCATCAGTGGCGAACACGGCATCGGCCTGGCCAAAAAACGCTGGTGGCCGCAGGCGGTTTCAAAAGAAGTGCGCGAGTTCCATCGCGTCGTGAAACACGCCCTCGACCCGAAAGGCATCCTGAACCCCGGCAAGTTTGTGTGAGTCGTTCTCGTTCCCTTGGCGCGCCGAAACGTATGAATACGGCTCATGCATGTTTTTTAACAAGAGCGTGCGAGCCGGTCTTTGAAAAATCTGGCAGCCCGTTCAAAAACGTCTTCTTTCGTAGCAACCGAAGTAATGAGGCTCAAATTTCCTTGGAAACAATCATTCGTTTAGAGCTTCCTCACGTCGGCTGCTACTTCTTTAACGGGCGCCTACCGATAGTTCTTGTCGTCCACCCGGCTGAGGTCAATTCCGTCCTTGAAGACTCCAACCGTCGCGACCGCAAAGGTAAACACGCTGGTCCCGGCCTCCAGATGGCCGGCTGGTAGTATGTCTGGGTTGACCGGCAGGATTGTATCCCCGCCTCCCAAGTTTATCGAAGGCGATTTTGTAGCCCAAATTCCTGGGAATGTTCCACCACAGACCGGTCCATGACCTGGCCAGAAGACGCCGGGAGATGGAACTTAATGAATAGAACTGTTTCGTTACCCACTCAACTCCCGCCTGAAGATGATCCGGGGTCATTCGCCGTGGTCGAAAAACGACATCCGTCCTCGCGTTGTATTTGGACCAGTCGTAGCTGAGAATTCGGCCTTCCTCCTCCAGCTTGCGAAAGATGGGAGTTCCCGGAAACGGAGTGAGACTTCCAATCGAAGCAACATCCACTCCCGCCTGCTCAAGGAACGCCAGCGTGCGCTCGAAAACGGTGACGTCGTCGTTGTCAAAACCGAAGACCAGACCAGTCTGGACGGCGATACCGGCGTCGTGGAGTTTTTTTATGCCATCCAGGTAGCGCTGGGGTTTGTTGAATGCTTTGCCGGTCTCCCGGAGGCTGGCCGCCGAGATGGACTCCAAGCCGATGAAGAGCGCCTCGCAACCGCTGGCCGCGGCGAGATGGATGAGATCATCGTGATCCACAATGTTGAATGTGGCCTGGCTGGTCCACCGTTTACGTAACGGAATCAGACGGCGAAAGAGTTCGCGGGCGTAGTCAATGTTTCCGATGATATTGTCGTCCCAGAAAATCAGCGCTTTCTCCTGGATCGAAGCGGCTTCAGCAATCACCTCTGCGCTGGGGCGGCAGCGATAATAATGATGATAGAAGTGGGGCAGCATGCAGTAACCACATGCGTTGGGACAGCTCCGCGTGGCGATGAGAACTCCGCGTCCATAGGCCCTGCGCTCGATGAGCTCCCGGCGTGCCCAGGGCAACCCCGCCAACGATGGTGGAACCGCCGCCCGGTAGAAGCGTTTAAGCCGTCCTTCCTGGAAATCCCGTATGGCGGTGGGCCAAACCCCCTCCGCTTCGCCAATCAAAACGCTGTCCGCATGCCGGGCGGCTTCGTGTGGCAGCAGTGTGGGATGCGGCCCGCCAAGAACGACCGCCACGCCGCGTCGGCGAAACTCATCCGCAACATCATAAGCGTGCGGCGCGGAACAGGTGGTCGTTGTGATGCCGACAAGGTCAACGGCACGGTTGAAGTTGACTTGACTGACAATCTCATCCGTATGATGGATCTCAACGTCCCCGGGCGTGAGTGCCGCGAGGAGCGGCATGGTCAACTGAGGAAACCGGATCAGCCGCCCCTTGCGCATCCACAGCGTCGCTGGCCCTTCCGCGGTGATAAGTTCCAGCTTCATGCCAGAATGCACCGGCTAACGAGCTCAGTGACCGGCGAGTAAATTTTGTGCGGCTGTTTCATGCGCTCATTTTATTCCAAGCCGTGCGACAAAGGCTGTCCAAGCCACATTTTTCCAAGGATGTGTTTCATATGCAGATCGGCGTGTAGTTTTCTCTGTGTCATGTCAGTGAAACTTTAAAAATCCTTGCCGCCTTGGAATCTCATTAAGTCGGCCATGTAACCCTGCAAACTATAAACCGCGCTCCGCAAGCAGGACCGCGTTCGACGGGTTGCGATTCAAAGCCTCATTCAAAATGCTCAAACCGTCATCTGTGCGGTGTCTTTTTGAAAAGGCGCGAGCTACCAGAGCCAACACATCTATGTTGTTGGCAAACCTGCCATCAGACTTCTTGGATTCCCAAGAATCCAGAACTTCCCGGCTTCTTTCATCCAAGATTAGCGCCTCAGATTTTTTATCCCACCACTCCACTGGATCGCTTAACTCTTCAAGCCGACTGGCGGTGGTTACAGCATCTCCTTATTTACCCTCACGCAACGAACTGCATCAAACCCGGCTGTCATGGGCACGACACTAGAGAAATACGGCGCAACCGACAAGTGGGGAAATTTCGACACCTCACCTTAATTCCAATGGCTTCCCAAGCCCGCCACAAGCTGGGTGCCCCAAGTCTCGAAATCGCTTCGCGAAACGTGGTCCCCGCTCGAGGCGGAGAGGAAGCAAATTGCGAATTGTGAATTGTGAATGAAGAACGGCTTGCGGGGATCGCCGCAGAGCGGGACCGGCGGTTCGCCCCACCTTTCGTGTGGTTCGTTTTTCGCGGTTTTCGAGGACGAGGACGAGCCGTCTCCGTTAAACTTCGCCGCGCCAAGGAACGAGGACGAGGAGGAGTAAAAATCTGTGTCCATCCGTGTCCATCCGTGGTTAAAACTTCTGCGTCCTGGCGCCCGTGCTTTGAATTCGTTCAGGCGGCGGCGTTCTACCATTCGCACAGACCTTCAACATGCGCCGCGGAACCGTCGCGCAGCCAGCCGTCGAGTTGCGATTGGTCCTTGAGCTGCTGGCCGCGCCGGCGCGGCACGACGATGAACCGGCAGTTCATTTCCGGCAGCACGGTCATGTCGCTCCACAATTTCTCGAATTGCGCCACGGGAAAAACGTCTTCCTGTCCGTGGCCCCAGCGTTTCTTCACGTCCTTGAGCGTGATGTAGGTCGGCATTTTGGCCGCGAGCGCGCGCACGGCGTCGGCCACCTTGCCGGCGTCGGCCAGGTCGGCGCGCGTGAGCTGGAACACGGCGAGCAGCTTGTCCAGGTTGATCCAGCTCGTCATCGAGTTGTAATAGGAAAGCGCAAATTCCTCTTCTTCGCGCGGCATCGCCAGGCCTTCCACAATGCGCGGCTGGCCGTTCACCCGCGCCAGCCCGCCGCCGCGGTCCTCGATGCGCCGGGTGATGACTTCAAATGAAAGCCCGCCGCCCAGCGTGATGTGCAATCCGAGCATCGCCGGGTCCACGTCCGCGCCCACGGTGTCAATGTTGTGCAGCATCAGGTGCTTCAGATTGGGCCGCTGCTCCAGCAGACGCGCCAGCGTGCCGTTGCGGAGCAGGTTGGGAATCTCAAACCAGTGGCCGACAGGATGCAGGCATTGGAGCGGCACGTTGTCGGTGTAATCGCCCGCCTCGCCGGCCTGCTGCGCCCAGCCGATGAGGGCGTGGCGGAGGCTGTCGCGCACCTTCTGCTGCTGTTCATCGAGAATTTGTTGCGGCATTTCCTCCCAGGAGAAGCGCAAATCGCGCTCCATCGGGATGAGCCGCAAGCCGACCGTGCGGCCTTCGGACAGAACCAGCGGCCCGGAATAGCCGTAGAATTTTTCGCGCGCGAGGAACGCCTCGGTGGGCTGGTGCGAAATGTAGCTGGTGGTGATGACGTGAGGCAACGGAACTCCGCCGAGCCGGCTGATGCGGCGGCTCTTGGCCAGATGCACTTCCAGGAATGTGCGATGGCGTCCGCCGAATTTACAGAATGGATGCAGCGCCTTGACCGTGCCCGCGCCCTGTGTCCACCGGCTGCCCGCGCCGGCGGCCAGCGTGACCACGGCCGCTTCACCCGCCGCCAACGCAGCCATGCCCGCTTCGAGATATTTCTTCGGCAACCCGCGCGTGGCGTCGAACACGTCGCCTTCGGTCACGTCCTGAATTTGCGTGCTGACCGGCAAACGGTTTTGGGCCAGGCCGATTCGCCCGGACTTCAAATCCGCGCGGACCTGCTCGTGCTGCGCGCGGTCGAAGCCGTAGCGCTCGAGCAATGCCGGCAGCGACTCGTCACTCGTATCGTCGGTCTTCAAACGCGGCAGCAGCCGGTCGAAGAGCGTCTGCACCATGCCGCGCAGTTCGGGCTTGGAACGGCAGGCGGCGGCGAATTTGTCCATTTCCGCGCGGTGCAACGGCGGAAGGGCGCGGGCATCCTGCCGCAACAACGGCGGCATGATGAGTGCGTAATAACCCTGCGGTAACAGGGCGGAACGGCCATGCAACAGGTCGGCCCAGGTGCCCTTTTCGTTGATGGCAAAGTCATACACCACCGGCTCCATCGCGAACGGCAGGGAATATTCAAACTCGCGCTTGGTTTGCGTCATCAACTCCTGAAGCCGCGTTTGCCCCGCGGCTTTCTTCGCGGCTTCAAAGATGAATCCCATGCCACCGCCCGACATGCCGCCCAGCATCCAGAACCCGAGAAAATCCTTCCCGAATTCGGCCCGCACCCGGTTGATGACGGTTTCCGTGAACAGGTTCGTGGCCCACGGGATGATGGTCTGGATGGGACCAAAGAAATTTCGCGTGGTCGCCGCGCCCAGGGCAGCGACGTCTTCGCGCCGGAGTCCGGCGAGGATTTCCTCCAAAATGGCAAGCATGCTGAGCCGCGCCTGCCACTCGGCCTCGGAGCGCAACAGGTATTTTTCGCTGACCATTTCGAGGATGGGGCCGACGTTTTGCGCCATGCCGCCATGCACCAGCACCAGGCTGTCCTGCAACTTCTGCCGCAGGGCGGGCGAGGCGTCTTCGTGGGTCAGGATGCGATGTTGCGGCATGAGCCGGCCGCGGCTGACTCCAAATTCGGGATCGCCTTCGGCGGCGAGCACGCCTTCAATCAATTTCATGCCCGGCCAGACGCCGCCGGAGTCCTGCCAGCCGCCGCCGGAACCGCCAAGCCATTCGCCGAGGATGGCGCGCGCCAGCACGAGCCGGCGTTCGTCCTCCTGGAGCGAACCATGCAGCGAACTGGCCTGGCCGGTTGCCCGCATGCACAACGCAATCATGGAGGCCAGCAGGTTCGTGGAGACAGCCAGTCGCGAGCCTTTGGGAATGCCGTTGACGGCGCTGACAAGTTCGAGTCCCCTGCCCGGCCCCACCACCCGCGCCAGCAGGTCGGCAAGGCTTTGGCCTGAGCCTTCCACGCCGGGCGGAACGATGCCGCCGGCGATGACCGCCGCCTTGAGCAGGCCGAGGTAGTCTTTGGCAAAGTCGAACACCTCGGCCAGACTCGTGATGTCGGCGGTCGCGCCGAGATCCACGCTGGTCAGGCGCAACAACGGTTCATCCATCACGCGCAAGTACGTTTCGATGGGCGGTCGCGTGGCGGAATCGCGTCCATGCATGCCGAGGTCAATCGAGATGTTCAAAACCTTCGCGCCCTCGGGATAATCCATGCCGAGAAAGAAAATGTCGCTCCAGCCGCAATGCGTAAGGTCCATGCGCACCGGGGTGCGTTCGCGCAGGATCGGGTAGGTGCCGTCCTCCTCGCTGCGCCGCAGCAGTTCGGGCCGGATGCGCAGCGGATGATCGGCCGGATGTCCCATGCGGAACATCCATTGATTGCCGCGCACCGAGCGCACGCTGCGGCGGACCTGGTCCGCCAGCGTTTGCAGGGCCAACCGGTAATAAGCCACAGCCAGCGCGCTGGAAATCGGGTCGGACGGTCCGTCCGCCGCCTGTGCCTTGAGAAAAGTGGCGATGGCTTCTTCGAACCGGCGCTGCAACAGTTGCGTGTAACCTTGAAACGAAATCAGACTCCGGGCGTTGACGTCCGGCTTCAACGGCAAATGAAACCGGTGGATGGCATAGAGGAACAGCAGGGCGCGGACGCGCTCATAAAGGTTTTCGCTGCGATGGCGGAAGGCCTCGAGTTCGCCGCACTCGGCCAGCAGCTCCGGCAACGATGCGGCGCGGCAGACGGCGTCGAGCGACTGGTTGCGCACCGCCGGATCGGGCGAGGTGATGAAGTGAACGAGTTTGCTTGCCATGCCTCAAACGCTGCGACAGGGGTTGATTTTCACGGGTGGCGCGCGTCAGGTCTGCGCCAGCAGTTCGACGAGTTGTGTCAGGACTTCGTCGCGGTCCTGACCGTTGAGCGCCAGCGCCAGTTGCGCGGTGAGCAGGCCATATTTGACGCCAATGTCGTAGCGGCGGCCCTGGAGTTCGCAGGCAAGATAGCGTTCGCTTTCCGCCGCTTTCGCCAGCGCGTCGGAAAGGTGTGCGCCCCCGGCACCCTGGCTCCGGCCCACCAGCTCCTTCAGGATATCCATCACGCCCGGTGTCAATGCGTGCATACCGAAGAAGCAAAGGTAATGCCCGGCGCGCAAACCGGGCACAATGAGTTTTTGTTCGGCCACGGTCGGCGTCGGTTTTTCGAGCACGCGGTCCACCTGGTAGAGACCGGCCTGGCCGACCAGCCGCCTGGCTCCGACCGCGCCGTAATGAGGAAGCTGGCTTTCGTGCGTTGCCTGCACCGCCGACACCGCGCAGGACTCCGTCGAGGCAATATCAACCAACTGCCGGGCGCACGATTTCTGACCGTTGGCAACATAGAGGTGGTCACCGACCAAAAGCAGGAACGGCTCGCGTCCGGCAAACGGATGGGCGCAGAGCACCGCGTGTCCATAGCCGAGCGGTTCCGGTTGCTCGATGAATTGAATGCGATTGACGTGCGGTCCGGCGGCCGCCGCAAACGCACTTTGATCGCCCGGAGCAATCACCAGGCCGATTTCCTCGATACCGGCCTGGAGGACTTCTTCAAGCAGGATGGTGAGCGCCGATTTGGACTGGCCGTCGCGGTCCACCAGCGTTTGCAGAGGCAGGCGGCGCTGGTCCCGGCCGGCGGCAGTGATGACAGCCTTGCGGATTTTCACGGGAGAGGAGGATGGTTGAGCCAAATCGCCGGTTTCATGTGTTGCGAGGCCAAGCATAGGAAAGGGATGGCAGCCATGCAAGTTAAGAGCAACATGGTAGTTTCCTGATTTGTTGTAGCGTCGAGCCTGTGGCTCGAATGAATCGGCGCACAGCGCCGACACTACAACCTGAACCCGAATTTTAATAACATATCATCATATCAAGATACGTTGATTTTTAATTTGCATTGCGGAAGGCTTTTCGTTAGTTTGAGACCGGTTAATTTGCCTTAAACCGATGCCGGACAAAATTGAACATCTCCAATGCCTGTTGCGCGAACGGATCGTCATCCTCGACGGTCCGCGCGGGACCATGATCCAGGCGCTCAAGCTCTCCGAAGCCGATTTCCGCGGCGACCGTTTCAAAAACCACCCACGCGACCTCAAGGGCAATAACGACATTCTCAACCTGACCCGGCCAGAGATCGTTTACGACATTTACCATCAGTTTCTGGAGGCGGGTTCGGACATCATTGGCACGAATACTTTCAACGCCAACCGCATCTCCCAGGCGGATTATGGCATGGAGTCGCTGGCGTATGAAATCAACGTCGCCGCCGCTCAATGCGCCCGGCGGGCGGTGGACAAAGTCATGGCGGCACCGCCGGGACGGGTACGCTTCGTTGCGGGCGCCATCGGCCCGACGACGAAAACATCGTCCATCTCCACCGATGTGAACAATCCCGCCGCCCGGGGCGCGACGTTCGATGAGCTGGTGAAAGTTTACGGCGAACAGGTGAACGGTTTGCTCGACGGCGGCGTGGACATTCTACTGGTCGAAACCATTTTCGACACGCTCAACGGCAAAGCCGCTTTTTTCGCGATCCAGAAAATTTTCGAGGAACGGGGAATTCAAGCCGTTGAAGGTAGGGCGGGCAGTCCCCTGCCCGCCGAGCGGCGCGCACGGAGTGACGCGCCCTACCAAAAACGCATCCCCATCCTCGCCTCGGTCACCTTCATCCAGGCCGGCAGCAATCGCGGTGTGACGGGCCAGACCGTCGAGGCGTTTTGGAATTCGGTTTCCCACGTTCCCCTGCTCTCGGTGGGCATGAACTGCGCGCTGGGTCCGAAGGAGCTTCGACCGCTCATCGAGGAACTTTCCGGCCTCGCGCCAATTTACGTCAGCGCTTATCCGAATGCCGGCCTGCCGAATCCGCTGTTGCCGACCGGCTTTCCTGAAACGCCGGAGACGCTCGCGCCGCAACTCAAGGAATGGGCGCAAAACGGCTGGCTCAACATCGTCGGTGGCTGCTGCGGCACGACGCCGGCGCACATTAAAGCCATTGCCGGGGCCATGCGCGGTTTGCCGCCGCGCAAAGTTCCGATGGTCGAACCGGCCCTGCGACTCAGCGGACTGGATGCGCTGACGATTCGCGGCAATGCGAGTCACGCGCAAGGTGGCGCAGGCGTCTCGCCTGCATCCGCTCTAATCCAAGCAGGCGAGACGCCTGCGCTACGGCAAAACGCCTCCATCAACTTCATCAACATTGGCGAGCGTACCAATGTCGCCGGCTCGCCAAAATTTGCCCAGTTCATCAAGGCTGGCGATTTCGAGGCCGCGCTCACCATCGCCCGCCAACAGGTCGAGAACGGCGCGCAAGCCATTGATGTCTGCATGGATGAAGGAATGATTGACGGCGTCGCGACGATGACGCGCTTCCTCAACCTCGTCGCCAGTGAGCCGGACATTTGCAAAGTGCCCGTCATGGTGGACTCCTCGAAGTGGGAAGTCATCGAGGCCGGACTGAAATGCCTGCAAGGCAAGGGCATCGTCAACTCGATCAGCCTTAAAGAAGGCGAAGAGAAGTTTCTTCACCAGGCAAAACTGGTTCGCCGCTACGGCGCCGCCGTCGTCGTCATGGCTTTTGACGAGCGCGGCCAGGCTGACACCTTCGAGCGCTGCATCGCGGTCTGCCAACGCGCCTACCATCTGCTCACCGGGACGGTCGGCTTTCCGCCGCAGGACATCATCTTTGATCCGAACGTGCTCACCGTCGGCACCGGCATGGAAGAGCATGCGAATTATGCCGTGGACTTCATCCGTGCGACGAAATGGATCAAGGAAAATCTCCCCCTCGCCCGGGTCAGCGGCGGCATCAGCAACGTCAGCTTCAGCTTCCGTGGCAACAATGTCGTGCGTGAGGCGATGCACAGCGCGTTCCTTTATCACGCGATCCGGGCCGGCCTCGACATGGGCATTGTCAATCCTGGAATGCTTGCCGTTTACGAGGAGGTTCCCAAAGACCTGCTCGAACTTGTCGAAGACGTGCTGCTCAACCGCCGGCCCGACGCCACCGAGCGCCTCGTCAAGTTTGCCGAGTCGGTGAAACAGAAGGGCGAGATCGAAGCCGTCGCCGGCGAATGGCGCAAAGGCACCGTCGAGGAGCGCCTCAGCCACGCGCTTGTGAAAGGCATCGTTGATTTCATCGAACAGGATATTGAAGAAGCGCGCCAGAAATATGGCAGGCCGCTGCTCGTCATCGAAGGTCCGCTCATGGCCGGCATGAATATCGTGGGCGATTTGTTCGGTGCCGGCAAAATGTTCCTGCCGCAGGTCGTCAAGAGCGCCCGCGTGATGAAAAAAGCCGTGGCGTATCTGTTGCCGTTCATGGAAGCGGAGAAGAAAGCCGCCGGCGGCGTGCACAAAAACGCCGGCAAAGTCCTCATGGCCACCGTCAAGGGCGACGTGCATGACATCGGCAAAAACATTGTCGGCGTCGTGCTCGGCTGCAACAACTACGAGGTCATTGACCTCGGCGTGATGGTGCCGTGCGAGAAAATTTTGCAGACCGCCCGCGAGCAGAACGTGGACATCATCGGCCTGAGCGGGCTGATCACGCCGTCGCTCGACGAAATGGCGCACGTCGCCCGCGAGATGGAACGCGAAGGCTTGAAACTGCCGCTGCTCATCGGCGGCGCCACGACCAGCAAGGCCCACACCGCCGTGAAAATTGCGCCGGGCTATTCGCAACCGGTCGTGCACGTCCTCGACGCCTCGCGCGCCGTGCCCGTGGTGAGCAATCTGATCAGCCACGAGCAGAGGCCAAAATTCTTTCAGCAAGTCCGTGAAGAATATGACCGCATCCGGGTGCAACACGCCGGGCGGCAGGCAAAATTGCTTTCCATCGAACAGGCCCGCGCCAACGCGCCCAGGCTGAAGTACGACGATTTGCCGAAGCCGGAGTTTATGGGTGTGCGGATACTTTCTTCCGATGTAGCCGCGGACGTCAGTCCGCGCATTTCTCCATCCGGAATTGAGCCAGGAACAGTCAGCGCCGACTCACGTCGGCGGCTACCGGTTGCTTTGGAACAACTCGTCCCGTTCATTGACTGGTCGCCGTTCTTTCACACCTGGGAACTGCGTGGACGCTATCCGGCCATTTTGAATCATCCGAACCACGGCGGGGAAGCGCGCAAACTTTTCGCTGACGCGCAGGAGTTGCTGGAGAAAATGGTCGCCGGAAAATTAATCCAGCCGCGTGGCGTTTACGGATTTTTCCCGGCCAACCGCGTCGGCGACGACGTGGAGCTTTACACGGACGAATCGCGCACGAAGGTCCTCACGACCTTTCATTTCCTCCGTCAGCAGATTGCCAAGGACGACGGCACGCCGAACTGGTGTCTGGCGGATTTTGTGGCGCTGAAAAGTAGCGCCGGCGTCTCGCCTGCCAAAAGTGTGACAGCAGCCGGGACGGCTGCGCTACATGATTTCATCGGCGCCTTTGCCGTCACCAGCGGGCACGGTCTTGATGAGCTGGTCAAAAAGTTCAAGGCCGACCACGACGATTACAACGCCATCATGGCCGAGGCACTGGCCGACCGGCTGGCGGAGGCGTTCGCGGAATTTCTGCACCGGCGCGTCCGCGAGGAGTGGGGCTACGGCAAAACTGAAAAGCTGGCCACCGAAGATTTGATCGGTGAAAAATATCGCGGCATCCGGCCGGCGGCGGGCTATCCCGCCTGTCCCGACCACACGGAAAAGGGAATTCTCTGGAAGCTGCTCGATGTGGAGAAACAGACCGGCATCAAGCTGACGGAAAGTTTCGCGATGTGGCCCGCCAGCAGCGTGAGCGGGCTTTATTTTGCGCACCCGGAATCGAAATACTTCGCCGTGGGCAAGCTCGGCCGCGATCAGGTTCTGGATTATCATTTGCGCAAAGGCATAACGTTGCAGGAAATGGAACGCTGGCTGGGGCCGTATTTGAATTATGACCCGCAAAAAACAACCGCAGTTCCGTGTGGCTGCGGGCAAACGCACTGATGGGCGCATTGCCCCCGGAGCGCCGGCCTCCGGCCCGGCAGGTGTTGAGTTTTCTCAGAAACGCGCCGGACCGGAGATCGGCGCTCCAATGTTGCCATCGGAGTCGGGGGCAGTGCCCGAACGCGCCCCGCATTGATGGACCGTCAAACTGGGGCTTGTTTTTCGCAGGATGTGGCCTAAATTCATGGCATGAAGCATGATGTTGTGCCAGTTCAGATTCGGGGGATTCTTCCCGCTCCCAGCAGTTGCGCGCTGTTCGTCGGCAACGATGAAAAGGTTTTTGTCATCAGCATTGAACCGCAAATGGGCGCGATCATCGGCATGTTTCTGCGCCAGACGCCCAAGGAGCGTCCCCTCACCCACGACCTTATCAACCGGATTTTCCAGGGCTTCGGCATCAATGTCGAGCGCGTCATCATCACGGATTTGAAGAATTCCACCTACTTCGCGCGGCTGATTTTGCAGCAGCAAAACGAACTGGCGCGGAAAATTGTCGAGGTGGACGCGCGCCCCAGCGATTGCCTCGCCATCGCCGCCGCGCAAAAGAAACCGATTTTTGTCGCCTCCGAGCTTTTTGAACAAGTCGAGGACATGAGCGAGGTGCTGAACAAGATCAATGAAACCGGCAGCGAAGCCGAATAAGGCAGATGACTTGGCTTTTCAATGGAATCAAGCGGCACTCCGGCGGCCATTTGCCCCGGCTGAGGACGGAAAGGAATGACGAAGAACGAAACCATAATGACCAAGGAATGACGAAGCGCAAATGACCCCTGAGGGCAAAAACACCACGAGTTGTTTTGGAATTGATTCATTGGGAATTCTTTCGTCATTCGTGCTTTGCTATTAGTCATTAATTCTTTGCTCCGGCAATGAAACCACTGGAAACTCCCGGGAACCAATAAACATGTCTGCGGTCAAGACCTCTCAGCCTGTGGCCCTTATTTGCGGCGATGACGAGTTCGCCATCAAGCAACGGGCCAGACAACTCCACCGGCAATGGTGCGAAGAGTTGGGCGGCATGGACCACGAAATCATCGAGGCCACGGTCTCCAACAGCAGCGAGGCGCTCACTGCCCTCGCCCGATTGCGCGAAGCGCTGCAAACCCTGCCCTTTTTCGGCTCCGGCAAGGTCATCTGGCTGCGCGATTGTAATTTTCTCGGCGACGAACGCGCCGCCTCCGTCTCGGATGTCACGGAAACGCTGAACGATCTGGCCGGGGAGCTGAAAAATTTCAAATGGTCGGGCGTCCGGCTGCTCATCAGCGCGGGCAAGGTGGACAAGCGCAAAACCTTTTTCAAAACACTCGACAAAATCGGGACGGTTGAAACTTTTTCCGGCTGGTCGGTGGATGACCGCGATTGGGCGGAACGCGCGGAAGTCGCGGCGCACGCGGCCGTTCGCTTGCGGCAAAAGGAAATTTCCGAGGAAGCGCTGGCCGAACTGGTCAATCGCGTTGGTCCATATCCGCGCCAGCTCGACAACGAGATTGAAAAACTGTGCTTGTTCGCCGGCGAGCGGAAGAAAATCGAGTTTGCCGACGTTGCCGCCATTTGCACGCGGAACAAAACGGCGCGGGCCTTTGCGCTGGGCGATGCTTTGGGCGACCGCGATCTGCCGCGTTTGCTCCGGCGGCTGGATGAGGAATTGTGGGGAGTTAAAACCGATTCGCACAAGTCCGAAATCGGTTTGCTTTACGGCTTGATTTCAAAAGTGCGCGCGATGTTGCTGCTGAAAGAGATGTTGCGCGAAGGCTGGATCAAACCGGAAATGGATTACCACCGGTTCAAGGCGCAACTGGAGCGCGTGCCGGCGGACAAACTGCCGGCGGACCGGAGATTTAATCCGCTGGCATTGAATCCGTATGTGCTTTACAAAGCGCTGCCGCAGGCGAAAAAATATACCCAGGGCGAATTGGTTCGCGCCATGGATTTGCTGCTGCGTTGCAACCAGCGGCTGGTGTCCAGCGGACTCGACGAAGCACTGGTGTTGCAGGAAACGCTCGTGCAGATTGTCCTGCCGCACGCGGTGGCGGCGTGAACGCGCAAAATTTGTTGTTAAAAAATGTCAACTTTGTCTGCAAAATTGCTGGTGTTGGTCGGCAAGGATTTCGCCTGTGTGAAAATATCGGGTCGCGCCAATTTCTCGTTCAGCCCCGATTTCAAGGTGCTGCTCGCCGGGCTGGCGCAGAAAGGCTACGGTCATTTCATCATTGACCTGTCGGAGTGTGTGCTCATGGACAGCACGTTTCTCGGCGTGCTGGCAGGGTTCGGATTAAAAATGAACCAGGCGGGCGCGTCCAATCAACGCGGCATCGAGCTGTTCAATCCGAACGCACGCATCACCGAGTTGCTGGAAAACCTGGGCGCGTTGCATCTCTTCAAAATCATCACCGGCGCGTTGCAATTGCCCGACGACGTTGAGACCTGCACGCCCGAACCCACCCATCCAACGCATGAGCAAATCACGCGCACCAGTCTCGAAGCGCACCAGACGCTCATGGCCGTCAACCCGGATAACGTCGCGCGGTTCAAGGATGTGACCCGGTTTTTGGCCGAGGATTTGAAGACTTTGGAAAAAGGCACGTGAATTCAAGATTTGCGATTTACGCATCCTTCTCCAATCCTGGCTCATCGTAGCGGCGTGTCGGCAGACCACCGCATTTCTCCGGAAAATTGTATGGTTCGGCTTTCTGCCGAAAGCCGCTACGCCTTTCTCAAACCGGGGCTGGCGCAGGCGTTCCCAAGCCGGGCAGTTTCGGCGGCATGGGCTTCGGCGATGTTTCGGGCAGGGGCGTGCCGGCGGGCGCGCCTAAAACCATTTCACTTTGCGGCTTGGGCGGCGGCGGAGTGAACTTGCCGGTTTTGACAATTTCCTCGACCTGCGAGCGATCGAGCGTTTCGTATTCGAGCAGCGCGCCGGCAATCAATTCCAGTTTGCTGCGATTGTTGAAGAGGATGTCCCGCGCGGTTTTGTAGCCTTCATCAATGATGTGCTTGATTTCCTCGTCAATTTCGCGCGCCGTGCTTTCGCTGTAAACTTTCGTGCGCGCCATCTCGCGCCCGAGAAAAACAAATTCGTCGTCGCTGCCGTATTGCACCATGCCGACCTTGTCACTCATGCCATACTGGCAGACCATCGCCCGCGCCATGTTCGTGGCCTGCTGAATATCCATCGCCGCACCGGTCGAAATGTCGCCGGACATGATTTCCTCGGCGATGCGTCCGCCCATGGTCACCGCAATGTCATCCAGCATTTCCTTCCGGCGGCGGCTCAAAATGTCCTTCTCCGGCAACTGCATCGTCGAGCCCAGCGATTGCCCGCGCGGAATGATCGTGACCTTGTGCAGCGGATGCGTGTGTTCGAGCATCATGTTCACAAGCGCATGGCCGGCTTCATGCCAGGCGGTGTTTTTCTTTTCCTCATCCGTCATGGCGAGGCTGCGGCGCTCGCGTCCCCACCGGACCTTGTCGCGCGCCTCCTCCAATTCCTCCATGCCCACGCCTTTTTTGTTCAGCCGCGCGGCAAGCAATGCGGCTTCGTTCAATAAATTCGCCAGCTCCGCGCCGGAATAACCCGGTGTGCCGCGCGCGATGATGGACAAATCCACGTCCGGCGCGAGCTTCACATTTTTGGCGTGAACCTTCAAAATTCCCTCGCGCCCGCGCACGTCGGGCAGATTGACGACGACCTGCCGGTCGAAACGTCCCGGACGCATCAGTGCCGGGTCCAGCACGTCCGGCCGGTTCGTCGCGGCGATGATGATGATGCCCTCCTGCGTGTCGAAGCCGTCCATTTCCACGAGCAATGCGTTGAGTGTTTGTTCGCGTTCGTCGTTGCCTCCGCCAAGGCCGTGGCCGCGGCTGCGCCCGACGGCGTCAATTTCATCAATAAAAACGAGGCACGGCGTGGTCCGGCGCGCCTGCTCAAACATGTCGCGCACGCGGCTGGCGCCGACGCCGACGAACATTTCGACGAAGTCCGAGCCGCTGATGCTGAAGAACGAAGCGTCGGCTTCGCCCGCGATGGCCTTGGCCAGAAGCGTTTTGCCCGTGCCGGGCGGCCCGACCATCAGCACGCCTTTGGGAATCCGTCCGCCCAGCCGCTGGAATTTTTTCGGGTCCTTCAAAAATTCGACGAGTTCGGAAACTTCCTCAATGGCCTCTTCAATGCCCGCCACGTCCTTGAACATGGTTTTGTTCCGTTCCTTCGCGAGCATCCGCGCCTTGCTTTTGCCGAAGCTCAAGGCGCCCTTGCCGGCCATTTTGATCTGGCGGATGAAGAAAAACCAAAACAAAATGCCAATCAGCAAAAACGGCGCCACGGTCCAGATCATGTTCAATAACATCGGGTTGGTCTCGCTCACTTCCAGTCTGCCCGCGGGCGGCAACAATACGTCTTTCATTTTTTCCGTGAGCAGGGCCTTCGTGGTAAAAGGAATCAAAACGGGCTTGCCGTTTTCTTTTGAGAGGCTTCCGTCCTTCTCAGTTTTGTAATAGGTGCCGACAATTTCAATCAGGTTTCCCGATTGAAGATTGTAATTGATGGTCGCCTGTGCGATCTGATTCGACTCATATTTCTGAAAGAAATCGGCCTGCTTCAGCGTCGAATCCGGCGCGCCCATGCGGCCTTTCACCAGCATCAGCGCCCCAATGCTGCCGATGATGGCAATCCACGCAAGCCACGACGCCGACGGCACTTTGAAACCGCCCGGCGGCCTTTTAGGGTCGTCACCGTTTTTTCTATTTTGATCTTCGTCGAACATCATTTTCCCCACTTAGGTGGGGCATAATACCATGTCATTGCCCCTTCCGCAATGAGCTAATTCAGCTATAATTATGCCAATGCGAATCGGTGCGTTGACGCTTCAATCCAACCTGTTTCTCTCGCCGCTGGCGGGTTACACCAACCTGCCCTTCCGTCTCGTCGTGCGCGAAATCGGCGGCGTCGGCCTTTGCACCACGGATTTGGTCAACGCCCGCTCGCTTTTGGAAAAAAACAGGAATGCTTTCAAGCTGATCGAGACCCGCCCGGCGGACTCGCCGCTGGCCGTGCAATTGTTTGGCTCCGTGCCCGAAGAAATGCGCGATGCGGCGGCGAAACTCGAATCGCTCGGCTTCGCGTCCGTGGATATCAACATGGGTTGTCCCGTCCGCAAGGTCTGCAACGTTGGCGGCGGCTCGGCCATGATGACCGAACTGGCCAAAACCGCCGCGCTCGTCCGGGGCATGGTCAACGCCGTGAAAATTCCCGTCACCGCCAAGATGCGCCTCGGCTGGGACGATGAGAACATCACCGCACCGGATTTGGCGCGTGTGCTCGAAGACGCCGGTGTGGCGGCCATTTTTGTTCACGGCCGGACGCGCGAACAGGGTTTTGGCGGCACGGTGAATCTCGCCGGGATTCGCGCGGTCGTGCAGGCCGTGAAGCACATTCCTGTCATCGGCAACGGCGACGTGACCACGCCGGAGGCCGCGAAGAAAATGTTCGATGAAACCGGCTGCGCGGGCGTGAGCATCGGGCGCGGCGCGTTTTACAATCCGTGGATTTTCCAGCACACGCTGCATTATCTTGAAAGTAGCGCAGGCGTCCCGCCTGCACAGCAAGTGCGACAGCACGAGCAGGAGAACAGGAATTTCATCAGTCTTGCCAGAGAGAGCAGGCGAGACGCCTGCGCTACTGCAAACGGCGAACTTCTCCCCGAACCCGCGTTTGCCGACCGGGTGCGGGTGATGTGCCGGCATCTGGATTTGATGATTGAAATTTTTGGCGAGGAACGCGGCTGCCGGATGTTCCGCAAAATCGCGCCGTGGCATGCGAAGCGTTTCGGCCCGTGCCGCGAATTCAACAAACGCGTCGTGCAGGTCTCCACCCGTGCGGAATTCCACGACGTTTTGGAAAATTACATCCGCTGGCGGCAGCAATTTCTCGACGCGAACGGCGAACTGCAGCCGCGTTTCCGTCCGCCGCCGCTGGTCGCGTCCTTCATGCAGGGGCCGGTTCCAGGCCAGCACGAACACTTTCCCGTTCCGAAAGGGCCGGTGGAGGTGTGGTGAAGTTGTCGCGCGAAGGCCGCGAAGAATTGTCTGGATAAATTATTTTGCCAGTCGCAGAGTGAAAATCATGAAACTGGATTTTTGGTCTTTTTTGATTGGACTGCTTTTCGCTGTCGTTGGGAATGTTGTCACCCATCGCCTCACTCTTAACAGAGAACGCATGTCCCGCAAATTTGAAGTCGCCGGATTTCTTGGACGCTGGATTGGAAAGACAAAACATGGAGATGTTCGAGCGGTGTATATCGAGTTTTTAGATAGTCTGTGGGGCTATTACGGAAGAGATATGGGTGACTATTGTCGCCGCGCTGAATTTCGACGGTTGTGCCATGACCTTGGTTCCTTGAATCCAGAAGATATTCAGAAAGACCAAGAGCGTTACCGTGAAGCGATTATTACTAAAGCGGAGGCATTGCTTGATTTTATCAATGCCTATAACACCTCGATAGGCTACAAAATTTGCCACCTACTCACTGTTAGGCGTCAGCGAACGCCATGAAGATATTCATCGCATATTCACTCGTTGTAGTCGGTATTCCGACTGCGGCTGGTATTTTGTTCGGCAACATTCTTATCGTGCCGGTTTCAGTGATTGTAGGGTTACTCCGCAATGCAGGATTACTCCGCGGGTCAGATGAGGCAACTGCGGCCCAAGATTTTGAAGGAGCTTTTGCATGGTCATACCGTGAGAGCATAAAGATGTCAGTGCCAGACCGCATCGTGCATATCTGCCTGGACATATTACACGGCTTCGGAGCTATCCTTGCTACGGGATTCCTATTTCATTTGCTTGGGTTGTCCCCAAGCGCCATTGTTCTCCTCATCCTCGCCGCGTGGCCAGTGTTCTTTTCCGTAGCTTTCAAGCAATCGTTTCGAGCATTGTTCGGCACTCTCGCGGGCTTAGTCATTGGCTGGCTTGTGATTCTACGGTTGTTTGCTTTTTAGTATGAGATGCCGCCTAACACCTAAATAGGCTGGAAACCTTTCTTCGCGTTCTTTGTGCCTTTGCGTGATCAACTATTTCCCAATACAAAACTGGCTGAAGATGGAGTCGAGCAGGTCTTCCGTCGCCGTTTTGCCGCGCCGTTACACGTGCAAAAATTGACGGATAAATTCTTCCGGCTTGATCGGCTTCGGCTTGTACCCGGCAGACTTCAAGGCATCGAAATGGTTGTCCTCCGTAACCACAAAATTTGCTTCGGCAGCAATGGCGCAATCGCAAAACTTGTTGTCGTCCGGGTCAGTTGAAATCACGTTGAGACGAAATTGGGGTTCGACGTGGCGGATGTTTCCGTGAAGTTGTGCGAGCAAATCCAGTAATGCTGCCATGTCCCGCCAGCGTTCAGCACCAGAAAGCCGCGTGGTGACTTCCTGGTATTCGAGCAGAATTTCAGTGGAAACCGCGAGGATGAGCCGACCATCCAGCATAGCGCGCAGAATCGGATGAAAAGGCTGTTTCCGGCCAAAGATTTGAAGAAAGACCCCGGTATCCAGACAGGCCGTCATGCGTAACGGTGTTCAGCTCGGAATTGTTTCACCAACTCGGAAATACGCCGCAGCTTGCCTTGCTCACGGTCTTTGTCAAAGGCCTCGTTCAAACGGTCGGCGAGCTCCTCCGCTTCGACTTGCAGCAAGACCTGACTGACCAGAGTGAGTTGTTCGCCACTCATGCGCTCGATTTTCTCGTGCAGCACGGGCTTCAACTTTTCCGGCTCGATGGGCGTCGGCTGTGACATAATCTTCGCTGCAATTATCCGCCATTTTACACCTTATTGCCACAGGAATTTTTTCTATTTCCCGATGCATAACTGGCTGAAGATGGAGTCGAGCAGGTCTTCCGTAGCCGTTTAGTGCTTGCCGTTCAACTTCGTTCCCACGTATTTTGGCGCGGCGGTCAACACAAATACTAAACCAAAGGATTAATCATGCGAATGTTAATGAACGTCAAATTTCCCCATCAAACCTTTAACGCGGCGGTAAAGGACGGCTCGGTGGGCGCGAAGCTGGCCAGGATTTTGGAGGCCATCAAGCCGGAGGCGGCCTATTTCACGGAGCATAACGGCCAGCGTGGCGCCGTGCTCATCGTAGATTTGCCGGACGCCTCGAAAATCCCGGTGCTGGCCGAACCGTGGTTCCTGACTTTTCAGGCCGATGTCGAATTCCGCATCGCCATGACGCCGGAAGATTTGAAGCGCAGCGGCATTGACAAGATGGGCAAGCAGTGGAGCTGATGCTTCGCAATCATTTCCCAATGCAAAACTGGCTGAAGATGGAGTCGAGCAGGTCTTCCGTCGTGGTTTTGCCGACGATTTCGCCGACGGCGTTGACGGCGATGCGCAGTTCCCCCGCCGCCAGTTCCAACGTCTCCCCGGCGCGCAACACGTCCAACGTCCGTTGTGTGGCGGCGCGCGCGCGGTTGAGCGCGTCCTGATGCCGCGAATTGATCATCACCTGCAACATCTCCGCTCGGATTTCGCCCGACCAGACCAGTTCCTTGATGGCATCCTTCAGCGCCTCAATCCCCTGCCCGCTCAGGCAGCAAACGTCCACGATGGGAGCGCCGGCCTCCGGCTCGGCTTGTTGTGATGATTCACTCGTTTCGTGCCGTGCCGGAGGCCGGCGCTCCGGCGTGCGGACATCTCGTTGGAGTTTCACTTCTTCAGCGCCCCACTTCCTCGGCAAATCCACCTTGTTCACGACCAGGATCCGTTTTTTGCCGGCGAACTCGGCGAAATACTTTTCATCGGCAGGCGTGAGGGGTTCGCTGGCGTCGAGCACGTGCAAAATGAACTCGGCCCGGGCCAGCGATTCGTGGCTGCGGCGGACGCCTTCCTGCTCGATTTCGTCGCGCGCCTCGCGCAAACCCGCCGTGTCAATGAACACGACCGGCAGGCCGCGGATGTTTGCTGTTTCCTCGATCGTGTCGCGCGTCGTGCCGGGAATCGGCGAGACGATGGCGCGGTCGTGGCCGAGCAATTGGTTGAGCAGGCTGGATTTGCCCGCGTTGGGCCGGCCAACGATGGCCGCGCGGATGCCACGCCGGAGAATTTGCCCTTCATTGGCCGTGCGCAACAGTTCGTCCATGAACGCGACGCCATGCTCCAGGCGTTTGAGCAGTTGTTCCTTTGTATCGGGTGAAATGTCTTCATCGGGAAAATCAATGTGCGCTTCGACGTGCGCGAGTGTCTGCATCATTTCATCGCGCAATTCGTTGATGCGCTGTGACAGTTTGCCGGCGAGCTGCTCGTTGGCGGCGGCGAGCGCGAGTTCCGTCCGCGAATGAATCAAATCGGCGACGGCTTCGGCCTGCGCGAGGTCAATGCGTCCGTTGAGAAAGGCGCGGCGGGTGAATTCGCCGGGTTCGGCCAGGCGCGCGCCGTTTTCCAAAAGCGTGTCGAGCACCAGCTTGGCGGGCAAAATGCCGCCGTGACAGGTGATTTCCACCGTGTCCTCGCGCGTGAATGTATGCGGCGCGCGCAGGACGGCCAGCAGCACTTCGTCCACGCTCCGACCCTGCCGGACGATTTTACCGTAATGAATCGTGTGCGTCGCCGCGGCGGACGGCTTCAACGAATTTTTCCCGACCGGCAGAAAACTTTTGTCCGCGACGGCGAGCGTTTGCGGCCCGGAGATGCGGACAACCGCCAGTCCGCCTTCGCCGAGCGGAGTGGCAATGGCTGCGATGGTGTCGTCGAGGGTCACGCGGGAAAAATTTCACGGAAAGGCGCGCAGACGGAAAGAAAATAAACAAATGTTTCGACGTTCGGTCGTTCGTCCGCGCCCTCAAAACGGCAGGTGCGCAGCCAGGTGCGAAACAAAATTTTCAGCGGATGGGCTGCGTCCCGCCAGATACCATGCGGTGACGAATCGTTCCAAACCGGTTGACGCGGCCAGCAGCAGTGAACTCATGAAATACAGTGCAAAAGCGTTGGGCGGGGCGGGCTGCATGACGAACCAGACGCCCTGGTGAAGAACCTTAATGGAAAGCGCGATGCCAATCCCCCAGGTGGCCCACGGAATAATCGCCGGAACCGCGTCCAACAACCGCAATAGGAACATCGGGCTCAATCCATAAATGACCAGCGTGAACGTCTCTTTGTAAGTATAGCGTCCGTGAAAATTCTCCCCCAATATTTTTATCAGAACGGCGCAAACCACAATGGCCAGCAGCGTCAGCAGCGAATGCGCAGCTTCAAAAATCACCGCCTCGCTGACGGTGGATTTATGGATGCGGTGGAAGATACCTGCCTGTGGTTCGCCCCATTCCACCAAACCAAAACCGCCCACGACCGCCACCAGTAACATCATCGGAAACAAGTAAAGCACCAGCAGCGATCCCAAATTACGCCGGGCTTTCACCACCCGTTCCCACGCCGCGCCAGTTTGAAATATCAGGAACAGCGCCCTAATCATGCGCGCGAAGTGATAACAGTTAAACCGCGGGCTGACAACCAAATCCGAAAAAATAGATGGGTGCGCGCCGGTTGCTTTCAAACCGCGCCGGTGTAGTTTAACGGCATGAACGCGGCACTTTTTAAGGCGCGCGCATGCGGGAAATGGCTTGCGATAACGCTGGCGGCGCTTGGGTTGGCCGGTTGCGTGACGCAAAAAATTGACTGGTCGGCGCGGGTCGGGAATTACACCTGTGACCAGGCCATCATGGAACTGGGCCCGCCCGACAAATCCGCGAAATTGACCGACGGCACCGTCGTCGCCGACTGGCTTACGCATCACGCCCAAATCATTGTCGCGCCGGAACCTTACTTTGCGCCGCCCGGCTGTTATTTTGGCCCGCTCGCGCCCATGCGCACCGAAACTTACTTCCCCGCCCGGTATTTGCGGTTGACCTTCGGCGCGGACGGCAAATTGAAAACGTGGAAGGAACTCGCCGAGTAAAATCCGCTTTCGCCGGTGCGCCGCGCGTGCTTAACTCGCCGTGATGAACGTGGATCTCGGCATCTGGAGCAAACTGACGAAAGTGGTCGTCGGTCTGGTCGTCCTTGCCTTTTTGCTGCTCATCGGGATGTGTTATCTGCCGCTCATCCATCAAAACGAACGGATGCGCCGGGAAATTCTGCGGCTGGACGCGCTTCTTCAAAAAGAAGAGGAAAAATCCAAACAACTCAAAACCGAGATTGAAGCGTTGCGGAATGACCCCAAAACCATCGAACGTTTGACGCGTGAAAAACTCGGTTACGCCCAGCCGGATGAAACGGTGGTGCGGTTTGAACCCGCCACCACGAACGCGCCGGCGCGCTGAAGAAGAACGGGGTGCTGGAGTGGTGGAGTAATGGAGTGTTGACGAGACAATTCCCTTCACTCCAATACTCCATCACCCCATTCCGTTTACACCGTCATGATTTCCTTTTCCTTGTGGGCGAGGTGCTGGTCAATCTTGGCGATGTATTCATCGGTGAGTTTCTGCAAATCCTTTTCCGCCTGCTTTTCCTGGTCCTCGGTGATGCCGCTGTCGTGCGCGTGCTTTTTCAACTGCTCCATCGCGTCGCGGCGCACGTGACGGACGGCCACGCGCCCGTCCTCGGCCATCTTCTTGGTGATCTTCACGAATTCCTGGCGCCGCTCCTGGCTCAGTTCGGGAAACGAGATGCGGATGATTTTGCCCTGCACCGCCGGGTTCAGCCCCAGGTTCGCCTTCTGGATCGCCTTTTCAATCGGGTGCGTTGAGTTCGCGTCCCACGGCTGGATGACCAGTTGCCGCGGTTCCGGCGTGGTGATGCCGGCCAGTTCGCGGATGCGCATTTGCGAGCCATAAACCTCCACGATGATGTTCTCGACCAGCGCGGCGGACGCCTTGCCGGTGCGCACGCCGGCGAATTCATTCACGACTATCTGCTCGGTCTTGATCATCTTGTCCTCTGCTTCCAATAAAATATCGTCGGGTGTCATAGTGTTTGCAGGCTAACAATGAATACGCGCCGGGTCGAATGAAAATTGACTGTAGCGTCGGCGCTGTGCGCCGATTCTTTCGAGCCGCAGGCTCGACGCTACAGCTGCCCGTTGCTAAACTTTTGAACGTGGCGGACATCGTTTTAACCACGCTCAACGCGAAATACATCCATACCGCGTTTGGCCTGCGCCATCTGCTGGCCAATCTCGGCCCGCTCCGGCCGCGCGTGTGCCTCGTGGAGTTCGACATCAATCAACGTCCGCTCGACATCGCGGAAGCGCTGCTGGCGCGCAATCCGAAAATCATCGGCTTCGGCATTTACATCTGGAACGTCGTGCCCACGATCGAAGTTATCGCCGCAGTCAAACGCGTCCGGCCGGACATCAAAATCATTCTTGGCGGACCGGAGGTCAGCTATGAAACCGAAAACCAGCCCATCGTTCAACTGGCCGACCACGTCATCACCGGCGAGGCGGATTTGAAATTTGCGGAGGTGTGTACGCAGCTTTTGGAGCGCCGGTCTCCGACCCGGCTCGATGGAGCTTGCGATTCCGAACACGCCGGGCCGGAGGCCGGCGCTCCGCTACCCAAAATCATCCCGGCCGAACTGCCGGACTTTTCACAAATCGTTTTGCCCTACGACCTCTACACCGACGACGACATCGCGCATCGCATCATCTACGTCGAGGCGTCGCGCGGCTGTCCGTTCACGTGTGAGTTTTGTCTGTCGTCGCTTGATATTCCGGTACGGCAGGTTCCGTTGGCGGCTTTGCTCGAACAGTTGCAACGATTGCTCGACCGCGGTGTGAAACAATTCAAGTTTGTTGACCGCACGTTCAATCTCAACGTGGATATCAGCAAAGCCATTCTCGAATTCTTTCTGGAGCGCTGTCAGTCCGGTCATTTTTTCCACTTTGAAATGATTCCCGACCGATTGCCCGAAACGCTGCGTGAAGTCATCGCGAAGTTCCCGCCGGGCGCGTTGCAATTCGAGGTCGGGGTCCAGACGTTCAACGAGGCAGTCGGCGCGGCCATCAAACGCCGGCAGAATTATGACCGGCTGGAGGATAATTTCCGTTTTCTTCGAAGCCAGACTGGCGTTCACATCCACGCCGACTTGATTGCCGGTCTGCCCGGCGAAACGCTGGAAAGTTTTGCCGCCGGATTTGACCGGCTCATTGCGCTCGGCCCACAGGAAATCCAGGTGGGCATTCTCAAACGGCTGCGCGGCACGCCGATTGTCCGGCACGACGCCGAATGGCGGATGATTTACAACCCGCATCCGCCCTACGAAATTCTGCAGAACCGGTTGATTGATTTTGCAACGATGCAACGGCTGCGCCGCTTCGCCCGCTACTGGAATTTGGCCGGCAACAGCGGCAACTTTGTTGAGAGCACACCGCTGATTTGGGGTGTGGCACAGGTCTCTGACCTGTGTGAAAA
This sequence comes from Verrucomicrobiota bacterium, assembly GCA_050010435.1. GTDB lineage: Bacteria > Verrucomicrobiota > Verrucomicrobiia > Limisphaerales > UBA11358 > UBA11358. Next base: position 211,503 of record JBEKKZ010000002.1, on the reverse strand, counting down.
CAAAAATGACTTCACAGACCAGAGATCTGTGCCCCGTTCCCCCTTCCACGCCTTCCTCCGCCTCAGCGAATGGCTGCACGCACGCACGGGCCGCACGGACAGCATCGCGCTGGTGAGACTGATGGAACTGCTCTTTGAATTTCTCACTGGCGAACTTCGGCTCGACGCGAGGCAAGTTGCCGAAACGATGTGGCGCGATTACCAGCGCGGCGGCCGCCACGACAAACCAAGTTTCCTGAAGGATTTTCTGCCCACGGAAGAAGAAGTGGTCCCGCTGCGCAAAGCCAAAACCGCTCTGCCCAAACGCCAGGCCCGGCATTTGGTTTGAAGTCAATGTACAGCGGACACCAGTTTTACATTGATGACAAACGGCGTTTCGGGTGGGCCAGCAATTGCTGTGGCAATTGACGCAGCCAAATCTTCCCACGCCCTCCTGTCGGTTGCATAAAAGTCTATATCACCAGTGCCAAAGCTTCCGTGAAGGCTTTTTTGTCCAAGCATGACTCTTTCGTCAACATGGCAGCTTTGTCCCGGGTTTGGCGGTGTCCCAGGTAAAAGACAAACAAACAGCGTTACACCAGTTAAGTCTTCATCCTTGCGCGCGTTAAACACCAAGCCCGCCGTGCCCGGCTCTGGTTTGGCAGAATATTTTGCGAGAAAATCCACAAAGTTTGCCGCCACCAAGAGCTTGTCTCTGAAAGCTTCGGCCCGCGCAGCAAAAGCGTCCGTTGGTTTCACCGTGTCAACTTCCCACTCGATGGCGGTCACTTTGACGGCTTCGCTTGTGGAAACGTGATTGGTTCGTGGTGGCGGCAACGGAAGAACCGAAAGGTTATGCGCCCGTCTCCAAACATTCTGACACTGGACGCGTTGACCATCACGGGCTTTGAGTGAAGCAGAAAGATTGAATTCGTAGCGTTCCGGCCAAAGTTGATTGAGAAAAAAGCCAGCCATGTCGCAAACGCGCGGATCCGTATAACTTTTGCCCATGCGAGATCCACTTTCACCCGTTACTTGACCAACATCTTGTAACGCTGTTACTAGAAGTTCCTCGACAGCTTCACGCGTCGCCAAGGAACGTTTCGGTACTTGAGGTCCATACCATCCTGAACCACCTTCCCCAACTGTTTCGACCACAGCCATTCTGGTATTCAAATGACGATCCCGAAGGTTCCGCCCCAAAGCAGCTATTGCTTCCGATGAATCCACGCTGGCGAGAAATCGGACAAGTTCCGTCGGACCGTGTTGATCCTCTGGACCGGTGTTGGGAGATTTTTCCCATTCCTGAATCATCACGTTTATTGCCTGCGGCTTGCCTTTGTGATTAAGCATTGCGGCAGCAGTAACGCTTGGCGCTCCCCCTCCCTCATGCAATTCCTGATCCAAAAACGCCAGCGCTTCTGGCGAATCGAATTTCTCAAATAGTTGCATCAAGCGTGTTTTTATCCAATCGTCAGTTGCAGCACGTGTTCCTTTGATCAATGACGTCAACGCCACATTGGGATAGCGATTGATCAATAGTTCAGCCTGGGCTGGGGCGTTGTCATCACCAGTTTCGGTACCCTCGATCAACATTTGTTTCTCCCCCTTCTTTTGAAATTCTGCCCACCATGTTTCAACAAGTTTGCGAGCAGCCAAATTTTTATTCTCGTTCGACATATATCCAGATGTGGACGCAGGCTGATAAAACGATCTTCCGGCGATGCGCTGAAGAATGGCGACGGCACAATCGCCAATCGTCAACACCGTATGGGAAAAATAGAAGTTTCGATGAAAACCAACGGAGCGCGTGAATGTCGGATCATCCAATGCATCGATGAGTTGTGGCACCGCGGGATAGCCGATATTTACGAGTTGGTGTGCCGCAGTGTTAGTTCCACGCGGATCCATAAAAATATCACACCAACCAGGCTGGCTGAATTGTTGTCCGTTCTGGTCGCGTAGTTGAAAAATTAGCTCATGCACCCGATCTTCAACTGGAAGCTGATCAAGATTTTTGGGTGCAACTTTGGCATGCGCTTCATCTTCCGCAATCATCCTCGTCAGGATTTCAACAGTCTGTTTCGCTCGCTCCTGATATTGACTACCGGGATAATTCGTAACAATGGATTGGAACTGCGTCAACAATTGTGGCCGGCTCACCGAGGTATTGCCGAAATCCAACACGGCACGCCATATTATCGAATAAGCAGGATCTTTTTGTGGGTTTTCGGAATTAGCTGCGCCTGCGCCATACGGGAACGACAAGACGACCATGAGCGCAAGCAATGGAAGCGAAGGTTTGATCAGCTTCATGTCGGAAAGAATAATCCATATTTGTCTATCGCAAACGAATAAATTCCACTGACAGGCGATGAGGCGTTCGCGCTGTCGCCCGTAACGTTCATTTCAACCGCCCCTCCGCTTCCTCATTCGTCAAACCATGCCGTGCGCGCAGCACGGCCAGGCCCACCACCGGCGGATACGCCTGATCCTCTTTCATGCGCGGTTCGACATATTCGAGCACTTCAAACAGCAGGCCGTTCGCCGCCTCGTAGGTCAGGCCGGTGAGCTGGGCGATGTAGCGTGTCGCGCGGTCAATCAATTTGAGGTTCGACGGCACGACCCAGACCATGAAGTTGCCCATCACCCGCCCCAGCCGCACCATCGTGCAGGTCGAAAGCGCGTTCATCACCAGCTTCACCGCCACGCGCGTCACGCCGTCCAGAAGGAAGTCCGTCTCCGGCACCGGAATGAAAACCTGCTCGATGGCAGATAGTTCAGATGGAGCCGACTGACGTCGGCTGCTACAAAAATTAATGAGCCCGGTCTTGGCGCCCGCTTTTTGTGCGGCTTCCAGTTCAACGGGAAAAAATTCGCCCGACGCAATGCCAATCGCACTGTCGCCTTTGACCGGCGGACGATGTTTCAGGCCATCCAGACCGATTTTGAATTGCATCAATTCCGCCCGCCCGATTTTACAGACGGTTTCCAATGTTTGCGCCAACTTGTTCTCGCCAACCAACTCGCGAACCTCCTTCGCGTTCCAGGCAATGCAGCGCGGCTCGCGCTGCAAAAGGTTCCGCCAGGCGGCGGGCGTTTCCTTTTGCGGCAGGAACAGGAAGGCCCACGATTCCGCCGCGGTTGTGTCGCCGGCCTTGCGAAACGGCGGTGTGCAATACGTCGGCGAACGCTCCGTCGTGTCGGTCAGCACGTCAATCCCGAACCGGTCGGTGAAGTAATTGTTTTTGTGGCCGGCACGATAAACGGATTCCTCCAACGCAATGAGCCCGGCCAGTGGCGCGAGCACTTCCGGCGATTTCAAACTCACGTGGAGTTCCTCCAGTTTGGCGAGGAATAATTCTGGGAGCGCTGGCGTCTCGCCGGCAAGATTTTGAGCTTTACCAACACGCCGGCAGGATGCCGGCGCTCCCAGGCCGGTTATCAACTCCCGCACCACCATTTCCAGGATGGTCAACAGCACGCAAAGCTGGATGGAAGTGGCCTGCATTCGCGTCGAGCCGGCAATCGCCATCGGCCCGGTGGTCAGGTTGATTTTCTCAATGCGCGGGTCTTCAATGACTTCGCGGCTGCGTTCAACGTGCCGGCAAAGGACGTCATCCGGGTTGTTATAGACGAAATAAACTTTCGCGCCGGCATCCACGCCCTCCCAGGCCGTGCCAATGACGAATGACGTTTCACCGCCCTCGGTGATGGCAAAGACAACGTCGCCCGCGCGCACGCCAAGGTCGCGCAGTTGTTTGCGTCCGAACGCGGCAAAATCCTCAAAGCCTTCGACCGACTTGATGAGCGCGTAATCACCGCCCGCCATCACGCTGAACGTGCGATTTTCGTAATCGGATGCCAAGGCCGGTGGAAACGAGCCCCTCTCCCGGTCTCGCTCTCGCTCGACCACCCTCTCCCCGCTGTGCGGGGCGAGGGTTACGTTTGCCGACCGGCAGGTCGGCCCTGCCAACTGCCGCCAGAAATCGCGCCAGGCGGAATCGAGCAGGATGCTCAACCGTCCGGTGGCGCCGCAGCCGGTGAAGAAAATCCGCCCGCCATTTTTCAGCGAGCACACCATCGTTTCCTTGATTTCCCCCGCCCGGCCCGATTCCACAAACTCACGGTATTTGCGGATGACGTCGGCATCCACGTCAAAGAGCAATTTCAGCCCGGCGGCGATGTCCTGTCCGGCGACTTCGCTCAGTTTGGCGGTGACTGGATGGGAAGCTTCGGTGACGAGCGCGCCAAGTTTGAACTGGCCGCTGATTTTCGAAAATTCTTCCGCGCGTTTCCGGGAGCTTTCACTCATGCGTTTGAGTTAAAGACATTGTCAACGCGCTGTCACGCCGATAGCTTTGTTCCAGCCTATGACGCCCAATCAACAACTGGCCACGTTGAACGCGGCGGTTTGCGAAGTCGCTTTTGACAATTTGACGCGTCAACTCTACGCCACGGATGCGTCCGTTTACCAAATCGAGCCGTTGGCCGTGGCGTTTCCCGGCAGCGCGCACGAGGCCAGCGCCATCATCCAGGCGGCGGCGCAGGCGGGTGTCCCGGTCATTCCGCGCGGTGCGGGAACGAGTCTTTCGGGCGGAGCCATCGGCGACGGCGTCGTCGTTGATTTCGCACGCTACAACCGGCTCATCTACGACCTGAACCTGGAACGCAAAACCGTCCGGGTCGGCGCGGGCGTGGTGCTGGACCAGTTGAACGATTTTCTTCATCCGCACAAATTATGTTTTGGCCCGGATGTGGCGACCAGTTCGCGCGCGACGCTGGGCGGCATGATTGCCAACGACTCGTCCGGCGCGCACGCACCGGTTTATGGCACAACGGCGGATCACATCAGCGTGCTGGAAATTTTAACCAGCGACGGGCGCGTGGCGAAAGTCGGCTCCGGCCACGACGACCTGCCGAGACAGCGCGACTTGCTGGAAAGCCTGACTTCGCTGAACGAGCTGCAAATTGCCGAGCGCTTTCCGCCGGGTCTCCTGAAACGCTGGCCGGGATACGCGCTGGCCCGGGCGATGCGCGAGCCGGGCAATCTGGCTCAAATCATCGCCGGCAGTGAAGGCACGCTGGCGGGGATTATTTCCGCCGAACTGAAGGTCGTCCCGTTGCCGGAGAAGCGCGGGGTGGGATTGTTGTTCTTTGCGTCCGTGGCCGAGGCAATGCCGGCGGCGGTCGGATTGCTCGATCTGAAACCGGCGGCGGTTGAACACATTGACCGTCTGCTGTTGGACCAGACCCGCGGCCAGCTTGAGTTTCAGGCGGCGCGCGATTTGCTCGAACTCGACGCCAAGCCGTGCGAATCCATTTTAATCGTTGAATTTTTCGAGGACGTTGACGAGCGGCTGGCGCTGCTGGAAAAACGCAAATTGGGCCTGCGTCAACGCATTTTGCAAACACCGGACGAAGCCGAACTCGTATGGTCGCTGCGCAAGGCGGGACTGTCGCTTTTGACCGGTTGCAAGGGCGCTGCCAAGCCCGTGACCTTCATTGAAGACGCGGCGGTGCGCCCGCAGGACCTGCCGGCATACGCCGCCGAACTGCAGAAGCTGATGGGGCGGCTCGGATTGAGCGCCTCCTATTACGGCCACGCCGCGGCGGGACTGCTGCACGTGCGGCCGGTGCTGGATTTGCGCCGCGCGGAGGACTTGAAAAAATACCGGATGATCGCCGACGAAGTGGCTGCGCTCGTGTTGCAGTTCAAAGGAACGCTGTGCGGCGAACACGGCGTGGGCATTGCGCGCACCGAGTATCTCAAGGAACAGGTGGGCGAGGAAGTTTACCAGCTCATGCGGCAAATCAAGCAGAGCTTCGACCCGTTTAATTTGTTCAATCCGGGCAAAATTATTTCCGATGGCCGCTATAAAATTGATCAAAATCTGCGCCGGGGTGCCGGCTATTCCCTGAAACTGCCGTTTGAACCGGTGCTGGCGTTTTCCGCCAGGGACGGGTCGTTCACCGCCAACCTGGAACAGTGCAACGGGTGCGGCGGCTGCCTCAAGCTGACGCCCAGCATGTGTCCCACGTTCATGGCCACCGGCGAGGAAATCATGTCCACCCGCGGACGTGCCAACGCAATTCGCGCCGCGTTGGAGCTGCGCGGCATCGATGGCGACCCCCTCCGTTCGGAGGAACTCGAAAAAGCGTTGAGCAATTGTCTGTCCTGCAAAGCCTGCACCGTGGAATGCCCGTCCAACGTAAATCTGACGTTGTTGAAAGCCGAATTACAGCACGCGCGCATCCGCCGACGCGGATTAACCCTGCACGAACGGCTGTTCAGTTCGGTGGATCAACTGGGCCGGTTGGGCTGCAAGATGCCGCGCGTGGCCAATGTGTTATTGAATACTCCGTTCCTGAGCCGCGTGCTGGGCATTTCCACCAAACGACTGTTGCCGTATTTCGCGCTGGAGCGGTTCGACCATTGGTTTGCCAAACGTCCGCCTTTCCGGGCGGCCTATCGTGGCCGCGTCATGCTTTGGGACGACACCTTCGTGCGCTATTACGAACCTCACGTCGGCATGGCCGCCATCAAGGTGCTCGAAGCCGCGGGCTTTGAAGTCGTGCTGCCGAAACTGCGCAAATGTTGCGGCCGGCCCGCCTTCAGCCAGGGCAATCTCGACGAAGCCGCGCAACTGGGACGCCACAATCTCGCGCTGCTGAACAGCGACAAAAGCAACACGCCGTTAATTTTTCTCGAACCGTCATGTTACTCGATGTTCGCGCAGGATTATCACGAGTTAAAACTGCCGGACGCGGAGCGCGTTGCCGCCCGTTGTTTTTTATTCGAGCAATTTATTGAAAACATGCTGGATCGGGAACCCAATGCGCTGATTTTTAACGACAATCCCGCGCGCATGATGATTCATGTGCATTGCCACGCCAAATCACTTGCCAATTCAGATTACATGTACCAACTGGCCACCCGGATGCCGCAGCGGACGGTGACGATGCTCGAAGCGGGCTGCTGCGGCATGGCGGGTGCGTTCGGAATGTTGGAATCGAAATACAAACTTTCGGTGAAAGTCGCGGAACCGCTCATTCAAGTAATCCGGAGCCAGCCCTTTGGGAACATCGTGGTGGCTTCAGGGACAAGCTGCCGCCACCAAATTCAACACCTGACGCCGGTCCGCACCCAGCACATGGCGGAAGTGCTGGCCGAAGCGCTGGTGTGACGGGGCGTCATATCATTTCACAATGATCCCGGAACAAACCCCGGTAGGGCGGGCAGTCCTCTGCCCGCCGCTCGTCTGCACAACGATTACGGCGCGCACGGAGTGACGCGCCCTACCCAGGTGCCGGTTCCACTAGGAACCGGCAACTATCCGTAAATGTCCTTCAACGCGCCGCGCAAGTCCGGGAATTGAAATTTAAAACCGGCTTCAAGAAATCGTTTTGGCGCGCAACGGCAACCGTTCAACGCGAGCGACGGTTCGGTCTGCGTCAGCCGGGAACCCAGTTTTACCGCCCAGGCCGGGGCCGGTGGACACCACGGACGATAAAGGGTGCGCCGCAGCGTGCGCATGAATTCCGCATTGGTTGCCGGATTGGGGGCGACGGCGTTGTAGGTGCCATCCAGGTAATTTCCCGGCTCGATGGCTTGCATGAACATTTGGGTCAGGTCCGCGAGATGAATCCAACTGATGTATTGTTTGCCGTTCCCGGCTGCGCCGCCGAGAAACCACCTTGTCAGATTGGCCAGTATGGGCAATGCCCCGCCATCACGGCCCAGCACCAGGCCGATTCGGAACAGCACGCGGCGGGTGTGGAGTGAGGCGGCAGCGTGGCAGGCCTCTTCCCAAAGCCGGCAGACTTCCGCCAGCGAATCCCGGCCGTTGAGAGCCGTTTCGTCGCACCATTGGTCACGGCAATTGCCGTAGAAACCAACGGCGCCCGCCTGCACCCAGACGCGCGGCGGTTGATTGACGTGACAAATGGCTGCGGCGATGGCGCGCACCGCGTTGACGCGCGATTCGGTGATTTCACGGAGATTTTCCGGCGTGTGACGGCAATTGATGTTGCGCCCGGCGAGGTTCACCACGGTTTCCGCTCCATCCAAAAATTTTATCCACCCGCCGACATGTTCACCATCCCACTCCACTTCCCTGACCTCGTCATCTTTGTCACGTTCACGCAGTTCGCGGGTCAGAACGACAACTTCGTAATCGCGCTGGAGCAATTCCTTTGCGAGCGCCTGACCCAGGAACCCGCTGCCGCCCGCCAGCACGACGCGTTTTTTGTTCATGTTCAAAACTTTAACTCCAAGGCAGATCCAGTGCCAGTTTTGGCGCGTTTCCACTGGTGAACGGGTTCTTTTCAAAATGCGCGGCTTCCAGGCTTCCGAGCCAGTTTCGGATCAACCCGCATACGGCGGCGACATCCAATCGCTCGTGCCAGTGCGGATATTTTTCGAGATTTGCCAGCGCGAGCTTGAACAGCGCGGCGGCGGGACGCGGACGATTTTTTTGCAGATGGACAAATGCGCCGGCCAGTTGAATCAGCCCTTTGTAAAACGCTCCGTTGGGCCCGGATTTGTCCTTGAGCCACAATTGTTCCAGCACTTCATGCGCTTCATAAAACAGTTGCCGGTTGAAGCAATCGAAATAGCCGGCGTAATGCGGGTCGAGTTCCTGTCCGCGGAAGGACTCGATCCGGCCGGCGATGCGGGCGCTCTTGTGACTCACATGGAGAGAGTAAAGTCCGAAACCCGAAGTCTGAAGCCCAAAGTCGCGCATTCAAGGTAGGGCGCTTCACTTCCGCCTACGTCCCGCATTGCGGGACTGCGGCGAGACAAGCCGTGCGCGCCGCCTTTGGATTTAATAAGGAATCCATGAAACCATGAACCGGCTTCGCTTCCGCCTTCCTGGTTTCCTGGTTTCCTTATTCACTATACCAACACCAGCACCGCCCTGCTCCGATGGCTTCGCGTTGACAATTTCCCCTTCCTGCGACACTCTGCGCGCATGGCGAAACCTGCATTGGGACGCGGTCTCGGCGCGTTGTTGGGCGGCAATCCGGTTCTGACCCAACCGGCACCCGCGCCGACAGCACCCGTTTCACAACCCGTTGTTCTGCCGCCCGCGCCCGATCTGCATGAGCGCGTGCAGCGCGTGCCGCTGGACCGGATTCGTCCGTGTTCGCTGCAACCGCGCAAGGATTTTTCCGCCGAGGCGCTGCGTGAACTGGCCGATTCGATTCGCGAACAAGGCATTGTTCAGCCGCTCATCGTGCGTGAGCGCGGCGGTCATTTTGAATTGATCGCGGGCGAACGCCGCTGGCGCGCGGCACAGCTTTTGCAATTGCCCGAAGTGCCCATCATTGTCCGTCAAGCCGACGACCGCGCGGTGCTCGAACTGGCGCTCATCGAAAATCTGCAGCGCGAGAATCTCAACGCCATCGAGGAAGCGCATGGCTACGAACAACTGACCGGGCAATTCCAGCTCACCCAGGAGGAAATCGCCGTCAAAGTCGGCAAGAGCCGCGCCGTGGTGGCCAATGCGCTGCGGCTGCTGAAACTGCCGCAAGTTGTTCAGAATTTTGTCCGCGAAGGACGGCTTTCGGTCGGCCACGCCAAGGTCATTCTCGGGCTTTCCGACGAGAAAAAGCAAAAACTCGCCGCCGAGCGTGTCATCAAGCAAGGCTTGAACGTCCGGCAGACCGAGGGTCTGGTGGCCAAATTGCAGGCCCGTGATTCGCGCAAGCTCGTGATTAAACCGGAAACGGTTGCTGCGCCGGGCGCCGATCCGCACCTGACGAACCTGGAAGACCGGTTGCGCGAAAAATTCGGCACCAAGGTCCAGTTGCGATACGTCCAGGGCAAAGGCGCGGTGGAAATCTCGTTTTTCAGCGATGACGAGTTGGAGAGAATCCTGCAAATCTTAGGGGTGACGAGTGACGGGTGACGGGAGGCGAGGTCTTACTACGACAATATGGGCGCTTTGAATCAATCTCGTTCGCAGGATCGTTTGGAGTCATTTGGTATTTATCAAATTGCCCGCCAATTGTTTGATGATTTTTGGACCGATTCCGAACTTTTGGGGAAGGATTATCGCGGACGCGAATTGGTCAAACAACAGGTTCGCAGTTTAGACTCGGTCTATGCCAACATTGAAGAAGGTTTTGGGCGTGGCTTCAGTAAGGAGCTTCCGCATCATCTGAAAATCGCCCGCGGCGAAGCGAGGGAAAGTCAGGGCCGTTATGCGCGGTGCCATCATCTCTTGCCTGCCGATTTGCTCAACCAACGGATTGCAACTCTTGATCACATCATCGGCGGATTGACCAACACCATCAACACGATAGAAGCAAAACAAAAATTAGCGCCGGATACGTCTGTCGCCCGTCACCCGTCACCCGCCACTCGTCACGCTCCATGATTTTAGAAGTTGTCAAATACGGCCATCCCGCGCTCCGGCAAAGAGGTGTGCGCATCGAAAAGGTAACGCTGGAGATCAAAAAGCTTGTTGCCGACATGTTCGAGACGATGCACACGAATCATGGCATCGGGCTGGCGGCGCAGCAGGTCGGGAAGGCGCTGCAACTCACGGTCATTGACGTGCGTGAGGCCAAGGACCGTCCGTCCTGGCTGGAATTGGACGGCGAGCCGGTCGACGTGAGTGAATTCATGCCGCTGGTTTTGATCAATCCTGAAATCAAACCAGGCGGAGAGCCGGTGTCCGGCGGCGAAGGCTGTTTGAGTTTTCCGGAGATTTACGCGGAAATCACGCGCCCAGAGTCGGTGGAGGTGAAAGCGCTGGATAAAAAAGGTAAACCGGTTGAACTTCGTTGCGGCGGCCTGCTCGCGCGCGCCATCCAGCATGAAGTGGATCACTTGAACGGCATTTTGTTCATTGACCGGATGAGCCGGAAAACGAAGGAAGAACTGCGGCCGGAATTGGAGGCCTTGCAGTCGAAAACGAAGGCCGAACTGGAATCGGCGGGCAAAACCTTAAAAGGCTGACTGGTTTTAGCCCACATGCCTTGCTATTGGTTGCCACATTTACCGTCATGCCAGTCGGACTCACCGGCACATTGTCCGTCAAAAAGATTGACCGAAAGTCACTTTTACTGGATAAAGCGTTCACAGAGCCGGAGCAGTCGCGTTTCTAACCCGGTTAGCAGGGGGAAACCATCGGCCTTCGTGGCCGGATGGACTTCCCGAGGTTCACGGGGACAGCACTGGATGTGGGTGGCCCTTGTGTTGAAGCGTTTGGAATGATAAGTGAAAACTGTCCTGCCCTTATAGTTGCAGGCCGTGAGGTAACGTGAAGCTGCTTCGGTACCGTTTTTGAAGTAGGTGGCATTTGCCATGCTATTGGTTGCCACATTTATCTGGCCAAAGCCCTTCCTGTAAAGGTCCAAGATTTTTTCTAAGTAGGTTCCCCGCAGATTGCCAACAACTCAATAAACCTTCCGCAGATTCGACGGCAGGATGTTGAGTTCCAGGCGGTATTTGGCAACGGTGCGGCGGGCGATGACGATGCCTTTTTCGCCCAGCATTTTCACCACTTCATGGTCGGACAACGGCTTGGCGGGGTCTTCGTTCTTGAAAATTTCGGCAATCATGTCCTTCACGCTGGTGTTGGACACGTTTTCGCCGCTGGCGGTCTGAAGCCCGCCGGTGAAGAAAAATTTCATCTCAAAAACGCCCTGCGGCGTCTGCATGTACTTGCCGGACACGGCGCGGCTCACGGTCGTTTCGTGAACTCCGACGGTTTCGGCTATCTGCGCCATGATGAGGGGTTTGAGATGCGCGACGCCCTTTTCCATGAACTCGTGCTGGCGTTTCACGATTTGCTTTCCGATGTTCAAAATCGTCTGCTGCCGCTGGTGCAGGCTCTTGATCAGAAATTTCCCGGCGCGGATTTTTTCGCGGATGTAATTTTTGACTTCGGCGGAATTCCCGCCCTGCGCCATCAGGTCCTTGTAGATGTTGCTGATGCGCAAGTGGGGAATGTGCTCATCGTTGGTCGTCACAATGAAATCGTCGCCGGACTTTTGCACAAAAACTTCGGGCAAAATGTATTGATTTGCGTCCGGCAAAAAGGCGCGTCCGGGACGCGGTTCCAAACGCCCGATGCGGCCCATGGCCTCCTGCGCTTCTTCGATGCCGCAGCCGGTGCCGCGCGCAATTTCCGGGATGCGCCGCTTGCCCAGCGCGTCCATGAAATCGCGCACAATGCGGTATTCGAGCGATTCCTGCCGGCCGGCGCGTTCGAGTTGAAGCAGCAGACATTCGCGCAAGTCACGCGCGCCAACACCCGGCGGATCGAAGGACTGGATTACTTTGAGGACTTCGGCGATTTTTTCCGGTGGCAAATTGGTTGCCGCCGCCATCTCTTCAACCGTTGACTTGAGGTAGCCGTAGTCGTCAATGTTGCCAATGATCAACTCCGCGATGCCGCGTTGCTCGTCCTTCAAGTCGGTGTCCCGCGCCTGGTCCATCAACATTTGGGTGAAGGAGGTTCCCACCGCGAGCGAGTCGAACATGAACTGGCGCTTTTCCTCCTCTTCGGCGGTCTGACGGATGGGAATGTTGGTCTGCGAAAAATGATCGCGCCATTCCTGGTCCAGTTGCACGAGCTTGTCGAATTCCGCCTGAAAATCGTCCACGGGGCCTTCCGAACCTTTTTCCGACGCGGAATCAAGCGCCGCATCTTCCGTCGGTTCGGCGGGGTCGGGTGGTTCGGCCACTTCATCGGAATCGCGTTCCGATTGGTCGCGCAGGTCGATTTCCTCCGGCGCCATTTCTTCCAGCACAGGATTTTGCTGCAATTCCTGTTCGACGAGCGCTTTGAGTTCGAGGGTCGGCGCCTGCAGCAACGCCAGCGATTGCTGGAGTTGCGGCGCAAGCACCAACGACTGCGTCAAGCGCGTAGATAGTTGCAAGCCTTGTGCCATTTGCTATTGCAAGATAATCCGGTTTTGAACGACTACAAGCATAAAGTGGCACGACTTTCGCTGCATATACAAAACCCAAGGAAAAACTGGATTTTTTCACCCTCCGATTGCACCTTGGAAGCATGAAATTGATACTTTCGACGCACAACATCAGGCTGACCAGAGCCATCGAGGACCATGTCGTGAAACAACTGGAGAAACTCGACCATTTTGACAAGCGAACCATTGATGCGCGGGTTACACTCGAACATGATCATACCCGTGCCACCGGAAAACAATTATCCTGCTCCATCCGCCTGAGTGTGCATGGGCCCGATCTTTTTGCCGAGCACGTCGAAAGCGATCTTTACGCGGCCATTGACAAGGTCACCAAAAAAATCGAGCAGCAAATCCGCAAACGCCACAGCAAGTGGAAGGCCCGCAAACACAAGATTGCCGCGCGCAGCAAGCAGACACGCCAGGAAGCGGAAACAGAGTAAGCGTTGAACGTTGATTCGTTGGTCGTTAAATCGTATTAACCGGTTCGACGATTTTACGATGAGCGGTTCAACCAACATGATTCTCCGTGCCCGCACGATTTTGCCGGTTTCGCAGCCGCCCATTGAAAACGGCGCGGTGGTCATTTCCGGAAATCGCATTCGCGCGGTTGGGTCCTGGCCGGACTTGCGGCCGCACGCAAACGGAAAAATTTCCGACCTCGGCGAAGTCATTCTGCTTCCCGGCCTCATCAACGCCCATTGCCACCTCGACTACACCGACATGGCCGGAATGTTGCCGCCGCCGAAAACCTTCACCGACTGGATTCCGCTCATCCTTTCCGCCAAATCCGGATGGGGCTATTCCGACTACGCGCGTTCCTGGCTGAATGGGGCGCGGATGCTCGCGCGCACCGGCACGACGACCGTCGCGGACATCGAAACCGTGCCCGACCTTTTGCCGGAAGTTTGGGACGCCACGCCGTTGCGCGTCTTTTCGTTTCTCGAAATGACCGGCATCCGCGCCCGGCGCGACCCGGTGGCAATCCTCCGCGAAGCCGTCGAAAAAATTGATTCACTTTCGCACCCGCGCTGTTCCGCCTCGCTTTCGCCGCACGCCCCCTACTCCACCGTGCCCGAGCTGCTCCGTCTCAGCGTGCGTGCCGCCCGTGAACGCGGCCGGCAGCTTTGCATCCATGTCGCGGAATCCGCGCCGGAATTTGAAATGTTCATGCGCGCGCGCGGCGAAATGTTCAACTGGATGCAGCGCAACGCCCGCGACATGTCCGATTGCGGCCTCGGCTCGCCGGTCAGGCACCTCGCCCGCAATAAAATGCTCGGCGAAAATCTGCTCGCCGTTCACGTCAACGTGCTGGCGCGCGGGGACGCCACGCTGCTCGGCAAACATCGCGTTCACGTTGTTCATTGCCCGCGCAGCCATGATTATTTCCGCCATCCGCCGTTTCTGCGCAAACGGCTGGCCAACGCCGGCGTCAACCTCTGCCTCGGCACGGACAGCCTGGCCACCGTTCGCAAAATCAGGAAACCGAACCCCGAACTCAGCCTGTTCGAGGAAATGCGCGGGCTGGCGGCCAGCGATCCCAAGCTCCCGCCGGTGGAAATTTTGCGCCTGGCCACGGTCAACGGCGCGCGTGCGCTGGGCCGGGCCGGGCAAATCGGCGAGCTTTCCGAAAATGCCCTGGCCGATTTGATTGCGATACCTGCCAGCGCAAAAACCAGCGATGCCTGCGAAGCCGTGCTCGCTCACACCGGCGAGGTGAGCGCCAGCATGATTGACGGACATTGGGTCATTCCACCGGAATGATTTGAGATTTTCGATAGACGCGGGCGTAACCGGGCACTGCGCCGGAACGTCGCATTCAAGCGGCAGCGAACCCGCACAATTTAACATCCTGCCGGAAAAATCCGGCGTTCCTGCCGAAACGATGCGCTGGATTTTTTGCAGTATCAAGGTGCGCCCGATTGACGGATGGTTTGGCCTTTTTGCTCGTAAATCGTAAATCGTAAATCGTAAATTTCAGGCGTGAACCCGTTTGATAACGAATTGACTCAACGTCTGGCCGCGCTCCATGCGCAGGGTCTGCACCGCGAACTGCGCCGCGTGGATTCGCCGCCGGGCACGCGCATCCGGACTGACGGCCGGACGCTGCTGAATTTTTCATCCAACGATTATCTCGGTCTGGCCGGCGACCCGTTGCTCAAGGAAGCGGTGATCCAGGCCGTTGAAAAATTCGGCGCTGGTTCCGGCGCGTCCCGGCTGATTTGCGGTTCGCTCGCACCGCATCACGAACTTGAAGCAGCGCTCGCAAATTTCAAAGGCGCCGAAGCCGCGCTGAGTTTCTCGACCGGCTATGCCACCGCCATCGGAACCATCTGCGCGTTGCTCGGCAAGGATGACGTGATTGTTTTGGACAAACTTGTTCACGCCTGCATCGTGGACGCCGCCCGGCTCAGCGGCGCAAAAATTCGCGTCTTCGCCCATAACGACCTGAATACCCTGGAGAAAATACTGAAATGGACTGCAGCCAGTTCCCGTCACCCGTCACCCGTCACCCGTCACATTTTGATTGTCACTGAAAGTATTTTTTCGATGGATGGCGATGCCGCGCCGTTGCGTGAGATCGTCGCCCTCAAGGAAAAACATGGCGCGTGGTTGATGGTGGACGAGGCGCATGCGACCGGGCTTTACGGGAAAAATCGCCGCGGCCTGGCGGAAGAATCCGGTGTGAGCAGCCAAATCGAAATTCAAATGGGCACGCTGGGCAAGGCGGTGGGGGCTTCGGGCGGTTATATTTGCGGCTCGCGCCCGTTGATTGATTTTCTCGTCAACCGCGCCCGCAGTTTCATTTTTTCCACCGCGCCCGTTCCGGCCGCCGCCGCCGCGGCCACCGCCGGGGTTCGTTTTATTCAATCGAAAGCCGGTGAAGACCGGAGGAAGCAGCTCTTTGAGCGAATCAACGAATTGAATTCGCAATCCGCAACTCCGATAAATCGCGAGCACGCGACAAAAGTCGGTGTCCACAATCCGCAATTGCAGAGCGCGATCATTCCCATTTTGATCGGCGACGAAAGCAAGGCGGTTGCCACTTCTGCCGCATTGCGCGATCAGGGCATTTTTGTTCCGGCAATTCGTTATCCGACCGTGGCTCGCGGCCAGGCGCGTTTGCGTGTGACCGTGACCGCGACCCACACGGCGGAGGACATTTCACTGCTTGTCGCGGCGTTGCGGTCAGTCCGCAATCTCCAATCCGCAATCGCAAATGAATAAGCTTGCCCAACTTGATCACCAGTTTGTCTGGCATCCCTTCACCCAGATGTGCGACTGGCTGAAGCGCGAGCCGGTTGTCATTGTCGCGGGCAAAGGCGCAGTGTTGCACGACATTCGCGGACGAGAATATCTCGACGCGAATTCCTCGATTTGGACGAATCTGCACGGCCACAATCATCCGAAGATCAACGCGGCGATCCAGCGACAGCTCAAAAAAATCGCGCATAGTTCCGCGCTCGGTCTGGCCAATGAACCGGCGTCGCTCCTCGCGGCAAAACTTGTCAGGACGGCCAATCCGCAATCCGCAATCTGCAATCCGCAATTGAACAAGGTTTTCTTTTCCGACGACGGTTCGACCGCGCTCGAAATCGCGCTCAAGCTCGCCTACGAATTCACCCGCCGTGCTCGTAGCGCAGGCGTCTCGCCTGCTTCGCGGGCAAAGGTTCAGCCGCGTTTTCTTTCGCTTGCGGGCGCATATCACGGCGACACTGTCGGCGCAGTTTCGCTCGGTCACATTGATTTGTTTCACAAAAGTTATTCCGGTTTGCTGTTCAAGACGGACAAGGTCATGTCGCCGTATTGCTATCGGTGTCCGTTCAATTGCGCAAAGCCGGAACGCGCCGACGCCCGCGAATATCGCAAATGCAACTGGGAATGTGCCGGCCTGGTTGAAAAGAAATTCGCGACGCAAGAACGAAAAGGAAATCCCTACGCGGCGTTCGTCTTTGAGCCGTTGATTCAGGGTGCGGCGGGAATGATTCCGCAGCCGCGCGGCTGGCTGCGGCGGGTGACGGAAATCGCACGCCACCACGGCGCGCTGCTCATCGCGGACGAAGTCATGACCGGGTTTGGCAGGGTGGGTCAATGTAGCGCAGGCGTCCCGCCTGCATGGAGAAAAGAAAAATTCTCCCTCGCCCTCGCGCCCGGCAGGCGGGACGCCTGCGCTACGTTATTTGCCTCGCAGCACGAAGGCGTGCAGCCGGATTTTCTGTGCCTGGCCAAGGGTCTGACCGGCGGCTATCTGCCGATGGCGGCGACATTGACGACGCAAAAAGTGTTTGACGCTTTTCTGGGCGAATACGATGAATTCAAAACCTTTTTTCACGGCCACAGTTACACGGCCAATCAACTCGGCGCAGCGGCGGCGCTGGCGAGCCTGGAAATTTTGCGGGGCAAACAATCCATTCGCGCGCGGCAAAATCTCGAAAAAAATCTGCACGACGAATTGCAAACGCTTTGGTCGCTGCCCAACGTCGGCGACATCCGGCAGGTTGGTTTGATTGCCGGCGTCGAACTCGTTCGGGACTGGCAGACACGCGAGCCGTTTGATTTGCGGGAACGCGCGGGCATTCGCGTTTGCGAAGCGATGGCGCGGCGCGGGGTGCTCACGCGGCCCATCGGCAACGTCATCGTGCTGATGCCGCCCTATTGCACGATGCCGGTGCAGGCGCGGAAGATGGTCCGCGCAGTTTTTGATTCAATCCGCGAAGTCTTCGGCCGGCGGTCTTTGTAGCAGCCTCACATGGCGGAATGAGTCCGCGCATTCTCCTCTCATATTTGAGCAACACGTTTGTTTGCTCAAGGCGTCCATTGGTATCGTTTCTTGCTGCGCGAACCACGCTGATATTGTGGATCGTGGGACGGGACGGCAACCTCGTCCATGAAACGCGCCCCCAATTGTTCGATCGTCCGGATGGACGCAGAATTGTCCGGGTCACTTGTAAGGGTGACTGATTTATAGAATGAACGGACAAACGGAGCGAGCGCGCGGCACGCCTGCAAGGCGAGATTTTGACCGCGGAACGTCCCGGTAATTTCATAGCCAACATGTCCGGCACAGAGCCGGACGTGTTCGGTCTCCCCTACCCGGAAGTTGATGTGGCCAACGTCCGTGCCGTCCGCAACAATAATACGGAAATGATAATAGGGAACGAACCCGCGTAACGCGTTACCGGGAACAATTCGGGCGAATTGCAACCGGACCTGGCCAAAGGACAAACTTTCCGGCGGGTTGGGAAGAGGTTCGGCGGTTGAAAACATGTTGTGGAAATAAAAAATCAAAGCCTGGTGACCCTGGCAATTAAATTGGCGAAAGAATTTACGATTCGCCATTTTCGATTTACGATGGGTTCATGGATTTGGCCGCAAATCTGGATTCGATTCAAAAACGCATCGCTGCCGCGGGCGGGCGCGCCGGGCGCGACCCGGATTCCGTCATCTTGCTGGCGGTGACCAAAAGCCAGCCGCCGGAAGTGGTGCAGGCGGCGGCGAAACTCGGCCTGATTTTTTTTGGCGAGAACAAGGTGCAGGAGGCCAAGGCGAAAATGCCTTTGTGCCCCGGCAATTTGCGCTGGCACATGATTGGCCATTTGCAGTCGAACAAGTGCCGCGACGCGGTCGAGCTTTTCAAAATGATTCAGAGCGTGGACAGCCTGTCGCTCGCGCAGGAAATCAACAAACGCGCGGAGCAGGCGGCCCGGACCGTGCCGGTTCTGATTGAAGTGAACGTCGCGGGTGAAGCCAGCAAGTTTGGTTACCAGCCGGAACAACTGCTGGCGGAACTCAAGGAGCTCAACGCGCTGCCGCGAATTGAAATTCACGGTTTGATGACCGTGCCGCCGTGGTCGGCGGAAGCGGAAAAGGCGCGACCCCATTTTCGCCGGCTGCGCGGGATCAAAGCTCAATGCGAGCAAATTCTCGGCGCACCCCTGCCCGATTTGAGCATGGGCATGAGCGGCGATTTTGAAATTGCGATTGAAGAAGGCGCGACGATGGTGCGCATCGGCACGGCGCTGTTCGGGCCGCGAGCGAAGGCCAAACCGCGCGACGAAGCAGATTAAATTTTAAACGTTCTCTTATCCGGTTGTAGTGTCGAGCCTGTGGCTCGATTTGTTCGGCGCACAGAGCCGACACTACAGCAAATCCGTGCATTAAATCTTACTGCATTTTGAGCGGAATGGTTTAGCTTGAATTGATGACGATTGATTCTTTCAAGCGCGAAATTGCCGCCGCCGTCAAAACCTATGACACATTCGTCGTGTGCCTTGACAAAACGCCGGAGGATTTTGAGGCATCGCTGGTCTCGCTGATGGGCAAGGCGATCATGGCCTATGAAAGTCGGGGCCCGGGTCTGCGTCACGGCATCGCGCTGGACAACCAGATGACGGTCATTTTGAGCCAGGGTGACGACGAACGGCCGTTGTGCGGCATTTATTTCAATCTCCATTCGCCTTACCAGAAGAACACGCTCCCCAAGACGGTGAAGGCCTTCACCGAGAAATCACACAAGCAGGAAGACTGAATTAAAATCCAAATCCGAAGTCAATACCGGGATTGGCGGTGGGTCGGTTTGATGAAAACTGGTGGGGCGGACGGAAGCCAAAATTCCTAATTCCTAAACCATAATGACGAAAGAAACCCAAAGGCCGAAGCTCGAATGCGCACAGGGAAGCCGCTTTGGTGATTTTGATATTTAAGCATTCTTTAGTCATTCGGATTTAGGAATTAGTCATTCGCGGAGCGGCGCCTTTCACGGTGATTCCCCTGCCCTGCCGGCTTTAATCAAAACAACCCACCATCTGGGGATCGCGGAGCCAAGTCCCTCCGGTACAATTATTGATCGCGCACCTCGTCGCCGACTTCTGCTTCACCGGTGACCAGATCGGCAACGATGTTATTTTCACGCTGCGGGCCGGTGATTTTGACTTCGCCGACTTTCATGCCGTCGCGATACAGAAAAAGGCCTTGCTCCGCTTTGGGCATCTGGCCGACGGGAAAACTCAGCACGACAAAACGTCCGGAGGCATTGTAGGAAACGACTCTGGCGGTGAGCGAATTATCGGGCGTGACAATGGGCTGCGGAGCAACGGCGGCGGGCGGGGCGGGGCGCGCGGGGCGCGCGGGCCGGTGATGCAGGCAACCGGCCGCCAACATTCCGGCGATTACGAGTGTCAACGGCATGAGCGATTTCATGGCGACAGTTAAGCGCGTGGCGGCGCGCAGGTCAATTCACGATTCTACGTTTTCTGTAGAGTGGACATTGAATCTCACGCAAAGCCGCAGCCAAAGTCCAAGGGCGGAGGACGATGCTTGCCAACGGATGAAAGGTTCCAACGAATATGTCATTTCCCACAATAAATCAGTTGGCACTTTTCATCCGTTGGCGAAGTCAGGGCATTGTTTCGGTGATAATTGTGTCGCTGTGCTCGTAGGCCGGCGCGCAGCAGCACAGCAATCGCAACGGTTCCTTGCCGGTATTCCAAAGTTTGTGTTTGCGGCCGGGCGGAATGGCAATGGCGTCGCCGGTCTTCACGTCGCGCGTTTCGCCTTCGATGCGCATCCGTCCCGCGCCGTGCGTAATGTAATAAATTTCCTCGGTTTTGATGTGATAATGTTCCTGCGTGCTTGCGCCGGCCGGCAGACGCGCTTCCGCCAGGCTTTGGTTGCGAATGACGGAATTGCGATGCGCCAGCAATTCACGAATTTCCGAACCGTCCTTCGTGATGAAGGGCGGAACATCGCCGAGATTTTTGATGTCCATGCGTTTTAATGAGTATGCATTCAAACCGCGAAACCTACGAAGGAAAATGACTAAATCCTAAATCCGAATGACGAAAGAAATCCCAATGACCGAATGCCGAATTATTCGGCCGGGGAAATGATTTGTCATTCGGATTTCGTAATTCTTTAGTCATTAGGGCTTCGTCATTCGTCATTTCCCTTCTCAAAAACTCTCCGGCATGCCAAAAATTCTCGCCCAATTGGCCTGCCCCAGCAATACTCCGGCGACAATCAAAATCATGGCCGCCCAAAATGTGGGCGTGAATGGTTCATGCAAAAAGAAATATGCCCAGGTCATCGTGCTCAGCGGAATGAGATTGTTGAACAGCACGACCTGGCTCGTGCGCCAATGCTGGAGCGCGTTGTTCCAGAGCGCATAGGGAATCACGCCGCCAAACAGGACGCAGAACGCCAGCACACCAAGGCACCCGGCGTTGATGGGGATGCCGCGCACAGCGATCTCGGCCAGCCCGAACGGCATCAGCCCAATCCCCGACATCCACATCGTGTGCGCCGCGACTTCCGCCCCGCTCAAGCTGACGCTTAAAATGCGCATTTGGTGGCTGAAATTCGCCCACAAGATGCTCGCGGCCAGCCCTAAAAATTCTCCGAGCAGGTCCAATTTTGCCGTTTGCAAAGCCGGCCAGAACAGGACCAGCACGCCGGCCAGCGCGAGCAACGCCGCTCCGTAACGCCGCGCGCTGGCCCACGTCCGTTGCGGCCGCTCCTCCCACAACAGAGTCCACACCGGAGACGCGCCAATATACAGCGCCACGTGCGAAGCGGCGGTCAGACGCAAGGCCCAGTTGAAGACGACAATATACACCGCAAGACTTAAACCGCCGCGCAACCACAATTGCCGGCGCAATCCGGATGTCAACGGGCGGTATTCACCGAGCCACGAAGTGAAGCGCAGCACCGCCAGCAACAGCACTCCGGCCAGGAGAAAGCGAATGCCACCGGTCCAGATGGGTGGCCAGAGAGCGACCAGCCACTTGGTTCCCGCGTTGTTGCCGCCCCACAGAAAAGCCACGAACAGCAGGCTTCCGGCGATGGCGATGTTTTGTTTTGGCTGCGGCACGCGGCGAGTAAGCCAATGCGCGTGCCCATTGCCAATGAAATTTGTTTGACCGCCGTGGCGCACGGCCTAACTTGGTAGGATGGTTCATGCACCCGGTTTTCTGAATCTGGTCAACGACGCAAAAAAGCGCGTCAACGAGATCAGTGTCGCCGAGGCGCGCGCGCGTCTGGCGGCCAATCCCAGGATCTTTCTGCTGGACGTGCGGGAAGATAACGAATGGCAGGCCGGCCACGCCGTCGAGGCCGTGCATCTCGGCAAGGGAATCCTGGAACGCGATTTGGAGAAGCTGTTTCCCGACCCGAAGACGGAAATCATCATGTATTGCGGCGGCGGGTTCCGGTCGGCGCTCGCGTGTGACGCGGCGCAAAAGATGGGCTATCGCAACGTCCACTCGCTTATCGGCGGTTACAAGGGGATGATGGCGGCGGGCTGGCCGATGAAAAGCGGGGAATAACCCCGAAAACCGAAATTGATCTTGAACAGAAGTAAACAGAGTCAACGGAGAGAAGGCTTGGGCCTCGCGGATCTTGACACTGCCGCCAAGGTAGGACGGCGCTGTCCGTCTCCGCTCTGCTTCGACGCGACAAGCCGCGCCGCCCAAACTTCCGCAAGAACAAGCGAAGTGAAGTTCCTGCCCGTTCTGCCGCCAGCATCGCTTTGCTCGCCAGCGGTGAGATTGGGGCAAAGCGGCAGCTTTGCCCTACCGGTATTGGTTGCGTTGTCTCTTTTTGTTGTGTCCGTGCTTCACGCGCAAAGTTATTCCATCAACTGGTTCAAGGTCGCCGGTGGCGGCGGCACGAGCGCGGGCGGCTCGTATCAACTCAGCGGCACCATTGGTCAGCCCGACGCCGGCGGGCCGATGACTGGCGGGAATTATTCACTCATCGGCGGATTTTGGAGCGTTATCACCGTCGTGCAAACGCCCGGCGCGCCGCTGCTCATGATCACCTTCAACTCTCAACCCTCAACCGTAACCGTCTCCTGGCCGTCTTCGGCAATGAATTATGTTTTGCAGCAGAACTCCGACTTGACCACGGCGAACTGGATACACACCGGGTTGTTGATAACGACCAACGGCGCGACCGAAAGCGTTACCATCAGTCCGCCGGCGGGGAATTTGTTTTTCCGGCTTAATAGCCCGTAAAAAAACCTCCTTCCGTAGCCGCCGACATAAGTCGGCGCAAATATTCTGTGAAAATCGAAGGACGATCAGCGCCGACTAACGTCGGCGGCTACTTTTTTTTAACAGGCTGTTAAACAGTGACGACGGGCGAAATCCTGCGTTGGGAACAAACGCGGTTGAGGGCGTTGGCGACCGAGACGACCTTCTCGCGCGGGCACTCGCCCATCAGGCAGATCTGAATCCAGTTTTTCCGGCGCAGATATCCGCTGTTATAACTCAGGAGATAGCCGGCTTCCTGCATCGCCTCGCCGATTTTCAGCGAATTCATTTCCGGCGGCAAGGCGATGGTAATGACCGCCGGTGAAGTTTGGGCGCCGCTGCCAATCAAATCAAAACCCATTTCCGCCAGGCGCAGGCGCAGCCCGGCGGACAGACCGGCAATCTCGGCAAATCGTTTTTCCAGATTTGGCCGGCGGACGGCGGCATGCAATGCGTGCAGCAAATTGGACGAGAAGGTGAACGGGATTCCCTGCTCCTGCGCGCAAAAACCGAGGTCGAGATAACGCGGCAATTTGTCCGGCGCGGGCGTGACTTCGTGATGGTAAAAAACCATCGCCAGTCCTGGATACGCGCGCAGTCCCTTGCCACTGGAACACGACGCGAAGAACACGCCGGTCAAATCCACCGGCATCGTGCCGATGGTGCTGACGCAATCAAGACACAATTTCATGCCGCGCTCTGCGCACATGGCTTTGAGCGCGTCGAGGTCGGCCAAAATGCCCGTGGAGGTTTCGCAATGGGTGCACCAAAGCCAGGCGGGCGGTTCGCTTGGAACGCCGGTCTCCGACCCGGCATGAAGCCGCTTGGAAGTTGAAACGTGCCGTGCCGGAGGCCGGCGCTCCAATCCATCTAATTTTTTCCTGACCGCAGCCAAATCCAGCGGTTGACCCCACGGAAATTCCACCGCTTCAAATTTCAAATTGAACCGCCGGGCCTGGTCCACCAGCCGGCTGCCAAATTCGCCGTTGCTTAAAACCAGACCGGGCTGGCCGGGCAGCGACAATTGTCCGGCGACCACGTCGTTGGCCAAAGTGCCCGAACCCATGAACAGTTCAACCTTTCCGGCGCGGACGAGTTCGCAGAGAATTTGTTTTGTGGCTTGAAAATCCTTTTTGAAACCTTCGCCGCGGTGTGATTCCGGCGCCTGCTCGAAGGCGCGCCGCACTTCGCGCCGCACCGTCACCGGGCCGGGCAGAAAGTTCACCGCGCTGGGATGAAACGAACGCGCGGGCGACGAGCGCAGAAATTCGCGCGCCGTGACTTCGAACGTTTCCAGCGTCACATACATCGGCTGGAACTGCGCGTCGCCGCCGCCGACGAGCGGGCCGAAGGGCACGAAGCCGAGGTGCTGATACAATCTTTGCTGCCGGGTGGTGCCGGAAATGATGGCGAGGTCGTAGCCTTTTTCAACGCCGTGCTGCCAGAGCAAGGCGAGAATCCCCTGCAACACCTGGCCGCCGCGCGCGCCGCGAAATTTCCTTTCGATGGCGAGCAGCCGGATTTCACAGATGGTCCGCCCCCGCGGCAAAAGCGAATCGAGCTCCGGCAGTTTTTGATCGAGCGAGAACGGCCGGTTGCCGCGCACGGCGAGCATCCCGGCGAGTTTCTGGTTGCTGAGGCAGATCAAATAGGTGTTCTCGGCGTGGAATTTGTCCACGAGCCGCTGGGTGGGCGACGCCTGATGTTGGGGGATTTCCTCGACGAAGGTCTTGTAATTGAGCCGGTGAATCTGCTCGAATTCCCAATCCTCGCTCGCGAATTTGAACACCAACGATTCCTGTGTGCTCATAATTTTGTGTGTTCGGGCTTGGATGCGACACCGCGCCGCGCCAGCAGCGCTGCCATTTCTTCCGCTAAATTCCGCCGGTGCGCAAACAAAATAATTGCCGCCAGAACGGTCATGAGTGTCGCCGTCACGTCGTCGCGGTTGAACCACCAGTCCACCAGCGGCAGACCGGCAAAGACAAACATGGCCGGGAAAAGGCTTTTCCGCGTGACGGCAAAACCGCCAAGAAACAAAACGAGAATCGTCAACGCGACCCGATAGTCAAACATCAGCAACGCCCCAAAAGAGGTGGCCACGCCCTTGCCGCCGCGAAAGCGCAATTGCGCCGGCCAAAGGTGTCCGGCGACAACCGCCAGCATGGCCAGCGCGGCAAGGTGATCGTTATGGGTCCACTCCCGCGCGCTCCAAACGGCCAGCGCGCCTTTGCCCAAATCGCCAAACGCAGTCAGCACAAAGCCGGGTTTGCCCAATACCCGGCCGGCGTTGCGCGCGCCGGTGCTGCCGCTTCCGATTTCACGGATGTCTTTGCCTCTGCGCGCGCGGACGAGGTAATAGCCAATGGCGAAACAACCGAGGAGATAAGCCCCGAGCACGGAGCCGGTCGCTTGCAACCAGTTTGCAGACTGCAAATGTTCGATCCACGCCATGCGACAGTCACTTTCTGATGATTCGCGCCGAGTTTAACCCAAACCGGGTCGCGTTGCGAATCAAATATTTTGTCCGGTCTTTGATTTTTTTAATGCGCCGTAAATGTCCAAAAGCTTGACTTATGGTGTGAAAACCTGAAGCAATGGGTTATGCGCGCAGCGAAAAAAACTTCATTGGTGGGCGTGGACCTCGGCGGCACGAATGTCCGCGCCGGTCTGATCCAAAACGGCAAAATTACCGCGTTGCAGACGCGTAAGATTTCTTCCTGGGCAAAACAAGAGGTGGTCGTTGACGAAGTTTGCGAAACCATCGCGGCGGTTTTGACGCCGGACGCGCAGGGCATCGGCATCGGAGTGCCGAGCCTGGTGGACGATGGGGTGGTTTATTCGGTCAACAACATCCCATCATGGCGCGCGGTGCCGCTCCAAAAAATTCTGAAACGGCGTTTTGGCGTCCCGGTCTTCGTCAATAACGACGCCAATTGTTTCGCCCTTGGCGAATTGCACTTTGGCGTCGGACGCGGTTATCAAAACCTGGTTGGCTTGATTGTCGGCACCGGGCTGGGCGCGGGCGTCGTCATCAACGGCCGGCTGTATTCCGGCAGCAACGGCGGCGCGGGTGAAATCGGCGCGATTGCCTACCGGGAGAAGGATTTTGAGCACTATTGCAGCGGGCGGTTTTTTCAGCGCGAGTTCGGCCTGGATGGCGCAACCCTCCAGCAGCGCGCCGGGAGGGGTGATCGCAAAGCGCAGGCGATGCTCGCCGCGTTTGGCGACGACTTCGCCAACGTCATCATGGCTTTGCTTTACGCCTACGACCCGGAAATCATCGTGCTCGGCGGCTCGGTCGTCAAAGTGTATCCGTATTATGAAAAGCGGATGCGCGAAAAACTGAAGGGGTTTCATTTTCAGAACAGCCTGAAAAAACTGGTTATGGCCCAAACCCAAAAGCCCAACATCGCCGTGCTCGCCGCGGCCGCGCTTTGTCTCGACAACCAATGAAAATTGCGGCAAAGTTTCCCGGCCAGGGCCCATGGAATGTGGACTTACGAACCCCGCCAGGGCCGGAAGGCAGCAACGGTAGTTTGCTCCGTATCTGCCGTGGTCACCCTGGCATTCTCAATTTACGATTTGCGATTTTCGATATACGATTGCCGGCGCAATTGCAAAACGACGCGTAAATCGTAAATCCGAAATCACAAATCGAACATGGCCTATCAAGTAATCGCCAGAAAATACCGTCCGCAACGGTTTGCCGATGTCATCGGCCAGGAACACGTCACGCAGACGCTCGCCAACGCCATCGAGCAAAAGCGCATCGCGCACGCCTACCTGTTTTGCGGCCCGCGGGGCACGGGCAAGACGACCATCGCCCGCATCTTCGCCAAATGTCTGAATGGCACCGGCGGTCCGAAAGTCAATTTTGACGACCAAGATTTGCGCTGCATTGAAATTGCCGAAGGCCGCTCGCTCGACGTTCTGGAAATTGACGGCGCGAGCAACAACGGCGTCGAACAGGTTCGCGAACTGCGCGAGACCTGCAAATACGCGCCCGCCAATTCGCCGTTCAAAATCTACATCATTGACGAAGTCCACATGCTTTCGACGGCGGCGTTCAACGCGCTGCTCAAGACGCTCGAAGAGCCGCCGGCGCACGTGAAATTCATGTTCGCCACGACCGACCCGGAGAAGGTTCTGCCGACGATTCTCTCGCGTTGCCAGCGTTTTGACCTGCGCCGGATCCCGGCCGCGCTCATCACCAAACACCTCGCGCACATCGCGAAACTGGAAAAGGTGAAAATTGACGAAGCGGCGCTCCACGCCATCGCGCGCGGCGCGGACGGCGCCATGCGCGACGCCGAATCCACGCTCGACCAGCTCATCAGCTTTTGCGGCGACAAAATCGAGGAAGCCGATGTGCTCTCCATGTTCGGCCTCGCCGCCCAAAGCCAGATTCTCGGTTTGAGCCAGGCCGTTCTTGCCGGCGAAATTCAAACCGCGTTGAGCCGGTTGAACGAACTGGCGCAAAACGGCAAGGACCTCGGCCGATTGCTCACCGATTTGCTGAATCATTTCCGCAACCTGCTCATTTTTCAGATTTCGCGCGGCGACTTGAATTTGCTTGAAGTCTCCGAAGCCGAGGTCGCGGCGCTGAAAGAACAGTCCGGGCTGGCCAATACCGAATCGCTCACCCGAATTCTCGAAGTCCTGACCGATGCCGAACTCCGGCTGCGCGACACCACGTCCAGGAAAATTCTGCTCGAAGTGGCCCTGCTTAAAGCCATCGAAGCCCGCAACGCCATCAGCCTCGATTCGGTTTTGAAGCAGCTCAACCAATTGCGCGGCCCGGGCGGCGCCGGCGTCCCCGCCGCGCCGACTTGCCGCGTCGAAACGGAGCGAAGACGGGAGCACAGCGAAGGCGGGCCGCCTGTCCCAACCACCGTGGCTGCGAACGTGAGTTCGCGGCCAGCTTCCAAACCGGCATCGGAAATCACGGGAGGTGCGGCTCAAAAAAATCCGCCCGCAGCCAAATCCGTCGCGCTGGCCGAAGCGCCGCCGGGGTCCGCTGACCTGGCCGGGTTGTGGGCAAAGCTGGTTGAAGCCGTTGGCCGCGTCAGTCCTTTTACGCGGAGTTATCTCGTGGACGCAAATCCGGTTTCGTTCGACAAAAATCTGCTCACGATTGGTTTCGATCCCGAATTTGAAGATCACCTTGGTCTCGTGGACAACGCGCGCAACCACACACTGCTCCAGACCAAACTCGCGGAGCTTGGCCATGCCAACGCGCAAATTAAATTCGTCAAAACCGAAGCGTCTGCCGCCCGTGTGCCGCCACCGGCCAGGGTCGAGTCCCCCGCCCCCGCCGCGCCGAAGCGAACCGAAGGCGGGGCGCCTGCGTCTTCAACGCCCGTTGCAAAAGAAAAGCCGGTGTCAGTTTCATTCAACGAAAACGATTTCAAAAACGACCCGCTGATTCAAAAAGCTTTGGAAATTTTCAAAGGCCAGATCATCGAGGTCCGCGCGTAATTTTTCAGAACCTTTCTTGCGTTTTTGTCCCTCCGAACCGGTTCCCGAGAGCGCTGGCGTCTCGCCGGCGAGTTGCATTTGTGCCGGCGGGACGCCGGCGCTCCCAGATCCAGCCGATAACAACGGATGACGTCGAGATTGTAATAAGCCGTCTGGCAGATTTCCCATCGGCGGCAGTTTGTGCATAATTTGCACATACTGCTTCCCCCACCAGTTCTCCTTCCTCGAAAATGTTGCGTATGTGCTTGGTGATGGCTGCATCAAACCTGGCTGGCATGGGCATGACCTTAGCAAGAGCCTGAGAAGCAGACAAGTGCAGGAATTTGCGCTTTTGCGTCTCCGCTTCCCTGCGTCGAAAATAATTTCGCGTGTTCCGTATTTTTCGCAGTTAAATTTTCTTTCGCTCCGATGGGGCTCTGAAAATCTGGGGGACATTCACCCGGGGCGTTGCCCCGGGCTATCTTCTGTCGGGCTTTCAGCCCTTCTATTCGTGTGAATCCGTGTCCATCCGTGGTTAAAACCAAGACGCTTTCGGATTGGAAATTTTTGCGCGCTCATTTATTCTGTTGGCATGTCGAGCATTGGAAAATTGATGAAACAGGCTGCGCGCATGCAGCAGCAAATGGAACAGGTGCAGGCGCAACTCGCTGCGCGCACCGTCGAGGCCACCAGCGGCGGCGGCGCGGTTAAGGTCACCGCCAAGTGCGACGGCTCCATCGCGTCCATCAAGATTGATCCGCAGGCGCTCAACCCGTCCGACGCACAGGTGCTCGAGGACATGATTGTGACCGCCGCGAACCAGGCACTCGGCCAGGCCAAGGAAATTTCCAACGCCGAAATGGGCAAGGTCACGGCGGGATTGAACCTGCCGGGGCTGGGATGAAATGACTAATGACGAAACCATAATGACTAAAGAATACCAAATGACGAATCCAAAATTTTCAAAAGCTGCTGGAGAAAATTCGTCATTGGGTTTTGGTCATTCATTCGTCATTAGTGCTTAGTCATTCGTCATTCCATGTCCGTCTTACCCAATTCCATCGCCGCGCTGATTTCCGCGCTGAACAAGCTGCCCGGTGTCGGGCCGCGTTCCGCCGAGCGCATTGCACTGCACCTCGTCCAAACCGATTCGGCGGTGGTGCAACAACTTGCCGACACGATTCTCCACGCCCGCGAGAATATTCAATTCTGCACGACCTGCGGCGCACTGACTGAAAAGTCACCCTGCCCCATCTGTGCCGATGCGCGGCGCGATTCGTCGCTCATATGCGTCGTCGAGCGCGCGGTGGACATTTTGAGCGTCGAAAGATCCGGCACGTATCGCGGCAAATTTCACGTGCTCGGCGGAAATATTTCCCCGCTTGATGGCATTGAGCCGGAAGACTTGCGCATTGCCGAACTGGAAAAGCGTTTGACGCACGAGTCAGTCAGGGAAATCGTCATCGCACTGGGCACGGACGTGGAAGGCGACGCGACGAGTTTTTATCTGGCGAAACGTCTGGCGCGCAAGGGGCTGAAAATCACTCGCATCGCCTACGGTTTGCCCGCCGGCAGCGGACTGGAATTTGCCGACGAACTCACCTTGAGCCGGGCGCTGGAAGGCCGCAGGGAAATGAGCTGAGGTAGGGTCGGCGCGCTGCGCCGACCGGACGCCGCAGCGCGGCGTCCCTACCAATCCAATTTTTGAATCGCGCTGAAATAAACATGAGCCAACCTTCAATCGTCGCTTTCGATCTTGGCAAGGTTTTGGTGGATTTCGACTACCACATCGCCGTTTCCCGGATAGCCGCGCGCAGCACACTGCCGCCTGACGGAATCAAAACCTTCCTTGGACAATCCCACGCCATCATTGATTACGAGTCCGGCCGGTTGACACGGGAAGAATTTTACGAACAGGCGCGCCAAGCCATCGGCTTTCGCGGAACGATTGAAGAATTTGGCGGATTTTTCGCGGACATTTTCACGGAAATTCCATCGATGATTGAACTGTATGCCGGACTGCATCGCCGCGGCGTTCCAACCTACATTTTCTCAAACACGAACGACCTCGCCGTTGAGCACATCCGGCGGAATTTTCCATTTTTCAAAAATTTCGACGGCTACATTTTCTCTTACGAAGTTGGCGCGATGAAGCCTGACGCGAAAATTTACGAGGCACTGGAAAAACTGGTCCGACGGCGCGGCGCGGACATTGTTTATCTGGATGACCGGCCGGAAAACGTGGCGGCGGGCGCGGCGCGCGGCTGGCGGACGATTTTACACGAGACGCCGGAGAAAACGCGTACGGCTTTGGAGAATTTCAAGTTACTGTAGCAGCCGACGTGAGTCGGCTCAATAATTTGAGACTTATGCGAAATCGGCGTAGCGGCGTCTCGGCAGAGCGCCGTTATTTACATCCGGTTAAAAAAATGCGGCGGTCTGCCGACCGCCGCTACGTCGCATCAACGCGGCTTGGCGGGCTTGACTGGTTTGAGGCCGACTTCGTGGGCGATGTCGTCGAACTCATCGCGGCTGACCTCTTCGAGTTGTTTGCCGCGGGCCTTGAGCTTTTCGTTGATCTTGACGGCCTTCTCGGTCATCACCTCATGCGTTTCCTCCGTGCCGCCGACGAGCGCGAAATTCGGTCCGGTCGTCAGCCGCTTGTGCCCGTCGGAATCAAGGCCGACACCGAGCATCACTGCCTTGCGTTTTTTCTTTTGCGGCGCGTTCGCCATGAATTCAAGCTAAGTGCAGCCACAGTCGCGGTCAAGCGCGCGGCGGTTGAGTTTCGTAAAATTTCAATCATTGGCGCCGCGAACCGGTACGGTCAGCGGCCTGCCATTGTCCGACGGGCCAAGTTTCAAGAGGAACGGCACGGCAATTTTTGCCCATTCCTGTGGGGTAGGATACCCCGAGGCCGAACCGCCGAAGCAACTGCGCAGCATGTCGGTGTTGATGATGCCGGGATTGAGCGGCACGGCGGCCATGCCCGGTGGCAATTCCTGCGCCAGCGCCTGTGTCAAACCTTCAATCGCCCATTTTGTCGCACAATAGGGCGCGACTTCCGCGGCGGTTGAGCGTCCCCAGCCGGAACTGAAATTCACGATGACCCCGCTCCGGCGTTTGACCATCGCCGGCACAAAATGGCGGATGACGTTCGCCACGCCCTTGAGGTTCACGTCAATGACATCGGAAAACTCCTGCGCGCCGATTTCCCAGAGCCGCGCGTTGCGGTTGATGAGGCCGGCGCTGTTCAACAACAAATCCGGTGCGCCATGGGATTTCAAAATGCGTTTCGCCCAGGCCGCGACCTGTTCGTCCGCGGAAACATCAACGACGGCGAAGTCGTGGGGCGCGGCGAACTGTTTTCGCAACTGCCCGGTTTCCTTTTCCGAGCGTCCGCAACCAAGCACGGTATGGCCGAGCCGGATGAATTCCTCCGCGAGCGCGCGACCCAATCCGCGCGAGACGCCGGTGATGAGAACCAGTTTTTGGTTTGCGGACATAGCTTGTTTTGGCGTAGCCGCGCTTGTCAAAGCGCGGATCGTCCGCCGATTCAAACTCCGCGCTTTGACAAGCGCGGCTACACTTCAATCGCGCGGATTGAACTTTGATTCGCGCGCGAGCTGCTCCCACAATTTTTTCTCCGAATCCGTGACTTTGGCCGGCACGGCGATTTTTGTGACGACAATCAAATCACCGCGCGCGCCGTCGCGAGCCGGCAGGCCGCGTGCGCGCACGCGAAGCTTTTGCCCGTTTTGGGTGCCGGGCGGAATTTTGATGTTCACGCGACCGTCCAGCGCGGGCACGGAAAGATTCACACCCAGCACGGCTTCCCACGGCGCAAGCTCGGCTTCGTAAATCAAATTGTGACCTTCCACCTCGAAGTCCGGATGCCGGGCCAGCCGCACGCGCAAATACAAATCGCCCGCCGCACCGCCGCCCGCGCCGGTTTCGCCACGCCCCGCGAGCCGCAATTTCTGTCCTTCGGTCACCCCGGGCGGGATTTTGACCTGGTGCGTTTCCGTTTTGACCGAGCGCCCAACGTTGTGACGCACATTGACCGTGCGCACGGAACCGCGCATGGCTTCTTCGAGCGTGACCAGAATGTCGCCCTCAATGTCGCGTCCGCGCTCGGCGAATTCCTCATCCTCGAACCCTGCGGTACGGCCAAAGCCGCCGGCGCCGCCGCGCATCCGCGAGCCGAACAATTGCTCGAAAAAGTCGCTGAAGCCCGTGCCGCCAAAATGGGTCTCAAATTCTTCACCCCCGGCACCGCGCCCGCGAAAAGTCTGGCCGCCGGTGAAATGTTCCCAGCCGGACGGCGGACGAAAATCCGCGCCGGACTTCCAATTCGCGCCCAGTTCGTCGTATTTTTTGCGTTTGGCCGGATCACCCAAAACCTCGTAGGCCTCGTTGATTTCCTTGAATTTTTCCTCGGCCTTTTTTTTGTCCCGGGCGACGTCGGGATGATATTGCCGCGCGAGTTTGCGGAAGGATTTTTTCAGCTCATCGGCGCTCGCCGTGCGCGGCA
Organism: Verrucomicrobiota bacterium; assembly: GCA_050010435.1. Lineage (GTDB taxonomy): Bacteria > Verrucomicrobiota > Verrucomicrobiia > Limisphaerales > UBA11358 > UBA11358. The sequence continues at coordinate 178,554 of JBEKKZ010000002.1, read as the reverse complement.
CGCCGAGGGTTTCGTAGTAATCTTTGTATTGAACGGGCATAGATGCGGCCTTGATTCAAGGCAATTTGTAAAAGGATGTGCCAGTGTGAGTAGTTTGTCAAAATTTCGGTTGTCGTGTCGGCGCTGTGTACTGATTCATTCGAGCCACCAGCCTACGCCATGCTTCGGCGCGGCAAGCAGGCTCGACACTACAGCAAATCAGGCCACGCTCCCAATTCCGGGCTACTTCCCGATTTTCGTGTTGTCCACGCTGAGGTAGCAGGTGCCGGCCAGGTTGCCCTGCCGACGCCAGATTTTCAGCAGGATTTGATCACCTTTGGCCTGTCGGCCAAATTTGACCGCTTCGCTGGAGTTGCTCACCGGCTGGTGGTTGATTTCCATAATCACGTCGCCGCGTTGCAATCCGGCATCGGCGGAATTTGAGGCCTGTTCGACGTTCGCGACCAGCGCGCCCCGGGCGCCGGCGGGAACTCCCAATTGCCGCCGCACTTCCGGTTCCAAATCAGCCACCGTGACGCCGTCGAGGGCGTCAATCATGGAATTGCCGGAACCCGGCTTTTTCTGGTCATTGCCACTTGGTGCAACTTCAACGGGCAGTTCGGTGAGCGTGACCGTGACCGTTTCCGGGCGTCCATTGTGGAGCAATTTCACCGTCGCCAAGCTTCCCGGCGCGCATTCGGAAACGGCCAGTTGAAAGCTGTGCACGTCGGGGACGTCTTTGCCGTTGAAACCGACGATCACGTCGCCCGATTTAATCCCGGCCTTCTCCGCGGGCGTGTTCGGAAAAACATCGCCGACGAGCGCGCCGTTTTGATCCGGCAAATCAAACGACTTTGCCAGCCGGGGCGTGATATCCTGAAGCAGGATGGCGAGATCGCCGCGCGTTACTTTGCCGCCGGCGATGAGGCGTTCCATGACCCGGCGCGCCATGTTGATGGGCACGGCAAAACCGATGCCCTGATTGCCACCGTTATCATTTGGAATAATGGCGGTGTTGATGCCGACGAGCCGGCCTTCGGCATCCACCAGCGCGCCGCCGGAATTGCCGGGATTGATCGCCGCGTCGGTTTGAATGAAATCCTCGTACTGGTTGATGTGACCAAAGGCAAAGTTGCCGCGTCCGAGCGCGCTCACGATGCCCATCGTCACCGTCTGGCCAACGCGAAATGGATTGCCGATGGCGAGCACAATGTCGCCGACCTCCAACTGGTCGCTGTCGCCCAACGTGATGGCTGGCAAATCCTTCGCGTCAATTTTCAAAACCGCCACGTCCGTCGGCGGGTCGGTGCCAATGACCCGGGCGGTGAACTCCTTTTTGTTGTCGGCAATGGCAACTTCGATTTCGTCCGCGCCGTCCACCACGTGATTGGCCGTTAAAATGTAACCATCCGGTGAAATGATGACGCCGGAGCCGAGATTTTGTTTCCGGAGCGTGCGTCCGCGGCCGTCATCGGGAAACTGGTCGGCGAAAAATTGCCGGAAAAACGGGTCGGCAAAAAATGGATTGCGCATCGGCCGGATATGAACGATGTGCGTGGAGTAAATGTTGATGACACTTGGCGCGGCCTTTTTGACGACGGGGGCGAAGCTGGCGCCAACCCCGGCGTCGCGATTGACGGGCGTGGTTTCAACCTTGATCGCCGGTTCGGTTTCCCTCGCCCAGGAGGTGAGGAGGAACAGGCCGGCCATGACCAGTGCGCCCGCAATGCCTGAAAGAAATCCAACCAATGACCTGGAAAAATGTCTCATAGTTTGGTGAAACTATTGACATTGCCCCCCGACTGTCTGTTCAAGCCGCTGTGCCTATTTCGCCGGTTGGTTGGTTGGTGGTGGTGTTTGCGACTGCTGGAGTTTTGCCACGTCTTCGGGTTTGATGACTTCGATCTTCGCGCCCTTTTTCATTTCTTCAAGCGAAGGCACCTTAATGATGTCGCTGGTGAGCGGTGAATTGGTTGAAACCACCGACGCGGGCGGTGACTGATGTTCGGTGGAAAGCAGTTCAACTTCAAAAATCAAAACGGCATTCGGCGGGATGCCGGGGCGTCCCCGTTCGCCGTAAGCGAGTTTCGACGGCACAAACACCTGCCATTTGGAGCCGACCTTCATCTGCGTGAGCGCTTCCGTCCAGCCGGGAATCACGTTGCCAACGGGAAACTGCGCCGGTTTGCCACGGTTGATGGAACTGTCGAATTCCGTGCCATCAATCAACGTGCCGCGATAATTCACCGTTACGACGTCGTTGGGCGTTGGAACCGTCCCGTTGCCATTGGTAATGACTTTGTATTGCAGGCCGTCCGGCAACGTGATGACCCCCGGGTTGTTTTTGTTTGTGGCCAGAAAGGCTTCGCCGTCCGCTTTGTTTTTTGCCGCCGCCTCTTCCCGCATTTTTTGCTGCTTGGCGGCAAACTCTTTTTGAAATGCCGTCAGCGTCTCCTGCACCTGTTCCGGTGTGAGCAGCGTGGGGCCGGACAGCACGTCTTTGACGCCGCGCGCGACCAGGTTTGCATCAACCTCGATCCCCTGGCGCTGCAAGGTGCGGCCCATTGACATGCCAATGGCGTAACTGACGCGCGCCTTTTCGTCATTAAACACATTCGTGCCGGCTGGCGCTTTATCAATGGGAGCGATGGAAGTTTGGGCGGTTGTGCCAACGGGTTTTCCAACTGGTTTTGAGTTGGAGGCGCAGCCCACAAGGCCGGCGGCGCTCAGGGAAAAAATCACAGCCAATGCAATGGTTTTCATAGTTTTGATTTTGGAGCAGCTATTATCGGAATTTGGATTAAAATTGCAATGCTGTTTTACACTCAAATACCGGCGCTCAAAATGATTCCCTTGCTGAACGAATCTGCTTACACTTGGTCGAAGCTGTGCTAATTGCAATGAATCGCTCAAAAATAAAAATCCTCGCCCCCATCGCGTCTGCCGTGCTGGCCGGGTCTGTCATCATCGGCTGCACCACCGCCAAAACGGTTCCACCGCCCCCGCAGCCGGCAACCCAAACCAACATTTCCCCGGCGCTGATGACGCAAACCAACATTTCCCTGGCGCCGGGGCCAAACGACGCGCGCATCGCCTACGTCACGGCGCGGCTGCTGGAAGAATTTCACTACTCGCAAGAACTGCTCGACACGGAGATTTCAGAGAAGTTTTTCGACGGTTATTTGGAGATCCTCGATCCGCGGCGTGAAAATTTTCTGCAATCCGACATTGCCGAATTCACGCACTACCGGACGAATCTTGACACGTTCACCATCGGCACCAACGGCACCGCCGACCTTACCCCCGCGTATGAAATTTACCGGCGATACCTTGAACGCATCCAACAGCACGCTGACTGTGTGAACGAACTTTTGCAGGAGGACAGATTCAAATTTAATACCGACGAACACATTCTTCTCGACCGGCGTCACGCGCCCTATCCCCAAGACCTCGGCGAGGCAAAACAACTTTGGTCGCAGCGATTGCGTTACGAGTATTTGCTGGAAAAACTCAGCCGCGAGATTACGCCGACCAATAACAATGTGATTTTGACTTTGCCCAAATCCGCCGCCGCGGAAATTACCGGCACGCTCGCGCGGCATTATCGCTGGAATTTGCACCTGGCGACCAATCTGGACAGCCCGGGCGTTTTGCAGGCGTATCTCAACGCCCTGGCGCATGCCTACGACCCGCATTCGGATTATTTCAACACCGAGCACGCGCAGACTTTTTCCATCGACATGAGCCTGTCACTTTTCGGCATTGGCGCTCAACTGACCGAGGACGACGGCTATTGCACCATCAGTTTGCTCATTCACGGCGGTCCGGCGGAAAAAAGCAAACAAATCAAGGAAAGCGACTACATTGTCGCTGTCGCGCAGGGCAATCAACCGCCCGTGGATGTCGTGGACATGGAACTCGGCAAAGTTGTCCAGCTCATTCGCGGCCCAAAAGGAACCGAAGTGCGGCTGACCATCAGTCCGGTGGAAGACCGCGCCGTCCGCCGCGTTGTGACTTTGATCCGCGATGAAATCAAACTCGAAGACTATGAAGCCAGGGCCCAGCTCATCGAATTGCCGGATGGCCACGGTGGCACGACGCGGCTGGGCGTCATTGATTTGCCGTCGTTTTACGCGACGGTTGATTTGCCCGGCAACACCGAGCATTCAACGGCCAAAAGCACCACCGCCGATGTCACGCGCCTGATTAAAAAACTCAAATCGGAAAAGGCCGCCGGCATCATTCTCGATTTGCGCGGCAACCCCGGGGGTTTGCTCGAAGAAGCCGTCAAGTTCACCGGCCTTTTCATCAAAGCCGGCCCGGTGGTGCTCGCCCGTTCTTCGTTCGACGGCCCGGTGACTGTGGATAGCGACACTGATTCTTCCGTGCTTTACGACGGCCCGCTCGTCGTGCTCGTCAACCGTCTGAGCGCGTCCGCGGCGGAAATCGCCGCCGCCGCATTACAAGATTACGGTCGCGCGCTCATCGTCGGCGACATTTCCACCTTCGGCAAAGGCACGGTGCAGAGTTTGAATCTGCTGCGCCCATTCTTCGTCGGGCCGGCCACCGTCTCCGCGACCAATGATCCCGGCACGGTCAAAATCACCAGCGGCAAATTTTATCGCGTCAGCGGGGCTTCGACGCAGTTGAAAGGCGTGATGCCGGACTTCATCCTGCCGGACGTGTTGAATTATTCGACTCAATTTGGCGAATCCTCGCTCGTTAATCCGCTGCCCTGGGACACCATTCCGAGTGTGAATTACTCCAAATTGAACATGGTGCAATTGTATCTCGACGAATTACGCCGGCGTTCGAGTGACCGCATCGCCACGAATCAGGATTTCATTTATACCCGGCAGGACATTGACCAATTCCAAAAATTGCAGGCCGACAAAACCGCCTCGCTCAACGAACGCGAACGTTTGAAAGAACTGCAGGAAGCCGATGCCCGCCAGAAAGCACGCAATCAGGAACGCGCTGCGCGCAAAGCGCCGGACGTGAAAATTTATGAACTGACCGTTGCGAAAGCCGGTGAACCCGGCCTTCCACCGCCGCTCCAGAAAACCAACACCGTGACCGCGAACGGTTTGCCCGCAGGCACAAATTCGACGCAAACCGCGGCCGCAAAAGCTGCCGACGCGCCGAAGCCGTCTGACCCCATGCTGGACGAAACGGAACGGATTCTTGAAGATTACATTTCGCTTTTGTCGTCGAATCAGATGTTGATTGCCAATTAGTGAAAATCCATGAAAACCTTCACTGCGTTTTTTTGTTTGTTGTTCGTGGCCAACGGCGTCCTGGCCGACGTTTATTCGGCGGCGATCCGGCAGGCCAAAAACGTCACCGCCAATGCCAGCAACACGCGGCAGGACAATCCACCGCCGCCGGCTCAGCCACCACCCGCTCCGCCGTCGCAAACCAATCCGCCACCGGACCCGGTGCTCGAAGCCACCCGGCAAAACATTGCCGGCCTCCGTGTCGATTTTGACGCCTTCGGTGACCGGGCCGACACCAATTCGGCCGCCGCGCAAAAGCCGTCGTTGATGAGTAATCTGGCGGCGGCGGCCTCGGGCACGAAACCGTCGCCCGCGTCCGTTTCCAAACTGGCGGATGACCTGATGACAGCAATGGCTGGAAATGAAAAACTGCGCCCGCAACATCAAAAACTGGCGCAGGATGTCCATGCCATCTTCAACAGTTCGCATCTTTCGCCGGCGCAACAGCAGAAGATTTTCGCCGACGTCCAAACCCTTTTGCAAAACGGTGGAGTGTCGCCGGACGATGCCACAAACATAGTCAACGACATCAAGACAATTGCAACCGAAACCAAATGAGCGCATTCACCGGATGGAATGTCCGGTTTGCAAAAAGAAAGGCGACTGGTTGGCCGGGGTGTATGGCCCGTTTTGCTCGCACCGTTGCCAGTTGATTGACCTCGGCAAATGGCTCGGCGGCGGGCACGTGATTTCCGAGCCGCTGCGCCCGGAGCATTTTGAGAAATACGCCGGCCTGCCGCCGGGCGAACATTTGGATTTGCCTGAAAAGGAATGAATTTTGCAAATGGGAAAATGAAACAAACAATTTGTTTTTTACTGGCCGCCGGCGCGCTGAATTTATCCGCGCTCGCGCAACCCACCAACACCATGAACCCAAACAAAACTGAATCCGCCACGTTTGGCGGCGGCTGCTTCTGGTGCCTGGAAGCCGTCTTCGAGCGGCTGCCCGGCGTCAAATCCGTCGCCAGCGGATTTGCCGGCGGCCACACCGCGAACCCGACTTATGAACAGGTTTGCGCCGGCGACACCGGCCACGCCGAAGTTACACAAATCGAATTTGATCCGGCAAAAATCTCCTACGAGAAGCTGCTCGACGTTTTCTGGCAGGCGCATGATCCGACCACGCTGAACCGGCAGGGCGTGGACGAAGGCACGCAATACCGCTCCATCATCTTTTATCACAGCGAAGCGCAAAAGCTGGCGGCGGAAAAATCAAGGGCCGGCGCGCAGAAAAATTTCAAGCACCCCATCGTCACCGAAATTGTGCCGTTTACGAAGTTTTATCCGGCCGAAAATTATCATCAGGGATTTTACGACAACAACACCAACTACGGTTACTGCCGGGTGGTGATCGCACCCAAGCTGGAAAAGCTGGAGCAGGAAAAGGTGATCGAAAAAAAGCCGCAAACAGGCAAATAAAAACGGCAACCTTGTTTGGGAGGGACGGCGTGTCGCCGTCCCAAATCACAAACAGAAGGGACGACAAAATGCCGTCCCTCCTGGTTTAAAAATTTACTTTTGTTGCGGCTTACAGCCCCTTGCCGATCATGAATTTCAGCAGGTCCGCCACGCGGCAACTGTAACCCCACTCGTTGTCATACCAGCTCACTAGCTTGAAGAACTTCTTGTTCAGTTCCATGCCCGCGCCCTGGTCGAAGATGGAGGACAGTTCGCAATGGATGAAATCCGAGCTGACCACTTCGTCATCGGTGTAGCCCAGAATGCCCTTGAGATAGGTCTCGCTGGCTTTCTTCATCGCGGCAGAAATTTCGGCGTAGCTCGTTTCCTTCACGGTTTTCACCGTGAGGTCCACGACCGAGACGGTCGGGGTCGGCACGCGGATGGCCATGCCGGTGAGCTTGCCCTTGACTTCGGGCAGCACGAGGCCGACTGCCTTGGCCGCCCCGGTGGTGGAAGGAATCAAATTGATGGCCGCGCTGCGACCACCCTTCCAGTCTTTCTTGCTGGGACCGTCCACGGTCTTTTGCGTGGCGGTATAGCTGTGGATCGTGGTCATCAGGCCTTCTTCGATGCCGAACCCTTCCTTGAGCAGCACGTGGACGACGGGCGCGAGGCAGTTCGTGGTGCAGGAGGCGTTGGAAACGATGTGATGCTGTTTGGGATCATATTTGCCGTCGTTCACGCCCATGACCACCGTGAGGCAATCGCCCTTGGCCGGGGCGGAAATGATGACTTTCTTCGCGCCGGCGGTGAGGTGGCCCTGCGATTTCTCGACGGCGGTGAAAAGACCGGTGCATTCGATGACGAGGTCCACGCCCAGCGCCTTCCACGGCAGTTCTGCCGGTGACTTGGCACTGACAACCTTCATGTCTTTGCCGTTGACGACGAGGATGTCCGGATCGGCGTCCTCGGCCTTTTTGCCGGCGGCCTTGGCCTTGGCCACGGCGTCCGGGGAGGTTTTACTGTCCACCTTGCCCTTGAAGCGACCCTGGATGGAATCGTATTTGAGCAGATACGCAAGGTTGTCCGCCGGAACGATATCGCCGACGGCGACCACTTCAATGTCCTTGCCCACCATGCCTTGTTCGACCAGCGCCCGGAACACCAGGCGCCCAATGCGGCCGAACCCGTTGATTGCTACTTTGACTGCCATATTTTTTTATCCGTTTCTAAAAAAAGTTTTGCAAAAACCGAACGCATAGTTTACGGGCAACCGCCTCAGCGTCAATGACGAATTCAGGAACGAAATTGCAAACACCTCGCCAATTCTTGCCTTATCCGAAGAATTCAATGAACCGCCCAACGTCCGAATGAAAAGCCGGCGAATTGACGCAACCCAAACTGTTCTCTAGCTTTCGCTCATGGCAAAGAAATCAGATGGCAAAGTAGCACAGCCATCCCGGCTGCCCCATGCAGGCGGGACGCCTGCGCTACGCTCTTCCGCCCTCCTCGACACCCGCGTCGTTTATTGCGGCGACAATCTGAAACAGCTCGCCAAGCTGCCTGACGCCTGCGTGGATATGATTTACATAAGGAGTGGGGAGATTTAGCAGAGCAACGAGCGCTGGCATGGCTTAGAGAAAAAGGCCGGCAACCAAAAAATGTAGCTCACTTGCGTTGTGGATGGGACATCGAATGCGATGGCGAAAAATTTGAAGTCAAGGGGCGCAAATCTCAAAAAACCACAATCCGATTGACAGAAAACGAGTGGAAGGCTGCTAAAAAATTTGGGAAGCGGTTCACGGTTCTTCTCTTCACTGCTTCCACGGAAAAGAAGCTAAACGAGGCGGAACCTCGGAAGATTCCTGACCCCGTTCGGACTGAGAAATGGAAGAAGAACGTTATAGTTACCTGCGAATATTTTTTGAATGAGCGGTAGCGAGGACTGCCCCATCGTAAAGAAGGGGGAAATCATTCGCCGCCTCTTTGAAAATTCGCGCGACTGGATTTGCCGGCTATCCGCAAAGATTTCCCGCCGCCGGGCCATTCATTATTCCGCCAATCACATGATTTCCTGGAAATTAGTGGATTGCGTGGGCGGCGGCGGGGCATGGGTTGGGTGCGTGGCTGCCGGAGCGTTGGTTGACACCGTTGAACCCAGGACGGTCAATTGATTGGTGCTATCAAGCGCGATTTCCGGTTTGTCGTTGTAGTTTTTAATTTTGCCGCGTATCTCGATTGATTTTCCTTTCAGTGCATTTGCGTCGCCAAAAAAACTGCTATGGCCGTGAAAGATGACCACCGTGAACGGCGAGTTGGGAAACGGCTTGTCGAGGTTCAAAAATGTCACGGTGGGACGGATGGTGACTTGCGCCACCTTGCCCGTCACAATCATTTCCTGGTCGTAGTGTTTGTCCGCCTCGCCCGCGCCGATTTTCAACCGTGCGGAAGTGTCGGTTTTCGACAGCGCGGGTGCGTTGGTGTCAGCCGCAGACAATTTGATTGCGAATGTCAGGACAACCAGAATCGAAAGAAATGTTCTCATGCAAACAGTGGATGCGTTTTGTCCTGTTTCGGCAACGAAAAAACAGAAATGAGCCTGCTCATGTCGGCTGCTACAATGAATTGTTCGCCGCCGCATCCCCTGCCCTGGTTTCACCGGTTTTCCGCTGCCAGAAATCTTTCCGCGTCAATCGCCGCCGCGCAACCCGCGCCCGCGGCCGTGACGGCCTGCCGGTAAACGTGATCCGCGCAGTCGCCCGCCACAAACACGCCCGGCACATTCGTCAGCGTGCCTTTCCGGGGAATGATGTAGCCGTTGGCGTCCATTTCGATTTGCCCCTTTAAAATTTCCGTGTTCGGTCCGTGACCGATGGCGATGAACACGCCCGCGCAGTTCAAAATCGTCTCCGCGCCGGTCTTGAGATTTTTCAATTTCACGCCGGTGACCTTGTTCTGCTTCACATCGAGAACTTCCGTCACGGCGGAATCCCAGACCGGCTTGATTTTCGGATTCGACAGGGTGCGTTCGGCCATGATTTTTGAGGCGCGCAATGCATCGCGCCGATGCACGAGATGAACGACCGAGCCGAACCGGGTCAAATAGAGCGCCTCTTCGCACGCGGAATCGCCGCCGCCGACCACGACGAGCGGTTGGTTGCGGAAAACGGGCAAGGCGCCGTCGCAGGTTGCACAATAAGTCACGCCCTTGGTTTCGAGCAGGTCCTCGCCGGGTACGCCCAGATGTTTGTGGCTCGCGCCGGTGGCGATGATGACCGCCTGCGCCTCGACCTTTTCGCCGTCCACCGTGAGCATGAAGGGACGTTTGGAGAAATCCACCGCCTCGACCGTGCCAAAGCTGGCGCGCGCGCCGAACCGTTCGGCTTGTTTCTGCATCCGCGTCATCAATTCGTAGCCGTCCACACCTTCGGGAAAGCCGGGGAAGTTTTCCACGATGCTGGTGGTGGTGAGCAGGCCGCCGGGTTGGCTGCCGGTGAGGACCAGCGGCTGCAAATTAGCGCGCGCGGTGTAAAGCGCCGCCGTCCAGCCCGCGCATCCCGAACCGATGATGACGATTTTTCCCATAAGCGGGCGAAAGGTAGTGCGTGAATGCGGCGGATGCAAGTTCGACGGCGCGATTTGAATTTGCCGGACGCGCCTTTTGCGGTTTTACTGGTGCGGATGAATCGCTCAACTCTTACGCATCTGGCCAGGATGGTTGCCGGTTCGTTTTGTTTGAGCGCGCAGCTCATCGGCCACGCGCAATCTGCGCCGACAAATTTGTGGGTGCTCAGGCTGCCGGATGTGTTTGCCGATGCGTCACCGGCTGTCGCGCCGGAGGGAACGATTTATCAGGCGACGTATGACGGCCGTTTGCTGGCCGTCACTCCGCAGGGCAAAGTCAGCTGGACTTTCAAAATTAATTCCGAAATCAAGTCGTCGCCGGCGATTGCCGATGACGGCACGATTTATTTCGGCGCGCGCGACCGGAAATTTTACGCCGTCACGCCCCGCGGCAAGCTCAAATGGACCTTCACCACCGGCGCCTGGGTTGATTCTTCGCCGGCAATTGGCGCGGAGGGAACGATTTACTTCGGTTCGTGGGACAATCATTTTTACGCGCTCAATCCTGACGGCTCAAAAAAATGGGTTTTCGCCACGAGCAACATCGTGGTTTCGTCGCCGGCGATTGGGATGGACGGAACCATTTACTTCGGGTCACACGATAAAAAGTTTTACGCGTTAAAGCCGGACGGCAGGCTTTTATGGTCGTTTTCAACCGGCGGTCAGATTATCTCCTCGACCGCCATCGCCGCGGACGGCACGGTTTATTTCACTTCGCTGGACGGCAATCTTTACGCGCTGCGGCCTGACGGCTCGGAATGCTGGCGGTTGCATACCGGCAGCGCGCGCGAGTCGTCGCCCGTGCTCGATGAAAGCGGCAACCTTTATCTGTCGGGCAGAGCCTCCTGCATTTCCGTCGGCAGCGATGGGAAAATCCGTTGGGAGAAATACTACCCGATCCCCCTTGACGAAACCCCCGCTGTCGCCGCGAACGGCCGGATCTACTTCTCCGTGCCCTGGCAGATATTGGCAGCCATAAACCCGGACGGGACTGAACAATGGCGTATAACCTTGCCGGCCACCCTGGCCAATTCACCGGTGATTGGCAGTGACGGAACGGTTTATGCCTGCGACGGCAGCCGCCTTTACGCCATTAATTCAACCAACCGGCTGGCGCCGCCGGCGAAGAGTTCATGGCCGATGTTCCGCGCCAATGCCCGTCATACCGGCCGGGTGCAAAGCGTGAATTGAACGGCTTCCAAGGTTTATACCGATTTCCGGCAACCATCGGGCGGAGCGCAATTCCTGGGAGCGCCGGCGTCTCGCCGGCCAGTCACCCGGCATCAAGCCGGTGGGACGCCGGCGCTCCCAGGTGTTACAGCCGTTCGCGCCCGCTGAAGCCGGTGTCGAGGTCGTGCCAGAATTCGATGTCTTCCTCGTCCTGTTCCCAGCAAAGAAAGACCTCTTTGCCCCCCATGACGGCGGGAAAATCAATCAGGCCGCGTTCCAAATCCTTGACGAAAATCCGGCGGCGTTGAAATTCGGCCAGAACCTCCTGCATGTCCGCGAGCGCGCGAATCCAGTTGTTCACCGTTTCGCCGCCGATGTCGTTCCCCTGCTCCGTCAAACCGCTCAGCCGTTTGTCGAAGCGTTCCAATTCATGCCGCAGCCGGTTGAGTTGCTCCAGCCATTTGCGAATTTGCGGCAACAGCACGCGTGCTTCGTCGCGGGTGTAATGTTTGTCAAAACGATGTTCCATCGGGCGGGACGTGCCGGGCACGGTGAAATAAATACCGTTCGCGGCGGCGCGGTGGGCAACCGCACGCGAACGGATGAATCAATGCGCGAGGCAGATTACTTCTGCCAGGTGCGTTTCTTGTGACGATTCAAGCGCAGCTTCTTGCGCCGTTTATGCTTGTTGATTTTGGCCTTGCGGCGTTTTTTTAATGAACCCATAGATTTGGTTTGCGGTAATGGAGTAATGGAGTTTTGGAGTAATGCAACTAAATTTTCGCCTCCCAGCACTCCAATACTCCAATACTCCAATACTCCATCTGGCTAATACACCACCTTGTTCAACGGATATTCAATGATTCCTTCCGCCCCGGCGGCCTTGAGTTGCGGAATCAATTCGCGCACCACGTGCTCGTCAATGATCGTCTCCACGGCAATCCAGCCTTTCAGGCTCAGATTGGAAATGGTCGGGTTGCGCAACGCCGGCAAGTTCTTGAGCAGGCTCTTGAGATTTTTCTCGGCAATGTTCATTTTCAAACCGACTTTCGATTCGGCATCCAGCGCGCCCTTCAGCAGCATCGAGAGCGTCTCGATTTTTTTCCGCTTCCAGGAATCCTTCCACGCGTCGTAATTGGCGATGAGCCGCGGCGTGGAACTGAGCAGTTCGTCCACGATGCGCAGTTTGTTCGCGCGCAACGACGAGCCGGTCTCGGTGACTTCGACGATCGCGTCCACCAATTCGTGCGCCTTCATCTCGGTCGCACCCCAGGAAAATTCCACCTCGGCCTGCACGCCGTGCTGCTTCAGATACTTTTTCGTCAGATTGACGACCTCGGTGGCAATGCGTTTACCCTGCAAATCCTTGACCGATTTCACCGGCGAATCTTCCGGCACACACAACACCCAGCGGGCCGGACGGCGCGAAACCTTGCTGAACAGAAACTCGCCGACCTCGTGAACCTTCGAGCCGTTCTCGATGATCCAATCGTAACCGGTGATGCCACAATCGAGATAGCCGTGCTCGACGTAACGGCTGATTTCCTGCGCGCGAATCAGCCGGATTTCCAGCTCGTCGTCATCCACGTAGGGGATGTAGGAACGGCTGCTGACCTGGATGTTAAAGCCGGCCTTGGCCATCTTTTCGATGGTGGCGTCCTGCAAACTGCCCTTCGGCAGACCGAATTTTAGTTTCTTGCTCATTCAAAAAAATTTAACGCAACTCCGCTGACGCGCGAGCAGAAAGCGCAAAGGCGCGAATATCATTTCGACGATTCCTTCCACGCGTGACTGGGTTAATTTGCCAAGTTCGGCGCGGAAACGCCAACTTTTTCATCCGTGCCAACGCGAGCGCAACCAAGCCACTGCCACCAAGACACGAGGCCGCCCGACTGTGGAACGCCGGATGAATCCGGCGTTCCGGTGGCAGTGTCTGGTTGCATCCACGCAGCGCTACTTTGCGCTTTGAATGGTCCACTTGCCATCCGCTTTCACCAGCACGAAGGCATACAATCCCGACACCGCCTCGCCCGCATACCAGGTGCCGATGGCTTCGGACACATCGTTCGTCGGGTCCATGGCTTTCGCGCTCAGGATCATCGCCGGTTTGCCCGTGTCCTTGTCAATCGGCGCCTGGTTCGGACGCAGTTGCGCCCGGTTGCTCGGCTTGAGGGGCGGAACATGATTTGGAAATTTCCGAATCAACGCCGCCACCCAGGCATCGCTGCCTTCAAGGAAAATCGCCGAGTATTCGCCGTTGTCCCAGGGGTGTCTTTCCAGCAAATAGCCGTAAACCGCCATTTCGATCTTGAAATCGTCCCGGCTCTCAAGTTTCCGGCTGTTGCTGAAATCCTCCGCCTTCGGGTTCGTGCGGCACCCGGCCAGCAGACAAAGGAAAACTGCGGCAAAAATAAAAACTGTTTTCATTTTAACCACGGATGGACAAGGGGCATACTGGAGGGATGGAGTATTGGAGCAATGTATTTTTCCCAACACTCCAGCAATCCAGCAATCCAGCAATCCATTTCCCCATCCGTGTTTATCCGTGTTCATCCGTGGTTGATTTACTTTTTCTGAAGCACCCGCCGTCCCACCACCGAAATTTCCCCGCGTGCTATGGCCGCGATACATTTCGGATAAAGCTCATGCTCGGCAGCCTGAATCCGGTGATGCAGCATCTCCGGCGTGTCATGGTCCAAAACCGGAACCGCCTGCTGCCCGATGATCGCGCCGGAATCCACGCCCGCATCCACAAAATGCACCGTGCAACCCGTCAGCTTCATGCCGTGATCCAGCGCCTGCTTCCAGGCTTCGAGGCCGGGAAACGACGGCAGCAGCGACGGATGGATGTTCACGATGCGCCCCTCGAACGCGCGCAGAAACTCGCCCTTCAGCACCCGCATGAATCCCGCGAGCACAATCAAATCCACCTGCATCGTTTGCAACGCCCCCACAAATGCGCGTTCGGCGTCTTCATCCAGCTTCGTGCGGAATTTTCCCGGCGGGATGAAGTGCGCGGGAATTTTCCGCTCGCTCGCCCGGGTCAGAATTCCCGCGCTTTCGACATCGCTCAGGACGATGGCGACTTCCGCCGGAATTTTTCCCGTTGCACAGGCAATGGCAATCGCGACAAAGTTCGAGCCTTTGCCCGAGCCGAGCACACCCAGTTGAAATTTCCGCCCGTCTGCCATGGCATTTTCATACAAGCCGGAAGCCCGGACTGCCAGCTAATTCACACCCTGCCCCGCCGGGTCAAATACCAAACCCATGAACAAAATGGACTGGGTTTTGCCGTCCCCAATCACGCAGAAGAACGGACGGTCCACAATCATCTCGAAAGGTTTTGGCGGCTCCATGGCGATTCCCGCGGCCATAACACCGGTCGTCACCGCCGCCGCTTCCGTCCCTTCCTCGTTCACCTCCACAAAACTTTTCTGCTTCACCTTGCTCACAAACAAACGTTCACTGGCCATCGCGGAAAAATCGGCGTCATCAAAGGCGTGCCTCATGCCCAGGGCTTCCAGCGGGTCGTTGAGCACCACGTCGTATTCAAGCTTGAACCGGGGAAAGGCCAGCGTCCCTTCACGGTCACGAAATCCCGGCAGGATTTTGTCCCGCCAGGTGTTGCTGTCCATGCCAGCCAGGAGTTTTGCAGGACTGGAACTTGTGTTCGGCAAAAAGAGATACATCTGCAAACGTCCGCCCGCATAAGGCAGCCGCACGGCTTGAAAATCGTCACCCTCTTGATAGTCGAAAGTCTTTCGCTGCCACATCATTGGTGTTGGTTTGGTTTCGCCCCTGGCCAAATGAAAGGCGCGCGGTTTCGTGGCGCTTTTGTCGAACGGATGGGCCCACTGGCCCTTGAAATAAATCGCGTTGGCCAGGATGACTTTCGTCAGGGGATCGAATGGCCATTGGACGACGTCCTTGATTTTCCCGTGCGTGCTGTTGTCCGCCCAATCGTTGATGATTTGGGCCGAGGCGGGTTTCTGGAAATCCACCGGGGCCAGTCCGGCGTGGAAGAACCGGCTGTTGGTGGCGACGAATCCGGGCTTGAGGTGGATCCCCTCCTGGAACCAGATCGCGCTGGCCAGGTTCAAAATCACGTTGGTCTGCGAATTCAACGACTCGTTCAAATCTTTGCACGCGGCGTTGAGCGAGTCCGGGGCCAGGCCGGTCGTTTTCAAGACGCGTTGCATTTCCGTTTTGGTGTCGCCGGCGGCGCCGTTGGCGACCATTTGCAGCACGCTCGAAACGCTGAAGGGCGAAATGAAAACGTTGGCGTTCGGCTGTTCCCCGGCGATTTGTTTCAACAGATCAAAGGCGAAGCCGGTGTTCGCCATGGCCAGCTTTTCCTGATCGGCCGGCGACGCCACCAGCACTATCAAGCTGGCGAAGCACAGCAAAACCCCGAATCCAAGTTTTTTGCTCATGACAATTTGAATAGCAGAGCGAACGCTCAAAACAAGTTGAAAGGTGGGGATGGGTGCATTTTGTCATCCTCTTGGGAACGCCGGCGCTCCCAGCTCTCATTCCGTATTCGCACGGTAGATTTTTTTAATGACACACCGCTTCGCGGCGTGAACAATGCGGGGGCAACGCATGACGGTCACACTGTTCATTCCTTGTTTTATAGACGCGCTCACAACTGTCTGGTTTAGAAACCTGGTAAACACGGGTGATTTTGTTGAATATTTGTATTGAAACCTGCGCCGCTCCCGCGCAGTGTCAAATCGTCATGAGAGCGAAATCTTTCCCTCTCCCCTGCGGCTTGTCCGGCACGGACAAAAGGTCCATAACCTCGGCAGCTCTTTTTTTCGAGTTCAAGCACACTTCACAAGCCTATGAATACTGAAACAGCCATTCCCAGTGGCAAAAAGATTTTGGTGGTGGATGATGATCAGATTATTCTGAAAACGTTGTCCATCGTGTTGGTCTCCAATGGTTATCAGGTGTTCACGGCCACCGATGGGCCGGGAGCTGCCACCATCGTTACTCAGGAAAGGCCGGATTTGATTTTGCTTGACCTCCTGTTCCCGCCCGATGCGGCGAATGTCGGCGGGGCGCTACAGGACGGGTTTTTCATCATTGAATGGCTTCGTCGCATGGGCGAAGCCAAGGACATCCCCATTATCATCATTTCCGGGGACAAGTCGGCGAAAGACAAGAAGAATGCCCTGGCCACCGGAGCGGTGGGGTTCTTCCCCAAGCCGATCGACCGTGTTGCATTGTTAGCCACCATTCGCGCCACACTCGGCGAGGATGCAGCCGGCAAAGCGCCCGGACCGGCTTGAGTGGCGAAACCCGGCCGACGGCCACCGCCCCGTTTGGTGTCCCGCGTTTACGCGGTGCGGATGAACACCACCACCGTGGCCGTTTCTACGGAATGACTAATGACCAAACCACGCCGCTCCGCAGAATGATGAATTCCTAAACCATAATGACGAAAGAATGCTCAAATAACCAAACCGGCTTCTCCGCGCGCATTCGAGCTTCGGACTTTGGATTTCTTTCGTCATTATGGTTTAGGGCTTTGGGTTTTTGCCTGTGATTTCTGTCTCGATCCATCCCGCCATCTTTTATCAAACTGGCCCACTATCGAAGTCGGAGCCTCCCTGCGTCGGCTCCTGCTTTTTACACCCCGCCAAACCGCCGGTGGCGGCGGGCGTATTCCTCCAGCGCGTCAAAAAATTGCGGCTTGCGGAAATCCGGCCACAGCGTGGGCGTGATGACCAGTTCGGCGTAGGAAATCTGCCAGAGCAGAAAATTGCTCACGCGCATCTCGCCGCTCGTGCGAATCAGCAGGTCCGGGTCGGGAATGTTCCGCGTGTATAGATGTTGGGCGAAGACCTGTTCGGTGATGTCCGCCGGATCGAGCTTGCCCCGTTTGACCTTCTCGGCAATGCGCCGAACGGCGTCCACGATTTCAATGCGGCTGCCGTAGCTCAACGCCATGACCAGCGTCAGGCCGTTGTTTTTGGAAAGGGTCGCGATGGATTTTTTGAGATGTTCCTGCACGTTTTCCGGCAGACGGTAAATCTGCCCGATGACTTCGAGGCGGACGTTGTTTTTGTTCAGCTCCGGCGTTTCGGTCTTGAGATAGTGGATGAGATATTTCATCAACGCATCCACTTCGTCCTTGGGGCGGTTCCAATTCTCGACGGAAAAAGCGTAGAGCGTGAGATATTTGATGCCGAGTTCGCCCGCCGTGCGAATGATCGTCCGTGCCGATTCCGCGCCCTGCCGGTGTCCCTCAATGCGCGGCAGGCTGCGCTGCTTCGCCCAACGGCCGTTGCCGTCCATGATGATGGCCACGTGCTGCGGCAGCGAAGCCCTGGCTTCGGGGTTGAGATGGACTGTTGCGCTCATGCCGTGCAAAAGAAACTGGGTAATGGAGTGATGGAGTATTGGGCTTCCTGCTTTTTCATTGCTCCATTACTCCTATACCCCGGCACTCCGTTTTTCTACACAAAAATCGTCTGGTCGCGGCTCGGCCCAACGGAAACAATCGCCAGTTTCGCGCCGGTCAATTCAGCAATGGCCTTCAAATACGAGCGCGCTTTGGCGGGCAAATCTTTCCATGAACGCGCCTTGTCCGTCGGCGTGCGCCAGCCTTCAAATTCCACATACACCGGCTCGCATTCCGCGAGCGTCTGCGCGTCGTTCGGAACAAAATCGTAACGCGCCTTGCCGTGATGATACGCGACGCAAATTTTGATGGTCTCCAGCGTGTCGAGGCCGTCGAGGTTGGTGACGGCGATTTTGTCAATGCCGTTGACCATTGTCGCGTGCCGCGTGGCCACGGAGTCAAACCAGCCGCAACGCCGCGCCCGTCCGGTCGTCGCGCCGAATTCGCGCCCCATCGCGTGCAGCAGGTCGGCAATTTCGGCGTTCTCCGTCGGCAACGGCCCCTCCCCCACCCGCGTCGTGTAGGCCTTCATCACGCCGACAACGTCGTCCATTTTGTTCGGCGCCACGCCGGAGCCGGTGGACGCGCCGCCCGCCGTCGTGTTCGACGACGTGACGAACGGATACGTGCCGTGATCGATGTCGAGGAACGTGCCCTGTGCGCCCTCGAACAAAATGTTGTCGCCGCGCCGCGCCGCCTGGTGCAGCAGCACGACGGTGTTGGCGACGAACGGCTTCAAATAATTTCCGGCCGCCCGGTATTCGGCATGAACCTGCTTGAAGGAAAGCGGCTTGGCGCCGAGCGCATGCAGCACCTCGTTGTTTTCCTTGATGCGCAACCGCAGTTTTTCTTCAAACCGCGCCGGGTTCACGAGGTCAATCATACGCAGGCCGACGCGTGCCGCCTTGTCGCCGTAGGCCGGGCCGATGCCGCGCTTGGTGGTTCCGATTTTATTTTTGCCCTTGAGCACTTCCCGCTGCGCGTCCAGTTCGCGATGATATGGCAGGACAAGGTGCGCCGTCTCGCTCACGACGAGGTTGTCGCCGACCTTGACGCCGAGCTTGCGGAGTCCGGTGATTTCGTCAACCAGGCCGACGGGGTCAATGACCACGCCGTTGCCGATGACGCACAGTTTGTTTTTGCGCAGAATGCCGGACGGCACGAGGTGCAGGACGTATTTTTGTTTGCCGATGAAAACGGTATGGCCGGCGTTGTTGCCGCCGGCGTAGCGGACGACGATGTCCGCATCCTCCGTCAGCACGTCAATGATTTTGCCTTTGCCTTCGTCGCCCCACTGGGCACCGACCAAAATTGTGTTTGCCATAAATTATTTGAATTTTCTGCGGCGGCGCAGCAGCACCGCCCTGCCAACGACAATAAAAATCCCCGAACTTGGATTCGGGGCAAAGCGCATGCCTTTGCGCTGGGAAGCTAGAGACAGGGAGGAGCGATGTCAATTCCGCAAAAATAATTAATGACGAAAATATTTTTTGGCTTGCCGGGCGCGGCAGCCTTCGTCGGAAGGTTCACTTAAAAAAACATTTCTTTCAATCTTCGACGGCCAGTTGCCGATTTATAAAATTTCTCTTTCTGTCGAGCTTCACTCAATGTTTTAAATGATTCAGTATAAATTACCTTATAAGGACGATATGGGCTCGAGGATTTAACTCTGCCCGCATTATGTTCGCCTAAACGTTTATCGACATCGTCGGCAACGCCGGTATAGGTTCGCGTTTGGGTCTCGTTAAGAAGAATATAAACGTGATGCATCATGCATTCCTGGCGGATCCGCCTTGTCAAAATTGCTTTGCAATTTTGACAGGCGAGATCTCGCCAAAATTTTTCGAGGAAATATTTTGGCGGAGAGAGAGGGATTCGAACCCTCGATACCCTTTTGGAGTATGCACGCTTTCCAGGCGTGTGCCTTCAACCACTCGGCCATCTCTCCCGCCGGTCGCAATTACTCTGAATCGGCGGCGCGTCCCGCGCAACTTTTTTTGCTGGTACCGGGTTTATCCGACAGAACCTCGAGACGAGCGGAAACCGCGTAGCGGCGCCTCGGCAGAGCGCCGCACTTCGGTTTTGGAAGAACGACGGCTTTCTGCCGAAAGCCGCTACGCTTGCAGCACGCCGCCTCGGCTCGCGTTGGTCACGAGTTTCCGGTAACGCGCCAGCCAGCCGGTCAAATCACGCTTCACGGGCTGCCAGGTCTTCTTGCGCCCGGCCAGTTCAGCTTCGGGCACCAGAATGTCAATCCGCCGATTCGGAAAATCAATCCGGACGCGGTCGCCGGGCTTGAGCAAGGCAATCGGGCCGCCTTCCTCGGCCTCCGGCGAGACGTGGCAGATGCAGGCGCCCGCTGTGCCGCCGCTGAACCGGCCGTCGGTGATGAGTGCGCATTTGTCACCGAGACCCAGGCCGGCAATGTAGCTGGTTGGCGAAAGCATTTCCTGCATGCCCGGGCCGCCGCGCGGGCCTTCGTTGCGGATGATGACCACGTCACCGGCCTTGACCTTGCCGGCCAGAATGCCGGCGCAGGCGTCGTCCTGGCTTTCGAAAATTACGCACGGGCCTTCGAAGACGAATCCCGGCCCGCAGTTTTTCTTGAACTCCTCGCTGATGCCGGCGGTCTTGACCACGCTGCCTTCGGGCGCAAGCTGGCCATAAAGAATCGCAAGACCGCCATCGGGAGTGTAAGCGGTTTCTTTCGTGCGGATGCAATCTTTTGCGTCGAACATGAACGCCGAATCGTAGGGCATGAGGCCGCTGGGTTGGACCTTGGCAAGGTGCTTCGGGTCGGTGTCAAATTCGGCGCGGGTGATGACCCAGTTGCGCACTTTTTTGGCGCGCACCATGGCGAACGGCGTCCGGGTGCCGCCCTTTTCGTAGCGCCACATGAGCAGGACGGGCAACTTGCGGAACTCGCCGAGTTCGGTGCGGACCAGGCCTTTCGACTCCTGGAGTTGTTGTTCGATGGCCGGACGAAGTTGCTCGTGGCCTTTCAACACAACACCACCGGGCATCTTCACCACCACTTTCTTGTCATGCAAAGCCAGCAGCGCCTCGACGTCGCCGGCATTCCACGCGGCGGCAGCGCGCCAGAACGTGATGGCCAGTGGATCGCCGGGGAAGAACAGCATGGGCTTGGGCGCGAGATTGCCACTGGCAGTGCGGGCAGCCGGGCCAAGTTTGTCGTTCGGATCAACCACAATGGCCGATGCGCCGGAGACACGCGCCGATTTGGCCCAGGCGCCACATTTTTCCGAGCGGATGTCCCACTCGTCAATGTTCTCGCCAATGGTTTTGCCGGTGACGGTTTTGCACGAGGTGTTGAGCACACCCATGCGTTTGAGTTCGCCGAGGATGGTGTGGATGCCGCCGGCGCGATGCACGTCCTGCACGTGGTAATTCGAGGACGGCGAGACTTTGCACACGCACGGAATTCGGCGCGAGATGTCGTCAATGCGCTTGATGTCGTAGGGAATACCCGCTTCGCGCGCGATGGCGAGCGTGTGCAGAACCGTGTTCGTCGAACCGCCCATCGCGACGTCAAGCATGATGGAGTTGTCGAACGCTTCCAGCGTGGCGATGTCGCGCGGTTTGAGGTCATGTTCAACGAGTTTGATGATCGCGCGGGCCGCGCGGTCGTAGAGGGCTTCGCGTTCTTTCGAGACGGCCAGCACGGTGCCGTTGCCCGGCAACGCCATGCCGAGCGCTTCGCAAAGGCAGTTCATCGAGTTGGCCGTGAACATCCCGGAGCAGGAGCCGCACGTCGGACAGGCGGTCTGTTCGAGCTTTTTCAACTGCTCTTCCGTGATCTTGCCCGCCTGGAGTTCGGCGACGCCTTTGAAAACGGAAATCAAATCCGAGTTGCCGGTGGCGGGCTGAAGATAAGACGCGAGGTCTTCGTGTGTTGCCTTTTGCTCGGCAATGCCCGCGGCCATCGGACCGCCGCTGACGAACACGGTCGGGATGTTGACGCGCATGGCGGCCATCAACATGCCGGGGACGATCTTGTCGCAATTCGGGATGCAAACCATGCCGTCGAAGCAGTGCGCCTTGAGCATCGTCTCGACGCAGTCGGCGATGAGTTCGCGGGACGGGAGCGAATAGAGCATGCCGGAATGGCCCATGGCGATGCCGTCGTCCACGCCGATGGTGTTGAAGATGAACGGCACGCCGCCGGCCTCGCGCACGAGGCGTTTGACGAGGGCGCCGACCTCGTTGAGGTGGGCGTGACCGGGGATGCAATCGGTATAGCTGTTGCAGATGGCGATGAACGGCTTGTCCCAGTCGGCTTCGGATTCGATGGAGCCGGTGGCGCGAAGCAGCGAGCGGTGCGGCGCGCGTTCAAATCCTTTTTTGATGATGTCGGAGCGCATGGCAAATTATTTACGATTTACGATTTACGAATTCAACTATTGCCCCGTAATGTAGCCGTGAAGGGATGAGGTGTCACGCAATTGCGAAAGGGGCTGGTCAACCGAACCAACCGCACTTAAACTGGCCGCCGTCATTCGGTCCAATTCAAATATAAAAAAATATGAAGACCCATACCAAATCAATCGCGCTGGCGACGTTCACGCTGGCATTGGCCGGCTCCGCCTGGAGCGCTGATACAACCGTTGCCGGGAAATGGAAAGGGCAGTTTGACAGTCAGATCGGACTGCAAAAATACACCTATGAGTTCAAGGTGAACGGAACCAACCTGACCGGCAAGGCCGTCGGGGAACGGGAAATGGGAACGAACGAAGTGATCATCACCGAAGGCACGGTCAGCACGAACGGAATCTCCTTCGTCGAACCGCTCAAGTTTGGCGACAACGAACTCCGCATCGAATACACCGGCAAGGTTTCCGGCGATGAAATCAAGTTCCACCGCAAGGTCGGTGACGTGGCCGAGGAAGACTTCGTCGCCAAACGGGTGAAGGAAGCCGAACCAAAGGCTGAGGTGAAACCGGAAGCCAGGGCGGGCACGAATTCGCCGCCCGCCAAGCCGTAGCTTTGTGGTTTCTCGACATTTCCGGTGGATTCGGATGGAGATCCGGCAGCCATTCATCCCCCTGATCCGGGATGACGGGCAATGACGAATGACGAAACCCTAATGACTAAAGAATGACAAAGCTCAAATGACCCATGAGCATGAAGCACAGTGATTGGTTTCGGAATTGAGTCATTGGGAATTCTTTCGTCATTCGTGCTTGGTCATTAGTCATTGATTCTTTGCCCCAAAGATGAACCCGCTGCAAAAAAGCTGTAGCAGCGCTCTGTGAACGCCGGTCACGTCGGATACCCGCCAGTGATGTAATGCGTCATCTGGTCAATCGTCGCGTCCTGGGTGGAGATGATCCAGTTCACCAGGTCGCCAATGGAAACCAGCCCGACGACTTTTTCGCCTTCCACCACCGGCAAATGCCGCACGCGGTGTTCGGTCATCAGCTTCATGCATTCCTCGATGGAATGATGCAGCCCGACGGAAATCACCTCGCTGGAAATAATCTCCCGCACGCGCGCCAAGCGGGACGATTTCCCCTGGAGCACGACTTTGCGCGTGTAATCGCGTTCCGTAAAAACTCCCGCCAGTTTCCCGCCCGACATGACGAGCAACGCGCCGATGTTTTTGTCCGCCATGATTTTGATGGCATCGAAGACGGTGGCTTCCGCCGGGACCGACCAAATCTCCGATCCCTTGTGATGCAACACTGCGCTGACTGTGCCGCTGGATTTCATAGGTTTGATGCCTTTATCCGCTTCTCCCGCGCATGATTCAAGCAAATAATTTCCATCATAATCATTTCCCCGACCGGCGGTTTGACGGAATTAGCTTTCTTCCGCCGCCGGGTTCTGACTTCATTTGCAGCATTCGGAGGGGCGAGCTCCGCGAGTCCTGCTTCCGAAGACAATTTAGGGCGTCGTGGAACTCTGTCCTCCGAACCAACTGTTTACAAACTATGGACTCGTTGCCGACTGTCTTGTTAAAACCGGGCGAGGCCGACCGCATCGTGGCCGGCCATCCGTGGATCTATCACACCGGAATTCTCCGGCTCACCGCGCCCGTTGACGACGGCGGGCTGGTCCAGGTCAAAGACCATCGCCAGCGGTTCCTCGGCGTGGGTTTTTTTAATTCAAAATCGAAAATCCATGTCCGCGTGCTGTCGCCGGAGCGTGTCGAGGTGAACGAAAAGTTTTTTGAAGAACGCATCCGCGCCGCGCTCGCCGTCCGGCAAAAGCATCTGCCCGACGCGACCTCATTCCGCGTCGTGAACGCCGAGAGCGATTTTCTCAGCGGCCTCATCGTGGACAAATACGAGGACGTGCTGGTCGTGCAGATTTCGTCGCTCGGCATGGACCAGCGCAAGGCGCAAATCGTCACCGCGCTGCAACAGATTTTCTCGCCGCGCGCCATCCTCGAACGCAGCGACGTGGCGACGCGCAAATTTGAGGGATTGGAGGAGGCCAATGAAATCCTAGCCGGGAAACTGGAGGGACCCGTTTTAGTGAACCTGAACGGGTTGAAATTTGAAACCGATCTGGTCGCCGGCCACAAAACCGGCCTGTATCTCGACCAGCAGGTGAATTATCAGGCTGTGTCGCAATTTGCCAGGGGCGCGCAGGTTTTGGATTGTTTCAGTTTTCTCGGCGGATTCGGTCTGCACGCGGCGCGCGCGGGCGCGGCGCATGTCCACCTGCTCGACCAAAGCGCTGATGCCATCGCTGCGGCCACTCGCAACACCGCTGCCAACGGCCTCGCGGACAAATGTTCGTTTGAGGTCGTAAATGTTTTCGACTGGCTCAAGGCCAACACTGCCGTCAAGCCGCACGAACGCGTCATTCCGCGATTCGATTTAATCGTGCTCGATCCGCCGTCGTTCACGCGCAACCGCGCGTCCGTGCCCGATGCGTTGCGCGGCTACAAGGAAATCCATCTGCGCGCGCTCAAGCTGCTCAAAGCCGGCGGCACACTGGCGACGTTCTGCTGTTCGCACCACGTGGACACCGTGACGTTCCTGGACGTGATTCTCTCCGCCGCCTATGATACGCGCCGCGTGTTGCGCCGCGTGGCAATGTATTCCCAAAGCCCGGACCACCCGGTCATCCCGATGATACCGGAGACGGAATATCTGAAAGGCTTTGCGTTTGAACTGGTGAGGTAGGGCTCGCAGTCCTCTGCGAGCCGCGGCGCGCACGGAGTGTCGCGCCCTACCAACTTACTGCACCCCCACCCGGTAAAAATACGGGCCGCTATTCGTGGCAGTGGTGTCCGTGTAACTCGTCGTGTTAGCTTGGCCAGCGATGTTGCTTTGAATGGTTGAGAATGCTGGCTGCGTGGTGAGATCAGCGGCGCGTTGGAGGAAATAATTCTTCCCGCTCACACTTTGCCAGGTTACGAGCAGGCCGGGTGGATTGTTGGTCGAGGTTGCTGAAGTCATTTTCAAAACCGACAAGGGATTGGTTGGATCGGTGCCGGTTTTCCATTCCTGCCAGTTGTTCATGCCGTCGCCGTCGGTGTCCACGAAATCCGCCGAACCATCGGTAGGCAGCCCATACTGTTGCAGCCAGCCGATGAATTCGCTCATACCCACGCCTTGGAATTCGTAGGCGCCCATATCCACCGTTCCGCTGACGATGCGCGGCCGGCCGTCCAGGTCGGTGCTGCCCAACACGTACGCATTGGCGCCGGCGTTGATACAGGGCGAGTTGGTTTTCAGGCGCAGGTTGCCACCGGCGAGATTAACGAAGGCCGGCGGATTCGTGTTGTTGGCGGCTCCGCCCGGCGGAGGCACCGTACAGCAGTAGTTCAAAGTGCTGGAGGAATAATTTGGGCCGCCGAATGCCGTATTGAAATAAACGATGCAATTGTTCAAGGTGCTCGATTCCGCAGCACCACCCCAAAAGCTGGAGTTGCCAACAAAAGTCGAGCCAGTGACAACGCTGTTATGAACGCCGCCGCCGCGCGCCCCGAATGCGGGTGCAGAATTGCCCAGCAGCGCGCAATTGGCGAGCGATCCCCCTTCAACCGCACCGCCGTTGCCGTTGACAGCCGAGTTGGTAGCGAAGAGGCAGTTGAAGAATGTGCCACCCAGGGCGGCACCACCGTTGTTGTTTGCCGTGCAAGCAACGAAAACGCAATTGGAAATTACGGCGCTGCCATCCGCACACCACGTGCCACCGCCGCTTTGCTCCAGGTTCGCGTCACCCGCGCTTCGCGTTGAGCCCGAAACCAGCCGGAATCCGATGAGCGTGGCGTTGCTCGACAACAGCACGCAGCGAATCGCACTGTCACCCATCGCCGGATTGCCCTGAATCGTCGTCGCCACCGGGCCGTTCACGCTGCGCACCGTCAGGCCGGCAGGCACCACCACGCGATTGGTGAGCGCGCCGTTCACCACGCGTCCGCCGGTCTGGTAGGTCCCGTTGGTCACGAGCACGTAGGCGGTGGCGTATTGCGATGCGACATCCACCGCGTCCTGGATGTTCGTCGCCGCGGTAGCCCAGGAAGCGTACGGCACGACCGGGCTTGCGCCAGCCGCGTTCACGTGACAAACCAGCGCCGGCAGCACGTGAACCGTGACGGCGGTGCTGACGCCCGCCGGATGGTCGGCATTGAACACTCGAAACACGACCGTGTAATCGCCCAGCAAATTCCAGCTGTGGGAGAGCGACGGGGTATTGCTGGCGGTGGTTCCGTCACCGAAGTCCCAGGAACTCGACGTCGCTGCCCCGCCAAAGGCATATCCCTGGAAATTGACCGCATAACCGGGCACGGAATTCGTATAAGCCGCCTGAATCGCCGCCTGGAACGGAATGATCGCCTGCAGCTCGTACGCGCCGATGTCCACCGCGCTGCCGACGATGCGCGGATTGCCATCAAGGTCGGTGCCACTGGCAGCGGATCCGTTGTCGCCGGTGTTGACGCAAGGCGAGTTGGTTTGCAGGTGGAAATCGCCGGCGGTCGGGTTCACAAAGAGCGGCGTGTTGCTGATGTTGCCGGGGCCGCCACTGTAATAGGGAGTCGCGCAACAGTAATTCAGGTTGTCGCTCCAGTAATTCGGACCATTCGGGGCGGTGTTGCTGTCGAGGATGCAATTGGCCAGCCAACTGGCAATGAGCACTCCGCCGCCGTAACTGCCGGCGGAGTTGCCGACGACCGTGCAATTATACGCCCAATCGTTGTAGAGGCCGCCGCCGCCATAGCCAGCGGTGTTGGAGATGACGAGGCAGTTGTACATCGTCGAAGCTTCGCTGCCGCCGCCGTAACGGGCGGCGTAGTTTCCTCTGATGATGCAATTGGTCAGCGTGCAACCGTAGAGACCGCCGGCGTCATAGGAGGAGTTACCTTCGATGAGGCAGAAGGTGAGAACGCATCCGCCGGCGCCGGTGGAGAAATTCCCCGCCACCGTGCAATGGTCCAGCACACTGCTGGATGCGCCGCCCGGTGAGTTGGTGCTGATGACGCAGTAACGGAGACTGCCGCGCAGCACGCCGCCAACACCGCCGCCGGAACTATTGCCGGTGATGACGCAATTGGAAACGAGCAGACTTGTGGAATCACACCACAGGCCCGCGCCGCTTTGGTCCAGATCGCCGTCTCCATCCGTGCGGGTGCCGCCGCCGGTGAGGGTGAACCCGGCGAGAACACAATTGCGAACCAGAGACACGCAGCGGACGGCATTGGGGCCGCTGGGCTGCGTGCCCACTATGACGGTTGAGGCGGGACCATTCACGCTTTCGAGGGTCAACTGCCGCGTGACGCTGACGCGATTGCTGGACAAACTGGAACCCACGCGCCCACCGGTTTGATAGACGCCATTGGACACGAAAATGGTACCGCCAACAAAAGTTGCATCCACGGCGTCCTGGATATTGGTGGCGGCGGTGGCCCAGGATGTGTAAGGAGCCGCCGGCGAAGGATTGTTCAAAGCGACGTAGTGAATCGGTGCCTGCACATGCACGGTGAGAGCCGTGCTGACGCCGGATGGAAAGCTTTCGTTGAAAGCCGTGAGCACCACCATGAAGTCGCCCGGACTGGCCCACGTGTGGGAGTTGTACGGCTGGTTGCTGACCACCGTGCCGTCACCGAAATCCCATTGGCAGGCAGCGGCGTGGCCGGTGATGACCGCCTGGAAACTCAACGGGAACCCCGCCACAACGTTGGTGTAAGGCGTCGCGATGACGACCGAGAGCGGGCCGATGATGGTGCCCGCCTGGAATTCATCGCAACCGATGGAAGGCGGATTGAGCCACACATCCCCGTCGATGTCGAAGCCTGACGTGAGCGAGAAAAGACCCGCCCCGCGGCAGGGAGAACCCGCGCTGAGATGAAAGGCATCGGCCAATTGAGGGTCGGCGGAGATATAGCCGGAGCCGCCTGGGGGCAGCGGCATGGTGCAGCAGTAGCTGAAACTGCTATTGAACCAGTTGGAGCCGGCCGGGGCAAAGTTGTAATAGATAATCGAGTTAAAGTTCGTGCAGTTGAAAACGCCGCCGCCCGAATTGGTCGCGGAATTTCCCGTGAGCGTGCAACTGTAAAGCGTGGAAGCATTCGCGCCGCCGCCGGTATCCGTCGCGGCGTTCGCGACGAACGCCGAGTTGCTGGCGATACAACCGTCCACGGCGCCGCCGCCGCCGGCAGAATTGTTGGCAAACATACAGTTATTGAGCGTGCACAATCCTGCACCGCCGCCGTTGCCCGCCGAATTGCCTGTGAACGTGCAATCACTCAGCGTGCTCGAATACGCCCCCCCTCCGCTGCCGGCCGAGTTCCCCGCGAGCAGGCAGTTGATCAACGAGCTGGAATTCGCGCCGCCGCCACCGCCGGCAGAATTGTTGGTCAAGGTGCAGTTGATCAAGGTTCCGCCGTAAGCGCCACCGCCGGCATCGGCCGCCGAACAGGCGACAATGACGCAATTCGAGACGAGCGCCGTTGTCGAATCACACCAGACGCCGCCACCGGTCCGGTTTTCCGAATAGGTTTCCGCCCATCCCGGCATGGCCGCGCCATTGGTGAGGGTAAAGCCCGAGAGTGAAGCGCCGCCGGCCACGTAGGCGCAGCGTATTGCGCCGTAACTGCCGTCGTAAGGCTGGCCCTGGATCGCCGTGACGTCCGGACCGTTCACGCTGCAGACCATGATCGGTTTGTCAATGACCAGGCGATGCGGCACGTCATTGTTCACGAGACGCGCGCCGGTCACATACACGCCATCGCTCACCAGCACCAGGGCGCCGGCGGCGTTGGCGGCATCCACGGCGTCCTGAATATTCGTGGCGGCGGTGGCCCAGGAAGTGTACGGCGCGGAGGGCGTGGCATTGCTGATGGCGACGTAAAACACGGGTTGCGTCACCACGTGAACCATGACTGTGGCACTGATGCCGCCAGGGTTCGCATCGTTGTAAGCCCACAGGACCACGGGATAGTTACCGAGGGTCGTCCAATGGTGCGACGCATACGGCTGGTTGCTGATCACGGTTCCGTCGCCAAAATCCCACCAGCTCGCGGTGGCCTGGCCGCTAATCTGCGCAACGAAGTCAAGGTCGAGGCCAGGCGTGGTGTTGGTGAAGGAGGAGGAGATGCCGACGGTCAAGGCGTTCGTAGCCGCGCCGGAATGGATTTCGTCGCAGCCAATGGACGGCGGGTTCAGCCACGCTTCGCCATCAATGTCCAGACCGGAAGCATACGTGAAGCTGCCCATGCCGCGGCAGGGAGAGTTGGCGCTGATATGCGAAAGACCGGCGAGCTGCGGATCGGCGGTGATATTGCCGGCGCCATTGGTCGGCTGCGGCTGAGTGCAACAGTAGTTCAACGTGCTGCTGGAATAATTCGAGCCGGTGGCCGAAGAGTTGTAGAAATCGATGCAATTATTCAGCGTGCTTCCAGAAACGCCTCCGGCATAGCTGGCCGCCGAGTTACCTGTTACGTTGCAGTTGTTAAGCGTACAGTTGTCGGCCCCGCCGCCGCCAAAACGGCCGGAGTTCGCCGTGAGGACGCAACTGTGCAGGGTGGAATTTTCGGTGCCGGCACCGTAGTTGGCCGTGTTGCCGGTCAGAACGCAACGGTCGAGCACGCTCCCGTCCGCGCCGCCGCCGCTCCAGTAGGCGTTATTGCCGGAAAGCGTGCACAGGGTCAGCCGGCTCAATTCCGCGCCGCCACCCCCGTTCGCAGCGCTATTCCCGGCCAGCTCACATCCGCTCAGAGTGGAAGAAGCCGCGCCCCCGCCGGAGTAAGCGGAGTTGCCGGAAAGCGTGCAGTTGGTCAGGCTGCTGAAACAGGCGCCGCCGCCGCCGCTGCCCCACCAGTCAGGTCCGGAGTTGCCGGAGAGCGTACAACCGATCAAGCCGGCGTAGTCCGCGCCGCCGCCTTCACCCGGAGCCGAGTTTGTGGCGATCAGGCAGTTGAGGAGCCTACCGCCAGCGACTCCGCCCCCACCGAAGTTGGCCGTGTTGCCGACCAGAACGCAGTTCGTCGCGACGGCGCTCGACGATTCGCACCACAAGCCGCCGCCGCTTTGTTCGCGGCTGGAATCCCCGCCCGTCAGCGTCGCTCCCTGCGTAAGGGTGAACCCTGACAGCACCGCGCCATTCGTCAGATAAACGCAGCGCACCGCGCTGTCACCATTGCCCGGGTTCCCCTGAATTACCGTCGCTTCCGGACCATTGACACTTTGGACCAGCACGGGTTTGGTGACGACCAGGCGATTGGGGAGGCTGCCATAGACGATCCGCGCACCGCTCTGGTAGGTGCCGTTGGTGACGAGCACGAGCGCGCCACAGGCAGACGCGGCGTCCACCGCGTCCTGGATGTTCGTCGCGGCCGTCGCCCAGGAAGTGTACGGAGCCAACGGGTTGGTGCTGCTCGAGGAGACGTAGTGGACCGGTGACGGAATGACTTGCACCGTCAAGCTCGCGGTGACGCCACCCGGAAAGCTGTCGTTATACACGGTCAGGGTCACGACGTGATCTCCCGGGTCAACCCAAGCATGTGAAGCATAAGGCTGATTACTCACGACGGTGCCGTCACCGAAATCCCAGCGGCTGGCCTCGGCGGGCCCGAAAACCTGCGCGGCAAAGTCCACCGCAAATCCCGCGGCGACGTTCGTGGCAGAAGCTTGAATCGCCACGCTCAAAGCGCCGGTGATCGAACCCGGATACAGTTCGTCACAGCCGATGGACGGCGGGTTGGCCCAGGCTTCGCCGTCAATGTCAGTGCCCACGGCCAGCGCTGCGCTGCCGGCGCCCCGGCAGGGCGAGCCGGCGCTAAGATGCGAAGCGGTGGCGAGTTGCGGATCGGCGTCAATGTTGTTCGAGCTGCCGGGCGGAAGCGGTGTCGTGCAGCAATAATTCACCGTCGAATTAGCTGAGTAATTCGCGCAGACCGCTGCTTGGTTGTAAAAGAGGATGGAATTATTCAGCGTGCAGGAATCCGCGCCGCCGCCGGTGAACGCCGAATTGCCGGTCAGGGTGCAACCGTTGAGCGTGCCAAGGTAGGCGCCGCCGCCGGCGTTGACCGAGGAATTGCCGGCCAGCGCACAACTGTTGAGTGTGCCGTAGAACGCACCACCACCCGTGTCGCCGGCCGAATTGCCCGCAAGAACGCATCGGTTCAACAGGCCGCCGGCAGCACCACCACCGACACTTGCCGCCGCGTTGCCCGTGAGGATGCAATCGTTCAACGTTCCGTTGTTGGCTCCGCCGCCGGCATCGCTGGCTAAATTGGCGGTAAGGGTGCAGTGATCCAGCGTGCTGTCCTGCGCGCCGGCGCCATAGACGGCGGAATTGCCCGACAGAACGCAGTTGGCAAGCGTGCAGGTGTAAACCCCACCACCACTATTGGTCGCCACGTTGGCAGTGAGCGTGCAGTCGGTCAGCACGGCGCTGTAAGCTCCGCCGCCGTCGGTGGCCGCGGTGTTGCCGGCGAGCGTGCAATGATTGAGCATCCCATTGACGGCTCCGCCGCCCTGGCCGGCGGAAAGATTGCCAACCAGCACACAGTTGGAAACGACCACGCTGCTGGATTCGCACCATAATCCACCGCCGTCCGCCGTCGTGGCGCCATTGGTCAGCGTGAATCCTGCGAGGACAGTGCCGTTAGCCAGATGGGCGCAGCGCATCAAGCCGGCCCCGTCAATTACCGTGGCAGCGGGCCCGTTGAGGCTCAGGAGAGTCATTGGCTTGGTCACCATCAGGCGATTTGTGAGTCCCGCCAGCACCCGGCTGCCGCTGTAATAAACCCCGTCGCCCACCAATATTGTGCCGCCCACGAAGGCGGTGTCCACCGCATCCTGAATATTCGTCGCCGCCGTGGCCCATGAGGTGAACGGCGCGACGGGATTAAGGCTGGACTGGACCACGTACTGGACAGGGGCCGCGGCCACATGAACGGTAACGGTGGCGGTCACGCCACCGGGAAAACTGTCGTTGTACGCAGTCAATACCACGACGTAATCGCCCGTCGCTGCCCAACTGTGCGAGGCGTAGGGCAGATTGCTCATGATCGTGCCATCGCCAAAATCCCAGTGGCTCGCCGTGACGTTGCCGGCGATGGCGGCGACAAAATCCAGCGCGAATCCGGGAGCTGCGTTGGTGTACGCCGCCTGAATGGCCACGCTCAACGATCCCGTGGCCGAGCCGGGATGCGGTTCATCGCAGCCAATGGACGGCGGGCTGGCCCACACTTCACCGTCAATGTCGAGGCCGATGGTGGAGGCGGAGTCGCCCGCGGCGCGGCAGGGCGAGCCGGCGCTGAGATGGGAGATGCTGGCCAATTGCGGGGCGGCGGTGATGTTATTCGCTCCGCCGGCGGGCAGCGGTGTCGTGCAGCAATAATTCAAGGTGCTGTTGGTGGCGAAGTTCGAACTGTCCGGAGCGGAATTATAATAGACGATGCAATTTACCAGCGTGCTGGAATCCGCTCCCCCTCCGGAAGCAGCGGAATTGCCGGTCACGGTACAATTGGTGAGGGAGCTTCCGACGGCGCCGCCGCCGCTGTTGCCGGCCAGATTGCCGGCGAGCACGGAGTTTTGCGCCGTTCCCACGCACAGACCGCCACCGATATTCTGGGCCAAGTTGCCCTGGACCGTGCAATTTCCCAGATTCGCGCTGTAGGCGCCGCCGCCGTTCACAGCGGTGTTGGCCGTCAGCGTGCAGTTGGTCAGCGTGCCGGCACACGCGCCGCCCCCGGTGTTCTGCGCCGAATTGCCGGTGAGCGTGCAATTTCCCAGGTTGCCACCATACGCGCCGCCACCATCCGTGGCGGAATTCGTCATCAAAGTGCAGTTATTCATCGTGCAGGAATAGGCTGCTCCCCCCGTCTGGGCTGAATTGCCGCTGAGAACACAATTGCTCAACGTACAAACCTCCGCTCCGCCGCCCCCAGAGGCCGAATTCCCGGTGATCGAACAATTATTCAACGTGCTGTAAAGCGCGCCGCCGCCGCAACAGATTGCCTGGTTGTTTGAAAGTGTGCAGTTGCTCAGTCCGCAGCCTTCCGTCGCACCGCCGCGATAAGCCGAGTTGCCGGCGAGCGTGCAGTTGGCCAGCGTGCTTTGGTAGGCCGCACCACCGCCGACGGCATAGGCGGAGTTTTCGATAATCAGGCAGTTCGTCAGGACGCTCGAGCAGGCGGCGCCCCCGCTGTCGAAAGCGATATTTCCAGTGAGCGTGCAATTCATCAGCGTGCCGCGGAACGCGGCGCCGCCCTGATAAACCGCGCAGTTCGCGGTCAACACGCAGTTGGAAACGAGCGCGCTGGTGGAATTGCACCAAACCGCGCCGCCGTAATCATACCCGCTGCCCGTGGCGCCGTTGGTCAGCGTGAAGCCAATCAACGCGGCGTTGTCGCCCAGGTAGGCACAGCGCACTGCGCTTGCGCCATTCGTAGCGCCGGGAATTTGATAGCCGCGAATGATCGTGACCGCCGGGCCATTGACGCTCTGCACGGTCATTCCGGTCGCCACCACAATCCGATTGGTGGCTGCTCCCGCAGCCACGCGCCCGCCAGTCTGATAAACGCCATTGGTCACCAGAATCTGGTCGCCGTCCGATGCCGCATCAACCGCATCCTGGATGTTCGTCGCGGCGGTGCTCCAGCCGGCGTAGGGCGGGAGGGGATTGGTGCTGTTCAGGTCCACATAAAGCACCGTAGCGGATGAATTGAGCGTGAAAGCCAGGGAACAAATTGCTGCCAGTTGCAAAATCGTTCGTTTCATGGAAACCCTTTCTGGAATTGTTGGCAGATTATCAATTCATCTGTAGTGATACAATAAAAAATTAGATTCATTGCAGTTCAGATCGAGGGTTTAGCGTTTGAAATCGTACGGTGAAATGCCGGGACACGGAGAAGTTGACACTAATTTCACCAATTTACGCGGATTGAATTCGTGATATTCGCGCAATTCGCGTCTAAACACTTGGCGTCGGTCATGGACCGCCGTTACAGTTGACGCCATGAGCGCGTTCCCCGTCAGCCCGGAAAAGGAAGCCCAACTCACGCAACGCATGGCCGCACTGGGCGTGCGCGAAGCCGACATCGAGGAAACTTTTGTCCGCTCCGGCGGCCACGGCGGCCAGAACGTCAACAAGACCTCCACCTGCGTCATGCTGTTGCACCGTCCGACCGGCCTGCAGGTCAAATGTCAGGCCACCCGACAGCAGGGACTCAACCGCTTCCTCGCCCGCCGCCTGCTGCTCGACAAGGTTGAAGCGCTGAAACGCGGCTACGTGGACGCCGAGCGCGCCCGCATTGAGAAAATCCGCCGCCAGAAACGCCGTCGCAGCCGCCGGGCGAAAGACCGGATGCTCGCCGACAAATCCCATCACTCCGACAAGAAAGCGTCACGCCGTCCGGTGGGAATGGAATAGAAAACCTTTCAACCGCTGCGGAAGGTTGATTTATAACCGACCGGAATGTTTTAACCACGGATGGACACGGATAAACACGGATTCTATTTGCCGCAAAAAAGCACAAAAGGCGCAAAAGGTAGGGCGCGTCACTCCATGCGCGTCGTGGTCTCGGTTCATCCGATCCAACTCGTGTCACTTGCCACTCGCCACTTGTCACTTGTCACCCGCCGGGCGGGTGAAGAATGTCAGTTTGAATGCTTGTGATTCGGGAGAATGTGCTAACATCCCCCTTCATGAACATCCTGATCGAAGACGCCGAGACGCTGGAATATCTAACCAGCGACAACCACTGGACAAAAAATGTATCCGAAGGCAAAAACTTCGGGGCCACCGGAACGGCCTTTGACGTTGCGAAAAAAGAACCGATTGGCAAATTCAATATCGTCTTTTACATCCCCCAGACGAAACAATTCATCAACATGGATCACGGCCGGGGCAAGGGACTTGCCGTAGCCAGCCCGGTTGTGGAGGAAGCTCCCACAGTGGCATAAGCCGGCGCGCGAGACTGGCTTGAAATCGTCCTCGTTCCTTGGCTCGGCGAAGTGTAACGAAGACGGCTCGTCCTCGAAAACCGCAAAGAAACACTTTTACACGAATTGCGCGAATGGACGCGAATAACGTAGGACAGGCGTCCCGCCTGTCCGGACAAAGGGGAAATAGCCGGCTTGAGTCCGCTTCGCGATGGGCAGGCGGGACGTACTGCCCTACGTTTCACCGCTACGGCCGCTGAATGGCGCCTGACTCTCTTAACCCTCAACCCATCAACCCTCAACTCGCGAGGTGTCCACCTCGTGTCACCCGTCAACCCGTCACCCGCCACTCGCCACTTGTCATTTTATAGCGTTTCCGCATACTCTCGATGCCATGGGCAAATCCAAAATACCGGAAACCGGGGCGGGTTATCTTGGCGAAACCATGGTCCACAGAATTTCCCGCGCCGTGGGCGTGGTGGAAAATGTGATCGAGGCCAAGGCCGGCTGGCCGCCGGAGATCACGTTGAAGCTCCCGGATGGCACCTTCAAAAAGGGCAAGCTCAGCGATTTCCGGGAGCCAAACAACGCCGAGCGGAAAAAAATCTCCCCCGCTTAACCGGTTGAGGGTTGAAGGTTGAGAGTTGAGGGCGCCAGAAAAACGCGGAGTTTAACCACGGATGGACACGGATTTTTAAACCGCTAAACACGCCAAATTGGCTTCCCAAGCCCGCCACAAGATGGTGCCCCAAATTATGTTGTTCGCTGACCCGAATTGTGGTAGCGAAAGGTGGGGCGAGCACCTGTCCCGTCGTAGCCTCGGCGAAGACGGATCTTCGCGAGCCGTTTCCTTGTCACTTCCGACTTCTTCTTCCTTTAGCCCTCAGCCTTCAGTCTTGGTAACTCGTGGTCCCCGTCTTGCCGGAGCGATTAAGGCGCATAAACCGAGCGGTAGAATCGCTGGCGAAATTTGCCCGCATTTGCATCCACAAATGTAAACGGAGCCGTATTGGTCTGCATCGGAACCCAATTAACCAGATTGGTGGAGGCTTGAACCACATATTTATACCCCGGCACACCCACCACGGTCAGGGCGTACTGGCCGCTGGCATGGGTGGCTGGTGCCAGATTGGCCGCCGCCGTGGCATAGACCGTCAAAGTGGCCGTACTGCTGGTCGAATCGCTGCCGTCGTTCGCCGTCACGGAATATATGCCCGCTTGATTCGTGGTAATATTGCTTAACGTCAACGCCGGACCAGCCGCCGCAGGCAGGTTGTTGCCATTAAATTTCCACTGGTATGTCAAATGAGGCCCTCCGGCGGGTGTTACGCTGAAGATATTGGTTTGACCCGCCACGGCCACCATGTTGGTCAATGAACTGATGAGCACGGGATGACTGCCGTTACCAACTACGGTCACCGTGAATGTACGGACCACGGTATTGTTCCGGGTTTGACCGTCATTGACGGTCACGGTGATGATTGCCGTCCCGTTGGCGTTGTGCACCGGTGTGAAGGTCAGGGTCCCGGTGGTGTTCGGGCTGGTATAATTTGCCACCGGATTGGGAATCAAATTGGTGTTGCTGGAAGCTGCAATTAAGGTAAGCGTCTGATTTTCAGTGGTCGCACCGGAAGTGATGTCGGATAAACTGACAGTTTGCTGCCCGGCGTTTTCGTTAATGGTAAGGCCGTTGATGGCATTCAACGTCGGCGGCTGGTTCACAATCGGAACATATACGGGAACCAGGTAAGCCAATTCACCTGAGAACGGACTTTCCGCGCCTGAAGCAGAATACGTTGTCGCCGCAAAATAGTAGGTGTCTCCCTCGACCAGGCCGGAAATGGTGACGCTCGTTGCCTGGCCAACCGAAATCTTGTTGGTGTAGGTGTGGCTGGCTCCACCGTAATAGATGTTGTAACCCACTATGGTTGAATCAGTGCTTGGGTTCCACGCCAACGTCACACTGCCGGTGGCCAGGGCCGGAAACTGCATGAAAACCAAGGCCAGAAGAACAAGACCGAACACCCGGTATCGGGTTTGTTTTCCAACGAAATTGATTCCGCAATCACTCCCTTGTGGAGCTGGGACAGCTTCGCTGATCTCGAACCGGGGCCGGGCCGAAAATACATCATGTGAGCTTCTGCACATCAGTCTGATAAAATCCAGCAACCCGCTACCATGAATAAGGACGCTGGTTTCTCAATTTTTTCCCAAAGAGCAGCATTGGTGCCATCCGCGAAAAACGCGCAATTTCAGAAGGCGGAACTCCGCGATGCCCCTATTCTTGACCGCAAGAGAACGCAGAGATCGCAAAGAGAAGAACTTGGGTTTGCAAGGAACGGCAGAAGCCAACCGCGAAATCTGTTCGGTGTCCCGGCTTTAGCCGGTTCGGGGTGGAATTCAAAACTTTCCTTGCCGCAAAAAAGCACAAAAGACGCAGCGCGGCGGAGCCGCAACCAAACGGAAACGCCTTCAACGCAGAGACGCCGAGGACGCAGAGAGCCGCAAAGCTTTTTCTTTAACCACGGATGGACACGGATCCCGCAGAGCGGGACGGATAAGGGCGAGATGCGAATTTCGCGAATTAACCGAATTCAGTTGGCGATAATTCGCGCGATTCGTGTCAAGCATTGTGCTCCCCTCTTTCCCATCCGTGTGAATCCGTGTCCATCCGTGGTAAAAAATCTTTTCAGAAAGGAACGATGTCATGAGATAGCACTGCAAAAGATCTCTTGCACAAATTTGCGCCAATTGGCGTCATTCGCGTCGAAGCTGTTCTTTATTCCAGAAGGGACTTCAGTTTCTTAACGCGCCTGCTCTGTTTCCCCTTTGGCCTTCCGGCGTTTGTTATTCGATGTTGAATGTTGGATGTCTTGCCGAGGCGAAGCGGAGCGAAGACTGGTGGATGTTCCCTCCGTCGCGCTACGCGCTATGGAGGACAGGCGATGTTTTCCCACCGCGTGAGGCGAAGCCTTTTACGCGGCCAAATCCTTACCCCCCGCCCACCGCCAGCCGCGTGGCCGCGTGGTGCAACTTTACGCGGCTATACGCGGTTCCCCGCCGGTTTGCGCCGCCAGAAAGAACGGTTGTTCGCCGGCTTGGATCAGTTCGCCCAGCTCAGGACATTGTCTTTGTTGGCCCCTTGATTGGCCGGGAGGCCGGGGGCGACGGCTTTGTCCGGACCGGCGGACCAGACCATCACCTTGCCGTGATACTGGAAATTGTCGGGTGTGCCATCCGGATTGACCAGCCCATTGAGGCCCGGATTCGTGTTCGCCCCACCCGGGCCGGACACGGTCGCCCGCCGGTAAAATTCGTCCCGGCACCGCTCGTCATAACTTAAATCCACAGTGATGACGTACGGCGTTCCCCAAGGGTCGCGATAAACCAAGTCCGGCCCGACCCCCGGCAAAGTGGCATCATTGACCATGGTGGCGGCGAGAAATGACTGCTGTTGTGCATTCTTGGAATGATTCATATTGGCTGTGGGGCCGCCGGTCGGATAATTGGTGAGGTCCATCAGGATCGCAATCACCTCGGAGTTGTTAGTTCCATAGCGTCCGGGACCAAGGGCCGCCGTCAGAAGCGAGTCGCCATAGGTGAAGTCCTGCGTACCAGCCGTGTTTTGGATATCGGCGGAAACAGGAAACTGACCGTAATGCGAATCATAATCCTGGATGGCGGTCACGATGTCGGTTATTTCCTTCCTGGCCTTGGTTCTCAAGGCCTTGTTTCTGACCTGGGCCAATACAACCAGCAGCAGGGCCGCCAGGATCCCGATGATGGCAATGACGGTGAGAATTTCCACAAGTGTGAAACCTGACGATTTTCCGGTCTGCGTTTTCATAGGTTGATCCACAAACAGCGACATGGGCGCTGATGAAAGTCGGACCAATATCCGTGAATTCCCCAATCCCGCCAACCAAAACTGCAAAACTTTAACCACGGATGGACATCCATCCTACGCAGTGCTGCTACGGAGGACAGGCGGATGAACACGGATTATTTGCCACGAAGAGGCACAAACGGCGCAAAAATTTAACCACAGAGAACACAGAGATCACAAAGAGAAGAGTCTGTGAATTCCCGTTTTCTATGTGTTCTTTGAGTTCTTTCGCGGCCATTTCAAGTGCCCTTCAATCCGCTGCACCAGTCTGTTCGGTTCGTTCACCACGTGAGGCTTTACGCCTTTTACGTGGCCCACCGCGTGAGGCGAAGCCTTTTACGCGGCCAAATCCTTACCACCCGCCCACCGCCAGCCGCGTGGCCGCGTGGTGCAACTTTACGCGGCTATACGCGGTTCCCCGCCAGTTTGGCCGCCAGAAAGAACGGTTGTTCACCAGATCATGGCGCGGATTGACGATGCCCTGCCCGACACTGTAAAACATCGCCAGCGGATGAGCGCCGACACGTCAAAGTTGAACATTGCCTACCTGGCACAGGGAAAAATTCGTGTCAAAACAGGGAATGAACCGCCACGCACCATTGACAGCGTCTTCGGCAATTCCCTCCGGGAAAAAGCGGTTCGTGCCCAGCAAAAACATTCGTGGAAATCCGCCGGCAATGATGGGTCGCCTTTTTCCAGCGCGGTGTTGTGGGGTAAATCCGCGAAGGTCGGAGACATTCCACTGGTCATCACGAGCATCTGCGGCGCCCGGGAGGCCCGCGGGCTCGTTTATTCGCTGGAGAGCGGCAGTTTGTGCGCGTTGCTGGAAGTCAGCCAGCTGGGCGTCGAGGAACGCCGGTTGTGGAATGACAACCGCACCCAAATACGCCACGTCTCGGTCTCACGTTCCACCGGGAACATGGTGTTCAGCGTGCTCCACGAAAATGGCACCGCCAACATCGGGGTCAAAATGCACGGTGAAGGCGGAATCAAGGAGCTGACGGAAGGCGATTCGTTCGACACCGCGCCGCGATGGCTGCCGGGCGAAGGACGGAAAATTGTTTTCCAGTCCGCCGGGATCGGCCGGAATTACCGGGGACAGTTTTTGAAGCTGGGGCCGTTCAGCATTCAACAGCTCGATGTCGAACCCGGCGAGATGACCACGCTGCTCGAGAAATCAGGGTACGATTACCTCGCCCCGCAGGTCCTTGCGGATGGCCGGCTGTTTTACATCCGCCGCCCCTATGCGGAACACGAGCGCATTCGCCCGCTCCGCACGCTCAAGGATGCCCTGCTTTTTCCCTTTCGGCTGCTTTACGCGATTTTTCAATTCCTAAATTTCTTTTCCTCGATTTTCGCCGGGCGCAAACTGACTTCGGCCGGTGGCCCCAAGGGACGCGAAATGGACATGAAGCAGATGATGATCTGGGGCAATCTCGTCCGCGCGCAGCAACCAGCCACCGTGGAAGATGAAGGCGCCGACCTTGTTCCGAAGTCCTGGGAATTGCGCTGCCGCGCCAACAACGGCGAAATCAAAACCCTGGCCGGCGGCGTGCTGGCCTACGATATCGACGCGGACGGAAGGGTGGTTTACACGAATGGGAACGCGGTGTTTCTACTCCACCCCGACGGACACAAAGAACGGGTCTTGAATGAACACATGATTCAGCAGGTCTTTTTTGTCCCCGCCTGAAATTCGGGACTCACGGTCTCATCCTGAAAATCCTGTTCATCCTGTCCGCACGCTTTAGCCCAACTCCCGCCGAATCCGGCGAACAAACCTTCCCACAAACGGAAGAATTAAACCGCTTATCTTCGCGTATCAGCGCTGATGAGTGAAAATTAGCGGTTCAACCTCCACCGCGTGAGGCTGAAAGCCTTTTATGCGGTCCTTCAGCCTTCAGCCTTTGGCCTTCAGCCTTTCAAGTTGGTGGACTCCAGGTTTTAGACGGGAGCGAACCGGGCGATCGCCGACCGCAGGGTCTCAACTTCGAAAGGTTTGCAGATGAAGGAATCAATGCCACCCAGGGGGCAGGCGGAAGACTGAAGTTTTTCAGGAAAGGCTGTTATCATCACGACGGGCTGCTTGGGTGAGCGCTTTTTGATGGCCGCGGCCAACTGATCGCCTTTCATCTCCGGCATAAAGTAGTCGGTGAAAATCATGTCGAACTTGCCGGGCTCAAACAGGGCAAGCGCCTCGGCGCCGCTTTTGGCCTCTTCGACGACATAACCGTCATCTTGGAGAAGCATCTGGACGGTCTGGCGGACGAGAGGTTCGTCGTCCACGACCAGTATGTGTCTTTGCTGGTAAGTGCGTTCGTTCATCATGGCCACAAAAGCGCAATTTCCGTGCCAGTTTTTTTTACCGCCTGGCTTGGGCGTCGGCCATCGCTTTTGGGTATCTTGCCGTGTCCCGTTTCGGGAAAACAAACGTGCCAACGCCCGCCAAATCCGCCGCCCCAGTTTCAAAAAATCTTTTACACACTTGAGCCGCATGGGATGCGGTGAAAGGAATTCGGTGAAACCGAAGGCCCGTGAGGGCCGAGCGAGTGGGCACGAGCGAGTCAAATTTCACGAATTTGCGCTAATTGGCGTTAATTCGTGTCAAAGTTGTTTTTTCCCAGGAAGGATTTTAACCGTTTTACCAGTCGGCTTTCACTCCTTCGCGTAGCGCAAAGGCACCGGCGTCCCTTGATCGAAGAGGATGCGCATGGCCGACCCGTCAGGCCACAACCTCAGCCAATGAAGATTCAGTGAATTTGAGCACGGTCAGAACCTGCTCCCGGTTCACACCGGGAAACCATTCCAGGAACTGCTCGACGGTCGCGCCGCCTTCAAGATTTTCAAACAAGGCGCGTACCGGCACGCGTGTGTTTTTGAACAACCACGCATCGCTCACCTTGCCTGGCACCCGTTCCACGACGGGACAATGTGTCCAGTCCATCATGCCCAAACCATATCCCCGTTTGCTTTCAACGGCAAGCCGGAAGCCAGCCACAGATGAACCTGGATTTTGTTTGCCGCAAAAAGGCACAAAAGACGCAAAAAATCTTTAACCACAAAGAACAAAGAAACGTTTTTACGCTAATTCCGCAAATTTGCGCCAATTGGCGATATTCACGTCAAAGTTGTTCTTTATTCCAGAAGGGACTTCTTCAGCCTTTAGCCCT
This sequence comes from Verrucomicrobiota bacterium, assembly GCA_050010435.1. GTDB lineage: Bacteria > Verrucomicrobiota > Verrucomicrobiia > Limisphaerales > UBA11358 > UBA11358. The sequence goes on along the minus strand of JBEKKZ010000002.1, from coordinate 136,273 downwards.
CAACCCTCAACGCTCAACCCTCAACTTTTTCAGAATCCGCTGCACGAGTCGCGCTTCACCCTCTCCGCCTCGACCGGGGAGAGGATGGCCGGAGGCCAGGTGAGGTGTCGAACGTTTCTTGGCTTTCTGTAGCTCGCATTCCCAAATCCGCACCACCTTCCACCCTGCCCTGCGCAAGGCGCGATTCACCACCCGGTCACGGGTTTTGTTCCCCGTCAGTTTGCGCCGCCAGAAGGCGCGATTGTTCGCCGGCTTGGTCGCGTGCTTGGGACATCCATGCCAGAAACAGCCGTCCACGAACACGGCCAGTCGTGCCTTCCGAAATATGAAATCCGGCTTTACGCGAAAGGTAGGGCGCGTCACTCCGTGCGCGCCGCTTCTCCGCAATCCGCAATCCACAATCCGCACTTGAACGTGTCGGCGCCAGCCGCGAATCCCCGCCGCGCGCAACAGCTTCGCTAACGCCAGTTCCGTGTCCCGGTTGCCGCGCGAGCGGATGCGCGACATCACCTCCGACCGTTTCGACTTGGTGAAAACGTCAGGCATTTTTGCCGGGAGCTTGGTAAATCAATTTTGCCACCCCAAGTGTCCGGGCTGAAATTCCGACATACCAAGCGTTCATGCGTGTATCCCACGAGCGGACTTTGACGAATTCGCTCCACGGCAGTTGATGGATGGATTTAAGCGACCAGTCCTCGGCGAGCTTCACGATAAGAAGGTACTCGAAGAGTTGCTTGTCGTGATCTTGAAAGTCCGAGTAAATGGTTCCCGTTTTCTTGGCCCTGCAAACGGTCTTGATGGAGTAGCGTTCGCCACGATTAGAGTTTGCATCCACGTTCTTGGTGTTACGAGAGGCAGGAAAGAGTTTGGGCAGGCCCGGCGTCTTCTGGAAATGTTCGATGACCAACCGTTCGCCTACTCCGCCGACTGAAAAGGCGATGTCCCTTTTCCGCATTTCGGCATCCAACGCGGCGCGGAGTAAAACCAACTCATCGTCCGAGCGCGATTCTAGTATGGACACCCAGTTTGTATTCCTCAACATCTTCAGCTTGCCCCCTGAACTGTCAGCTTTTCGTCGCATGAAGATTATGGCTTAAGGCACTTTGAGGTATCCTGGTCTTGCGCTTTGGGCAGCAAACCAAGCTTGAATATCAACAAGAACAGCATCGCAAATTCTTCCAATGGGCACTGACTTAATCGATTTCTCCGGCTTGCCGATACTGTATGGAAATCTCCCAGAAAACACCGGATGCCACACACCCGGAACGCCGGGTAGGGTTATGGAACCCACCCTCCTGGAGGATTCCTTCGCTTTTATCAGGCCACTCAGAGAGTCAGGCACAAGTAATCCAGCAATGAATCTAGCCACACGTCGCGTGTTCTGGCTGTAGTCGCAAGCTGGAGTTACTTCCAATAAAATTGCTCTGCACTGCATCGCCAGTTCTTTCTTTCGTCGTGTCAGACCGCGCCGGAGTGCGCGCCGTTTATATGCAGTTTGGGCTGCTTTAGAGTTGAGTTTGTCTTCGAGCTTCTTAAATTCGGCGTCACTGCGAAGATTCAAGATGTCTTCGGTAAGACCTGATACGTCTGGTCTACAGCGGCGATGCGGACAATGCGCCCCTATTCTACTTCGAGGAATGTACAGGTTTCCTGGTCTCACTGATCGATCTTCTCTATCAACGGGCAACAAGACTAACATGGTGTTTAGCGTTGCTTCTTCGGCAGCGGATAGTTTAGGCAGCTTGATTCCAATCAACTGTCCACTCGCCCGTCTAAGCGGTAACACATTTCCATGATTCAGCCCATCGAGGTGGAGATGGTTAAAAACCTCGATGAGGCCTTGGGCGGCATGACGAGTTTCCTTGCTCTGACCCGCTCCTGTAGCCATTAGTAGCCTAAGAACCTCCGCCAATGTATTATTCCAGACATTGGCGTCGCCACCCTGTGATCGCGTTGAAACAACCCGCGATAGAGCAAAGGTCGTATCAGTGGTTGCATCATGAGACATTTGTTCCCAACACCAGAGCACCCCTACTGGCCACATTTCCCTGAGTGTGCGCTTTACACTCCGGAAAGTCCTGGCGGCATCAATTAGATTTCCAGCGAAAGGCTTTTCCATCAATCGGACTGAGACGGGATTAATTGAGGGCATTTCATTCGAGAGTATCTGCCTAAAAAGATTGACGTCTTCTCGATGCTGAGTCCAGGCGACAAAGAAAATTGGCATCGAATTCTGGTCGATGACCTTTTTCACGACGTTGACAGTGACAGGTACGGCCTCCTTTGAAGTCCCATACGTGCCCAACCGCATATCAACAAAGGCAAGGCGAATTCCTTTCAAGGCTTTGAAATGCTTGAGTTCCTCCGCCCTATCGCCAGCGATATGGACACAGCCTATACCAAGCAATCCTAAAGCCTTGATGATGGGCATTGCTTCTTTCGGCTCGTCGTCGATAATTAGAACTCTGGCGGTTTTGAGAATGTTCATTATTCCTGCTTAAATTGGAGAGCGACAATTGCGCGTGTTAAACCTTTGGGCAAGGACAACTCAGAAGAATCTGGAAAGTACAACCGCCCTTTGTGGATTTTCATGACTTCATTTGCGATATGGAGTCCCAGGCCCATTCCATCTGGTTTTCTGGAAAAAAATGGCTCTACAAGGTATTCGGGAGGGTCAATGAACCCTGGCCCATTATCAGCAACTACAAGTGCTGGCCCTCCATCAAGTTCTGTGGTAGTGCCTATGTAAATCCGCTTTACAGGATCGCCTTTGTTTTCCAGCCAATAGATCGAATTGTCGATCAGGTTCATAAGTGTGGCAATTATGAGACGGCGGGCGCATTTCACCGAAAAATCCGGGGTCCCCTGGTCGATGCCATTAATCCTCTCTATCTTGTGTGCCTTGAGGCGGAACTCTGTGTTGAAAAAAGCTTGCTCAATCAAGGCACTTGCTTTCTCTCGTGAATTGCCTGACTTCCTTGCAAAGAAAGCTAATCCGTCGACCATCTGTGCCAAATGCTCAACCAGGGAGCGCACCCTGGTACTGTCGGCGCCTTGCTTAACAGCAATCAAGAGCTCCTTAATTATCTTTTCCACTTCGTGCACGACGACAGTCAACGTGAGTCCAGGTCCTGCCGCTATGAGTAAACGATCCCGCACGTCGACGAACTGCCTTTCAATCCGATCCAGATAACCACCAAGTTCTGTTGACAGTTTGCGTTTCTCCAGTTGGGCGCGCAACTCACTCAGTTCGTCAAATACTGGTTCACTCTGTTTCTGTCGGGAGTACTGCTGTCGGAGTCGGATCTTATCAATTGTTCGCTCGGTTTCAATCTGCGCAATCGCAAATAAAACGGCCTGCTGGAACGCATCATAAGCTCCGTTCTCAATGAACCCTTCACGATTGGTTTTCTCGATGAGGTCAGTGCTCGAAGCTGCATTAAGAGAAACCGCGCCCAAGACGACGTTTCTGCTAATCCTCCGGGTGGGGATATTTACACGACGCAAATCCAGGCCCAGCCAGTCGTTGCCGGGCTCACCAAAATCATAGACACGAACACCATCGCGATAGACACGAACTCCTCCATTCTGATTAAGGAATTCCTTTAGCCCTTTGACATCAGTTGTGCTTAACGCCAGCACTGATGGCTCACGGTCGAAAATGTGGAAATCAAATTCTATTTCCCCAATTTTGCCGGCAGCCGAAAGGTCGAGTGGTTCATCCTTTGGATATGCGCGCATGAGGGCGGTTGAAATCCGTCGTCGCTCGCGCCCGACAATCTTATCGGACATTCCAGGGAGTGGAACGAAGTGATAGTTATACATTAGCTCGTTGCCCCGAATGCGCCCCTTTGCCCGAAATAGTGCAAGCTTTAGAATTTCTCTAATATCAAGAATCTTGTCCAACCAGTCAGACTCGGGTTCCACAATAAGCAGTGTCTCGAAATCCTCGGGTCTGTTAAAAGGAGAGCAGATCGAATTCATGGCGCGGGACAGATCTCGCACTTTACCGCGGGACCAAGCCTCTCTGAGACGAGTGACTTCAATCTGAGTTCCGTGTTTGTTCCCCGTAAAAATTTTGGGTTCCCGCTCGGTGATAGACACGGGAACTTCAGAAAGGTAGCGCTCAGTCTTAAAGTCGTCCCAGTTGATCGCGACGACAACCTCTGGCTTGCTAGGCATCCGCGTCACGAGCTTTATTTCATCCCCAAGTTTGTGAACAGCGAACCGGCCAACCCCCTTCTCCCCTAGTGGCAACCTGTGGTAATGTCTCGATCGCTTCTCTTCATCTCTTTGCTCTGCACGGTGTTCAGTCCCCGGTTCAAGCCACACGTCAGTGATCGTTCGCCTGTCCATTCCCGTACCATTGTCCTCAATAAGGATTTTCGCCGAGGCAGGCTCTGTGATGTTGTGCATCGTAACGATACATTCTGAGGCATCCGCGTCGTATGCGTTCTTGACCAGTTCGAAGACGGCCAAGCCGGCATCGCGGATCAACTCGTCACCCAAGAGTAAGAGCATTCGTGCTCTCGGACGGAAAATATGCGGAGGGTTAGTTTTTTCAGACATCGGTCGATTCTCCATGCGCCTTCCCAATGAGAAGGGAAACAACCTTTCTCATTACTGGTGGACAAACCGCATTGCCAATCATCTTGATGCGGTCACGGCGGGTGCCTGCTACCAGTTTCATTTTTGGTGGCATTCCCATCGCCGCCTGAAGTTCCGGCACCTGCAACATCCGCATGATGTGCCCGTTTTGCGCGTCAGGTTTCACGAGCGCGAAACGGTCAACGGTGGTGATGGTTCGGAGCGGGCGGTTCAATCGTTGCCAGCCGCCACCACCATCGGAGCCGTAATAGACGAGCAGGAATGGTTTGTCGGTGCCCATTGCGGATATGCCGCGTTCCGCTCTTTCAAGCGTGGCTGCGGCGCGGTTCGGCCTGCGCAGAGGCGTCCACCGGTACGTTCCGTTCAAATTCACAATGTCCGCTACCTTGTTTGCCGTGCGTTTGCGCGGGGTGATTTTCGGCGGCTCCTGTTTCAGGTCGGCGGTCAAAAACAATCGGCGGCGGGATTGCGCCACACCGAAGTCGGCAGCATTGAGAACTTGCCCGCGTAAATTGTAGCCGAGGGCTTCGAGTGCCTGCTTGAATTCGACGTAGCGTTTCCAGCGTCTCATGCTCACAACGTTTTCAATCACCAGCCAACGCGGCTTGAATGCCTTGGCAAAGCGCACGACCTGGAACGCGGTGTCTTTGCTTTTTTCGCAGCGTGGCTTATTGCCTTTGGCCGGACTGTGGTTCGTGCATTCCGGGGATGCGAGGATTAGATCAATTTTTCCAAGGTGCTTCATCAGTGCATCAATATCCTGATCTTCAAGGCGGCCTTCAAAGAATTCGGCGTCGGGAAAATTTGTCTTGTGGGCTTTGCCTGCAAGCGGCCAGAGGTCAAATGCAGCGATGATGTCCACGCCAGCGGATTTTGCCCCCCAACTGCTGCCGCCAGCTCCGCAAAACAAATCCAGTGCCCGGATTTTTTTGGCTGCCGCTTTCACGCGTCCACCCCCTCCATGAGGGCCGCAGTTTTGACTTCAAGCGCCTTGGCGATGCGGGTGATACTTTTGATGCTGGGATTGCGTTTCCCGCATTCAATTCCGCTGATGTAGGTCTGATCGAGATCAGACTTTTCGGCGAGCACTTCCTGTGAGTAATCCAACGCCTCACGGCACTTGCGGACGTTCCGCCCAAACGCCGCCAGAACGGGGTGTCGTTTCATGACTCATAGTCTATAGACAACGTGCGGATGAGTTATGGACTAAGCGTCATAATCGACAGGACCCGGCAGAGGCTTGTGGACTATCGGCTACAATGTTTCGGGTGGGGAATTAAGCAAAACGCCGTTCCTAAACCGACAGATTTTTTGCCCAAGGCGGCGAGCCGCTGAAATCGTTTTTCTTCCAATTCTTTTTCCTCGCGGTTCAGTTCCGCCATCCATTCGGCAAACGGCTTGTCGCCAGGCGTTTTGAACTTGCCGCGGAGTGAATGGATGTATTTCCGCATTTCCTCCGCCTTCGCAATGCTTCGGCGTGACAAGGCAGGAGACAATTTCTTCCGGCGAGGCATGGCGGGATATTGTACCCGTCAGCCTTCTACAACCAGAGGAATTTGGCCGCGCAGCAGCACGGTCGGAGGCGGGCAAAGTTCGCCAGAATTGAACAAGGGTGGAATTGCGTTTAGGCCGCGTAAAAGACTTTGTCTCACGTGGCATGGAGGGGAGGCTATTTGCTGGCGTCGGAGGAGACGGGCCACTCGATTTTTGCCCAGTCACCAAATCGTCTGGCCCCATGGCCGGGTCGATTCGCCGGATAGTTCCCGTCGGGAAAGAAAATCAGCAAATCCTGCATCAGGTCGTCGGTGGATACGTTCACAAACAACACCCAGGGGTTGCCGTCGTATTTCGCCGGGTCCGGCTTCCTGATGAATTCGTATTTCGGATACGCGCCAACGCCCGTGTCGGGAATGGCCGGGATGAAATCCGGCACCAGTTCGTCCAACCCACCCGGCAGGGCGCCATTTTTGGCCTGAAATTGTTTGATGGCCGCCACCAACGGCCTGCCCCGAACCGTGATGGCCTTGAATACCGCGTCTCGCATCGTTTCTCCCACGCCGAAGGCAATCAACGTGATAACCAAAACGACTCCGCAAAAAATGGCACCGGCGGCCAGTGCCGACCAGCCGACCTTGCCCATTCCAAACAAACGTCCCACTACGGCAAAGGTGATGCGAACGACATTGTAAAGCACCACGAGAAAAAGGTATATCACCAGCATCCCTGAAATTTTGTTGTACAAATAATCCGAGCCGTGGGGAGCGACGGAAAACCAGCAGGCGAAAACGTGGAGAGCCCCCACGACGCTGGAGATGAGCAGCGCTCCGTAAAACGCCCTTTTCAACGGTGTTTGGGGCAGTGACAGCCAAGCCATGACGCGATTTTGCCACGGCAAACCGGTTTGGGGAGAAAAAAGTCGATGGTCGGTTGAGCGTTGAGGGTTGAAAGTTGAAAGTTAAAACGGCTCGTCAGGAGCCTCGCCCCACCTTTTGCGTTCTTTGCGTTATATGCGGTAAAATCAACCTGCCCCAGCTTGGCGGCGCGCACGGCTTGTCCCGCCATAGTCCCGCAATGCGGGACGACGGCGGAAGTGACGCGCCCTACCTTTTGCGCCGCTTCCGCCTTCGTTCACTTCGGCGCGACAAGTTGCGGTAAAAATTGGGGCCTCGTGGAACTCCGCCCTTCGAGGTTTGCGGCCATCAGCGCTGACCTGCCGCGACGGGCGCGAGCACGGCGGGTGAGCGACAATAAGCGGTTGGATTCTTTGCGGTCAGTACGGCATGGAACCGGCGCGATTGTTGCCGGTGTCAACCGGGCGGATACCCCGGCGCAAATTCTCCGCTCTTTTGTCTGCCGCCTCCTCCGATCCCTTTTGGCCGGATTCACTCAAATCGTCTTCGTTGCTGCCGGCCTGCGCCAGCCCGGTGTGTAATCCATTGTCGGCCATGGCCATCCTCAGCGACGCCTTGATGATCCGGCGCGGGGTGCCATATACGTCTGCCGATTGGTCCAGAAATAAATCCTTGAATGTTTTCATGTTCGTTTGTCGGTTATTGATTGGTTTGGGATGGTCCTGCGGCCAGGTCATCCCGGTCGCAGGGGTTGTTTCGCTTATTATTACGGGCTGATTAGTTGCTGCTGTTCGTGGTTAACTGCACTTCCAGTTGGTTGTCCACATTCCCGGCGTGCGCGATCCGATTCGCAATTTCACCGATGAGACGTTTTTCCTCGGCGGTGTTGACCGGCCCGCACAGGATGACCCGGCCATCAATGGCGGTGATCTTCACGTTTTTGGCATTCACGGACATTCTGCTGTCAGCGATGATTTCCTGGCGAATCTGCGCCGCGGTGTTCGCGTCGGCCTGGCGGTTGCCCCGGTCGCGCGTGGTCAGCGTGCTGCTGTCGCGATCACGAACATTTGGCCGGGTGTTGTCAGCTTCGGTCGTCGCGGTGGTGCTGAACCAAGGCTCAACGTTGTAGGCGTGGTACACTCCGCCGACATAACCGGGCTGGCTGAAATCGGGCCATTGACCGGCCTTGAAGTGAGGTGAGCTGGCCAGCATCTCCTTGGAGGCGTCAAGCTGGAGGGTGTCATGTTCCGCATTGAACCGGAGCGCGGTGGGCGGCACGGCGCTCAACTTGTCGCCCAGCCAGATGTATCCGCCGGACGAAATGATGACCGCCACGATGCGGCCCGCTGACAGATCCACCATCAAGTTCTCCACCTCGCCGAGTTTCTGGTCCTGCAGGTTCCTCACCGGCGTGTCCATGAGCCGGCTCGCCTTCTGGACATAACCCAGCCGCGACCAGGCATTGTTGACCCGCCTCTCATTTGAGTAATATTCCCGCGTCCAGGTTCCGTCCGGGTTGCGGGTTGAAATCCAGTTGTTGGTTGCCTCCAAATTGCCGGCTGTTTCCACATTGCTTGCCTTGTCCACGGTGCGCGCTCCCTCCGTATTGATTGATCCATCCATATTGTGGGGCAAGGTTGAAGCGACCGTTCCCTCCAGGCTGGCATTCCTGTATCCTTCATTATCGGCAACGAAATAAGGTCGTTCGCCGTAATAACCATAGACTTCAGTCACCCGATTGGACTGCGTGTCTCTGTCCCACTTCGAGGTGTCAAACTTGAGGGCCGCCGCGAGTTTCGCCTTGCTGGCGTTCAGATGAAGGACCTTATCCGCGGCATCGAGACGCAAGGCTCCCGGCGGCACCGCGGTGAGCGTATAGCCAATGCCGAGAAATCCACCGGTGGAAAGAATCACCTGGACGATCCGTCCGGACTCCACATCCACAGCGAGGTCTTCCACGTTGCCGAGTCTTTCGTTCTGATAGTTATTGACTGTCATTCCGATGATGTCGGTGGCCTTGGCCGCGCCGTTCAGCCGTTCCGAGCATGCCTGGGTCACGGGTTGTCGGGTGGAGCCGGTTTCAGCCGTTCTGGGACCAAGTGTTTCCTGGGCCAACGCCGAGAACGCCAGGAGAGACGCGGCGGACGCGCTGGTAATGATTTGTAATTTCCGTTTCATATAATTTTTTCCGTGTTTATTTTTTTAAAGAGGTTTTTTGGCGCACCTTTAACAATAGGTGGGTAACCGTGGGAGCGATATGGGGTGTTTCCCTACTGAAGATTTACCTGTTTTTGGGGAGAAAAAAGTCAGGGAAAGCGAACCGCTAATCTTCACTCATCAGCGCTGACCTGCCGCGACGGGCGCGAGCACGGCGGGTGAGCGGGAATGAGCGGTTTACTTCGGTTCTTGGTTCCCAGATTTCGGGTCTGAGATTGATTCGTGTCAATTCGTGCAATTCGCGTAAAAACGTTTGTTCCGCCTTCATTCCATTTCGGCGCGACAAGCTGCGGTTAAATCCGTGTTCATCCGCGTATAGCGGCGTGGCCGCCACGCGGCTTTACGCTGTGTCCATCCGTGGTTAAAGTTTGCCTCGTGAAACTCAGCCCTCCGAAATTCGTGGCCATCAGCGCTGATCCATCCTTCGCTAAGAAGCTACGGAGGACAGGTCAGCGGGAATGAGCGGTTAATCGGCTCGCGAGGACTCTCGCCCCACCTTGGTTCGCGAAGACGGGCTTGCCTTGGTGATGATTGTCCCATTCAATGGGCCAGCCGTGATGGTTCGCGGCGAGCCTGGTCCAATCTTTGTGATCGAAACACACCAACTGACCAAAATATTCCGCGACCGGAAGCGCGGGGAGGTGCGCGCGGTGGATGGCATAAATTTCCGCTGCGCACCCGGGCGGATTTACGGTTTGCTGGGAGCCAACGGGGCCGGCAAAACCACCACCTTGCGGCTGCTGGCCACTCTGCTCAAACCAAGCTCGGGGACGGCTTGTGTCGCGGGCTGCGACGCCATCCGCGAGCCGCAAAAAATTCGCGCCCGGATCGGGTTTCTCTCCGCCGCCACGGCGTTGTACGGACGGCTGACGGCGCGGGAAACGGTCGAGTATTTCGGACGGCTGCACGGCGTCGCCGAGGATTTGCTGCAGGGACGCATTCGCGAATTGTTTTCCACGCTGGGGATGGGCGAATTCGAAGACCGCCGTTGCGACAAGCTTTCCAGCGGGATGAAACAGAAAGTGTCGATTGCCCGGACGCTGGTCCACGATCCGCCGGTAATGATCTTTGACGAGCCAACGCTGGGGCTGGACGTGATGACGGCGCGCACCATTGTACAGTTCATTCGCGATTGCCGGCAGAAGGGCAAGACCGTGATTGTTTCCACGCACGTGATGAGCGAGGCCGAGAAGCTTTGCGACCGGATTGGCATCATTGACCGCGGGCGGCTGCTCGTCGAAGGCACGCTGGCGGAACTGCGGACGCAATACGGCGCGACCGAGCTGGAGGACATTTTTGTGCGGGCCGTGGAGGGCCGTCCATGAACTGGCGCGCCATCCGGATTGTCTTCGGCAAGGAATTGCGCGATTCACTGCGCGACCGGCGCACAATCATTTCCATGATCGTGGTGCCCGTGCTGGTCATGCCGTTGCTGATGTTCGGCATGGGCACCCTGATGTTCAAAACCATGACGAAAGCGCGGCAGGAGATTCCGCGGGTGATGATCATCGGCGGCGAAAACTCGCCGAAGGTACTCTCGGCACTGCGCGCGGCAAAGAACCTCCAGATCGTCCCGGCGACCGGGGACTTCACGAATCAGATTGTGGAGAAACGGGTTCGCGCCGGGGTGAAACTGCCGCCGGATTTCGACGCGGCGATCGCCCGCGGGGACAAGGCCGAGGTTGAGATTTATATGTATGAAGGCGAGATAAAATCGGGTTTTGCGGCTGAAAACCTGAATGCTTTCTTCCGGAATCTGAGTGACGCGACGGTGCGGGAACGTCTGGAAAGCAGGGGTGTTCCGGTGGAAGTTTTGAAGCCGTTCACGATCCATCGGCAGAATGTCGCGCCGCCGGCGAAGGTCGCCGGGAGCCTGCTGGGCGGGATTTTTCCCTATATCATCATCATCCTGTGCATGACGGGTGCCATGTATCCGGCGATTGACGTTACCGCCGGCGAGAAGGAACGGGGGACGATGGAAACGATTCTTTGTTGTCCGGTTGGGCGAACCGACCTGGTGTTGGGAAAATTTCTGATGGTTCTCACCGCCTCCGTCGGCACGGTCGTGCTGTCGCTGTTGAGCATGGGCGCAACATTACAGCTCGCCAAACGGGTCCTGGCGGGATCAGCGCCGCGGGAAGCCCTGCAGAACATCGCCACCATTGATATCGGGGGATTGGCCGGGGTGTTTCTGATGCTGTTGCCGGTGGCGGTGATGCTCTCGGCGGCGCTGCTGATGGTGGGATTGTTTTCGAAGAGTTTCCGCGAAGCGCAGAGCTATTGCGGCCCACTGATGCTGGTCGTGATCGTGCCCGCGATTACCGCGATGCTGCCCGGGGTGGACCTCAATGCTTCGCTTGCCGTGGTGCCCCTGATGAATGTCAGCCTCGTGTGCAAGGAAATGATTGCCGGCACCTGGCATTGGAATTACATCCTGCTCATTTTCGGGTCGGCCTGCCTGTACGCAGCCGCGGCGCTGGCCGCGGCGGTATGGATGTTCCACCGCGAAGAAGTGTTGTTCCGGTCATGAAGGGCGGACAGGCCACCACGGGATAGGAATCAATTCGTGACAATTCGCGTGAAGAAGTTTTTGCGCGGGAAAGCTTTTGCGGCCGGCCGTTAATCTTCATTCATCAGCGCTGATGAGCGGCAATAAGCGGTTTACTTCGGTTCTTGGTTCTCGGATTTCGGGTCTGGGGTTGATTCGTGTCAATTTGTGTAATTCGTGTAAAAGCGTTTCTTTGTGTTCAGCGATTGACGGCCCGCATGGCCGGTTCCGGGTAGCGCAGGCCGGCAGCGGCCCCGGGTGGCGCCGCGGCCGAGAGCTCTTTCAGATCCGCCGGCGTCAGTTCGACGTTCAGCGCCGCCACGTTTTCTTCGAGATATTTCCGCCGCTTGGTGCCGGGAATGGGAACGATGTCGTCGCCTTGCGCGAGCACCCAGGCCAAAGCCAGTTGCGCCGGCGTGCATTTCTTCCGCTTCGCCAGCGTTTCAATCCGCCCGGCCAGTTTCAGGTTGCGTTCGAAGTTCCCGCTCTGGAACCGCGGCGAGTTCCGGCGCCAGTCGTCCGGCGGCAGGTCATCGGGTTTCTTGAATTTCGCCGTGAGAAAACCGCGACCCAGCGGGCTGTAAGGCACAAAGCCGATCCCCAGTTCCCGGCAGAGCGGCAGAATTTCCGCCTCCACGTCGCGCGTCCACAGGGAATATTCCGTCTGCAACGCGCTGATGGGATGCACCTTCATCGCGCGGCGGATGGTCGCGGGCGCCGCTTCGGACAATCCGAGGTAATGCACCTTGCCGGCGCGGACCAGTTCGCTCATCGCCCCGACGGTTTCCTCGATGGGCACCTGCGGGTCAACCCGGTGCTGGTAGTACAGATCAATAGCATCCACGCCCAGCCGCAACAGGCTGGCGTCGCAGCACGCGCGGACGTATTCGGGCCGGCCGCTCACGCCGATAAAATTGCCCCGCTCGTCGCGCACGTTTCCAAATTTCGTGGCCAGGATCACCTCGCGGCGGCGGTCTTTGATGGCGCGTCCGACCAGCCGCTCGTTTGCGCCGCACCCGTACATGTCCGCCGTGTCGAGCAAGGTCACCCCGAGCTCCAACGCGCGGTGGATGGTGGCGATGGATTCCTGGTCATCGCGTGTGCCGTAGAATTCCGACATGCCCATGCACCCGAGTCCGGGCGCCGGGACGGTCAATCCTTGTTTTCCCAGTGTTCGCTGTTTCATGTCATTTCCTTTCCGTTACGCAAAATCAGCTTCAATCTGCATCAAAAAATCCATCGTGCAAGAGTGATCGAATGATTTCTCGGAGCGCGGACAGCTTTGTCCGCGCGAAGCATGAAGGGGTCAACCGCGACAATCTGCAGTCTGCGATCATTCAATGCCTCAACTTCTTTTCCGCGATTTACACCGGACGCAAACTGACCTCGGCCGGCGGCCTCAAGGGACGCGAGATGGACATGAAACAGATGAAGATCTGGGGCAATCTCATCCGCGCGCAACAGCTGGCCGCCATGGAAACCGAAAGCGCCGACCTCGTCCCGAAGTCGTGGCAGTTGCACTGCGGCACCGCCGACAGCGAAACCAAAGCCCTGGCCGGCGGTGTGCTGGTCTATGACATCGACGCGGCTGGCCGGGTGGTTTACACGAATGGAACCGCGGTGTTTCTGCTCCACCCCGACGGACACAAGGAACAGGTCTTGAGCGAACGCATGATTGAGCAGGTCTTTTTTGTACCGCAAGATTTTAAGGACGCAAGGTCCATCCACCACCGCCGACATCCGTGCAACGGTTTAACCAAGATACGACAATACAGACAACGGTCGTATGTTTTATTGTCGCGCGCGTTTCGTGTTGTCAGTCGCATCGAAACGCCCGCATCTGTTCCGCGGCCTGCACCATCACTTCCAAACGATCACGCCAGGCGTCCCTGCCACCATATTCGCGTGGCAACAGGCGTGTCGGCAGCAATGGATCGATTTCCATCGCTGCCTTCCAAGCGTACTGTTCCTCTCGCAACCAACGATGAAAGATCGCGGCCGCTGCTTTGGTGTTGAGGTGGTTGCGTGGCCGCCTGGCCAGCAACTGCTGATAGGCAGTATAAGACGCATTAATCTTCGCGAAATCCCATGCGCCAGCGACAATATCCGAGTCGGTTTCGCCCGCACAGGGACGAGCTTCAAGCACGATGAGGGACTCTACATCCACCGGGCCGTCGGCCAGCAGGGCGCGCTCCGCCTTCGCGTCATCAGGGGTGATCCATACACTGTTTTGCAGGTAACCAAACCCACGGTTGTGCAGGTGCATGCGGAGTTTGTCACGCACGCGCCTGCAACTCTCCGGCACGTCAAAGAGCACAAGTCGCCAGCGTCCATCCCATTTCCGTTTCCACTGTGCTACAGGGTCGCGCCCGCCCAAGGCGTGCAGGCGGCCCGCCTGCGTCAACCGGTGCAGACGGGCACCGGAACCTGCAGGCTGACGTTCGAGCAACTGCTGCCTTTCCAATCGCTGCAACTGCCGGAGAAAGCCGTTTCGGTACGCCCAACCCTCAAACGATTCTGTCAAGTTCCGGAAGGTGGGTCGCGAAATCATTTCGCAAGTCCAGAGCAACATCCACAGTAGTTCCTCGGTTTTGGCATCCATGGGCCGCACGTTGCCACATGCCAGATGTCATTGCGACAATAATAACTACGATCGTTGATTATAATGTCGCGACAATACAATCCACGACTGTGGAGTATATTATCGCACACGGCATGGGATTCCCGCCGCTGCTTCAAACCAGGAGCAGACCGGGGTGGTTGCCGGTAAGGCTCCATCCGCTCTCGGGCGTGACCAGGTAGGTGTTTTCGCTCCCCACCATGCCCACGCCCGGCACGCCTTTCTTGGGTTCGATCGCCAGCACCATTCCCCCGGCCAGCGGCTCGTCGAATCCCTCCGCCAGCACCGGCGGTTCGTCAATCTGCAGGCCAACCCCGTGCCCGAGGAAATTCGCCCGCCGGTTGCCGAAGCCCATGAAGTTCTTCAGGAATTCCGGGTCGAGACTTTCCATGGTCCGGGCATAAATCTCCGAAGGTATCGCCCCGGGTTTCAACCACGAAGCCAGCCGGTGTTCGAGCCCCACGCAACGCCGGTGAAGGGCCATCACCTCGTCCGGCAGTGGCCGGCCAAACATGTAAACCATCGTCTTGTCGGTGTGATAGCCATCCACAGCACAGCCGACGTCCACGAACACGAGGTCGCCCTTCCGGAGCTTCCGGTCGCGGCTGCCGAGCACCGGCGCAGCGGGGCTGATGCCCGCACACCCGCCCGGCCCGTTGAAGCTGGTCGGATAAATCGAGTTCTCCCCGAAGCCCAGTTGCGCCACGGCGATGTCCACGTTGAACATGCCGAAGCGCACGGTTCCCTGATGCCCCTCCCGCACCAGCAGCGAATAGAGATCGCAGGCGAACTCCGCTTCGTTCATCCCCTCGCGCAACATCGCCGGCACGTTCTCTTCCATGATGCGCCGGTGCATGGCGCCGCACCGTTTCATGATGGCCAGTTCGTACGGACTCTTGACCGCCCGCACCCGGGCGATCTGCGCGTCCAGCGACGCCACCTCCTTGCAGGGAAAGTGCTTTCGGAATCGCTGGACCAGCGCGAGCGGGACCAGTTCGGTCTCGAGGTGAATGACCTGCCGCGCCGCTGCCGCCGGCACGGCGGGCACCGCATCGCGAAAGCTTTTCATCGGGCGGAGGTCGGGAAAGAGCGATTCGTCGCCGGCCCGCTCGAAACTCCGGCGCACCCAGAACACAGCTTCGCCGTCGCAGGGAACCAGCAGCACACCGTCCTGCATCGTGCCGGTGAAATAGTATTGGTTGACCCGGCCAAAGAACGCGGCCAGTTCCCAATTCGGGTTCTCCGCATCCATCCGCGCCCGGAAACGCTTCATCCGGTCCGTCAGCTCTGAGAGTGGGATTTTTGTCATCATGCCATTGCGGGCGCCATTATGCGGCCCGCTTGCCGGCGGGAAAGAAAAGAAAAAACGCTCCTGTGCGCCGATTGGTCGAGCCGCAGGCTCGACGCTACAACCCAATCAGGCCACGGCCGATTATTGGTTGCCGGAGCCGAACGTTACGTGGTTAAGATTGGGGCCTCGCAGAACTCCGCCCTCCGAAATTCGTGTGAATGGACTCGCTCGTGCCCACTCGCTCGGCCCTTGCGGGACAAATTCCTTTCGCTGGTTCCCACTCAGCTCAAGTCGTGCCATTCGTGTCACGCAATAGTCCATTGACCGACCGGGTTTGTGTTTTCGAGCCGGCCCGCCTGTTTCAACAAGTCAAGCAGGCGCGGATCGGCGGCGGCCTTTGCTGGCACGTCCGACCAGCCGCTCGTTTTCGCCGCAGCCGTACCTGTCCGCCGTGCAATCCGCCTCACCAGGTCCGCTCGGCGCTTGACATCAAGCATTCCTTCCGGCCAAGGTACGATTAGTATGAGCGAGACCCAAAAGCAATTTTCCCTCGCCTGTGCAGCTTCGATAAACGGAGGCAAGTCAAGGCCCAGACTCCCGTCAGTTCAGTTAAAATTCCGGTTTGAATGCCTGCGATGCAACTGAAATGGAAATCCGGCTTCGCTGCAAAACTTGCATTGGCAGGTGTCTTCCTCCTTCTAATCGCCTGCCGTTCGGCTTTCGCCGGAAATTATGTGGTTGCGTGGGGCAGTAATACGTATGGGGCGACAAACGTTCCGGTCGCGGCCACCAACGTGCAGGCTGTTGCTGCGGGAAATGGGTTCAGCCTAGCTTTGAAAAGTGATGGCACCGTCACCGCGTGGGGATTGCGCGACGCAACCAATGTCCCTGCCGGATTGGGTGGTGTGGTTGCGATTGCGGCCGGATATGGACAGGGACTCGCGTTGAAAAGTGACAGCACCATCGTTGCGTGGGGAAGACCAGACTATTTCGGGACAACCACAACCAATGTCCCGGCAGGCTTGAGCAATGTCGTGGCCATCGCCTGCGGAGCAGATCACAACTTGGCACTCAAAGCCGACGGAACCGTTTTTGCCTGGGGCCTGAATTATTCCGGCCAGACAAATATTCCCAGTGATTTGAGCAATGTTGTCGCGATTACGGCCGGTTTCAGTTCGAGTTTTGCCATCAAACAGGACGGTTCGACCTGGCTCTCAGGCCCTTCCACAAATCAATTCGACACCTTTTCTTCCAACGTTGTGGCCGCCGCCGTTGTTGCCGGCGGTGAACAAGGAATTGCATTGCTTGGTAATGGAACCGGCTATGCGTGGGGATTTCCTTATGGAACAAATACCGTGGTCATCTCGAATGTGACGGCAGTTGCCAGTGCCTGTCCAGGCAATCAAGCAGGGGCGGTTTGGGCGTTGTTGCGAGACGGGACATTGACCGGCCTGGCTTTCAACGCCCAATTATCCGGATCGTCTCCATATCTTGGACAGACAAATGTCTGGATGAATCTTTCAAATGTGCTGGCCATTGCGTCGGGCTACACCCATCACCTGGCCATCGTCGGCGACAGCCTGCCTCAACCCATTGAGCCGATGTTGAGCGCAGGCTTCAGCAACGGTCAGTTCATCATTTCTCAACCAACCTCACTCGGGCGGTCGTATCGGATTGAATACAAAAATTCCCTTGCGGACAACTGGCAGATGTTTCCGCCGGTTCCCGGCAATGGCAGCACTCAAGTTCTCGCCGACTCGAATCCGCCGGCTTCACAAAGATTTTATCGCGTTCGTGCCGGGCAATAGCGTCGCCGCCGGATTTTTCTGATTCGTTGCCGAAACCGCATGGCCAGCGCACATCAACCGCTCTGGCGGTGGGTCATCTTCGGCAAAGCTGGAAGAGTCGCTTCACGATCCTTCATGACACGGTGTCGCCGGGAAGAGTGATCAGGTGTTGCTCCGGCTGGACGTTATCGAACTGCTCAATGATCCGTTGTTGAAACCAACGAAACGACGGCCGGCGCCTGGAATGGAACAGATGACTCGAGCGACTGCGGTGATAATCCGAGGAACCGAACCGGCGAATCGCCACGCGAAAGTGCGGTGCCTGCTCAAGGAATTCGGCCCACTGATGCTCCAGTTTCTTGTCCGCCGTCGTGTACCAGACCTCGGTCGGAACGGCGCACTGCAGCAGATAGTCAATGTGCCAGTGGGGTGCGGCGGTTGATTCCAAGTGGTGACCGATCCGCGCGCAGAGCCCTCCGGGACCGAAGGCGCTGCCCACGTAGGCGTAATATCCAGGAACCAGGTCATAAGTTCCGAGGCGCCCGATCCGCAGCCGTTTCATCTGCGCAACGAAGGCAATCAGGACATAGGTTCCTTTGGCCTCAGGCAGATCCATTTGACGGTTAATTCCTGATGCATTGAGCCCTGACGAGGCGAGCGGTGATCAGGCCGGCGAAGTCATGCTGTCCGGCATAGCACCAACCCAAATGCTGGCTGCAGCGGTCGCACAAACAAAACGACCAGGCGTGGCCGGGAAACCACGTGTGCTCAAGGGTCGGCACCCCGGCCTGCCGGCACCCGGGCGTTTGCGAGAAGGTGATGATTTCAAAGCGAATGCCTTCCGGGTTGGAGAACGTGAACTTGTCCTTGCCATCGTATTTGAAACGATCCTTCTCATTGGCCACGCGGTTGAGGCACCAGGCGCAGAGCCAGTCGCCTTCGGCGCCGCCAGGGACAGTTGTAGCACGGGGCTCCGTCGCCGGGTCGGCAGTGGCCGGCATGGTCAGGTCCGTTCCCGCTGAGGCCTTCCAGTTCACGGAGAAATCTTAGCGCATGTCGGTTTGCAGTCAAAGGGGTTGATCCGGACCGGTTGGCATCGAGCTGGAATTTTCTCCGCCTATCTTCGGGAGGAGCCATTGATCACTGCACCGGTCAATCTGCAACCACCGGCAGGATTTTGGCCGTGCGGCAGCACGGCCCTGCCACGAACAGAAATCAATTCGTGTAAAAAAGTTTTGCGTTTTTTGCGGCCGGCCATGACGCGATTTTGCCGTGGCAAACTTGTCTGGGGAGAAAAAAGTTTGCACGAATCCGGTTTAACAACAAAGAAACGAAGTAACAAAGAAGCGTTCAGAAATGGAGGGTTGCGGACGCCAGCGCTCCCAGGACGGAGCAAAACGGTGGTGCGGGTTGCATTCATCATTTCATCAACTCCCGCTGCCAGTTCATCAATTCCGGCGCGTGTTGTTCCCAATCCCGTGCCAAATTCCCCAGGGTGGCGCGCGGGGCGATGAGCGTGGGGTCAATGCCCAGCTTGTGCGCGTGTGCGTTGCGGCGCCGCTCCAATTCGCGGTAATGGCGCATCTCGGCCTCGGTGGGGCGGGTGGAATGATGCCGCAATTTTTCCGGATGCCGGTTGGGGGACAACGCCAGGCCGGACCGGATGGCCGCCGCCAGGGTGTCGCGGCGGCGCGGCGACATCCGCGGCGGCAAAAGCGGTTCGACCGCCTGTCGCCCCACGGCGGCTTCGGCGAGTTCAACCATTTTTTCGTGGCTCATGATAAAAAATGGCGGGCGGTTTGCGGCAATGGCTTCGGTTTCGCGCCATTGCCAAAGCTCGCGCATCACGGCCAGCGCGTGACGGTTCAGCGCGTGGCTGCCTTTCACTCGCCAGACGGAATCCACGTCCACGACGGGTGGTTGCGAACATTCCTCAATCAATCGCGCGCACGATTCCTGATGCCAGCCAAGGCGGTTTTTATTTTGGAGTTCAAGCTTCAGCTTGTCGGAAAGCGGCTTGAGGTGATGCGTGTCGTTGCGCGCGTAGGTTTCCATCCGTTCGGTGAGCGGACGCCGCGCCCAATCGGCCTTTTGCGAAGCCTTGTCCAGTTTCACACCGAGAAATTTTCCCACGAGCGAACTCAGGCCGAATTGCCGTTCGCCCAAAAGCCGCGCCGCGAGCATGGTGTCGAAAATGGCGCGCGGGACAAACTCATGATGTTTGCGGAACAGGCGCAAATCGTAATCCGCGCCGTGCATGATGAGTTCGTGGCCGGCCAGCGCGTCGAGCAGAGGGTCCAGGTTTGTTTTCGCCAGCGGGTCAATCAATTCGTCGCCGGCGGCCGTGCTGATTTGAATCAGGCAGACTTTTTCCGGATAGGCGTGCAGGCTGTCGGCCTCGGTGTCGAGGGCCAGCCAGGTCGCGGATTTCAACGTGGGGAGGAAGGCGGCAAGCTTTGCGTTGGTATCAATCACGCTGAAAATATATTGGCTGGCGGGAAGCGGGGAAGCGAAAACGGACGGCGCGTCCCGGTTTTTAAAGAAACTTCTGGTTTGATTTGAATTGAATAATCCGGTGAAGACAGTGTAAAAACAGAAAACGACGGCTGGCGGAGACCGCAGCGGGGGTCATTCCTGAAACACAATGGCCCCAGGCCGTTAAAAGGTAACGTCTTATGGCAACAATTGAATCACTGACCATCGAAAAGCAGCGGAGCTGGCTGCAGCGAGCGCTGCCGATTGCGGCGTGGGTTGCCGGGGTGCTGGCGGTCGTGATGGTTGTGGCTTATTTTGCCGTGTCCAGTTCCACTTTCATCAAAGGCGTCATTCTTCCCCGCGTGAGCGCCGCGATTCACGCGGATGTCACCGTCACTGACATCTCGGTCCATCCGTTCAGCAAAATCACGGTGCGCGGCCTGAAAGTGCAGGCGAAAGGCCAGGAGCCGGTCATCACCGCACCGGAAGTCAGCGTGAGCTACAGTCTTTGGAGCATACTCGGCGGAAACCTCCGCGTGTATGAAGCCGCGCTCGTGTCGCCGACGGTCGCGCTGGTCGAAAACCCGGACGGCAGCAGCAACCTGGATGCGCTGAAGGCATCAAACAAAAAGCCGTCTGAATCCAAACCGCCGCGACCCGGCAAATCCTCGAAGCCGCCGCAAATTGATTTACGGAAGCTCATCTTGAGCAACGCGACCATCCGGAAAATAAAAAATTATCCCGGTGGCGGTTGCGATTCCCTTGAGCTGGCAAACGTGAACGTGTTGCTGGCCAACGTGAAGAACGGGCAGTCCGGCAAATTTCAGTCGGACGCCGCCATTCAAATTGTGAACAACCCGCCCACCGGGGCAAAAGGGCGTCTGACCGCGATGTTGAATGGCAATTTTAATTTTACGTTGAGCGCGGATTTGAAGCCGGCACCGGTTACCGGCCAGACACGCCTGGATGTTTCGCGCGCCGACGGCGTGTTCAGCGACTTTTCCGGGTTCAGCGCCGTGCTGGATTGCGACGTGACCCCGGCGCAAATCAAACAGGCGGTGCTGCATTTTCAAAGGGGCGGGACGCCGCTGGGCGAACTGGCCGTCAGCGGACCGCTGGACATGGAAAAAATGGAAGGCCGGTTAAAGGTGGAACTGCGGGGAATTGACCGGCGATTGTTGAACCTGGCCGGAGACGCGGGCGGGATTGATTTTGGCACAACCACAATCAATTCCAGCAACGAAATCGAATTAACCAGGTCGGGCTCCGTCATCAGCGCCACGGGCCGGTTCGACGCGGGCCATGTTCAATTGACCCGGGCGGGGCAAACGACGCCCACGCTCGATCTCAATGCCAGCTACGACGTTGCGGTGGACGGCCTGGCGCAGACGGCGCTGCTCCGCGGGCTGAATGTGACGGGCACGCAGAACGGCAATCCGCTGTTGAGCGCGCGCCTGGCCCGGCCCATGAATCTGGCTTGGGGAAATGGCACAAATGGGGTGGGGGATTCCGCGCTCGACCTGGCCGTCACGGGCTTGAACCTTGCGGATTGGAAGCCGTTCCTCGGCAACGCCGTCGCCGCGGGCAATGTGAATTTGACATTGAAATTGTCATCGCAACAGGGCGGCCGCCTGCTCGCGTTCGACCTGGATTCGCAGATTAATGATTTCGCGGTTCCCACTGGCGGCAATCAAATGATCCGGGCGGAAGTGATTCTGCGTGCGCGCGGACAGGCGGTGAATTTCAAACAATTCAACCTGAGCGAATATCGGCTGCTGGTCCTCCGCCAAAATCAGTCGCTGGTCACCGCCACCGGTTCCGGCACGTATGACCTTGCGGGCGGGAACGCGGACCTGCAGGTGGCACTGCAAGCTTCGCCGGCCGCACTGTGCCAGGCCATTCCCCAACCGGGCATGAGCTTTTCATCCGGCACCGTTGAATTGAAGGGACGCGTCACCCAAAAACAGAACACGCAGACCATCACCGGCAAACTGGTGCTCGCCAATCTCACGGGACAGGCCGGCCAAAACCAATTCCGCAATTTCGGGAGCACGATGGACCTCGACGTGAGCAAAACGCCGGAGCAAATCCAAATCAACAAAATCACGGGCAAATTGACCCAGGACGGAAATGCCGGCGGCGCTTTTGAGATTGCCGGCAAATACAACACCGCGCGTGAATCGGCGCAACTGACCGCCAGCCTGTCGGGCTTCAATCAGAACGGTCTGCGTCCATTCCTTGAACCGCTGTTGGCGGACAAGAAACTCGTCTCCATCGCCGTCAACGGCAACGCCTCCGTGCAATATGATTCGAAGGACAGTTCCGCCATCAAAGCCTCGATGCAGGTGACGAATCTCGTCGTGAACGATCCACAGCGGCAACTTCCCGCCACGCCGCTGGAGGCCCGGTTGGAAATTGACACCGCCGTGAAAAAGCAATCGGCGGACATCCGCCAGCTTCAAATCACGCTCACCCCCACCAAACGGGCGCAAAACCAGGTCCGGTTGCAGGGACAGGTGGATTATTCGCAAACGAATGCGGTCCGCGGGAACCTCAAGCTCACCGCCGATTCGCTCGACGTGACCAGCTATTACGATTTGGTCGCGGGCGGTCCGAAGGGTGGCAATAAAACGGCCGCGGCACCCCCAGCCGCGGCTTCCCCGGCCGGGGCGACCGCCACCGACGCCAGCCAGGAACCGCCGGCAAAAAATTTCCCGCTGAAAAATTTCACCGTGGTGGCCGACATCGGGCGGATCTATCTGCGCGAAATCGAGATAACCCATTGGCAGACGACGGTGACCGTGGATGGCGGGCACGTGACGGTGAAGCCATGCCAACTCACACTCAACGGCGCGCCCGTGAACGCCACGGCGGATTTGAACCTGGGCGTGCCGGGTTACCGATACGACGTGGCTTTTGGCGCTGATCGCGTCCCGGTCGCTCCGCTGGTGAATACTTTTATGCCCGACCGCAAAGGTCAGATGGGCGGGACTTTGACGGCGAACGCACAGGTCAAGGGCGCGGGCATCACCGGCACGGGTTTGCAAAAGAACCTCACGGGACAATTTGCCGGCGGTGTTACCAACTTGAACCTGTCCGTGATGGACGTGCACAGTGCAATCCTTAAAACACTGATTAATGTCATTGCCACCATCCCCCAGCTTTTGAGCAATCCGGAAAGCGCCATCGTCTCCTGGGTTGACCAACTGACCGGACGGGGTGGCGGATTGATGGATGAACTTAAAAAGTCGCCCATCCAGGTGATAAACGCGCAAATCAGGGCGGGCGGCGGGCGGATTGATTTACCATCGGCTTCGGTGCAAAGCACGGCCTTCAAGGCGGACGGCCAGGGTGGCATCGCCCTGGCCCAGGTGCTGACCAACTCCACCATCAACATCCCGGTGGCCGTTTTTGTGAGCCAGCCCATTGGCAAACAACTCAATCTTGCTTCTGCCAACACGGCAGCCAACGCAACCTATGTTCCTTTGCCGCAATTTTTGACAATGACCGGCACGATTGGCAATCCGAAGGCGGACATTAAAAAATCGGCGCTGGGCGGGATGGCGGTGCAATCCCTCGGCAGCGGCATTATCAACACAGCCACCAACGGCGCATCGCAGGTGGGGAACCTGCTGAAATTGCTGAAAAAAGTAAAATAACCGCCGGGGATTAAACTTCGCGCCGCCTCCTTGACCGATGAATCTTCATAGGAGCTGCAGCGCCGGGTTAGCTCGCTTCATTTTAGGTCTTCGGGCAAGGGCACCTTGAGATCTGGATGCTCTTTCGCGAACTTCTGCAGCCACCTGGCGTCCTCGTCCCAGAAGAACTGGCCGTGAAATGTTTCTGGCTTGTGTGGGACAGCAGGATGCACGGCCTGCTCCACAAGGAGAATGTTGATCCCTTTGCCGCCGTGGTTCGCCAAGCGTCGGTCATACATGAGCGGGTAGTTTGTATAGACCCCCGTCACGCTTGGCCAGGGAACGTAGAAATAGTCCATCCACTCTGTGACGTTCGTCCACGACTCGCGTGTCTTGCTGTGGGCGGTCTTGCTGTTCCAAGGACAGACGTAAAAAAACGGAGTGCTCATAACGTTACTCATAAGGCTGAAATTTTCAGGAAGCCTTCCATTGTACTCCTGACAGTACATGCCCAGCGCCCAGCCAGTGGAGCGCAGGCACGACAGGCAATTGACTCTTCGGCTGAGCTCTCTTTCATGTGACAGCCAAATGGCAGCAGCCGCAACAAACAGCATGCAGGCGAAGACAATAACCGCGATGAACTTGCGCTTCATTTGTGTTTCAGTGAGCTAACCAGCAAGCATGCAACAAAAGTGTTGTCTATCCCGGTTCACGAGATTTGGACTCTATTACCGGCTTTCCGGCCTGTCCATGTCAATTTAAGCTCCCAATCAGGCGATAAGGCGTATTGGGCGCGGAGTGGAGCGAAGCGCGTCCCGGCATTTGATTTTGTAGGAGTCGAGGTGACGAGACTCATTTCAAATTCGGATTTCTGATTTTTAGCCAGAGACTCCTCACGTCGTCTCCTACATTTCCAGTTTGAGCCACGCCCTCGTCCCTCACACCATCCGGTTTCATCCCTTGCAAGGCGGTGAACATTTTTCGTAATGTCTGGCACCATGAATTTGGCCACGGCGTTTGCCGCCTCGGTGAAAAGACGGCCGGATAAAATCGCCTTGTATTGGGGCGATAGCGAATTCAGCTATGCCACGCTGTCCGCGCAGTCGGGCGCGGTGGCGGCGGAGTTGACCGGCAAATCCGGCGTCAAACCCGGCGACCGCGTCGCGCTCTGGCTCAAAAACCGCCCGGAATTCATCCCGGCGGTCTTTGGCATTCTTGGCGCGGGCGCGGTGCTCGTGCCCATCAACAATTTCCTCAAGCCGGACGAGGTGAATTACATTTTAAAGGACGGCGGCATTGACGTGCTCATCACGGACGATGAACTCGCCACTCACGCGCCCGCGCTCCTCGCGGCGCGCCCGCGGCTCAAGATTTTCAAGGTGGAGGATTTTCCCGCTTCCCCACCTCCCAGTTCCCAACTCCCGCCTCCTCCGACTCGCAACGAGTCGGACCTGGCGGTCATCATTTACACGTCCGGCACGACGGGCCGGCCCAAGGGTGCGATGCTGTCGCACGGCAACCTGCTGCACAACGTCGAGAGCTGCCGGCTGGTGCTCGAAACGGTGGATCAGGACCGGATGGCGGCGCTGTTGCCGCTGTTCCACAGCTACATGCTGACGGTCGGAATCTTTCTGCCGCTGATCGTGGGCGGTTCGCTGGTGCTCGTCAAATCGCTGAACCACCCGCGGCAGATTTTGCAAGAGTTGTACGCCCGGCAGGCGACGATTTTGCCGGGGATTCCGCCGTTTTATCGCATGCTGGCGGGTTCACCGATGCCCTTCAAATTGCCGTTCCGCCTTTGCATCAGCGGCTCGGCGCCGTTGCCGGTGCAGGTGCTGAAGGATTTTGAGGCGAAATATGGCATTCCGCTGATTGAAGGTTACGGCCTGAGTGAAGCCAGTCCCGTGGTGTCGAAAAATCCGATTCACGGCGTGCGCAAGCCCGGCTCGATTGGATTGCCGGTTCCGAACGTCGAAGTCAGCGCGCAGGATGATTCGGGGAAAATTCTCGGCGCCGGCGAGGCTGGTGAAATCTGCGTGCGCGGCGGCAACGTGATGCTCGGCTATTGGAACCAGCCGGAAGAAACGGCCAGGGCGTTTCGCAACGGCTGGCTGTTGACCGGCGACATCGGTTATCGCGACGCCGACGGCTACTTTTACATCACCGACCGCAAAAAGGACATGCTGCTGGTCAATGGCATTAATGTGTATCCGCGCGAAATCGAGGAAGTGATTTACCAGTTTCCGGGCGTGAAGGAAGCGGCGGTCGTCGGTGTGCCGGACGTGCGCAAGGGCGAGCAGCCGGTGGCATTTGTCGCTGCGGCAGAAGGGCAAATCGTTGATGAAAAGGCCCTCTTTCAGTTCGTGCGCGGCAAACTGGCTGACTACAAAATGCCAAAACACATTGTTTTCATGCCCGCTCTGCCGCGCAATGCAACGGGTAAAATCCTGAAAACGGAATTGAGGAAACAGGCGACTACGTTTTAATTTCCTCTAAACACCAATTCTTCAATTCTTCCAAACCATACTCACGTCTATAATTTCTGAGTTCTTTAAGTATTCTTTCAGTAAGACAAATTCTATAAATTTTTCGACCAGTTTTTCCTTTGCCCTTCCTTGCGAGCCGTTTTACTTGTTGAAAGGGCACGATCCAAAATTCCGCATCTTGGACCGGACCTCTCATGTAAAACACATGAGTAGGAGGTTTAACTTTTTTATCTTTTGGCAGTGAAAGATCGAAAACAGTAGCTTCAAGCTTTGATCGTGATTTGCATTGAAACCGAACTTCTGTTCCTTTTCTGCTTTTTGCCGGATAATCAATCGCTACATCAACCACCGGTTGATAGAGTTCGTAGCCATTACTCAACATCAGCGATGCAAAATAAAGCTCCGCTATTCTTCCCGTCGTTGAAGACTCATTCGTAGTGTTGAGCTTTTTTAATTTCATTTTGCGCTTGGTTTATCAGTTACTACAGCAAAGTGCTAATGAGAAATTGATGGGCCGAGCCTCACCAGATGTTTTAATCCGGCAACACAAACGCGGCTTGATGTTTGCTGTTTTCATCCAACGTTGCCCAATTCATTCCGTGTTTGTCGGCCAGGCTCGCCAGATAAAAATCCGTTGTCCTGCCGCTCGCGGGCGCGGGCGCGCTGTCGAGAATTTTCAAATCGCAGGGAACAAAATGCGGTTGAACTTTCTTGTGCCAGAACGACAGCATTTCCCGCGCTTCCGCCATCGTCGCGCCAAAAGCCGGCTGGGTCGAGATGCGGAGAAAACCAATTTCAGTGATCGGGCAGATGGCAATGGATTTTCCTTTCTGCCATCGGATGACGCGCTGGTGATGTTCGTGGTCTGCCCACAGCCACGCCAGCAAGGTGGAGACATCCAGCAGGTAGGTCATAAGTAGCGAATCGGTTTAAGTAAATCGGTGGTGCGAGCGGTCCTCGCGAGCCGTCGTCGCCATGCTTTGACGCGCCAAGCCCGGATCGTCAGTAGCCTCGCCCCACCATTGGTCATGGAAATTGATCCATCAATTTACGGGTCTCAGCCATCGTGATACGCTTGCCGGAAGTGGCGACCAAAAATCCGTTTTTGCGCGACACCGTCACTTTGCGCGCCGGTTTTTCCAATCGCGTCAAAAGAAACTGGCCAGATCCGGTCGCTTCCAGGTCAAAAGCGTCGCCGGGATGAGCGGGTTTGGGCAGTGTCACCCGGCGTCGGGCATCGGCGGTAATAATCATGGAGTGGGTATAACCCACAACAAACGATTTGGCAAGCAGCTCCGCCAATTTTGGGCCTTTGCCGGCGGCTTGTTTTACTGCAACAGATTGATAGCCAATTTGTTACGCAATTTCCTTTTCCGAGTTGCTTTGGCTGTTTCGGGTCGTTAAGCTGTTTTCACCGTTCGGGCATGAAGCGCGGACGGTAAAAATTTTTATGGCCGAAGGATATTGCGTTAAGTGCAAAGCCAAGAAGGAAATCGCCAACGGCGTTGAAGAAACGATGAAAAACGGGCGCAAGGCGATCAAGGGCAAATGCCCGACCTGTGGCACGGTGATGTTCAAGATTTTGGGCGGCAAAGCCGCCGCTGCCAGTGCGTCGCCGGCCAATCCGCCGACCACGAACTGATTATGCCGCAACAACTCGCTTATGTCATCATCACGCCCTATTCGCTTTACAAGTCGCGCACCGGCGGAATTTTAAGCCGGTTGATTTCGCGGACGGGTTTGGATCTGGCAGCCATGCGCATGTTCGCACCCAGCGTTGAGTTGATCAAGCAATACGCCGAAACCATTGTCTCCGCCCATGACCCGCAGGATCGGCGAATCCAGGAACTGCTTTGCCAATACGTCATCCAAAATTTCTCACCCGACCCCAAGACCGGACGGCGCCGCCGGGTGATGGTGCTCCTGTTCCGTGGCGACGACGCAGTGCGAAAGGTTCGTTCCGTCGTCGGCAATCTCAGTCCGGAGCGTCGTGTGGGAGAAACCATTCGTGATACTTACGGCGACCTGATCACGGATGACGACGGGCAGATTCGGTACTTTGAACCGGCAGTACTCGCCGCGCCAAATGTGGAAGAAGCCGATGCGAAACTCAAATTGTGGGCGCGCTTTTCCGACAAAGACGGCGGTGTCCTGGAAAATGTCATTGCTTACCAGCCCGGCGAAACCGGCCAGCGTACGCTCGTGCTCATCAAACCGGATAATTTCCGTTTCGCGACCGGACGCCCCGGCAACGTCATTGATTTCTTCTCCCGCACCGGCCTTTTCATCGTGGGCATCAAGGTCCACCGCATGAGCGTCGCGCAGGCGATGGAGTTTTACGAACCCGTCCGCGAATTCCTCTGCACCAAGCTCAAGGACGTGATCGGGGCCAGGACCAAGGCCGCGCTGGAAAAGGAATTCCCCATCAAAATTGCCGCCGCCGAGGAACAAAAGCTGGGAGAAGTTCTCTGCGCGACCTTCGGCGAGCATCAGTTCGAGAACATCGTCCGTTTCATGTCCGGCCATGCGCCGTCGGAATTGCCGCGCGAACAATGGACCAAGCCCGGCACGGAAAAGTGCATCACGCTGGTTTATGAAGGCGTGCATGCCGTCGCCAAAATCCGCGATGTGCTTGGCCCGACCGATCCGTCCAAGGCGCCGCCCGGCTCCATCCGCCGCGAATTCGGCTCGACCATCATGGTCAACGCCGCGCATGCCAGCGACTCGCCGGAAAACGCCAGGCGCGAAATGGGCATCGTCAACGTCGGCGAAAACAACTTCCGCCAGATCATCGAGGAGACTTACGGCAAACTGTAAACTGGAGTTCAGTCCCGCCTCGCGGGATTGAACTCCAACGCCTCGGGCAGTTTTTCCAGCAACTTTGTGTCCGCCGCTGGAAACTGGTAATGGTCCAATTCCGCCGCGCTGATCCACTTGAACGCCGCGCAGCCGAGCCTCTGCGGTTCACCGCGTTCCAACCGGCAGACAAAAAATTTCAGGCGAACGGTTTTCTCCGGATAAGCGTGAGTGACGGATTCAAAAAGTTTGCCGACGGAGATTTGCACGCCGAGCTCCTCGCGGATTTCGCGCACCAGGCATTGCTCGAAGGTTTCGTCCGGTTCGCGCTTGCCACCGGGGAATTCCCACAGCCCGCCGAGATGCGCATCGGCGTGGCGCCGGGTAATGAGCAGTTTGCCGTCGTGGAAAATCAAGGCGGCAGAAACTTCAATGGTTTGCAGGGTTGGAGTGCTGGAATGGTGGAGTGTTGATTTTTTGTTCGGCTCCATTGCTCCAATGCTCCATTACCCCAACTTTTCGTTCACCGCCCGACGCTTTTGTAAATCCAGCCCCGCCGTTCCATTTCCTCGCGGTCGAACAGATTGCGGCCGTCAAACATGATGGGATGGGTGAGCGATTTGCGGGCGCGTTCGAGATCAAGCTTTTTAAATTCATCCCATTCGGTGGCCACAACCAGCGCGTCGCAACCATCGGCCACGGCGTTCATGTCGTCCACGTAAGTCGCGTCCGCGAGCACGGCTTTGGCCTTGTCCATCGCCTTCGGATCATGCACCCGCAACTTTGCGCCTTCCTTTTGCAGGCGTTGACAGAGTTCAATTGCCGGTGACATGCGCACGTCGTCGGTGTTTTGTTTGAAGGCGAGGCCGAGCACGCCGATGGTTTTGTCTTTGAGCACCCAAAGCGTGTTGGTGATCTTTTTGACAAAGCGCTCCATTTGGTCGGTATTGATGTGCTGGACTTCCTTCAGCAAACGAAAATCGCAGCCGTTTTGCTCGGCGATTTTGATGAACGCGCTCAAATCCTTTGGAAAACAACTGCCGCCGAAGCCGATGCCGGCGTCCAAAAACCGGCGACCGATGCGCTCGTCCAGCCCCATGCCAACGGCAACTTCCTGAACGTTGGCGCCCGTCGCTTCGCAAATGGCGGCGATGGCGTTGATGTAGGAAATTTTAAGCGCGAGGAATGAATTCGAAGCGTGTTTGATGAGCTCGGCGGAATTGATGTCGGTGACGACAATCGGCGCGTTGAACGGCGCGTAAATTTCCTTCATGGCCGCGACGGGCCGCGGGGAGCGGACGCCGATGACAACGCGGTCGGGCTTCATCAAATCGCCGACGGCGAAGCCTTCGCGCAGAAATTCAGGATTGCTCACCACGTCAAAGTCCACTTTTGCCGGGCTATAGCGTCTGATGGTTTCGGCGACCTTTTCGCCGGTTTTGACCGGGACGGTGCTTTTGTCCACGACGATCTTGTAATCGGTCATGGCCGCGGCAATGTCGCGCGCGACTTTTTCGATGAAGCTCAGATCCACCGAACCATCCGCTTGCGGCGGCGTTGGCACGGCGATGAAAATCACGTCGGATTTTTGGACGCCTTCAGCGGTGCTGCTGGTGAACATGAGCCGTCCGGCCGCCACGTTTTTCTTCACGAGTTCTACGAGGCCGGGTTCGTAAATCGGAATGCCGCCGGACTGGAGCAGTTTGACCTTGGCCGCGTCGTTGTCCACGCACACGACCTGATGGCCGACTTCGGCGAAGCAAGTACCGGTGACCAGACCGACGTACCCCGTGCCGATGAGGGTGAGCTTCATGGCTTAGTGGTTTGGCTTGAACGGAGCCGCCGGGGCGGTTGAAGGCGAAGCCGATTGCAGCTTCATCTTCAATTCCATCAAGCGCAACCCGGCTTCCGAACCCAGCGAGCCATTGGGGTTGTACCGCACGATGGCTTCGTAAAGATTTGCCGCTTCGGCAAGTTTGCCCTGACGTTCGTCAATTTGCGCCAGGGCGAATCTGGCGGAGTCCACCGCTGTCGCGTCGGCATAGCTGTTGATGATCCGCTGGTAAAAGCCGGCGGCCAAATCCGTTTGGCCCTGGGCGTCAAGACTGGTCGCCACGCCAAGCGCAGCCTGGGCGGCAAAGAAACTGCCGGGGTGGGCATTGAGAAACTTTTGGAACTGCGCTTGCGCGTCTGCATATCTTCCCGCCGCAAATAATATCGCGGCACCTTGCAATAAGGCCCGTTGCCCGGCGGACGTGTCCTGATAGTCCGTGGAGATTTTCAAATAAAGGTCGGCCTCCTGGCTGGCGGTGGCGTTGCGCGGAATGGACCCCATCACTTGCGTCAGCGCCTTGCCCGCCGCGATCTCTTTTTGATCCCGCTGCCAGGAATAAAACGAAATCAGCCCGGCGGCGACGACGATAACGCCGCCGCCCCAAATAATCCGAATCCGGTTGGCTTCAAACCAAGGCCACAGTTTAAAAAGATAAGCCGCCGGTGCGTCATGTAATTCCATAATGGATGAACAGTTTTTCGTCCGAAGCTCAAAAATACAAGCTCGAAATCAACTGCGGTTAAAAAAAGGGCGCAGTTTGCCACCACCAACTACGATGTTCATACTGAACCGGCTTACAAACCCTAGGAGCGCCGACGTCTCGTCGGCGGGTTGGAACTGTCTGTCGCAACATAGCGAGCCGGTGGGACACCAGCGCCCCCCAAGAGGTGGAAGAATGATGGCAGGACCAAATTGCGCCCTTGAAAGAAAGACCACGGGACAACAACGCTAGAAACCTCTCAGGTCGGTGCTGGAGCGTTTGGGCAGACCGGGCGCGGGTATGCGCTTGAGCACCAGAAATTGAATGCCATTTTTTTTGCAGTATTCGCGCTTGTCACCCGTGTCGTCGTCATCGTTCATTGCATAAATGTCCGGCTTTAAACGCTGGATTTCCGGATCGGCATCCATCCAGCCGTCGCCACTGGAAATCAGCGCCTGCTTGACGTACTTGATTGAGCCGACAACGTAACGGCGCTCTCCCTGCGGCAGGAGCGGATGGTCCGGTCCCTCGAGCAGCCGGATGTTCGCATCGTGGCCGATGACGACGTAAAGATCGCCATACGCGCTGACCTCCTCAAAGAACCGCAGGTGGCCGGAGTGAAACCAATCATAGGAACCGGTGACGACGACTTTTTTTCGAACTTCTGCCGGGGCCGGCCCGGGGCCGGCCGCACGGGCAGTCGGGTCGGGAAAGCCCTTGATTCGTTCGTTACTGAAAACGCAATACTCCAGGTCATGCCACTGGCAGAACGCCTTCCGTTTCTCGTTGTAGTGGCACTCGACATCAGCCCACACCTTCGGACGGTAACCACTCACTTCCGGAAGCTCGTGAAGATTATTCACCACATCGGTGACGGGTATAACCCGGCTGACATAGCGGACGGCATTGAGGAGATAAAGCCTTTCCACTTCGGAAAACTTCGGCGGCTTGCCGGTAAATTTCTGCACGACCTCGTCCGGCCAGAGCAACAGCGTCACTTCACCGAGCCGGGAGGCCTCTTCAAGGAAGCGCAGGTGAATCGAAAGGAAATCATCGAAGGCGCCGGTGACAACAACCTGTCTTGCGGGGGTAATCATTATGGTGCAATTCGAATGGTGACCTGAAACGCCCCCGGCCCCGGTTTCCTTGACACGACCAAAAGATAACCGCCGCCGCAGCCGGAGAACATCGCGCCCGGATGGTTTTTCCGGTAAACCTTCAAGATCGCCTTCAGGCCGGGTTTGATGAGCGGGTGTTTGACGACGTGCGGCAGAAGTTTTTCCCGGCAAAGCATGGTTTCGTTGAGTGACGCGCCCAAAGCCCCAATGTCCATCCGGCGGATGGCATCGAAGCAATCCTTGCCGGTCTGGCCGAGACGCGCGATCCATTTTGGGTCAAGGTGTTTCTCGCCGGGCGGATTGTCGCCTTCCGGCCGCGGCTCGCAATGCATGTTCATGTCAATGCCCTTCACACAGTCGTCAATATACATGATTCCATTTCTATCTTGTCCAACCAGTCGGTTGCCGTCTGGTTTCTCAAATCTGGCCTGGAATCATATCCGCAACCGGTCCCTGCTGCAATGACGATCCTTGTCCAAAACCGGACATTTCTTGGGATTTGGGCCGGACTCTGGTTCCGTTCTTGACTCGCCAAAGGCAATTGCCAGACTGGTTCCGGCGAACGGGATTGATTTTGGGTGGAGAGATGGCCGAGTGGCTGAAGGCGACGGTTTGCTAAACCGTTATACGGATTAAACCGTATCGGGGGTTCGAATCCCCCTCTCTCCGCCATATTTCACAAGGGGATTCTCATGCAGACTCCCGAATAGACTCCCGAAATCCAATCCCGTCTTGTCCTGACTTGGCGCGAATTGTCACCGCTTGGGAAAAACTTCCTGCGCCACTCAAGGCCGCAATCCTCGCCATCATCAAGACGGCGGAGTGATTTTTCAACGAACATCTCACCATGAATTTTAATCCGACATGGCACATGAGCGCGTCACAATCGAATTTAACGCGCTTGCAGGCCGGGCATTTTGGCTGGCTGCGTTCGGGAGATCGCCGCTTTGGAAAAACGTGCTGGCGAGGCTGGCAACCGCCACGGCTGCGATTTGGGCGTGAGACTGACAAACTGAAAATGGAGGACGAACCATGAACTTAAATCCCGCTGAATTGCTGAATCCCATTTTCAACACGCTGGACGGCCTGATTGAAAACGACGGCGTTTGTCTTTACCTGGGCTTTGTCTGGCTGGCGTTGGCGGCCATCGCTTGGATTATCAGCGGCGGCCTGCGGAGACGCATGAAAGGAAGTGCTGCCACGGTCATTCCCGCCGTCATCTTCACGATGCAACCGCCGATGCAATCCCCGCCGCCAATCATCGGTATCGAGGTTGACCAGACGTGGAACGGTGACGATGAAACGATGGACGAACCATGACCACTTTCCACTCAAGACAATCAAACCGTGAACGACGTGTCCGCAAAAATGTAAACGCCAGCACATTCAATATCACGCCACGAATTGCACCACCAATTTGCGCGGTCATGCACACGGAGCATGACAAACCCGATGCAACCATTTTCAAATCACTGTGCAGTTGTAAATCATTGGATGGTCATTTTATACAGAAGGAAGCCTTACCCCTTGTCAAAACAAGGTTTTTACGGCTCGCCAATAGCTCGCCGAAAACTGTGCGGAGTCCCGCGAGACGGCCACGCGATGGGCGCGCAACATCCGGCAAGACATCCGGCGGAATATCCGCGCAACGTCCCGGCAATGGCCGGGCAACGGCAACCGCAATGCCGCCGGATGGCCGGGCGGATGATTTGCAAGACAACTTGCCTTGCTCCCGACTTGGACGCGCGATGTCCGCGCCGGAAACTTGCGAGACGACTCGCCTCAAATCTCAACCATGATATTCAAAAATTATGAACACACCAAGCACACCAACGCCCGATCTTGAATCGCTGCGCAAAGCGGTTCGGGAATTCCGGCCTAATCCGCATCGTGTCCCGTTCAACGGTTTGAAGCCAGTCCATGATTCCATCGTGGAATTGCGTAAGCGAACTGTGTCCTATGCCGCCATTGCTGAATTGCTGGAACAACATGGGGTTAAGACCAGCCGGGCGCGTGTGGCCGAATACGGCCGCATCGTCCTGGAAGGCGGTAAAAAGCGCAAGCGGCGCAAACGGGCGAAAACCACGCCAGCGGCAAATATCCCGGCCACGCCTCAAAGTGCGCCAGCCGAGGCCGCAAAACCCGCGCCGGCCACGCCGCCGGCAACGGCGATCACAAGCGAAGTCCCGCCGCCACCGAAAGAAAGTTCGCCATACCATTCACGCGGACCGCACATTGCCAACGTGAGAATGATGGGTGCAGCGGAAGCCAAAGAATTTAATGACAGCCTGAAACCGAAACCGCCAGCGAGCTAACGCAGGCCGGAAAGCAAACAGGCGATGTGCCAGCATCGCCACGCTGCCCGGCGCGGCAGCCAGAGCGCCCAATCAGCAGGCCAGCGACGACCGCCAGCCACACGCAGCCGCAAAAGTTCGGACGCCGCCCCGACAAGCCAGTAACGCCACCCTAGAAGCAAGTTTTTTCCGGTTGGCAGCATTGTTAGCACCGGGTTCGCAACAAGGTGGTAATCACGCGAGGCAACACGGTTCGCAATAGAGTGGTAACGACGCAAGGCAGCATCCGAAGCAACAAAGTTCGCAACGCGGTTGGCACCATGCGAGGCAACATCCGAAGCAACACATGGTCAACAAGAGCGAAGCATCGGACGCAACACCAAAGCAAGCATTTCGCGCAGCACTCGGCGAGATTTTGGCGAGCCGTAAAAACCTTGTTAAAATAAGGGGTCACGCGTGCCTTGACTAATTTCCATTTTTTGCCGCTCCCTTGCGATTGTCCTGGGTGTGACTTGGCCGGATGATTCCAGTGGTATGAATGACTGATGTTGAACTGTTTTGGATGGTGTTTAATTGCGTGAACCTTTCGCGCGATTTTTACGCTAATTTTGCGCAACATTTGCGGCTGTGGTCGTGGCCTCAAGCTGTGCTTAGGGAAGATGTCTGACGGAAAATTGGCCGTTTTACATCAGAGCCAGCGCTGTGTGTATCACGGTCGCCAGCTTGGTCGCTACGGTGTTACGCCTGCCCGCTTGCATTGCAAGGAGAATAGCGTCCGTCATCAAATTACGGTCTCGTCCAATCCATGCCCTATCCACGTTTGTGCCAGGTTCTGGCCTGTTCACGGTCGCAGTCTGACTATGGGCGCGGACTTGGCTGCGGACTGTTCCTAGTTGTTGCCGGGGCATCGCCGAATCATTCGTTAGGACATTTCAGCGGACATTCC
This sequence comes from Verrucomicrobiota bacterium, assembly GCA_050010435.1. Lineage (GTDB taxonomy): Bacteria > Verrucomicrobiota > Verrucomicrobiia > Limisphaerales > UBA11358 > UBA11358. The sequence continues at coordinate 100,564 of JBEKKZ010000002.1, read as the reverse complement.
CCGATCTTCGAGGGACATAGAATCCTGCTTCCCGGCAGGAGTAAGGCTTGTCCTGTCTAAAATGGCAAATTACCAGCTCTGATCCGCTCGGTGACACGTTTGTCCTTGATGCGATTTGGACGGATGATATTGAACTGTGTTGAGTTACGTTGATCCGGGGCGTTGAATACCGTTGAACCTGTCAACAGCTTTCAACGCTTTTCAACGGTGCCTAACCGTCGCACTTCCCGGCCTCTACCAACGTAAGGGGATGGTGTCTATATTTTTTTGCCAGCGGATGCAGGCAAGACGAACACGAGAAATTCGCGTCAAACGGGTGTTCGGAAGCCAACTTTATTTTCTTTCGTAAATTACTGGTTCCTCATTCGTCATTTGTGGAGATTCAAAAATATTTGTCCCGCCTTCCAAAATTTGGAAATAAAACCATCCTGTAAATCCTGGTGTATTTAATGAATTGGTGGAAGTTCTTTGAATGGTGCAAGACTTGATGTAATCACCCCAACATATCTTGAAACGGTTGGTTGCATCACTAACGTTTACTTTTATTTCATTTCCGCCTGTCACATACACCCAAGAGCCGGTGAAAGTTAATAAATCGGGGTTTGGGCCTGCCGACACCTCGACGGTAAGGAGTTTCCCTGGAATTTTTTCGAGAATGGTTCCAGCAATGTAAAAAGCTGATCCCTTTTTGCCATAAGGCAACTGCCCTACACTGCCGTTTTGGCCTTCTATGTCAATTATCCCGATAACAGCAACGTTGAACTTGCTGCGAAGACCATTCCCCTCATTCGTCTGCGCCGACTGAAAATCTGCTGGCAGCGGCAAGAGCCTGACGCCGGTAACGTTGGTTTGCAACATGGCGCGTGTTTGGAACGTAATCATCATCTCTCTCATGCCTGCCGATTCCCTCCAGTCATTCGTCCCTCCCTCTGAATTAAAAAGCGACATAATAGCATTCGTGTCCTTGGCTTCAAGCGCAGATTCAAGTTCGCTCCGCAATTGACCGGCTGAATTTGGAGCGTCTTTGGCAAGGGCTGATGTCAGGCCACAAGCTCCAATTACAAAACTCAGGCACGCAACATTTAATAGACGTTTCATAAGTATTTTCTTCCTATTTTTTGGTAGCCAAGTCCATTTCATCTATCCCTATCTTTATATGACTGCAACCAACGTAGCCAAACTGCCGTTGAAGATGGTGGCCTCGGATCAAACCTGATCTCAATATCATAATCTGTCTGGGCTTGGAGGAAGTCGCATTGTGACTCCGCTTGCTCAGAACTCATGGAAAAATTAGTGACTGTAATCACTTCTTCATAAATATTGAAGCGGGCAGAAAATATATTTGTTGAACCTGGCGAAGTCGTAAACGCCAGCCGATAAAAATGCCCTTTAGGAACTTTAAGATGAATTCTTGTGATGCTGTTGGTGCAGTCGGCAAGTTTAATCTCGCGTGGACGCTGAACGCCGTTGGCACAAGCATAGATTAGCCACAAGCCCAATATCATGGGAATACCGCCAATGATTGCTGCACTGAACCACTTCCGAATTATGTTTACATGTCGCAAGCCAGCAAAAGCGCCAAAAACAAACCCCGCGCAACCGGCAGCAATAAATGCTGTATAGACTCCCTCAAGCGACCACCTGCCCGCCCACTTCTCAACTATGTGACCAAAATATGGGAGCGCCACGCCAGCACCACTGACAAAAAGAACAAAAATAACACTGATACCAATGAATGCAATTGCAACAGTAACGCCCCCGGCAGTTACCCAAACAAGTTCCTTCAATTTAGCGGATAATTTCATATCACGCTAAACATATTAAATGTTTAGTCTAATAAAGTGAAGTAAATACATCATTCGTATCAAAAAATGGGCCGGGATATATTTGAACAAGCATTGCTCCGAAATTCTGCGGGGACTGATCTCCGGGAAGCACATGAACTCCAGCCTGACCACCTGTGAATACCGCTTCAGCAACACAATTTATTCCAGACCAACAATAAGGAGGTGGTGCTTGAGATATTCCCCTAACATATGCCAAGGCATTAAGCAAATTCGGATAACCAATGTAGAACGTCCTTTTAACATTGGCAGCGTGCCCGCTGTTATTTTGTACCTGACCAGGGGCACTACTGCATATCGAGCCGTTCGTACCTGGATAAAATCCAAAAGTGCCGAGATATGCTCTCAAACTACTGGATATATATTGCAACGCATCGCTTGGCGCATCTGTCCTCAGACTCCAAAAGGCATGACCAAAGTCTCCATTGTAAATTGGCAAAAAGCTATATCCCGGATTTGGCTGTTCAACATATAAATCAAAATAAGAATAATATTTCTGTGGCGAGACATTGAAAGTATAGTAATCCGAGCCAGAAACTTGCGGAGTCACGTCCACTTCCGTGTTATCCGGCAAGATTTTGTATAGAACTCCGTTGCCGTTCAAATTGCCATAGCTGCCAATGCTGATTTGTTGCGATGGAATATTCGTTCCAGACACATGATCGCCCCAATAGCACATTAGCCATATTTGGCCCCAATGTGACGTAAACGATGGGTCAGGGAATGTAGGGATAGCTTGCACTGCCGATCCCGTCAAACCAATCACGTTTCTCAACCTCGACGTTGCCTTGCCGCCGGTTTGGAGCTTCAAAACAGCTTGTGCTCCGCGTCTCCGTGTATAAGACCAATACTCATATTGACCAACAACAGAAGCAGAAGTAAACGATGGGGCGTTTATGTCACAATGCGTCAAGTAAATGGGAAAAGACATGCCAATATTAGTGGAAGTGCCATCATAATACGTAATGTCATCATCATAAATAATTTCTTGCGTATCAAGTATAGCGGGCACAGAGTTTACATCTTGTTCCACCATGTTTTCCTGAAAAAGCCCGGTAACAGTCACGTTGGTTCCGTTCTGAACATACTGTTCAACTTGCGGCATCTGCATATCAGCCGCGCCCGCCCCAATGAAACCATTGGTTCCGTCCATCAACCCGTAGAAATTAGCATTACATGTTAAATTCAGATTTTGCCAACTCCCAGCATATACCCCGCTGGTGCCTTCCCAATGGAAAATGCCGGAGACTTGGTCGTTCATTTTATAACTTTTTACATAGACATGTGGTGGCTTGTCTTGGCTGACAGCGGTTTGAATTGAGGCGCTGGCCAAGCCGGTGCTGATGAGCAAACAAAGAATAATAAAATAAGTTTTCATAGTCGGTTTCTCCCTATTCAGTTGCCATACGAACCGTCAGGCTGTTGTTCATTTGGCGCGTAAGCCGTGACTGTAAAGCTGGCCGTGCCGCCACTGCTGGTCGGCACATTGCTTGCCGACCAAGTGCCGTTGCCGTTGTTATGGCCTTTCACGCCATTGACCCATACAGCATAGGTTGCATCTGAAATTGTCCCGGTTAAATTTACGGTTGGTTGCCACAATTGAGAATCCGGTGTCACCGGATTTACCGTCAAGGTGAAGGAACTTTTAACAACGTTGACATTTGTTACGCTCGTATTGCCGGCTGCATCTTTAACCCTGATTGTAAACGTGTTCGTGCCAGCGTTTAGCGGAAGGTTTTCAAGCCAGAAATTCCCGTTTCTTTCGACCGAAGCCATGTAAGTATTGGTGTAAACTCCGTTGGAAAAAGTATTCGTGTCGCTATTGGTAAATACGACCAGTGCGGTCACAGTTGCCGTTGGGTCATTGATCACGCCGCGGCAAGTGAAATAATTACCGCTGATTTGCGTCCCGTTTTGCGGCCATGTGACTTGCACCGTTGGCGGGTTGGTCTTGCTGGAATAATCCAACGTGAAATAGAAATTGGTTGTCGTGGTGTCCCCTGCCAAATCTGTTGCATGAATTGTGATGGTGTTCAAGCCATTGGTCAGCGGAACATCAAGGCATTCAAAATAATTCGTCGTGAAGGCACAAGCATTCGTGTCGTAATACTGATCGGTGATTTCGGATGGCTGATTCGTAACCACACCGAGAGCATTGCTGATGTCGTAACTGATGCTGGCAAGAGAATCCTGGCAATAGCCATATATCTGAATCATTGGCTCATCCACAACACCAGTCACCGGATTGGTGATAACCAGCACCGGCGGCAGCGTTAGATTTAAATGTTTCCATTGCCATGTTTGCATGGCGTTTGACGGCAATCCTCGCAGTCCAACCCACACGTCATGCCAACCCTGCGTTAAGCCGAGGTATACCGTGATGTTTGAAGAAGTATACGTGTTCCAAACGGCATCGGCAAAATTCGTGTCATCCACCAGCACGGCGAAATAACTTGGCACGCCCTTCGTCACGTTCAATTTCACAGGCGCGCTCATATTGTTGATATACTGATTGGTTACTGACAGTGAAAATTGAATGAAATTCGGGTCAATGCCATTCTGATAATCATTCAGGAGCGTATAGCCCTGACTGTCCAGATTGGTGTCCGACAAGGCCGTCGTTCCGAAATAAAGCCAAAACCACCAGTCCGGCGTTGTGTTCCCATTCTCCGTTATCCCTGTCCAATCCTCGGCACGCAAAAATAAATTCTGGCGGTTCAAATTCTGCACCAAAAAGGGCGTCACTGTGGGGATCACCGTCCCGTTCGTCGGCCACACTTCCCTTTCCACCTGCCAACCCGTCAAAAGGTTTGTTGCGCTCCAGAGGGCGTAAACCTGATTGGTTCCGTTGTGCAGGTTCAAATACGACCAGCCGTTTGAGACGTTTGTTATTTCCAGCCAGAGACCGTTTGTGTTTATCGAATAGCTGCTACTGAACATGGGCGAATAACCATCCCCGCCATCGCCGGAGCCATCCCCGCCCGGCGAAGGAACATCCATACCCATTGCCTGCATAGTCGCGCGCGCTTGCTGATTTGCCGCCTTTGTCTGAATCTGTGTAATCAAATTTACCACCGCGTCCGCCTGTGTTGCCAGTGGGGAAGCGAATGTGCTGCTCGTGGTCTGCGCTTGCAACCCGAATTGGGGCGTGTTTGCCGCCTCCTGTCCGCCAGTTTCGTCCACCAGAAATTGTCCATCGGCTACTTGATATATTGGGGCGCTCAAGTCCAGTGGCGCGCATGGTGCCGGAACAGCGGTCCCGCCCGGCATGACCCACCAGAAAGTTCCGCCTATAATCGGCAAATCCGTCGGTTCGATCTGTGTCAGCCCTTGAGATTCTGCTGCTATTTGGACGATGGAATCTGCCTGCGTTACGCGAATCGCGGAACCGGACTGAATTGATAAGGTCTGGGCAAACCCGCTGCCGACACAGGCCACAATGCCCGCGATCAAAACGATGCGAGCTAAAATATAGGTCAACTTGCCGGAAGAACCATTCCCTGTGATTAAGGCATTCATAAGTTTTGTTTTATTACAGAACCGCGTTACGATTTGAGTTTAATTGGTGCTGATTTGATGTCAAGCAAATGCAAAAACTGAATCATCCGTTTAGCGGTGTAGAGATTCGCGGCAAATCCTGCTCTCCTTACAAACTGTGCCGCCGTCTGACTACCGCGTCGTTCTTGGTTCTGCCATCCGCAAAAAGCGGAAGCGGCTGCATTTGAGCCAAGAGCGGCTCTCTGAAAAGGCTGATCTCCACCCGAATTATATCGGCAGAGTCGAACGAGGTGAGGAGCATGTTTCATTGATCGCTTTACGGCGTATTGCAAAGGCGTTGGGTGTCCGTGTTCGTGTCCTCGTCAAAGACATCTGACGAACAGAATTTTGCGCTAGTGTGTGAAAGAATTCTGGAAAGAAAATCCTGCGTATCAAACGGCTTCTCAATGAAATCTGCCGCTCCAAGCTCGTCGAGGGCGTATTGCTGGTTTTCAATCGTGGCGCGCCCGGAAACAAATACGATGGAAGTTTCTGCCAAGTGAGGAATTTGTCTTAAGCGCTTGAACAGGTCAAATCCGGGGCTGCCGGGCATTTCAATGTCAAGGGTGATCAAATCGAACACCTGCGTTTGAGCCAGCCGCAAAGCTTTCTCAACGCTCAAAGCCGTTTTCACTTCATAGCCAACCCGCAACAATATAAACGCCATCATCGTTGCTACGGCCATTTGGTCGTCCACCACCAGAATTTTTGCTTTTCTGCTCATAATCCCGACGGCTTCCCGTCACGTCATCAAAATCACTTTTTGAAATGCTTGCCCATTTCTATGCCTTTTCTCGAAAACATACAAGAATAAAATTATACTATAGTAAATGTTGTTTTCCGGCTCGGCCTGTTTGTATTGAGCGTGCCTTCCGTTCCAACACACCGACGCATCCTGGGAGACGCCGTTCGCACCCATCGCAAACGGTTGAAATTGACCCAAGAAAAACTGGCTGAAAAAACCGGCCTGTCGGTCGTCTTCCTTTCCCTTCTGGAAAATGGACACCGCACGGTTTCGGTGGATTCCCTCTTGAGAATTGCCAAGGCTCTTGGCGTTCGTGGCCGCGATTTGATGGATGGATTGTAACGCCACGCGAGAAGCGCGGCAGATTAGCAAGATGCTTCTGTTAATCGGCTGCCTGATGGTTGTCACCCCGCGAGCCATCATATTTTGCCCCGTAAAGACATGGTGCGGTTATTTTAACTGATGTCTTCGCCATTGCAAGAATATATTCTTATCCATCCGGCAGGCGTTCCCGTTGCAGCGTTAGGCAATGCGCCGCCGCAAACTGGAATTTTCGGATGCTTTTGCCTTGGTGTTGCAACGACACCGGGAAGCAAAGAAATTGAGCAAACAGACCCTTGCTCAAAAGGCCGGGCTTCATCAAACCTATATCGGAAAGATCGAGGACGGATTGAGCAATCCAAGTTTGGACGCCGCCAACGCCATCGCCGAAGCGTTGGGAGTTCCCTTTGCAACGCTGATTGCCGAAGCGGAAGCAGAGAGACGGCGCGGCGGGTCGGTTGCCCGTTGAATTCTTCAACGCGCCTGTTCCTGCGAAAAAACGAAGACGGCTTTTTAGGGTGGCGTCTCTGGCTTCGGCGGATGACCGGCTGAACCTTTCCCGCTCACCGTGCTATCGGGTATCACTTGGCCAAGTTTGTTTGCTTCTGCGCTCTTGCGCCGCGCGGCGCACCGCGATTGCTTGCCCCGGACACGACCCCCAAGCAATCGCATATTGAGAGTCCCGGCGTTTTTGCGCCGTTGTGACTTGCCAAACTGCTGACGTGTTTTCCGTCCATGAAACTTGCAAAATATCTTTCACTTTGTGGTTGACAATAGTATCCGTTTTGTTACTATGGGTTATATGCCGTTCATTCAGTTTCCATTCATCAAGGTGCCAAAAGAACTGCTGCCGATTGTCGGCGAGCCGACACCTGGCACCCGCGCCTATCGGCGGGAAGGAACCTTCAAGGAATGCGGCCAATGGTTTGAAACTCTGGCCGAGTATTACAAAGGAGACGTGGGACTTTCAAGCGGCGGCGTCATCATGTTCGTGCCGGTGTCGCGGGCGGGCGTCCATAAACGCATCAAGGAAGGCAAATTGACGGCCTTTTTCTTCTACGTCATCCACGAGGAAACACGGCCATTCGGCGCGAAACGCATGGCCAAAGAACGCCCCTTTATTCTCGTGTCCGTTAGCGAGTGCAAGGCGTGGGCAGAGGATATGAAACGGAAAGTTGGGTTTGTGGACGACCCAAACGAGACTCCCTTTCTCGAAAGCACACGCCTGTTGCGGGCAGGCGGTGGCGATGAGCCAACCAGTGCGAAAGAAGAAAAGGAAGCCGAGGAATTTGTGAACCAAGACCCCAAAGACAAGGGCAGCCGGAAGGTGAAATATCGGGATTTTGGCGGCAACAAGGAAAACCTGCAACAGGACTGGATTTACATGGCGAAGGAATTACAAGCGGCGATGACATCGCCTGAAAAAGCTGCTGCGCTTCGGAAACGGCTGCGAAAGGGGATGGAATGGGACAAAGAAAACAGGACTTGGAAATTGAAGGAGGAGAAATGATGTCGTATGTCAACGGAGCATCAATTTAACGACCGTTTGATACGGTTCCCGGAATTGGAGAAAATTTTTGGTGTCTGCAAGCGGACGCTGAGGCGCAAGGCGGAAAACGGCGAACTGCCACCGCTGCGGCACATTGGCCGCGCCGTGGGGATGCTCGAAAGCCAGGTCAAAGCGTATTTTCAAAAGTTGAGTCAACCAAGTTAAGCGAAAGGAGCATGAAATATGGAAGCCAGAATCTACAAGCCAAAACGATGGCAGAACGGCAAACACGTTACCGCCCGGTTATATCGGGCGCGTGTGAAACTCGCCGGTGACGGCAAGGTTCGGGACATTGCCTTGCAAGTGTCCGACAAGCAGGTCGCCCAACAAAAACTCAACAAGCTGATTCAGGAATTGGAGCACGAATCGGCGGGATTGATTCCGGCGAAGGTGGAACGGGAGGCGGCGCAAAGTCCATTGCTTGATCTGGTTTCGGAATATGTCAAGGAACTGACCGTCCTGGGGCGGTCGGGAGACCACCTGCGCCATGTGGACAAGCGGCTGCGCCGGTTGGTGCGGGAATGCCGCTGGACGAGATTGGCCGACGTGACACCCGTTTCGTTTCAAACGTGGCGCAAGGAGCAAGCCTACAAAGCACCCAAGACCCTGAATGAATATCTGGCTACGCTCTCGGCCTTTTGGACATGGCTCCGCAAGCAAAGCCGCGTCAGCGTGAACCCTTTTGAACTGGTGGAACGGACGGACACGCGCGGCAAGGAACGGGTTCAACGGCGGGCATTGTCTGACATGGAAGTGGTTGAATTGCTCAAAGTGGCTGGCAAGAATCAACTGGCCTATATGCTGCCCCTGTATGCGGGTTTGCGGCGCAATGAAGTCAAAACGCTGCGCTGGTCGAATCTGGTGCTTGGCGAGTCCGGCGGATTGCTGCGGATTCATGCCGCCGTGAACAAAAACCGGAAGGAACAGGCATTGCCGTTGCATCAGGAATTGGTCAAGGCGTTACAGCAACAGAAACCGACAGACGGCAAGGCGGATGATTTGGTGCTGGTCAACGGCGTGCCGAAAATGAAAGAAGTCCGGCAGGATTTGGAAAAGGCGGGCATCCCGTTTCTGGATGAGCGCGGACGCCGCATGGATTATCATGCGTTGCGAACGACGTTTATCACCCGGCTTTCGACCATGAAAGTGCATCCCCGGCTGGCGATGGAACTGGCGCGGCACAGTGACATGCGTCTGACGATGAAAACCTATACGGATGTTGGTCAATTACCGTTGCGCGAGGTCATGGACACGCTGCCGAGTTTTGGTGCTGACTCCCGAATAGACTCCCGAACTTTAGGCAAGTCAGGTCAAACGGTGTCACCGACTGTCCCAAACATTGGGGAGACAAAAGTTGAGAATAGCATTGAAAACATTGGCGAAAGTCGCGGCTTGACTTCGGTTGTCGCACTCTGTCACTCTGAACCGCCAAGCGGTGATAGGGGGTTCGAATCCCCCTCTCTCCGCCAGTTTTAAAATTACTTCGACTGGCTTGAACCGCCTTTGCCAAACAATGCCTTGTCCACCGAGAAGCGGCCCGGACCGGCCAGCAGCAGCGTGACGTAGCCCATCAAATACATGAACGCCAGTTCGCCGCTCCCCTGCCCGCTCAATGCGCCTTTGTGAATGCCGATGAATGCGACGCCCATGTCAATCGCCAGCACGAGCGCGCTCCAGCGCGTCACCAAACCGAAAATCACGAACAGCGACACAAAGAACTCCGCAAACACCACCAACGCCAGACTGGCCGGGTGACCGATGCCGAGCGGATCGGGAAAGTTCGGCGCCGTGTCGCTGAAATGTTTGAGTTTGTCGACGCCGTGATTGACCAGCATGGCCAGCCCGACCCATACCCGCAAAGCGAGCAGGCCGGCGTTCACAGCGTCCGAATTGTTTCCGGGAGCGAATATTTTTTTGAGCATAGGGTTTTTGGGTTGAGCGCGGCCCGGCCTTCGGCGGGATTTTCAGTTATTTCGGCGACGCGCCGGCGATGCTCAGAGTGAGTTCAATGATGTCGGAAACCTTGTCCTCAAATTGACCGGGCATGATATTGAAATCGCTGCGCTTGATGGTGAAACTGGCCCGGATGACCAGCAAATCACCTTTTTGATTCGGCACACGCTGGCCAAGTTTGTCCTTCAGATAGGTCAGTTTTACCGGCACGGTGATTTCCTTGGACACTCCCTTGAGCGTGAATGTGCCGGTCACGTCCGCCGTCGTGGTATCACCGGCGGTCTGGACGTTTTTGAATTCCTTCGATTCAAAAGTGATCTCGGGAAACTTTGTTGCATCGAGCCATTTGTCGCTCAGCATGTGCTGTTTTTGCATCGGGTTCGGCAGCATGAGCGACGTGGTAGCCACGATGATTTTTCCTTTCGTCGCTCCGGGATTCTCCAGGTCAAACGTGACCGTGCCGGAGATGCCGCTGGCGCTGCCGTTGATGGCTTCGAGCGGCGCATCGAGCTTGAATCCAGCGTTGTTGATGCCCTTGGGGTCTTTGAAGTCGAACGTCTGCGGCGCGGCGAGAGCAGCGCCCGTCACTGCCATGAAAGCCAGGAGGGTGAGTTTCGTTTTCATTGTTTGGTTTCGGTTGGTGGATTATTTGATTTTGCCCGGGACAAAAAGGAAAGGCCGGTCAGGACCCCGGCGCCCAACAAAGCTGCGCCCAGAAAATCAACGCCCGGAACAAATTTTTCCTGCCATTGAATTCCTTCCAGACCCGCGGCTTCATCCATGATTTTCTTAGGGACGCGTGTCTTCGTCCAGCCGCGATTTGCCCCGGTTGCCGCCCAAAAAGCGATTGCGCCAACGATGAGAATTCCGGCAATGATACGCAGGGTCCTTTTCATGGGTTCGTTCTGATGATTTAGTTCAAGTCAAACAAAATGACCTGCGCCGGCCCGGTGGATTCGACAGTCAGCCGGCTCTCGTCTGAGACTGCCGCGCCGTCGCCGGCTTTCAACGGCAGACCGTTCAATTCCACCTCCCCTTCGGCCACCTGCAGCCAGCCGTGACGGCCAGGTTTGATTGGGTGGCTGATTTTGTCGCCGGTTTTGAATTTGCCGACAAATACGTCCGCGTCTTGATTGATGGGAATGGAACCGTCGCGTCCCGACTTTGACGCAGCGAGATAAAATTGTCCCGGCGCGGCTTTGGCAAATTTTTTTTCGGCGTAAACCGGTTTTGCGCCTTTATGGTCGGGCAAAATCCAGATTTGCAGCAGATGCACCGGTTCGGTTGGCGACGGATTGAATTCGCTGTGCGCCACGCCGGTGCCGGCGGCCATGTATTGAACTTCGCCGGGGCGGATGATGCGGCCATTGCCCATCGAATCCTTGTGTTCCAGCGCGCCGCTCAAAACGAAGGTGATGATTTCCATGTCGCGGTGCGAATGCGTGCCAAAGCCACCGCCGCCCGCGATGGTGTCGTCGTTAATCACCCGCAACGCGCGGAAGCCCATGTGCTGTGCGTCGTGGTAATCGGCGAACGAAAACGTGTACCACGTGTCGAGCCAGTCGAAACTGGCGTGCCCGCGTTCCCCGGCTTTCCGAATGGTGATCATTTTTGCTCAAACTTGCTGCACGAGTTCTTGTGCCTCATACCGCACTTTCGGCAGGTCCGCGTATTTGTCGGTGGTGGCGCGATAACCCAGCGCGCAGGCCACCACCGTCGCGTAGCCGCTGCCGTTCAAACCCAGCACGCGGTCATATTCGGCGGGGCTGAGGCCTTCCATCGGACAGGCGTCCACACCCAGCACGGCGGCGCAGGTCATCAAATTACCAAGCGCGATGTAGGTTTGCCGGGCTGCCCATTCGTGGGCGGTTTTGCCGCGCGGACCGTTGACGATATCGCCCAGCATCAGGTCGCGGTAAAAGTTCAGCGATTCGGCGGGAATTTTGCGAATGTCGCTGGTGCGCGTGATGAGTTTGGTCACGTCGGCCCCGGTTATTTTGGTGCGGGCGGTGAACACGACAAAGTGCGAAGCGTCCACGACCTGCTTCTGGTTCCACGAATGCGGCAGCAGTTCGGCGCGTTTGGCCGGGTCGTTGATGACGAGAAAACGATACGGCTGCAGGCCGTAGGAAGTCGGCGTGAGCACGAGCGCACGCTCCAGGGTTTGCCAGACATCGGCGGGGATTTTTTTGGTCGCATCAAAAACTTTCGTGGCATAGCGCCACTGCAGCGCATTCAGCAATTGTCGGGTAACTCCATTATTCATGGTTCAAATTAGATTTCATCCCGCTCAGAATGGCACAAGTTTGGGAAAAAGCAAATCGTGCGGTTGGATGAATTATACCAATTCCAGTGGGAATCGGCACATGGGTAGGGCGCGTCACTCCGTGCGCGCCGCAATCGTTGTGCGGACGAGCGGCGGGCAGAGGACTGCCCGCCTTACCGAGGCTTGTTCCAGTTGTCATTGAGAAATATTACAGCGGTTTTGACTTTCGGTTATGGTCAGGTCAATTTGTGAACCGGCATGAATCCGTCAGCCATTCGCATTCGCCGCGCCACAACGGACGATTTTCAAAGCCTGAAATCGCTTTGGAATTCCATGCGCTTCCCGGCGGGTGAATTGGAAAAGCGGTTGACCGAATTTCAAGTGGTTGAAGCCGCCGATGGACAAATTGTCGGCGCGATCGGCCTGCAAATCACCGGCCATCACGCCCTGCTCCACAGCGAGGGTTACACGGATTTTTCCGTGGCCGATGCCGCGCGGCAATTGTTCTGGGAACGCATCCAGACCCTTGCCACTCATCACGGCGTTTTCAGGTTGTGGACGCAGGAAAATTCACCGTTTTGGGTTCGCTGGGGCTTTCAACCCGCCACGATCGGGCTCCTCGAGCGCCTGCCCGCGGAATGGAAACGTTCCGGGGAAAAATGGCTCACCATCCAGCTTAAAAACGAGGAAGCCATCGCCACGCTCGAAAAAGAGCTTGAGGCATTCCGGGAATCGGAAAAAAAACGCACCGCTGAAACTCTGGATCAAGCCCGTACGATGACGACCACCATTACCGTCATCGCGTTTGTTGTGGGGATCGTCCTCATCGGCATCGCGCTTTACCTGTTTGTGCACCGGATTTTATCCCTGCCGACGCATTGAAGGCAGGTTGAACTCATCCGCGTGGTAGGAACTCCGCACCATCGGGCCGCTGGCGACGTGAACAAAGCCCAGCTTCCCTGCCCGCCTGCCGTATTCTTCAAATTTCGCGGGCGATACAAATTCCACCACCGGCAAATGTCTCAGCGTGGGCTGGAGATACTGGCCGAGCGTGAGAATGTCGCAGCCGGCGCGGCGCAAATCTTCCAGCGCCATCATGACTTCCTCTTCCGCCTCGCCCAAACCGAGCATCATGCCGGACTTGGTGTAAATCGTGTCCCCGCGCTTGTCCTTCACCCTACGCAGCACGCTCAACGAACGGTCGTAAGTCGCGCGATGACGCACGGACGGCGTCAGCCGCCGCACGGTTTCGAGATTGTGATTGAAAATGTGCGGGTTGGCCGCCAGCACGGCTTCAATCGAAGCATCGCTCTCATTGAAATCCGGCACGAGCACTTCAATCATAATGTCCGGATTCAACTCGCGCACGGCCTCAACCGTTTTCCGGAAATGCTCCGCGCCGCCATCCGCCAGATCGTCGCGGGCGACGGCGGTGATGACGATGTGTCGCAGCCGCATTCGCCGGGTGGCCTCGGCCACGCGCCTCGGCTCGTCCGCTTCGAGCGGCAGCGGTTTGGCCGTTGACACCGCGCAAAAGCCGCAGGCGCGGGTGCAGCGGTCGCCGGCGATCATGAATGTCGCCGTGCCCTTCTCCCAGCATTCCCAATGGTTCGGACACTTCGCGCTTTCGCAGACCGTGTGCAGCTTCAGCTCGTCCAGCAGGTTGCGGGTGCGCGCGAAACTGTCCGACGTGGGCAGCGTGATGCGGAGCCAGTCCGGCAAACGCGGACGCGGTTTCAATTCAGTTGTCGTCACAAATTTATTTTAACCACGGATGCACACGGATGCACACGGATAAGAATAAAAATTGAATTGTTCCCCTCACCCGTCGCTCCGCGCCACTCTCTCCCCGCTCAGGCGGGGCGAGGGAATGCTTTCGCACGACCCCAGGTTATCTCCCTCTCCCCGCCAAACGGGGAGAGGGTCGGGGCGAGGGGCGCGTTCAATTTGGTTTGTTTTCAATCCGTGTCTATCCGTGTCCATCCGTGGTTGAAATCTTTTTCCAAAACTTCGCCAGCTCCTCAGGGCCGAAATCGGCCAGCACTTTTCCATCCGCCTCAATCACCGGTGCCAGCCCCTGGCCGGACAACCGGACCATTTCTTCAAACGCCGCGCCGTCGGCAATGACGTCCAGCTTTTCATATCCGATGTCGTGGTCGTCGAGCCAGCGCATGGCTTTGTGACACCATGGGCAATACGGCTTGATGAATAAACGGATTTTCATCGGGGAAATTTAACCACGGATGGACACGGATGAACACGGATTTTCACAAATGAATTGTAGGAGTCGAGGTAACGAGACTCAATTTCAAGAAGAAAAGTTAGAGACTCCTCACGTCATCTCCTACAATTAAAAGCCACGTTCCGACAGCACTATTGCCTAACCACCGATTTGCTTCTTGTAATCTTCCGGCGACAGCAGCGCGTTCAACTCGGCGGAATTGCTCAATTTGATTTTGTAAAACCAGCCACTGGCGTGAGGTTCACTGTTCACCAGCGCCGGGTCGTCCACAACCAATCTGTTCGTCTCAAGAATCTCACCGCTCACCGGCGAATAGATGTCGCTGGCGGTCTTCACGGATTCCACCACCGCGCAGGCTTCGCCGGCCTTGACCTTACGGCCCTTGTCCGGCAGTTCAACGAAGACAATGTCGGTCAGTTCGTGTTGCGCGTGGTCGGTGATGCCGATGGTGGCGGTGGCGCCGTTGACCCGCACCCATTCGTGAGATTTTGTGTATTTCAAATCCGCAGGAACATTGCTCATAAATTTTGCCTAATTTCACCATCAAGGCGCCTGTACGCAAAGAAGAAATTTTGGACACGGATTTCACGGATTGGCACAAATTAAATTCCTCTTTTGATTTTGTGTCTTACAAGTTGCGCAGCAACAACCCCGGAGCGCAACCGAGGAGAATCACCAGCGCCGCCAGCAGGACCAGCGCAAGCATCGTGACCGGTGGAACCTTGATGGCGGGCGCGTTGGCAGCGGCGTCCAGCACCCAAGCCTGTTTCAACACCTGCAGGTAGTAGTAAAAGGACACGGCACTCATCACGATGGCCAGAATCACCAGCCAGAGCAGGCCGAGATGTTCGGCGTCCGTGCCCACCACCGCGCTGAACAGGAAAAATTTTCCGATGAAACCCGCCAGTGGAGGAATGCCGGCCAGCGAAAGCAGGAACACCAGCAGACACAACGACAATCCCGGGGCGCGCCGGCTGAGCCCGGCAAAATTGGCCAGCGCGTCGCCGCCCGTGGCCGCTTCCACCACCGTCACCACGCCAAATGCGCCGAGCACCGTCAGTGCGTAGGTGATGACATAAAACAGCAGCGCGCTGTGGCTGGACGGCGTATTGGCCAGCACGCCGAGCAGCATGTAACCCGCATGGGCGATGGCCGAGTAAGCCAGCAGCCGTTTCACGCTCGACTGCACGATGGCCGTGAGATTGCCCAGCACCATCGAAAGCGCCGCCACGACGGCAATCACCGGCGTCCAGCCGGACACATAACCGTGCCAGACCGCGCTGCCTTCCACGCCGGCGAAACCCATCGTCAGGATTTTGGCGAGGATGTAAAAGCTGGCGACCTTGGAACCGGAGGCGATAAATGCCGCGCTCGGCGTGGGCGCGCCTTCATAGGCGTCGGGCGCCCACAAATGAAACGGCACCGCCGCCACCTTGAACCCAAACCCGATCACGGTCGTGACGATGGCCACCAACAGCAGCGGGTCCAGTCCCCTGCCCACCAGGCTGGCGGCGATTTGCGGCAGATTCGTCGAGCCGGAAAGTCCGTAGAGCAAACTAAAACCGAACAACAGGAACGCCGCGGACATGCCGCCAAACAGGAAATATTTCAACGCCGCCTCGCCGGACCGGGCGTTGCGCTTGTTGAACGCCGTCAGGATGTAGAGCGAGAGACTGACCAGTTCCAGCGAAATGAAAATCATCAAAAGGTCCTCGGCACTGACGAGGAACATCAGGCCGATCGTCCCAAGCAGCACCAGCGCAAGATATTCGCCCACATGTTCGGTGAATTTGCCGGACGCGGAAATCATCACCGTAAAAATTGTCAGTATCAGCAGCACGACCTTCAGAAAATTCGTCTGCGGGTCCACGACCAGCATGCCGTTCAGCAGGTTGCCTTGTTCGAAATTGGCGAACGCGAGTATCGCCGCCATCAGGCAGCCAATGATGGAAACCAGCATCCCGGCACGGAAGCGTTGTTCAACCGTTTGTCCGCGCAACGCGATCAAATCCACTGCCAGCACCATCAGCACGGTGATGGCCAGGGCGGTTTCCGGCGCGGCCAGTTGGAGTACCTGGAGGTAATTCACAGCGAACCTCCCTTCAACAACCGCTCAAACAGCGGCGAGTTCCAGCACGGCTGAATCCAATTCAACAAGAGGCCCGGGAAAAGTCCGATGATGAGTGACGCGGCGATGAGCATCATGGCCCCGATGCGTTCCGGCACCGAAATGGGTTCCAACGGATGGTCGTGACTGGATTTGTCCGCCGCCGGTGCGTCCGAATAAAACGCCTTTTGCATCGCCCGCAGGATGTAGGCCACGCCCACCACGATTCCAACGCCCGCCAGGATGGTTGCCATCGGAAACACCTTCCACGCGCCCATGAGAACCTGAAGTTCGGCGACGAACCCGCTGAAGCCGGGCAATCCCATCGAAGCCACGCCCGCCAGCACAAACGTCACCCCCGCAAACGGCAGCAACCGGCCGAGTTGCATCGTTTGCAGATCGTTGAAATCGCGCGTGTGCGTCCGGTCATAGACCATGCGGCCCACGACGGCGAACAGCAGCCCGGCGATGATGCCGTGCGAGAACATTTGCAACACCGCCCCACTGAGGCCGATCGTGTTCAGCGTCGCCAGACCCAGCAGCACAAAACCCATATGACTCACGCTGGAATAGCCGATGACAAACTTGAAATCCTTCTGCACCAGCGCCACGCCCGCGCCATAAACGATGCCGATGACCGCCAGCGCGGCGATCTCGTTCTGCCACATGCGGACGCCGTCGGGGAACAGCACCATCGCCACGCGCAGGCAGCCGTAGGCGCCGAGTTTCATCACCACGCCGGCCAGCAACATCGAACCGGCGGTGGGCGCGGCGACGTGACCGGTGGGCGCCCATGTGTGAAACGGCCACAGGCCTGCCAGAATCCCGAATCCGACAAACACCAGCGGAAATACCCAGTGCTGGAAACCCAGCGGGAACGACACCTTCGACAATTCCATCAAATCGAGCGATGCGTGGCCGGTCTGCGCGCGGGCCACCACCCAGGTGGCGATCAACCCAATGAGCACCAGATGGCTGCCGACGAACGAAAAGAGCGCCAGTTTCATCGCGCCATATTCCTTGCGCGTGCTGCCCCAGCGGGCGATGAGGAAATATTTCGGGATGATCGTCAGTTCGTAAAACACGAACAGCAGCAACACGTCAAAACTGAGGAACACGCCATACACGCCGCCAATCAACGCGAGGTAGAAGGCGAAAAATTCCTTGGTGCGCTTTTCGATGTTCCACGAAAACAAAATACCCGCAATGGCCGCCAAGCCGGTCAAAACCACCAGCACCAGGCTGATGCCGTCGGCGGCCAGGTAATAACTCGCGCCGAGCGATGGAATCCACGGGACTTTGACAATCGTCGTGACGATGCCCGGATTCGGCTGCTGCACCGCGCCGACAAACGCCACGACGCATCCGGCAATGGCCGTCAGCAACGCGATGATGCGCGCCGCCCGCGCCGCTTCGCGCGGCAGGAGCATCAGCACCAGCACCCCGATGAATGAAATGTATATGGTCCAGGCTAACATGGTGAAATATGCGCCATGGCAACACACCGGTGGAAATTGTTTTGCCCTTTCAGGGCAAATAACTCTCTTAACCATTCAACCCGGGGCGGCGCTTCGCTCTGCCCCGGGCTTTCTTGTTCCGGCCTTTCAGGCCGCCATTTGCCGCGCCAAAGGCGCAAGACATGACAGCCCAGGGCAACGCCCTGGGAACAACGTTCATCAAACATATTCAAGCCCTGAAAGGGCGTCACAAAATCAATCCCACACATAACGCTCGTCAATCGCCACGTTGTATCGTTTACAGAACTCGCGGAACTCGTCTTTGAAATCCCGTTTCTTGTGATGCTCCGCCTGCTGTTCGATGTATTCGCGCACCGCATCCACATTAGACTGGCTGACGGAAAACACGCCGTAACCGTTCTGCCAGGAGAAATCTCCGACTCCCTGTTCCTTCATCCATTTGCTTGAACTCTTCTTTACTTCCTCCACCAGTTTACAGGCTGCGATGTTCTTCGAAAGCTGGCATAGAACGTGAACATGGTCAGCCACTGAATTGATTACCAGCGCAGGCGATTCAATGTTTTTCAAAATGCCGGCCATGTAACCGTGCAACCCAACACGCACGTCATCGGCAATAAGCGGACGCCGCTCTTTCGTGCTCCAGATAACGTGAATCAAAATGTTGGCGAGAGATTGAGGCATTTTGTATCGCCCTTTCAGGGCTAGTTTAATCTCTGTGGTTTACAACCCAGGGCGTTGCCCTGGGCTGTCTTGTTCTGCGCCTTCGGCGCGGCAATGTGTTTATCCGTGTTCATCCGTGGTTAAAAATTCAGTTGTTGCACCATCTTCACAACAGTCGAGTCAATCACGCCCAGCACGAATTGCGGCCAAAGGCCCAGCACGAACATCAGCACGATTGGAACGGCCACCAACGCGCGCTCGGACAGCGTGAGGTCCGGCATTTGCGACCAGCGCCCGTTCAACGGCCCGCAAAAAACGCGCTGGATGATGGTCAGCAAAAATATCGCCGTCACCAGCAGACCGAGCGTGGACAACGCCGCCGCCCAGGGCGCCAGCGGGAACACGCCCTTGAAAATCAGGAATTCACCCACAAACCCATTCAAGCCCGGCAGTCCCAGCGACGAGAACAGCGCGATGCCCATCAGGCCGGTGATCACCGGAACGACCTTGCGAATGCCGCCGAAATCCTCCAGCCCGCGCAGACCGCCGCTGCGTTTCTCGATGAGCCACACGAACAGGAACAGCGCCGACGCCGTGAGGCCGTGGTTGAACATTTGCAGCAGCACGCCGTTGAGCGCCGCAGCTTTCTGCAGTTCCGGCTGGTTCACACCCGTCGCCGCGCCGGTCACCGCAAACAGCGCCAGCAGACAATAGCCGAGGTGGTTGACGGACGAGTAAGCCAGGATGCGCTTGAGGTCGCGCTGGGCGAACGCCGCGCACGCGGAAAGCACGATGGTCAGCACCGCGAGCCACATCAACGGCGTCAGCACCAGCCGCATCTGTTCGGGGAAAATCGGCAGCAGAACGCGCAGGAAACCATACACACCCATCTTCGACATGACACCGGTGAGCAGCATCGTCACCGGGCCCGGCGCCTCGGCATACGCCGACGGCAGCCACGTGTGGAATGGTACCACCGGCACCTTCACCGCAAACCCGAGGAACGCGCCAAAGAAAACCAGCAGGCCGATGTGTGATTTCCAGCCGATGGCCTCACCGAGTCTGGCCGTGATTTCGCCGTGTTTGGCCATGTCGGCGAGTTCGATGAAATCAAAACTGCCCGTTGCCAGCCGGATGGCCAGAAAACTCAGCAGCAACGTCACGCTGCCGACCATTGTGTAAATGAAAAACTGGGTCGCCGCCGGACCGCGTCTGGGTCCGCCCCAAAGCTTGATGAGAAAGAACGCCGGGATCAGCACCAGTTCCCAGAACAGGAACCAGTGGAAGAAATTCAGCGCGGTGAACGTGCCGAACAACCCCGCCTGCAACCACAACACCAGCGCGTAATAAATGTGTGAGCCGCCCTGGGTAGGGCGCGTCACTCCGTGCGCGCCGTCGTCGCCACGCACACCAGCGGCGGGCGGAGGACTCCGATGAATCGCGAGCAGGCTGCCCGCCCTACCATCAAACAAACTTCCGGACGCCAGGATGGACAGCGGCACGACAATCGCCGTCAACAGCACCATCAACAGGCCGAGCCCGTCCACGCCCAGCCGGTATTCGATGCCCAGTGACGGTACCCAGGCATGGCGTTCGTTGAACTGGAGTTCGCCGGAAGCGGCATCAAAATGTTTCCAAAGGCACAACGCCCCCGTCAGTGCCACGAGGCTGAAAGCCAGCGTCAGCCCGCGGGTGAGCTGCTTTTGTTCTGCGCCCAGGGCGGCAACAACGATGCCGCCGAACAGCGGAACCAGGATCAGGATGGTTAACCAGGGCAGATTCATGACTTGCGCCCCCAAATCAGGAAAAGAACCAGCACCACCAGCGCCATGCCGATGATACGGAGATAGGTTTGCACGCGGCCGGTATGCCATTTCGAAATTTCGCCGCCGCCCTCCCGCAGGGTTTCACAGCCGGTGTCAAAACCCAGGTCCACGACGAATTCATCCGTGAACCGGTAGAGCCGCGCCAGCCCCAGCGTCACCCAGGTGACCAGCAGCACCACCCCGCCCCAAATCCAGCGGTCGAGGAAATCGCAAACCTGCGCCGTCCAAGCGTTGAAACGGACAACGGTTGCGTCGTAAAACTCGTCCACGAAATATTTATTCTCCAGCAGTGCGAAAGCGCCCGGCTGCATGACCTGCAGCGCATCGGGTTCTTCCGCCGTCTTCCGCTGGCGTTTGCCGTAGAACCACCAACCCAAGCCGAGCCCGGCAAACACAATCACCGCGGACGCCAGCATCAGGCCGAGCGTGCCGCCCTCGGTCAATTTGGCGAAATTGAATCCGGCCGGTTCGCCGTTGAGAAAACCGTCAAACCACGGCCAGGCCGGCGTCCCGATGAAGCCCAATAAAATGGCGAACCCCGCGAGGATGACGAGCGGGACGGTCATGACGGCGGGGCTTTCGTGCGGGTGCTGATCCACGTAGCTGCTTTCGGAAGAAAGCGGCCGACTCTTTCCATGGGAATGAGAATCAGCGGCGTTCTGCCGAACGCCGCCACGGTATTCACCGAAGAAAACGAGCGCGACCTGGCGCGTCATGTAAAACGCCGTGAGCAACGCCCCGGCGCAACCGAGCAGGAACGGAATATGCGACACCGACCAGCCATGCGCCGCGTGCAGGATTTCATCCTTGCTCCAGAAGCCGGAGAAGAACAGCGGAAATCCCGCCAGTGCCAACATGCCGATGGCATAAGTGGCGAACGTCACCGGCATGAATTTTTTCAGTCCGCCCATCTTCCGCACGTCCTGCTCCTCGTGGCAGCCGTGGATGACCGAGCCGGACCCGAGAAACAACAGCGCCTTGAAGAAGGCGTGCGTGATAAGATGGAACATGCCGACCGCCACGCCGCCGACCCCCAGACCCAGCATCATGTAACCGAGTTGCGAAACCGTGGAATAGGCCAGGATGCGTTTGATGTCCGTCTGCGCTACCGCAATGGACGCGGCAAAAATCGCCGTGAGCGCGCCGATCCACGTCACCACCGTCAGCGCCGTGGTCTCAGCCGCAGCGCCCTCGGGATGAACACTCATCAACGGATAAACCCGGGCCACGAGGAAAACACCCGCCGCCACCATTGTCGCCGCGTGAATCAGCGCGCTGACCGGTGTGGGGCCTTCCATCGCATCCGGCAGCCACACGTGCAACGGCAACTGGCCGGACTTGCCGACCGCGCCAAGGAAAATCAGCAACCCGATGGCCGTGGACACCGCCATACCGGCGGCGGTCATGTGCGTGACCATCGCGGCGAGGGCGGAATGTTCGAGGCAGCCGCTGCCGTCCGCGTAAAAGTTCAATGTGCCGGTTTCGGTATAAAGCCAGACCATGCCCAACAGCAGGCCGAGGTCGCCGATGCGCGTGGTGATGAAGGCCTTTTTCGCCGCCGCCGCCGCGCTCGGCTTGTGATACCAGAACCCGATGAGCAGGTAGCTGGTCAGGCCGACGATTTCCCAGCAGACAAAGAACAGGAGCAGGTTGTTGGCGATGACCACGCCGAGCATCGCCGCCGCGAAGAGCGACATGAAACAAAAGAACCGCGTGAAATTTTCGTCGTGCGCCATGTAGCCGACGCTGAAGATGAAAATCAGCAGGCTGACGAACGAAACCATCACCAGCATGATGGCCGTAAGCGGGTCCAGCACCCAGCCGAGCTGGAGCCATTGTCCGCCGAACTGGAGCCAGTTAAAACCAGCCACTTCGCGGAAGGCGCCATTGTCGCCGTGGTGGATGAGCGTGGCGCTGAACGCGCACAGCGAAAGCAGGAAGGCCAGGACCATCGAACCGATGGCCAGCGTCACCGCGAGCTTGCGCTGCGGTTGCTTGTTGACGGCAATCACGCCCGACGCCACCAGCGGCAGCACCGGAATCAGCCAGAGATTTTGGGCAATCCAGGTCATCGGATAACCGCGTAGCGGTGGCAGATGGTAGCCCACGGCGCAAGCCGTGGGTCAATGGTCGAAAACAAACCAAGCCCCGTCAGGGGCGGCAGAAAAATATGCAACGCAACTTTCATTCGAAAATGTAACGCTCGTCGTATTGGATTTCGTGCTTCTCGAGGAAGGCAATCAATTCCTCTTTGAATGAAAGCTTGCGATGATGTTCTTCCTGATTTGCGATGTAGTCCAACACCGACTGTTTTTGCGAATGGCTCACCGTGAATGCCGCATAACCGGTCTGCCACGCGAACGTCCCTTTGCCTGGAAACTCGCGATGAACCCAACCACTGGAATTCGCCTTCACCTTGCTGGCGATTTCCGAAAGGGTAGTTTTGGCTGGAAGCAGCAGAAGCATGTGAACGTGATCGCTGGGTCCATTGACGAGCAAAGCGATCCCGCCAAGTTCGTGAACGATGCCACCCATGTAGGGAAACCGGCGTGATTTCAGTCCCGCGTCCAGTAGCGGCACACGGTCTTTCGTGCTGAAAATCATGTGGACGAGCAGGTTGGTGTCGGTGTGGGCCATACGCGTTTATTCTGCCGCCCCTACGGGGCTTGTCTTGTTCCGATCCGGAATCCCACGGCTGACGCCGTGGGCTACCGTCTTGCGGCGCTCCGCGCCTATTCCATCCGCCGCCGCGAGCGGCAGCACCGGAATCAGCCAGAGATTTTGGGCAATCCAGGTCATCCCTTCAAATTCTTCATTTCATCCAGGTTGGCGGTCCGGTAATGGCGATAAATTGCAATGATGAGCGCCAGGCCCACCGCCGCTTCCGCCGCCGCGATGGCGATGGAGAAAATCACGATCATCATGCCCGTCAACGCCTCGGGATGTGGGCCGTAACGCCAGAAGGCAATGAAATTCAGGTTCGCCGCGTTCAACATCAGTTCGATGCCGACCAGCGCAAGGATGGCATTGCGCCGCGTGACCGCACCCGCCAGGCCGATGGCGAACAACAACGCCGAAACGAGCAGACAGCCTTGCAATGGAGTCATACGCCATCTCCCTTTTCAGCTTCGTAGCCGTCCCGCAAAGCGGGATCAGTCCGCTCTAATTTTTCAGATGGAGCCGACTCACGTCGGCTGCTACAAGATTTTGGAGTTTCTTCCTTCATCGCGATGATGACCGCGCCAATCAACGCCGCCGTCAGCAGCAGGCCAATGACTTCGAGCGGCAGGACATACCGGGTCATCAGCAGGTCACCGATGTTTTTGACGGTGGCTTCGGGCGTTGGCGGCATTTCCCTTGGCAGTCCCGGACTGTTCAGCGCCGCCCAGCCGAGCATGGCGAAGACGACAGCAGAAACCAAAATTCCGACAATCCAGCCGGGCGCAAGAATGGCCTGGTTCGGCGTCGCATCGCTGCGCGTCAGCAACACCGCGAACACGATGAGGATGGCGACCGCGCCGACATAGACGAGGATTTGGGCGAAGCCGACGAACTGCGCGTCGAGTTGCAGGTAAAGCGCCGCCAGCCCGGCCAGCGCCACCACCAGCGACAGCGCGCAATGCACCAGGTTGCGCAGGCTCATCGCCGCCGCCGCGGCCAGGAGCGTCACAAATGCGATGATGACGAATACGGGTGACACGGGAGTTTAATCGGCAAAGCGATAAGTGCGTTTGCCGAGTTTTTGATTTTGCATCAATCCCCAACCGAGGATGGCATACGAGCCAAAAATCAGGGCCGAGCAGAACGCCCAGCGCAGCCAGCCCGCGCCCAGAAAATGCCAGGCGCCCGCCGCGATGATGTTGACCAGCGACATGGGCAGCATGAATTTCCAGGCGAAATTCATGAGCTGGTCCATGCGGAGGCGGGGCAGCGTGCCGCGGATCCAGATGAACGTGAAAACCAGCGCCAACAGCTTGGCAAAGAACCAGACATACGACGGCACCCAGGTCAGGAACGAAAACGGCGCGGTCCAGCCGCCCAGGAACAGCGTGATGCCCAGCCCGCTCACGGCAAACATGCCGAGGTATTCACCGAGGAAAAACAGCGCGAATTTGAAGCCGGAATACTCCGTGAAATAGCCCGCAATGATTTCGGATTCCGCCTCTGGCAGGTCGAACGGCGTGCGGTTGGATTCGGCCAGCGACGAAATAAAAAACAGGATAAACCCGGCCAGGCCCCACGGCGTGAACACAAACCAGTGCGCCAGGCCAAAGAGGTAATGATTTTGCGCCGCGACGATGTCCACGGTCTTGAGCGAACCGACGATCATGATGACCGTGACGGCGGAAAGGATGAGCGGGATTTCGTAGCTGATCATCTGCGCAATCGCGCGCATGGCGCCCAGCAGGGAGTATTTGTTATGGCTCGACCAGCCGGCCATGAACACCGACAGTTCCACCGCCCCGCCCACGGCGAAGAAAAACAGCACCCCCGCATCAAGATCCACCGCGGTCATGTTGCGACCCATCGGCAGCACCGCATAGGCCAGCAGCACGGGAACGAGCAGGACGACCGGCGCCAGAAAATGCACCACCTTGTCCGCCGCGCGCGGCACGATGTCCTCCTTGGTCAGCATTTTCAGGCCGTCGGGGATGAACTGGCCGAAACCGCACAGGCGGATTTTGGTCAACGGAATGCCCACGCGATTGGGGCCGTAGCGGTTCTGGATGCGGCCGATGCCCTTGCGCTCAAAAATCGTGACGACGGCAAACAAGGTGGCAAACACCAGCGGGATGAACGCAATCGAAATCAGGGCGGAAACCAGCGGCTGCCAGACATCAGGGAAAAATGCCACCGCCTGATGCTTCAATGTGACAAAAATTTGGTCCAGCGTTTCAAACATGGTTCGCCCCTCGAGTTCCAGAGCGATCTCCAGCATCATTAATTATTCTTCACAAATCAAGAAGAGAAGGCCGGTGGCAAACGAAGGCGGGTCCCCATTTTACGCTTGACGCCCATTCCCAACGCGTCAAAGTCGGTATTATGAACCCATTCTTCTTAATTCGCGGAGCGTCAGCAATGAAATACCGGTGCCTCCTCATCGCGGCCGGTTTGGCTTTGATGACCTGCCGCGCCGATGACATAACGACCTTGGACGGAAAGAAATATGAAGATGTCACCGACGTAAAGAAGCTGCCGGACTGCATCCTTTTTTCCCATACCACGACGAACGGTGTCAGCCGGGCAAAAGTTCTTTTCAGCAACCTGCCGGACGACCTCGCACAGAAATACCATTACGACCCTTATGAAGAGGGATTTTACATCGCCCGGCAGAACCGACCCATGATCCTGGGACTGAACCGGGCCTTCCGGCTGGCGGATTTGGAAGCGGCCAAGAAAAAGGCGAAGGCGGAAAAGAAGCCGATCGGTTTCATCATGGTCTGGGATTCCTTTTTCGGGCAGGTCGAGCCGATGGGCCAGGGCGGCGGCAACGCTTTGGCCGGCTTCTACACGGTGTTCAACAAAGCCCTGGTCCTGGTATTTGTCCGGCATGAGAGCGAACTGGACAAAGTCCCTGACGCCGTGAAAAAGGGATTCTTCGGACCGGACGAAGGCGGCTGGGCACCGAACATGGCCGTGGTGACCGAAGATTGTTCGCAGTTCATTTGTGAAATTCCGCTCGGCGGAGAGCACTCCAACGGCATGATCCGGGAACAAGTCTTTAAAGCGAAAATCGCCGAAATCAAAAGATTCCAAGAGGACAGAAAAGCCGCCAAATAGCTCGGGGAACCGCGAAATACTCGAAACACGCGAAAAACTTCTTTTTTAAAACGTGTTCGTATATTTTGGTTCGCGGTTAACTTCAGTTTTCTGGATTCTCTGCCCACCAGCTTGTCGCGTCGAAGTATAATGGAGACGGGTGATTTCTTCTCTGCGCTCTCTGTGTTCTTTGCGGTTAAGCCTCCGGCCTCACTTCTCGATACCGAGCAATTCCACCTCGAAGATCAATACGCTATTGGGAGGAATCGCCGGGCCCGGGCTCTGGTCGCCGTAGGCCAGTTTGGCCGGGATGAACGACTGCCACTTGTCGCCAACCTTCATCGGTTGCAACGCCTCGACCCAGCCCGGGATCACGCCGCCGACCGGAAAGGTAACGGGCTGACCGCGCTGCACCGAACTGTCAAAGATCGTCCCATCAATCAACGTGCTGTGATAATGCATCTTCACCGTATCGGTCAGCTTGGGGGACTCGCCCGTACCGGACTTGATGACCTTGTATTGCAGACCGCTGGCCGTGGTTTTTGACGCCTTCCTTCTTTGCTTTCTCCGCGAGAAAGGCTTCACCGTTGGCGGGTTGCCGCGTCGAAGCGATGCGAAGACGTAAACTCAGTGAAGACGGGAGCCTCCGGCGAAGACAGGTCGCCGGCCGGTCTCCGGCCGGGACAAGCCGTGGTTGGGACCCGCGGACCGGAAGCGGGTCGAGAGTAACCCATTGACAGTTTTCCCACGACCGGGTAGTTTACACCCGCGATGGCCCCCCAGATCAGGCATTGGCTTTTGCCCTCACCGAACATGCTGCTGAAAAAGAACGATATGAACTCACATTCATCAAGACGGTTTCAATCTTTCCTGCTCCTTTATTTGCTGTTCCTGCTTGGCCCTCTGACCGGACCAGCCCAGCCTTCCGGCGGCCCCTACGGCCCGATCCCGCAGAACTACGCCCTGCCCAAAGACGCCGCGCACATCCATTATGTGGCACCGGATGGAAACCCTGATGCCGCGGGCACATCCCTCGCCGAGCCCACGACTCTCGAATCAGCCATCGCCCGGGCGGTCACCGGCGACGCCATCATCCTGCGCGGGGGAACCTACCGCACCGGCGGGTTGAAATTGAACCAGGGCATCACCCTGCAACCGTACGTCGACGAGCAGCCGGTATTGAAAGGCACCCGGGTGGCCGACAAGTGGGAAGCCCAGAGCAATGGCCTCTGGAGCATGACGTGGTCAAACCTGTTCCCGATGAAACCTCAAAGCTGGTGGCGCCGCGATCGTGAAGGCCGGAAAACTCCCCTCTGGCTTTTCAACAGCGACATGGTTTTCGTGGATGGCCGCTCGTTGAAGACCGTTGGCTGGGACGGAGACGTGGACACGAATTCGTTCTACATCGATTACGATGCCAGCCGGATTTACATCGGCATCAACCCGGCGAACCACCTGGTCGAAATCACCGCTTACGACGGCGCGCTGACCCGGACGACCGGCCCATGCCACGGAAAAACCTCGGACGGCAAGGGACCGGTGATTCGCGGCATCACGTTCACCCAATATGCCTACCGTGCGCTCGAAGTGGAGGGCAAGGAACCCGAGGGCCTGGCGGATCCCGCCACCTTCGGCAAGGATGTTGTCGGGACGACCCTGGAAAACGTGACGATCTCCCATTGCTCGCGCGTGGCCGGTTATTTCCGCGGCGACCGGTTCACGCTGCGGAACTGCCTCATCAGCGACACCGGCACCGAGGGCATCTACCTCATTGGTTCGGCGGATTGTCTCCTGGAGAAAAACATCTTTGCCCGGAACAATGTCGAGGAAATCACCGGCTATTTCCCCTCGGCGGTGAAGATCTTCAATCAATCCTACCGCGTCACCTGCCGGGACAATCTCGTCATTGATCAACCGCACTCGAACGGCATCTGGTATGACGTCGGCAACGTGGACGGCGTGTTCGTCAACAACTGGATCGAGGGCTGCGTTGACGGATTCTTCTTCGAGATTTCCAAGGGCGCGATCTGCGCCGGCAACGTGTTCGTCAATTGCGACAAGGGCGTCCGCGTCCTCAACAGCTCCAACGTCCGCGTCTATCACAACACCCTCGTTAACACCGTCGCCTCCTTTGAACGCACGGAACGCAGCGCGGTCGGCGACCACTTCGGGTGGCATCCCAGCACCGGCCCGGACGTGGACAAACGGGAGGGCCACGTATTCGCCGGCAACCTGCTGGTGGCGGACGCGCAGTTTCCCAAGGCCCTGTTGCGCTTCGAGCAGACGAAGGTCCTGTGCGGCAAACTCACCCGGCCGCAGGTCAGGCAATTCGACGACAATGTCTATGTGCGCGGCGGCGACACCGCGTCGCGGCCGCTGCTGGTCTGGAGCCCGGCGGAGGGCGAGAATTGCACGGCCCAATTCGGGACGCTGGCAGAATTTCAGAAACTCCATCCCGAATTCGAGGCGCACAGCCAGTATTTCCCCGGTGGGTATGGTTCCGTCCTCAAAAGTCCGGAATTGAAGAACTTCGAACTGGTCCGCGCTTTCCCGAAACCGGTCGCGGAAGACACTCTGCCCGCTGACATCCAGCAATTGCTCGGCTGGTCAAAACAGGACGCCCGCACGCCCGGCGCTTATCCGCTCCGGCCTTGAAGCACGGGAGGGCGAGGCTCCTGACGAGTCGAAACTGAGACGCATATTGCCCGAATCGCGGGCGTAAGCGCCTCCTTCTGGCGCTGCGCCGCTCTCAGCCGTGCTTCAATCAGGCCGGCCAGCGCGAACAGGCTCTCCACTCGGCGCACGATTTCCTCACACTCGGTTTTCGGGGGGCAAAGGAATGGGCAACGAAGGAAAGGAGAATTCAGCGGAAATCTTCCGCGTCCAAACCGCTACCCTCAATGATGCTTTTCAAAGTGCCGATGGGAATGGGTTTGCTCCCGTCCATGGCCACGATCACCTGTCGGCCATTTTCATGGCGTTAAGATAACGGTAACTGGCCCGTGAAGCAAGTCTCACGCTGGCTGGCATCGGTTCGGCGCAAAGTCTTTTTCGGTGCGACCCGCCTTCGGAAGCTGGTCAGTCACGCACATTTAACTTTGCTCTCGGACGAATCATCAGGCGGGGTTGGCCGGCGGAGCCGCAGCCGCCTTGGGCTTGGCTTCGGCGGCGGCTTTGGCTTTGGCCTCCGCCCTGGCCTTTTCCCCGGCCAAGTGTTCATCCACCGCCGCCGCTTCCGTGGGATGAATTTTGCGGAAATGCTCGTTTGACTTGGCGAGCTTGTCCTTCGAGAACAACAGGCCGCCGAAACGGTCGTCGGTGCTCAATTCAAACCCGGTGTCCATCTTGATGGCGTCGAACGGGCAGACCTCGACGCAGATCTGGCAGCTCATGCACACCGAAATATCAATGTCGAACGTGGCCGGATAAAGCTGGGGCTGGCCCTTGTAATCCGGCTTCTTGTCCTTGCTTTTGACGATGTAGATGCACTGGGGCGGACATTCCTTCTCGCAAATCTGGCAGGCCACGCAGCGCAGCCCTTTTTCCCAGTCGTCACCGTCATAGACCAGGAACGGAAACTGCCGGGTGTTTTCCTTCGGCGGCAGGCGTTCCTCGGGATATTGCACGGTGGTGAGCCGGTCCTTCGAGACGTAGCTCCCGAAGAAGTTCCTGGCGGTCACCGCCATGCCCTTGATGATTTGTTCGCCGAGCATAAATTAATTCAAAGGCTAAAGGCCAAAGGCTGAAGTCCAGGATCCAAAATTCGCAGCAAACCGCCATTCAAACTTCGTCCTCGTCGTCGTCCTCGTACTCGTTCTCGATTGAATCTTAAACTGTTCGAGGGACGAGGACGAGAACGAGGACGATGGAGACATCGAACCCCGAACTCCGAACTCCGAACTCCGAACTCCGAATTATTTTTCATCGGTCCACCTCGCCCAGCACGATGTCCACACTGCCCAGGATGACCACGGTGTCCGATATCCGGTGGCCGAGGCACATGTCCTCGAGAATGGTCAAATTGATGAAACTGGGCGGTCGCACGCGATAGCGATACGGATTGGCCGAACCGTCGCTGATAAGATAAAAGCCCAGCTCACCTTTCGGGGCTTCGATCCGCCCGTAGGCTTCACCCGCCTTCGGACGGAATCCCCGCAACTTCGCTTTTGGGTCCATGACCGGTCCGGACGGAATGTCGCGCAGCGCCTGCTGCAGAATTTTCACGCTCTCGCGCACCTCCAAAATGCGGATCATGTAGCGGTCATAAACGTCGCCGTGTTCGCCCAGCGGCACCTTGAAGTCAAACCGTCCGTAGATGCCGTATTTGTCCACCTTCCGGAGGTCGTAATTCACACCCGAGGCGCGAAGCATCGGGCCGGTAATGGAGGCGCTGACGGCCAGTTCTTTGGGCAGCACGCCGACTTTCTGGGTGCGCGCGAGGACGATTTCATTCTCCGTGAACAGCGCTTCAAATTCGTCGAGGAATTTGTTGTAGCCGTCCACCAATTGCTTCGCCTGGGCCAGCCACTCGGCCGTGACGTCGCAGCGGACGCCGCCGAAACGCATGTAATTGCACATCATGCGCGCGCCACTCACCGACTCGAAGAGGTCGAGGATTTTTTCGCGCTCGCGGAAGGCATACATCAGCGGCGTGCCCAGCGCACCCATGTCCTGCACAAAAAAGCCGATGAGACAGGTGTGATTTTGCAGGCGCGTCAACTCCGCCATGATGACGCGGATGTATTCGGCGCGCTCCGGAACCGGCAAGCCCGCGAGTTTCTCGACGGTGAGCGCGTAGGCCCAGTTGTTCGTCATCGAACAAAAATAATCCAGCCGGTCCGTGTAGGGCATCGAGCCCAGATAGGAAATGTTCTCGGCGATTTTCTCGTGGTTGCGGTGGAGATAGCCGAACACCGGCTTGAGCTTCACGACGGTTTCGCCGTCCAGCACCACGTCCATGCGGAACACGCCGTGCGTGGACGGATGGTGCGGCCCCATCGAGATTTCGAGGAGCTCGCCGATCGGTTCGCCGGTCTCGCTCGTCTTCGGCAGGATTTCGTAATTCTTCGGCGGCATGTCGGCGACGACGCTCACGCTTTCACCTCCGGCGGATAATGTTTTCTGGCCTGCTCCAGCACCTCGTCGTGCGGCGTCGGTTCGTATTCAAAATCATCAGGCGGCACGTAATCCTTGCGCATCGGGAAACCCTTGAACCCGTCCCACATCAGGATGCGCCGCAAATCGGGATGGCCTTCCAGCCGGATGCCGTACAAGTCATAAACTTCGCGTTCCTGAAACTCGCAACCGCGCCACACGGGTGTCAGCGAAACCGCGGGTGCTTCGTGGTCGCGATTGGCCGTGCGCTGGCGCAAAACCACCGGCCCGTGTTTCAATTCCATCGAATACAGGTGATAAACCACTTCGAGACAACCGGGCCGCACGGTCTTCTTCACTTCCTCGACTTCCTTTTCCACGCCGTCCACAACCCTCTTCACCTTGATTTTTCCGGTGACTTCCGTCTCCGGCCAGTCCA
Organism: Verrucomicrobiota bacterium; assembly: GCA_050010435.1. Taxonomy (GTDB): domain Bacteria; phylum Verrucomicrobiota; class Verrucomicrobiia; order Limisphaerales; family UBA11358; genus UBA11358. The sequence continues at coordinate 68,743 of JBEKKZ010000002.1, read as the reverse complement.
CGCCGGTCGCGTTCGAGCAGAAATCGAGGCGGAGTTGTGCGTCGTCCCGAAGAAATTTCGCCACCGCCAGCACATGGGCCGTGTCCACCAGCAGCGAACGTTCGCCCGCCGGACAATCGTTCGGGAGAATTTCAATCTTCGCTCCGGGCACTGCTGCTTCGAGGCGCGACTTGATTTGTTCGGGGGTTTCCACGGGATTTTTTATCAGGAAACCAGGAAGCCAGGATTTATTTGTTCCTGGATTCCTGGATTCCTTGTTAAATTCTCATTTTCCGGTCATTATTGGCGGCTGCCAGACTTCGGGGTTCTTTGACGGTTCGAGATCGTGTTCGCCGTAGGCCGGAACCGGAAATTCGCCGGGCGCGTCGGCGTTGAGATGCCGCGGACGGTCCGGCCCGGTGAGTTTTTGGTTCAGGATTTTTTCCTGCAAGGTCATGATGGCGTGGATCAGCGCCTCCGGCCGCGGCGGACAGCCGGGAATCGCCACGTCCACCGGGATATACCGGTCAATGCCCTTGAGCACGTTGTAGCCCTGCTTGAACGGCCCGCCGGAAATCGCGCACGAGCCCATGGCGATGACGTATTTGGGCTCGGGCATCTGGTTGTAGAGCCGCACCACCAGCGGGGCCATTTTCTTGGTGACCGTCCCGGCCACAATCATCAGGTCGGCCTGCCGGGGCGAAGGCCGGAACACTTCCGCGCCAAACCGGGCCAGGTCATACCGGGCCATGGACGTCGCAATCATTTCAATGGCGCAACAGGCCAGACCGAACGTCAGCGGCCACACGGAATTGGCCCGACCCCAGTTGTACAACTCCTCCAGGGTGGTGGTGTAAACTCCTTGTTTCTGCAACTCGCTTCTTAGGCCTTCATCAATCATGGTAAACAAAAGGCAGTCGTACGGTTTCAGCTTCCGGTGGGGCGAGCGTCCCCGCGAGCCGGATTCGGCGCGCCAAAGCGGAGCGGCGGCGGCTCGTCAGCAGCCTCGCCCCACCAAACTGGCCGGTGGAATGGAGTGTTGGAGTGTTGGAGTGTTGAGCTGTTCGTCATTATTCCATCATTCCATTGCCCCGTTCTTATTTTTCATTTCCACGTCAGCACTCCCTTCCGCCACGCCCAGACCAGTCCTTCCACCAGCAGCAGGAGAAAAATCACCATGGCCAGAAATGCACCCACCGAAAGCCCGCCAAAGGAAACCGCAAACGGCAGCAGAAAAACTGTTTCCACGTCGAATACCAGGAAAATGATCGCATAAAGATAATACTCCGACCGGAAGGAAATCCAGGCGTCGCCTTTGGATTCCAGGCCGCATTCGTAGATGGCGTTCTTGTCCCGGCCCGGTTTTTTCGGCGAAAAGAACCTGGCCCAGGCCCACGCCGCCGCCAGCGGCCCGAGCGCAAACGCCACGGCCACCGCCATCAACAAAACGAGTACCAGATAAGGATTTTGGGATGTTTCCATCATGCGTTCATTTAATTTAGAAAGCTCCGGCGTCACATTCCGCCCACAGAAATCGTCGAATTGATCATGATTGAATCAATTTTGCGGATACTCCCGCCGCACTGCCCGCCACTGCCAGACGCTAATATGGCTGATTAGAAAGTCAAGCGCCGTCGGGAACGGCAACAACTGCTCCGGTGCAAATCAGCTTTTGAAAGCGGCGTCCAATAGCTGCGGAGCAGCGACAGAGAGTAGCCCACGGCGTCAGCCGTGGGGTTGAATGTTGCAGATTCCGAGCCGCGTAGCGGCGAAAGAAAGTTCGTCTGGAAAGCGGGATTCTCCCGCCCCTTCCGGGGCTTATGGCTTTTTCACCCGGTTCCCACGGCTGACGCCGTGGGCTATTGCCTTCCGCCACTCCGTGGCTGACTTCCTGGTTCATTACCAAAAGTTGATTTGCGCCCCGCCCTCCCTCCATCAATTTTTCCGGTAAATCGGCTTGGGCACGATGATGGCGGCAAAACGTTTGCCGCGGATTTCAATTTCGATCTTCGTGTCAGTCTTCGCAAATTCCGTTGGCACGTAGCCCATGCCAATGCCGATGCCGAGCGACGGGCTTTGCGTGCCGCTGGTGACGACGCCGGCGTTCGCGCCGTTCACCCAGATCGGATAATGCGGTCGCGGCGGCGCGGATTTCCCGACCATCTTGAACGCGACGAGTTTTTTCTTCGTGCCGTTGGCTTTTTGTTCCGCGAGAACGGAGCGTCCATTGAATTCGCCTTTGTCGAGTGCGACAAAAAATCCGAGTCCGGCCTCGATGGGCGTGGTTTGCTCGTCCAGCTCATGGCCGTAAAGCGGGTAGCAAACTTCCGTGCGTAGTGTGTCGCGCGCGCCGAGACCGCACGGCTTGATGCCGAACGCGTGCCCGGCAGTGAGCAGAGCGTCCCAAACGTGCCGGATGGCTTCGTCCGAACCGACGATTTCGAATCCGTCTTCGCCGGTGTAGCCGGTGCGCGAGACGAGCAAACCACCTTGTTCAAAGTGAAAGCCGGCGATCTGGTTTTTCTTCAATTCAGTTACGCGACCCACACGCATGGCCGAATTTGAATCGCCCGGAATGCAAGTTTCGATGAATTCGCGGACGCGCGGGCCTTGCACGGCCACAGCGGCGTAATTGTGTGAAGCGTCAGTAAGCCGCAATTCGTTTCGACGCGGAAAATGGGCAGCCTGCGCCTGCAACCAGGCAACATCCGGTTCGATGCGCGAGGCGTTGATGACCAGAAAAAAAACCTCGCCGGACAACCGGTAGGCATACAGATCGTCAATGACGCCGCCGCGTTCGTTGCACATCAGGGTGTATTGGCCTTCGCCGGGCGCGAGCTTGCGGATGTCGTTCGTGAGAACAGAATTCAGAAATTCCGCCGCGCCCGAACCGCTGACGGTGACTTCACCCATGTGCGAGATGTCGAAGATGCCGGCGGCTTGGCGGACGGCGAGGTGTTCGTCCGTGATGCTGGTGTATTGCACCGGCATTTCCCAGCCGCCGAACTCGATGAGTTTGCCGCCGAGTTTCTGGTGCGCGGTAAAAAGTGGCGTGCGCTTCAGCATGGCTTGAGAATGTCAAATTTGGAATGCAGAAACAAATCAACCCGCCAGCCGTTTCAAGACTTCCTGCGCGAGCAGTTCATAAGCCGCCGCGCCGGAACTGTATTTGTCGTAATGGATGATCGGTTTGCCGAAACTCGGCGCTTCGGCGAGGCGCGTGCTGCGCGGAATCACGGTTTCAAACACGCGCGCGCCGAGCTGATTGCGGACTTCGCTGACGACCTCGTTGGAAAGTTTCGTCCGGCCATCGAACATCGTCATCACGACGCCGAAAAGGTCGAGGCGCGGATTGATGCCCGCGTCGCGCAACTGGTTGAGCACGCGGTTCATCATGGAAATGCCTTCGAGCGAGTAATATTCGCATTGCAACGGCACGAGCAAACCATCACTCGCGGCAAAGGCGTTCAGGGTGAGAATGCCCAGTGACGGCGGGCAGTCAATCAAGACCACGTCAAATCGTTGCGATTCCAGCACGGGCCGCAACACGCCGGCAACGCGGAGCAGATGATTTTCCATTCGTGCCAGTTCGAGATCGGCGGCGCACAAATCCACTTCGGCCGGTACAACTGCCAGCCGCTCGAAGGCGGTGCTTTTGATTTTGTCGAGGAGGCTGCCTTCCCCCAGCAAAACCCGATACGCGCTGGCGCCCTCGGTTTTTTCCAGGCCGAGGCCGCTGGTGGCGTTGGCCTGCGGGTCGAGGTCAAACAAGAGCACGCGTTGGCCTAGCGCGGCGAGGCACGCAGCAAGATTGACGGCAGTGGTTGTCTTGCCCACGCCGCCCTTTTGGTTGGCGACCGCGATGACTTTGGTTGGCACCCGCCCGATTTAATGACAAGCGCGGCGGCGTTTCAAGCGCGCAACGCATTTCAAATCGGATCAGTTGCCGGGAAGTGAAAAGCTGACCGGCTGGGCGAGCGAAGTTTGCTGTCCAAAAAGCGAAGCGACCGGTTGAAGGCTGAGCACTGGATCGGTGCTGGACACGATCCCTATTTGGTCCACTGGCTGGGACAGGGATGGCGACACGGCGGCGAACGAAGCGACGGTGGAGGCGGGCTGCAGAAGCGGCTGCGACGTGAAATCCGGGCGTTCCGTATAAACAATTCCGAGAAACAGCAGCAAACAAAGCGCTCCGGCAAACGCGCTCGCAAACACCGGTTTCACATCAAACGCTTGCAACAATTTTCCCGGCCAAAGCGCCTGACCAAACAATTCGTTCAACCAGTTGGCTGATTTTCCGGTGTCGCCGGCGCGGATTCGTTGCAGGACCTGGCGTGAAAAATAGTTGAAATATCCCGGCGGTGGCGTTTCGTGCCGTTTGAGAACCAGCAAGCGGCGCAACGACTCGAAGTTGTTTTCGTTTTCGTTCATACTTCTTACTTCAAGTAATCGGACAACAACGCCTGTAATTGCTGCCGGGCGTAAAACAGCCGCGACCGAACAGTGCCAATGTTGCAATCCATAATCTTTGCAATCTCTTCGTGTGATTGTCCCTGCACATCGTGCAGAACAACGACCAATCTATGAGGTTCAGACAGTTTCAACAATGCCGCGTTCAATTTTTCCTGCAATTCCGCCAAACCAACCTCGCGGCGCGGTGTTTTGTCCGAAATCAAGGCCATTAAATCCGGGTCGTGCTCGGCTTTGAAGTCCAAGTCGTTCAGGCTCATGTGAATGCGGTTCTTGCGCTGTTTGAGGAAATTAATCGTTTTGTTGACCGCAATCCGGTACAGCCAGGTGTAAAAACTGGAGCCGCCTTTGAAGGATTTCAGCGCCTGAAACGCCTTGATGAACGATTCCTGGGCCAGGTCGTTGGCGTCCTCGTGATTGGCAGTCATGTGATAAATCGTCGCGTAGATGCGCTCCTGATGGCGCCGCACCAATTCATCGTAAGCCTCCAAATCGCCACGCCGCGTCCGCTGCACCAGTAACTCTTCATCCACCGGCACGGGCGTCTCTGAATCATCCGTGCGTCTGACTGGAGCGGACATAATCATGTTTATTCAAATACAAACCGCCAGGGCGTCGGTTTGTTGCGCTAAAAAATCCGCCAGACCGAACAATCCCGCGCGCCCGCCGGATTCCGGCAAAACCCGCAATCCCCGCCGCGCCTGCTCCAAATAGCGCGCGATGACTTCCTGCGACGGCCCAAAGGTTTCATATCTGGCCAGCAATTCGTTCACGACGGACAAATTTTCCGGCTGCCAGTTTTCGACCAGGTTCTCCAGCCGCGCCCGGTCGGCGGCGTTCGCGCGTTCCCACGCCAACAGCACCGGCCACGTCAATTTGCCCTTCGCCAAATCCGTGCCCAGTGATTTGCCGGCCAGCGCTTCCGTCCCGAACAAATCCACGCAATCGTCATAAACCTGATACGCCGTGCCGAACGCCGCGCCGAATTGCCGCAAGGCGGCGCGCCGTTTCGGCGTCGCCCCGCTCAAAAACGCCGCCAAATCGCACGCCAGCGTGAACAGTTCGGCGGTTTTCATTTCGATGACACGGAAATACTCGCGCCGCGAGATTTGAAACTTGTGGCGGTGCTGCGTCTGCAAAATTTCCCCGGAACAAACCGTGTTCGTCGCCATCGCGACGGCGCGGCAAACTTCCGGCGTTGGAAAGCTGGCCGCCAGTTTCAACGCCTGCGCAAACAGACAATCACCGAACAGCACGGCGATTTCGTTGCCCCAATTGGCCGCCAGCGTGAGCTGGTCGCGGCGGATTTCCGCCTCGTCCATCACATCGTCATGCACCAGCGTGGCCAGGTGCACCATTTCAATGATGACCGCCGCCGTCACGTGCGCCTCCGTGACCTTGCCGAGCGCGCCGGCGGACAGCGCCAGAATCGTGGGACGCAAATGTTTCCCGCCGCCGTTCAGGGCGTATTGCGCATAGGGAATGATTTGCGGATCAAAATCGTTGACCTGCCGGATCAATTGCCGCGTGACCGCCTGAAGAAAAGGCTCCACCGGTTCCACGATTTGTTTCCAGGAACGATTCGGATTGGCATCAGGCGAGTCAACCGCATTCGCACTCGCCACCTTTGATTCAGCAACCAGCATTCGGCTGGAAATTTACGTTTGCCCAGCCGCCGAGTCAAACCCCATGTGTTCGCGCAAAAACAAAACAGCCGGACTGAACCAGCCCTCCGGCTGCATGACCGCGGCTGCTTGCATCCGCAACTTTCCAGCAATTCCCGCGCTCAACCTTTCAACCCTTAATCTTCAACCATTTGGGGATGAACGCTTGCTGGCATTGGCGCCGTTTACGAAACAAAGCTGTGGTGACGCTATAACCCAAGCATCCGGGCGCAAACGTCCTCGACTTTGGAAAAGTTGTCTTTGGGGAAGGCGGAAATCCGGCGGACTATTTTCGCATGGTCCACTCCGGCGATACCCAGGACATTCACCACGGACTCTTCCTTGAGCCATGCTGGTTTTGGAAACGGAACTTCGCACGCGCCGCCGCGAATCTCGGTGGTCATCGGAACCACCACGGACATTTTGCGTTCGCGGTCCGGCTTGCGCACGGAAACCACAACGCACGGCCTCACTTTGGCCATCAGGCCCAAATCCACGATCACCACGTCCCCGCGCTCAAATTTTGTCATAATCAATTTCCGGAGCGGGCCCGAGCTTGTTCCAGGTATCAGCCACCACCCCCTCCATTTCCCGGGTTGGGGTTTTGACTTTGGGCGCCGGGATGATCCACCAGCCGCCGTTTTCAGCCGTCACGAGGTATTGCTGGCCCTTTTTTGTGCCCCGGATGGGCACGCGGTTTTTGGCGTCGGCTTTGACCAGGCTCGTTTGCATGTGGGATATTTCCCACCACAGCCCCATCTTGTCAAGAGGCGGTTATTCACGTCTTTGGGCAAAGGCAAACAAAAAGCGCGGACGGTTTCCCGTTCGCGCTTGAATTAATTCCGCCAGGATTATTTGGCTTCGGTCACAGCCGCTGCTTCCTTGTCGCGGTCTTCCATCGCGGCCCTGCGCGACAGACGCACCCTGCCCTTTTCGTCCACTCCGAGGCATTTGACCGTGATGTCGTCGCCGACCTTGACGATGTCCTCGGTTTTCTTGACGCGGAAATTGGCCAGTTCGCTGATGTGCACCAGGCCGTCCTTGCCGGGCAGGAATTCCACAAAACAGCCGAATTCCTTGATCGTGACGACTTTGCCGCGATAGATTTTTCCAATCTCGGCTTCCGCCGTCATGCCGGTGATGGCGTCGAGCGCGATCTTCATGCCTTCCGGCGAGACGGAGAAAATATTCACCGTGCCGTCGTCTTCAATGTCAATTTCGCAGCCGGATTCCTCGACCAGTTTTTTGATGTTCTTGCCGCCGGGCCCGATGAGCGCGCCGATTTTTTCGGGGTTGATCTTGAGCGTTTCAATGCGCGGCGCGTATTTGCTGATTTCCTTGCGCGGGGCGGCGAGTGTCTTGGCCATTTCAGCCAGAATGTGCATGCGCGCGATGCGGGCTTTTTCAATCGTCTCGGCCATAAGCGCATGCGGAATGCCCTTGAGCTTGAGGTCGAGCTGGAAACCGGTGATGCCCTTTTCCGTCCCGGCAATCTTGCAATCCATGTCGCAGTAATGATCTTCCCAGCCGATGATGTCGGTGAGGAGCTGGTATTTGGAAATTTTCTTGTTCGCGTCCAATTCGGTGCAGATGCCGACGCTGATGCCCGCAACGGGGCGAATCATCGGAATGCCTGCGTCCATGAGCGCCAGCGTGCCGCCGCAAACGCTCGCCATCGAGGTCGAGCCGTTGGATTCCATGATCTCGCTGGTGACGCGGATGGTGTAGGGATAATTTTCCATCGGGATCATCGGTTCGATGCTGCGTTCCGCCAGCGCGCCGTGGCCGATTTCGCGCCGGCCCGGACCGCTGATGCGGCCGGTTTCACCGACGGAGAAGTTCGGAAAGTTATAGTGCAGGATGAATTTCTTCTCGCTGCCGCCGCCGGTGTAGGAATCAAATTCCTGCGTGTCGTCGCCGGTGCCCAGCGTGGCCAGCGTGACCGCCTGGGTTTCGCCCCGGCAGAACAACGCCGAACCATGGGCGCGCGGCAAAATGCCGACCTCGCTTGTAATCGGGCGCACGACATCAAAGGCGCGGCCGTCGAGACGTTTGCCATGGTTCAAAATCAAACCGCGGACGGCCTCCTTCTGGATGTAGTAAAACGCGTCATTGATGACAAAGTCAGTGACTTTTTCCGCGCCGAATTTTTCAACGAGTTTGGCGCCGACTTCCTCCTGGATGGCGTTACAAGCGGTTTCGCGGGCGAGTTTGCCGGGCGTGAGCAACGCCGGCACAAAACGATCACCGGCGAGCTTCCTGGCTTCCTGAAGAATTTCATCGGGGACAATGTTGAGCGTGATTTCACGTTTCTTTTTGCCGGCCTTGGCGGCGAGTTCCTTTTGCGCGGCGATGAGCGGTTGGATGACTTCGTGCGCGTATTTCAACGCGGCATTGAAGTCAGCTTCGGTAATCTCCTTGGCCGAACCTTCATACATCACAATGTCATCCGTGTTGCCGACATAGACGAGGTCGAGGTCGCTTTCGGCCTGTTCGGCGTGGGTTGGATTGGCGATGAACTGGCCTTTGATGCGGCCGACGCGCACGGCGCCGAGCGGGCCGTCCCAGGGAATGTCGCTGACCATCAGCGAGGCGGACGCGCCGATGATGCTGAGGATGTCGGGGTCGTTCTGGCCGTCGGCGCTGAGAACGACGGTTTGCACCTGCACTTCATTGTACCAACCCTTGGGAAAGAGCGGACGAATCGGGCGGTCGGTGAGCCGGCAGGTGAGAATTTCCTTTTCCGTCGGACGGCCTTCGCGCTTGAAGTAACCGCCGGGGAATTTTCCCGCCGCCGCGGCCTTTTCACGATAGTCAACGGTCAACGGAAAAAAGTCCTGGCCTTCCTTGGCCTTGGTTGCGGCCACCGCGGCCACGATGACAATGGTTTCGCCGAGCTGGATGGTGACCGCGCCGTCCGCCTGTTTGGCGAGTTTTCCGGTTTCAATGATGATTTGTTTGTCGCCCACCTGGGCGGTGATTTTTTCTGGCATATTAACTTGCCCATTGCCACCGGAGGAACTTCAGTGAACTCCGAACGCTTTCGGAGCTGATTGAAATTTCCCAGGGGCAACGGATTTTTTATTCGCGATGATTTCGGTTTGGGAATCGAGCCGTTCGCGTTTCCGGCTCAAATTCGAGAGCGAAAGGCGGCTGGCTGAAAAATAAAAGCCGCACCTCCGCAAATTCAGTGGCGCAGCTTCAATTTCTTCGTGACCTCCTGATAGCGGTTCAAATCTATGCTTTGCAGGTATTCGAGCAGGCGGCGGCGCTGGCCGACCATCATCAGCAGCCCGCGGCGCGAGCTGTGGTCCTTTTTGTTCGTCTGCAAATGTTCGGTCAGATGGTTGATCCGCTGGGTCAGCAGCGCAACCTGCACGTCCGCCGAACCCGTGTCCTTGCCATGCAACTTAAATTGGTCAATCGTCTTCGTCTTCGCTTCCATATTCAATTAGAATGGCGGATAATAGTTATTCACCGCCGGGGTGTAAAGCACTTTCCCGGACGCTTCGGTAGGGCGGGCAGTCCTTTGCCCGCCGCTCGTCCAACGCGGTTCACGGCGCGCACGGAGTGACGCGCCCTACCCCAGGCGCCGGGCGAGCCTTATAACTTCAGTGAGGTTGACCGGATAAACGCTGTTCCAGCGCCGCCACGATGGTGTTGACACTATGCAGGACTTTTTTGGCCGCTTCCGGATCAGGGATTTTCAACCCATAATTTTTATCGAGTGCAACAACGAGTTGGAGTGCATCGACAGAATCCAAACCCAAACCGCCGGGACCAAAAAGCGGCAGGTCGTCCGCGATTTCCTCCGCCTGGGATTGGAGCATGAGGTTCTCCACCAGCAGGTGTTTGATTTGGGTTTTGAGTTCCGCCGTGTTGTTCATTAGAAGATGCCACCGTCAATTTTAAGCGTGGAGCCTGTGATGTACCCGGCTTCGGCGCAAGCCAAAAAGCGGATCGCCGCGGCAACTTCGCCCGGCTGCCCAAAACGCCGCATCGGAATCCGCTCCAGGGCGCGCCGGCGCTCAGCTTCGCCCAGGACCGCAAGCGTCTCCGTGTCCACATAACCCGGGCAGACCGCATTGACGGTGATTCCGATCCGACCCACCTCTTTTGCCAGCGACTGGGTCAAGGCAACCACACCCGCCTTGGCTGCCGCATAGTTGGTCTGGCCGGCGGGCGCCAGCAGCGCGCTAAGCGATGCGATATTGATGATCCGCCCACTGCGCTGGCTGATCATCGTTGGCAGCACGGCCTGGCAGCCGTGAAAAACCCCATCGAGATTCGTCGCGAGAACCCGCCGCCAGGAATCCGGCGGCATCATGGCCAGCAAGGCATCCTGGTGACTGCCGGCATTGTTCACCAGCACGTCCAGACGATTATGACGGGCAAGGATTTCAGCAACCGCTTGTTTCCAGGAATCCGGCCGGGTCACGTCCAGCGAAACGCAAAAACAACGGCCGGGATTCTCATTGGCCAGTTTGTCCGCGTGCTCACGATGGGTATAAACACCGAGCCAGACATGATTGGTGGGCGACTCTTGAAGAAAGGCTTGTGCGGTCGCCTGGCCGAGGCCGCCATTGGCACCGGTAATCAAAATGACGCGCAAGCTCATGGCATGATGTTGCCTGCTCTGGTGACTGGCGACAAATCCTAAATGCCCTGACGGTCCTGTTTGAAGCGCGCTCCAATCGCCTGTTGATTTGAGCCAACCAGGCTGATGTTGGCGGCCGGGAAGCGTCCCGCTGAAACCAAGTCGCAAGCGGCCACACATTGCCACGCGGCGGCAGCCATCAAGCCTTCACCGAGCACCCGCTTGGGACTCAGGCGCGGGCCGGTCCAATCGCGCCACGCGGCCCGTTCGGCGGCGGCGGTGCGCGGGCTGTCACTTAGACCATCACAGAGAAGTTCCACGGCGGAACTGGCGGGCAACTGTTTTCGCATGGCCCGGGCGGCTTGCGTTCGACTGGTGGAAGCCCGGTAGGAATGCACATCCGTGATTGTCTCAAGTGCAACCCCAATGGACAACGCCGGATCAAGGCTCAGGCATATCGCCCCGGCGCCGCCGGCGATGACGGCAGAGCGATCGAGGTGCCGGAGCGCATCCGCGAGGATCCAGTTGGTTTCTTCCGCCCCGATGACGAGGCACGCGTCCACAGTGTTCTCCTCCAGCCACCGGATGCCGAGGGCCGCTCCCTGCAGGAACGAAGCCGGATCGCCCACGAGCGTATCGGCGAGCGTAACATTTTCCAGGAGCGCCGCGACGTGGCTGGCCGGAGCGGCATAGACCGTTTCGGGAAACAGCAGCGGACTGGCGGTCGCGGGGTCCTTCAGGACTTCATCAAAGAACCGGCAGGAGTAATGCACACAACCGGCCTGCTGGCAGACCACCAGGCCCAGCCGGATTTTTTCAGCCCGGAGCACCCGCAAACCGGCCACCGCGTCCAGTGCGGCCGCCGCCGTGTAATGCGTGATCGGACTCGTCCGCCGCAGGCGGGGATGCGCCAGAAATCCGGGACGCGTGGCCGGAGCCGGCACCAGACGCGCGCGGAGGGATTTGTCCCCGCCAGGGCGTTCCAGCGGTTGAACCGGCAGCGGTTCGCCCCGGTCCAGCGCCGCTCGCAGGGCGGCGACATTCCAGCCGGCCGGGGAAACCGCGCCCAATCCCGCCACAAAAATCCGGCTCATGCCCACCTCCGCAAAATCAGGGTCGCATTGACGCCGCCGAAGCCGAACGAGTTGGACAGGGCGACCTTCACCGGCGCGTCCCGGGGCTGGCGCACGATGGGAAAGTTGCAGGCCGGGTCGGGCGTTTCAAACGCCGCCTGCGCCGGCAGCCATTGTTCGCGCAGGGCCATCAGGCAAATCACCGCCTCGACCGCGCCGGCGGCGCCCAAGAGATGCCCGATGCTGGCCTTGGTGGAGCTGACCGGCAGGGTGGCGGCCCGAGGACCGGCCCAGCGCGAAATGGCGGACGCCTCCGCACTGTCGTTGAGCACCGTGCCGGTGCCGTGGGCGTTGATGTAATCAACATCCTTCGGACCCAGCCGGGCGGCGTCACAGGCCAGGTTCATGGCCGCCAGTGCCGCATTCCCTTCCGGTTGCGGCTGGGTGAGATGATGCCGGTCAATGGTCGCGCCGTAACCGATGAGTTCCCCGAGAATCGTGGCCTTCCGCCGCTGCGCATGTTCAAGCGTTTCCAAAGCGACGAGCGCCGCGCCTTCCCCGAGCGCCAAACCATCGCGCCGGGCGTCGAACGGACGGCAGACGGTGGGCGACAATGCCTGCAACGCATCGAAGCCCGCAAACACCAGCAAGCTGAGCGCGTCATAACCGCCGGCCAGGGCGCGTTCGGCCTGGCCGCAGCGAATCAGGTTCCAGGCATGGCCGATGGCGTTGCTCCCGGAGGCGCAGGCGTTTGAGATGATGGTGATCGGCCCGTTGAAATCCAGGGCGTCCAAAACCATCCGCGCCTGGACTTGCGGCTGGTAGTGGATGGCGCGGGTGGGTTGCCGGCGATGCCGGCCCGGGGATTGCACCGCCTGACGAAAATAATCCTCACCCAGCGACATGCCGCCCGCGGTCGTGCCCAAAACCAGCGGCAGATTGCCGGCAGGTTTCCAACCGCCCTGCTGCCAGGCTTCATTCGCCGCCAACAACAGCATTTTGCCGGCGCGGTCGAGACGGGCCAACTGGCGGCGGCTGAGGCCGGTGGGCGGCAGCGCGTCCGGCAAATCCACTTCGGCGGCAGTCTTCACCCGCTGACAGCTCACGTCAAACAATGACACCGGACGGAACGCCGGGCGTCCGAGGCGGAACCCCTCCGCGTTCGGTTTCCACCCGAGTCCCAAAGCCGTGACAATGCCGGCGCCGGTAATGACCACTCGCGGCGGCGGGGCGGATGTCGGCGGGAAAGGGAAAAGCATGGGTGGAAAGTGGCAATGAAAGACCGGGTCAGCGCGGCATTCTTAAATTTGAGTTTCGACCAAACACGTCCCGGGTTTCGAGGTTAAATCGCATGGTTCAAGGCAGCGGAAGATATAAGGCAGGTGACAGCGAAGCAACGGAAAAGCCGGGTAGTGGGTCAGATTGATGAAAGTGGACGGATGAAGACCGAAACCCTAATTCCTAAATCCGAATGACTAAAGAATTCTCAAATGACCAAATAACTAATGCGCCGGCCGGCCTCCTCATTCGAGCTTGGTGATTCTTTCGTCATTATGGTTTAGGAATTAGTCATTCCGCAGAGCGGCATGGTTTAGGAATTGGTCATTTCTGGAGGCGCCTTTCACGGGGACATCCTCCGCCCTGCCGGTTTTGCTCGATTGCCCCGGGGATTTTATTCAAGCTGGACGCGTGCCGGGACCGACGACATGCGCGGTGGTAATCCCCTGTTTCAACGAGGGTGCGAGCATAGCGAGCCTGGTCGCCGCGGTGCGGCGGCAATTCCCCCGGGTGCTGGTCGTGGACGACGGTTCGACGGACGACACGGCGGCCCGGGCGCAATCGGCGGGCGCGCAGGTGGTCCCGCACGCAAAAAACCTCGGCAAAGGCGCCGCGCTCAGGACCGGCCTGTCCCAGGCACGACAGCAGGATTTTGCCTGGGCCTTCACGCTGGACGGCGACGGCCAGCATGCGCCGGATGACATGCCGGCTTTTCTTGAGTGCGCCGAACAGACCGGGGCGTTGCTGATCGTCGGCAACCGGATGCCCAACGCACGCGCCATTCCCTGGCTGCGCCGGCAGGTGAACCGCTGGATGAGCCGCCAGCTCTCCCGGCGCGCGGGCCGTCCCCTGCTCGACTCGCAATGCGGTTTCCGGCTCATCCATCTGGCAACCTGGGCAGCCCTGCCGCTCCAGACGGAACGTTTTGAAGTGGAATCCGAAACGTTGATGGCGTTTCTGGCGGCGGCGCACCCGGTCGCGTTCGTGCCGATCCGGGTCATCAGCCGGGGCCGGAGCAGCCACATTCATCCGGTGGCCGACTCGCTGCGCTGGTGGCGATGGTGGCGCGGTCTTGATGGGCCCTCGCCGCGACCGGCTGGAACCGGAAACGGCCGGCCGGGTTGAGCGCGGTGCGGATGCATTTTGCTTTTCGTGTGTTTCTTATTAGCACCCGGCTTCAGCCGGGTGAATCCGGTTATCACGGAAATAAGACCCGTTTCAACGGGTTTCCTTGAAGCCGTTGAAACGGCTCCTCGTTGGTATTCGATAGTCATCACCGGGCTGAAGCCCGGTGCTAATGAGAATTTTCCGCCATCTCTTTAAAAGTGAATTGCGGCGTTGCGCCCGTCGGCGAAATCGGCCTTGCAACAGAAGCCGGTCTTGGTTTAGGAAAGAGCGGATGCTTTACGAACGTTGGCAGAAGGTCGCCCGGGACAGGCGCAACGAGGTGGCTTTGCGCGATCTGGCTTCCGGACGATGCTGGACCTTTGCGCAACTGGAGCGCGCGGCGGAAACTCCAGCGCCGGGCAGGCCGGAGATGATCTGTCCGCAGGGCCACTCGCCGGAGTTCATCTTTGCCGTCCTGCGCGCCTGGCGTTCCCACGCCGTGGTTTGTCCACTCGAACCGCATGAGCCGCCGCCTTCCGTTCCCCCGCCGCCCCCGCCCTGTTGTCATCTGAAAATCACCTCCGCCACCACGGGCGCGCCGCGCACCATCGCCTTTACCGGGGAACAACTGGCCGCCGACGCGGACAACATCGTGGCCACGATGGGATTGCGACCGGACTGGCCGAACCTCGGCGCGATTTCGCTGGCGCATTCCTACGGATTTTCGAACCTGGTGCTGCCGTTGCTGCTGCACGGGATTCCGCTGTTCCTGGCGCCGTCACCTTTGCCGGAAGTCCTGCGGGGCGCCGCGCCGGACCAGCCGGACCTCACGCTCGCCGGCGTCCCGGCGCTCTGGCGCGCCTGGCATGAAGCCCGGGCCATCCCGCACAACGTGCGTCTGGCCATCTCCGCGGGCGCGCCCCTGCCGCTGGCGCTGGAACAGGCGGTCTTTGAAGCGCACGGACTCAAAATCCACAACTTCTACGGCTCATCCGAATGCGGCGGCATCGCCTACGACGCGACAACCGTTCCGCGCACCGACGATGCCTGCGTCGGGCGGCCCATGCAAAACGTGGACCTGGCGCTCGAGCCGGACGGGGTCTTGGTGGTGCGAAGTTCCGCGGTGGGCGAAACGTACTGGCCGAAACCGTCCGACACCCTTGGCCGGGGCCGGTTTCAGACCAGCGATCTTGCCGAACTTCAGGCGGGGGCGGTTTATCTTCGCGGCCGTGCCGGCGACCAGATCAACGTGGCGGGCCGCAAAGTGTCCCCGGCCGCCATCGAACAAGTTTTGCGCGAGCACGAAGCCGTCGCCGAATGCCTGGTCTTTGGCGTACCGAGCGGGAATGCCGATCGCGCGGACCTCATTGTGGCGTGCGTGGCCGCCAAACGGCACAGCCAGGCCGGGGAATTGAAACAGTTCCTGCTCCGGAAACTGCCGGGCTGGCAGGTGCCGCGCGAGTGGTGGTTCGTGAACTCACTGGAGGCCAACACGCGCGGGAAGGTTTCACGCGCGGAGTGGCGGGGCGAGTTTCTCAAAATGCGCGCGCAGGGAAACACCAAAAGCTGAATCAACCGCAAAGAACAAAGATTTTAACCGCTAATTCCCGCTCATCAGCGCTGATAAGCGAAGATTAGCGGTTAAATGACGGCTCTAATTTCATTTGGACATGCCTGACCCGATCAGTTATCAATTAGCGGCATGATTTTTTGCCCGAGCTTTGGAGGTTTAGGTCGCCTGAGCAGAAACATGAGCCGGCCGGTCCTTCTTCTCTCATTGGTTATCCAAGCCCTCCCCGCAACGAGCATGGCCGCGCTCCCCAAGCGGCTGATCATCGGCCTGGATGGGATTTCCTACCGCGACATGAAAGCCCTGCAGGCCGGGATCACCTACAAGGACACCCATGGCATACAATTCCATCGTCAGGGCTTCCATCAGGGATACTTCCCGGTCAGCCGCCTGATCTCGACGTTTCCCTCGACCAGCGACGTCGCGTGGACCGACATTTTCGGCGACCGCCCGCTGCCCGGTTATCAGCGCACTTATTTCAGCGAGGCCGCGAATTTGGAAATGTCCGTGAACGGCATCACCACCTCGATGGAGCACGAAAAGCAGATGCACTGGGAGGTGGAGAACGGATTCCTTCGCACGCTGGGTTATGTCTATCCGTCCCACATGTATCAATACGAGGTGCATGAATTGGTCAGAAACTTTCTCAATACCCGGAGCGGGGGCGACAACTTCTACGCCTACGTTCGCACGCCGGACGATGCCCAGCACTTGTCCCGCGATACTTTCGCCATGCTTTGCGCGCTCGATGAAAAACTCCAGGAACTGCGCGCCCTTTACAAGGCCCGGGAAGGACATGAGCTCGAAATTCTGATTCTCTCGGATCACGGAAACAATCACGCCGGCGTCGGCCAGCGCATCGAGATTCGGACTTTTCTAAAAAACGCCGGGTACCGGATCACGAATTCCATTGTGAATCCAAAGGACGTTGTCCTCCCCACGGTCGGGATCGAGTCCTGGGTGGAAATCCATAATTCGCCCGCCGAAACCGAAACCCTCATGCAACTGCTCTCGCATCTGAAAGGCGTGGACGTATTGACGGCCAGGCTCCCGGGTCAGACCAATCGGTTCATTGTCATGAATTCAAAAGGCGAACGGGCCATCATCGAGTGGAATCCCGCCAGGAACTCTTTCCGATATTCAACCGAGCGGGGGGACCCCATTAACTATCTCCCGGTGGTCGAAGCTCTCTCCCAAAAGAACCGGCTCGACGCCGGCGGCTTTGCCACGGCTGACGACTGGATGGCTGAGACCATGACCAATCGCTATCCTCTGGCAGTCGAGCGAATTGTCCGGGGCCACACCAGCGTCACCCTCAATCCGGCCACCATTCTTATCAGCCTGAACAACCATTATGTTCACTCCGGATGGCTGGTCAAAAAAGGCAGCGAATTGGTGACCTTCGGGGGCACTCATGGAGCGCTCGACGACCTCAACTCGGACGGAATTTTGCTGAGCAGTTTTGCCCCCACCCAGGACACTTCGAGCGGCCGGGTGGCCGGGGTGTATGATTGTTTTCCGGGACTGCGAAATTATCGGGCGGAGGAAAATGGCGCCGAATGGATCACCGGAAAAGAACAAGCCCTGACGAGGATCGCGCGAGTGCCGCTCGATTGGGACCGCCAGATGCTTGCGGATGATGAAGTTTTCCTGCGGATTTGGACGCCGAGCTTTACTCACCTTGACACCGAAATCCCCGTCGAGTTGACGGTCAAGAAAGTCCCGCGTTTCTCAAGTGCGCAAATCCGTCGGGGAGTTTCCCAGCCGACCGCTGCATCCGGCTCCTACGAAGCGGTGCTCATCGGCAAGCAGGGTCAGGGAGATCCCCGGCCAACGGATGCCTCCGAACGGCATTTCACCCTCAATCTTCCGGTTTCTTTTCCGGACAAATGCGCTTACGAAAGAGTCTATGCGCTCCCGGCCGATCTGAGCTTGGAGCCGCAAAACGAGTACCGGATTTCGGGGCAGATTCTTGACCAGAAGAAAGACACTCGGATCTTCGAATTCACCTTCCGCACCGACAGCCGCGGCCTGCCAATCGCATACTAAGAACACCTTTTACGCGGCCTGACGGCGCGCGACAATAAAAGATACGATCGTGCTTTTTATTGTCGCGCCAAAATCCGACCCGTTGCACTGGCTTGTCTCGGCGAAGCAACGGCGAAGACGGATACAGGTGGATCCTTGCCGCGTGAGGCAGCGCCTTTTACGCGGCCTGCCGCGTGAGACGAAGTCTTTTACGCGGTTACGCGGCTCAACCATGTGGCGACCTGTCCATCGTAGTCCTGCAGTGCGGGACGAAGTTGGAAGCTTTACGTGGCGTGATTTCCATTGCAAATGGCCCTGTCCGTCCTACGATGCTTGCCACGTGAGGCGAAGCCCGTATAAGGGACGTGGTCCGCGCGGCGCGGCTTTACGTCCTTTTACGCGGCAAACCAATCTGCATGGACATCAAAGAAGTCATCACCACCATCAACCAGATGCAGACCGACGGCGTCATTGATCGCTACGCCATCGGCGGCGCGGTGGGCGCGACCTTCTACCTGGAACCCGTCGCCACGCTCGACGTGGATATCTTTGTGACCTTCCGATCCGGGCCGGGGAACTT
Organism: Verrucomicrobiota bacterium; assembly: GCA_050010435.1. Taxonomy (GTDB): domain Bacteria; phylum Verrucomicrobiota; class Verrucomicrobiia; order Limisphaerales; family UBA11358; genus UBA11358. Next base: position 50,397 of record JBEKKZ010000002.1, on the reverse strand, counting down.
GCTGGTCAATCCGCAACCCATTTTTGCTTATCTCAAAGCCCGGGGCGGCACGATGGAGGGCGAATACATTGTCGTGGGTGGCTGGCCCGTCCAATTCCTGCCGCCGGGAACTCCGCTGGTGGCGGAAGCGTTGCAGGAGGCTGGGGAAAGAGACGTGGACGGAACCCGCACCCGTGTCTTCACCGCCGAACACCTCGCCGCCATCGCGCTCCAGACCGGCCGTGCCAGGGACAAAGCCCGCCTGCTTCAGTTCATCGAGGCCGGCGCGCTCGATGCCGTGCGCTTTCAAGACATTCTTGCCCGGCATGGACTGGTTGACGTCTGGCGGAAGTTTGAACGACAATATCTCAGCGATGCGCCATGAGCTTTGACCTGCAAAAGATTCTCGAAAGCAAACGCGCCCTGCGCCGCCATCTCGCCGCCCGGCCCGTGGCGGAGAAGTTGCGGATGCTGGATGCCCTGCGCGAACGGGAGCTGGCCATTCGTGGCAGCGCGGCTCATTCGGATTCGAGTGTTCTCCGCGAAGAACCCGCACCCTGCCGCACGGGCAAGAAATCATAAAACCAATCATAAAACCCGGTCTGTCGCGGTGCCCGCCGCGTGAGACGAAGTCTTTTACGCGGTCTGTCACGTGAGGCCAAAGGCCTTTTACGTGATTTCCATTGCAAATGTCCCTTTCCGTCCTACGATGCCTGCTAATCCGCATGGCTAAAGAAATGAGCGAATTCCCAAAAACTAGCGGCAAACTCCCAAAATACAGTCCAATCTAATGCCAAGACAGCGAAGACCAGCAGCCAACCCCGACCAGCTTGGGCTCGGCCTGCGAGGCGAAGGGTTTGAGGGTGCTCTCGAAACCAGAGGCGTCTTTTCCCTCGCCTACCTCTCGCGCCATCTCAACCTCGCCCAGGAATTTGCACGCGAGCAGGATTGCGCCGTTGCGTTCCGCGAGATTGGCGAAATCTGGCGGCGCCATCTCACCGCGCTCCGTCGCCAGAACGAAGCGTTCAATTGCTCGACTTTCCTTGAACCAGTCCTCGACCGGCTCGGCTGGCGGCGCATCCCGCAGCAATCAATGCCGAATCTTGCCACCCGCAAGCGCCCCGACTACTGCCTTTTCACTTCTGACGGCGATTTCACTGCCGCGTCCGAAGCGGATGCGAACACCCTTTTCCGTCTCAGTGCCACCGCGCTTGAAGCCAAGAAATACGGCCATCCCCTCGACCAACTCTCCACCAACGAAACGCCCGGCTGGTTCCCCAGCCAACAGGTTCAGGACTACCTGAACCATGCCAAAGACGCCGCGGGGAAACGTTTCTTCAATTGGGCCATACTCACCAACGGTTCCGAGTGGCGGCTTTACACTGACCGCTCCGCCGTCGGCGCTTACTTCGCGTTCCATCTGGTGCGCAATGACCAATTCTGTTCGCTGGCGGAGTTCCGGACCTTCTTCACACTGTTCCGCGCCTCAGCTTTCGAGCGCAGCGAGGATGGTTCCTGCTTCCTTGATGAAGTCCGCGAACAGTCGTTGCGGCTCCAAGGCGATCTCGAAAGCAATCTTCGCAAGCGCATTTTCAGCGTGCTTGAAGATGTCGGCACCGGATTTGCCGATTTCGAAGACAATCACCTGGCCGAATCCGACTTCCCCGAAGTTTACAGCAACGCGCTCACGTTCCTCTATCGCCTGCTTTTCGTCCTCTATGCCGAGAGTCGTGGTTTGTTGCCGGTCAAATCGCACGGCCCGGGAGCCAACCGCCGTTACCTCAACGAATTTTCGCTCGCTCGCTTGGTGGAGCGATTGCGCAACCGAACTCTCTACACCGACGACGCGTTCACCGGCCTCAATGACGAGTTACTCAGGTTGTTCAATCTCATCAACGGCACACACCAGCGCCAGAACGAATCTCTCGGCGTCACCCGCTACAACGGCGGGTTGTTCAACCCCGACCTTCATCCGAAGCTCGAATCTTGGCGCATCGGCGATGCATCTCTCGCCAATGTTCTCCGGCAATTAATTTTCGCGCAACCGCCCACACGCCCCGGCCCGCGCCAGGGCCAACTCAGCACCGACGAAGCCATTGACTACAGCACACTCGAAGTCCGCCAATTGGGTGACATCTACGAAGGCTTGCTCGGTGCGCATTTCGTTCGCGAGGCTGGCCGGTTGGAACTCCGCAACCAGAGCGGCAAGAATCATCGTGATGGTATTTTTTACACGCCTGATTGGATCGTTCAATTCCTCATTCGCGAAACGCTTTCTCCGCTGCTCGACCAAATTCAGCAGTCCGAGGAAATTCAGCGCGCCATTGCCGCACAGTCCGAGGAACGTCGTCGTGACAATTCCTTCGCCCTTGCAGTTCTCCGGATGAATCTCGTTGATCCCGCAATGGGCAGTGGCCATTTCCTCGTGCGCGCCACCGAATGGCTTGCCCATAGGATTATGCGACATGAGACGACGCGCCCGATGACTGAGCAAGTTGTTGCGCAAGGCACGCGCCGCGTCTCCCGCGAAGACATTCTTGGTCGCGGGAAAATTCCGGTGCCCCCGGGTGTCTCGCAGGAACAGGCCGAGATTTCTTATTGGCGTCGCCGCGTAGTTGAGGCGTGCATCTACGGCGTGGACATTAACCCGATGGCCGTCGAGTTGGCGAAACTCTCGCTGTGGCTTACCTGTATCGCCGTGGATGAACCGCTCAACTTCCTCGACCACCATCTTCGACATGGCAACGCCCTGCTCTCTGTCCTGCCGGATGAACTGCGCCGAGCACCCGTTATTGCCACAACCGGGCACGAACAAACATTCGAAGCTGGTGGCAATCTCCACACGGCTCTTGCAACGGTAATCCGCGAGAATATGGCGGTGGAAGGTGAGGCCAGCACAGAGATGGAAGTGGTAAAACGCAAAGAGCGCCAGTGGCGGGAAGCCCGCCTGCAATTGAAGCCATTCCTCGACGTGGCGAACCTCTGGCTCGGTGGAATCTCGGGCGTGCCGATGGACGAATTCAATTACCTTCACGCCGCCCGATTGTTGGTCACACCAAGTGAGTTGGATACTGCGACGAAGCGCGATGCCAAACGTTTTCTCGAATCCATCGCGGATGCTTTGCAGGCAACGAAAGCAAGCCTTGTCCCCTTTCATTGGCGCTTGGAGTTCCCGGATGTCTTCTACGGCGAGGACGGGCAATCCCTGCCTGCCGCCGGTTTCGACGCCGTGCTCGGCAATCCGCCTTACATCTCCACTCACACCAGCAGCGAAGAAGATTGGAGAAGCGTTTTGGAGCGCCGCGCCGGATACATTGAAGACCTCCTGGTTCACTTCACCGATTTGGGCTTTCAACTCCTGCGACCGGGTGGCGGTTTCGGTTTCATCGTCTCCGACACCTTTTTCACGCTTGCGACAAAGCTCCGAATGCGCCAGTTGCTCCAATCACAAACTCTCAATTGGATTGGCCAGTGTGACCCGTTCGACGCCACGGTTGACGCGGCTGTTTTCGTCGCGCGCAAGGATGCTCCGTCCGAACACGCTCGCTCGCTTTTCGTACAAGCGCGCCCGCTCAGACGTGGCGACGGAACAAAGACCGAACCGGTGAAGAATCTTGAATTGCTTCCGCGCCCAGGTGGAATCGTGTGGCAGCAGCCCACAACACTTGCTGACGGTTCAACCGTGAAGCACACCGTCGCAAATGAATTGCGCGTCCACGATGCGCCCCTCTCGCTCTACCTCAATGCCCACAAAGAAGCTTTCTTCGAGCCGCGCCCCGGCACGCTCGACCTCTACGAGCGTTTCAACGCAAAAGTGAAGCAACTCGTCGCTGAATGGTGGGAGCGCATCGAGGACTCACGAGCCTTTGCCACAAATCTTGAGGCGCTCAAGACCTACCACCGCAGCTTGCGCCCCGGTGACGTGACGCTCGTCGGCCTGATTGCCGAAGGCGGGCAAGGCATGCGCACGGCAAATAACGCTCGCTTCCTTGCCTATCTCGAAGGAACGCCGCAGGCGCGCGACTTGGAAGAGAAGGCTGGCGAGTGGAGCGCGGCTTGGCTCGCCAATCCGCAAATCGGTCCGGCTTACCGTCAGGTGATCACCGACACGGGCGGCGATGCCGCTAGACCGACCACAAACCGCGCCGCATGGGAGGCTGCTGTCCACAGGCTTCGCGAGCAGTTCACACCAACCCAACTTAGCTTTGGCCGCACGGCCCTTTTCCGCATCGCGCCGCAAAATCTCATCGCCACAGACGCAGATTTCCGTTTCGCCTTCGACCAGCGCAAGACCGAACTCCTTCGTCGCTGGCAGCAGCGCGCGGATTTCGACGCGTTTTGGGCTGACGCGATGGAGATCGGCCGCCAGCGCCACACGCATGAAGCTTTCCGCCGGACGACCAACATTTCAGATGAAGATTTCTGTAATCTTTGCCAGCACATCCAACTTTGGCTTACCCGCGAAAACAGAAGCAGGCCTCCAGAGTTGCGCATACCGCGCGAAGCAATCGGATTGCGCTCTAGTGAAGATTACGACGATCCCGCCGATGGTCCGCGCATTGCCACGATTTACAACGGCCTCAGCGGACACGGACAATTCGTTGCGTTCCGCAAAGGCGACCCCGAAGGCAGCCGTTGGATAGACAACGAGCCTCTTTACTGCGATTGGACGAAGAACGCCGTTGATTGGCTTTCATCAAATCCACTCGCTCGATGGCAGGGGCACAAGTTCTTCCTGACTGCCGGAGTGACATGGTCCTTGCACGCAAACCACGTTGCAGCCAAGTGTCGGTATCAAGAACCTTGTATTTTTGACGCGAGTAGTTCGCGTTTGACGCCAATCATTTCATCACTGTCCGCCCAAGCATTCGTTGCGCTCGCAAATTCGGACGTCTTCAGCTTCTTTCTCAAGAAGTTCATCAAGCACAATCAGGACATCGAGATAAACGACATGCGCATGATGCCCATCGTTATTCCGACGCGCCCGCAGCACGCGCGCTTGCAGGAGTTGGCGAAACTTTGCATCGAGGCCAAGCGTGCCGAGTATTCCAACCAACCGCCGCCGAATCCGCTCGTGGCCCGCACCCGCGTCATTGCCACTGAGCTCATCAACGGCGCTCCACCCTATCTCCACCCGTCCGCCCAGCAAATTCTGCTGGAGACACCGCGCGACTGCCTCGCCGTCCTCGAAAACGCCGTGAACTGGGACGCCGAAAAACTCTACCGTGTCGAAGGCCTTGGCCCCTTCGACGAATTCTAAAACCTATGATCTGGACCACCAAACAGCAGTTTCATCCTTGGGACTTTGAAAAAGAGGCGGAATTAGAATCCGCCATCGCCGAGGTTCAACAGGACCTGTTCGGCGAATCCCGTCTCTATCTCGACGTCAAAAAACTCATCGGACAGCCCGGCAAAACACAAAATATTCCCGACGGCTATCTCATCGATTTGTCGAGCCGTAACAAGCCGGTGCTCTACTTGGTCGAGGTGGAATTGGCAGAGCATGACCCATTGCGCCACGTCGCACAGCAACTCTTGAACTTTTCCCTCTCGTTCAAGAGCACCCCGCAGAAGATGAAGGGCATCCTGCGCAACACACTTCAGAAGAGTCCCGCGGCGATGGCAAAATGCGAGCAGTACGCAGCCGCAAACGGCTTCAGCAACATTGACTATCTTTTGGAGCAAATGATTTACCCGCCGAACACTTTCACCGCGCTGGTCATCATCGACTATCTGGAGGACGAACTGGAAAGCATCTTGCGCAGCTCGCTGCGGTTCCCAGTGGAAACCCTCGTTGTGGAGCGTTTTCGTTCGGCCAACGGCGGGGTGGTTTACCAGTTTGAGCCGTTCCTTTACGATCTCAGTGCTCAAAGTGCCACGACTGCCGCTGACGCGGGCAATACGCCGACCATTGACCCGGCAGAAGTGGACACCATCGTCGTCCCGGCATGGGACGAAGGATTCCAAGAGACATTCATCGGGGAGAATCGCTGGTACCAAATCCGCATCCATTCCAGCATGATTCCTCGGATCAAACACATCGCCGTTTACAGAAAGGCACCAGTGTCGGCCATAACCCACATCGCGAGGGTGAAGACCATTGAGCGCTGGGAGGATACGAGCAAATACGTGCTCAACTTCGCCGAACCGGCGAAAGAAATCGGCCCCATCAAACTTATCCCCAAGCCGAACGGCATCGTCAAAGCTCCCCAAGCGCCGCGCTACACAACCCTCGAACGTTTGATGAAAGCCAAAAATCTGGACGAGGCGTTTTAACGCACCTCCATAAACTCATCGGCAACCGTGAAAACCAAGCTTTCCGAAAACGACCCATTTACGAAGCGCGCTCTGCAAATTTATGAGGACGCCAAAAACCAACTTAATTATCCTGCGTACCGATTCCTCCAGAAGATACGGCGCGACGGTGGTCTCGCCGCAGCAAAGCACTGGCTCCGACCCACAAATCCGACCCGTGGGTTTCGCCGCTTGGCGAGACATAGCCGTCTCGATTTATCGGTCGAAGCGGTAGCTCTTCAAACTCCTTGGAACCAGCTCTTCACGGAGACGGAACTTGCGACAGCTCACAACCGACTGAGTCAGTTTGGGTATCGGGGACCATTTGATAAGATTTCCACACGATCCTATTGGGTCGTATCGCCCAACGTCAGAAATAATGAAGCAACGGTTGATGCTTGGAGGCGAGCGTCGGTAAGGGCGTGCGCGGCATTTATGGGGTGGTATCCAAACAATTGGAGTCGTGGCCAAATCGGGCCCACGTTCGCCGGCAAGACAAAACGAGGGATAAAACCCGGCGATGTCATATTAATTGCGAGGCGACATCATTTCGAACCCGAAATTGTTGGCTTTGGAATAGTCCGTGGCGAATTCGTGAAGCGAATCGTCGGCCTCAAGAAACCCGAAAGTTTTGGGTCTCTCCGCCGATTGCAACCATTCATCCCTTGGAGTGGTCCGCCGCCAGGCGATGTACCGTTGATCGACGTTGTTGGACATGCCAGAGCTTTAGCTCAACTCGACCCCGCAAAGAATAATGCCCATCTAAAAGTTTGCGAATGGATCAACCAGCAACTTCAGAAAAGATCATCTGGCGTGAGAGGGGGGAGGACAGCCGAGCGCAAGAAAAGGCAAAAGGCAATTTCTCCGATTCCCAAAATAGTGTCTTCTCCCGAAAATCATCAACTTGATTATAAAGTTCAAAACAAGGCTAAAGTCATAAAGGCCAAGAGAGTTGAAGCTAAGTTGCTAGAAAATTATCGGCGCTGGCTGGAGCAGCAGGACCGCAAACTTTCTGCGGTTAAATACAAGACACTTCAGTGCGATGCATACGAAGAAGATCGGCGAAACCTAATCGAGGCCAAAAGCTCTGCAAGCAGAGAACACATCAGGATGGCGGTGGGCCAACTTCTGGATTACGCTTTTCAGGGGAATAAAAAATTCGGCGACCCTCACAAAGCAATCCTTCTTCCCGACGAACCGCGTACCGACATTGTTGACTGGCTTGACTCATTAAAAATCAAAGTCATCTGGCCCGAGAAGAGAGAGTTTTTAGATAATGCGAATGGCCAGTTCACCTAAGTAACCATCCATCTCGGTCGCATCCTGAAAATCAAACGCTGGAGAAAATGAACTGGAATATCCATGCTCTCTACGAACTGACGCCGGAAGAAATCAAAATCGTGAAGAGTGCAGCCAAATGAAACCGAAATCTGAACTGATTCTCTATCAGACCGAGGACAACCGGACGCGCATTGAAGTGCGGCTGGAGAACGAAACGGTCTGGCTGTCGTTGAACCAGATGGCGGAGTTGTTCCAGACGACCAAGCAAAACGTCAGTCTGCACATCCAAAACATCTACAAGGAGGGGGAATTGGAGCGAGGGGCAACTGTCAAGGATTCCTTGACAGTTCAACCAGAGGGCAAGTTGCCGCCGGCGGCAACTGTTGCAAAATTTGCAACAGTTCAAACCGAGGGAGGACGGACGGTCAGCCGTGAAATCGAGTTTTACAACCTCGATGTCATCATTTCCGTCGGCTACCGGGTGAAATCGCAACGCGGCACGCAGTTCCGCATCTGGGCCACGCAGCGGTTGCGGGAATATATCGTCAAGGGGTTCACGCTGGATGACGAGCGGTTGAAGCAGGGCGGGACGAAAAACGAGTATTACGACGAATTGCTCCAGCGCATCCGGGAAATCCGGCTCTCGGAGCGGAATTTCTACCGGAAGATTTGCGACATTTACCAGACGAGCGTTGATTACGATCCGAGCGCGGAGATGACGCAGCGGTTTTTCCAGACGGTGCAGAACAAGATGCATTGGGCCGTTCATGGCCGGACAGCGGCGGAGGTGATTCACCAGCGGGCCAGCGCCGTCAAGCCGCACATGGGGCTGACTTCGTGGAAGGGGGCAAAGGTGCGCAAGCCGGACGTGGCCGTCGCCAAGAATTATCTTACCGGGGAGGAGTTGAAGAAGTTGAGCCTCATCGTCACGCAATATCTGGACTTCGCCGAGTTACAGGCGCTGGAGCGCCGTCCCATGACGATGCGCGACTGGATCGCCAAGCTGGACGCCTTCCTGCGCGCTGGCGACCGGGAGATTCTGGAGCACGCGGGAAGCATTTCCGCCGAGGAAGCGAAGCGGAAGGCGGAACTGGAGTTTGACAGGTTCGACCGGCATCGCCGCCGGGTGGAGGACGCCCAAGCCGACGCGCAGTTTGCACAAGAAGTCGAAGACCTGGCGAAGAAAGTGAAACAACTCAAACCGCCCAAGCGGAAGAAATGAACGCTGAAGAAAAAATAAATGAACCCAAATGACATAATTGCACAACAGCAGGCGTTTCACGATCAACTCCTAAAAATGGCCCAACATGATTATTGGTCTGTCGCATGGCCCTATGTCGTCATTGGTTCCATCCAACTCGTAGCTTTGGGAGTAATCGCATTGTTTTGTTACGTCCGGCTCCGGGATATTGCGGACGAACTGCGAAAATTCCGCATCGCCTTCGAAATGGCGGAGGACCGCAAACCCCAATCCGCCGCGCCCGCGCCTCCTCGCGCCGATGACGATTCGCGTTACCTGCCCAAATCATGAATCCCAACTGCACCTGCAAAGAAGAATTATGAAAACGCGCTCACGAACACCCGGCATCTGCCGGATCGACCAGCCGGCCAAGCACAATCACGGGTATTTTGTGCGGCTGCAGCGCCGAGGCAAACTTCATTCTGCCTTCTTCACCGACATAAAGTATGGCGGGCGGAGAAAGGCGCTGGCGGCGGCACAAAAGCATCACCGGAAGTTGCTGGCTAAATTGGGGCCGCCGAAACGGAGGCAGCGCCGCTGGTGGGCGGAGATTCGAAGACGCAAGGGTTCGTCCCACATCGTTGGCGTGCAGAAGGTGGTTATGCGGCGCAACGGCGAGGTCCGGAAGTATTGGCTGGCGACCTGGAGTCCGGAACCGTATGTCGTCCGGCGAAAAACATTTTCGTTCTGGGAATTCGGGTCGCGGAAAGCCAAACGGCTGGCCATTCGCGCCCGGCGCGCGGGCGTGCGGAGCATGCTATCCGCGTAAAAGGACGTAAAGCCGCGCCGCGCGGACCACGTCCCTTATACGGGCTTTGCCTCACGTGACAAATGGCACGAGGCGGTTCGGATGAACCGCTAATCTTCACTCATCAGCGCTGATGAGCGGGAATGAGCGGTTAAAATCTTTGCGTTCTTCCGTCTTCGCATTGCTTCGCCGCGACAAGCTGTGTTCTTTGCGGCGAATAAATATGGCGGCGCGCACGGAGTGACGCGCCCTACCTTTCGTGTAGTCGGCATTTTTCGCGGTTAAATCGGCGGTCTGCTCCCGCAGGGCTGGACCGCTACGCCGTGGTTGCCGTGAAGACTTTTCCGTCCCGGGCACAGATCATCTGCGCCACATACCGGCCGGAAAGCGCGGCCGACGGCAGTCCCCCGCCCGCCACCACCCAGTGGCCGGCCATGTAGAAATCCTTCAGTCCCGGCAGCGTATAAGGGATGCGCCGGCCCAGGATGCGCGGCGTCGGCAGCCAGCCTTCGTAACTGCCCTGCCAGTTGCCGGTATAACGCACAAATGTGGCGGGTGTCGCGATGTCAGAGCACTCGAGGTGCCGGGCCAGTCCCGGAAACCTGCGGTCGAGGATGCCGATGACTTCCTGGAGGATGCCTTGTTTTTGGACCTGGTAACGCTGGGGACTGTTCTTCTTGAGATTGGTCCAGAACTCGTAGCTGGTTGACAACCTGACCGTCATGACGGTTTTGCCTTCCGGGCAGAGTGCCGAATTGGAACCAAACGTCTCGACTTCCAGCCGGGAGTGCCGCGTTTTGTCGTCCACGATGAGCGGTTGGAGCAGCGGCAGATTGAGTGTGTGTGGCGCATCCGGGAAGGTTTTGTTGATCCCCAGCGAGACCTGGATGATGGCCGGAAAAAGGTCACATTTCTGGTACAGGTAGAGGATCTTCCGGTCAACAAACCGGCCGTCCAGCATCTTGAAAATCGTCGTATGACCGTCCGCACAGGAAACGACGGTTGAGGCCGGGACGACCGTCCCGTCGGCGCACTGCACGCCGGTGGCACGGCCATTCCCGACTTTTACCGAAGTCACCCGGGCTTTATAGCGCACGGTGCCGCCCAGACGGGCGTAGCGGTCCGCGATCGCCATCGCAAAGTCCCACGAGCCGCCGGCGACAAAGCCGGTGTTGTTACGGGTCCTGAACGCCAGCACCATCACCAGCACCAGGGCCGACATGCGTTCGTTGCTGACGATCGCCCCCAGCGCCTCGCGGAGGAAGTCGTTCTGGTAGCGCGCGAGGTAGGTGGTGATCGGCAGATTCTTCCATTTTAAAATGACGGGCGCCATCGGAAGGTAACGCAGCCCCGTTCTTATTTTCTCGAAAAACGTCATCAATTCCACCGGCTTGTCGAAGGGTGGTTCCAGCGGCGCGCAGCGCCGCGCGGCGCGCACAAGTTTATCAATGAGCGCCGTGTCTTCGGGCGCGATGCGTTTGAACTCGCTCGAGAGCTTGTCCAGGTCTGCGGGCACGGCCAGGGTTTTGCCGTCGGCGCCTTCGACCCGCAGTATCTCGTCATCAATGAGAATCTTCCGGCCGGCTATCGCGCCCAGTTCCTGCCAGACCTGGTGGAAGACCGAGGGCGGACGCGTGCCCATCAGCCAGCGCAGGCAGCCGTCAAAAACATACGGTCCCCGGTGCCAGGCCGTGCATAATCCGCCCGGAAGCAAGCCCGCTTCAAGGATCTCGGTCTGGAAGCCGTTCATCTGCAGATAGCAGCCGCAAGCGAGTCCCGCGATGCCGCCCCCGATGATGATAATCTTGTCAGCGGCGGCTGTGGTTGCGGTTCCGGGCACGGCCGCGGCCGGAGAATGACTGACTCCGCCCGGAACGCTCATCCGTGGCGCACCTTTCCGCTGGAGGTCAGGGGGATGTCGGCGACCAGATCGAGCGAGGTCGGCACCTTCTGGCTCGAGAGCCGGCGGCGGCAAAACGCGAGGATGTCCTCGGTCGTTGTCGGGGAGCTGCCGTCGCGCAATTGCACTTCGGCGTGGATGGACTCGCCCAGTTGCGGGTGCGGCCGGGTGGTCACGCGCGAATGCAGCACCGCCGGGTGCTGGTCCAAAACGGCGGCGACCTCCTCCGGAAACACCTTGTGGCCCGCCACGTCAATCACGGTCTTCAGCCGTCCGTCAATGACGATCCGCCCGGCGTCGTCGCGATGCGCCAGGTCGCCGGTCAGGAACCAGCCCTCGTGCAAAATTTCCTCGCGCCGTTTTTTGGGGTTTAAATAGCCGGCAAACATTCCGGGCCCGCGCAGGCCAAGCTGTCCGGTCCGGCCGGTCGCGAGGGGTTTCATTTGGTCGTCCAGGATGACCGCGTCGTAGCCGGGCAGCGGACGTCCCACCGCCTCGGGATGTTCCGCGGCGTCCGCCAGGTTCATGAGCGGCACGCCCACTTCGATGATGCCGTAGCCCTGCGCCACCGGCACGTGATACCGCGCCTGGAAATCCCGCGCGATCTGGGGATGCAGCCGGCTGGAGACGGACATGATCCGCCGGAGCGACGGTGGCAGGGCGCGGCCGGAGCTCTCGGCTTTCAACATGCGCACGTGCATGGGGGTCACGTAGAGAAACGTGGCTTCGTAGAGCTGGGCCGCGTCCAAAATGCTGCCGGCCAGGTAATCGGCGCTGACCACGATGGTGGCCCCGACTTCGAGGTACAGGAGGATGGAGGCAAAAAAGTGATACGACATCGGCAGGACCCAGAGCACCTTGTCCCGGGAGGTGAGAGCCAATCCCTGGTTGGCGCCACGCGTCCGCTCCAGGACACTCTGATGCGTCAAAATCACGCCCTTGGACGCGCCGGTCGTGCCGGAAGTGAACCGCAGGAAGGCGGCGCCTTCGACCCATGGCGCCAGCGGCGCCGGCGGCACGGCCAGCCGCGTAAACCGCATGGATGTGCCGTCCTGCAATTTCAGATCGCAGGCCATCTCACCGGCCGGCGGGGTGGCGCTGCCGTCGTCGAGAATCACGCACAACGGCGCGCGCGCCAGCATCTCCGACATTTCGTCCGGTTTGAGCAGGTGATGAATGGGCATGACGACCGCGCCGCAGCCCAGCGCCGCCAGGGCGCCGATGACGAGCGCGCGTCCGTTGCGGCCGCGCACGCCCACCCCTTGCCCGCCGCCCACGCCCAGCCGTTCGAGCTGGGCCCGGAGGGCTTCGATTTCGCGCCAGAGCGACTGGTAATCCAGCGGGCCGGCGGCATCAATGATCGCCGTCTGGTTGGGCCATTGGCGCGCGGCTTGAGAAAGGGTTTCGTAAACGTTCATTTTAATCTTCATCTTACTCTTAATCTTAATCTTAATCCTAATCTTAATCCTAATCTTAATCTCTCACGCGATACTCAACTGTATCGTCGTGCATCCGGTCCGGCGAGTTGCTCCGAATCAATCCGACCAGCAGAGAGACAATGTCCTTGAGCAGGGTTTTGCCCTCGTCCAATTCCGCCTCCGAGAGCAGTTTCTTGATAAAGACAAGGTCCAGGCAACCGGCGGATTCCAACCCCGAGCCGCGCGCGATGTCGAAGAACTTGCAGCGATCGGCCGGGGTGAACCGGCCGTTGCCCTCAGGAATGTTCAGCACGATTGACGTTCGCGCCCGGTCAAGCTGGTTGTGGACGGCGGCAGACTTGGGGATACGCTCCAAAATCGCCTCGGCCCATTGGGCAAACGCGAGCGCCTTCTTGTAAGCTTCGAGCTTCTCGTGGTCAAAGTAGATTTTCATGGGGGGATTAGGATTATGATTAAGATTATGATTAAGAGCAAAATTAAGAGTAAGATTATGATTAAGATTGGCGGGGCTCGATCCAAATTTTAATCCTAATCTTAATCTTTCTCTTAATCTTAATCTGGTTTCATTCCGTTTATTGGTTCATTTCTTTTCGGATTAATTCCACCGCCCCGTCGAGCGGACGGCCCAGGGCCTGAAAGGCGGCGACGGTTCCCGCCGCCCAGCCGGTGGCCAGTGCGGTGCCGATGACCCGGGCCGAAGTCATTGCCCCCGCCGCCGCCGAAAGGCAGCGGCCGGCCGCCAGTACGTTGTCCAATCCCGCCGGACGCAGACAGTCCAGGGGAATTTCATAGTAGCCGCGCTCGCTGAAAAAAGTCATTTCCGGCCGCGGGCCGTTTCCCCAGCGCTCCATCGGCCAGGCGCCGCGGGCAATTCCGGCGGGGAATTTACGGGCGGCCAGCACATCCTCGTCGGCCAGCCGGGCGCGTCCCTGAATGCGGCGGCCGGAACGGATGCCGAGTTGCGGGGCGATGGAGGAAAGGTGCGCGTTCCGGCACGCGGCAATGTTCCCGACCAGGAAACGCTGGAGTTCATCCACCAGCGCGCGGGCCTCGCGTTCCCAGCCGGCAACCTGCTGCCAGAGCGGGCGGTTTGATTCCGCGACGGCCAGGTTGAGTTTGAGGGCCAGGCGGCCGTTGCGGTCCATGCCGGGGACCAGCGCAAGCCGCTCACAGGCGGGCGGCAAACTTCCCGCCTCGACGGCCCGGCGCAACTCGCGGCGAACTTCGAGCAGGCCGCGTTCCACCAGACCGGGATCGATGTTCTCCATCACAAATACCAGGGAGGGCGCCTGGTCGGCAATGCCGCTTTCCACGCCGGCGCCCGCCAGGGCAGCGGCCGTCGCCTCGCCGCTGCAATCCACGACGGTGCGGGGGCAGGCGACCAGCGGCTCGTTCCACGCCAGGGCGCGGACCTGGACCAGGCAGGGGCCTTCGGCCTGCGCCTCGGCGACCGTGGCGTGCAACACCACGGTGACGTTTCCGGACTCGCCGATCACCGTGTCGGCCACGCGGGCAAAGGCCGGTATGGGAAACGGCAGCACCCAAAGGCCGGCCTCCAGCCGCATCGGCCGGCAACCGGCGGCGCGCTGCAGCCGCGAGGCGAATTCCTGCACAAACCCGCCGGCGACCGGCAAGGCTTCCGGGTTCGTCGTGTCCCGCAGATACAATCCGCAGACGGTGCCCACCTGGGCGGTCGTGGCCAGCCCGCCCAAAAAACCGTATCGCTCCAACAACACAACCCGCGCGCCGGCCCGCCCGGCCGCGGTGGCCGCCGCCACGCCCGCCGCGCCGCCGCCGACGACAAGCACGTCGCAGGAAATGGTGGCCGAGCGCATGGGAAGAGAGGCTGTCAGGTTCTTTATCACCGCAGGTACTGGCCGTAATACCGGATGTATTTCCACTGCGGCCGCACCTTAAACATCACCGTTATTTTCTGTCCGCAGCGGACCGACAGTTTGCGCCAGTCCGCCGGCGAGGTCCACTCGGGGCGCCGCCGCGCGATGCGGTCAAGGTTCTCGATGGTGTGGTCGGCCAGCCCGGGCGAGAGATAATACGCCGGCTCGAAGAGGTCGTGGTCGGGCTTCACCTGTCCTTCCCGGACGGCGATCCGGGCCAGCGGCGTGCCTTCATAGACGCGGATGCCGAAGGTGGCAAAAACAGCGTGGGCCGGCGCGCAGCCGTTCAAAAAATTCTGTGTCTCCTCGACGTCCGCCCACGTTTCGCCCGGACCGCCAAACAGCAGGTAAATCACGAACGGCAGGCCCGCATCGCGCGCCGCCTGCAGGGCAATCCGGGTCTCCTCCTGTCCAAACGGCTTGTGCAACGCCGCCAGCATCTTGGCCGAAGCCACGTCCTGTCCGAACTCCACCGCGTCGCAACCACCTTCTTTCATCGCGTGCGCCAGTTCCGCATCAAAACCCGCCGGGTTGCAATAGGCCGACCAGCGGACCGGCAGCCGGCGGCGGCCGAGCGCGCGGCAGATGGCCAGGGCATGCTCGCGCGGGTCGTTAAAGACACTGTCCACGAAAAAAAATTGGCGCACCTTCGACCGGACGGCGACGTCTTCAATTTCCCGGACCACCGCTTCCGGCGGGCGCAGGCGGTAGCGCCGTCCCTCCAGTTGGGGATAGACGCAATAGATGCACTGGAACGGACACCCGCGCTTGGTTTGCACGCCGACGAACCCGCCCCGCCGCTCATACACCGCATAGTTGCACAGGTCGTGGGCCGGTGGCGACAGCTCGCTCAACCGTTCGACCGCGCGGGCGGATAGGAGCGCAAGCGGGACATCGCTTTTGGGCGCGGTGATGACGCCGTCAATCCCCTCCAGCGGGCGTCCGGCTTCCAGACATGCGAGCACCTCCGGGAAGGCGCGTTCGCCTTCGCCGATCACGCCGCACTCGGCCTTGAGGCGGCTCATCCAGCCGTGGGGCGAAACAGAAAAGCCGGTGCCGCCCAGGATCAACGGTCCCTTGAAATGGTTCCGCACCGTTTCGGCCAGTTCGCGCACTTCGTCAAAATACAGCTTCGGCGCAAACGCCCAGCAATTGTCGAGGTTGCGGATGCCGAACGCCACGGCCTGGTATTCGCCCTTTCCCAGCGCCTGGCGCAGCGCCTTTTGCGGTGACGATGCCAGGCCCAGGTCCAAAAAATCCACGGAATGGCCGGCCGCGCGGGCGGCGGCGGCAACGCACAGTGTTCCCAGCGGCGCCACCGGGTAGGGAGAACGTTCCCGGTTTGTGGCCACCAGGAGCACCTTCATGACACCGCCTCCTCGAGCAGAGCGGAGCGCAGGCCCTGTTCCAGCGCATCCACCTCGGACACGCTCAGGCAGTCACCCACCCACGACAGCAGAACCGAAAGCCGCCCGCTGAAACTCCAGAACACCACGGTCAACCCCGGCGGCCACCAGGTCGGCACCAGATGGTCAACCGCCCGGATCCGTCCGCCCAGCATCTCGGTCATCCCGGCGCAGGTCTCGCCCGAATCCGAAAAGCAGAGGGTGGCGAACTTGCCGCGGGTGGGCAGTCCCAGGTGGTGCATGTAGTAGTTCAGCGGCAGCGGCTTGAACATTTCCAGCGCCGCCATGCACGACTCCGGAAACCGGGTGCGGATCTGGTCCATCATCTGGCGGGACAGTTCGCTGATGATGCTGGTCAGGCTGCCGGCCTGTTGGGGTTCGATGCGGAAGAACAGGATGGAGAGATGATTTGAGAAAATGGGGCCCTTGGCGCCGCGGCGGCGCGTGTCATGCGCCACGGGGATCAAATAGGCCCCATCCCGGTTGCCGCGCCGGGTGGCGACGGTGTGCAGCGCCCGGAGCGTGCCCGCGAGGAGGAAGTGACTGCGCCGGAAGCCGGCGTTGAGGCGCTCGCAACGGGCCGCGATGCGCGCCGTTTCCTCCGCGCTGAAGGTCACGATGCGGTACTGGTTGCGATGCGGGCCGGCCGTGCGTTTTTCCGGCAGCAGCGAGAAAAGCGGTTCGCTCCCGGACTTGCGAAGCCATTCCACCGAGCCGCGCGCCAGCTTCACGTTGCGCCACCATTCGGCCAGGCTCCCGCCCCGTTGTTTAGGATGGATCAGGTCCTCGAGGGAGGGCGCTCCGTTTCCCCCGTTGCCGTCGTTCAGATGCAGCCAGATCAATTCCGCGCCGCGCGCATCCATCAGCGCATGGTTCCAGGAGAAAACCAGGTGCCGGGTCCCGTCGGCGTGCCGCACCAGGTCGAACGCCAGCCCCGGCCCCCGGCTGGCTTGCAGGTCGCGTTCGAGGACCGCCGGCGGCAGCACGCCAGGCCCGTCCCCGTTGCCATCCTGATGATTGTGTTCGAAAAAGATCGGGCCGGGCCGCGACGACGTGCGCCAGAGCGGGGGGAAGACCGGCAGCGGACGGGTGAGACGCACGCGGGCCAGCCAGTCCAGGACCGGCGAAGTTTCCACGCGCCGGCGCAACCGGTCCACATCCAGACCGTCCTCCAACCGGAGGGCCACGCGGCAGATATAACCCGGCAGCCCGGCCCGCCGCAGCTTGTGGTCCTGGCCGTGCATGTAGTAGTCACCAGCGGCCAATCGAATCTGGCGGGGCGCGTCAGGCATGAACAATGGTCACCCCGGCGCTCAGGGTGAAGAGTGGTTGTTGCGGGCCAGCTCGGCGATGCAGTTGGCCAGCGTAGTCACGGAAGCCAGGTTTTTGCCCGTCAGGTGGGAATCCGGCACGCTGACGCCAAAAGTGCGCTCGCAGTAGAGCAGCAGCTCGACCAGTGCAAACGAATCAATGCCGGCCTTGGCCAGGGGGCTGTTTTCATCAAAATCCGCTCCGTCGGCTACATAGTTCTTCCGGGCAAACTGACAGAGTTGCTCGGCAATGGTTTTGGAATCCTTCTGTGAAGTCATACATCAGTCCGGCCGGCGACGGAGTTGCGGTCTTTTCTGACCGCCGGAGAAATAATTATCGTCTCTGCTCATGCCCGCAATTATGACCTGCACCGGGAGATGGCGTCAAGCATGGAAGCTCGGAGGCAGAGGGTCAGTTTGATGAAAGATGGCGGCTGACGGAGACCGAAGCCCTGATTCCCAGGCAAAAACCCTAAGCCCTAAACCATAATCACTAAAGAATTTCCAAATGACTCAATGACCAACGCGCCGGTCAGGCTGCTTATTCGGGCTTTGGGCTTCTTTCGTCATCATGGTTTAGGAATTAGTCATTCCGCAACGCGGCATGGTTTAGTCATTCGTTATTCGACGCAGATTTGCCTTTCGCAAGGACATTTCTGCCCTGTCCCCGTCATCAGAAGCCGTCAAAATTATTTTGCAATTGTTCGGCCCGGGCCATCCGGCGCTGGGAAAAATTAATGACCCACGAGGCGATGCTCGCCTGGGTCAGGGGCAGGGGCAGACGGGACACCATGGACGGCAGGCTGTAGAAGTCCCG
Source organism: Verrucomicrobiota bacterium (assembly GCA_050010435.1). Classification (GTDB taxonomy): domain Bacteria; phylum Verrucomicrobiota; class Verrucomicrobiia; order Limisphaerales; family UBA11358; genus UBA11358. The sequence continues at coordinate 32,088 of JBEKKZ010000002.1, read as the reverse complement.
GTACAGCCGGCGAATGTCGTTTTCCATGGACCCGGGCGTTCCGTACGGCGGCCGGATGTAACAAATCTGGCCCGGCCAGCGGTCGATTTCCTGGTCATTGAAAATCCGGCCTTCGCTTCGCATCCGGTCGTAGAGCGGCGTGCCTTTCACCGGCGTGAGAATGTTGAAGTAGGCGACCGGGGCCTTGTGGTCCTGGAGGAACTTGAGCGTGGCGTCGAAGGCGCTTTCGGTCTCGCCGTCCCAGCCGAAAATGAAATTCAGGGAATAGCTGATGCCGCGGCGGCGGAGGCCGGCCAGCATTTCGCCGTATTTGGTGACCTTGTTAAACCGCTTGTTCATGCCCTCGAGCGTATCCGCGTTGATGCTCTCAACGCCGATGTTCACGTGCAACAGGCCGCTCCGCTGGGCCAGGTCCATGAAGGGCGCGTCGTTGCAGAGATACGATGACCAGAGCGCCGACCAGCGCAACCGGAGCGGGATCATCGCCTCCATCAGTTCCATCGCGTGGCTCCGCTTGCCGCCAAAATTGCTGTCGCCGAAAAAAATGCTGCGCGAGCGGCAATGCCGGATTTCCGCGATGACCTCCGGCACCGGCCGGCAACGGTAGTGCTCGCCCAGCAGGAACCGTTCGGAGCAGAATTCACAATGGAACGGACAGCCCCGCGATGAGGTGACGGCAAAGGTCCGGAACGGGCGGTAACGCCGCAGGTCCAGCAGGTCGTAACGCGGCAGCGGCAGGCCGGCCAGGTCCGGCAGCGGGTCGGCCCGGTACAACCGGTTCAACCGCCCGCCCCGGGCGTCCTCCAGCATGCGCAGCCAGATGGACTCGCCTTCGCCGACGCCGACCGCGTCGCAATGTTCCCCCGCCTCGGCGGCGTGGAAAAAGGTGTGGGGGCCGCCCAGCATGACGGGCACGCCGCGCCGGCGAAATTCGTCCGCGATGTCATAGGCGCGGAACGAGTTGAGCGTGGAGGAGCTGATGGCGACGAGGTCGAAGCGCCGGTCAAACGGGACCGGGTCCAGTTGTTCATCCAGGAGCGTGACGTTCCAGTCCGCCGGGGTGAGGGCAGCCAAGTAGGGCAAGGTCAACGGCACCACGCTCCGGTGGCGGGCCTTGAACACGGCGCGGTCCGCCTTGGAGCGATAGTAGGACGGCTGGATGATGAGAAGCTGGTGGCTCATGCCGGGTCTGGCGTCACTCCTGCGCTTGATGTTTTTATCGTTTGCCGGGCTTGCGATTCGGGAGCCCATGCCTGCTCCAGACTCGCCCAAGTACCGTCAGGGAGCAAGCCGGAAAACGCCCGCGCTATCTGTGTCCAAAGATGAATGACTAAACCATGCCGCTCCACGGAATGACGAATGACTAAACCATAATGACGAAAGAAGCCCGAAGCTCGAATAAGCAGCCGGGCCAACGTGTTGGTCATTTGGTCATTGGAAATTATTTAGTCATTCGGATTTAGGATTTAGTCATTTCTCTCTCCATCCGCTCCACCATTTTGGCTCAAACCGACCCACTGCCGCTAATCTGCTTGCTTCGCGGGGCGGTTTTCTGGAAGAGTTATGCCGCATGGAAATGCCTGAACCAAACCAAACCGCTACCTGCGTCTCACGCCCGTGGGTGAAGGAAGTGGTGGTGAAAATCGTCATCCTGATTTTATTGGGGGCGCTTTTGGGGTTGGGCCATGGCTGGGCGGCAACCCGGCTCTACAGCCCCACACGGATCGCCGGCTTCCATACCGGAGTCGTGGAGGGGACCTTGATGCCCGCTGCCATGCCGTCCCTGCTGATGGGAAAGGATCTCCCGATTTATGCGCCAAACAACACCGGACGGGGCTATAACATCGGCTTTCTTTTAGGTATCAATATGTGCGGCACGGTGTTCTTTGGCGTCGCTTTCTGGCGGCCGCGAAAGCGGTGACGTCAGGAGTGCGGAACGCGGAGTGCGGAATGCGGAATGGGGGCAATCTAATCAAGTTGGTTCAGGGTTTGCCAGCAGACCCAAACTTCGCACTCCGCACTCCGAATTTAGTACAGCCCGCCACGAAAGATCTCAACAACCTTCACCCTGCCCCCCGCCCAGTAGCTGGTCGGCGGAAAATTAAACCTCCTTGCCGCCCGGTCGTAGATGAGTTTGACCGGATGCGCCGGCAGGTTCGGATCGTAGGCCTCAAACTGGAGGTCCTGCTCCGACTCCGAGAGTCCGAACAACACGAGACCGTGGTTGATGGTGATGCGGGGAAACCGGAAGAGATGCACGGCGGGCACCGCGCCCTGGCGCACCCGTTCCCGCAGTTGTTGAGCCATCCGCTCCTGGTGCCACGCCGGAACCATAAAGACCATGCGCCAGTGGCTGCGCACAAAATAGGATTGCCACGGGCCGCCGCATTCCGCCTTGAGCAGGGATTCATGCGCCTGGCTGAAGGCACGCAGACCGTCGTAACCGGGAATCACGATCCGCTCCGATTCCGCGCTCGCCCGGCGGGGATTGCGCGAGACGACCTGGCGGATGAGCCGGCGATAGGTTTCCGCGTCCGCCGCGGGCCGGCCCGGTTCGAAACGGGCATGATAAAGAAACTGCCGCGCCGACCTGACCATCACGAAACAACGATGGGTATAAACGGGGGGCGGATCACAGGGAGAAACACTCATCGCCCCGGTCGCCGGATCGAAGCGATACTGCCAGACCAGTTCGTTGGCAAAAGTGAAGGTGTCCCGCTCAAACCGAAAGGAGCGGGCACGAGGTTCGGTGGGCGCCGTCATGTCTGCCGCAGAAATTAGCGGCGGACGGTTGGGAAAACCAGACTGGATGCATCGCTGTGGCAACGTGCTGCCGACATCCTGTCGGCAGACCAATCAGCATTACCACAGAATGCCGGGTAAAGAATTGTTGGGCAGGGCGCTGACGAACTGAAGGTAGGGGCATCGCGCTGCGATGCCCGGACGGCGCAGCGCGCCGTCCCTACCAAAATCCGGTTCGCGCTCTTGCGTGTGCTCCCCGCGGAACCTACTCCGCCGTGCGCCGGACAAAAGAAGCCACGTCGCGGGCCAGGACACGGATGTCGTTGCGCTGGATTTCCTCGCTGCTCATCCCGCCGCCGCTCATCCTGGCTTCGGCGCCCACGCCGCTGCGCTTGATTTCAAAGACGCACACGAGCTTGTCGCCGTCGTAGATCTGGCCCCGCACCTTGATGTTGGGCTGGCCGCCGATATGGTAGCCAAATTCCCGTCCGGCAGCGCTGCCTTTGGAGTATTCAATGATGGTGTTTTCCAGTTTGAGCGACTTGGTACCGGGCTTCATGTCAGCACTGTTGGTGGTGACATTGGCGAAGACCTTGGTGTCGCGGAGCTGGGTCGCCAGCTGTTCGGGAACCAACTGCATGGCCATTTCGCGGATGTCAATCTCGTTGTCGCGTTCGACGGCGGCGAACACGGTGGGCGCGATGTAAAGCGTCTGGTAGCCCTTGAAGTTGAAGCCGTCTGCCAGCCAGACGCCCTGGATGTTTTGGTCCTTGTGCAATTTGACGCCTTCCGGCAACGGCGGCACTTTGTTCTTCTTTTCCTTTTGCTTCGGTTGCGTCGTTTGGTTTGTTTGTGTCGTTTGCGCCATGGAACTGGAGGCATAGCCCATCAGCAGGCTCAAGCCGCCCACCAAGCCCAGTCGCACCGTGTTTTTTATCCATCCTTGAAACATGTGGTTTGTTTTCATATTGGTTTTTTCTCAGCTTCTCGTTGTCATTTCCGCCACTTCACCAAGGACATGTCGTCCGCCCCAACCATCACCCTTCGCGGCTCCTTTCACCCAAAACTCGTGAGCCCTCGGTGTTACAGCCCGGGCGCTTTGTATAACTCTCCCCGGCGGGTGGCAAGCCTTTCTCCAAAAAAGTCTTAACTTTGGCATTTTTTTACCTTTCTCTTGTTCCGCCGTGTTCATACGGCCGTCGATTCATGACGTGGTAAATCGCCCAAGGTATTGGACGCGAAATTTACGGGCCATGCCAGAAAAAATAACCCGCAGAGGCGAAAAGTGTCAATGGACCCCTTTGTTCGTGCCGCTCAAGGTGAGCTCCGCGGACATTACTTTGACGCCCGAGATGGAGGCGGAAACTTTGGCCTGAACCATCAGGCCCAGCCGGCCGGTGATGGTGGCTTCGATGGTGAGGGTTTGCCCGGGCCGGGCGGAACCGAAGATTTTGACTCCCCGCAGCGCGGTCAGCTTCAGCCGCGGCAGGGACGGATTGGCGGGATCCTCCTGCGCCACCATTCCGGCCACCTGCGCGCCCGCTTCAACCAGGAGCACGCCGGGCAGGATCGGCTCGCCGGGCAGATGGCCGCGCAGGTAATATTCGTCGCCGCGGACCCGGTATTCGCCCACGCCTTCCTTTCCGGGAGTCAAACTCAGCAGCCGGTCCACGAAGCGGAATTCCGGGCCGTGAGGCAGCGACGTGAGGGCCAGTTGCAGGAGATCGGGCATGGCGGTCATTGGCGCAGCGGTTCCACCACGGTGAAGTCCGGCGCCAGTTTCACTTCGAACAGCGCGGGGTCAATCGGCCGGTTGAGCACCGTGTTGGTAAAATCGTTGCGCAGGCTGGAGCCGTCGGCGAATTTCAACTCGGTAACTGCGATCGAGAAATCGTTGGTGCGAAAGCCGATCAGAATTTCGTCGATGAATTTGCGGGCGGAAGCGCTCCTGGGCTGGAGCGTCATTTGCAGAATCGAGTTCGTTTCCGTCGCCGAGAGCAGGCGAAAGCGTTCTTCCATGGTTGCCCGATCCCGGGGGAGGCTGGCATCCATCAGGGCCAGCGCGTCCTTCAACGGCCCGGGCGGCACGCCTTCGAGGGAATACTTTTCCACCCGCTTGAGCCGCGGGTAGATGATGAGCAGTTGGTCGGGCTGGCGCAGCACGATGGTCTGCGCCGGCTGGCCCAGCTCCCAGCGGAACAGTCCCGGCGCCGTCACCCAGACCTTGCCGGTGGCCACCAGCGGCTGGGACAGCACCTTGAGCGAGCGGGTCTGGGTAAAGTCGGCGGACCAGCTCTGCAGGTTGGTCTGAGCGGCCAACCAGCGGTCGAACTGGACGTCACGCTCGTCGGCGCGGGCAACCATCGCCGCCACGCACAACGCAGCGATGCTGCAACCGACGAGATTCGTAATCTTCCTCTTAATCATAATCTTGCTCTTACTCTTAATCTTATTCCTTCCCGGCAATCTGAGATTAAGATTAGGATTAGGATTAAGATTAAGAAAACGGAGTGCTTGGACGAGCGACTTCACTCGAATCATAATTATAATTTTAATCTTGCTCTTAATCTCAGACGGCGGGAAAAGATTAAGATTAGGAGGCATTTTCAAAACTCCGTAGCGGCGTCTCGGCAGAGCGCCGCCAACTTCCTGTTTCCGAGCAAAGAATGCGGCGTTCTGCCGAGACGCCGCTACGCGTCCTTTGGCCAGATGGGAACGAATTGATACCATTGGTCTATATCCTGTCGAATTTGCGGCTCGAATGCACGCAGGATTTGCCGGGTCAATTCCCGGCGGGCCTCGCGATTGCCCAACGCCTTGCGGTCATAGGCAAATTCCGGGAGCACCTTCACGGCGTAACCGGCGCGCCGGCGGACAATCGTCACCCCGATCAACGCGCAGCCCGACACCCGGGCCAGTTCCGCCGCCGCCAGCGGCGCTTCGAACGGCCGGCCGAACAATTCCACCGGAACACCGCCCTTGGCCGGCGGCCGGTCGAGCGATATGGCCAACGCCGCGCCCTCTTGAAGCCGTTTGATGACCTCCACAAAGGCGAAACTGTCCTGGCCGATAATCAGGGTCTCGACCCCGCAACGCCTCCGCAGCGCGATGCGAAGGTCGGTGAGGCCATCGTCGGGTTCGGCCTGGGTGAGGATCGTCAGCGGGATGCCGAGCTGGCTCAGCAACAGGCCGCCATGCTCCCAATTGCCAAGGTGGAGCGTGATGAAAAGGATGCCGCAGCCGCGTTGCTGGGCGGTCCGGATGATTTCCAGCTCGCCTGGGTTGGTCAGCCAGTTTTGCACCGGCACACCGCCCTCGACGCGCCACAGGTCCACCAGTTTCAGGGCGAATTTCCGATGGAGCCGGTGGGCGGCCTTTTCGGCGGCGGCCCGGTCGCCGGCAAAGGCGGGCAGAAAATTTTGCACCACCACCTCGCGGCGCTGGCGGCGGAAAAGAAAATAAAACTCGGCCACGATTATGGAAAAGCCCTTCACCAATCCCGGTGGCAGGATCCGCACGACGGCCAGGCCGAAACGCCACAGGCTGGCGCGATAGAAAGATGAGGAGTTGAGAGTTGATCCTCCGTCGCCGGGGCTATGGAGGACGGGTGGTTGAGGGTTGAGGGCAGGGCCTGACGCTGCGCGTGATGGCCTGTCGCCGTTCTCGGAATTCGGAGTTCGGGCTTCTTTCGGATTTCGGCATTCGGATTTCGGATTTCTTTCTGCCTTCTGATTCAACCACGTCCACCAGGCGGGGAGCAGAAACACGGAAATGATCATGTTGGCGCCGATGCCGACGGCGCACACCCTGCCCAGGCTGGCCATGCCGGGATTGCTGGACCATCCCAGCGAGCCGAACCCGGCCATGGCGGTGCCACCGCACAACATCAACGCGCGTCCGACGGAGCGCCGGACCAGGCCGAGGTCACCACCGTGCCGGCGCAAGGCCAGTTGGATGAAAATGGTGTAGTCCACCCCCGCACCCAGCATCAGGGGCAGGGCCATGAGATTCATCAGGTTCCAGGACCAGCCCGCAACCGCCATCGTCGCCAGCAGGCACAGTCCGCTCAGTACCAACACCGCCGCGCCCAGCAGGATCTCGGTTGGCCGGCGGAAGGCGAACCAGAGCGAAGCCAGCACGAGGACAACCATGGGCGTCACCACCTGCCACATTCTTGCCTGCACCCGCTTGAGTGTCGTGCTCCCGAGCAGTTCCCAACCGGAAAGCAACGCCCGGTTTTCGGCCAGCCGGGCGGACAAGCCGGCCAGGGAAGCGGCCTCAACCCGGTTGGTCGCCGGATAAATCAAGCCCATCACCAGCCATTCGTCGGGCGTGCGCGCCACGAACCGTTTCAACAGCCACTGGCTCACCTGGTTGGTTGGCCAGACCACGCCGGCGCTGGCGCCGGCGCGCGCCCAGGTCCGCACCAGTTCCTCGGTCAGAACCAGGGCGTTGGTGTTGAAACCTTCGCGCAGCGCCGCCTCCCGCAGCACCGGGCCTTGTTTTCCCAGAATGGCCGCCGTCGCCCGGTTCGCCGCCTGTAACTCGGCCCGCGGCCACAGCGCGGTCGGCAGCAGATACCGGCCGATGACGTGATTGGAAACCGCGTCGTTGAGCACCCCTTCGGCAAGGCAAAGCCGCCGATAGACTTCCGGCTCATCCCGGCCGGAGATGATCAGCCAGAGCGGGTCCGGCGGCAGTCCCATCGCAGACTTGATTTCGTCGAGCGCCGTCTCCGCCTCGCCGCGCTGCGGGCGCAGGGCGTTACCGCTTCGGTCCAGCCCGGGCCGGTGAAAGCACAGCACCGCGCCCGTTGCGAACAAAACCAGGCCGGTCAACACCAAGGCAGTGCGGCAGGATTGTTTTGCCGGCGCAATCCCGGCCGCCGGCGGTTCCTGCGGCGGGACAAAATAACTCCACCAGCGGGGTGGCGTTTGGGCCGGAGGCGGCTTCCGGCGGTTCGGAAACAACGGCGGCAGATAAATCATCACCATGACCAGCGCCGCCAGGCCGACCCCGATGGCCACGAGCGTGCCCAGTTGTCCCAGGCCGGGCAAACCGCCCAAATTCAAAACCAGGAACGCGCTCATCGTGGTGATGGCCGCCCACAGAATGCTCGGCGCGATGGCCCGGCGGATTTCCGGCACGGACAATTGCGGGTGCGCCAGTGCTTCCTGGTAATGCACCACGGCATAATCCACCGCCAGGCCGAGCAGCACGGCGGCAAAGCCCATGCTCACCACGCTGATGGCCCCCAGCACCAGCCCGCCCAACGCCAGCGTTGCGCCCAAAATCAACCCCAGCAAGGTCAACAACCAGAACATCGGCAGCCAGCGCCGGTGCGTCAGCCAGAACAGCAGGGCAATGATGATGGTCGTCCCGGCCACCGAACCGCTCATGTCGTGCTGCATGCTTCCGGCGATTTCCGTCACAAAAACCGGACGGCCGGTGTAATGGACCACGACGCCGTCCCAGTCCGCCTTTGGTTGCTCTGCCCGCAGGCTGGTCACCACCGCCCGGATGGATTTCAACCAGCTCTCGCACGCGCGATAGCCGGACAGGTCCACGCCGGATTGCACGAACACCAGGCGGAAGTTCCCCTCCGAAGAGGCAAACATTTGCTGTCCCTGTTCCATGGAAAAGCCGCTGAAGTTGATGAGCGTCGGCAGGTTTAACAAATCGAACGGGTCAAAGGCGCGCCGGGCGATGTCCATTGGCGACATGGAAGTCGCGAGTATTTCCTTGGTTTGGGTCAGCACGGACTTCAGTTGGTCGGGTGCCAGCCGGTTGGTGAGGGCAGCGAAGGATTCCGGCGGTTGATTGAGCCACAGGCAGCCGAGCAGTTCGGCCATCTGACCCGGATTTTCCATCCACGGCGGCTGCCATGACACCGTGGCGACCAGGTTCGTCTGCTGCCGCAGGCGGGCCGCCAGCGCATCCGCCAGCCGCACGGCCCGTTCGGCGTCCGGGGCGCGGAGGGTGATGACCAGTTCCCGCGCGTTGGCGAAATGCTGCTGGTAAAGTTTCAGTCCCTGGACCGTCGGTTCGTCCGGCGGCAGCAGATTGAGGATGTCCACATCAAACCGGAGCCGGCACAGTCCGAGGCCGACCGCCACCGTGAGCAAGGCCCACCACCAGCGTTTCAGGAACAGACTCACGGCGCGAGGAAGCCTTCCAGGGTTTCTCCCGTGCGGGTGTTTTCCAGCCGCCAGCCGCCATCCGGTTTGCGCTCAAAACGCAACGGCGGAGGGAGCGGTTCCCCGGAAAGGGCCGCATGCAGATAAAGCCAGGCAAAGCGGGCCGGCGGTTGCCGGCGCCCGGTGAAGCCCATTCGGCCCGCCGGGAATTGGATCAGCCAATTGGTGCGGGTCGTTTGGGCCGAAACCAGCGACAGCGGCGTTTTCGCAAACTCGATGGCGCACCGTCCGTCCTCGTGGCTGACCATCACCAAGTCTCCGCCCAACTCCGGCAACCCGCGGCCCGGCCGCCAGAGGGCCTGCCCTTCCTGCGCGTGCCAACCCGGGCCGGAGGTGGTGAATAGTAAAGTCTCGGTTGTCGTTCGGCAACCTGAGGAAAACATGGCGATGATCAGCAGCGCCAACCAAAGCACCGGACGAAACAAACGACCTTTGTATAGCGCCATAGATTTCTGATTATTGTTGTGCGACTGAGGTTGTTGTCAAAGCTTTCAAGCCGTTTTCAAACGCCGGCCAAATGCCGCCAGCGCCAGACCAACCGGCGCTTTGTCTGCGGAGTTAGCTTGAAATTCTCTGAAATCCGCAGACCTTCAACCCAAAAAATTTCGTCATTCTCCGCCGCCGCCACCATCAACTCCCGCCGCCGGGCGCGCGGAATTTTCCGGTTCGTGAACAAATCCTGAAGTTTCACCGATGACTTCAGGCCAATCGGTTGAAACCGGTCGCCCGGACGCCAATGACGCAACGTGATTTTGCCACCGACCTTGTCCGCATCGAAAGATTCACAAGCCGGCCGGGCGGCGGGTCGCTGGAATTTTTTTACCGCGTCAAACCACCAGCGCACGCGGACGCCGTCAAAGGTCGCTTCCCCTGCCCTGTCCGCCAAATCCACCGCCAGTTTGCTGGCGTTGAATTCCGCTGGCGGCCGGGTTCGTAATTTCACCCCGCCCGCGGCATCGCGCAACACGGACAACGTGGAATTGACACTGACAAAACGATTGGCCGACTTGCGAAGCTGTTCCACCAGATCAAAATCCACCGATACGCCAAGCTCGGCCAATTGCAATTGCAGAACGCGACGTTGAACTGCGACCGGCAGGCTGGCAAAACTGTAGGAGACGACGTGAGGAGTCTCTAATTTTCCGCTTTTGATTTGAGCCTCCTCACGTCGGCCCCTACCACCAATCTCCAGCCATTGCCGCGCGGCTTCACCGGCCAAATCCGATTCCGCGCCGACGATTTCCATGAGCCGCAAAACCGTTTTCGCCAGGGCGGGCTGGTAGCGACGTTGCAGCAGCGGCAGCAGTTCGTTGCGAACGCGATTGCGTGGCAGGTCGAGTGACGTGTTGGTGGCATCGTCGCGAAAACGGATTTTGCTTTCGCGCGCGAACCCTCGCAGTTCGGCTTTGGTCGCGGCGAGCAACGGACGAACGAGCATGATTTTTGAATCCACCGGCGACGGTGACCGCCATTTCATTCCGGCCAGACCTTCGCCGCCCGCGCCGCGCAGGACGCGCAGGAAGAAAAGTTCCACCTGGTCGTCGGCATGATGCGCCAGTGCAACGACGGGGATTTTGCGTTCTTTCGCCACGCGTGCAAAAAAATCATGCCGCAATTTTCGCGCGGCCATTTCGACGGACAATTTTGTTTTTTTCGCAAATTCCTTCACGTTTGCCCGTCCGGCGGCAAAGGGCAGCCTCATCGCGGCGGCGGTTTGACGGACCAGTTCTTCGTCGGCGTTGCTGCTGCGTCCCCGGAGCTGGTGATTAAAATGCGCCACCGTCAGTTTCCACCGGTGGCGTGATGAAAGTACATGGAGCGAATGAAGCAGCGCCATCGAATCCAATCCGCCGGAGACGGCCACCAAAATCGCCTGCCCGCGTTTGAGCAGCCGGCGGTCCTGGATGTTGTTCTCGACGCGCTGAAGCAAATCGGTCACGCCTTGATGCTACCGCATTGGCGGAGCGGAGCAAGAGCGGCGGAACTTCAGGGTGAGACCATGAGGCGATAAAACCGCTGCGGCGAGGAACCGATGGCATTGGTGTCGGACACCGTCAAATTGCCATTGGTGGCAATGAGTGGTTTGCCAAGATTAATCCAGTTGGTCTGAAGCAAATTGGTCTTGTATTGCACCTGATAAACCAAGCCCGTCACTGTCCCCCAAGTAAGATTGAAAGTGCTGGAAGTTTTGGTTGCTGTCCGGAACGCCGGCACGGGAATCGGCGTTACGCTGATGTCATCAAGGCCGAGATAGTATGGGGTGTTTTCAAAGCCAAATTGGAGAACCGTGCTGGAACCGGTGGCTGTGACAATGAATTGCAAATTCGTCCAAGTGGCAAATGGCATGTTGGTCTGGTTGAAGATGGCCGTTCCATTCCATTGCACGAGAAATTGATTGGGGGTTGCTCCATACGAGTTGGTGGGATTGTCCAGCCACAAGGAGAGCAAATAGTTCTGTCCGGCAAAAGTCGGCAGGGTTTGGGAAAGATAACCCAGCGAAGGGGAAGGCCCCAGTGCCGCGCCGTATGTGCCCGAATGCACGAATCCCGAATTGCTGGTAACGGAGGTGTAAGTGGTGTTGCCGGATTGAGTCCAATTGGTAAAAGTGCCGGCCTCAAACCCGCTGTTCTGAACCAGCGGTTGTCCAACCAGCAAAATGAACGGCAGGGCGACAGCCCCGCCGTTCTGGTTGGTGATCACCACGTTCGCATTGTAGGTTCCAGAGGCCAGACTGTTGGCGGCGGAATTCAAGCTCACCGTTAATGTGGTTTGCCCGCCCGGCGCCAGCGCGCCGCTGTTCGGCGAAGCTGTGAGCCAGGATACGGTGTTATTAACACTCCATTTCAGTGAAGCTGCCCCCAGGTTGGTCAACGAAAAGTTTTGTGTGGTCACGCCAAATGAACCGCCAACCGGCCCGCTGGAAGTAAAGCCGTTGGTCGGCGAGACGGCCAGCGGCTGGAGGGCTTGCAACGTAAACTGGCGAAGCTGCACAACGCCCGTGGTTCGATTGGTGAACCAGACATTGGCGGAGTAAGTTCCCACCGCCAGATTGTAGGCCGCGGAATTCAGGTTCGCCGTCACGGTGGTTTGGCCGCCGGAGGCAAGCGTGCCGCTGCCTGGCGAGACGTTGAGCCACAACGACGTGTTGGCGAGCGTCCAGTTCAATGAAGCCGCACCTGAATTGGTCAATAAAAAAAATTGGGCGGTGACGTTGAACGAACCGCCGGCTGCGCCACTGGCGGCAAAGCCGGACGCAGGGGTAATGACCAGCGTATCGGGCGGCCCGGCAAGCGCGTTGATTAAATTTTGTCCGGCGGGCGTGCCAAGGCCGGTGCAAAGGTCGTAACCGTTTGTGGCATAAAACAAATTCGGACTGTTCGACCACGTGTTACCGCCGGTCGTGATATCGTGGAAACACACGGCATAGCTTGACCCCGCAGCAATAGCGTAGATGGCCGGGTTGACAAACCCGACGGGGGACCGGTCGGCGATAACAGCCTGTTGGTTGACCAGCGCGGTGAACCCCGCCCACAACGGCGCGGCGCAACTCGTCCCGCCCACTTCCTCGCTTGAACCGTTGCCATAAGCCACATAAACATTGTCCGCCGTCAGCGCGACGTCGGGAATGTTTCGATTACTGGTCGAACCTCCGCGCCCGGCCAGGTTGCTGACATTCGTCTGCCAGCTAGGAAGGGAGTAATAAGAACTGATGCCCCCGCTGCTGCCGACATACCCGCCGGCATTGGAATCATAGCCCCAGTTCCAGACCGTTTCCGACGAATAGGAACTGCCAGTGCCGGTCGTCAAAGTCGTTCCGCCCACCTGCGTGATGTAAGGGCTGCTGGAGGGCGCATTATACAACGAGGTGTTGTCAACGCCGTTGACAGAACTTGCGCCAGCCGTAAAAGCGTCGCTGTCACCGGAAGCGTTGAAAAACGACTGCCCCACCACCTGCATGCTTTTGAAGATGTTGTCCGTCGTTGTGCTTGGCCCGCCGCTCCAGCCCCAAGAGCTGCTCAAGTTTTTCACCGTGTTGCTGAATGTAAGCATGGAGTTCAAAACGGAGTTTGGTTGGTTACCTTCAAACACCACCACTTTTGCCAGCCCCGGAGCGATGGCTATCGCCATTTCAATATCCAAGGACACTTCGACGTTCGCACCGGAAATGCCGCTGTAGCCAGGTGTCCCGCTGACCCCGTTTGTCAAAACAGTTTGTATGACAATGTTCGTCCGTCCGCCGCCCGCCGCCGCCGCGTAAGCCGCAATGTCGTTGGAATAAAAACCATCAAATTCCAGCAAGCCGACCATCTGGCCCGCACCGGTCAATGTCACGTTGGGCGCATAAGCGTTGCGAAAATCGTTGCCGAAATAGGCGCCGGAACCGTCCGGAGCCGAGCCGCTTTGGGGAGTGGCATTTACCGCGTTTATTTTATGCAGCTTGGGGTGCGGTTTGGAAAAGTCACTCAAGCCTTGAATATCAACCACCGGCAATGCCGCGTCCACCGTTGGCTCGGTGTCCGGTGCAAAAAAATCGCGCGCCTCGGTCGGATGCCGGTATGTCCGCAGCGTGATGTGAAACGCCTTTTCAACCGCCGCCGCCGATCCGGTCACGTCAAGCAGAAGCCGGTTGTCGTATGTGCCGCTGACAGTCAGGCCGTTCGCACGCGCAAAATATTTTACCTCCTCGTAATCCTGTTCCGTCGGGCCGAATTGTTCCGTGAACTGTTCCGGCGTGAGATACTGATGATAATCAGGACTGGCCGGGTCGTAGAGTTGTTGGATCAAACCGGTCAGCGCTGCTTGATTCCGCAGCGGCAGGCCGATGGCCAGTTGCAGACTTTTTGTCGGTGGCAGTTGACCCGTTGGCTGCAAATTGAACCGCGCCACCGCCGACGGCACGTGACCGTGCAAAACCTGTCTTTCCGCCGCAATGCCCGGATAAATTGCGCTGAAAAACAGCGCCATGCCAACGCTCCTCAAACCCAATAACGACCGAAATTTCAACATAAAGCGCAGTTTTGAATAAGGAAACCATCCGTAACGGCTAGAATCCGCCGGACGCAGTCTTTGTTTTGACTCGCACAAACAATTAAAAGCAAACCTCGTTCCACATTTAAGTGAAACCGATACCAATGTTCAGTGTACTTTATGCTCAGATAATGCCAAAGTCAAATTTACCTCGTCGAAAAAATTGCCCGCCTCCTCTGATGACACTGACGTCCGTCTGTGGCTGTCGAACTTGCCCTCCTCGGCAGTGGCTCCGGCGACAATTGCGCCTGCATCAAAACCGGTGAGACTCGCGTGTTCATGGATGCCGGGTTCAGCCAGCGCCAGCTCCGTCCGCGCAACCGGTGATTGAAACGCGCGACCGTCAGTTTCCACCGGTGGCGTGATGAAAGTTCATGGAGCGAATGAAGCAGCGCCATCGAATCCAGTCCACCGGAGACGGCAACCAGAACCGCCTGTCCGGGTTTGAGCAGCCGGCGGTTTTGGATGTTTTGTTCGACGCGCTGGGGCAAATCGGTCACGCGTTCATGCTACTGCATCCACCCTGACAGGCAAGGGTGGCAAAGTTTTATGGCAACACCAGGAGGCGATAAAACCGGCGCGGATCCGACCCAACGGAATTGGTCAGGGATAGCGTGGTGCCGGTTGCGGTATTGGTATAGAAGGTAATCCAGTTGGTTTGAAGCAAATTGGTCTTGTATTGCACCTGATAGACCAAGCTGGTCAGTGTGTTCCAACTGAATTTCACCGAGTTGTTAGTTTTCGTCAAAGCCTGGATTAACGGCGTCGGGATGGGAATCACATTAATGTCGTCAAGGCCGAGCCATGATGGGTCGTCTTGAAACCCGAACTGCAGCAGGGTGCTGGTTCCGGTTGCGGTGACAACAAATTGCAGGTTGGTCCAAGCAGAGAATGCCGGCATGTTGGTTGCATTATAAATGGTGGCTCCATTCCACTGTACCAGGAAAGCGTTGGGTGTGTTTTTATTATGGCTTCCCAAATAGGGACTATACAGCCAGAGGGAAAGAAAATAGGGCTGGCCGGCAAAAGTTGACAACGTCTGGGAAAGGTAGCCGAGCGAGCCTTGCTGGCCCAACGCCGCAAAATATGTTCCCGAGTGGGGCGGAATCCCGGTTTGGGAACTGTCGTCAACAAAAGTCCCCGAAGAGTCTCCCACCAGGGTCCAACCGGTAAAATCACCGGTCTCAAAGCCGCCATTCTGAAGCAGTGGCTGCCCGACTTGCAACGTGAATTGTCGTGGCTGTCCGATGCCGCTGGTCAGGTTCGTGAAAACCAAATTGGTGGTGTAAACCCCGGCCAACAGATTGCTGGCCGCGGAATTCAGGCTTACTGTCACGTTGGTTGCGCCGTTGGGCGTCAGTGTGCCACCGGTCCGGGAAGCATTCAGCCAGGCAGGAATGCCAACGAGCGACCAATTGAATAACGTTCCGCCGGAATTGGTGAGGGAAAAATTCTGGCTGGTCACGTTGAACGGGCCGCCAACCGGCCCGCTGGACGTAAAACCTGTTCCCGGCAAAATTCCCAGCGCTTCGGGCGTGGCGAGCGCAGTGATTAAATTCATTCCGTTCGGAGTACCCCAGCCGGTGCAAAGGTCGTAGCCGGGAACGGCAAAGTATTCGTTGCCGACGGTGGTGTTTGTGTTATTACCGGTGGTGATATCGTGGAAATCGGCGGTGAAATTGGCGCTTTTGCCAATGGCATAGACGGCGGGATTGATGAAGCCGACAGTCGGTTTGCCGGCGGCAACGGCCTGCTGATTGATCAGCGCGGTAAAGCCCGCCCAGAGCGGCGCGGCGCAACTGGTGCCACCATAATCTTCTCCTGATTGGCCGTTGTCGTGTATCACATAGATGTTATCCGCGGTCAGGGCCACATCGGGAACGTTCCGCAGCGTCGCGGAGCCTTTGTTGGTCGTCATGTTGATGCCCTGTTGCCAGCTTGGAATGAGGATGTTGTTGAAATTGATGCCCCCGCCGCCGCCAGCCGTGCCTTGCCCGGTGCTGTACCAATTCCAAACGGTTTCCGACAACCATGAGCCGCCGGGCCCGCTCGTGGACAAAGTGGTTCCACCGACGAGCGTGATGTTCGTGTCATCCGCCCATTGGGCAATTCCCGAATAATACGCGCCGTCATCGCCGGAAGCCTGAAAAAAAGACTGCCCCTGCGTGGCAAAATTTTTGTATTGCACGTCCGCGTTCGGGTCATCGCCAATCAGCCACGAGGAGCTGATTTGTTTGGCCAAATTGTCCGAAGCCATGCGCGCCAAAATATCAGCGGGAATGCCGGGATTGGGACCTTCATAAACAATGACTTTTGACAATGCCGGGGCCATGGCAACCGCCAACTCGATATCCAGGGCGACTTCGTCGTTGTTGGCGCCGGGGTTCCCGCTAAAGGAGTCAATCAACACATTCTGCAATGGCACATTCGTCAGCCCGGCCTGATGCTCATAATTGGTGATGTCGCTTGTATAATAACCGTCCAACTCCAATAACCCGACCACTTGCCCCGAGCCGTTGAGTGAAACACCCGGAGCATAGGCGGCCCGGAAATCATTTCCCATGTAAAGACCGGACGGCCCCGAACCGGAAGCCGAGGCTGTCCTTGTCAGGTGATCCAATGGAATCGCGTGAAGACTCATGGGACGCGGTCGGATAAAGTTATCCAAACCGCTGATATGCAGAATTGGAATGGCCACATCAATGGAAGGTTCGGTATCCGGCGCATAAAACGTGCGGGCTTCTTTCGGGTGCTGATAGACACGCATTGTCACGTGAAAAATCCGTTCGATGTCTGCCACCGATCCGCTCACATCCAACAGCGTGCGATTCGGATGCGTGCCCCTCACCGTCAAGCCATTCTTCCCTGCAAAAGCGATGAGCGTCTGATAATCCTGTTCCGTCGGGCCAAACATTTCCGCGAATTGTTCCGGTGTCAGGTATTGGCGGAAATTCGGGCTGGCCGGGTCGTAGATTTGCCGTAGCAGATTGTCCAGAGCCGCCTCGTTCCGCAACGGCAATCCGATGGCCAGGTTCAAATGATTCGTGCCCGGAAAGCGGCCAGTCGGCTGCAAGTGTGACACGGCTTCCGGTATGTGACCACGAAGGACTTGCAGGCCAGCCGCCATACCCGGATTTGTAATACTGAAAAAAACGGCAAGCCCAATGGCAACAACCATCAATGAAAACCGGGGTTTCAATGAAAAGCACAACTTGTTGAAAAGGACGGACTTGATGCGCATCTTTTCATTCATAAAGCACATGGCGTTCCAGAGATTAAGAGAAGCAAACACAGATTCAGTGCAATTTAGGTCCGATTCACCAGAAAAGTCAAATTTGTCCCAGCTGGTGCACCTTTGGTCTTCTCCGAAAAAATTTGCCCGCCCCCCTGCCCGTCATTAACGTCTTGTCGTGGCCGTCAAATTTACCATTCTCGGCAGCGGTTCCGGCGGCAATTGTGCCTACCTCGAAACCGATGAAGCCCGCGTGCTTGTGGATGCCGGGTTCAGCCCGCGCCAAATCCGCCAGCGCCTTGCCACCATCAGTCGGGTGCCGGAAAATCTCACCGCCATCCTGGTCACGCACGAACATTCCGACCACGTCCAGGGATTGATCGGAATCGCCGCCAAACTGAACATCCCGATTTATTGCAACCGTGCCACGAAAGAGGCATTTGAATTTCAGTTGCAGACCAAATTTAACTGCAACCTCTTCAACACTGGCGCGAGCTTTGAAATCGGCGACCTGCTGGTGGACACCTTCGCCATTCCGCACGACGCCCAGGACCCCGTCGGTTTTTTGCTGCGCACCGCCGCCGGCAACGTCGGTTTTGTCACCGACCTCGGCCACATGACGAAACTGGTGCTCGAACGCATCCGTCCGGCCAATGTCCTCGTGCTCGAATCCAATCACGACGTGAAGATGTTGCAGGATTGCGTCCGCCGACCGTGGAGTCTCAAGCAACGCATTCTTGGACGCCACGGCCATCTTTCCAACGAGGCCGCTGCCGAGGCCGCCGCGCAAATCATGTCCGCGGAACTGAAACATCTTTACCTCGCGCATCTCAGCAGCGAATGCAATCGCCCGGAACTCGCGCGCTACGTCATGAGCGAACGCCTGCACCAGATCAGCGCCACCCACGTTCAACTCCGGCTCGCCGCGCAGGATGTGCCGGGTGCAACTTTAACTCTCTAAAAATTTGCGGATTATTTTGCGTTAATTAATCTTGCGGCATGGGCTTGTCCAAGGCCGGGAAATTAATACTCAAATGTCCTGTGCCGTCGGCTTATTTGCGCCAACGAAACGGAATTTTTTTCTTTGTTCCGTATCTTACCGTGGGACTCAGCGGCGTTGTTATTTATCTTTGTCTTGGTGGTCGCAACATATATTCCCCATCGCTTAAGGACATGCTGTTCGCCGTAATTACCGGTTCGGTAGTGATGTTTTTATTCAGTCTTTTGACAAAATATACGGCAGTAACATTTTTTGCAGAAAATGGTATTTCGATGATGGTTGGGCGTTCTGGTACATTTTCAGCATATAAAAACATAGCCGAATGTCGGGTCACTCCAACAAAAAACTGGGACAAGACTTTTTATGTCTTGAATTTTACGCTGATGGAATCCGATGACGCATTCAGCAGATTTTTTGTTTCTCAAGTCAAAACTGTTGCCGTTGCCGAAAATATGCTCGAACCGGTTTTACAAATTCTCCGGGACAAAGACGTCAAAGTTGTCAAATCGCCATTGTCTTCTTAACCTTGCCCGAAACAACGAACGGGCGTATCCTTGGTTCATGCGAAAAGAACGTGCCTACCATTCCGACCCGGAAATTCTGGGCGGCACGCTGGTGTTCAAGGGAACGCGCGTGCCGGTGCAGAGCCTTTTCGACCATCTCAAGGCCGGCGATTCCATTGAGGTTTTTCTGGACGGATTTCCCAGCGTGAAACGTTCGCAAGTGCTGGCCGTGCTCAAGGAAATGGAAACCGAAGTTCTCACCCACGCCTGACGTGAGAATTCTTCTGGACGAAAACCTGGACTGGCGGCTGGAACGTTTTCTTCCCGGTCACGAAGTCAAATCTGTGCCGCGTCTCGGTTGGGCAGGATTAAAAAACGGCAAGCTCCTCACCCGCGCGCAGGAAAATTTCGATGTTCTAATCACCATGGACAGCTCGATGGTTGGCGAACAAAATCCCGCCCGGATTCGTATCGCCATCGTTGCTCTGCGTGCGCCCTCAAATCGTCTGGCAGATACCAGCCCGCTCATGCCGAAAGTGCTCGCGCTGTTGCCAAAATTGAAGCCGGGGAAAGTGATGAAAGTGACGGTTTGAACGTCCATGTTCCACGTTCAAAAAATCACCGCGCTCGACCTGCCGGAACTCGCGCCGTATCGCACCATGCGCCGGCCGCTGGAGCATGAACGACAGGGCATCTTCGTGGCCGAGGGCGAAAAGGTCGTGCGCCGGCTGCTCGAAAGCCGTTTTGAAGTCATCTCCGTTTTGCTGCCCGAAAAACATCTGGATGGCTTCCGTCCGCTGCTCGAAGCGCGACCGGAAAAACTCACCGTTTATCTCGCGGACAAAAAGCTGCTTGAATCCCTCATCGGCTTTTCGATGTATCAGGGCCAGCTCGCCGTCGGGAAGATTCCCCCGCCCGCTTCGTTGGATGACATTTTATCGAAGAACCCGAAACCGTTGCTCCTCGCGGCCGTGGACGCACTGACGAGCGCGGAAAATCTCGGCGCGCTGGTGCGCAACTGCGTCGCCTTCGGCGTCCAGGCGCTGATCGTCGGCGAAACCTCCAGCAGCCCGTTTTTGCGCCGCGCCGTCCGCAATTCCATGGGCACAATCCTGCAGTTGCCGGTCATCGAACTAAGCCGGAGGGGCGAGCTCCGCGAGCCCCAAACTTCCCCGGAAAAATCAGGGCGTCGTGGAACTCCGCCCTCCGAAACTTTGGCGCAGACATTGCGCGATTTGCGCGCCCGCGGCGTTCGTTGCCTCGCCGCGCATCCGCACACGAACAAAAAATTTCTGTCGCAGGCGGATTTCACCGGCGATTGCTGCATCGTCTTCGGCAGCGAGGGCGGCGGCATTTCCGCGCCGGTCCTGGAAGCGTGTGATGAAGCGGTGGCCATTCCCATGCCGCCGACGGTGGATTCACTGAACGTCGGCGCCGCGGCGGCGGTTTTCCTTTACGAAGTCGCGCGCCAGCGGAAAAAGGCTTGAAGCACAGAAGCATTGCGATGCAGGAATAATACGGTAGCACCCGCGTCCCGCGGGTTGTTTCGGGTGTCACGCCCGAAACTGTTTGCGGACACAGATTGTTGTCACTCATCCGACCCGGCAATCATACGCGTGCCGGGCAATTCGGCGGGACGCCGAATTGCACCCGCCGGAGGCGGGTGCTACCCACGGCTTTTCTTGATTTTATTTTCTTCTTCGCGTCCTGGCGTCTTGGCGTTAAAAACTTTTTCGTAAACCATGCGGATTGCCTGCCGCCATTTCGCCAGCGCGTTTCCAAATTCTTCCGGCGTGGCAAAACCGCAGCGCACGGAAACGCGATAATACGGCGCGGGATCGTCCGGCAAAACCGTTTCACCTTCGTAACTCCAACGGCGTAAAATGCCTTCGACTCGGCGCAAGTGCCTGTAATTTTCGATCAACTTTTCAAAATCCCCGCGTGTCAGTGGTTGGAGTTCACGCTTTGGCGTGCCCTTGCGGCGCAGTCCCGCTATGCGGGATTGAACTCCAACGGCCTCGCGCGCCCGCTCGAGCGCACGCAAGGTGTTTGCCTCCTGCCAGCCGTTTTCAAGGCACAAAGCCTGGGCGATGAATTCCGCATCCATCAAACCGCCCTTGCCGGTTTTGATGGCCAGGTCGTCCTGACCCTGCGGTGTGCGCTCTTTCTCGATGCGCAGCCGCATTTGATGGATTTGCCTTTTCCAGTCAGGAACGAAACAGGCAGGTAAAGTAGCGCAGACGTCCCGTCTGCTCTGCCTTGACTTCATTTTCGGCAGGCGAGACGCCTGCGCTACTTTCGAGAAATCCGTCAATCGGGCAACCAACCCCTGGAACTTTTCGCCCAGCGCCAGGTTTCCGGCCACGGGTCGCGTACGGGTGAGCGCCTGGATTTCCCAAAGCTGCGCCCGCTGCCGGTAATATTCCTCGTAAGCCGCCAGCGTGTTGACCAGCAGACCTTTCTCGCCGTCGGGACGCAGCCGCGCGTCGGTGTGAAATACCATCCCCTGTTCCGTCCGACGCGACAGCAATTCCTTCACCTCCACGGCCAGCCGCTGCAATTTTGGCAGCTCCTTTGCCCGGGCGTCCGTGACAAACAGGAGGTCAAGGTCGGAACCGTAATCAATTTCACACCCGCCCAGTTTGCCGAGCCCGATGACGACGACCGGCGGCGTCCGGATTTTGTTTTTGCGCATGACAACTTCCAGCGCGTATTGCAGGCAGGCGTCGGCGAGCGCGGAGAGTTCGGCGAGATTTTGCTCGAAATCGGCAAGGCCCAGGATGTCGCGCAGGCCGAGCCGCATCAACTCGGCCTCATGATAGCGGCGCAGCCAGAAAAACTGGTCTTCGTCACCGTGTCCGTGGCGCAAATCCTTCAAAATCTCCGGCGCCATTTTGCGCTGGCGCAGGCGCCCGCCGGCCACAAAATCGTCAATTAAATCCGGATCGCGAATGGCGGCCTCGGCCAAAAATTCGGAACGGTCGAACAGCAACAGCATCAACTCAAACGCCGCCGGGTTGCCGTTCCACATTTCAAACAGCGCCGTGCGCGTGCCGTAAGCCTCAATGAAGCTGTCCAAACGCGTCACCACGCGGTCGGGATCGGACAAAGCAGGACAGGCTTCCAGCCGGTCCCCATCTTTTTTCCCGATTCTCATTTCTGAAGCCGGGACAGGCTGGAAGCCCGTCCCACTTTTTTTCGGACAAAGAGCCAGGAATTTTAGAATCAATTGCCGCGCCAGTTCCGTCGTGTGCGGCGACACATGAACGTAACCCGGGCCTTCGGCGAATTCCTTGAGCAGGCGAAATGCCGTCTCCGGGTTGCGAAACGAATGCGCGGCGAGCAGGTTTTCCCATTCCGCCTCCGCGCCATCGAATTCCGGCGGGAGAACCGCGTGCGCTGATTTTGGCGCGTCTGATTTCAGGAGTTTGTCATAAACCCGCCGCACATTGCCGGTGTGCATTTGCAGCGCGGCCTCAAATTCTGCCAATGACCTGAAGCCCATCAGCCGCGCCAGCCTCAGTTGCGCATGACGGTCAGCGGGAATCGTGTGCGTCTGCTGATTTTCCTCCATTTGCAGGCGATGCTCGACATCGCGGAGAAACTGGTAGGCGGCGTCGAGTTGTTGCGCTTCTTCTTCCGCCAGCAATTTGTACTGGGCCAGCTTGGCCAGGCACGGGAGCGTCTGCGCAGTCTGGAGAAAGGGCAGTTTCCCGGCATGCAGGATTTGCAGCGACTGCGCGATGAATTCAATTTCACGAATGCCGCCGCGCCCCAGTTTGACGTTTCGCTCCAGTTCTTCCTCGCCCACCACTTCCTTTTCGATCCGATCCTTGACGGCAGCGACTTCCCGGAGCACGTCGGCGCTTAGCGAAGGCGGAAACCGGAAGGGCTGGATCATTTCGAGGAACTCGGCGGCCAGACTTTCGTCGCCGGCAACACCCCGCGCCTTGATGAGCATCATCCGCTCCCAGGTCTGTCCCCATTCCGTGTAATAATTCTCATAGCTTTCAAGCGAACGGCACAGTGGCCCGGCGTCACCTTCGGGTCGCAATCGCAAATCAATGCGGAACAACATCCCGTCCGGCGTCACGCGGGAGACTTCGGCGATGAAAGCTTCGGCGAGCTTGTTGAAAAATTGGCGGTTGGACATCGTGGCGCGCTGCGCTTTTTTCTTCGCCGGCGTTGCTTTGAACACTTCGCCCTCATCGCTGTGGAGGAACAGCACGTCCACGTCGGAGCTGTAATTGAGTTCCTGCCCGCCGAGCTTGCCCATGCCGAGCACACAAAATTCCGTGCGCTGCCAGTTCCCCTCCGCATCCTGATGAAAAGGCTGGCCGAATCGCCCGGTGAATTGCTGCCGGCAAATCCGCCACACGGCGTCAAGGCACACGTCGGCCAGGTCCGAAATTTCGCGGGTGATTTCAACCACGTTGCTGAGGCGGGCGAGGTCACGCGCGGCGATGCGCAGCATTTCGCGCTGCTTGAAGCGGCGCAATCCGGCAAACGCGCCGGCGTAATCGCGCGCCTCCAGTTTCGGTTTCAACCCGCTTTCGATCTCGCGCCGAAAGCCATCTGCGCGACGTGGAAATTTGAGCTGCTCGATGTCAAGCGCCGACAGCCAGCCGGGATTCGCGACCAGCAAATTGCCGAGTGCCTGTGAACCGCTCAATAGTGCAACCACGACGCGAATCTGGTCGGCGGAAAATTGTTCAAGTTGGGGACCGACGCCCGTCGCGGCGAGCAAATCGAGGAAATGTTTGACCCGGGCCGGATCGGCGGAAGTTCCGGCCAGTTTTTGCCAGTTCGATTTTTTCATGCGACGAGCGCGCGTCAGTTTTTGGAACGCGTGTAAATTCCTTCAACAAAATCAACCGCCCGGCGGCACAGCGGCTCCCAGTCGAGTTCAGCTTCGACCCGCGCGGCGGATTGGGCGGCGTGGATTTGCCAGGCCAGGGGCGGTTCATCAAGCCATTCGAGGATTTTTTTGCCGAAATCCACGCCATTGAATTCCGAGAAGCGCACCATCGGGTCGTTTTGGAAATAGCCCCGGATGCTTTTGAGGGGCGTGCAAACGCTGGGCAGTCCGCTGGCGACGTATTCGACGACTTTGGCGACAAACGCGCAGTGCGTGCCGGCTGATTCCTCATAGGGCACGATGCCCACGCTGACGTCAGCCAGGTGTCTCGCCACTTCGGCATAAGGCACAAAGCCGGTGGCTTCAAATTTGAAACCTGGAATTCCCTGTTGCGCGCGGTTCAAAAATTTCTCAAGCGCGGCGGTGCGCTGGCCGACAAATCGAAAGATGGTGCCGGGACGGTTTTGGGTCACGTGCCGGATTGCGCCAAAGGCGATGTCCCCGGCGTGATGAAAATCCAGCGAGCCGTGCATGACGACAACCGGCGGAAGATTTGGCGCAATCATCCGCACATAAAATGGAAAATATTCCGCCGCATAGCCGTAATAAATCGGCAGGATTCTTTCGCGTGGATAGCCGCGTTCGACAAAGTAATCGGCCAGCGCGTCGGAAATCGCCAGCACACCATCCACGCCGTAACGGACGGGCATGGAAATTTCGTAGCGTTCGAGCAGCTCGACAAACGGACGGGGCGCGATGTAGGCCGGCCAGGTTTCCATGAAACCGGTGAGGAGGTCGGGAAAATTCATCACGACCGGCACGTTCAGCCGGCGTTTCAACCGGCCGGCGGCCACGGCGGAAATCGCGTGTTGCGAGAGCAGCAAATCGAATTTTATCGTCCGCGCGGCCCGGGCAACCATGCGCTGCAAAAAGGATGGATAGAGCAGGTATTTGAAATTGCGCAGGCTGGCGTAGCGTCCCATTTGCCAGGCGGTGAACAGGTGCAAGCGGACGCTGAATTTCTTTTCGACGGCATCGGGTTCGGCGATCTGCGGGCAAAAAACGTGAACTTCGTGGCCGCGCCGGATCATTTCTTGGACGAGATAAACGGCCTCCGCCGAGCCGCCGCCGGAAGGCGGATAAAACGGTTCGTGCGTCAGAAACGCGATATGGAGCGGAGATTGGGGTTCGTGCACGGGATGACGCTATTAAATTTTGGCGAGGCCGTTCAATCACAATTCGCTTGAAGTGACGGCAAAAAGTTTGACAAGCGCGGACGGGACCTTAGATTGCGTGCTCTTCGGATGGGGTCGTAGCTCAGTTGGTAGAGCGCCTGAATGGCATTCAGGAGGTCAGGGGTTCGAACCCCCTCGGCTCCACCAGCCCCGAAAGTTTTCGGGGCTGCCGCGCCGTAGCGCGAAGCGCGTAGGCGGGCTATAAGCGGTTAAATAACAGCGACGCTCCGAGCTTCGACTCGGCAAGCCAGCCAATCATAAGAATCACCCCGTTTCCTTCTAACGGTAAGTTCTTCAATCATAAGATGTTTACAAAACTTTGTCCCACATGGGACAAAGTTTTGTCATTCTCGTCCTCGACGTTTTTATCATAATTCATTTTAGGAGTGATTCTTTCACGGCTTCAAAATTCACCGCGGCTGACGCCTTCGCCCTTCTCCTCCCAACCGCTTCTCCAAACCGGCTTGCAGCAAGGCCCGGCAAAATCAAGGAAGGCGGGAGAGCAATGTCACTTTTCCAGGACCTCTTTTCTTTTTTATTCCCCGGACGTTTCCCTGCCCAAGTATTTCTTTTCGGCGATGTCAACGCGGATTATTTCGCCGTTGGTGATGAACAGCGGAACCATGATTTGGAGGCCCGTTTCGAGCTTCGCCTCCTTCCATGACGAGTTCAAGCCGCCACGACCGGGCGGAGCGGTGTCCACCACTTTGAGCGGTATTTGCGGCGGCAAGACGATGTCGAGGAGCCGGCCATCAAGCCGCAGGGCTTTATATTCCTCGTTCTCCTTGAGAAACCAGCGGCGCTCACCGAGTTGTTCGTTGCTGAACTCGAACTCCTCGAAAGTCTCGGCATCAATGAAAACCTGCCGGTCGGCCTGCGCGTAGCTGTAAGTAACGCGGCGGGTTTCCAGTGGGGCCACGGTCACGCGCTCGTTTTCGGCGAAAACGCGGTCAATGAGGCGGCCGGTCGTGAGGTGGCGCAGGCGGGTGTGGAGTTTGTGTCGGGTCTGGGCGGTGCCGCTGGTGTGCAAATCCTCGATGACATGGGGGGCGCCTTCCAGCAGCAGAACCATCTGGCGTTTGAATTCGGATGGCAGAATCGTTTGCATGTTGTCGTCCCCCGCAAATGCCGGGATATTTTGGCGGCTACGAAGGTTGCTTAATCGAAGCTTTAGCGTGAACCCCGCGTGGCGTCAACTACTTCAGACCCGCGCCCGTGCCGCCCGGTGCCCGTGCGGAAGCATAGTCGCAAAGCCGTCCCAGTTTCCCGGCCCTTGCGATGCGCCGGCAGAGTAGCGCTTGGCCTGCTCCAGCACGTTCTGAGGATTCACCGTGACCTTCTTGGCTTCGATGATGCCAAGCAAAACTCCGTTGACGAACAGGGCGTAGTCGGCAGGGCCGTTGGCGGTGGGAAACTCCTCAACTGCGACGCAATGCAAAGAGGAGAGGTTCAGGCCGTCGTGGTATCGAATAATTTTCCGAGACGGCGTCAGGGCACAATCGGGTGTCTATGCGATTTTTCCGCGTCAGCCATTCCGCTTCGTTAAGCATACCCATGGAGATTCGACCGCATCATAAGCCGTGGAGAAGCCGGAAGAAAGCTAAAAGCTCCCGCCGTCCACACTCGGTCTGGTTTTGACAGCGCACGACATCAGAGAGTGGCGGACACAAAGTTTTCGGCCGTACCCACCCAGTAACCAGCCTGAGAACACAATAAAAAGGAAGTTCTCCACCAGTTTGCGACAGATGAAAACTTCGCCGGTGCCGCAACCGCAATCGAATTTGACCGCGCAGAACGGGATGGCCAGCACCGACTGGATGGCTAGGGCGCGCCGGAACACCAGCACCGTGAACGGCACCAGCATCACGATCAGCATCACCGCCGTCCCGCGCACCGCCACTCCCGCCAGCAGCAGCAGTCCGCAAAATATTTCGAACCAGGGCAGGGCGGCGGCAATTGAGTTCAACAGCAGGGAGCTTTGCACCAGGTCGTATTGCCGCACCAGTTTGAGGAACTCGACCGGATGCAACGCCTTGTTCAAGCCCAGGTAAAGAAAGACCGCGCCCAACAACCACCTCGCCAGCATGGCGAAAGTGTCCGCGGCGATGCGACTCCAGGACGATTGGCTGGTATTCATTTGTTGGTGCTGTGCAGGTTCCCACTGTTTCGCCCGCCGATCTCGACCGGCAGTCTGTTGGTGGTCCACTCCGTGATCCCTCCCGTGTAAATAAAAAGTTTCCGGTTCGCAATCCCGACATCCCTGAGCGTGATGGCGGCGGACTCGCTGTCGTCGCAATCGCCGCCGTTGCAATAAACCACGATTTGCTCCGCTGCCTGGCAAACCGGAAGCACGGTGGCAAAGTATTTTTCCGGATAGTAGGGGTCGAATTCACAAGCCCCGGGGATGTGCCCTTCCCGGTAGTGCTGTTCGTCGCGGGCATCAATGAACGCGATGCTCCCCTGCTGGAAACGCGGATCGTGGAAAAGCTGCGCCGCCTGGCGCCCATCAATCCGCTGCAGTCCCAGTTCCTTCAATTGCGCAGCCAGAAGTTGAGCGGGAGAAGGCACCGGGGAATTTGTGTTTGCAACGTCGCGTGGCGAACCTACGCGGGGTGCCGCCGGAACCGGGCGGCTGATGCCTGCCGGGAAATAGTTGCGCGTGAGTGCCAGACCGCGCGGCGAGACCAGGTTGGCGCCAAACGCGAAGACCGCGCCGATGACCGCCACGAAAAGGGCCTCCAGGAGGACATTCCTGACCGGCTGCCGGCGGTCAGGCGTCATGATTTCAAGCGGTTGCTTCACACGGATCCTGCGGTCAGCGTGGGCCATCCCGCCGCCGGGGACAACCACTTTTTCCCGGTCAGCACCGCTTTATTCATATTATTATCAGCGCTTATAAATCACACGGCAATCTTAATGATTATAAATTACTTTAACAATGTTTATGTATCCATATAAAAGTTATTATTAATCTAATAATGATTTAACCTTATCAATATAAGCTACATTTATTGGTTGGCTTATGACAATATATGTCAACTAGTTGCCAAGGGATGCGGTGTTGGATTTTGCCCGGCGTGCTAGCGTCAAGCCGTGATTCGGGAAGCCGTTTGAGCACACGCATGAACGTTTTTGTCGCAGGATTGAGTTACAAGACCGCGCCGGTGGAAGTCCGCGAAAAACTGGCGGTGCGGCCTTCCCTTTTGTCGTGCCTCGGTTGCCGGCTCAAAATCAATGCCGGTCTGGATGAAGTCGTGCTGCTTTCCACCTGCAACCGCGTCGAAGTTTATGGCACGGCGCCCTGGGTCCAGGGCCGGGTGCATCGCATCTTCCAGCAGCTTTGCCCGGCGGACGTGGACGTGACGCCCTACATTTATGTGAAGGAAGGCGCGGACGCGGTGCGGCATTTGTTTTCAGTGACGAGCGGTCTGGATTCCACGGTGATTGGCGAGACGGAAATCACCGGCCAGGTGAAGCTGGCCTACCAGGCCGCGCAGGCCGTGAAGCTGACCGGAAGGGTTTTGAACCGTGTTTTCCAGACGGCGCTGCAGACCGCCAAGGAAATCCGCACCCAGACCGGCATCGGGCACGGAGCGACTTCCGTGGGCAGTGTGGCCGTGGAGCTGGCGGAGCGCATTTTTGACCGGGAACTTTCGGAGAAAACCGTGATGATCATCGGCGCGGGCAGGATGGGCGAGGCGTGCGTGCGTCACCTGAACAAAAAGGGCGCCCGCTCGGTGCTCGTGTCAAATCGTTCCTTCGAGCGCGCACAAACCCTGGCGGCGGAGTTCGGCGGACGGGCGATCCGCTTTGACGATTGTCTGGCGGCCATGGTGGAAGCGGACATCGTGGTCAGTTCGACCGGCTGCCCGCACACGATTTTGCATCGTGCAGACGTCGCGAAGGTGATGTCGGCGCGACGCAACCGTCCTTTGGTTTTGGTTGACATCGCCGTCCCGCGCGACATCGCCGCGGATGTGCAGCGGCTCGACAATGTTTACCTTTATGACGTGGATGATCTGGAGTTGATCGTGCGTGAGAATGTCAGGAACCGCGAGCAGGAGCTGGCACGGTGCCGGCACATCATCGTGAAGCACACTCGGGAAGTGGTGGAGCGGTTTGGGGAGCAACCGGCGGAGGCCGGAAGGCGGGCGGTTTCGAGCCGGCCCGGTTGTGTGTTGTTGGAGCCTGCGGTTTGCAGTGGCTGATAACGGTCGGCGTTTGGCGACGGTTTTAATCAAGTAAGCGCGATGGTTTAACTTAAAAAATCAGAGCAAATATGAAAATGAATACTTCCATGAGAATGGCCGCAGCCTGCCTGATGGCGGGTGTACTCATCGCGGTTGGAACAGCAACCAGGGTGGAGGCGTCGGTAATAGCCATGAATGGCCAGGTTACCCAGCGTCCCCTCACACCGACTGAAATCGCAAGGTATCAGCTGACCAATGTCCAGTTCTCCGCCGGCATCGGCACCGTCGCCTTGGGCGAACCAGTTTATCTTGACGCCATGGTGACCGCTTCCATTGCGCCTTCGAACATTCTTAGCGTCACCTGGTCGCTCCCCAGCACCAACAAGCCACTGGGTTCGCTGGCGGTGTTGACCAACAGTCCGTTGGGCACCAATGTGCCGCTCTTTAAGACGGGGGATCGCGTCACGGGTGGAATCAATAATGCGGCCCCCACACCATACCTTCAACTGGCGGGCCCGTCGGGCCGGACCTTTTTCCGCCCGGATGTCGTCGGACAATACACCGTCCTGGCCACGATCACTACGACTAGTATCAGCGGAACGAACACCATCTCCCCGACCACGACGAACATTGCTACCACCATCACGGCGTCCACTTATTATGGCGTGAATACTTGCGAGGCCTGCCATAGTGGCGGCGTCCTAAATGCGCCAATCATTTACCCCATTTACACGAATACGCTCCATGCGTCGTTCTTCACCCGGGCCATTAATGGCCAGGTCAGCAGCTATTACAACGCAAGTTGCATTCAGTGTCACGTCGTCGGGTATGACACCAACTCGTTCGCCGTCAACGGCGGCTTTGACGACGTAGCGAAGGAATACGGCTGGACTTTCCCGGCTGTGTTGACCAACAGCAACTGGGCCGCCATGCCGGCGCCATTGCAGAACCTGGCCAACATCCAATGCGAAAACTGTCACGGTCCCGGCAGTCAGCATCCGGTGCAGAATGGCATGGTAGGAAACACCAATTTTATCTCCGTCAGCTACGGCGCGGGCGACTGCTCGCAATGCCACGACAGCCTGAACACTGAATACGAAAGTGCCGAATGGAACAATTCAGTCCATGCCTCTTCCGCCAGAGAGACCAGCGCCGCCTGCGTCCGATGTCATACGGCACCTGGCTTCGTTGGTTGGGCCACGGCTGGCGGTATGAGTGCGCAGAATTTGTATCCAAACAATGTTATTTCAGCGAATGCGTTTTCCACCAATATTTTAACCACCACCCCCAACACGACCTACGAAGCGATTACCTGTCAGGCCTGCCACAACCCGCATAATGCTTCCAATCCGTACCAATTACGCTTGAGCTATAACGTTACGCTCTCCGATGGCACGGTGGTTACGAATGCCGGCGCCGGTGGCTTCTGCATGGAATGCCATAACAACCGCAACGGTTCCGTCACCAACATGTTGGCGAAATATCCTTTGAATCAGACCAACTGGGCTGGCGGCGTCAGCTTTGGCACGCATGACAGCCCGCAGGCTGACATGCTTGAGGGCGTGAACGCCGTGACCTACGGGCAAGTGATTCCCAGCGCGCCGCACGCCAATGTGGTGTCCGACACCTGCGTCGGCTGCCACATGCAGACGATAGCTACCAACGATCCGGCGTTCACCCTGGCTGGCGGCCATAGCACCAAGATGAGTTACACCAACAGCCTGGGCGTCAAGATTCCGGTGGCCTATGTCTGCACCCAATGCCACGGCGCCGTTACCAACTTTGATATACTGGCTCCTGATTATGTTGGTTACGGCTACAGCCAAGGCATCCAGACGCAGGTTCAGATTCTGCTCAACCAACTGTCCATGCTCCTCCCGAACTCGACCTATCAGGCGAATCCCGCCAACTATGTCGCGGGCGGCGTGGTCCAGACTTCGATCCGAACAACCCAGACCAA
The DNA here is from genome assembly GCA_050010435.1 of Verrucomicrobiota bacterium. GTDB lineage: Bacteria > Verrucomicrobiota > Verrucomicrobiia > Limisphaerales > UBA11358 > UBA11358. Next base: position 1,143 of record JBEKKZ010000002.1, on the reverse strand, counting down.
CTGGCCGACGAAATATTTGCAGGCCGTCTACAACTGGCAGTTCGTCTCCAATGACGGCAGTTTGGGCGTTCACAACGGACCGTTCGCGGTCGGTCTGCTCAAGGCTTCCATTGCCAATCTGACCGGGATTTCCACCACCGGCGGCCTGCCGGATGCGTGGGAGATCCAATACTTCGGCAACAACTTTGCCACCAACCCCGCTGCCGGCCCTGACGCCATCAACAACAGCGCTGGCGTGCCGAACTGGATGATGTATGCCCTGGGTCTCAATCCGAAAGCCGGCTTTACGGTGGGCAACGGCGTGATCTACTTCGATGGCGATGACATTGTCAACGGTACGACCAATACCATCGCCATCTACACGGCGGCGGAAATCGCCTTCGATACACAGAAGGGCGTCAACTACCAGATTCAGGGCATCACCGCCCTCACCGGCAGTTGGCAAAACATCAGCACCAACATCCCCGGCACCGGCGGGTCCATCAGTTACCTGACCCCGACGCGGGACAACGTGCAAATGTTCTTCCGCGTGATGCATACTCCGTAACTAGGTAAAATCATTTGAACCCACCCCTTCCCGGCAACAGGAAGGGGTTTTTGTTTGTCCGTGAAGGTGGAAAACCCTCAACCCCTCGGCGCGCCGGAATGAATGGAGGCGGACTTGTCGCGCCAACTTGTCGCGTCGAAACAGCGTGAAGACGGAAGTGCAACGACGGCGGACTTGTCGCGACGTAGTCCTGCAAAGCAGGACGAAGACGGCTCAACTGACTATCATCTGATTATTTTGACGAAATCCGTCAATTTCTTGCCGGTATAGAAGTTTATCCATTTGCCGGTCGCGTCCAAATAGGCCAGGCACCTATATTCTTTGCATTGAACCCATACCAGGTCCTTGAGAATTGGAACCAGCCCACTGGTTTGGTTATTTTTCCTGTCTGATTGGGCGCTTTTTTTCATTAAAAGTAATTAGTTAATTGGATGGACGCGGTATTTCATTGAAAGGTAACACGCCATTATTGGTGCAGGTTCAAAACAAAGGTAACGGAGTAGGTTCAGAACATAGGTAACACTTAAGCCGAGGGCCTTGAGGCGATAAGCTCAAGGATGCCCTGGAAAAAAAGTGAACCTATGGAACAACGAATG
>JBEKKZ010000001.1:0-1089923 GCA_050010435.1 Verrucomicrobiota bacterium | reverse complement strand
GCATGCCCAAGAACCTCGGGCTCAAGGAGCTCATCAATTGCTACATCGAGCACCGCCGCGAAGTCGTGTTGCGCCGGACACGGTTCCAATTGAAGAAGGCCGAGGAACGCGCGGAAATTCTCGAAGGTTGTCTCATCGCGCTGGCAAACCTCGACGATTTCATCAAAATCATCCGCGGCAGCAAGACGCGCGAGGAAGCCCGGGTCAAGCTGCTGGCGTTCGAGTGGACACAAAAGCAGGTTGAGCGCTGGGGCATTTTGATTCGCAACGAGTCACGCCTGACCAAGGGCCGTTACGCGCTGACCGAACGGCAGGTGGACGCCATTCTGGAATTGCGCCTGTATCAATTGACCGGTCTGGAAATTGACAAGGTCGAAGGCGAATACAAGGAACTGCTCAAGCGCATCGAGGATTTGATGGACATTCTCGCGAAGGAAGCCCGCGTGCTCACCATCATCAAGAACGAATTGAAGGCGATCAAAGAGAAATATGCCACCCCGCGCCTGACCGACCTCATGCCCGACGAAGGCGAGATCAACATCGAGGACCTCATCGCCAACGAAGGCGTCATCATCACGCTCACGCACAACGGCCTCCTTAAACGCACAAACGTCAGTTCCTATCGCGCCCAGCGCCGCGGCGGCAAAGGCGTCATCGGCATGACGACGAAAGGGGGTGCAACGGATGAGGACAATGATTTCATCGAGCACCTTTTCACCGCCAGCACGCACGATTACCTCATGTTCTTCACGAACACCGGCCGCGTTTATGTTGAGCGGGTGCATGAAATTCCCGACATGGGCCGCGCCGCCAAGGGCCGGAGCATCGCCAATTTGCTCGAATTGAAGGCGGGCGAGACCATCGCCGCGCTCATCCGCGTTCTTTCCAAGACCAACGCGAACAAGGAAGACGTGACCTGGGAACAGCCGGGCTTTGTGCTTTTCTCGACCAAACAGGGCACGGTGAAGAAAACCGCGCTCGCGGATTTCGCCAATGTCCGCAAAGGCGGCATCATCGCCATCGGCATTGATCCAGGCGACACGTTGATTGACGTGAAGCTGACGACCGGCCAGAACGAAGCCGTGCTCATCACCCGCGACGGCATGAGCCTTCGCTTCAACGAGGAGGACGCGCGCCCGATGGGTCGTCCCGCCGGTGGTGTGCGCGGCATTAAATTGGAGAAACGCGATGAAGTCGTCGCGCTGGCCATTGTCGTGCCGGACGCCAAACTGCTGGTCGCCGGCGAAAACGGCATTGGCAAACGCACCGACTTCGAGGAATACCGGGTTCAATCGCGCGGGGGCAAGGGCATCATCACGATGAAGACCAACGAGAAGACCGGCGCGGTCGTCGGCGCGTTGACCGTGCGCGACGCGGATGAAATCATGCTCATCACCGTCAAAGGCCAGATGGTGCGCACCTGCGTGAAGGACATTCGTGAAGCCGGCCGTAACACGCAGGGCGTCAAACTCATCGAGTTGGATTCCGGCGACAAACTTCAAGCCATCGCGTCCGTCATCGGCGAGGACAAGGAAGACGCCGCCGGGGAAGACGAACCGGCAAAGTGATTGGGCTGGCGCATTTTTGACAGCTCAAACCCCGTTTGGCGTTCCGTCTTCAGGCAGTTGTGGCAAGGGAACCCAGACCCGCCGCCTGAAGGCGGAACTCCGAACCCTTGGGTTTTCAAACGCAACTTGCCCGGTCGGGTTTTGGGAATAAAGTGGGCGCGTCTGTTCTGTTTCCGGGTCACCTTGCAGGACAACTTTGTCAACCAACCCCCACCCGGTCGCAAGGACAACGACATCAAGCTCATCAGCAGTTTGGTTTACAAGTTCCAGTGCCGGTTTCACAACGCCGGCGGATTCATCATCAGGAATTGATTTGACAAAGGATTGGTTAAAACCAACTTTTTCTTTGACTGAAACTTTTTTAATAATAAAACCACGTTCGGAAAATATCCGTTTCGTATGTCCAGGCTCGTAGCCACCACTCCCGGACTAACCGGCTTGTCGTATGAACTGGGGACGCGCTGGGTTACGATTGGACGCGCCGATGACAATGCCTTCCAAATCGTTGAAGCATCGGTTTCCGGCCGGCATTGCGAAGTCCGGCTGCGCGGGAACGAACTCGATGTCCGGGACCTTCGGTCAACCAATGGCACGTTCATCGAAGGCAAGACCATTATCGAGGCCGTCCTGCAGCCCGGGCAAACCTTGCGCCTGGGCGAGGTGGAATTGCGTCTCGAAATCACCGCGCCAGTCCCCTCCGCGCCGGCCCCGGTAAAAAAACCTGAAGCTGCGGGCGGCACCCCGAAACAATATCGCGTGCTCTTTGTGGATGACAGCATGGCCTTTCTCGAAATGGTCATCGACTTGTTTGGTGTCCGGGAGGATAAAACCTGGGAAATCCATACGGCCGCTTCCGCAGACAAGGCGCTGGCCATCCTGCAACAAAAACTGATTGACCTGGTCGTGCTGGACATTGGCATGCCGCTGCTGGACGGCATCCAGTTGCTTGGCCTCATCCACCAGCGATATCCCAACATCAAAAAAGTTGTTCTGACCGGCGAAAGCGATGACAGCCACCGTGCGGCCTGCCTGGCCAACGGAGCGGAACTTTTTCTCTTAAAACCGGGCGACGAGGACGGGTGGAGGCTCATTTTCAACATGCTGACCAGCCTCCTGCGGTGGGAGGCCCGCGACGATTTTGTCAGCACCTTGAGCGAGACTGGATTGTACAATGTCATCCAACTGGAATGCCTGGGCGGCAACTCCTCGGTCCTTGAAGTCCGGAACCAGCAAACCGCCGGCGAGATTTACATTGAAGGTGGCGCCATTGTTCATGCCTCGGCCGGAAAGCTGGTCGGAGAAAAGGCCTTCCATCAATTGCTGTCTTTGACCGACGGTGAATTTCGCCTGATACCATTCCGGGCGCCCCCCGCACGGACCGTGCAACGCCAGTGGGAAGCGCTGCTCGCGGAAGCCGCCCGTGTGCGGGATGAAGAAAAGTATTCAGCCGACGACGACGGGACCATCCTGATCACAAAAAAAAGGCCGCCAACCGAGCCGCCGTCAACCGCCCGGCCTGTGCCCACACCCGAGGCGAAAGAACCGTCGCCAAAACCAATCCCGGGCGAACCGCCCAAACCCGAGGCTGCGCCATCCACATCGGGCATGAATATTATCCCGTTGGAAGAAATGGTGGAGGCGGATACCACCTTGATTCCCAAGCCGGGCAGCAAAGGGCATCCGTCTGCCAGTCCAAAGAAATGACCGGTCGCCCGCTTTTCGGTTCACGGCGCCAGCCGTTCCAGCTTCCACGAATTGTCGGCCTGCCGCGTGTAGCAAAACCGGTCGTGCAGCCGGTTCAGCCGGCCCTGCCAGAATTCGATCCGTTCGGGCTTCAACACGCATCCGCCCCAGTTCGGCGGCAGTGGCACGTCGTCGGGAAATTTCGCTGCCATTTCGTTCCACTTTTTTTCCAGCGTCGTGCGATCGGCAACAACATCGCTTTGGTTCGATGCCCATGCGGCAAGGCAGCTGCCCCGCGGACGGCTTTTGAAATACGCTTCCGATTCATCGTGCGACAATTTGCTCACCGTGCCCACGATACAGACCTGCCGTCCCAGGTCCGCCCAGTAAAATGTCAGCGCGGCGTTGGGATTTTCCGCCAGTTCACGGCCCTTGCGGCTGTCGTAGTTCGTGAAAAAAACAAAACCGCGTTCGTCCACCCCCTTGAGCAATACCGCACGGGTCGAAGGCCGTCCGGCCTGGTCCACCGTCGCCAGCGTCATCGCGTTCACGTCAATCGGCACGTGGCCGAGCATGGCATGCCAGAGTTTGTAAAGGGCAATGCCGATCTTCCGCCAGCGGCCGCCCGCCGAGGCCTGCAAAAACCACTGATTGAACTGCGCCAGCGGATTCGCGTCCAAGTCCGCGCGATTCAAGCCGCCGAGCGAGTATTCCCGTCTGATGTCCGCCATCGCCATACGGTGCGGAATTTACAACGCCGGCGGATTTTCAGCGACTCCTTTTTGCCCGACAAATTCCAGCACCGGAGGCGCGTTGGAATTCAAGCTACAATCGTATCCATTCAATTAAACCACGGATGGACACGGATGAACACAGATGGGGAAAGGATTTCAACAGTGGAACGAGTTTACCGATAAGAGAGGCCTTCTGGGTTTGTTAAAGGAACCTTTTGCCTTGTCTTAATCCGTGTCCATCCGTGGTTAAAAAATTGATGGACTTTTCGCACGTTTTCCCGACCCTGTTCCAACCATGTTTTCACTCCAAATGCTCTTCGGAAAGGCCGACCGATTTTACCAACTGCTGGAAGACGCCGCCAGCGAAGCCCACGAAAGCGTCCGGCTGGTCATTGAAATGATCAAGACGCCGGACTCCGCCAAAGGTCTGGACGAACTCGCGCTCACGCGCCGCAAGGAGAAAAAAATCGCCGAGCAAATCACCGCGGAACTGGTGAAAACCTTCGTGACCGGGCTGGAGCGCGAGGACATCGAGGCGTTGTCGCTGGCGTTGCGCAAAATTCCCAAGACGATCGAGAAACTGGCGGAGCGCATCAACCTCGGCCACCAGCATATTAAGGACGTGGATTTCACCCGCCAGATTGAAATCCTGGAGCAATCCACCGACGTGGTGCTGGCCATGGTGAAACAGCTTCGCGACATGCGGCATCTGGAAAAAATCCACGAGCTGAACACCAAGCTGCAGTATCTCGAAAACGAGGCGGACAAGCTGATGACGGACCTGCTGAAGGAACTTTACAGCGGGCGCTACGACGCCATCAAAGCCATGGTCGTCCGCGACCTTTATGAATTGATGGAAAAGGCCATTGACCGCTGCCGCGACGCCGGCAATGTGGTCATGCACATCGTGCTCAAAAATTCCTGATCGGCGCGATGACCCTCATCCTTCTCGTCATCCTGGCGGCGCTGGTGTTCGAATACATCAACGGCTTTCACGACACGGCCAATTCCATCGCCACCGTTGTTGCTACCAAGGTGTTGACACCGCGCCAGGCCGTGGCGCTGGCCGCCATCACCAATTTGTTCGGTGCCTTCATGGGCACCGCCGTCGCCACCACTATTGCTTCCGGGCTGGTTGACCCTAAAGTCGCTACCTCCGAAGTCCTGATTTGCGCCCTGCTGGCCGCCATTGTCTGGAATCTGTTGACCTGGTGGTTCGGCCTCCCGTCGAGTTCGTCGCACGCGCTCATCGGCGGTTTGTGTGGGGCGTGCTTGGCCGCCGCACGTAACGACTGGAATGTTCTGGTCTGGTCCATCCCCAGCCACGAACATTGGTGGAAAAGCAAGGGACTGTTGTGGAAGGTCATCGTACCGATGGTCTCGTCGCCCATCTGCGGATTGGTTTTCGGTTTCCTGCTCATGGGCCTGCTCTATTTCCTGCTGCGCAACTGGCGTCCGGCCACCGTCAACAAGACCTTCGGCAAACTGCAACTCCTCAGTTCGGCCTACATGGGTTTCAGCCACGGCTCCAACGACGCGCAAAAAACCATGGGCATCATTGCCCTGGCATTGTTGACCGGCACCACCAGCGGCATGTTCGATCATCTGCCCGGCTGGTTGTCCTTTTTGCGCACCGCTCCGCCGCAGGGGGATCAGCCGCTGGGAATCGCCACCTGGATCAAAGTGCTCTGCGCGCTGACGATGTGCTCCGGCACCGCTGTGGGCGGCTGGCGCATCATCAAGACCCTCGGCCACAAAATGGTCCGTCTCCATCCGGTTCACGGCTTCGCCGCCGAAACCACCGCCGCCACCGTGCTCCTCACCGCCGCGCACTTCGGAATGCCCGTGTCCACCACCCACGCCGTCACCACCTCCATCATGGGTGTCGGCTGCGCGAAGGGATTTAATTACCTCAAGTTGGAAGTGGTCGAACGCATCATCTGGGCGTGGATCATGACGCTTCCGGCCAGCGCTGGTGTGGCTTACCTGCTGGTCAAGCTGGCGCAAGTCACCGGTTGGATCCAGTAACCCCAAATCCTCTCCCTGGGTTGGTAGGGCGGGCAGTCCCCTGCCCGCCGCCAAATATGATGAGATGTCCGAACGCTAACAACCGCCCGACGGCGCGCACGGAGTGACGCGCCCTACCTTTTAATTCGTGTCAACCTTGGTGTCTTTGCGTCTCTGCGTTGAGATCAGCCGTTCAGCTTGCCAGGATACCCGGTCGCCATTCGTTGTTGTCGCGAAGTTCGCATTACTTGAGGCCGTAACGCGGATCGGGGATGCCGAGGCTTTTTTTGATCTTGAGCAGGTCCTGTAGTTGCGCGGGTGAAATGGTGTTTGGCGTCCGGCCCAATTGCGAGGCGACGAGGATGGTTTGGCAGTAGGATTCGAGAATTTCCATCTTGAAGTAGGCGTCCTCCACGTTGTTGTGGCTCCACGAAACGACGCCGTGATTGGCCATGAGAATGACGTTGTGTTTGTCCACCAGGCGGGTGATCTGCCGGCCCAACTCCGGCGTGCCGGGCGTGCGATACGGCGCGATGGCGGCGGAAACGAACACTTCAAATTCCGGAACCAGGCATGTGGGCGGCACAATCCCCGCCACCGCAAAGCCCGTGGCATGCGGCGGATGGCAATGCACTGTGGCCACCGCGCGCGGCTGGCGTTTCATGATCTGCAGGTGCATGAGAATTTCGCTGGTGAGTCGTTTGGCGCCAAAAAGCTGGTTGCCCTTGAAATCCACCAGGCACATGTCCTCCGGTTTCATGAAGCCCTTGCTGACAAGTGTGGGTGTGCAAAGCGCGATGTCCTTGCCGACGCGAATGGCGATGTTGCCGCCGTTGCCGTCCACATAGGCTCGCTGCCAGAGGCGGCGGCCGATGTCGCAGATTTGCAGTTTCAATCCGTGAATTTGCGGCGAGTTGAAAAAGGCCTCGATTTCCGGCTTTGAGTCTTTCGACGGGCCAGCGCCAGCCGGCAAAGGCTTGTTCAACTGTTGATAAACGGCCTCCCGGACCATCGGTTCAACTTTTGCGCGACGCCGCGATGGATTGCTCGCACCCATGTTACAGATATTTTAGGTCGGGAATTGAAGGAGAATCAATGGAAATCGCGCAATAGTTTCCCGCCGCCACCCACCAGCTTGTGCAATTCGTTCATCACTTTTTCCACGCTGATTGCCTGCACGCCGGTGATTTCCTTTAAAACGACCAGTCGTTCGCCCTGTGGGCGCCAAACCTCCTCCAGTGTGTCCGCCCACAGGATAACGCACGGCAATCCCACCGCCGCCGCCAGGTGCGTGATGCCCGAATCGTGACCCACAAAAGCCGCACCGGATTGGATTCGTCGTGCCAGTTCGGCAAGCGGCAGGCCTTGCGCGATCGAACATCGCGCCGGCGGCAGCACGGCGGCCAGCCGCCGCAGGCGCTCGCCCTCCGCCTCGCCGCCAACCAGCAGCAGGTTCCAACGGGTTGTCGCAATGATTTGTTGAATCAACCCGGCCCATTTCGTTTCCGGCCAGTTTTTCTTTTCGCTGCCGCTGCCGGGATGAAAGGTGATGGTAGGGACGCGCTGCTGCGCGTCCAGGCTGACCGGCAGGTCAGCCCTACCGGAACTGTTTCGATCGTTGAGAACCAATCGCGGCACATTATCCGCGTCAAAGATGGCGAGCCGCTCCAGTGGTTTGAGATAGACCTGCGTGGCGTGGAGCCGCTCCCTTTCGTCCGGGCGGTGCGGGCCAACGATGAATTGTTTGACCAGACAACGACCCACGTTGGTTTTGAAAATCTCATCCGGGTCGTAAAGATACGAAATGACCAGGTCGAACTCGGAGAAGTAATCCATCAAATCTGGTTCGAGTGTGCCACCGCGGGCGAAAAAGCCCGCCAGACCGCGCGCTTCAATCGGTTGCACGCGGTCCGCCAAACCACCCGCCACCGCGAGTTGGGCAATGTGCGGATAGCCGAGCACCTCGAGGTGCGCCTGGGGAAACTGGCGGCGCAAGGCGGCAATGGCCGGCAACGTAAGAATGAAATCGCCGATGGCACCGCCGCGAATGACCAGAATCCTGGGTTTGATTGCGCTCACATCGAGTGAAACGCCGTCAGGCCGAGAAGCAGCACGAACACCGCGAACGACAGACGGATGATGCTGCCGATGCGGATGCGGTCTTCCGTTGCCGTCGCCCAATTTATAATGTCACGCAGTTTCCACGGCGTCACGGTGAACCAAACGCCCGCGACGACGAGAAGGTAAGCCCAAATTTGAATCACCAGCACAAATGGCGATTCGTCCAGATGCGGGCGCCCGGTATCCACCATCAATTTCGCCAGCAGCAACATCAGGACAGCCAGGCCGCGCACGGCCAGAAAGTCCTGCACAAAAATGCACGCCAAAATTCCCACTGCCGTAAAACCGGCCATCATATACGGTTTAAAAACCGAGAAATCCGCAATCGGTTCGACGTTCACGTTCCACACAAACCACGCCGTGGCCAACAGCATCAACCCGCAGCCAATCGGCAACGAACGCGGAAACTTGCGCGCGGCGGCGGCGAACTGCGCCGGCTGGGTGAGGCCGTAAATCTGCGGCACGCTCACGCCCAAGCCGAGCAGGATGGACAACAGCGACAGTTTCATTTTCAGAAATTAAACCACGAATGGACACAAATGAACACGAAAAATTCAATCTGGACATCCCATTCCACCCGGAATAGGGTCGTCTCAACAAACAGGATTGGCTGCCCCGCAATGCAGAATGCCGTCCGTTGTCTATCAGGCGGCGAGAATGCGCACTGGCTCAACATAATTCGAATGAAGTGGACCACGATAAAGCTGCCCACAGTGTTGACACTTATCTTGCTGCTTCACGGTTCATTGCAAGCTGGTACAGTTCGCATATCGTTTCTGAAAGATGATGGAGCCCTTCGAGAAACTATGGACTTTTTGAGAAAGGCCGGATGCAGAGACGATTCTGTTGCAGCTTTTCGGAAGATGGTTGACCATTACAACTCGACGGCGTTGAAGATAAATATCAGCAAGCTCCCGCAAGCACAGCACGGATATTATACCTTCCAATCCTCGTCACAGCTTTTAGCTGTGTTGCCACACAGGTTCTGGGACATCCCACAGCGGTTCGAGATCAACTGTTTTGACACGGTGATCGTTCTCGCCGATGGAAAATTACGGTCGGGTTTGCATCCGGACGGCCACTCCGGCGTATTCCTGCCTGCCGAAGTGGATCAGAACGGGGAAGAGTTATGTCGTGCCCAAGTTTCAACAGCGAGGGAGGCGTTCAACATAAGTTATCCGGCATGGTATCGAGATGCTTCAACCAACTATATCCCCTCCTCGATGGCTGATGTTCGAATCAATTTGACCGTCGCATTGTATTGTTTTCATTTACTTCCGACACCCACAAACCAAGAGAAACTGAGCGAGCAGGTAATAAATGTCCTGCGCGCAAGCTGGAAGAAACAAGCCATTTTGTTTCCATCGGAGTTTCAAGTTGTCCTCTGTCATCAGGGAATTCTGACGAATCGTGCGTTCGTCACGACGCATGCCGGTTTGTTATTTCCTGTCAAGAGCGGCTACACTTATTTGGAAAAAGCCGGTGGGAGTGGCCCTTTCATGCGGCTAGATTTTGATGGGCGAACCGACCGGCTGACGTGGCTTGCAGGAAAGTTTGATAAGGCGAGTGGTGACTACATTTTTGCTACGTTTAATGACAGCGAAATCGAAATGTTACATCCGGGGTCTTAGCTGCTTCAGACTGACGCCGCTTCGAAGTTTTAAATATTCACAATCGCCGGGTCGCCACAAAGTTCGTAGCCGCCGACGTCAGTCGGCGCTAATTTCCCGGTTCGGAAGTCTCCTTCGCGTATTATTTCAGCGCGGACTCACGTCCGCGGCTACAGAACATCATTCCATTTCGCGCGGTGGGAGAACTCGTTTCTCAACTCCCGGTTCGCGCACGGTGAAGTAGTGCTTCCAAAACCACGGCCAATAGCCGGCATCAAACGGGTTCACGCGCGGACAGCCAGGTATCACCGTCCCGAGATACGGCCAGGTTTCCGGCGACTTGACCAGTCCGCCCTTCAGCGGATTGAGGAAGACATAATCCGCACAGGCAAGACTGAATGCCCGCCGCTGCCGTTCCGCGAGTGTCAGGACGTGGTCGTGCGCTTGATGCTGGAACTTGGCGGGTTTGAGAAACGGACCGATCTGGGCGCGGAGAAACTTGATGCCGTTACGTTGATTGGTATCACGGCGCAACCCCATCCAGACAAGATGAATGTGGTCAGGCATCAGGCAGTAAGCCGGACATACCAGCCCTTCACGCGCCGCCGCGTGAAGCATCATCTCGCGAAACGCGGCATGGAAACTATCGGTCAGCCAGCCTTGCCGGCGATGGGAAACCGGCATGGTCCAGAAGATGACGGCGTCGGCTTGATAGAACTCGCGCTTCAGCCGCGGCAGATAGTGGGAGAAATCTGAACGGGGTTTTCGCCTGGAAGCATTGGGAGCATCGAGCAGTTCAAGGCTCACAGGAAGATTTTAGCGCGAACTGACGTTCGCGGCTACCCAATATTTTGTAGCCGCCGACGTGCAGTCGGCGCAAACTTCCTAGTTCGGAAATCGTCTTCGCGTATTATTTCAGCGCGGACTCACGTCCGCGGCTACAGGTTCACAATCGCCGGGTCGCCGTAAAGCGTGAAGGAGCCAGCGCGGGTGATTTTCACGTCCAGGAGCTGGCCGCGATGCCGTTCCGAGCCGTCGAACACCACAATCTTGTTGCAGCGCGTCCGGCCGGTCATCCGCGCCGGATTCTTTTTACTCGGCCCTTCAACAAGGATTTGTGTCCGCCGCCCGACGAACGCATCGTATTTGCGTTTGCCGATTTCATTGACCGTTTCGAGCAGGCGATGATTGCGTTCCTCGCGGATTTTTTGCGGAACCTGCCCGGGCATTTCAGCGGCGGGTGTGTCGCGGCGCTGCGAGTATTTGAAGATGTAGGCGTTGTCGAATTGCACTTCGCAAGCGAGCGAAAGGGTCTGCTCGAAGTCATCTTCGGTCTCGCCGGGAAAGCCGACAATAATGTCCGTGGTGATGCCGATGTTTGATTTCGCGCGGCGCAATTTTTTGACGAGGCCGAGGAAACGTTCGCGGGTGTAGCCGCGGTGCATCAATTTCAAAACTCGGTCGCTGCCGCTTTGGACGGGCAGGTGCGCGCTCTCGACGAGCTTGGGCAGCCGCGCGTAGGCCTCAATCAAATCGTCGCCGTAGCCCTTCGGATGCGGCGCAGTGAAACGGATGCGTTCCAGCCCTTCAATTTCGTGGACGGCGTCGAGCAGTTGGACGAAGGGAGAGGTGCGTGACGGGTGACGGGTGACGGGTGACGGGAAAGAGCCGCCCGCGTCACGCGCCACACGCCACTCGTCACGCTTTTCGCGTTTGCCGTAGCTGGTGACGATCTGGCCGAGCAGCGTGATTTCCTTCACGCCCTGTGACACGAGCTGGCGGCACTCGGCCACGATGTCGGCGATACTGCGGCTGCGTTCCTCGCCGCGCGTATAAGGCACGATGCAAAACGTGCAACGCTGATTGCAGCCCTGCATGATGCTGACAAAGGCGGTGACGGATTTCTTCGCATTGCCGTTGAGCAGATGCTCGCGAATGGTGGCTTCACTGCCCGGCTCCGCCGCCACGTCCACGATTTTATCGCAGTGACCGGCCAGGATTTCGTCGAGGTAATCCGCCGCGTGATGAAATTTTTGCGTGCCCAGGACGAGGTCCACGTCCGGCAAGCGATCAATAAGTTCCTGTCCGCGGCTTTGCGCCATGCAGCCCAGGAAACCGAGCACGACGTCCGGACGGTTCTTGCGCACATCCGCCGCGAGGTTTTGCATTTTGCCAATCGCCTTTTGCTCCGCGAAATCGCGCACGCTGCAGGTGTTCAGCAAAATCACGTCGGCGGCCGCCTCGGAGGGCGCGAGGGTGTAACCCTTGGCCACGAGCTGGGCGGCGACGGCTTCGCTGTCGCGTTCGTTCATCTGGCAGCCGTAAGTTTTGATGAAAACACTTGGCATGATGTTTCAGATAAGCAGGATACTTTGGGGCGATGGGCTTGGAAAGTGGAATCCGGGAGCGCTGGCGTCCCGCCGGCGGGTTGCATGATGACGGGCTGATCCATTCGCTGGCGGGACGCCGACGCTCCCAAGAGGGAGACGAATTGCACGGTGTCGGGGGCGCTCCGACGCAACCCGCTTGCAGCGGCAAGCCAACCCTGTATCTTTTCCCAAGGCGGCGGATTGATTTGGTTTTGCCCGGCGCGGACCAAATTGCACTATGGAATTTGAACCACTGAAAGTTTTACTCGTTGGCAATGACCTGCGTTTTGCGCACGGCGTTGCGGAAATGCTGCGCGCGGGCGGCGGAGTGACCGAAGTCGCCACGGCTGCGACTTTGGAAGCCGGGCTGGCTGAATTGGCGGTCCATTCATACCACGCCATTTTGTTTGAACTCCCTTCTGCAAACGCCGCCGGTCTGTTCCAGGTCACACAAATCACCACCAAAATCCCGCGTCTGCCGGTCGTGGTGTTCGGTCCGGCCAACGACGGGATATTCGGGGCGGAAATCATCGGAGCGGGCGCGCAGGATTACCTGACCAAAGATGAAATTGAGCCGCGCGCGTTGCAACACGCCCTGCGCTGTGCGATTGAACGTCAGCATGAATACAACGCGCTGATTGACGAAAAGGACAATTACTGCGGCGTTTTCGACCACTTGGTGGAGGGTGTTTTTCGCACGACGCCGGACGGTCACTATTTGCTGGCCAACGTGGCGCTGGCGCGCATCTACGGCTACGACTCACCGGTGGAATTGATGGCGAGCATCCATGACATCGCGCGCCGGCTTTACGTCGAACCGGGACGGCGCGAGGAATTTGTCCGGTTGATGCAGGAGCACGACACGCTGAGCGGCTTCGAGTCCAAAATTTACCGCAAGGACGGGACGATCATCTGGATTTCGGAAAACTGCCGGGTGGTGCGCAACGCGCAGGGGAAATTGCTTTACTACGAAGGCACGGTCGAGGACATCACGCAACGGCGGCAAATGGAGCAGGAACTGCGGAATTCGGAGTCGCTTTATCATTCGCTGGTGGAGACGATGCCGCAAAACGTTTTCCGGAAGGATCTGTTGGGGCGATTCACTTTCGCCAACCAACAATACTGCGAGCATTATCACTGCAAACTGGAGGACATCCTCGGCAAAACGGATTTTGACTTCTTCCCAAAGGAGCTGGCGGAACAATATCAAAGGGACGACCAGCGGGTCATGCAAACCGGCCAGACCCATGAAATCACCGAGGAACATCACCCGTTGGGACAGGACAAGAGAATCACCCGGGTCGTCAAAACCCCCCTTTACGGGGCGAACGGAAAGATCATCGGCTTGCAGGGCATCTTCTGGGACGTCACGCAGCAGCAACTCGCGGAAGAACGGATTCGCCGGGCCAACACCGAACTGGCCCGCAGCCGCGAGGACCTGCGCGCCAAAAATTTAATCATGGAGGAAAACCTCCGCATGGCGCGCGAAATTCAAGTTGCCATATTGCCGCAGCAATACCCGGTCTTCCCGCACGACGCGCCGCCCGAACAGAGCGCATTCCAGTTCGTGCACCGCTATCAAGCAGCGGAATCCGTCAGCGGCGACTTTTTCAGCGTCTCCACGCTCTCGGACAACGAAGTGGGCGTGTTCATCTGCGACGTCGCCGGCCACGGTGTGCACGCCGCGCTCGTCACCGCCATGATCCGCGCGCTGGCGGAGGAATTGAAACCGCTGGCGCGCGAACCGGGAAATTTTTTGCGCAAGCTCAATTCCGATTTGTACAGCATCCTCAAAAGCACCGGCTCGCCGATGCTCACCACGGCGTTTTATCTCGTTGCCGACTGGCAGACCGGCAAAATGCGCTTCGCCAACGCCGGACATCCCAAGCCGTTGCTCGTGCACCGTTCCACGGGCCGGATCGAGCCACT
Source organism: Verrucomicrobiota bacterium (assembly GCA_050010435.1). GTDB lineage: Bacteria > Verrucomicrobiota > Verrucomicrobiia > Limisphaerales > UBA11358 > UBA11358. Next base: position 1,075,902 of record JBEKKZ010000001.1, on the reverse strand, counting down.
CGCCCACGTCTCCAGCCGCGGCGAGCCCGCGCTCGGCCTGTTTGACAACCCGTCGTATCAAACCAGTGAAGTCACCATCGCGCCCGGCGATTTCGTGATGCTGTTCACCGACGGCCTCTACGAAGTGCAGGGCTTGAACGAGGAATTGTATTCACAGGAACGACTGATGCTGGACGTGCAAAACCTGCTGCCCAAACCCGCCGCGCAAATATTCGACGAATTGCTTGAAGCCATCCGCACGTTTTCCGTGGATCACGAATTTGAAGACGACGTCTGCCTGGTCGGAATGGAATTTACCGGAAAGCCGCCGCAGAAAAAATCGTAGCGCCCGTCACTCCACCAGAATTTCATCACGCGGGATTTCTTCCGCCTTCGCTCCCGTCTCCGTTTCACTCCAATGCGGCAAGTCGTTTCGGCGCGACGAGCCGTTGTTTCGCCTTAATTCGTGAAATTCGTGTCTGGCTATTCGGACAGGATTTTAATGGAACGGCTTTTCTCGGAACGTTTTCTGGCCGTTTCATCCAGAATCTTCTTTCGCAACCGCAGATTTTTCGGCGTCGCTTCCACGTATTCGTCCACGTCAATGTATTCCAGCGCGCGTTCGAGGCTCAGCTTCAACGGCGGATTAAGCTGGATGCCTTTGCCGTCGCCCTGTGACCGCATATTGGTCAGCTTTTTCGCCTTGCAGGGATTCACCGGGATGTCGTTTTCGCGCGCGTTTTCGCCCACAATCATGCCGGCGTAAATGGCGTCGCCCGGTTCCACCATCAGGCGGCCCCGTTCCTGAATCATGTTCAGGGCGTAGGACATCGCTTCGCCGCTTTCCATGCTGACAAGCGAACCGTTCTTGCGCGCGGCGATTTCTCCGCGGTCGGGGCCGTATTCATGGAAGAGATGGCTCATCACGCCCAGGCCGCGCGTCTGGTTCACCAGGTCGGTCTCGAACCCAATCAGGCCGCGCATGGGAATCAGCGCCTCGATGGTCACCTGGTCGCCGTGATGATTCATGCTGGTGATCCCGGCCTTGCGGCCGGAAAGGTTTTCCATGACGGCACCCATGAATTCCTGCGGGATTTCGAGAAACAACTGTTCAATCGGCTCCAGCATGTTGCCGTTGGCGTCCTTTTTGTAGAGCACTTCGGGACGCGAAACCAAAACTTCGTAGCCTTCGCGCCGCATTTGCTCGACGAGGATGGCGATTTGCATTTCGCCGCGGCCCTCGACCTCAAAAATTTTCGGGTCGTTGGTTTGCTTGATGCGCAGGGCGACGTTCGTGCGGATTTCCTTTTGCAGCCGCTCCCAAATGTGCCGCGCGGTGACGAGTTTGCCGTCCTGGCCGGCGAGCGGGCTGTCGTTTACGGCAAATTCCATCTGAATCGTCGGCGGATCAATCGGAATGTAAGGCAGCGCGCCGCGTTCCGGTTTGTCCGCGATGGTCTCGCCAATGAACACGTCCTCAAAACCGGTGATGCCGACGATGTCGCCCGCGTGCGCCTCCGGCACTTCGATGCGTTTCAGGCCCTCGAAGTGGTAAATCATCGTGATTTTGCCCTGGGTGATCTTGCCGTGGCCGTGCAAACAGCAGGCCGGCTCACCGGCTTTGACCTTGCCCGCGAGAATTTTCCCGAAGGCGATGCGGCCGAGATAATCGCTGTAATCGAGGTTCGCGACGAGAATCTGGAAGCCGTCGCCCGCCTTGGCGCGCGGCGGCGGGATGTATTTCACAATGGCGTCGAACAGCGGCCCCATCGTCAACGTGCCGCCGACATCTTGTCGGTGTTTCTGTCCTGCCGGCAGGATGCCGGCAGCACTTTGCAGTTCATCAAGCGAGTTCACCGCATAACCAGCCTTTGCCGAGCAATAAATAAACGGAAAGTCCAGTTGCTCGTCCGTGGCGTTGAGCGAAATGAAAAGTTCGAAAACCTCGTCGAGCACTTTTTTCGGGTTCGCGTTCTCGCGGTCAATCTTGTTGATGACGACGATCGGCTTGGCGCCGGCTTCAAGCGCCTTGCGGAGGACGAAGCGGGTTTGCGCCTGCGGCCCTTCGGCGGCGTCCACCACGAGCAGCACACCGTCAATCATGTTCATGATGCGCTCGACCTCGCCGCCGAAATCGGCGTGGCCGGGCGTGTCCACGATGTTGATGTGGTATTCCTTGTATTGGAACGCGGCGTTTTTGGCGCGGATGGTGATGCCTTTTTCCTTTTCCAAATCCATCGAATCCATCAGGCGCTCCTCCTGGGTTTCGTGCTGGTTGGCGCGGAAGGTGCCGGACTGCTTGAGCAGGCAGTCCACGAGCGTCGTCTTGCCGTGGTCAACGTGCGCGATGATGGCGATGTTCCTGATATGCTGCATAATTTAAAACCAAGCTGGATAGTCTGCCATTTGAGCGGGAAAGGTCAAGCCGCGCGACGGAATAATTTGACCACAGATGGACACGGATAAAACGATTACCGCGAAAGTTCGTAAAGTTCGACCTAAATCGTGTTATCGCCCATCGTGTCTGCATGCCAAACATGGAAAATATACCCGCCCATGAACGACCTAGCGCCAGGAATTGCAGCAAGCGGGATCAACGGCGCGTAAAGAATCGTGTTGGCTCGCTGGCTGATAAAACCACCGTCTTCCAGTTTCATTGCCGCCCGGTGCTCATACATACACAGCTAGAAAGCTCACTACACCGATGACAATCTTACGACTTTTGTGGCGGTGAAAACAATCCGTGTTCATCTGTAATACAATCCTGCGACTTCGCGCACGGATGACAAAGATTTGGACTGCGGTGGCAGCCTGCCGAGGCGAAGCGCAGCGAAGACTGGAGCACTGCGGCGACACCGCTTTTTGACTGCGGACCGGGCTTCCTAAGCGGCGTGGTTCCCGCTCTGCGGGATTCCTGCCGCAGATCGCAAAGCCGCGTAAAACCACGTCACGCAGCCACGCCCCTTTACGGGGTTGAGAGCCGGGCGCCGCGGCAAGGAGTTGAAACAAACGACACCAATCTGAAAACTTTCTCACCACCGCGTGAGAAAAGTCTTTTGGGCTAGCCCTTTTCGGATCACTGCGGTTTATCGCCCAGCCCCGCCGCTGCCGTCCATTTCTTTATGCATTCCGGGCACATGCCGTGGGAGAATTTGGCCGCGGTGTGGTCCTCGATGTAATGCTCCACGGGTTCCCAGCCGCCCTGGTCATTGCGGATTTTTTTACAGAAAGTGCAAATGGGCAGCAATCCCTCCAGCACCTTGACTTCGGCGGCCAATTTGTGGTGCTTGGCGGCATGGGCCCGGTTCCGCGCGAGCAGAAGCACGTAGCGCGCCGTCAGCCAGGCGATCGTCAGGAATGCAGCCAGCCGTGTGACCGTATTCCACACGGCAATTAACTGGTTGCTGTAGATATGTCCGGCGCAATGGTCCGCCACACTCCAAACGATGGCCGAGACCACCGACAACAGGATTCCTGCCTGCAAACCCAGTCGTTTGGTCCCGATGATTACTGGAATGAAGTAAAAGAGCGTAAGGTTTATCTCGAACCCGGTGACATAGTCAATGTAGCCCAGCAGAGCCAGAATGACCGCCAGAGCCACCCAGTCGCTAATAAATTGCAGGACGGGCTGGGGGGGATGTTCTATCGGGTCGTCTGGCATCTCAAACAACCCACCGTTGTCTTTTGCTTCATCGTCGGTTTTCATGGTTCAATCCGATTATAATCGGTTGGCCTGAAAAGTCCATTTCTTCGCTCAATCCTGAACGATCAGCTTGGACCCGGGACCAGCCGCCAACCGCGTTCACCACCAAGCTGGCCATTCCCAAAATCCGCACGGGGCAACGCCAATTATACCAGCTTCTTCAACTTCGGATCCTCGGCTAATTTCCTGACCAGTTCCTTGACCTTCTGCGCCTGGCTTTTGTGCGCGAGCAACACCGCGTCATCCGTCTGGACCAGGATGGAATCGCGCAGGCCGACCACGGCAATCGGCGTGCGATTTTTTATGCGCGCGTCGTAGATGATGTTCCGTGCCGCGTCCACATGGATGAAATCCGCCACGGCGCAATTGCCTTCGGGGTCCGCCTTGAGATGCCGCGCCAGCGCCGTCCACGAACCGAAATCGTCCCATTCAAACGCGCCGTCGGCCACGATGACGTTTTGCGCGTGCTCCATCAGCGCGTAATCAATTGAAACTTTTTTGATGTCCGGATATTCCTTCGCCAGAACTTTGCCGATCCCGCCGCTGCGGGACGGATGGCTGGCCGCTTTGAACCAGCGCTGGCACGCCGCATACATTTCCGGCTGATGTTTCTGCAATCCTTCCGTGATGGTCACAAACGACCAGACGAACATCCCCGCGTTCCAGCGATACCGGCCGCTGTTGACGTATTCGAGCGCGCGATCAAAATGCGGCTTCTCGACAAATTGTTCCGCCCGGAAAAATGTGGTTTTGTATTTCTTTGCGCCCGACGGCGGCGGCAACGCCTCGCCGACGTGAATGTAGCCGTAACCCGTCGCTGGCTCGGTCGGCTTGATGCCGATGGTTACAATCGCCTGACCGCGACTTGCGAGGTCGAAGGAGTCATTCAAAACCTGCTGGAACTTTTTCTCGTCGGGAATGACGTGGTCGGCGGGCAAAACCGCCATGACGCCGGTTGTCGAACGCGCGCCCACCAGCGCCGCGCCGAGCGTGACGGCGGCACAAGTGTCGCGGCCCATCGGCTCCGCAATCAGATTTTGTTTGGGGATTTTCGGGAGCTGTTTGCGGACTTCCGGCAATTGCGCCTCGTTGGTGATGACAAAAATGTTTTTCGCCGGCACGAGCGGCAGCACGCGGTCAACGGTTTCCTGCAAGAAAGACTTTTTACCGAGCAGCGCGAGTAATTGTTTGGGCATCTTCTCGCGGCTCACCGGCCAAAACCGTTCGCCGCGTCCCCCGGCCAGGATGATGACGAACCGGTCTTTGATGTCAGTTTGCGCTTTCATTTCGCCAATTCAACACGGACAAAATGATAAATGCAAAATCTGTTTTGAATGTTAATAAAGCAAAACGCCGACCCCAGCCTTTGCCGAGGTCGGCGTGAAAATTAAAATACGTTTATGAATTACGGCGGCGAAACAGCACCAAACCGACCGCACCCAAACCCATCAGGGCCAGTGAGGCCGGCTCAGGGACAGGGGTCATCGTCAACACGATATTGTCGATCGTCAGGGTGTCGGTGAGGCCGGGGCCGCCCCATTGCCAGGAATTGAGTTGGAAGGCCAACTGCCAAGTCGCGCCGGTTGGGCTGGCCGCCGTGATGGTACCCAGGTTTACGCTGAAAGTCTGCCAGGTATCGGCTGCAGTCAACTGGTCGTTGACCGTCGCGTTTATGGCCTGCGAGCCGCCAAAATAATTGCCCGGCCAGGTTTGTACAGTAAACTGGATGTTGCCCGCCTGGCTGCCGTAAGCATCGAAGGACAACACGTAGTCCGACGGGTTCGGGTCCGTGTTCCCGGAAACCGTCATCAACTGCAGTTGCCCGGCGTAATAGTCACTCCAGGTTGTTGTCGTCATGGTCTCCTGCCAGGCGCCGTTCGGGTTTCCACCGCTCGGTATCACCGCGTTGCCGGTAGCGGTCGGGGCGCCTCCTGAATACGAGGAGGTGCCGAACGCGCCTGAATACCCGCCGTCAAAGTTCTGGTTGAATATTATTTGTGCTGGGGCAGTGGCTACGAAGCCACCGAGCACGATTACCATGGCTGCCAACTGATATCGGGATTTCATAAGTCTAATCGAATCGTTAAGGGTTAAGGTTATAAGTCTAATCGAATCGTTAAGGGTTAAGGTTTTCTGTTTTCGGTTTTCGTCAGGGTTCTATCTGATTCTGATCTACGCTCACTTTTAGAGCATTCACATGGAATTGTCAACTGAAAACGGTCGTCGCCTGTAGTCAATTTGGGTGACATCTCAGGGCGGGACTATCCCTTTAACAGATGCAAAAAGTTACAGAAAACCAATCAAACAGCGGTCGGAATTCATTTTTTCCCGGCGTGGCGATTTTGCGGCCTTTTCCTGCTTGGCTTTCTTCGAGGTTGGCGGCGGCGGCGTGGCAATCATCCGCTTCACCGCGTCCTCAAATTTGACGCCGTGCAGTCTCAAATCAATTGCGCTTGGCATAAAACGATTGTGGCAAGGATTACAAATTCACCGGTTCAGGAACGACGAAGGTTTCAGCCAGCGAGGAAACACGCTCCATCAATCCCGCTTTGGCAAGCAAGATGACCGGTGAAGCGTTGATGACCCAGGATTCAGACACCTTTCAATTCTTCAGCCAGTTCTTCGGGAGCATATTGAAATGGCGTGACGTTGTGCCGCAGCAGCAAGTCGAGAAATTCCGCGCGCGCGACGCCTAACAGTTCCGCCCCCTTGCCCGACGAGATGCGACCCTCATCATACCATTTCACGACCAAAGCGCGCCTCGTCGCCACCGAATTTCCGCACGGCGTCTTCGGAAACTTCGACTGTAATTGGTTTCGTCATGACTGCAATCCATCAGAATCGGGGGAAGCGGTCAAAAGCGCAATTTCCCGGCCAAAACCGTTCGCCGCGCCCGCCCGCCAGGATGATGACGAAGCGGTTTTTCACGTCAGTTTTGGTTTTCATGATTTTTGGACCCGAATTGCATTAATTTGCACTGATTGAATCCGCGTTAATATGTGAAATTTATGTCTTTGAACCGTGTTTGCATCGGTTTCAGGCTCCAGCCTAGCATTTCTGAAAAAACCATTGCAAGCACATGGAAGAACAACTCCCAAAACTGTTCCACAAAAAACGCGACCCACTGCCGAAATTCTCCTTCCGCACCCAAAATTAACCGATTGCAGGTTGAAATTGCTCCGTCGCACCTGAATTTTAAGACGTTGTTTTTGCTGCGAATCCTAAATTTCACCTGCGACGGCTTAATTCCAGATGTTTCCCATAGTTTCGACCACAGCGAAATGGGTGAAAGGCGGGATGACCCGGAAGTTCTCCAACCGCCGGCACTACTGGCCGCTGTTGGGCGATTGAGTGGGCGATTGAGTGCGGGTGTGAGACGGAGACCTGGCAGCGCTTCCCGGAGTGCTGGGGTGGGCCGCCATGTATTCGGTAAGCGAAGGCAGATTGATGTAATCAATCGCTTCAAGAATGGCGGCCTTTTCTTCAGGATCCTGGGTTTGCGCGGCGATCTCCTGCATGGGCGGCACCACGGAACGGTCGTCAAACTGAATGGCCGCTTCGAGCGCCGCGGCGCGAATTTTTTTATCGGGATTATTTTTCAATTCCGACAAAATGGTATCGCGGGATTGCACGTCGTCATTCATGGCCAAAGCGTTCAGTTCCTTGATTCGCCGGCTGACATATTGGGCGTGCGCGGCGGCGGCATTTGTGTCAGCGGCCGGCGCCGCGGCAACCACCGGCGGGGGATTGCTGGCGGGAGCTTCGACCGGTTGGTTCGAGGCGGCCGCCGCTGGTGAAACCTTTCCGCTGTCCGCGGATGAAGACGTTGATTGCGGGTGGAGGGCATTTGACATCAGGACGATGACGCCCAACAAACCCGCCGCCAGCAGCAGTATGGCAACGACAACTTTCGGTCTCATTTTACAAGGAAGCCAGGGTTTTTTGAAATATCGCAAAAAACATGGTTCGATACGAGCCGATCCCGTATCGAACCAGTTTCTAAAACACTCTTCTTAACGAGCAACCAAATGCTTAGAGGGCTACGTTTTTCCCCGAACCTTTTACTGTGCCCGAGACAACGACCTCAGCGTCGCTTATGTATCCGTTACCCGCCAGCCCGGTCATATTGAATGATTCTGAGTCTTTTGTGCTATAGATGTCTTTCACGGTTGTTAAACCGAATACGTCGAAATAATTGGCGTCAGTGGCATCTTCATAATAAAATTCGCCGATTGTGGTGTAATTGTCCGTCTCTTTTGAAGCTGTGTCTGAGCCGCTGTCCACATAGTTTCCGTATTCAAAATAAAGACTGTAGTCGTCTTCTCCCGCCGAGGCCCCGGCGTTGGCCAGGAGGATGTTCCCATTTTTATCAAGCACGTAAAATTCCCCATTAAAAAAATAATCAACTGCCAATTGTGCGCCGGCAGGGAAATTCGTGCTGAATTCCGCCGCAATGAGCTTCAGGACGTCTTTGCTGGTGACCTTGAATTTTGCGACGTTATACTTGGTGGTGGAACCGCTGACGGTTTCGTTGGTTTGCGCCAAAATGGTTGCCTTGACGGTGACCAAATCATAGCCCGAGACAGCAGCGCGAGCGCTCAATCCCAAAAGCCCGGCTATTGCAACAGCAACCAACAGTTTGATTTTTTTCATATATGTTTTTCCCCTGTTGTTCTCCGGTTTATTATTTTTACGTTTAATTTTTCACCGCCTGCTCTTGCGAACCACAGCTTTACTTTCCAGCTAATAGCATGGTTTAGTTTGTGTCAACACCATTTTAAAAAAACCTTTTTCCTGGGCCGGAACAACGCGATAAAGGGGGGAGGATTTCGCGCAAAAGAAGCGGTTTTTGATGTCCGCTGTTGCTTTCATGGTTTCAGTCATGAATTAAGGGCAAAACCACGGGAAACATCAACTGCAAACCCACGCTCCTCCCGGCATCGGGTGCCCCTGGACACTGCAACAAACAAAGTTGCATCGTTTCGGAAGGAACGCCGGATTTATCCCAATCTGTGCAGTTGAACATGTGAAAAGGAGTGCAATGGGGTTATTTCGCACCTACAAGAAGCCTAAGGCTGGCGGATGGGAGTCAACTGCAACGCAGTTGCGGATCGGGCAGACAATTTTTTCAAAAACCCTTGCCCACCATGCCCGCAAAGGGCCGGCGCGCACGGCCAATCGCAGTGTTGTATAGCCGCCACTCCGACTGATAATCCCGCCGGTGCTGAAGAGTCGGAAACGCAACGTCGTCGCCCGGACGCGTTCCTGCCAGCCCAAATACCGCTGAAACAAAACGCACAAGTTGTAGCTCAGCACCGCCAGGCTCAGGGCGGCCTCGGTCGCGTAAAACTTTTCCAGACAGATTTGGGGCAGCGCAAAACATTCATCCAGTTCCCGGATCACCTTCTCACTACCGGCTCGTCCGTTGTACGCGCGCCACACCTGCAGCGGCCCCACCGTCGGCGGCAAACTGGTCACCAACACCTGATGCGCATAGCCCGGACAGTCCACCAGTAACTTGCCGCCGGCCTGCGGCCGCTCGGCCAGCCGATGCCGAATCAAAATCACCCGCCGCCGACAACCCCAACTCCAGGCCTGATAGTGTTCCTCGGCCACCTCCGTGCCCGCCAATTCCGTCGGCTCCCACCGCGTCTGTCGGCTGATCAATTGGCGCAGCGGTTCGTGTAGCCGGCCCACCACGATATAGGCCAACCTCAATGCCTCCAGTAATTGCAGCCATTGCTCCTCAAAAAATCCCGAATCGGCCCGCACCAGCCCAACGCGAATATAACCGGGCAGCTGGCCCAGCAACTGACGTGTGAAGGCCACCACATTGTTGTCACAACGGGTATTGCCCGGTCGCAGCCAGAAGCCCACCACCAGTTTGGCCTCGGCGATCATCCCCAGCAGCGGATGAAAACACCGTCGCAAGCCTTTGGGCGTGTGGCCCAGGCGCACGCCCTCCTTGCCCAACGCCTGCTCGTGCAGCAAATGGGTCGTATCCAGGTCCAGCGTGTAGCCCCCCGGCTTGGAACTCAGGCGCCCCAGACACCACCGCCATAACGGCCCAAAACAGTGGTTGTTTTGCTGCGCACTGCCAAACTGCCCAAACAAGCGTGAAAGACTCGAAGCGCTGGGCATCCGATCAATCCCCAGCAGCGGGGGCAACACCGGATCGCCGCGCAGAAAACCCACTTGCGCCAGCTTCTTGGCTCCCGCCAATACTCCCACCACATAGCCCAGCGCCAAGTCCGCCGCCGGCTGGGCATTGGGGCTGGTGCGCTGCGGCATCAAGCCCGCCAACTGGTCTTTCAATCTCTGCCGGTGCAGGAAACCCGCAAAACTGCTCAGTCCCGCATGCGGTGAAAGTCTTTGATCCGTAAACCCGATCTTGATGCGTTGCCGCCCATTATGTATGGGTATGAACTCGGTCACTGTTTGGGGACTCGATTCGTCGAGGTGCGGTTGTTCTTTTTTCATAAATAATCAACAGCACAACCCCAAACAGTGCCCTTGGCAACTGCACAGATTGGGATTTATCCGGCAGGGCCTTCAATCATGCGGGCCCGCTGCCGCATGAATACGGCGTTCCGTCGCAGTGTCCAGGGCGTGTTGCCCAAATCGATTTCGGCGACGGCGGAACGCGGCTCTGTGAGCTGCAGCACGTTCAACAGTCCGAAACCCCACGGAATTTCCTGCGCCCGTTCAGACTCCGGGCTGCTGCGGGTCGCAGACCCGCGTTCCGTTCCATTTGGGCAACACGCCCTAAAGTTGCGCCCCCCGGCATCCCGGCCAAGGCTGATACTCCGGAAAAGTCCGTTGCAAGCACCCGAAAACACAACTTTTTCACCTGCTAAAAAACATTCTTTTGAGCATTAAATTCCTTGTTGACAAAATCAGCCGTTTCGCTCAATCTTTAACAAATTCAGCGGGTAAGCTGAAACAGGAAAGGACGCAATAGGTTAAACAAGCAACCAAAAGAGAAACTGCAAAATCAAAGTGAGGAATAAAATGAAACTAACCAAATTAACAGTTTTAGCCGCAACAGCCGCGTTTGTCTTGAATGCAAGTGCTAAATTGCCTTCAGGTACCGAGTCCGTAGTTTTCAAAGCAACCGTTCTGACGGAAAGTGGTGCCAAGGTCGTACAAACGAAGATTACGACCGATGACATTCTTAGTTTGATTGACAACGAATATGGCACATCCTATGCGAAACAAGATGGGGGCAAAGGATACCAATTGGTGTCGTATGGTGTGTACGAGGAGGAGTTTGCTGTGGCGGATAAGAACGGGACCATCGTTCTGGCGAACGCGTCTTCTAACGGAGACGATTATGAACTCTATTTGTATCCTTATGAAGACGACAATTACGTCTACTCCTATAAGGGTGAAAACTATAATTACACTGTTCCCGACGTCGAAGTTTATTACAGATCTGCCAATGAGGATGACTCTTTTTACGTTTACGGTTTAATGACGGACAAAGTGAATTGGACCAGCTACAACGAAACGTACAGCGTGAAAAATGGTCAAGGTTCCATCTCCTTCGAAGACGAATCGATATATGGCCCGATTATGAATGCCGGTGTCAGCGGCTCAGGGAAAGCCGTTGAATATCCTTTTGGCTATTAACCGACTTTCCTTTTAAGAGAAGTTGTATTCAAGACAGGTTCGATACGCGGATTTGCGCGGATCGAACCTGTTGTTTTTTGCCGTGGGCTTCAGCGAAATCCGCACTCTTTGCCTCGTCCCCGGTGGAACAATCGCGGCACCCTGCCGTGATGGTGGCACGGAGTCGTTCCGCTTGATTTCGCAGCGGCAATCATTCAAAATAAAACAACCATGAGACCAAAAGTTGTCCTTGCCATTTTATTGATGGCGGCGGGCGTGTTGGCCGTTGCCGTCATGCTGTCGAAAGTGTTCCGTCCGCAACCGGCGGTTGCGCCGGCGCAGGTCGCCATCACCCATTCCAATTCCTCACCGGTCACGCCTGGGCCCGAACCGGCGGTTGAGATTGCACCTGCGCCGATAACGATCACAAATCGCGATACCAATGTCATTGCCCGGCAGGACCATGAAGAATATGTTAGAAATCGATACGAGGACTTGATGGATTTGGCCAGACAAGACAGTCCGGCAGCTACCCAGCAAATCGTGGATGAATTAAAAAATCCAGATAAAGCGATTCGAAGAGCCGCGCTCGATGCATTGGAACAGGCCAACGACCGGTCCGTCATCCCCCAAATGCAACAGATTGCCGATCAAACGGACGATCCTGATGACAAGCAGGCCATCCAGGATGCCATAGATTTCATCAATCTGCCTTCCCTCACCGAAGTCCTACAGCAGCAGAAGGCCCAAAAAATGGCATCGGGGAATCAACCTCAGAGCCAGCCGCCGCCTTCGCCGTCGTCGCCCGGTAAAGCCGCACCAGCAGGGCCCAATCAATAATTGAACTATTGGAACCCCGCTTTTGATACCATTTTCAAAAGACAAGCGGCGTAATGGGTAGGGCGGTGCTGCGCCGCCGGGTATGATGGCCGCGCAGCAGCACGGCCTTATCGTGTGGGAAATGTACCAATTATTATCGGAAAATGGCATGATTCACAAAGGCTTCACCGCCGACACCAGCGACTTCACAAACACGCCCATGCGTTTCACCAGTTCCGGCGCCCCGGCCGGCGTCCAAATCGAGACGAAATCTCCGTTCCCAAGACAGTGTGGGGACGAACTCAACGCGCCAAGAACATCATAATTCATTGTTGACAAAAACGCCCGTCACCATACAATTTCACAAATGTTCGGCTTTTTAAGCTGAAGAGGAACACCGAGCCGACGTTAAAACTTAATTAAACAACGAAAACAACGAAAATAAACGATATGAAACTAACCAAAATACTGATGTGCGCATTGGCCGTGGGAGCAGCGACCTTCGCAACAAGCAAAGTTTATGCTGTTCCAGGGCCGGTCACTGTGAGCGGCACCGCTCTTTCCCAAGACAGCAAAGGCGGCTACGATGTGGCCAAAAAGAACAAGTTCACCCAAAAAATCCTGCTGAACATACTGGCTCAGGCAACCGGAGACAGCAGTATCACGAACAAAAAAACAACAGTGCTCTATGATCCGGCTGCCTTTAACACAAAGGCCTATGATTCGAACGAAGGTTATTACTTCTATGGTGTTTTCTACTACAGCAACTCGGTGGCGGGTCTTAAGACGCTCGACGGTATTGATACAAATGGCGACTATTACAGTTACATTGAGCTTGACTATTATAATTGGCTGCTTGATGACATCGAAGGTTTCTGGTCTGGCGACTCTGTAGAATATAATACTATTATTGGCGAAAGCAAGAACAAGGCAACTGTCAATGGCAATGCCCTTCTTTACATCCATAGCAATCCCTACGACTATGACCTGCCGGATAGCGACTACTACTATGCCAATGATTGGGATGGCGATTACCAACCGTACGCGTTTGTTATGCACGGCCCCTTGAAATACGGTGGGTCAATCAGCGGTTCAACTATGACTACGACGGGCAAACTTAGCGGTTCCGGCGATGGGCTATATGACTATAATGACCTTGTAGTCAGCGGAAATGCATCGTTCAAGGCCAAAGGGCCAGCCCCGGATTAATCCCGTTTTTGTAACACAAATCCAAGACAGGTGTTGCCTGTCTTGGATTTTTTGTTTATACCGGGGCCTGCTAAACAAAATTATGAGACCGAAATTCGTCTTTGCGCTGCTGTTGCTGGCGTTGCTCGTCCTGGGCGCGGCTTTATTTTTAAAACAATATCTGGGAAACACCGCGTCACCGCCCAACCCTGAAATCGTGGCGCCGGCCCCGGTGGTTTCAAACGTCGTGGCCGTTGCTGTCCCGCCACCCGCTCCCGCGCCCGTCGCCGCCGCGCCGGCTGCCACCAATGTCCTGACCCCCGAACAACGCGAGGCCGCCATCGACGCCGAGACCGACCGTCTCCAGGATTGGTCCATGAACGATGATCCGGCCTCCCTGTCCAACATCCTGGCCGATTTGACCAGTCCCGAAAAAGAAATCCGGGAGGCAGCCATCGAGGCTGCCAAGCAGTTCGACAGCACCAATGCCATCCCCACGCTAAAGGCCGTGGCCGCGAACACGACGGACACCGAGGAACAAATCGCCCTGCTTGAGGCCGCCAATTTTCTTTCCCTGCCCGACCTCCCTCTTGGCAACCAACCAACACAAACCCGCGAGCAAATGAAAGCTGCGGCGCAACAAGCCAGGCAAGCGCACCAAAACAGGCTTCAACAAGGCGCCCAAAGCCAAAACCCGTCATCCGGGACGCCATCTTCACCCGATCAAAACGCACCGGCCGGGCCCAATCAATAATTGAAGCGGTGGAATCCCGTTTTTGATTCACAAATCCTTCACCGCCGCCGGCAGCGATTTCACAAACCCGCCCACGCGTTCCACCAGTTCCGGTGATCGGCCGTGTTTGGCAATCTGATTCACCACCGCGCTGCCCACCACGATGGCGTCCGACGACGATGCCACAAGTCCGGCCCGAGATGCCGAAGCCTATGGCCACCGGCAGGGATGTGTGCGCGCGGATTTTGCCGGCCGGTTGCGCCAGATTCGCTGCGACCTGCGCTGGCGCCGTCCTGGTTTTTTGTTTTCAGCCGGGCGGTTCGGGAAGCAAATCCGTTTGAGTTTTCCCCATTTCACTCCGCCTTGCCTGCCACCATAGCTTTGCCGGGAAATGACCGTTGGCCTCAAATCACTCGTTGACAAGAATCATCCATTGGCCCATAATAATGGCTAATTTGAGTCTATGGGCTTGGGTAAAATGCCTGAGTTGACGGATCATTTAACAACCAAAACCAAAGAAGAGATATGAAACCAAACAAAACCCTGATTTGCGTCATGACCCTGGGGACAATGATTTTTGCCGCAGGCAAAGTCTCCGCCATCCCCGGCGTGGTCAATGTGAGCGGCACTGCCCTGAGTGAAACCGACAGCAACCCCAGTTCAGGTGTGTCTGTCGGAAAAGTTACCAAGCATGGTTTTAAAACCAAAGACGTATTATCACTTCTGGCCGACGCGACCACAAACGCCTGGTTCACGGATAAACATTCGCAATTGGTCTATGACCCGGATGCCTATAACTCAGACGCCAGTGGTGTTTACCCTTATAATGTTTACGGCATCTTTTATGTCACCAACACGAGCACTCATGCCTTCACCCGGCTTGATGGCTTGGATGGTGAGGGCTACTATTATAGCTATGTTGAGTTTGACAGTTATGGTTTTTATAGCCTTTGGGAGGATGGCCTGGGTTTCTGGCATGATTCCGGCTTGGGAGAAAATTACGCGGAGAGCTATAAAGAAAATGAGAATAAGGGCACGTATTCCAGCAATGCCACACTACAAGGCCTGCTTTACATCCACGATGATCCCTACGACTATGATATAACGGATTTCCCCGGTATAAACTTTGACAACACCAATGCAATTATTATCCGCGGTTTGGGAACATTTAAATACAGCGATAATTCCACAACGGAAACCGAGTTGCTCACCCTGAGCGGCTCGGGCGATGGTTATTTCTCTAGTTCGGCCGACTCTGATCAAGTGATCACAGGAAAAGTGACGTTCAAAGCCAAAGGGCCAAGCGGGGAATAATTCCATTTTCCAAAACACAATCCAAGACCGGCGTTGCCGGCCTTGGATTTTTTGTTTATGCTGGGGAACACTTATGAGACCGAAATTCGTTTTTGCGCTGTTGCTGCTGGCGTTGCTCGCATTGGGCGCGGTTTTCTTTTTGAAACAACACTTGGGGAATGTGGCACCGTCTCCCACCAACCCTGAATCCGCGACTCCTGCTCCTCCGCCGGCCTCAAACGTCATGGCGAGTGTTGCCCCGCCACCCGCACCCATTCCCGCCGCGCCGGCTTCCACCATCACCCTGACGCCCGAACAACGCCAGGCCGCCATTGACGCCGAGACCGACCGCCTCCAGGAATGGTCCATGAATGATGATCCGGCCTCCCTGTCCAACATCCTGGCCGACCTGAACAATTCCGAAAAAGAAATCCGGGACGCAGCCGTCGAGGCGGCCAAGCAGTTTGGCAGCACCAACGCCATCCCCACCTTGAAAGCCGTGGCCGCGAACACGACTGACCCCGAGGAACAGATCGCCCTGCTCGAAGCCGCCAATTTTCTTTCGCTGCCCAGCGTCAATTGGGGGTCAACCACACCAAAAACCCCGGAGCAAATTCAAGCCGATGCGCAACGGAAAGCCGAAAGGGAGGCCCGCAGGCAGGCAATGCAAAATCGCGCGCTCAACCAGAATTCACCGGCTGCGCCCAATAATTGAAGTGGTGGAATCCCGCTTTCGATTTACAAAACCTTCACGGCCGACACCAGCGACTTCACAAACGCACCCACGCGTTTCACCAGTTCCGGCGATTTGCCGTGTTCGGCAATCTGATTCACCACCGCGCTGCCCACCACGACGGCGTCCGACGACGACGCGACAAGTTTCGCCTGCTCGGAATTCGAGATGCCGAAGCCGACGGCCACCGGCAACGGCGTGTGCGCGCGGATTTTGGCGACTTGCTGCGCGAGATTGGCTGCGACCTGTTTTTGCATCCCCGTCACGCCTTCACGCGAGACATAGTAAATGAATCCGGTGCCGCGTTTCACGATAAACTCAATCCTGTCTTCCGGCGTCGTTGGCGCAACGAGATAAATGTGGCACAAACCGGCCTGGTGCATCAGCGATTCGTAATTGTCCGATTCCTCCGGCGGCAAATCCAGCACCAGCATACCGTCCACGCCCGCCTTCGCCGCGTCTTTGATGAATTGCTTCATGCCGACGCGGTGAATGAGGTTGAAGTAAATGTAGAGGATAATCGGGATTTGCGAATCGCGCCGGATCGCCGCCACGGTTTTTAAAACCTTCGGCGGTGTGGCGCCGGATTCCAAACCGCGCTGCGCGGCGAGTTGATTCACCAAACCGTCGGCGAGCGGATCGCTGAACGGCACGCCCAGTTCCAGCACGTCCACGCCCGCCTGGTCAAACGCGAGCGCGAGCCGGCGCGTGGCCTCCAAATCCGGGTCGCCCGCGCCGATATAGACGATGAAACCCTTTTTGCCTTCGCGTTTCAGGCGCGAAAAACGTTCCTCAATGCGGTTCATGTGGCAGGTAGTTTCAAGTTTGAAGTTTGAAGTTTCAAGCGGCAAGTTTTCTTAAAATCGTTGCGAACCGCAAATCTGACGTAGCGGCGTCTCGGCAGAGCGCCGCATACTTTGGCGGAAATTTAAATGGCGGCTTTCTCCCGAAAGCCGCTACGCATTTGACCGCCCCGTGATTTTTTAGCATTATCGCGGCATGGCCGGCACCTTCGGGCAACTGTTCCGCATCACGACGTGGGGCGAATCCCACGGCGGTGGCGTGGGTGTGGTTGTGGACGGCTGCCCGCCGCGCCTCCGGCTCACCGAAGCAGACGTTCAGCCCGATTTGGACCGGCGCCGGCCCGGACAATCCAAAATTGTTTCGCCGCGGCAGGAATCCGACACGGTGCAAATTCTTTCCGGCACGTTTGGCGGCAAAACGCTCGGCACGCCGATTTGCCTGTGGGTCAAAAACGAGGATGCCCGACCCGAAGCCTATGCCGAAATGAAGACGAAATTCCGCCCGTCGCACGCGGACTTCACTTATTTTGCCAAATACGGCATTCGCAACTGGCAGGGCGGCGGACGCGCCAGCGCACGCGAAACGGTTGGCCGCGTCGCCGCCGGCGCGATTGCGAAGAAAATTTTACGCGAACAGTTCGCCGTCGAAACTCTGGCCTACGTCAAACAGGTCCAGCGGCTTGTCGCCGACGTGAACCCGGACGAAGTCAAACTCAAGGACGTCGAGTCGAACATTGTCCGTTGCCCCGACCGGACGGCGGCGGAAAAAATGGTCCGGCTCATCGAAAAAATGCGGCGCGCGGGCGACACCGTCGGCGGCATTGTCGAAGGCATTGCGCGCGGCGTTCCCGCCGGCTGGGGCGAACCGGTGTTCGACAAACTCGAAGCGGATCTGGCAAAAGCGATGTTGAGTCTGCCCGCGTCGAAGGCCTTTGAAATCGGTTCCGGCTTCAGCGGCATCACGCTCACCGGACGCGAGCACAATGATCCGTTCCGCGCGAGGCACGGAAAGGTTTTTACGACGACGAATTTTTCCGGTGGAATTCAGGGCGGCATTTCCAACGGGCAGACGATATTCTTTCGCGTCGCGTTCAAGCCCGTGGCCACCGTCATGCACGAACAGGACACGGTGGATGAAAAATTTCACAATGCGACGCTCAAAGGCCGCGGCCGCCATGACCCGTGCGTGTTGCCGCGCGCGGTGCCGATGGTGGAAGCGATGACCGCACTGGTGCTCGTGGATCACGCGCTCCGGCACAAGGCACAATGCGGTTGACCCCCGAAGGCCTTCGGAGTTGATTTTTACCACGGCAGAAGCGATTTTATTCAACCAAGCGAAGAATATGGCAGAGAAAAGCATCAACGAAGTTTCGCGCGAAGCGCGCTTGCTGTTCGTCAAGGCCAACGAAGCCGTGCAACGGGAAAATCTGGATTATGCCATCACGCTGTTCAACCAGGTGCTGGAAAAAGAGCCGGGGTTTTTTGAATGCCGCAAGGCGCTGCGCGCGGCACAGTTCCAAAAATGCGGCGGCCGCGGCGGATTCTTCAAGAAAATGTGGAGTGGCGCGGGCTCCTCGCCTCAGGTCGCCAAGGCCAAAATGGCATTGAACAAAAATCCCGCCGAGGCCATGGCCATCGCCGAGCAGATTTTGAACGGTGACCCGAACAGCTCCGCCGCGCACCGAATCATCGTGGAAGCGGCGAACACATTGGAATTGCCGCACACAGCGGTCTTGTCCTATGAAACGCTGTCGAATAATTCGCCGAAGGACAGGGATTTGGCGATTGCATTTGCCCGTGCGCTCGCGTTGGCGGGTGACGTCAGCGAGGGAGAACACAACCGCGGGGAACAAATCCTGATGGACCTTTTGCGCGAGACGCCCAACGACGGCGAGCTGAATCAGGCGCTCAAAGATTTGTCCGCGCGCAAGACACTGGACCAGGGCGGCTACGCCGCACTCGAAGGCGGTCAGGGTTCCTACCGCGACATTTTGAAGGACAAAAAGGAGGCCGCCTCGCTGGAACAGGAAAAGCGCGTCGTGAAGACTGAAGATGTGGCCGAACGGCTCATCGGCGAATACGAGGCGCGGCTGCAGACCGAGCCGAATAATCTCAAGCTGGTTCGCCAGCTCGCGGAACTTTACGCGCAGAAAAAACAGTTCGCCCGCTCACTCGCGCTTTACGACCGCGTCAAAAATTCGGAGATGGGCAACGATCCGTCACTCGAACGCTCCATTGCCGACACCCTCGTGCGCCGGTTCGATTATCAGTTGGAGCAACTCGATCCCGCCGCGCCGGATTACACCGAACAGGCGGCGAAGCTCCAGGCGGAGAAGCTGGATTTCCAGGTCACCGAATGCCAGAAGCGCGTGGAAAAATACCCGACGGACCTGGCGATCCGGTTTGAGATGGGGCAGTTTTATTTTCAAACGGGCAAAATCACCGAGGCAATCCAAGAATTTCAAAAAGCCCAGCAGAATCCGCACAAGCGACTCGCCGCGATGAGTTATCTGGCGCAATGTTTTGCCAAGGGGAAGAAGTTCGACCTGGCCGCCCGCACGTTGCAAAATGCCATCAAGGAAAAGGTGGTCTTTGATGACGAGAAAAAAGAGCTTGTCTATAATCTCGGCTGCGTGCTCGAAAGCATGGGCAAAAAAGAAGAAGCCATCGAGCAACTCAAACTCATCTACGAAATGGACGCCAGCTACAAGGACGTCGCGGCCAAAGTGGACGCCTTCTACGCCGGGCAGTAAGGGATTTTTCTCGATGCACTAAAGGCGTTTTTCGTCCGCATCAATGTAATCCACAAACGTCTTAATGTCGTCCCGGTGCGCCATGCCGGACTGTTCCTTGCGCATCTTGAGCCGCGCCACCGCCGCCGCATCGTCAGGCAAGGGACGGCTGAAGATGTCCCGGGCGTGCGCGGCCTTTTCCGCCGGGGATTTTTTCACGTTGACCCGCACCCAGTCGCACACCTCGCCGTCGGTGACGGAATTCTTCACCACCTGGATCATCTGTTCGTGCTTGACGCCGGCGTACTTGAGCCACATGCCGTCAAAGCCTTTGCCCAGATTCTCCTGATAATCGGCGTGCAGTTTGCCGGCGAGGTGCAGGCGGATTTTGTCAATGTAACGCGGCAGGTAACTCCAGCCGTCCATCGTTTCGCGCGGGCTGCGCGGGTAAATGATGCTGCTCATGGTGGAAAAATGAAACGGTCTGGCACACATCGCAATTCAAAAATTGAAACATTTGAATTTGAAAATTCCGTCCGTCAGCCCATTTTCAAGTCATGCAAAAGTTTGATTACGACGTGGCCGTTCTCGGCGGCGGCAGCGCCGGTTACGCGGCGGCGCGGACAGCGGCGGGCGCAGGTTTGAAAACGGCCGTCATTGAGGGCGGGGAAGAAGTCGGCGGGTTGTGCATCCTGCGCGGATGCATGCCCACGAAGGCGCTGCTTTACACCGCCGAAGTCATGCACCTAGCCAGTCACGCCGGGCCATGGGGCATCCGCGCCGAAAACGTAAGCTTCGATTTCGCGAAGGTGATGGCGCGCAAGGACGCGCTCGTCAAGGATTTTGCGGATTATCGCCGGCAACAATTCGCCGGTGGCAAATTCAAATTCATCCGCGCCAACGCCCGGTTTCTTGATCCACACACGGTTAAACTTGGCAGGGCCGACCGGCAGGTCGGCCAGGACGCGCAGCGGCGTGTCCCTGCCAAAATCTCCGCCGCGCATTTCATCATCACCACCGGCTCCGTCGTCGCGCCACCGCCCCTGCCCCAACTCCATGAAACCGGCTATATCACCAGCGATGACGCGCTCACGCTCACCCGGCTGCCGGAATCGCTCATCGTCCTCGGCGGCGGGCCGATTGCATGCGAGTTTGCGCAATTTTTCGCGCGGTTCGGCGTCAAGGTCACGCTCATCCAGCGCAGCGGGCACATTCTGCGCGAGTTTGACACGGACGCCGGAATTAAAATGGAAAAGGTATTCCGGCGGGAAGGCATTCAGGTCTTCACCGGCACGAGGCTGGTTGAAGCACGGCGCAAAGGAAAACTGAAAACGGTTTCCTTTGAACATGACAGCCAAACCGTTTCCGTCTCCGCCGAGGAAATCCTGTTCGCGCTGGGCCGCATGCCCAACACGGCATCGCTCGACCTCACCAAAGCCGGTGTCGCCACCGACGGCGGACGCATTGAATCCAACGACTTCCTGCAGACGAGTGCCCCGCACATTTATGCGGCGGGCGACTGCACCGGGCCGCACGAAATCGTCCACCTTGCCGTTCAGCAGGCGGAAATCGCGGCATATAACATTGCCAATGCCAACGCACCGCGACGGATGGATTACCGGCTGCTGATTTCGGTTGTGTTCACCGAGCCGCAGGTGGCGTTCGTTGGCCTGACCGAAAAGGAAGCGAAGGCGCGTGGCATTCCATATTTGGCCGCCAGCTATCCGTTCAATGACCACGGCAAATCGCTCATCATGGAGGCAAAGGACGGTTTCGTGAAACTGCTGGCCGACCCAAAGTCAGGCGAAATTCTCGGCGGCGCTTGTGTCGGCCCGGTCGGCGGCGAATTGATCCATGAAATCGTCGCGGCAATGGCGAAACGCATGACCGTTCATGAACTGGCCGCCATGCCACACTATCATCCGACGCTCGCGGAAATTTGGACCTATCCGGCGGAGGAACTGGCCGCACAGATTCATTGATGTTTGGCACGACGTATGGTCCGCCACCAAGCGATCATCGGAATTACCCAAAGCAGATTCAACCAGGCCAGATAGCGCGCGACAATTTGCCCATTTTGGAAAAATGGGTTTGCCTGAATATAAAGCTGCGCGGCGGCGTTGTTGGCTTGCGCGGCCAGCGCAATGCCGCCGAGCGCGTAATCGTGCGCAAGAGCCGCTCCGCCCAGCGCCGCGTTCCACGCGATAGCGCAACCGCCGAATGCCTGCCACCCCAACGCAAATCCGCCAAACGACCAGATGGCCAGACTGAATCCGCCCAGTGCGATCGGGCCAATTGCGAAGCCACCCAAAGGCAGCAAGCCGATGGCGAATCCGCCAAAACTGATGGGAGCGACTGCCAGCCCGCCAAATGCGAAGATTACACCGATGGCCGCGTCACCTGCCGCGATCCACGCCTTGACCGGCCCTCGCTCCTCCAGACCCCCACGAATGCGGATATGAACCAGCGGCAGGCCGAGCAGGCTGAACTTGCTCCGATACTCGAAGACTGGCACTAAAAGCGGCACCGGATGGTTTCCGGCGATTTCCTGTTGGCGGATTTTCCGCAAAGACCGCCGCGTCCAGAGCGCGAGAACCGCCACAATGATGACGTACACTGCTCCCAGTCCTGCCAGGAGGGCGATGAAGATCATCGGGTCCGACTTGGCCATTCCCCACCCACCGAGCATGAGCAATAGCACGGCCAGAGCAAACCCCGCGATACACACAACGAGGATGCGATAGTACTTGAAGACAAACTCACGTCGTTGCGGAGAATGCGCACTATCGAGATCCATCCGATAGCCAAAATACGCACCCAAGAACATGATGATGGGGCCAAGAATAGCGTTAAACAACCCGACCAACCCGGCCGACTTTGCCACTGCGCTGCCTTTCATGGCCGTTGCGCCTATGGCCGCCGCCTTGGGCTGAAATTGTGAATGCCGGCAATGCAGCCACAACACCCAGCGTGAATACCTTGCCCGGATTCGTCCGTTCCAGTGCGCCTTCGACAAATGCGAGGACTTGTTCGTGCAAAAGTTTTCGTCCACGTGAAAGCCTTTGTTTCACGGCATCTTCACTTAACTCCAAGTTTTGCGCGACAGATTCGACGGATTGATGCTCACGGTAAAACAGAACCAGTGGTTCCCGGTAAATTTCAGGAATGCGTTCGAGCGACCGCCACAAAATCGCTTCTTCTTCCCGGCTGATGGCGTAATCGGGCGGTAGCGGTTCCGGCGCGGGCGCTTCGTGAATCAAGTCCAATGATTCAGCCGCGTGACTGGGCTCGCGTTCCTGCCGTCGCAAAGAGTTGTGAATGAGATTTCGCGCGATGCCACAAAGCCAGGCGCGCAATTTCCCCGGCTCGCGCAAATCGGCCAGTTGCTTCCACGCGGTCACAAAGGTTTCCTGCGCCAGGTCTTCACTCTGACTCAGGCTGCCGGTGGCGCTGTAAGCGAGCGAACACACGAGCGATTGATAACGCGAGACGATCTGCCCGAAAGCATCCCGATTCCCGGACCGGCTTTCGCCCACCAATTCAGCGTCGTTGCGGGTTGCAGTGGACATGGCTCTAATTGTCATCATGTCACCACATCAGTGGCAGGAAAGTGCGAAGTGGTGACAAACAAACTCAACGCTGGCGCCGATTTGAGTTTTATCGGCGGCAAAACCGACCGCCCATCTCCCGCCCTGGCAGCCGCTGCCACGCCGTGCTCCGTGGATGACGAGGGGTTCAGGTTCCCACTGGCTGCGTCATCCGGGCGCGCATCATCTCGGTGTCCTCACCATTAGCCCGGGCAGAAACAGCCTGGAGCCGGTCTTTGGGAGCGCCATCAAGGGTCTCCCGAATCAGTCGGGCCACCTGGTTCGGCTGATAAGGTTTTGCCAGAAAGATGTTGTCGCCTTGAGTAAAATCTTTTCCCGTCAGCGCGGAACTATAACCGCTGGCGTAGATTACTTTGAGTCCGGGCTTTCGCCTTTTCAATTCCGCGGCCAAGTCAGTGCCCGTCATGCCGCCGGGCATGATCATGTCGGTCAGGAGCAAATCAATCTGGCCGTTGCACTCGTCCCAAACCCGCAAAGCCTCGACCCCCGAGGAAGCGATCAAAACACGGTATTGATATTGCTGGAGAATCTCCCGCACCAGTTCCAACAGTCCAATTTCATCCTCGACGAGCAGAATGGTTTCTTTGCCTCCCCGGACGTTCTCGGATTTAACGGACGGATCGGCGGGTGCATCGCCAGCTTTACCGGCCACCGGAATAAAAACTTTGAAGGTGGTGCCGACGCCAACTTCGCTTTGGACTTCGATCCAGCCATGATGTTGTTTAACGACGCCATAAACGGTGGCCAGTCCCAATCCCGTTCCTTTGCCGACTTCCTTGGTCGTGAAAAACGGTTCAAAAATCCGCTGCAACACCTTGCGCTCCATGCCGCAACCAGTATCCGTCACGGTCAAGCAGACGAACCCACCCACATGGGCTTCGGGGTGTTGTCGCAAGTAGGCGGCGTCAATTTCAGCGGCGGAAGTCGTGATGATAAATTTGCCGCCCTTGGGCATGGCATCACGCGAGTTGACCGCCAGATTCATCACAATCTGCTCGACCATCCCGGCATCCGCCTGAATGCACGGCAGTTCCGCCTGACAGTGGATTTCCAGCGTGATATCCTCACCGATCAGCCGCGGAAGCATCCCTTTCAAATTGTGAAGCACCGCATTCAAATCGAGAATCTTCGATCGAAAAATCTGCTTGCGACTGAACGTGAGCAATTGCCGGATGAAACTGGCCGCGCGCTCCGCTGCCGCGGAAATTTGCTTTATTGATCTTGTCGAGTCGGCGCCCGGCGGAACGGCGTTGAGCAACAACCCCGCGTGTCCCTGAATGACGGTCAGAATATTGTTGATGTCATGCGCCACCCCGGCGGCCAACTGGCCCACCGACTCCATTTTCTGTGATTGCCGCAGTTGCGCTTCCAGCATCAGCCGCTCGGTAATGTCTTCAACCGTGATTACCATTCCGTCAATCTCGCCGGCGGCATCGAAAAACGGCGTGGCATTGGTCGAGAGCAACGTGCGGTGGCTGTCGGGACGGTCAATTACATGATGAACGTCTTGCACCGGATGGCCGGATTCGAGGACTTGTTTCAACGGCAGCGCCTGCCCCGGAAGCGGGTGGCCCTCCGGATCAGTCATCCGCCAGTCCAGAACGCTGCAAGTTCCACCGGTGATGGCGTCCTTGGACAGGCCGAGAACTTCTTCTGCCCGGTGGTTGGCAAAGGTAATTATTCCAGCCTGATTGGCGACGACGATGCCCACGGGGCTGGTTTCCATGATACGGCTGATGAGATCCCGGTCGCGGCGGAGGTTTTCTTCGGCGTGCTTGCCTTTGATGGCATAGCGGATGGCGCGGTCGAGAATGTCGGCGTTGAGCTGGCCTTTGACCAGATAATCGGCGGCCCCGGCTTTCATGGCCTCCATGTCAACCTCCTGGTCGCCCTGGCCCGTCAGCAAAATCATTGGAGCCCGGGCATTGAACTGTTGTGATTCGCACAACAGTTCCAGTCCGGTCCGCTCGCCGAGGCGATAGTCCAGCAGATAGATATCGTGCTCCCGGCGCTGGATGGCGTCCAACGCGCCATTATAATTGTTGACCCAGTCGAGATGATAGCGGCCTGCGATTCGCAAGATCAGATCGCGCGTGATGATATAATCATCCTCATCATCGTCCACCAACAGGACTTTGACCGGGGCATCGGACATAAAGCGTTCAACTCTCGCCCGGCGGAAGTTCGACCACTTCGAACCAATATCGGCCGAGGACCTTGATCAATTCCACCAGCGATTTGAACGTCACGGGCTTGGTCACGTAGGAATTTACGCCCAGATCGTAGGTGCGCAAAATGTCCTCCTCCGCCTTGGAGGTGGTAAGGACGACGATGGGAATCCGGCGCAGTTCCGGATCCGCCTTGATTTCCTTGAGTGCTTCGCGCCCGTCTTTGCGCGGCATGTTAAGATCCAGCAAAATCAGCCCGGGCAATGGCGCATCCTTCTGATCGGTGTAACGGCCTTGACGGCGCAAATATTCCATCAATTCTTCGCCGTCTTCCACGCAATGGAGCACATTGACCAGACGGTTCTCCACAAATGCGTCTTGGGTCAGTTTACGGTCGTCCGGATCGTCGTCCGCCAGCAGAATTGTAATCATTTTTCCTTCGGTTTTCATGGTTGGTTTTCCTTATTCGCGGTGGTTTTCCTTATTATCATGGTGGTTTTCCTTATTCATGGTGGTTTCCGTATTTGCGTCTCGTGCTTCTTTGGGATGAACCACAGGCAACGTCAAGATAAAAGTGGAGCCCTGCCCTGGTTTGCTTTTTGCGGTGATGTCGCCGCCGTGATATAATGCAATCTTGCGAACAATGGCCAGCCCCATGCCTGTGCCTTCGTATTCATTGCGAGTGTGCAACCGCTGGAAGACATTGAATATCCGATCCAGATATTTTTCGTCAAACCCTATGCAATTATCACTGACCGTCAACCGGCAAAGTTTCTTCGCGGGCGTGACGGGATCGGGAATGATTTGCGCTTCGACTTTCACCACAGGCGGCTCTTCCGGGCGGCGGAATTTTAGCGCGTTGCCAATCAGGTTTTGCAACAACTGGCGCATTTGCAACGCCTCCGCGTCAATGACCGGTAGCTCTCCCAGTTCGACGCGGCCTTTGACCAGTTCGATCCGTCCCTCCAAATCATTCACCACTTCGCTGGCGATTTCGGCCAGATTAACCGGCGCAAAAGGATGTGCCTTGGTCGTAACCCGCGAAAAAGTCAACAGATCGTTGATCAGAATCTGCATCCGCCCTGCGGCTTTCTGCATCCGTTCCAGATAATCCAGCGCTTCCGGCCCCAAGGCTTCACTGTTCTTTTCCCTGAGCCGTTCGCCGAAAACCACGATTTTTCGCAAAGGTTCCTGCAAGTCGTGCGAGGCCACATAGGCGAAATCCTGCAACTCGCGATTGCTGCGTTCGAGTTGGGTCGCGAATTGGCGCAACTTTTCCTCGCTGCTCCGCAGAGCGTCTTCCACCTGCTTCTGCTTCGTAATGTCCCGGCTGATGCCCACCAGGCCGAAGACTTTTCCCTCCTTGTCCCGCAGCGGCACCTTGGTGACAGACGCCCAAATAATTTCGCCGTTGGGCCGGGTCTGCTTCTCAATCTTGTTGATCAAAGGCTCGCCAGCCTTGATGATTCTTTGCTCATCCTCATAGAATTCCTTGGCCCTGTCCGGAGGGTGAAAATCAAAGTCCGTTTTGCCGACGACCAATTCTAAATCTTTCAGGCCCAGACGCACGGCGACTGCTTTGCTGCACTTAAGAAACCGGGATTGGGTGTCTTTGAAATAAATCCGGTCCGGGATGTTGTCAAGGAGACCCCCCAGCAGGAGTCGTTCCCGATCCAGCGCTTCCTCCGCCTGCTTGCGATGTGTGATGTCCCGGCCGATACCCACCAGACCGATGATAGTTCCGTTTTGATCGCGCAGCGGCAGTTTGCTGGTCAACAGCCAGTGTTTCTCACCTTCGTCGTTCAAGAAATACTCCTCCCGGTCGATAACCGGCTCGCCCTGAATCACTTTTTGGTCGTCGGCCCAGAATTTTTCGGCAATGTCGCGCGAATAGAAATCGAAATCGCTTTTGCCGATGGCCTCGGCTTCGGTTTTGCAGCGGAGGTTTTTCAAGTCGGCCGGATTGGCCAGGATTTTCCGACCGGCGGTGTCCTTAGCGTAGATGCCATTGGGCAGGTTGTCAATGAGCGTTCGCAGCAGCAGGCGTTCTTGTGAAAGCTCAGCGGTGCGCTCGGCGATCCGTTTCTCCAGTTCGTCGTGCGATTGGCGCAGGGCCTCCTCCGCTTGTTTCCGATCCGTGATGTCCCGGTTGATGCCCATCACACCAACGACTTTTCCGTTCTTGTCCCGTAGCGGCACTTTCGTGGTTTGCAGCCAGCGCTTCTCACCGGTGCGGGGATTCACCACTGTTTCTTCCCGATTCAGCGGCTGGCCCGATTTCATCAGCGCTTGTTCGTCCCCATAATACTGGTTGGCCAATTCCGCCGGAAAAATATCGAGGTCGGTTTTGCCAATCACCTCGTCCGGATGGGTCGCGCCCAACGTCCGTACGTGCGCCAGGTTGCTGGTCAAAAACCGGCTCTGCCGGTCTTTGATGAACAGATTATCGGGCAGGCTGTCAAACAGCGTCCGCAGTAAATCCCGCTCTTGCGCAAGCTGCGCATTTTCCTGCGCCAGTTTTGCGTTTTCCTGCGCCAGTTTTGCGTTGAGTCCCGTGCCTCTTGAACTTTTCAAGCCGCGCGTCGAATGCCCGTTCTGCGACGAAGGGGCAACTTCGTTGGACGGCATCTCATCTTGATGATTGCTTGTTATATTCATGGGTTAAATCTTAGCCCGATGAAAAGCAGTTTAAGTGCCCTTGCCCTCCGATAACGCCAGTTATTAGTTTAATTGCTATCCAGTCTGCCAGTCCAATTCTTTGTCCCCAAATGGGACAACCTGAGCACGGAAACGATACATCTCCCGGGCAGGCCGGCATGGAATTGATTGAGGCGACGCCGCATTATCATCCGACACTCGCGGAAATTTGGACGTATCCGGCGGAAAAATTGGCTGCACGGATTTTCCGGCCAATGATCACCTGGCACAGCGACGAACATGGTTCTGGTCATCATCATATCACCGCACGCGTGGCAAGCGGAGCGGGAAAGTTGACAGAAAAATCAATCCGCTGCTGATTCCAAAAGCTTTTGAAACACTTCTTCCGGGGCGAAGCCGTGGAGTTTGACCACCTTGTGCCGCGACTTGTAACCACGCACCAATTCGACACGACCACGGGCGCAATCCAACCTGTCAGCGAGCAGTTGAACCAGTGCTTCGTTCGCCGCGGCATCCACGGGTGGCGCGGTGACTCTGATTCGCAGTTCAGCGCCAAGCGGTTCATCAATCTCATTGGCGGAGGCACGCGGCTGCAGTTTTACCGACAGCAATGTTCCATCCGGTTGCGCGCAGAGAAAGCCGGGAAGCGGCAGGCTGTCGTCACGAGTCACATTTTTGTTTGCCTTCAGGACGGATTGAAACCTCACGGATAAACCATTTGATAGCTGACGAACGCAATGTTCCGGCTGTCCGGCGACCACGACGGAACGTTGATCGTTCCTTGTCCGCCATACAATTTCGCGAGCACTTGAATTTTCCTGTCGGATAGCGACATGAGCCGAATCAGCACATCCTTGTTTGGCGGATGGCCAGTCACATCTTTTGCATAGGAAAGAAAACCAATCCACCGGCCGTTCGGCGAAGGGTGCGCGAACCAGTTGTTGTAATCGTCAGAAGTGATTTGTTCCTGCTCCGAGCCGTCGGGTTTCATCCGCCAAATTTGCATTCTGCCGGTTCGTTCGGAATTGAAATAAATATATTTCCCGTCCGGCGAATAATCCGGGCCATCGTCCAGACCGGGTGCGGTGGTCAGGCGCGTTTCCTCGCCGCCGTCAACGGGAATCGTGTAAATGTCAAACTCGCCGTTGCGCTCGGCACAATAGGCGAGCGTTTTGCCATCAGGCGACCAGCCGTGCCAATATGACGGCGCCGGCGGCATGACCAGACGCGGCGCACCGCCCGCGATCGGCAAAACGTAAATGCGCGACTTGCCATCCTGTGTCTGGTCGCTGACGGCCAACTGCGTTCCGTCGGGCGAGATGCCGTGATCGTTGTTGCAATGAATTTGATCCCCGGTGTTCAACGGCTCCGGCGTGCCGTCCTTCACCGGCAGTTTGTAAATCCGCCCGTTGCTGTTAAAGAGAAAGTATTTCCCATCGCGCGACCAGTTCGGCGCTTCGATATGGTCGCGAGTGCGATAAACCACGCTCCGGTCGGTGGAAGCAACTTCAACGGTTTCCAGCGTGCTTTCAAGGACCGGCTGGGCATTGGCGGGTGTGGAAACCGGTTCGAGTTCGACGTTTGAGAAAACCGCCTTCTCAATGGCCTTGTTGTCGTGGGCGCAAACACCGAGGCCGACATAAAATTTCCCCTTGAACGGAATCCGCAGATAACCGCCGGCGGGTTTCAGGTCTTCACCCGCGGCAGCAAGCCACATTGAAATGTAATCGCCGCGTTTTTCGATTCGCATCCGCGCGGGGGCTGAAATGTTCGATTGAATTTCATGCGTCGGGCCGTCCGGCGGGTCGCGGTATTGAAGCGCCGTCAGGCCGCTGCCATGAAGGGCGACATCCGCGTAAACCGAACCCGGCTTGAGCGACTGGCGGACGAGCAGGCACGCCTTGTGATGCGGATTGCCGCCGACGCCGATGAATTTAACGTCCGCCGTCAGCGTGAAATCGCCCGACACCTTCTTCCAGACAAAATGGAAGGCGTCGTTGGTGAACCACATGTTTTCGCCACCGCCGGCAATGAAATACTCGCCCTTGGCCGGATCAAAATTCACCAATCCGGGCCTGGCGACATTGCCGATGTCGCGTTGGTGCGAAAAAATTCCGAGTTCGGTTGAAACGGCGTACGCTAGTTTTGCGCTCATAAACAAAACGACGATGGCAAGAAAGTGCCGGGAATTGGGTGTCATGCGCCCTACTAAAACATACGGCGCAAAAATAAAAAAGTTTTTTGCGCTTTCGGGCGCTGCAAATCACCTGTCCTCGGGGTTAATGAGTTTGAAGGCAACGGCTGCGAGCGCACCGGCGGCAAAATTGGCGACGAGGTAAATCCACAGGGTCGACACTTTGGCGAGGTGTATGACGGTGATGCCGACGGCAACGGCGGGATTGAAGGCGCCGCCGGAAATGCCGCCCAACACAAACGCCATGGTCGTCACGGTGAAACCGATGGCAAGGCCGTAGTTCGAATTTCCCGCCGTGGCTGTGAGTGAGGGGAGTTCGTTTTTCATATGCTTTGCGGGTCAGGGAACGTGGTTGGCTTGGAACTGGAGTCTTTGAAACAGGCGCGCAATCCATCGTGAAACGCGAACCATGAAACTTGCGGAAATGCCCAGTCGATTGCGGCGCTGAAGCGATGCCTCGTGTGCCTGCAATTGCCGGATTACGTTGCTACGGCCAAACATCGCGGCAAACATCAGCGGGGTCTTGCCGCCGCCGGGGCCGGCGAGAGAGAATCACGCCGCGCAAACCAGCCGCCTGCCAGCTTCCTTCATCGGAGAGGCCGGCAAGCAGACAATGGCTCGATTGACGAGAAATCAGCGTTTACGCGAGGTCGAAACGATCCAGGTTCATCACCTTGTTCCAAGCCGCGACAAAGTCGTGAACAAATTTCTCCTGTGCGTCGGAGCTTCCGTAAACTTCAGCCAACGCGCGGAGAATGGAGTTTGAACCAAAGACGAGATCAACACGCGTGCCGGTCCACTTGACTTTGCCCGTTTTGCGATCGCGGCCTTCAAACACATCTGCGTCTTTCGAAACCGGCTTCCACTCCGTGCCCATGTCGAGCAGGTTCACGAAGAAGTCGTTGGTCAGCGCCTCCGGTCGCTTGGTGAAGACACCGTGCTGCACTCCGCCGAAGTTGGTCTTCAGTACGCGCAAGCCGCCCACGAGCACCGTCATCTCGGGCGCGGTCAGGGTCAGCAATTGGGCCTTATCAACCAGCAGCGCTTCAGCCGATAGGATGTATTTGCCTTTGAGGTAATTGCGGAAGCCGTCCGCGATGGGTTCGAGCACGGCGAAGGATTCGACGTCAGTCTGTTCCGCCGAGGCATCCATGCGTCCCGGCGTGAAGGGAACCGTGACCTTGTGGCCGGCGTTCTTCGCGGCCTGCTCGACGCCAGCGCAACCGCCCAGCACAATCAGGTCGGCCAGCGAGACCTTCTTGCCTCCTTTCGCCGTTTTGTTGAATGCGCTCTGGATGCCTTCCAGCGTCGTCAGCACCTTCGCCAACTGTTTCGGCTGGTTGACTTCCCAATCCTTCTGCGGCGCGAGGCGAATGCGCGCGCCATTCGCGCCGCCACGCTTGTCGGAGCCGCGGAAGGTGGACACCGACGCCCAGGCGGTCGAAACCATTTGCGAAACGGACAACCCGGACGCCAAAATTTTGGCCTTCAGCAAGGCGATTTCCTTGGCGCCGATCAATTTGTGATTCACCGCGGGAATGGGGTCCTGCCAGATGAGTTCTTCTTTCGGGACCTCCGGTCCGAGATAACGCGCGCGCGGACCCATGTCGCGATGCGTCAGCTTGAACCACGCCCGGGCGAATGCGTCGGCGAACTGATCCGGATTCTCCATGAAGCGCCGCGAGATTTTTTCGTAAGCAGGATCGAAACGCAGCGACAGGTCGGTGGTCAGCATGGTCGGCAGACGTTTCTTCGACGGATCGTGCGCGTCTGGAATCGTTGCTTTGGCGCCCTTGGCGACCCACTGATGCGCTCCAGCCGGACTCTTGGTCAACTCCCACTCGTAACCGAACAGAATCTCGAAGAACGAATTGCTCCACTTCGTCGGCGTCGTGGTCCAGGTGACTTCCAGACCGCTGGTGATCGCGTCACCACCCTTGCCCGTGCCAAAGCTGCTCTTCCAGCCGAGGCCCTGCGCTTCGAGGCCGGCAGCTTCCGGCTCGGGCCCCACATGGGACGCAGGGCCGGCGCCGTGGGTCTTGCCGAAGGTATGGCCGCCAGCGATGAGCGCCACGGTCTCCTCGTCGTTCATCGCCATGCGAGCGAAGGTTTCGCGAATGTCCCGCGCCGCGGCGACCGGATCCGGGTTGCCGTTGGGGCCTTCCGGGTTGACGTAAATCAGACCCATCTGCACGGCAGCGAGCGGATTTTCGAGATCCCGGTCACCAGAGTAGCGCTTGTCACCCAGCCAAGTCTTCTCGGCGCCCCAATAGACATCGTGATCCGGCTCCCAGACGTCCTCGCGACCGCCTCCGAAACCGAACGTCTTGAAGCCCATCATTTCCAGGGCAACGTTGCCCGTGAGGATCATCAAGTCGGCCCACGAAATCTTCCGGCCATACTTCTGCTTGATCGGCCAAAGGAGCCTGCGCGCCTTGTCCAGACTGACGTTGTCCGGCCAGCTGTTGAGCGGCGCGAAGCGCTGCTGACCCCGGCCGCCGCCGCCGCGGCCATCACCGGTGCGGTAAGTGCCGGCGCTGTGCCACGCCATGCGAATGAACAACGGGCCGTAGTGGCCGAAGTCCGCCGGCCACCAGTCCTGCGAGTCGGTCATCAGCGCCGCGAGATCTTTCTTCACCGCCGCCAGATCGAGGCTCTTGAACTCCTTTGCGTAGTCGAATTCCTCGCCCATCGGATTGGACTTGGAGGAATGCTGGTTCAGGAGCTCGAGCTTCAACTGGTTCGGCCACCAGTCTTGGTTCGTGGTGCCGCCGCCGGCGGCTTGGTGAAAGGGGCATTTGGCTTCGGTTGACATGATTTCCGGTTTTGTGCTCATAAAACAAATTTCGGTTGTTGTGTTTTGTTCATTCAAGCATTTCGAGAGCTATTGTTGAAATACTTTTTTCCTCTCGCTACCATAGGCACTGCCTATGGAAATGCAGCAGCTTCGTTACGTGGTCGCCGTGGCGCGAAACGGAAACTTCTCCCGCGCCGCCGAGCAATGCCACGTTGCCCAGCCTTCGTTGAGCCAGCAAATTCAGAAGCTGGAAGATGAACTGGGCGAGCGGCTGTTTGACCGGATGAAACGCGAGGTGAGGTTGACGCCGCACGGCGAGGCGTTCCTGCGCCGCGCGGTCCGCATCCTCGAAGAAGTGGACGCGGCCAAACGCGAGATGACCGACGCGCAGGATTTGTTGCGCGGCACATTGACGATTGGCGTGCTGCCCACCATCGCACCGTATCTGCTCCCGCAGGTGATGGCGCAGTTCGCGGAAATGTTTCCTGGCGTGGAAACCGTGGCGCAGGAAGACACCACGGCGCGGCTGCTCAAGCTCGCGCACGGGTATGAAATTGACTTCGCCCTGGCCAGTCAGCCGATTCGGGATGAGCGTCTGGAGGTGAAGGAGTTGTTTTCCGAGGAGCTGCTGCTGGCACTGCCGCCGGGCCATCCGCTCGCCCGCAAACGCAGTGTGACGGTCGCTGACCTCGCCGGCGAAAGTTTGATTGTGATGAAGGAAGGCCATTGTCTCGGCGACCAGGTGCTGGATTTCTGCGACCGTCGGGACGTGAAGCCGAAAATCAGTTTTCGCAGCGCGCAACTCGAAACCGTGCAGGCACTCGTCGCGGCGGGCCTGGGCATTTCGCTGATTCCCGTGATGGCGATGCGGAGTGAGCGCGGGGATTTGCCGGAGTATCGCTCGCTCCAGTCGCCGAAGCCGCAGCGAAAAATCGTCGCTGCCTGGCCGAAACAACGTCCGCCCGGTCGTGCCGCCAACGAGTTCCTAAAGATGGTTGCAGCGCGATTTGTCAGATCCCGGTCTGACATTTCAAAATGGGTCGCGCCCCGGTTCGCTGACAGACGCCAATGATGCGACGGCGAACGCGCCGATGATTTGCGATATCCAGCAGCCCGGCACGTCCGTCTTGGAACAACGCCCGCGCAACCAGACGGCCACTGTAACCGCCGGGTTGTAGTGGCCGCCCGACACGTGGCCGCCGGCATAGACCATGATCATCAGCGCCGAGCCGATGGCCAGCGGGGCCAGGCCCGCCGCGCCGGGTTCAATGACCGTCATGCCAACGGTGAGCACCAGAAAGAATGTGCCGATGAATTCAACAAGATATTTTTTCATAAGCGGCATAAGCATGGTTGAATGGCGAACCGTTTCAATTTTTTCCTGCCGGCAAAATGGGCAGCCGTCGTTTCAGGATTTGCAGTTCGGAGAAGGATTGATTCCCGGACGGGAATTTTGCGGCCGGGTCTGGCGCCGGATAAACCCGGTCGTAATGGTCGTCAATCCACTGCATCAGTTCAGTCCCATATCGCGGGTAGTACCCGAAATAACCCACTCCGTACTCGGCCGTGCTCCTTTCCAGGATCACGACATAGTCAGGACTGTTTTTTTCAAAGGCGGCGGCCATGTTGGTCTGGCCAAACATTGCCATTTCCGGCGGAAGCCAAACCAAGTAGGGGTTCGGGCTCACCCGGCGACTCAGATAATTAATCATGGCTCCTTCAGGAAGCACCGTCAGTGTCGCTGCCGGCGGAACGTTTTTTTGTATCCACGACAGCGCCAGTTGAACATTGTCGTGAAAAGGATTTACCGACGGGCCATAGGCCATGATTTTATCTCCACCGCGTCCCACGGGCACATTTTTCCGGAGATAATGAGATTCCGAGCGCAAAAACAAATGGCCAAACCCGGTTATTAGAACCAGGCAGGCGGCCATGCGAAATAAATGGAAGCGGACCTGGTATCTTTGCTCCAGCAGCACCGGCAGCAGCCAGACAAACAAATAAACCGCTCCCGCAAAGGCCGGCATCGCCAGCGCAAATCCGTAATGCCAAATCCGGGTAAAAAATCCCAGCTTGGCCAGCAACGCCAGGCCAAATACATTCCAAAGCAACGGAAAGATCGCCGCTGGTTCGGTCGCGGCTTTCTTGTAATTCACCGCCAGCAACGCACCGGCGGACAAACCCAGCAATGGCAATGATCGGCCACAATCACCCCAATTTAAAACGATGGCCAAAACCAAAAGCGGAGAGACCAACAACGGCCAAACAACCCACGACGGTTTTATCCACTTGAATCTCGATTCCACATCGCCCCGGAACGCCAGGGCGTAAACCACGGTTGCCACCGCGATGGAAATAAAATGCACCACCATTTTTTCGAGATGAAGAAACGGCGCGTCCAATCCCAGGCACCACTGATAAAATGGATCCTGGATAATGGATGTATGCCATAACGGCGCCCACGCAGAAATCACCGAGTGCGCACTTGCCTGCCAACCTTCCACCCGCAGAAATAGCGCAAAAAAAACCAGCAATGGAACCAGCCCGGCAAGCAAAAATGCCACCAGTGATTTTGCCGCAAAACCGGTTCGTTTGTGAAAAAAAACAGCCACCAGAAAAGCCATGCCCGCGCAGACAACCAGCGCCATGAAAATATCCGGCTTGGTCAGAAACACCAAACCGGAACCAAAGCCAGCCGACGCAGCAAATCGAATTTGCTTCTTTTCAACCCAACTCGACAACCCCATCACCACCACAACTGAAAGCGCCAGCCCGTGAAACACTTCGTGGCAATACGGCGTGACGTAGTTGTAATTGCCAATCAAACCGGAATGCTGGAACGCAAACACCAGCACGATCCCCAGACAGATCATCGTCGCCGTCAGCCGGTCGGCCGCGGCGAGAAAGCGGCGGTAAATCAAAACCAGCATCCCCGCCGTGATTGCAAGATTTGCAAAAATCAGTGTCCGAAACGAAACGCCAAAAATTTTGAAGAGCAGCGCGTTGAAATACTGGGACAACGGCCCGCCCGACAAATACATCACGTCGCGGTAAAGAACATCCCCTTCGGAAATCCGCCACGGCAGATAAAGCTGCATCCCGAAGTCAACCAGGACGTCCGGCCACCTGCGCCAGGAAAGCGCAGCGGCAAGCACAAACACACAGCCGGCAAGCACCAACCCCGCCCAACGTGAGCGGCCCCATCCAGAAATTTGCGCCCGCCTGCCCGTCAAATTCTCCATTCAGGAATCTTCCGAAGCGGAAACGTCCCGGTCAATCTTCAAACATTTGCCCCAGTTGCAGCCGGGGATCTGATTCCAGGATGCTTTTGAGATTCGCCCAGTTGGCCTCATTCATGTCGTTGAACGCATTCAGATAAACCGCCACGGCTTCGGGCGGATATTTCGCGAGCAGCGTTTCAATCGCGGATTTCAATTTCACGTCGTCCATGCTCTCCGGTAAATTTTCAACCACGCCCTCCTCGTTTTTAATCCCCAGCGCGTTCAAAAAATCCACGAGCATGGCCTTGTGCTTTTTCAGCAACCAGGTGCGAATCAGGCTGCCCGCGACCAAATCCAGCGCGGGCCTTGCCAGGGTGGCGATCATGGCCGCGTGCCGTTGGGTTTTGGGCTGGCGCTCAAGGAAAACCGGGCGCAAGTGCCGCGCTTCGGCAACGGCGTTGAGCGTGGCGCGGTAAATCGGTTTGTCCGATTCAAAGGTGAACGTGATGATTTCGCCGGCCAGGTTCGGCGACATGAAGCCAAAGAGTTCGTGGGAAGTGAGCATGGAAATCAGAAGTTGGGAGTTGGGAGATAAAAGTCGGGGAATTTAATCCATGGTTGTCACGGAGATTACATTTTTTTTTGCCAGTTGCCCGCAAGCCTCCCGTTCCAGCAGCAAAGTTTTTCCAGCTTCCAGTGCCAGCACGGAAATTCCGGCGTTGGCGCAGGTTTCCAGTGTCTGCAAGCCGATGCAAGGGATGTCGAACCGCATGTCATGATTGACCTTTGCCACTTTGACCGCCACTGCGCCGCCGTCCTTGCCGGCGAGTTCCCCGCCGCGCGCAAGACATTTGTCCGTGCCTTCAAACCCTTCGACCGCAAGCACCGCGCCTTTTTTTACGACGACGGTCTGCCCGATTTCCAAACGGGAAACCTCCCGGCCGATGCGAAAACCAAATTCCACGTCCGCGCGTTGTTCCTCCGACAATTCCGGACCGAGATGAAAACCGCCTTGCGGCATGAGCGGTTTCAGCCACGGCGTCGCTTCAATCAATTCAACGCCGTCTTTTTTCAATTCATCCGCAATCGCGCCAAAAATCGTGTGGGCGTTTTTCTCTTTCAGCCGGAACAACAGCGACATCGCGCGCAAATCGGGCCGCAAATCATAAAGATTTTTCGGCGCGATTTGGCCGACCATGACACATCGCTTTACCCCGCGGTCGGCAAACGCGGAAATCATTTTTGAAAGCTGGCCGACTTTGAGCCAGACGATTTCATCCACCAGTCCGGCCAGCGCGGGATCGGTTTCATTTTCAAACGCAACGGCGATGAGCCGTTTGACTCCGGCGGCGCGCGCCTGCCGGGCAAATTCCAGCGGCAAGGAGCGGTTGCCGGCAATGAGGCCGAGAGATGCGGGCGCGGTATTCATCCGTGATTCCGGGCTCAGGATAACGAATCGACGAAAAGAAGCCAGCCTGCGATTTAGATGCGCAAAAGTTTCTGTCCTGCTTCGGAACAGCCTGTCTCATTCAATAAAAAACTTAAGATGGCGTGATGAAATTGGGCTGGCGCAGCGCCGGTAAAATTGAGTTTTCCCGCGTCTAAAAATCTGGCGCGCAAGGTGCTATGCGTAACAGCGATGTCATCGCTGGAAAATATCTACAAAAAAATGGCGGAGGCGGCGGCTGGCGCGGATGCCTTGCACGAAACCACCCAGAATTCGACACCGCACGTCTCCCCTGCGGTCGCGCACGAATTGAACAATATCATTGCAATCATTCGAGGCTACGCCGACCGGTTGCTGTTCAAGCACGGTGAAAATCCCGCGCTCGAACCGCACCTCAAGCTCATCTCCGAAGCGGCCAAACGCGCGGCAACCATCGTTCACGATGCCCTGCCGCCAAATCCAAGCCCGACCGTCCGGCAAAATCCGCCGCCGTCGCAACAGCCCACCGCGTAACAGCGGTTTCTTCCTGACGCTGAAATATCGGCGATTCGTTTTGACGCTTTGCGTTTCATCGCGTAGCGTTTTGTTTCTATTTTCAACTGACTATTTGGGTTTACTGTGAATTTTTTGAAATGGATTATTCCGTCGCGGAACGAACGCGAACTGAAGAAACTTTGGCCGCTCGTCCGCCGGATCAATGAGATCGAGGCCGGACTCCAAAAGCTTTCCGACGACGAGCTGCGCCAGAAAACCGCCGATTGGAAGGCGCGACTCTCGCAAATTCAGGACAAAACGGAGTCGGCCAGGGCGCTCAATGAGATCCTGCCCGAAGCGTTCGCCGTCGTCAAAAACGCCTGCCGCCGTCTCACCGAACGCAAGACGGAAATCATCGTGCGCGAGCATCCATTGCTCTGGGAGATGATTCCGTTCGATGTGCAACTCATCGGCGGCTACGGGCTGCACAGCGGGCGCATCGCCGAAATGGCCACCGGCGAAGGCAAAACGCTCGTCGCCACCCTGCCCATTTATCTCAACGCGCTCACCGGACGCGGCGTCCATCTCGTGACGGTCAACGACTACCTCGCCGCGCGCGACTCCGAATGGATGGGCGCGATTTACAAATTTCTTGGCCTGACCGTCGGCTGCATTTTGCACGACCAGCCGCCACGCGTCCGGCGCGAGCAATACAATTGTGACATCACCTTCGGCACGAACGCCGAGTTCGGTTTTGATTATCTCCGCGACAACGGCATGGCGGCGCGCAAAGAAGAACAGGTCCAGCGCGGTCATTATTTCGCCATCGTGGACGAAGTGGACTCCATCCTGATTGATGAAGCCCGCACGCCGCTCATCATCAGCGGCCCGTCCGTTCACACTTACGACGAGCAATTCGGCCAGTGGAAGCCGCTCGTCGAATCGCTCGTCCGGGCACAGGAACGTTTGTGTGCCCGGTTTTTGTCCGAAGCCGAGGCGCTGATTAAAAAGCTGAATCCGACCGATGGTTCAAACCCTCAAAATCCCGAGGCCCTCGAACATGAAATCGGTCTGCTCTTGTTCCGCGTCAAAATCGGCCAGCCCAAATCCGAAGGCCTGATGAAACTTCTGGAAGACCCGGAAAACCTCAAGTTGATGAACCGGGCCGAACTGGATTTGCACAAGGACCAAAAGAAAGTTGACCTGTACCGGGAGAAGGAGGAATTGCTTTTTGCCATTGACGAGAAAAGTTTCGAGGCCGATTTGACCGAAAAAGGCCGCAATTTTGTCAGCCCGAAAGACCCGGAGGCTTTTGTACTGCCCGAACTCACAACGGCGCTGCATGAAATTGACGCCGGGCCGGAACCCGACGCGCGCAAGCGCATGGAAGCGAAGACGAAGGTGCAGCAGGACTTCGAGACCAAGGCGCAAAAGATTCACGCCATCTCGCAATTGCTCAAGGCTTACAGCCTTTACCAGCTCGACGTGGAATATGTCATTCAGGAGAACAAGGTCATCATCGTTGACCAGCACACGGGCCGGCTCATGCCCGGTCGCCGCTGGAGCGACGGTTTGCACCAGGCCGTTGAAGCCAAGGAAGGTGTCGAGATCGAGCACGAAACGCAGACGCTCGCCACGATCACGATTCAAAATTATTTCCGTCTCTACGAAAAGCTGGCCGGCATGACCGGCACGGCGGAAACGGAGGCGTCCGAATTTTTCGACATTTACAAACTCGGCGTCCTCGTTATCCCGACGAACGAACCTTGCGTCCGCAAAGACGCCAATGATGCGGTCTATAAAACCCGGCGCGAAAAATTCAACACCGTTCTCAATGAAATCAAGCAGATTCACGCCCAGGGCCGGCCGATTCTGGTCGGCACGATTTCCGTTGAAGTCAGCGAGCAGCTTTCACGCATGCTCAAGCGTGAAGGCATCATTCATTCCGTTCTCAACGCGAAATATCACCAGCAGGAAGCCGAAATCATCACGCGCGCCGGCCAGCGCGGCGCGGTGACCATTGCCACCAACATGGCCGGTCGCGGCACGGACATCAAACTCGGCCCCGGCGTGGCCGAACTCGGCGGACTGCACGTCATGGGCACGGAACGCCACGAAGCGCGCCGCATTGACCGCCAGTTGCGCGGACGCTGCGCGCGCCAGGGCGACCCCGGTTCGTCGCACTTTTTCATCTCGCTCGAAGACGATTTGATGCGGCTGTTCGGCTCCGACCGCATTGTAAAAATGATGGAACGAATGGGGCTTGAAGAAGGCCAGGAACTGACGCATCCGTGGCTGAATCGTTCCATTCAGCAGGCGCAAAAGCGCGTCGAGCAGCACAATTTCCAAATCCGCAAACGCACGCTCGAATTCGACGACGTGATGAACAAACAGCGCGAGGTCATTTACGGCTTCCGCAACGAAATCATCCACGGTGAGGATGTGCGCGACCGGCTCATGGACATCATGGAGGAGGTCGTCGTGGACAAGGTCGCGCAGTTCACGAACGCCGAATCCGAGTTCAGCGAATGGAAAACGCGGCCATTGGCCGACTGGGTAAACCTGAATTTTCCCATCGGCCTGCCGGAAGCGGAAATCCTCAAGTCCGCTGATTCCGGCAAGGAACACCCTGTGCCCGGCTCACTTTTCGACGGACTCAGCCCGGCGCAATTCGCCGTCTGCAATTTCATCTCCGATAGCGTCCGCAAGGCTTACGACCTCAAAATCAGCTTTGAAAATCCCGACGCGCTGAAGGAAGTCGAACGCTTCACCATCCTCAGCGCGATTGACCGCCTGTGGCAGGAACACCTCTACGAAATGGACAGCCTGCGCTACAGCATCGGCCTGCGCGGTTACGGCCAGCGCGACCCGCTCATCGAATACAAAGCCGAAGCGTTCAAGATTTTCGACGAGCTGATGATCAACGTGAAGACCGAGATTTGCCACAACATCTTCCGCAGTGCATCGAGCATGCTGGCGTTTGAAAATTTCTTGAAGAATGTTCCGCAGCAAACCCTGCACCAGGCCGCCAGCGCTTTCGGTGGCACGAGCACAGCAAGTTCAGGCGGCGCGCAGGCCAAGCCCAGCGACGTCGTCAGCGAAGCAGCAGCAGCGGTGGCAGAAAAAGCCAAGCCTGTCCGCACCGGCCCGAAAGTCGGCCGCAACGATCCCTGCCCCTGCGGCAGCGGCAAGAAATACAAGCACTGCTGCGGCCGGTAATTGAATCGGGCGCATCCGGCACTGCCCGTAGCGGTGGGCCTCCGGCCTGCCGTGGAGCCGGGGCGTCCCGCCCGGCGGGAGATTCTGCGCCGACAATTGAAATCACCGTAAGCGTCACGCAGAGCACCTATTTGGCAATTATGAAGTCAGCAACCTCCGGCAAAGCCGGAGGCTTGAGAGAGCGTGACCCCCTCAAAGCGGTTGTTGTTTATCATGAGGCGCTTAAAGCGCCACCCGCTCCAGTTGTTCGAGGCGTTTACCTTCTTTTTCCCGGTGGTTTCCATGATTTTCAAGTTTTGCATCGCCTCTTATTCACAAGCTTATTAAGTTGGATTTGGCATGGTTACCTGGATCAAACAATTTGAAACATGGTCGAAGCCGTCTTTGATGGCGTTATGCCTTGGAATTGTGGCGGTGGTCGGGTTCGTG
Organism: Verrucomicrobiota bacterium; assembly: GCA_050010435.1. Taxonomy (GTDB): domain Bacteria; phylum Verrucomicrobiota; class Verrucomicrobiia; order Limisphaerales; family UBA11358; genus UBA11358. The sequence continues at coordinate 1,034,093 of JBEKKZ010000001.1, read as the reverse complement.
GATTATCTGACCGGTTACGAAACTTTCTTTTTTATTTTCTACCTGTTTGCAGTGTTTCTGGCCGTGTGGTTTGTCGGTGGTTTCTTTGGGGGGTTGATCTCGGCGTTGAGCGTGATGGCTTGGATTTTCACCAACATCGCCGCCGGAAAAAACTACTCCAGTTACTTTATTCCAGTTTGGAACGGGATGATCATGTTCGTATTCTACCTCGTCGTGGTGGCGCTTCTGGCCAGACTCCGAACCATGAACAAGGAACTGGAGGAGCGGGTGCGTCAGCGGACTGTCATGTTGACAAATGAAATCCAGGAGCGAACGCGATTGCAAAAAGAACTTCTGGAAACCAGCGAGCGGGTGCAGCGCCGGATTGGCAATGACCTGCACGACGGTTTAGGCCAGCATCTGACCGGCACGGCGTTGGCCGGCCAGGTCCTTGGCCAAAAATTGGCGGGCCGGGCGCTGCCGGAAGCGGCGGAAGCTGATCGTTTGGTGGAACTGATCCAAGAGGCCATTGAACTTACCCGCACATTGGCGCGGAGCCTGCATCCCATTGAAATGCAGACCGGCCGGCTGGTGGATAATTTTCAAGACCTCGCGGCCGGTGCCAGCGACCGATTCAAGGTGTCCTGCCAGTTTGAATGTCACCAACCCGCGCCGTTGGTTGACGTGAATGTAGCCACCCATTTGTATCGGATCGCACAGGAGGCCATCACCAACGCGGTCCGGCACGGCAAGGCCAGACACATCAACGTCCGCCTTGATTCCACGGCTGATGAAATTATTTTGACCATCATTGACGACGGCATTGGACTGCCTGAAAATGCCCGAAATGGCAACGGGTTGGGATTGCGCATCATGGCCTACCGCGCCAGCATGATTGGTGCAACCTTTAACATCGAACGCCAGTCTTCCTTGGGTGGCACACGTGTCACTTGCACACTGGCGGTTAACGGCGTGCCAGGCGAAAAAAACAAACATGTCACAGACAATCAAAGTACTGCTCGTGGATGATCACCCGCTGGTGCGCGAGGGGCTGGTGAATTTGATCAGCCAGCAAGCCGATCTCCAAATCTGCGGCGAGGCGGCCAACGAGCCACAAGCATTGGAACTCATCCGGACGGTCCAACCTCATGTCGCAATTGTGGACATATCGCTCGAAACCGGGTCAGGCATCGAATTGATCAAAAGCATTAAGGCCCTGTTCCCGGCCGTGACGGTGCTGGTGCTTTCCATGCATGACGAATCGCTTTATGCCGAACGCGCCCTGCGGGCCGGTGCCCGCGGCTATGTCATGAAGCGCGAGGCGGCCAAAAAAGTTATTGAAGCCATTCACTGCGTGCTGGCCGGACAACTTTACGTCAGCGACAAAATCGCCGCTCTGATGGCCGAAAAATTTGTCGAGGGCCGGCCGGCCGCAACCGCTTCGCCCCTCGAACAATTAAGCAATCGCGAACTGGAAGTGTTTCAATTGCTTGGCCTTGGGCACAACACGCGGCAGATCGCCGACCACTTGCATGTTGGTTTCAAAACCGTCCAGTCTTACTGCGCCCGCATCAAGGAAAAACTCAAGCTGGCCAACGCCACCGAACTTTTGCGCGAAGCCATCCGCTGGCAGGAAAGCCAGCAGGCAAAATAATTCGTCCGCGTGTAGGATTTCACCCTACAAAAAGTATGGACCACGCTCTACAGACTTTCCTTCGCCAGGCGACTGGCATGGCAATCGGACTGCTTTTTTTCAGGCCAGTTGCGGTTGCAACAGGCAATGAGTGAACAAATGTAATCATTGTAACCTGCCTGTTGTCTTGTTCACGCCGCAAGGAAAGGAAAGAACTATATGAAAAACACAAAGGCCCTCCGCAAGGCAGGCTTCACATTGGTGGAAATCATGATTGTCGTGGCCATTATCGGCCTCTTGGCAGCCATCGCCATCCCCAACTTCGTGAAAGCCCGCGCCACCTCGCAGATGAATGCCTGCATCAACAACCTGCGCCAGATTGACGCCGCCGCGAATGAATTCGCGCTGGAACAAGGCAAAAAGACCGGTGATGCAATTACTATGAACACCGACTTGACGCCCTACATCAAGTTGAACTCTGCCAGCAGCATTCCTCCGTGTCCGGCGCAAGGCACTTACACGATCACTGCTGTGGGCACTACTCCGGTTTGCTCGCTGAGTACCCTTACCAGCTCACCCCACATTCTGCCGTAATAATAAATACCGGGTTTGATTCAAAAACCCGAAGCGAAAGGCTTCGGGCCTTTTTTATTGAGAATCGAGGCGGCGTATTAGATTAACGGGTTGTGGTACAGCAAAGCGAACGGTCACGCCGCTTGAATCCCAATGGAATGTCCTGGTTGCAAAGTCTCGCCTCAAAAATAAGTATTGCCAGCGGCACGCTGTTTGCTAATTTGCAAACAGTTTGCAATACAAGAAGTGTCAAATAAATCGCCGGATGCGACAACGTTTTTACGCCGCAACGGCAATTTTGTCACTTGCGGTGTGGTTGTTCATGGCAGCCGCCGAGATGTGGACGCCCCTTCATGTGTGGCTGCACGGCGGGGCAATTCCTGATGACGACGACTGCGCGATTGTCACCCTGGTTCATGGAAAAATCGAAACGATGCCGGGCGATATTCCGGTTGTGATCCCGGCAACCTGGGTTGAAACAACTCCCCGCATAGAAATTTCCGTTGTCTTTTGTCCGGCCATTGAAAATCTTCCTTTGGGCCGCGCTCCTCCGTCAGTTGCTTCTCCCCTCGTGTAGGTCGGTCGGCTTCGGCTGATCGAATTTCGTTGGTTATTCCGTTTTGAACTGGCGCGCACGCCCGGTGCGTGGCGCTTGAGTAGGAGAAGAAAATGAAACTAAAAAAAATATTAGGGTGGTCTTCTGCCCTTTGCCTGGGTGCGATGGTCGCCCAGGCCCAGGAGACAAATCAACCCGCTGATTTCGATCAGCGATTGATACAAATGCAGGAAAAGTTTGAGCAGCGGGAGCGGGAAATGGAGGCCCGTTTCGATAAAAAAATCACCGCGCAGGACGCGGAAATCGAAGCGCTTAAGAAACAACTGGCCGGTACGGCGACGAATCCGCCTGCACCGGCCGTCGCCGGGACGCCGTCCACCAACACGGTGACACCGGAGCAATTGAAAGACTTGAATACCAAGGTGGACCAGGTGGCCGAAGCGCAGAAAAAAACCCTGATGAGCGAATTCAACCCGGCCATCGGACTGGTGGGGGAAACGATCTTCTCGTACAACTCCAAAGGCTCGGACCAGACTGGCAACGACCGCCCTGGCGGGTTTGATGTTTATCAGCGTTCGATTGAATTGAATGTCGCCGCATCGGTGGACCCGTTTGCGAAGGGCTATGCCGTGATCAATGCTTCAGCCGATTCCGCCACCGGCGAGGCAACAATGGGCATCGAAGAGGCGGCCTTGCAGACGACTTCGCTGCCGGGGAACCTGGAATTGAAAGCAGGACGGTTCTTTGGTGAATTTGGACGCCTGGGCTACATTCACGACCACGAACTGCCATTTGTGAATCGTCCCCTCGTGCTGGACCAATACATTGGCGGTGAATCACGGTCGGACGGCGCCCAGGTCAACTGGCTGGCGCCTGTATCGCATTACATCAGCCTGACTGCCGGCGCGGGTGATTCCTTCGGCGGCGACAGTCCGAACCCGAACAATCCCGGCACCTACCGTGCTTTCGACGGGTTGAACTTCTGGGGAAGACTCTCAACCTATTTCGATTTAACGCCCGATTGGCAGCTCGAAACGGGCGTCTCGGGTCTTATCAATCCCAAAACCGAAGACCGCGGCGGTGCGCTGTTGCAGCCCAACGGCATCAGCACGTTGACCGAAAAAGAACGCCGGCTGGCGGGCTTCGATGTGAAGATGAGCTACGTCCCGTTGCGCAATAATCAATTCCGCAGCCTGACGTGGGGCACGGAGGTGCTCTGCAGCGACAATCGCTATCTCTCCGATCCCAACGGCATCCCGTCCAGCGGCGATGAATTCGACGAAAACGTCGGTTCGGTCGGTCTTTATTCGTATGTCACCTACAAATGGAGCCGGCAATGGAGTGCGGGATTCCTGTATGAGTGGGTGCAGAGCAACCAGAACAACTCCGAGGTGACCTCCGCCTATTCGCCTTACATCACCTTTGCCCTCAGCCATTGGAACCAATTGCGGCTGCAATACACGCACACCGACCACAACGCCGCCTCCGGTTTGCGTCCCAGCGACGCCATTTATCTACAATGGGCCTGGATCATCGGCGCGCACTCGCATGGCTGGCAACAACGTTAAACCTTGAAAGGAGAAATCGTTTTATGAAATCCAAACTGTTCCGTTTCCTGTCACTGGCTGCCATCACCGCCGCCACGCTTGGTGCGTGGCCCGCTCATGCAGCGAAAATCCGGGTCGTCACCACGCTCACCGACCTCGCCGACTTCACACGCAACGTCGGCGGCGAGCACGTCGAGGTGTTCAGCCTCGCCACCGGCATCGAAGACACGCACGGCGTGCCCATGAAGCCAAGCTTCGTGCCGTTGCTGAACCGGGCCGACCTTGTCGTGTTGGTCGGCTTCGATTGCGAACACGCCTTTTTGCCCGCGCTGCTTGAAGCGAGCAAAAATCCGCGCATTCAAAAAGGCAACCCAGGTTACGTGGATTGCTCCGTAGGAATTGTTCCCATCGGTGTCCCCAAGTCCACTGATCACTCCGAGGGAGACGTCCATCCCTATGGCAATCCGCACTACATGCTCGACCCCGTGCTGGCGAAAACAGCGGTGCAGAACATCTACAACGCGCTGGTTGCCGTCGCGCCGCAATATGCAGCCGACTTCACGCACAACCGCGACGCCTACCTTGCCCAGTTCGACACCAAAATCACTGAGTGGAAAGCGATGGCCGTGCCGCTGAAGGGCGTGAAGTTCATATCGTATCACGAGGAGTGGGAATACTTCGCAAAGGCGTTCGATATGGATGTGTTCGGCACGGTCGAACTCAAGCCCGGCATTGACCCAACGCCGCGGCACATCGAGGAATTGATCGCTGAAATGAAGGCTGAACATGTTCCCATCGTCGTGCGCGAACCGCAGTTCCCGGAAAAGGTCCCCGCCCTGATTGCGCAACAAACCGGCGCGACGCTCGTGAAACTGCCCATCATGCCCGGCGGCGTGCCGCACACGGATACCTACATCGAAATGATGGATTACATCGTCCACACCATGGTTGGCGCATTGCAAAAGTGATGAAAACAAACCCTCACCCGGACTTCGGCCACCCTCTCCCATCCGATGGGAGAGGGACAAACGATCCCATCATCACGTTTGACAGCTTGGCCATTGGTTACGATGGCCGGGCCGTGCTGTCCGGTATTTCGCTGGCCATTGTCCGCTCCAGTTTCACCGCCATTCTCGGCGCCAACGGCTCCGGCAAGTCCACCCTGCTCAAAACGCTGCTCGGCCTGCAACCCCCGGTCGCCGGGCGTATAAAAATCAATGCGCCGGTCAACACACCCCTGATTTTTGGCTATGTCCCGCAAACCGTCGAACTCGATTCGCTGTTTCCGCTGACCGGATTTGACGTGGCGCTCATGGGAACGTTCGGCCGGGTCGGACCGGGGCGCTTTCCCCCGCCCGACGAACGTCAATTCGTGCGCGACTGTTTATGTGCAACGGCAGCGGACGGCTTCGCCCATAAAAAGTTCAGCCGGCTTTCCGGAGGACAAAAACAGCGCGTCCTCATCGGCCGCGCGCTGGCCACCCGGCCCGACGTGCTGGTTCTTGATGAACCAACCGCCGGTGTGGACGCCGCGGCGACGCACGCACTGCTCGAATTCATTTCCCAGATTCATGCCGAGCGGAAACTGACCATCCTGCTTGTGACCCACGACCTGCCGCTGGTCCGCAAGCACGCGCAACAAATCATCTGGCTGCACCAGGGACAGGTCCTGCACGGCACGGTGACGGAATTGTTCACGCCCGAACGCATGGCGGAAATCTTTGAAATGGAGGTTGGCTGATATGGAAACGTTGCGTCAGATCCTGTCGCCGGATTTCCTGTTGCGAAATTCGGTTTACACCAGCGTGCTCATCGGCTTTGCCTGCCCGCTGGTCGGCGTGTTCCTCGTGTTGCGCCGGTTGATATTCATGGGCGTCGCGCTGCCGCAAATTTCCTCCACCGGCGTGGCGGTGGCGCTTTCGCTGCCGCTGTGGCTGGGCATGGACATGAACGGTCACGATTCGCAAAGCGCCCACGTGCTGGCATTCACCGGTTCGATCGCTTTTACGCTGATGGCGATTTTGGTGCTCGCATTTTTGGAGCGACGAGGACGCGGCCTGCCCGAAGGCCGGCTCGGCACGGCTTATGTCGTTGCCGCCGCACTCAGCATCCTGCTGCTGTCAAAAAACCGCTACGCGGAACTGGGCTGGCTCGATTTGATGAAAGGGGAAGTCATCACCGTCTCCAATTTTGATTTGACGCTGACCGCCATTGCCTTGGCGCTGGTGCTGGTCGTGCTCGGCCTGTTTCACAAGGAATTGATGCTGGTCTCGTTCGACCGCACGCTGGCCGTCACGCTTCGCAAGAACGTCGTGTTCTGGGACGCGCTGACATATCTGTTGATTGGTTTTACCGTTTCCATGGCCGTGCTGAGCGTCGGTCCGCTGATTTCATTCGGTTTCCTGCTGATTCCGCCGCTGACGGCGCATTTGTTCGCCCGGACCATGCGACAATTCACCATTTTCGCCTCGCTGATCGGCGGGGTGGCGTCGTTCATCGGTTTCTGGATTGCCTATCAATGGGACTGGCCGGTCGGCCCGACGGACGTGGTGTTGCTGGGAATGATTTACGCGCTCGGCTTTGTCGTAAAAAAACTCACGCTCCTCTTCCGCCCAAAATCCCCGGCATGATTTTCCGGGTAAATCGACGCCTTGGAAGCCAGATTGAAGGATGCCTACGACGGCATCAACAAGTAGAATGAATCGCTCAAGGAATTGGTTGCCCAACGGGACGAGTTGGTGAATAAATACAACGACAGCGTGAAGGAACGAAACGACATTGTGGGAAAATACAACCAACTGGCGGAAAAGTTTCAACCCGCCGGCGCCAAGTCACCGGACAAAATGCCATGACCTTTGAATAATCCCTATGCCGCTCCTTGAAATTTTCCAGTTGAAAAAAACGTTTGTCAACCCGGAGGGGTTTGACCATGAGGTCGTCAATGTGAAACAGTTTACATTGGAGGATAAGGCGCAAGTGGCGCTCCAAGGGGAAAGTGGTTCTGGCAAGACAACGTTTCTGCACCTAATTGCCGGAATTCTCAGGCCGGATGCCGGCAGTATCACCATCGCTGGCCGGGCCATGTCCGGCTTGAACGAGCCGGAGCGTGATCGCCTGCGGGCAACGACGATTGGCTATATTTTCCAGACCTTCAACCTCCTGCAAGGTTATACCTGCCTGGAAAATGTTTTGCTCGGCATGTCATTCGGCCCGGGAATAGACAAGGCCTTCGCCGAGGTGTTGTTGCAACGAGTCGGCCTTGGCGATCGGCTGAAACATTATCCCCGTCAACTTTCCATTGGTCAGCAACAACGCGTGGCGGTTGCGCGGGCGCTGGCCAACAAACCCAAACTGGTCCTGGCCGATGAACCAACCGGCAACCTTGACCACAAGAATGCGCGGAAATCGGTGACACTGATTCGTGAGGCCTGCCGCGAAAATGGCACGGCCTTGTTGCTGGTCAGCCATGATCGCGAGACTCTTTCCCAGTTTGAACAAGTCCGGGAATTTGAGCACATCAACCAGGTTTCACCGGAGGAGGCAAACCTATGACCGTCTGGTTGATCGTTTTCAAGAGCCTTCGGCAGCACGCACTCTCCACCATCGTCACAGCCCTTTCCGTCGCTTTGGCGGGCGGTCTCCTGATGTCGGTGTGGTCGATCAAAGAGCAGTCGGACGCGACCTTCACCGGCGTGAATGCCGGTTTTGACGCCGTGCTGGGTGCGCGCGGTTCCAAGTTGCAGCTGGTGCTCAACGCCATATTCAATCTGGAAGCTTCGCCGGGAAATCTGGCCTGGTCTGACTTTCTCGACATCCAAAATAACCCCAACGTCGAACTCGCCGTACCGCTGGCGGTAGGCGACAACTATCACGGTTATCGGCTTGTGGGCACCACGCCGGAACTTTTCCACAAAGCCGAATACGCGCCGGGAAAACACTTCGAGCTGCGGCCCGGAGGGGATTGGTTCGATCCCGGCCGGCGGGAAGCGGTCGTCGGTGATTTTGCCGCGCGCAAAATGAATCTCAAAGTGGGCGATACTTTTCATCCATTTCATGGATTGATCTTTGACGAAAAGAACCAACACTCGGAAACGTATGTGGTGGTCGGCGTGCTTAAGCCATCAAATACACCTGCGGACCAGGTAATCTGGATTCCGCTGGCGGGCGTTCAGCACATGAGCGGACACGATCCGAACGCCGCGACCGACGTGAGCGCCGTGCTGGTAAAACTTAAAGCGGGAAGCGCCATCGCCGGATTCCAAATGGACATGATGTATAACAAACAGGGCAACCGCCTCACGTTTGCGTGGCCCATCGGGCGCGTGATGGCGGAATTGTTCGACAAGATCAGCTGGTTCGACCGCGTGCTGACGCTTGTGAGTTATTTCGTTGCGCTGGTTGCAGCCGGTTCGATCCTGGCAAGCATCTACAACTCGATAAACGAGCGCCGTCACGAATTGGCCATCCTTCGGGCGCTCGGGGCCCGCCGCGCGACGGTATTTTCCGCCATAGTTCTTGAGGCCGCCACCATCTCCGCACTCGGCATGGCGGCAGGATTTGGCATTTACATCGGGTTGATGGCTGTCGCGGCCGATATCATCCGCGCGGAAACCGGCGTGGTCCTTGCTCCATTCGCTTTCAACCCGGTCATGTTGTGGGCGCCAGCCGGGTTCATCGCGCTCGGCGCACTGGCAGGAATCGTGCCGGCCATGAAGGCTTATCGCACGGACGTCGCCTCCAGCCTTACTCCACATTCCTGAACGGCAACCCATGAAAATACTATCATTACTCTGTCTGGCTATGACCACCGGATTCGTGGCCGGTTGCTCCAAAACTGAAACGGCAGCACCCGTCACTGAAGCGGTACACCATCACGAACATCATCCACCGCACGGCGGCACGCCCGTCGAGTTGGGCGAGGAGGAAAATCATGTTGAATTTGTCCTCGACGCGTCTAACGGCAAATTGCAGGCTTTCGTGATGGATGGTGAATTGGATAATTTCGTTCGTATTGCCGCGCCGTCATTGGAAGTATCCGCCACAGTTTCCGGGCGCGAGGAGAAATTGATTTTCCAGCCTGTCGCCAATAACGCCACCGGCGAGCAGGTCGGCGACACTTCGCTTTTCGAGGCACAGGCCGACTGGCTTAAAACCACCCCAACATTTGACGCAGTCCTCAAGGAAATCATCGTTCACGGAAAGACTTACACGAATATCGCGTTCAACTTCCCGAAAGGCAGTGATGAAGAGGCCAAGCAATAGCCGGTTCGCCACAACGGCATGCGAGAGTTGCTTGACAATCTGGCAACAGATTTTTGGCGACGCCTGCCGTCGGTCCAAGCTTTGGGTCAATATTCCCGTAATGGCTCTCGGTTTGCTGCCCGGGATCGCCAGGGCGCAGGCCGTACGCGGGACGCTGATCGATTCTCCTCCCCAGACCAATTCGCCAGCCATCAGCACCCCGCCGGCGGTACAAACCGTCCCTCCGTCCACCAACACGTTCGTAACGCAAGCAACCGGAGATTATCTACAGGTCGGCTTTGATACGCTATCAGCTTTCCCTGTGAAAGTGAACTGGTGGATGAACCCAACGAATTCCCACAATGATAAACTTGAGATGGTTGGACAAATTCCTGACGCAATCAGATTCCTCGATAAGAAGGCCGTTGCCGTGCGGGGCTTCATGATGCCGCTGAAACAGAATGCCGGCCTGGTAACGGAATTTCTCCTTATGAGAAATCAATCCTCGTGCTGTTATGGCAAACCCCTTCAAATCAATGAATGGATTCAAGTTCGCATGGAAGGAAAAGGAGTCAAATCCATGATGGACCGACTGCTGACCGTCTGCGGAACATTGCAGGTTGGTGAAAAGCTGGAGAATGGAAATATCGTTTCCATTTACCGGCTTGATGGCAAGGAGATCGTGCCATCAGACACCCGATGAAATCATGGATAACGTGTCACAATCCAGCCGATGGCGAACGGCGTGAAAAGCACCAGCAGATAAACCGAGAACCACGCCTGCACGTCGGCACCGAAAAATGCAGCCGGCCCAGCAGGTATTTGTCGTAGAGCGAGCTCACTGCGCCGAGCAGCGTCCCGGCAACGAGAAACCCAACCCATTTGTCCCGGTGAAAATGAACCCCTTCCAGCCGACCGGCAAACGAAAGCCCAACAAACGAAACCAATGTGGTGATAACACCCAGATTTTCCAGCAGAGTCGGACGTTCTCCCAGGATTAACAACACGCCGAGGAGGGTAAACAGCGGACTGGTCGCACGGATGGGCGAGCCGAGTGACAGCGGCAGATGTTTGAGCGCAAGATAGGTGAAAATCCACGACGCCGCGACAATGGTTGACTTGAGGGCCAGTTGCAAATGCTGCACGAGCGTTAGCGGATCGGTGACCAACGACGCCGACAAAAGTCCCGGCTGGACCGCCTGCGCGCCCATCAGAATCACCCACACCATCGCACCGGTCAAAGTGCTGAAAAACAATACCGGCACGACGGCGTTGTCCCTCACAGCGTGCTTGGTGCAAAGCTCATAAACGCCAAGAAACAATGCCGATACGAGGCTGGCAACTATCCAATGCATGAAATCACTTAAAAGGCAACGGGCGAACCGCAAGGGCCCGCCCGTCGAGCTATCTGCTTAAAAATTCTCCGTGCAGACTAACTGTTCGTGCCTTGTTTGTCAGTAAACACTTGCAATAGATCTTCCGAAGATGCCCCTCGCTCCGCTGGACGGGCGATTGCACCTCATGGGCAGCGTAAATTCAGTCAAAAGTCTCCAAGAAAGAGGCTATCCGCCAAAAAGCATTGCCAGAAGCGGAAAAACCAGAATTGAACAGATGTTCCCAACCAAGGATGCGAGCAGACTTCTGTTGACCGAAGGCAAGGGCAGTTCCAGTTTGGCGGAAGGCGCGAAACAACACATCAGGTAAATTAAACTCCCCTCGATCAATACGATCATCGCTTCCCCAATCACTATGGCCAATTCTGGACGCATGCCGACAGAAAGCCAGAGCAATCCGAGAAAGGCCGGATAGGTGAGCAAATGCATACCCGCGATCCAGAGGATGAACAAACGCGGCGTCCGCCAGCGTCGGAGCAACAATAGAATGCAAGTCGCCTCCACCAAAACGGCCGTTGTGATCGCGAACAGCGTTCCGAACTCGAAGATCGAACCGGGGCCAACAACAATCGGATCGGCCCTCAAAGGAAGCGGCGAAAGCAACAACGCGGCCCAAAAACAAACCTTGCCGCGGCCACGATGAGGAATGCCGGCTTGCATGGTTACCATCCATATAACTTCCTGCCGGCAATGCAATGAGAAGTTGCAAAAAAGCTTGCCCTCGTATTAAAAGAGAAGCAGATGTTGGATCAAAGTATTTGAGGTCCACCTGATGAAGCCTCACCCGGGCAACTTAGTTTGGGTCTTCGCAATGATTCTGGCGCTAGCCGGCTGGCTGGTGGCGTCGCGTCCGTCGCCGCCCGATGCCGCTGCGGTCAAGGCCGTGGCAGACACCCGGCAGATGTTACGCGAGCAAGGCTTCAAGACCGACCTGGTTGATTTCGACTTTTCGACGATACCGGAACTGCAAGCGCGGGAAACGATTTTACAGAACACCACCCGGTCCCTGAACCGAGATCAGTACGACAACCTCCCGAACCTTATGCAACCCATCGGAAACGACTCGGCGTTGGTTGTTTGGAAACTGGATTCAGTGAAACTGGCCCGTCTTGGTTCGCGGAACGACAATGAGGCACTTTCGTGGGACGTATTTCGCGCCCTCAGCAATCCCAACTCGAATCAAATCGACGCCGTTGCAGCTGCGGTCATGTCCGGTCCCATTCGTTTTAACTTGAAAGTCAGGCCAGATGGCAGTTTACGCCTTCCGCACCTCGCCCTGGTAAGAAACTTGACGAAGACATTTGTCCGCCGCAGCGTACTCGCCTTGCATGACGGCGATTTGGAATCAGCTTGGACAAACCTCATGGCAGCGACGCGCTTGGTCACAGCACGGGAGCCGGAGCCGGTGGAAACATCACACCTGGTTCGCTTTGCGGATACCTCACTTGCTTTTAATGCTCTCTGGCAGGCGCTCCAGACCACACGTTGGTCGGATGTGCGGCTCACGCAGCTTCAACGCGAGTGGGAGTCGGTTGATTTTTTCACGAATCTTCCTACGACAAAAGCCTTCCAACGTGTCAGTGTTATCGCCCGTTGTGAACAGGAACGCGCCGAATCCTCAAACGCTGGCCAAGGCTACATCGAATTTGCCGAAACGATTTTGAGATTTCCACTTTATGCCTGGATGACATTGTCTGAACGCCAGCAAGTTGTCAGTTACAACCAGCGTCAGAGCTTCCAAGACGAACAAGCCTTGATGCTTTACTTTCGGGATCGCGAAACGGAATTCCGCAACGCCGTGAAAGCGACCAACTGGACCGCCATGCGCCAGTCTCCTGCCATGACTCATGTGCCCCCATCGAGCTTTGGGCACCCTTCACGGTTTGGATTGTATGTGAGCCTCTATGACAAGAAATTTCCATTCCAACGCGATGAACAATCTTTGCTTGCCCGCGCTGCCCAAGCCGAGGCGCAACGCCGAATCATCATCACCGCGATCGCCCTCGAACGCTTTCACATCCAGCGCGACTCGTATCCAAAAACTTTGATCGAACTCACGCCGGAATTTCTGGGGACCCCGCTGCCGGATTTTATGGATGGCCAGCCGCTGCGCTATCGGTTGACGGACGACGGATCCTTCCTCTTGTATTCCGTGGGACTGGATTGCGTGGATAATGGCGGAAAGATTCGGCGACGCGCAGAGGACATCGGATTCGAGCGCCCGGCTCACCCGGGCGCGCTGTTACCGGAGGCTGACCTCGTTTGGCCGCTACCAGCCGGCGCCGCCGCCATGCAAGCTGAACAGCAAATTCGGACTGAGGCCAGGAAAGTGGAAGCCAAGGCCAAGGAGTCGGAACAAAAGCACTACCTGACTGAAATCTCCGGCCGCGAATGGAATCAATCGCCCGCGCGCCAAGCCCGAGTCGCCAAAATTCTCGCGATGAAACGGCCGGTCGGTTACCCGGAACCCACGTTCAAGGGCCAAAGCGCCGGAAACCTAATCCGCAATGCCAAAGTTTCGGGCACCAACGAGCTTTCACTCGACGCGTTGCTCACGCCCAAGCAGATCATCACCGGCAAGGAACCTGAAGACATCACCTTTGAATTGCCAATCAGCTACGACTCCTTCATCACCAACAATATTGTGTTTCCAATCGTGGACGCAGACCCGGAAGAAGAATTGCCCTTCGATTGCGGCGGAAAAGTTTACGACCGCGAGCGCGCAACGAATGGTGACTGCTTGTTGATCTGGCACGCCATTTACGATCCGCCAGGCCGACACGCCGTGCAGGTCTATCTAGCATTGAAGGACGAACGCGAAGGCACCCTTTACGGAATCGGCCCGCCGATCGCCGTCACGACCTCCAACTTGTGTCAGTTCAGTCTCGACTCTGCAAACTATGATGTTGAACGCGGTGCGACCTTTCATGCCCGCTTGCCCGAGAAAAATGGCCTTTACTCCATCGAATGTGTCTCAACCAACGGCGAACATTTGAAAACTCTTACCGGTAACACCAAGAATGGTGAGTTCAAGATAGTCTGGAACTTGGTGGATGATCAAGGCCGGCGGCTCAATGGTGAGACTTTCAATTCCATCATGCATATCACCCTGCCGGATTCGGGGCGTACGCAGACATTGAGAGGTCCCTGAGAACGATAATTCTCTTGCCCGCAACGACGTTGTCGCTCCAATCCACGCCCCTGCAACCTACATGTGGGTGATGATGTTACTGCCAAACTGCGAACATTTGATTTCGGTTGCGCCTTCCATCAAGCGGGCGAAATCGTAGGTGACGCGCTTGCTGCCAATCGCTCCATTCAAACCTGTCAAAATCAAATCCGCCGCCTCCGTCCAACCCAGATAGCGCAGCATCATTTCGCCGCTGAGCACGACCGAACCCGGATTGACAACATCCTTGTTTGCATACTTCGGCGCGGTGCCATGCGTGGCCTCGAAAATGGCGTGACCGGAGATGTAATTGATGTTGCCTCCAGGGGCGATGCCAATGCCGCCAACCTGCGCGGCCAGCGCGTCGCTCAGGTAATCGCCGTTCAGGTTGAGCGTGGCGATGACGTCGAAATCCGTTGGTCGCGTGAGCACCTGCTGGAGCGTGATGTCGGCGATGGAATCCTTGATGACAATGCCGGCGCCCGGTTTGCCTTCGGGAATTTTGCACCACGGGCCCCCGTCAATTTCGACCGCGCCGAAGAACTTCTTCGCCACCTCGTAACCCCAGTCACGGAAAGCGCCTTCGGTGAACTTCATGATGTTGCCCTTGTGGACGAGCGTGACGCTCTTGCGTTTGAATTTAATGGCATAGCTGATGGCGCTGTGGATCAGCCGCACGCTGCCGCTGTAACTTACCGGCTTGATACCGATACCGACTTTCACGTCGCTCGGAAAATCCTTGGCCCCGACCGATTTCCAGAACTCCTCGGCAGCGGGCTTGGTGCCAAAACGGATCTTTTTGAAATCTTTCGGAAATTCCCCGGCCACAAAATTCAGAACCTTTTGTGCTTCAGGCGTGCCAGCGGCGTATTCGATGCCTGCGTAAATATCCTCGGTATTTTCGCGGAAAATCACCATGTTCACCTTCTCCGGGTGCTTTATGGGCGACGGCACGCCGGTGAACCATTGCACCGGGCGCAGGCAGACATAGAGGTCGAGCATCTGGCGTAGCGCGACGTTGAGCGAACGGATGCCGCCACCAACTGGCGTGGTGAGCGGGCCTTTGATGCCGACGAGATATTCCTTGAACGCCTCGACGGTGTCGTCCGGCAACCAGTTGTCGAATTTGTTCTTGGCCGCTTCGCCAGCGAAAACTTCAAACCAGGAAATTTTCCGTTTGCCGCCGTAGGCTTTCTGCACTGCCGCGTCGAACACGCGCACGCTCGCCGCCCAGATGTCCGGGCCGGTGCCGTCGCCGCGGATGAACGGCAGGATGGGATTTTCCGGAACGGTGAGCTTGCCGTTCGTGATTGAAATTTTTCCACCCGCGGGCGGCGTCACGTCTTTGTAGGCCATGTTACGATTTCGGATTTCGGATTGACGATTTTCAAATAGGCGCGGTGAAAGGAAAAGGCTGAATGCGAAGGAAATCAAGGAAAGAAAAAATATTCTTTGCTCAAGCTGGCTGCTTAACCAACTTGAATTCAAATTTTATTTGCTTCAGCCCTTCCAAAATCATTTTTTGAAAACTGGCAATCAGAAGTTGACCAGCCAGAGACGCGAGTTTACCTGTATCATCCATATATTTATCGAACTGAGGCAGTGCATCAGGCTCATTGTAACTACGTGGCAAATCTTTACCACCATGAGCAATCCCTGAGCGAATCTTGTAAATATTAGTAATATCTTTCTCCACCGACGGGTGTGCTCCAAGGAATAGTTGAATTTTTTCAGTTAATTCTCGTCGTGAACCATTCGATCCATATAAGGCTTCTAAACCAATAAGTGACCACAGTGCAAATACTGGATAGCCCTTACTCACTTCAGTCGAAAAAAGGTAAGAAAAACAAATTAAAGATCTTCCCAGAGGTGTAGAACTAAAACCCAGTTGAAAGTCTTCCACACTATTGAGCCATTCCAAAACTACTCTGACTGGCAATAATTTGAGTTTAGGCCATTTGAAAGGATGTGCTTGAACCAAGTAAAAAGCGTCCCCCGTCCGCAATGCATTAAATGTCTGGAAAAATTCTCCATTAATGAATACAGATGTTCGGTCAAGGTCGTAAGATTCAGGACGAGCAAGATTGGTAGTTATTACCAAATTGTTTATCCCGGCTTCGAGGTTTTCACACACCATGGACAAAAAGAGCGACTTCTTATCTCGCTTTGTGAGTGATTTGCCTTCGGCTTCAATTTTTTCCGGTTCGTAGGGAATTTTAGCTTCAAAAGAATAGAGATGAAAGGGCCGAATATGGCTGAACTGAAAGTAACGCCGTTTCAAATCTTTGACTTCTTCGGCTGGAACTGCCGAAACGTTTAAAAAGACGTTTTTGTGATCGAATAAAGGAATTCCTCCGGACAATCCAAGCACTTGTCGCTCGGTTTCTTTACACAGTTTATCCCTCCCCTCCATCGGATATGGTTGGAGAACTGGCACAACTGCTCGAAAATTGAAGTATTCCATACTAATACCCACATCGCCAAACTGCACTTTAACTTTGGTCACGTATCAAGCCACCTCAATCAACTTCGGCGCCGCGGATGGGGCTTCAGCAAATTGCGCTTTCACCTTGGCCACGGTATTTTCGACGGTCAGGCCGTATTTCTTCCGCAGTTCGTCCTGCGTCGTGGCGTGTTCGATAAACTGGTCCGGCCAGCCAATACGCACAACGGGAGTGGTCACGCCTTTTTCGCTGAACAGTTCCAGCACGGCCGAGCCGTAACCACCCATCAGCGCGTGGTCTTCCAGCGTCACGATCACGTCGGCGGCCTTGCCAAAAAACTCGTGCGACCCGGCGTCGAGCGGCTTGGTGAAACGCGGGTTGATGACCGCCACATCGAAACCCTCCGCCGTGAGTTGCACCGCCGCCTGGCGGGCGATGGTGTTCATCGGACCGAGGCCGAACAGCGCGACTTTGTGGCGCTTTGCGGCATTGCTGGAAAAATTCTGGATGACCTCTGCCTTGCCGATTTCGAGCAGCCTGGGCTGATCCTTGATCGGCACGCCTTCCGCCGCACCGCGCGGATAACGGATGAACGTCGGATGTTGTTGGTGTGTGGCGGTGAACATCATGTCCACCAGTTCGTCCTCGTCCTTCGGCGCCATGGCAATGACGTTCGGCAGGCAGCGCAGGTAGGAAATGTCGAACAGGCCGTGATGCGTTGGGCCGTCGTTCGCCGAAAGACCGGCGCGGTCCATGCAGAAAATCACCGGCAAATCCTGCAAACAAACGTCGTGATGAATGCAGTCGTAGGCGCGTTGCAGGAAGGTGGAATAAATTGCGCAAACCGGATGAAAGCCCATCGTCGCCATGCCGGCGGCAAAAATGACGGCGTGTTCCTCGGCAATGCCCACGTCGTAGTAACGGTCCGGCATGGCCTTTTCCAAATGCTTCAGGCCCGTGCCACTGGGCATCGCGGCGGTGATGCCGACGATGGTGTTGTCTTTCTGGCAGAGTTTCACCATGGTCTGTCCCATCACGTCCTGATAATTCGGCGGCGTGTCCGCCTTGACGGGCATCGAATCGCCGGTCTTCACGTCAAAAGGCCCGGTGCCGTGGAATTTTTCCGGGAATTTCAGCGCGGCCTCAAAGCCTTTGCCTTTTTGCGTGAGAACATGAATGACGATTGGATGGTCGCACGTCCTGGCAAATTCCAGCGTGCTGATGAGCAACGGTAAATCGTGTCCGTCAATCGGGCCGAGATAACGCAAGCCCATTTCCTCAAAGAGAACCGGGCTGCCGTAGCCGCCGCGACCGTCCGTATCCACCAGGCTGCCGGTTTGCCGCAGCCCGACGTCGGTGATGGCGCCCTTGAAACCTTCCTCAGCCTTGTGCGCGAGCTTCAACGCCAGTTCGCCCTTGGGCAGGCGGCGCACAAAGTTTACAAAGTCCTTCGCCAGCTTGTTGTAATGCGGATTCGTGATGAGTTTGTTGAGGTAATTGGAAACCGCCCCCACGTTTTTGGCGATGCTCCACTCGTTGTCGTTGAGGATGCTGATGAATCGCTTGGTCGTGTGGCCGATGTTGTTGAGCGCCTCGAAGGAAATGCCGTTCGTCAGCGCCGCGTCGCCGAAAATGCAGACGATGTTTTCGTCCGTGCCCTTTTTGTCGCGCGCGGCCGCCATGCCGAGCGCGGCGGAAAGCGCCGTGCCCGCGTGGCCCGCCCCATAGCAATCGTGCGGGCTTTCATCGCGCAGGGCGAAGCCGTTCAGGCCGTCCGTCTGCCGGATGGTGCGGAAGCGGCTCTTGCGGTCGGTGAGAATTTTGTGGACGTAAACCTGATGGCTTACATCCCAGACAAATTTGTCCCGGGGTGTGTTGAAAACGCGATGGAGCGCGATGGTCAGTTCGACCACGCCGAGATTCGGGCCGAGATGCCCGCCGCTTCTGGCCAGCCCGGCAATCAACTCCTCGCGGATTTCACCGGCCAGTTCCTGGAGCTGCGGCAGCGTGAGCTTTTTCACATCCGCGGGCCCGTCCACCATCTCGAGATAACTGCTCATAAATCATTCTTCGGACAAATCCGGTGACAACGGCTTCAATTTCATTTCGCCCGCCGCATTTTTCTCCAACTGCTGGATCTTCAATTCCGCCTCGGCGAGTTTTTCCTGGCAGATTTTCACCAGCTTTGTCCCCTCCTCGTATCTGGCCAGCAGTGTTTCCAGCGGCAGGTCGTCGGACTCCATGGCCGCAACAATGCCTTCAAGTTTTTTCAAAGCTTCTTCAAACGGCGGACTGTTTCTGGCCGCGTCATTGGCCTTGGCTGATTTTGACATGCGAAAATGCTAAAGAAAACCATCGCGTCCGTCCAGCTTGGAGTCATTCGGAGCGAGGCAACAGCGCCCGTGAAGCGCGTGACTGAATTTAGCACTCACGCGATTCTGAAAACATTCCGGCGCGAGGTGATCCGCAACCCATGAAGGCACGGAGAAGTTCGCCGGTCAGGAACCCGGAATGATCTCAATCCCGTTGATCTCGGGGCTCTGAATGTTGGTCGTGAAAGTAATGTCCAGTTTGCCGTCGGTGATGTCCACATTGACAGTTTCGACATAGGCGCGCTTGGCACCGCCGGCCTTTACCCAGACATCAAAATCCTTGAACTCATGGCCCGCGACGTTAAAGGAAAAAACGCGCTGACCCGGGCCGGTGATATCCTCGTAAGTTTCGGCAAAATGAAGTTTCACAATGTATTTGCCGTTGGGAAGCTTGTAGGAAAAGGAACTCATACCGTATCGCTCGGTACGATAGATAACCTGGTCCTGTGTATTGGCGATTTGCATGTCGCTGCCCCGATCAATGACGTCTCCATCCACAAAGCCCTGGTCGGGCAGCCAGACGTTGCCGCTGGAATCGGTGTAAGGGACGGTGGCGCCGGCTTTAATGCGAATCGGCAATCCCGCTGCCACAGGGGCGGCGGACACAACCACAGCGGGCACAGCAGGTACGGTTACGGCAGGCGCGGTTATGGCAGGTGCGGTTATGGCCGGTGCGGTTATGGCCGGCGCGGTTATGGCCGGCGCGGTTATGGCCGGCGCGGTTATGGCCGGCGCGGTTATGGCCGGTGCGGTTATGGCCGGTGCGGTTATGGCCGGTGCGGTTATGGCCGGTGCGGTTATGGCCGGTGCAGTTATGGCCGGTGCGGTTATGGCCGGCGCGGTTATGGCCGGCGCGGTTATGGCCGGCGCGGTTACGGCAAGCGCGGGCTGGGTGAGTGATATTTTGACGCCAGATTGATCGTCCGACTGGCAACCGACCAGCAGCAAGACGACCACCGCTGAAATGAACGGGACGCATGACCAGTGCACCAAACGTTTTACATTTTGCATATATTTCTCGCTTTGTCTTGGGGTTTGCAGCCCTCAATCTAGTGATTCTTCGAAAGACTGCAAACCGGTTTTTTACGTTTCGCTGAACAGGTTCCGTGGCCGCGGCTGCTATCGCTTGTCAACCTTGCTCAAAACTTCACCCGCTTTCAAACGCGTCTTCAAATGCTGGCCCACTTTTACGTCTTTTGCCGCCCGCAAAACTTTTCCCGTCGCCGCGTCCATCGTAATCGAATAACCGCGCGCCAATACCTGTTCCGGTCCCAGCAAACGCAGTCGCGCTTCCGTCGCCTCAAAACGATTTCTCCCGTTTCGCAAGCAAACGTGCGCCAGTTCGCGCAAGCGCCGGCGGTTCACCACCAACGATTCACACCGCTGTTTCAACAATTGCGCCGGACGAACGCGCAACAGTCGCGTCGCTAAATTCTGCCAGGCCACCTGCCGTTCCTTCGTCCCCTGCCTCGTGCAGCGCAGCAAACCGGCCTGCAAATCGTCCAATCGCTGTAAAAGTTCGTTCATGCGCCGGCGCGGATGCGCCCGCGCCATGCGCTGGGTCAAGTCCGCCACCAGTTGCCGGCTGGCGAACACGCCTTCGGTAATGATTTCCGCCGCCGCGCTCGGCGTCGCTGCGCGCACGTCCGCGACGAAATCGCCGATGGTAAAATCAATCTCGTGGCCGACCGCCGACACAATCGGGATGGCCGATTCAAAAATCGCCCGCGCCACGGCTTCCTCGTTGAACGCCCACAGGTCTTCGAGGCTGCCACCGCCACGGGTCACTAAAATTAGGTCCAACCCATTTTCGGTAGGGCGGGCAGTCCTCTGCCCGCCGCTCAATCCCCCGCTTTCTCTCGGCGCGCAGGGGACTGCGCGCCCTACCTGAGCCACATTAAATTCGTTGAGCAGCCGTATCGCCGCCGCGATTTCTTCCGACGCGCCTTCACCTTGAACGCGGCACGGCGCGAGGATAATTTCCAAGCCCGGATTCCGGCGTTGCACGACGTTCAGCACGTCGCGAATCGCCGCGCCGGTGGGCGACGTAACCAAACCGATGCGTTGCGGATATTTCGGGAGCGGGCGTTTCCGTTCCGGCGCGAACAGCCCTTCCGCCGCGAGCTTCTGCTTGAGTTTTTCGAACGCAACTTGCAGCGCGCCAACACCTTGCAACTCCACTGCGCGCACAATGAGCTGGTACTGACCGCGTGCCTCATAAACCGTCACGTCGCCCTGCAATAAGACCTTCTGGCCGTCCTGCAACAGCTCGCGACGGGCAATGCCTTCGCCGCGGAACAGCACGCAACTCAATTGCGCTCCGGCGTCCTTGAGCGTGAAATAAATATGGCCGGAGGATTGTGCGCGCAGATTGGTGACCTCGCCCGTCACCCAGACCTGGCCGACCGATTTTTCCAGCAACCGCTTGACCTGCGCCGTCAGTTCGCTGACTGACAGCACCTGCCGTCCCGCACTGCGGGATTCCGTCGGGAATAACTCGCCGAAGTCCCATTGAGATTTGGCCGGTTTGCTCATCAAATTCAAATGAATTAAGCCACAGCCTGCCATGCCGAAGCAAGAAGTGAAGGCGGGGATTGAGCACCGAGAAAACACGGAAATGAATTCAACGCGCCGGGGTAGAGTCTGGCTCAAGCGTGATTGTCACATACTCTGGATTGCACAATTCCCAATTGCCGGCCAGCATGCGGCAAAAGGTGACAACCAGACGCGGCGAGTTCCCACCGGTCAATTCCGGATGCAGAAACGTGCAGTAAACGAGCGACGTTTTTTTGCCAGGCACTTCCGGAACGGCAATGCGCATGGGCGCGCTCCACGGACCTTCGAGCCGGCGCGACTGGCGCAGTTGAATTTCGCGGGGATGGAAAAAATCTGATGACGTGGCCATCACATACTGTCGCGCTGCGGGAACCCACGCCACGGAAACCTGTCCGTAGGCTTCACGAAGAATCACCTTCGCCGCCGCGCGGTTTTTTGACCATTTGCCGCCGGTGAAAAATTCATACGCAGCCGGGTTTTCAACTTTCGCCACGCTGACACGCGCGAGAATTAAGCCCTTCGGGTTGCTGCTCACTTCAAACAAATAAAGTGATTCGTTTTCGCGCACGATCTGGATGGGGTTAACCGGAAACCGCCATTGCCCGTCAGGCCGAAGCCGCGTGAAACGCTGCAACGGCTGGCTGGCCACCGCCAGCCCTGCGCCGATGCCGTGAAAATTCCACGGCCCGGGTGCGTCGCTGGTTTCGATCATTGAGTAGTAAAGATAAATGCGCGAGCCGAGGCTGATGCCATCCGCCGGCCACATGCGGCAGTGTTTCTGGTCTTCCTCCGGGAACAACTCCAGCGGGCAGGCCGCGACGCCGGTTGAATCCGTAAAATATTCGAGCGCGGGCGGCAGATTCGTGCTTCCGGCGGGCAGCAAGGCGATGGTCGCCCAATGCGCGCCGGTGATCTGCGGATTCTGCGGCGGCTGACCCGGCTGCGGTTTTCCGATGAACGTGTCACCAAACGTCCACAACGTCCCGCCCTCAACTGGAATCGCCTGTGCGCCATCCTGGAACAGCACTCCCGCGCGCCGCTGCCCTTCGGCCCAGATTGACCGGCCGAACTCGACCTGCCGGACTCGTGGTGGTGAAACCGCAGCACAACCGCCGAGCAATACCGAGAGGATAAAAAGGGCGAATTGTTTCATTGAAGCCAATTGAGATTTATTGGCGAATCAAACAATCTTCCTGCCCGTCACCGTTTGCGGGAGGCAGGCGCCCGCAGCGAGTTGGCCACGCGGCGGAAGTGGTAGCCGAGGATGGCGAGTTCGATGGCGTGCGGGAACTGACGCGGACGCCGGATGAGTGTGCCCAAAAACAGCCGCCAATATCCCACGCGTCCCCGGTGCCACACGCCCAGCACCCAGAGGGATTTCAGGAAGGCAATGCAATCCGCCCGCGACAGGTGCAGTCGCGGACCGGTCGGACGATGGCTCTTGAGGAACGTCCGGATGCGCTGGTAGTAGTGCCGCGGCTCGTAAAGCTTCTTCACCAGTTCGCGGTAGCCGGATTGCAGAAACTCGCGGTTTAATTTGGGTTTGAAGTTCAGCGCGGCGTCGGTGTTGTTGCCGGTGCTATCGGTTTCGAGCCGTCCCTCGCGTTTCAACCGCTGCCACAATCGCGTCTGCGGCAGCGCGTTCAGCAATCCCACCATCGCCGTCGCCACACCGGAGCGCTGGATGAATTCAAACTGCCGCTTGAAGATGTCGCTCTTGTCGCTGTCGAAGCCCACGATGAATCCGCCCATGACTTCCAACCCGGCGCGTTGCAGCGTCTGCACCGAGGCCACGAGGTCGCGATTCCGGTTCTGGAGCTTGTGACATTCCTCCAGTGCCTCGACCGAGGGCGTTTCAATGCCGACGAAGACTTTCTTGAACCCGGCCTCGACCATCAGCGCGCACAATTCCGGGTCATCGGCGAGATTCATGGACGCCTCGGTGAAAAATCCCATGCGGGTCCGCGTGCGCCGCCGCCACTCGATCAGTGCGCGCAGCAGCGTCTTGGTCCGTTGTTTGTTGCCGATGAAATTGTCGTCCACGATGAACACCATGTCCTTCCATCCGCGCCGGAGCAGCGCGTCCAGCTCGGCAATCAATTGCATCGGCGTTTTCGTGCGGGGCACGCGTCCGTTCATCACGATGATGTCGCAAAACTCACAATCGAACGGGCAGCCGCGAGAGAATTGCACGGCCATCGTCACATAATATCGGAATTTGATGAGGTCCCAGCGCGGCACCGGTGTTTGGGTGATTTCCGGCCGGTTCGTACAGCGATAAACGGGCTGCAACCGGCCGCTTTGCATGTCGGCCACGACTTGGGGCATCACTTCCTCGGCCTCGCCGAGAACGAAGTGCTGGATTTCCGGGAACGCTTCATGACCGGTGGTGAACAGCGGCCCGCCCGCAATGACGGTTTTATCCAGTGCCGCGCACCGCGCCATGATTTCGCGAACGGATTCCTTTTGCACCAGCATCGCGCCCAGCAGCACGTAATCCGCCCAACGCAGGTCTTCATCCTTGAGCCGCTCCACGTTCAGGTCCGCCAGCTTGAGCTGCCACTCCGGCGGGAGCATCGCCGCCACCGTCAGCAATCCCAGCGGCGCCATGGACGCCTTTCTGGAAACGAAGCGCACGGCGTGCTTGAAACTCCAGAACGTGTCGGGCGTTCGCGGGCTGACGAGAAGTATTTTCATATCAACGATTAAACGGTAAAACGGTGAAGCCTTGAATTTTAGTTTAAGCCCGATACGGAGTTTCTGCAACGTAAATTCCTGGGGCTTCCGACACACCCGCCGCACGGGTGTCAATCAGCTTTTGGAAATGAACCCTGAAGCCAGCCACGGAGTGGCGGAAGATAATAGCCCACGGCGAAAGCCGTGGGAACCGGGCAAAAAAGCCATAAGCCCCGGCAGGGGCGATAGAATACCGCTTTCCAAACGGACTTTCTTTCGCCGCTACGCGGCTCGGAATCTGCAACCCTCAAACCCACGGCTGACGCCGTGGGCTATTCTCTGTCGCTGCTCCGCAGCAATTGACACCGCTTATTTGCGCCCCCGCCGCGCAACGGGAGCAACCGGGCATTGCCTCGTAACAGCGGGCGGCAAGATGCCGGCCGCTACGTCAGGCGGGACGCCCGACATTACAAACCGGCTACTCAAATTCGATGCCGACGGGACAGTGATCGGAGCCTTCCACATCGGCGCGGATGAAGGCACGTTTGAGTCGCGGGCGCAGCACGGCGCTGATGAGGAAGTAGTCAATGCGCCAGCCGACGTTCCGGGAACGCGCGCCGGACATCTGGCTCCACCAGGTGTAATGTCCCCCTCCCTTTTCGAATTCGCGGAAGGAGTCGAGAAAACCGGCGCGCACGAAGGCGCTGAACCCGGCGCGTTCCTCGGGGGTGAAGCCGTGGTTGTGGACGTTGGCCTTCGGGTTCGCGAGGTCAATTTCCATGTGCGCCACGTTGAAGTCGCCGCAGAAGATCACGGGTTTTTTCTTTTCCAGCTTTTTGAGGTAACGAAGAAAATCGCGATCCCATTGCTGGCGGTAGGCGAGCCGTGTGAGTTCGCGTTTGGAGTTGGGCACGTAAACATTGACGAGAAAAAAGCCGGCGAACTCGGCAGTCAGCACGCGGCCTTCCTGGTCGTGTTCGTCCATGCCGATGTGCGGCGTGACCTTCAACGGGCGCATCCTGGTGAAAATGGCGGTGCCGGAATAACCTTTCTTTTGCGCGGAGTTCCAGAACGTCGTGTAGGTTGCCGGCCAGAGCTGCTCGATGTCGTCGGGGCTGCATTTGGTTTCCTGAAGGCAAAGTACGTCGGGTTTCTCAGCGTCGAGAAAATCGAGAAAATTTTTCCGCAGTACGGCGCGCAGGCCGTTGACGTTCCAGGAAATCAGTTTCATGGCGCGAAAATTACCAAAGCAACCACAAATTGACACGAAGGAACACAACGCCGTTTGCGCCGCAACCACCGATTTTGGACTTTGCGGCGGGAAGCGAAGCGCCACGCCGCTTTTGGAGTCATCCTGCAACGCGGAAAGCGGTGTCGCCGCTGCGCTCTGCCACCGCAGTCCAAATTCTTGTCGAGCCCGAAGTTGCAGGATTGTAGTACGAATTACACGATCAGCCAACGTGATCACCGTCGCTCCCAGGACGGACTATTCCGGCTGGAACACGATGACGCTCATGGGCGGCAGACAAAATTCAGCGGAATGTTGCTGGTTGTGGCAGGGAACGTTTTCGGCGGTGACACCACCCAGATTGCCCTGGTTGCTGCCGGCGTAGATGCCGGCGTCGCTGTTCAACACTTCACGCCATTTGCCCGCGCGCGGGAGGCCGACGCGATATTTTTGGCGCGGCACCGGCGTGAGATTCAGGATGACGGCAAGCCGGTTCGCGCCATCGGCGGTCTGGCGGACGAAGGACAGCACGCTGTTCTCACGATCGGCGCAGTCAATCCAGTTAAAACCGCCGTGGTCGTAATCGCTTTGCCAGAGCGCGGGCGTGGCGGCGTAAAGTTTGTTCAAATCCTCAACGAATTTTTGCAGGCCGCGATGGAACGGTCCGGCGTCAAGCAGCCACCAGTCAAGCTGGCCGTTTTCGTTCCACTCGGCTCGCTGGCCGATTTCATCGCCCATGAACAGCAGTTTCTTGCCGGGGAACAACCATTGATACGCGAGCAGCGCGCGCAGATTCGCGAATTTCTGCCAGTCATCGCCGGGCATCCGTCCGATCAGCGATGCCTTGCCGTGGACGACCTCGTCGTGCGACAGCGGCAGGATGAAATTTTCGGTGTGATGATAAAGCGTCGCGAACGTGAGGTCGTTCTGGTGGTATTTCCGGTAAATGGAATCGCGCTGGAAGTAGTCGAGCGTGTCGTGCATCCAGCCCATGTTCCACTTGAATGAAAAGCCCAGCCCGCCGAGATACGGCGGCCGCGTCACCTGCGGCCAGGCGGTGGATTCCTCGGCAATGGTGATGATGCCGGGAAACTCCGTGTGCGCGGTGTAGTTGAATTTCCTCAGAAACTCGATGGCCTCCAGATTTTCGCGCCCGCCGAACTGGTTGGGAATCCATTCGCCTTGCTTGCGCGAATAGTCGAGGTAAATCATCGAGGCCACGGCGTCCACCCGCAGGCCGTCAATGTGAAAGCGGTCGAGCCAGAACAGCGCGTTGGCGGCGAGGAAATTGGAAACTTCATGCCGGCCAAAATTGAAAATCAGCGTGCCCCAATCCTGATGCGCGCCTTTGCGCGGGTCTTCGTGCTCGTAAAGGGCGGTGCCGTCGAAACGCGCCAGCGCCCATTCATCGCGCGGAAAATGCGCGGGCACCCAGTCCACAATCACACCGATGCCCGCCTCGTGCAGCGCGTTGACGAGGAATTGGAAATCCTCCGGCGTGCCGTAGCGGCTCGTGGGCGCGTAAAAGCCGGTGACTTGATAACCCCACGACGGATAAAACGCGTGCTCGGCCACCGGCAGGAATTCGACGTGCGTGAACCCCATGCGCTTGACGTAAAGCACGAGCGGTTCGGCTAGCTCGCGGTAGCTCCACGATTCGTTCGCCGTTTTTTTCCGCCAGGAACCGACGTGGACCTCATAAACGCTCATCGGCGAGCGCAGCGCATCGCGTTCGCGGCGCCGCTGCAACCAGGCCCCGTCGTTCCACTTGAATTGGCGCGTGTCCCAGACGATGGCGGCGTTTTTCGGCGGCACCTCGAAGAAAAATCCGCAGGGATCGGTCTTGAGCGAGATGCGACCGTGCGCGTCGCGGATTTCAAATTTGTAATGCGCGCCGACGCCGACGCCCGGAATGAAAATTTCCCAGACGCCGGACGCGCCGAGCAACCGCAGGGGATGAAATCGTCCGTCCCAATGGTTGAAATCGCCAACGACGCTGACGCGCTGCGCGTTCGGCGCCCAGACGGCGAAGCTCGTGCCGGGCACACCGTCAATCACGCGCAACTGTGCGCCGAGTTTTTCGTAAATACGGCGTTCATCGCCCTTGCCGAACAAAAACAAATCCGATTCGCCCAGCGTCGGCAGAAATGAAAACGCGTCGCGGGTGCGGCGGGTCTGGCCCTGATGATTGGTGACCACCAGGTCGTAGGCGTAAACGCGGCTGGCCGATTTCGTAACGCCTTCAAAAAGTCCGCTTTCGTGAATGCGCTTGAGCGCGAACCTGGGTTTGTCTTTTTCGTGAACCGGCTGGACTTCGACTTTGGCGGCATCGGGCAGAAACGCGCGAACGACCAGACCCGAACCGCCACCCAACGGCTGCATGCCCAGCAGCGAGTGCGGCGACTGATGCATCAGTTCAACCAGGCTGTGCAGTTCATCTTTGGTCAGCAACATAACGGCAAAAGGTTAGCAGGGTTTGTTCACAATCCCAATGCCGATTGTTCGCCGTGCTTTTTCTTTGATTCCGGCGCTTTTTTGAACGTTTCATCCGTGACGGCGACGGTGGACGGACGCCCTGATCTTCTGCGAACGGAGAAGAATGAGCCGGCTCACGCCGGCTGCCACCCTTATTCAATCATTTCCCGCTGTAATAGCATGGCTGCCCGCCTTTCCCGGAAAGGCCGGCTTGATCAACTTTTATGGCGTGCGGTTCTGGCGCAGCATCCGCGGGGCGCCGGCCTTAAACGGCAGCAGCAGCAACACGCCCGCGACAATAACCGTCATCGTCGTGGGTTCGGGAGCAGGGACAACTTCATACTGAAAATTGGGGCCGAAGTATGCGGTGTCATATGGAATTGTAGGTATATCCAGGGTTGTGTTGTGGTCGTAGAAGTAACCATCAAAAGTAATTTCAGGGGCAACAACCAGAGAATCAACAGTCCAATTATTGTCAGCCTCGACCTGGGTGCCGACAACGGCATACTCATTCCCTGCCGTCAACGAAACCGGTGCAATCAAGTTGTAATAGAAACCGCTGTCCAGTGTCGAGGAGCCTGTAATCGTTGCGCTCGCGAGCAGAGTTGAGGTGGAGACGTCATACAGACCGACGTCATGACCAACGCTGAATCCGCAGTCAACGTAGCCGAGCTCTGTGACCGAGATTGCGGTGGTCGGCGTGAAGAAAAACCCATCGTTGCCCACGCCCGCTCCATTTAACGACAGAGTGGGAGAGAAAGCAATGGTGTCCGCCTGCGCCACACTCAACATGCCAGTGAATAAACCCACAGCGCACAAGCCAACAGCCAATGAGTTACGAGTTTTTTTCGTGTTTATTTTCCTGTTTTTGATCTTCGCGGGAAGCGACCTCCTGCTCGACGTCCAAGCCGGAACTCTTTCTTTCACGCGACTGTCATATTGTCGAATCGAATTATTTAATTTAATTTAAGCATGGCCAACCGAAAAGGCAAAAAAATCTTCCCCCCTCGTCCAAGCGGGGAGAGGTAGAAGAAACCGCCCCCGGACCGCATTTCCACGGCAATTGGGGCTTGTCCTGTCTCATTTTTCACAACTCCAACGCTTTTTGCTCGTGTTGCTTTTTCTTGGATTCCGGCGCTTTTTTGAACGTTTCGTCCGTGGCAGCGACGGTGGACGGATGCTCGATGCCTTTGCTTTCCATCAAATCTTTCACCGTGCGGAGTTGAAGGGCGGATCCAAATAAACGAGGTCAACCGATTCGTCCTTGATGTAACGCTTGAGGATGTCGAGGTTGTCACCGTAATAGAGCGTGCCCATTTGAAAGTTTATGGTTGAGAGTTGAGGGTTGAGAGTCAAGCGGCAATGCTATCGCGCCCAACACAAGCTGAAACTTGAACTCCAACCATTCGCGGACAATTTGTCCGCACTACAGGCCGTGCAACGGATGGCGGCGCGGCAGCGCCGCCCTACCAAATATCAGAGCGCGACCAGAATCGGTTTGTTTGGTTGATTTTGTGGAGCCCCTCACCCGGTTCCCGCGTTGCGTGACCACCCGCTCCCCGCCTGGGCGGGGCGAGGGACATGATGAGGAGAACTGGAGCCAACAGCCACCGCCCTTTCAATTTCCGGGCGGTGTGGGAGATTCGCTGCTCCCCAGCTTGGTCGGCGCTTGACTTCCGATGGCTGTGGCTCAACTGCCAACCAAAACAGCGATCCTCCTATGTGGTGATTATTCTTCTTCAGCCGTTCCGCTCTCCCGTGAATCGGGAGAGCAGAACGGTGTTCGTCTCAAAATCTATCGGTCAAATTCGAAACCTTCGGGTGGCGTCAACCCGGTATAGTCCCCGACCACTTTCGCATCGTAGGGCGAATACAACCCGTTCTGCGTTGTGAAAATGTCATAGCCGACGTTGTTCCCGATCGGGTCCCCACCCGCGAGCGGGAGTCCGTAGCTGGCGACGATTTCCTTGGCCATGTTGACCCGGATGACGCGGTTGTTAAACTGGTCACTGATCAACGTATCGCCGTTGTGCAGCCGGATTGCCCGGGTCGGCAGGGGCGCCGGAACGCTCAATGGGTCGGTATCCGTGACGTATTGCCAGACCACGACGTCGTTGGTATCGACTTCGACAGCACGGGAGTTGCCGGCATCGGTTAGCAGCGTATCCCCGTTTTCAAGGCGGCTGGCGAACGCGACAATATTAACCGTGTCGCCGGCGGTGAACGTTTTGACGATTTGATCGCCGCGCGTGACCTCGATCGCCCGGTTGTTGCCCTGGTCGGCGATCAGGATGTGGCCGTTTTCGAGCAGTTCGGCGGAGTTCGGACCACTGAGCTGGTCCGCGTCATTGGTGTTAGAACCCGGGTATTGCCAGACGATTTTCTTCTTGAGATTCACCTCGATAATCCGGTTGTTGGCCTGGTCGGTAATGAGGACGTGGGCGTTCGGGAGCCACGTGTTCTGCACCGGCGTATTCAGCAGGTTGGGACCCGAACCGGTTTGTCCGAACTGGCCGTATTGCCAGACGATTCTACCTTTGGGGTCCACCAGAATGACACGGTTGTCCGGAGCGCCGTCGGGGGCCTGCGGAATCACGCCTGCAGGTGTGCCGGTGCCGGCCATCAGGGTGAATTCCCCGACGCGCTGGGCGTCGTTGACGCCGATGATGGACTTGTCCGAAAAGTCGTTCGGCCCGAGCCCGAATTGCCAGATAATAATGCCATTCGTGTCCGTCTCAATGACACGGTTGTTGAACTGATCGGCGATGAGGATGTTGCCCCGATCATTGAACTTATGTTTGAACTTCGTATCCCTGGCCAAAGCACTGCCAGCCAGGGCCAGAACGCTGATGGCGATGAGGGCGGCACGGAAAGAAAACCCGGCCGAACCTTTAAGGTGTGATTTAATCATAATATTTTCTCCTTTTGTTTTTGTTTGTATCAGACTTTCGGTTGCAGTCTTTATTGACGCGAACAACAACGGGATGAACACCCTTTGGATTTCAAAAAGACACAACCGTCTTGTTTTACGAAAGGTGAGAGGATCAGCCGCCGAAAAAGTTCCCGGAAAAAATCTGCCACAAGTCCGTTATCATCCAACCATCCTGGCACGGCTGCACCCTGACGCCGCCGGGGCTGGGCCGGGCCGGGGTTAAACTGCGCAAACCGCAAGGTGTAAAAACCCACCTGGTAAATCATTGAAAGCCACCAGCAGGGTTGACCGGTTTCGAGTCACCCCGAGGAATTCCACAATTCGAGAACGGGATCGATTGTCGGTTTTGATTTCCAGTGTCCGGCGAGTTGGTTGCGGCGGCGGCCTTGATGATTTCGGCGACAATCTGGTCGGAAAGGTCCCCGCTCGTTGGGAAAACCATCTGCAAATGGCCGGCGGCGTCGATGATGAGCGTGCGGAAATCGTGATTGAAGGTGCCGGCATCGTATTGATAGCTGACGTTGGCCTGCCGGGCGAGTTCGCCGATCTTGTCCGCCGGGCCGGTGAGAAAGCTCCAATGCTTCGGATCGTATTGGTAACTGTTTCCATACGCTTTCAGCATCGGCGGCGAATCAAATTCCGTGTCGAAGGAGACGGAAAGCAGATGCCAGTTGGCGGGAACGCCGGGCAGGGATTCGAGTTTTTGCTGCGCTGCCTGGAAATTTTTCGACAGCCGCGGGCAATAATCGGGCAGCGGGCAGCGGGTGTAAAAAAATGTGATGGCCAGCGCCTGCCCGCGAAAATCGTTCAAGCTTACCGCCTGGCCCAGTTCGTTGGTGAACTTGTAATCCAGCAACGGATGACTCGGCCGGATGGCTGGTGAAGTGGCCGGGGTTGGAATGGGCGGCAACGAAACCGTTCCGATTTTGGCGATCTGCTCCACCCAGCTCTCCGATTCTGTGACCTGAAGCTGGAATGAAATTTCATCGCCCCGGTGCAAGCCGGCCAGTTCTTTTGAGTCTTTCACCTTGAACGGCATGGTCATGGCCGCCATGTAATTTGAAATGGCTTCGTGCCGGATGACCACCGTCCGGCCGTCCGGCTTGAACTCCATCACCGTTCCTTTTGCCATGAATGACTGCGGGTTCGTTGCCTCCCCGCTGGATAATGGGAACGACCCGGTGGATTTCGCACCGGACAAAATCAGCATCAACAAACCGGACGACAATGCGCTGATGAATAATTCCCGCCGCCTCATATTTTTTTGT
Source organism: Verrucomicrobiota bacterium (assembly GCA_050010435.1). Lineage (GTDB taxonomy): Bacteria > Verrucomicrobiota > Verrucomicrobiia > Limisphaerales > UBA11358 > UBA11358. The sequence continues at coordinate 1,002,050 of JBEKKZ010000001.1, read as the reverse complement.
CATGATTGCCTGTTGGTAACGAATCACGGATTCGGCAAACGTCCGACCCGATAGAATCCGGGATTGAACGACGCGTTGAGGTCCGTGAAATTGATCGAGCCACTGTCTGCCGTGTTGGTGACGAGGGTGGTCCAATTGGGTGAAAGCAGATTGGTGGAACTTTGGACGATGTAATTCAGCCCGGCATTCGCCGTGTAACGGAACCTGAACTTCCCGGGCGGAACCGGCTGCGGCGCACTGAGCAGGACCGACACCGGAGCGACGACGCTGATCACGACCTGGTTGGTGGCGGTTGCACCACTGTTATCCGAAGCAACAGCGGAGAGGGTGTGGCTGCCCGCCGCCAAGCTGTTGGCTACGGCAGAAAAAGGAGCTGTCGGGACGTTGGCCACCAGGTTTGCATCAACCAGGAATTGCACGTTGGTGACCGTCCCGTCACTGTCCGAGGCCGAGGCTTGAATCGTGATATTGGCGGGTGCGGCGAAGACCGCGCCGGACGCCGGATTGGTGATGGAAACGGTCGGCGGCAAATTGGCGGCGGCGACAATCACCGCGCCGGTCATGCCGACGGGATAATGCACCGAGCAATAATACCTGTAAATACCTGTGACAGGGAATGCGTTGGTAAATTTGGAGCCGGAAGCGAGCACGGTCGAATTCCAGAATCCACTCGGAGACCCATTCGTGCCGCTGGTGGAAGAGTGACCACTGGCAACCCAAGTCCATATCACCTGATCGCCTGCGGCAATGGTGACATTGGTGGGCGAGAAGCGGTCAGTTGGGCTCCCCACCGTCACATTGGCGGTGGCGGCGAAACCGGAAAGCGGGCTGTTAAAAACAGCAATCCCCGCGCTCAGGAGCGCCATTTTGCATAAATAACGTGTCACATTCATAATGCTTCATTAAGTTCATTGGTGGCCTGTCAAATGACCGGGGCACGATGGATTTGTGCCAGCCGTGCCGGCCAAAAATGTTTTGAGTGAAAATTCCACTCCCATTTGCAAGTGAGAGGGATAAAGATGGCCTTTGTTCCCACAAATTTCCGGGAACAAAATGACCGGGTATGGGCTCTTAACTTCAATGTTGCGATATGGCTGAAGGCCTGGACTTTGAGAGGTTGGTGGCTTGTTATTACGAGCCGCTGTACCAATTTGCCTTCAGCCTCGCCCGTGACGAGTCGGACGCCTGTGACCTCACACAACAAACTTTTTGCATTTGGGCGGCCAAAGGCCACCAGTTGCGCGACGCATCCAAAGTGAAAACCTGGCTGTTCACCACCCTGCACCGCGAGTTTCTCGGCGCGCGGCGAAGGCAGACCCGCTTTCCGCACATCGAACTGGAATTCGCAGCAGCGGAACTTCCCGTCGTGTCGCCGCCCACCGTCAACCGCCTCGACGCCGGACAGGCGCTCGAGGCCCTGGCGCGTCTGGATGAAATTTATCAGGCGCCCGTCGCGTTGTTTTACCTGCAGGATTGTTCCTACAACGAGATTGCCGAAATTCTCGACGTGCCGCTCGGCACCGTCAAATCGCGCCTCACCCGCGGCCTCGGACGGCTGCACCAACTGCTGACGGGCACCACCACGCAACCCCAGCCACCAGATTTGTGAATCGCGACGAAGCCAAAACCATTTTGCTGCTCTACCGGCCCGGCACGGCGGACGCCGATGATCCACAAATTGCCGGGGCGCTCGCGCTGGCGAAGCAGGACCCGGACCTGACGCGCTGGCTGGCGGAGCATTGCGCGCGGCAGGAGGCGTTGCGCGCCGGATTCCGGCAAATCACCGTGCCCGCCGGACTGAAGGAGCAAATCATTTCCGAACAGGCGGCACAGGAGAAAGTTATTTTTTGGCGGCAGCGAGCGGTTCTGGCGGCAGCGGCGGTCGTTGCGGCACTGACACTGGTTGTCCTGGCACCGCTCTGGTTCCCGCACCGCGGGAATGAGGATACATTCGCCATTTACCGAAGCCGGATGGTGAGGGTTGCGCTGCAAGGCTACAGCATGGATCTGGCGACGAATAATCCGGCACAGGTCCGCGCCTACCTCGCGCAAAATCACGCGCCGGCGGATTACGTTTTGCCCGCTCCTTTGAAAAAAACCGCTGTGACCGGCTGTGCGATTGAAGGCTGGCAAGGCGCAAAAGTTTCGATGATTTGTTTCCGCACCGGCAAGCCGCTGCCGCCGGGACAGCAAAGCGATCTTTGGCTGTTCGTCATTGACCGTTCCACGGTGAAGAATGCGCCGCCGACGGGTTCGCTCCAGTTTGTCCAGGTCAACAAACTCATGACGGTGACCTGGACGCAAGGTGACAAGCTGTACGTGCTGGGGATGGAAGGAGACGAACAAACCCTGCGGCAGTATTTGTGAGCACGGCCAGTCGTCAGTTGTGATCCACGCTCATGTGATCGAGCACCCACTCGAGGTCGTCATTCCCGTTGGGAGGGACGGGAATGGGGAGGTTCGCGGTGTCCGGCAGCGGCGGTCGGTCGGTGGCGGACTGTGTCCAGCGGTGCAGCAAGCTGTGTCCATCGGCAAACGAAAACGCGGCGCTGCCGTTGTGATAGGAGGCGGGCAGGTCGTGCCATTCCGGGTAATAGTCGCGTTCGAGAAAATAGCCGTCGTTGATGCTGTCCGGATGCTCGTCGAGAAACACAAAAATTTCGGTGGGCTGCGGAATTTGCGTGATCTTAAAAAATTGCACGTAATCGGGATTGTTGATGTTGAAACCGTTGGTGGAAAAGTCGCCGGCATTGCCGACCATCGCGTTCATCGAATAACTGCGGATGCGCCCGTCCCAGCCGGCGGCGCTTTGGGCCGCGCTGACGACGTGGTCGGACGGGCAACGGTAAATGGCCGTCGCCTGACTGACAAAAGGGCCGAGACTTGCTTCGGTGAGGGTGGCGGTGTTGGTGTTATCCGGGTCAAGCCCCCAGGTCATGACATTGTTGACCCAGTTGAGCGGAGTGCGAAACGACGACCCGGCCATGCCGAGGTTGTAGGGCAGCCGGCCTTCGAAATCGTCTGCGTACATTTGCCAGGCCAGGGTGAGCTGCTTGGTGTTGTTCAGGCAAAGGATGGCCTGCGCCCGCCCTTTTGCCTGGGACAATGCCGGCAACAAAATCGCCGACAGGATGGCGATGATGGCAATCATCACCAGCAGTTCGATCAGGGTAAAAGCCCCCCTGCTCGCTCCTTTTGCAAGCGCTGAAGTTCGTGAAACGGGCAAAATGCTCATGGCACAGATTCGTTGCATCCACCTTGCGAATATCTAATTGAAATAATTACATCTACTTTTCAACCATGTCAAAGCCCAAAATGACTTGAATTCAGGCGTCGCCGGGAATTCCGCCATTGCCCCCCGCCGCACCGCTTTCCGCAAAGTCACGCGCCTATGGCAATTCCCGCTGTTTCCGAGAGCTGTTGGCGAATCAAGCCGGTTCTTTGCGGCGTACCACGAGCAAGTCGCCGATGGTCTTGATGAAGGCTGGAAAAGGTTTGTCATGCCGCAAAACCTCTGTTTTTTTGCCAAAACAACGTGAATTGTCCGTAGTATAAAAGTCCAATGCGTCCCTGGAATTGCAAGCCAGCCGGTTTAAATTAATATTTGTTTTCGAGTGAAATGGGCATAAATTCGCTTTTTATCCTACGACCAAATGCCAGCACCGAAAAATCAAGTGCGGCGGATTTTGGTGGTGGACGACGAACCCGCCGTCTGTGATGCCATCAAGATGATGCTTCAGTTTGACGGGCACGAAGTCCAGACTGCCAATGGCAGCAAAGAAGCTTTGTCCTTGCTTGAGCAGGGCAAGTTTGACCTGGTCACCGTGGATTATGCCATGGTGGGAATGAAGGGTGATGAACTGGCCGCCGTCATCAAGAAGCGCCTGCCCCATCAGCCAATCATAATGATTTCAGCCTATGCCGAAATGTTGCAGGCTTCCGGTAATCCGCTTCCGGGCGTGGACTGCATAATCAGCAAACCATTTTTGCTGGCAGACCTGCGCGAAGCCATTGCCAGGGTATTACCGGGAAGCTGAAGCCGTATCTATTCAATTAAACCACGGATGGACACGGATGAACACGGATTAAGACAAGGCAAAAGGGCTCTTCAGTGAATCCGGAAGGCCTCCCTTATTGGTGAACTTACTTATAGCAGTTCATTTTGTCATTGGCACACAAAAGCTCATGCGGAAATCTCGCGGACATTTCGTCTGCTGGCACAGCGCCAGAGGACTGGCGCACTCCAAAACGCTTCGCGTATTTCATGAATCATCGTGTCGCGCACAGCGTCTTGGACTGCGGCGGCCCTCCGCCGCTTTTCCCAAAGGCATATTTAACTGTGCCCATGTTAACTGGAACTGCTATATCAAAGCTTTACGAAAATTCGTTCGAGTTGCTGCGCGGGCGCGTCCAGCGCGCCATCGGTCCACACAACGAAATCGGCGCGGGAAATTTTTTGCTCAACCGGCCATTGCGCGGCCAGGCGCTGCTTGATTTGCTCCGGCGTCCACCCGCGCGCGAGCAATCGTTCGTGCTGCGTCGCGGCGGAACAGGCGACGCAAATGATTTTGTTGAAATGGGATTCGGCCCGGGTTTCGAACAACAACGGAATCACAACGATGGCGAGCGCGCGGTTTTCCCTGCGCCAGATTTCAGTTTGGGCGAGCCAGCGTTCGCGGATGCGCGGGTGGAGGATGGTTTCGAGTTTTTTGCGCGCGGCAGCATCGGCAAAAATGATTTCCGCCAGTTCCTCCCGGCGAAGTTGGCCGTCCGGGGCGATGACTTTTTTGCCGAATTCAGTCTGGATTTCCGTGAGCGCGGGCTGGCCGGGCTGGACAAGCTGGCGCGCAAGTTCGTCGGTGTCCACGATTTGCGCGCCGCGGGTGCGGAGGAATTCGGCAGCGGTGGATTTTCCCATGCCAATGCCGCCGGTCAGTCCGAGGAGTTTCATCAACCCCATGATAAAGCCGGATTTTTTTTGCGCGACGAGAATTTATCGTCAAGGCGGGCAGGTTACACGACCTCATCGTGTTGCGAAAACCGGCTGAAGCCGTGCCGGGACGCCGGTCATTGGAACGGTGAACGCGCCATCGTGATGGTTTTGGCAATCATCGCCCTTCCACCGGCCGGAGACATGAAGGCCCGGCGCGGGTTGCGTCGGGCAACTTACAGGGAGTTGAATTTGATCACGGCCCGGCCTGGATGCGATAAAAGCGCATGCGGTCCCTGGTATTGGTGACCACCAGCGTGATCGGCAGGGGCGGCGAGTTCGTTGTAGACAACGTCTGCCAAGTCACCAGGTTCGTCGAAGTCCACAACGTGTAATCCGGCCCCGTCGTCCCCGTCAGCGCCAGGTTGATTTGCCCGCCGGAAGCGTTGATCGAACTGAACCTGGGCTGCGCCAGCGGATTCACAATGACTTTAAAGCTGTTGGTTGCGCTCTGACCCACACTATCCGCGACTTTCACTATGATCAAGTTTGTCGTGTTGGCCTGGCTCACCAGCGGTCGCCACTTGAACAGGATATTGGTGGCGTTAAGCGCCGTGAGGGCTGCATTGGTTGGACCGCTCAACAAGCTAAAGGTCAACGCCGGCGGCACATTGGGATCCGTCGCCGCATTGGTGATCATCAAAGTCACCCCCGCGTTGATTGTTGGATCGGCCACCGGTGTCAGTTGCAGAACCACGGCTGGCGCATTAGTGGTGGCCTGACCGACGAAGGTCACAACGCTCTGGATCGGAATGATGTAGGTGAAGGACGAATTGCTTACCGTGACGGGCGGCAGATTGGCAAGTGAAAGATTGCTGGAGGTAATCCACGGCGTCACGTAGCCGGCGGCAGGGAAATTAGTCAGATTGAAAGTCTGATTGACAGCAATGAAGTCACTGGTATTGACGGCAACAATGGCAAAGGCCGGCGAGGCCGAATCCTTGAAAGCCGTGACCAACAAGGCACCACTGCTGGTGTTGACGCCGACGCGGTAGTAACCGGGATGGACAAACCGGCTGTATTGGCCGAGCACATACATGCGCTTGTTCGGTATGTCGTTGGTGTCCGCCAAACCCGCATTCCCATTAGAATTACCAGTGATGAGCCACCAATAGTGCCAGGCATTTGCCTGCGCCACGGTCATGAACAAGTAAATTCGATTGGCCCAATACATTCCGTCGGCGATGTTGTTGCTGTTGCCGCTGGCGAGATTGGCCGTTTCCGTTTCCCAGGTTGGCTTCCCGGAACTTGCCAATTGTATCGGTATTCCGCTCGGTGGGGTGGTATTATAATTGTGGTCAGCGATGATACCCACCATGTTGGAAGTGCTGTCGCTCATGGCGATGGAGTAGAGATGACTACTGCCCTGCCAGCTCTCACCCTCGGGAATCATGATCTTCGTTGATCCCACTCCGGCGTTCGTCAGCGCGTTGTAAAGGTAAGGAATGAAATCATGAATCTGCTGTTCATTCCATATACAAGACTCGTAACCGTTTGGGTCAGGGTGATTGCTGTCGGGCTCGTTTTGGACGGAGATGGCATAAAGGTTGATACCTTGGTTCTTCATGCTGACCACATAGTTGGCCAACTGACTGGCGTAGGCCTGATAGTTGGCGGCAGTCCCGACAAAATTACCACCGTCCACTACGCCGGAATCCTTGAATCCGGCCGCCGGAGTCCACGGCGCGCTCCATACCTTGGCGCCGCGGGCTTGGGCCCATTGCATGATGTTGGTTTCGACCGTGCTCGGTGTGTCGCTCGCTGAAGTTGAATTGGCATACGCAATGTGGTTGCGCAACAGGGAAAGGCCGATGCCGGTAAATGCGTAGTTAGTGCTGCCATCGCGCGAAGTTCCGGTGCCATTATTCGTGGAGAAGAACATGTCAGCCAAATTCGTGTTCCAAGTCCTCCGCCACGCCGAAGAAGCGCCAAAGCCGTCTATCCGTTGATACACGGTGTTCCAGTCCACCGTGCCGCTTTGGGTGACGACCGGATTGGGCAAGTAGATGAATTGGTTCGGGAACTGGGCCTGCAGCCAATCCTCCGGCGTCGGCGTAGGACTTCCCGGCGGGGTAAAGCCAAGATTGGCATGGGAGAAATAAATTTTCATGCCGGGATTAATCTGAATCATGCTCGCGAGGTTCGCGGAACTGGTGGTGAGCTGGGACAGGTCGAGCTTGGCGACATACATGGCGTTGCTGGGGCCCGGGCCGACACCGGTGAAAGTGAAAAGCGAATCCTGCTCCAGATTGGCCGAATGTTGCGAATCGACTTGCGGAGACAAAACCAACGTGCCAATCGCCACATTATTGAGGAAACCGGCCCCGTTTGTCCCGCGGTCCTGACCGGCCCAATAGTTGTCAACCTCACCACCGTTAAGCGCAATGTTTGTGACGGTGGTGCCGAGCAAATCCCCGGTCCCCGGTTTGATCCACAAATTGAACCCGTTGTAACAAGTGAAGAAGTTTGCCGCGCCATTGTCGGACAAGGAATTGGTCACGGTGAAATCCAGCGCCCCATTGGCATAGAGAGCCGCGGGGTCAATCAGCACTGTGTTGGCGGAGAGCTGAATATCGTTCGCTGAATAGATTGAATTATTATAAATGTAATAAGGGAAAAAGGTGGGTCCCGTTATTTCGATTGACCGGGCCGTGGCGGAGAAATTACCCACAGAGGTCTCGTTAATCCCGTTAATAATCTGAAGGTCGAGGCTGTCAATCGTTTGACCGCCCGAATCAATGAACCCGTTGTTGACAAATTCCGCATAAGGCACTGCCCTGTCGTCTCCAAAATGCGCGTTGTTCGGAATGTAGAGTTCCCCGTTATTGGTGAAATAGCGGAGGTTCGGCGCGTTGGCATAGGTCCAATTCTCGTCCGAGTCGAAAAGGAACAGTTCTCCCAGCAGCGTGAAAGTTTGCCCATCGAGCAGAAACGAATTGCCCACAGTCACGGAATCGGTCACGACGATGTTGGTGCTGTGCAGGCTCAAATCCTGGACCGTCACCGGCACGGTGCTCGAAAGCCCGCTGGCATCCACAGCCGTTAAAGCCAGATTCACCGTGACGATATTAGTTAGAGGCGATTGGACCCAATTCGTGGTGGAAGAAGTCCCGTTGTTGGTGACGACGGACGCGTAATTGTTGAGATAGACGACCACCATCGTATTACTCCAAACGGCACTGTACATGTCAATAGTCCCCTGCAACCGGGAGACATTGGGACCCGCAAGATTCACAAAGTTCAATAGGCCATTGGTGGAACCGAGGTCAAAACTTAAGTTTTGGCAATCCATGACCGCGTTGACACTGTTGGTGAGATTGCTCGCCTGAATCAGGATCCCCCCTTCGGCGCGCACGCGGGTCAGGTTGAGATTCAAAGTGCCGGCATAAATCCGGACCCGGCCCGGCAAATTGGTGTCGGAAGAACCGGCCGCCACTTGCGCCGCCACATTATCAATGAGGGCGGAGTAAGCGGCACTGGAACCACCCGTTACATTAAAATTGGTGAAGGTTAACGGGTCGTAGAAAAAAGTGGGCGGGGGCACTCCGTCGCCGGTAAAACTATTGGTACTGGTAAACGCACCCGGAGCGTTCCGGGACAGAACAAAAGCCGCCGGACGGTAGGTTGCGTCACTGCAAACGGCGGCAGGGTTCAGGACGGTATTTTTGTTAATCCCATGGTTGGTGGAGGACGCAAAAGAATCCACAATGTAAATGGCGTTGGTTTGCGTCTGTTCCGTTATGACACTGGTGGATGCCGACGCCAACTGGATGGCAACGGTGCAAAAAGGATTTGAAGAAATCAAACTCGGCGTGAACCTTATCTGCCCGGTTATCCCATTATTAGTACCGGTGTACACAAAAACCCCCTGATTGACTATGTTGCTATACACAATAAAGTTGGTCGTTGACCCGCCGATATTAGTTAGTGTCAACGAATGAGGCTCTACATTGGTGGTAAATGAATCAATCACGTTGGGAACGAGGGGCCCGATTGTAATCGTGCCATTCGTCACCCCGCAGGGCTCACCGACGCCCGTGCCCGTGAGGGTCCCCAACGTCGCTCCGTTCCACGGCGATCCGGGATACGTAAAGTTGCCGTTGGTTGCCATCCAATACTCATCGTAGATGGACGTATCCGGCACAAAGTTTGTCAGGCCATTGCTGCCGACACCTCCAGCGATGGGTGTAATCTCCAACCCTCCGCTATGGCTGAGATTTACATTGGCACCGGACAAAATAATCTCACCGTTGGCGCCGGCAATGAGCGTGCCTTTGTTGACGATATTCGTGGCGCATATCAACAAGTAACTCACGAGAGACGGATTCTGTGAGGTTGGCGGATTGTAAATATAACCATCGTCCGCCTCAATCGTCGCGCCGTTGCCATTGACGAAATTGGCCGACAAATAAGGGCCGCCATAGAATGAATGCGCTATGGTTTGAGATCCAAAATCAAATTCCCAGCCCACCGAGCTGGTCATCGTGCCGGTATTGGTGTAGTTAAGCGTATCGGCGGTTTCGTAAGGCGCCGTCAAACCAGAAATGTTCCACGTGCCGGAATTATTAAAGTTTGTCGCGTCAACTTGAGGAATGTTTCCGTCATTAATCGTTCCGCTGTTGCTATACAAGGAATCCGCGGCTTTGGCGGCAAAGACGGACAGAACCAGGCCCAGCAAAAACGCCCAGGACTTTCCCCGCAGCCGCCCGGCTGATTTGGAAAAATTTGTCTTCATTTGACAGTCGCTCCTTAGTGAATCGTGATCGAATAATCCATTCGCACCGAGGTTGGAGTGGGCAAGCTGGAATCAGTCATTTGAATGACAAAGTCAAACGTCCCGCTTTCGGCTGGCGTGCCGGAAATCACGCCGGCCGGCGATAAAGTCAAATTGGCGGGCAAAGCGGACGACCCGGATGCCAGGCCCCAAGCATAGGGCGCCTGGCCACCGGCCGCCGACAACACGGCGTTGTAACTGATCCCATTGGTCGCGTCCGGCAAGGTGGTGGGAGAAATTTGGATCAGCGCCTCGGCGGCCAGATTCGCAATGCTGGTGCCGTTGGGATAAATAACCGGAGCGTTGGTCGTGCCATCGAATGAACTCCAAATAAACCAGCGCCTAGCGGCCGCATCCGGTCCGTTCAAAAATGATGGAGAGTAATTAAAGTAAGACGGACCGACTTTGTCGTAGGTGATTGTGCTGGGGGGATCAAGGGTTCCCGGCCCTGCAAGGCCGGCGCCTTCATTGCTTTGATTGAAAACGAGGTTTCGTTGATATGTGGAACCGAAAATATAACCTCCCCCCGGGCCAAGCTGCATGTCCTGCGCGCGAAAAACAAAATCAGGCGTTGTTACCACGCGTTGAAACACCACCGTGCTGGCCTGGCCATTCCGCATCAAAACCATCGAGTATTGATTGGTAGTGGGATTATAGAACTGGCCGGTTAGATAATCATAATTGCCATCCGACATCCGCACGAACCGGACTCTTTCAATGCCTTGAAAATCACCCACCACGTTGGCACTATTGGTTGTGCCCGGCGCACTCGTGCACAGCGTCACCAACAAGACGTGATTCGTTGAAGTGATGATCCGATTTGTCGAAGTGATGACGGTCGTGGCCGAGCTCGGCGCATTGGTGACGGCCCCAAAAAAGTTTGTGACCGTCGTCACGTTGGTGGCCACCACGCCCAGCACGGTTAATCCGCACGAGTTGGTCGGAATGATGTAAAAATCACCCGAAAGGAGATTCGACTGGACCACCGTGGTGGTGCGGGTGGTGGTGGTGGTGACGGGCGGGGTGCCAGCGGGCGCGCCAATCGGCGGCGCAATCTTGGTGGTTATAACTTGAATCTTCACCGGCGTGTTGGTCGAGGAGGAATACGTCACCAGATTCCCAAAAGTATAAACATAACTGGTCTGCCCGTTCACCTGATTGGTCGTCACGCTGTCAATCACGAGGCCCGGGAAAAGCGTCTGCAGCGCGGCCGGGTCCGTGAACGACAAAATCGCGAGGCTGGAGGTGGTCAATTGAAAAGGCGGGCCATTGCCGCCGCCGCCGCCGCCACTCACGGCCACGCTTCCGGCCGCCGACGATTCCAGATAACCCGCACTGGGGGTATCGAAATTGTTTGAGCTGTAAAGCCAGCGCAATCCCGCCGCATCGTCCCGCGTCAACCCGGTGTAAAAGAAACCCGTCTGCAGAGCCCCTTCGCCGTGGCCTGAAGCAACCGGGGCATTGTTGATTATCGGATCAGGGGGGATTTCAAACGCATCCGCATCTGGAGCATAGGGAAGGCCGCAGTCTTCTGAAATGTAATAGGTATATAATTCGCCATTGACATAGGGTGAGTACTGACCCCAGTCAGGTGGATTGTAATTAAGTGGAGTAAGGTAAAAGTCGAAATTCCTCATGACAACCAAGTAGCCCAAACAAAGCGGGCAGGGACCTGTACATCCCGCCGGATAAGGTGTTACACGATTATGCAGCGTCCAGGTGTAACGGATTGCGTCGGCCAAACCCAACTGTTCCATCAACAGGCTCAGCGTGTACGATTTCACATCCAGCAAGCCCAAGCCAGCCGCCGTATAATTTTCGCCCTGCGAATTCAAAGGAAATTCCGACAGGTTGGCGCTGTAACCGTCCATCCCATTGGTCACACCCGTTGGATTATTGGTAAAGGCATTATTCAAGATGTCAAACGCCTGTTGCACAGCGTCCTCGCCGTTTGAACCGAACCAATCGCCAAAACTTGGATCAAAAGTGTAATACATCACCGGCGTGTTGCGACGGTATCCTTCGCCCAAGTTTTTGGGGCCGTATGGGGCGGAATCTGCAATATATGGCGCCACACCGTCACCATTTGGCGTCGTGTAACCGATGGTCACTACCTGCCAGAGGTCACCTTGGGGCACCGGCGAATAAGTTGCGGACGGTCCCAACAGCGAAAAAGCCAATGCCGTTTGCAAACCGGATGCCAGCAAACCAATCCACAAAAATCTTTTCATCAATTGCAACATACGTAATTTCATTGACGCAAAAGCACAATGCGGTAATAACCCGCCGGACCGCTCCCGACATACATCCAATCATTGGTGCCCGTCGCGAACCGTGCCGAACCGTTGGATACAACGCTCCACGAGGTGAAATCCGTCGTCATTTGCACTTGATACGTCAGCCCCGGCTGCGTGTTCCAACTAAGATAGAATTGACCTTTCGATGTCTTGGTCAACGCCGTTTGCAGCCAGGTGCTGGGATTCAACGGATTGCCACCGCTCAAAAATATTTGCAGGAGGGTTGGCGCGGAACCCGATGTCTCCGGCGGCGGCGCATTGGGAGACGGCCAATTATTTGTATAATACGTGCCATTGTAATATCCGCCGTAAAATACCGCCATCCACTCGTAAGGAATGCCACCCCAGCTCAATCCGCTCCAGGTTGTGCCGCTGGCCGATGGCGAAATCGGTGAGCGTCGTCCATCCGTCGTCACATAATCCAATTGGAATGAGTGTGTGCTGTTGGTCGTCAAACCATTTGCCGCCGTCATCGTCCAGACGTTGTTCGTCGTCACAGCCATGGGTGTCCCCGCGCCATCCACATAGACCTCGTAATTGGAAACGGAAATGCCCTGCTGCGCCAGCGCCGACCACGAGACCTGCAACTGCGGCTGATAAACGTTGTTGCTCAACACAAACGGGGCCCAGACAAACGGCGCGGCCATCGGCTGCAACACGGCGGCGACATTCTGATAACGCTGCGCATATAAATCAAAGCCATAGGCCAGGCCGGTGAAACTCGTCCAAACGACCAGAAATTGTCCGGCACCATCCGAAGCCACCGCCGGTTGCATTTGCGAACTGACGGTGGTGGTGTTGACCCGGAATTCGCCGCCGAATTCCGAGCCGTTCCCGCGCATAAATTGTGCATAAACACCCTCGCGGGAGCCGTCTTGACCGAGGCTCGTCCATGTAATCAAATAATCCGTTCCCAGCGAACTGATGCGCGGCGCGTATTGATCGCCGTAAAGATAGGTGTTCACGCGAACAACCGTGCTGCCGCTGCCCGCGCCCGCGCTGGTGAACGAGCGCGCGTAAATATCCAGGCTGTTGGTCGTGGGGCTGGTCATGTCTTTTGCGTCCCAAGCCACCATGAAACCGCCATCCGATCCGGCAGCCACGGCGGGATTGGCGCAGGGATTGAAATCCGTGTTGACCAAAAATTCATTGCCCTGCGGGTTGCCATTCGCGTCGTAAAGTCGCGCGTAAATGTCAATGCTCGCATAAGCTTGTTGATTCGCCGCCATCACATTCGCATTCGGCACGCCGACCACGCGTTCCTGCTCGGACACCCAGGCAACGACGAATCCGCCGTTGGCCAGCGCCGCCACCGTGGGGGTGCGCTGATTGTAAGGGGTAAATTGATTGATCAAAAATTCAGCGCCAATTTTCACGCCGGCCGGCGACAGGATTTGCCCATAGACGTCCTGCAAACTGTTGGGGCCGGCCTGATCAAAACTGCCCCAGACGATCACGACGTTGCCGTTGGCCAGCGTGGCGACGGCGGGATTGATTTGAAAATTTACGGTGTTTACAGTCGTGTTCGTGGCAACCGTCTTGGTAACCGTCGTGGTTGTGTTGGTGGTGTAGCCGGTTATTTTAGTGTGCGACGGATTCCAATTCGTTTTAACAGTCAAGGTTCTGTTGGTGGCATAACCATTCAATACCAATACGTTTGTGACGAACTGCGCACTGATGGGCACGTCGCTGGTTGTCAGCCAGGTATTGGTGGGAGAAAGAAACCGCGCATAAATCTGCTGGAACCCCTTTTGCCCGCCCTGCCACACAAAAACCGCGCCGCCGTTTTTCAGCAATGCCACGCGGGGATTTTCCTGATCATTTGTCCCCTGGACATTCACGCGGAACGTGCTCAACGTGCCGGACAACGTGCTGTCCAACCGCCGCGCGCTCACGCCCCAACCGCTGCCATCGGTAATGTTGTCCTGCCAGACGACAAAGCCGCCGCTCGGCGTCACCGCCACGTCCGGTAAAACCTGATCGCCCGGCAACGAACCGACAATCGCGTATTCGGTTCCGTTGGTTCGATAATAGGCCTGGCCAAAAACAGCAACAGGAGCAGCGAGGGCCAGCCCCCAGCAAAGGCAAATGGCGGCCCTGCGGGCGGAAAATAACCACAACATAAAAGCTTTACAGGATTTTAGACGCAGCCGGGTGTTTTGTCCAAAAAATCTTTTGCCCAAATGCGCGCACCGTCGCTGAAAAAACAGCCGCGCTCCGCGTTTGACCACCAACAAACTTTTGCGTTCCAAATTCATTTTCTAAATCAAAACCGCCTGCCGTTCGCGCACCGATTCCTCCAGCGCCGCGAGCATTCCCTTGAAACCCCAGCGCTGATACAACTCGCGCAGCCGGCCGGCATCCGCCGGTTTCTCCACCAGCGCGCCCGGCGAAAATTCACACGGCAAATCGTCCCGCAACCGCACCAATTCGCCATTGCGCCGCACCGCGTCCGCCGCGTCGCGCACCGCCGCGCGCAACTTTTCCGATTTCACTTCACCCAGCCGCCCATACAGCGCGGCGACCGAGCCGAATTGATTCAGCAATTCAGCGGCGGTTTTCGGCCCGACGCCGGCCACCCCCGGAATATTGTCCACGGTGTCGCCCGTCAAACTCAACCAATCCACAATTTGCGACGGTGCCACGCCGGTTTTGGCGCGCACCTGCCCGTCCGTCCAAACCGTCCCGTTCTTGTCGTTCGGGTTCAACAATCCGACCCGCGCCGACACCAACTGCATAAAATCCTTGTCGGAACTGGCGATGACCACGGTCATGCCCGCATCCGCTGCGCGCCGCGCCAGGCACGCGATGTAATCATCCGCTTCCACGCCTTCGCGGCAAAACGAGGCGACCCCCGCCGCTTTCAGATAACTGACGATCCCGTCAAGCTGCAGCTTCAAATCGTCCGGCATTCCCGGACGCTGCGCCTTGTATTCCGGCAACCGGGCGGTGCGTTCGGCGCTCAGGCCGCCGTCCCACACAACAATCAAATGCGACGGCCCAATGGCCGCCCGCATTTTTGCCAGCATTTTGACGAAGCCATAAATGGCGTTCGTTGGCCGGCCCCCCGGCGAACGCAAATCGCGAATCGCATGAAACGCGCGATAAGCGTAAGCGTGTCCATCAATAATCAGCAACCGATCCACAAATTTACCGGGTGCGAGCGCCCTGGTTCCAGTATTTCAAACGGGTTCGTGGTTTTCACAATTTTGTTTCAACCGGAAATTCCACGAACAACATTGTTCCGCGTTTGACCACTTTTTCACCGCGCCGGCACGGGCGCCGCTCCGGCGTTCCCCGGTCGCACCTCCACTCCCGGTTGTTGCGGTGGAATGGTGTTTTGCGCAAACGGCAGTTCATCGTCCGAATGCGCGCGGTTGCCGGCCGGATCAACCATGGTGGCCGTCACAAAAATCATCAGGTTTTTTTTCTCGGAAGTTTTTGACTGGCTTTGAAAGAGCCGCCCCACCAGCGGCAGGTCGCCGAGCACCGGCACCTTGTCCTTCTCGGTCTGGACTGAAGAAGAAATCAATCCACCGAGGACAACGGTCTGGTTATCCCAGATGTTGACGGTGGTGATGACCTGGCGCACGGTAAAGTGCGGCAGAATGGTGGGAATCATCACGACGTTGGCGACGTTGACCCCGGGAATTGTCGGTGACGGGTCGTAGCCAGTGAACTCGGTCACCGACGGGATCAAGGTGAGGTTGATGGTATAACCGTCGGACAAAACGACCGGGATCACGTCCAGCACGGGGCCGGTTTCCATCTGTTGCTGATTGGGCGTGATGGCGGAGGGTTGCACCGGGTTGTTAATCACTTGCGCTCGCGACACGAGGGCAAATCCCCACACGGCCCCCACCGCACACACGGTGAAAACCCTGGTCAGAACTTGTAACTTTTGATGCATTTTCATGGTTAAACCTGGATGGATAAAAGTTTTACGGGGTCGTTGTGCCCGTGGTGGTCGTGGTGGTCCCACCAGTGCCTTGCTGGAAGCTGAAACTCGAGATGATGGTCAGGATGTCGGTCGCCCGCATCTGGGTTTGACGGCCGCTGATGGTGGTCACTTCCGGTTCGTAAAGAAGTTCGGTTCCACTGCGCTGTTCCAAGGCATGAATGACTACTTGAAAATTGGGCTGGGTCAGAATTCCGGTTATCGAGGCAATGGCCGGAGCAGTGTTATTAAGGCCACCCGTTAGACTTTGAACCGTGGTTGAAATGGCATTAACGGGGGTGCCATTAACCAAGGCCCCAGGAAAAAGACCCGATGAATAAACACTCCCTGGACCAGTCATCGCCGAAGTCGGCACAGTGACCGATCCGGCGTTGCCACCGGTGCCCACTATTCCATTGCCCATATTGACATTCCCCAAATACCAGTCAAACCCCAGCGCCGCGGTGTCGTCCTGCGCCACTTCAATGAATCGGGCTTTGATATGCACCTGCGGCGGCGTCATGTTCAACACCTGAATGGCTTTCTCGATGGTGTCCAAATCCTGCGATGTCGCGTGGACGAACAACACGCCCAACCGGTCGTTAAAGAAAACGCTCTTCGGCGGGTCCAAATTCAAACCCAGCGTCGTGAAGAAACCTTTGGCTGCAAGACTGACGTTCGCTGTTGCATTAGTTGTTGTCACATACGACAATCCACCGCCACCCTGACCGCCACCCTGACCGCCACCGCCACCGCCGCCACCGCCACCGCCCTGGCCGCTGGTGCCCGACTGACGAGCTGATGAGGCTCCCGGGAATGCATTGACGATCGCCACCGCGGCGGCGGTGGAGTTTCCGTTTTGACCGCCGCCGCTGCTGCCGCCGCTGCTGCCGCTGCCGCTGCTGCTGGAACTGGATGAACCAAAACTTTCCGCCCCCACGCTTTCCAGGCCTTGATAGAAGGTGTTGGGATCCAGTTTGAATGTGCGCGTTTCCAATGGCATCGGCTCCAGCCCCCTGGCTGAGAAAACGATGGCGTAATCCTCAACGGAATATTTGATGGGATGATCCGCCACCAACACAATGGCATCCAGCACATCCGCCAACCGCACATCGCTTAATGTCAATTTGACATTGATGGAACTGGCATCCACGGATTCACCACCACCGGCTGGAGCCGCCACGGGCAATCCTGTGGCTGGGTCAATGGTCATTGCGCCGCCAGCGGGCGTGGGGGCCGCGGAGGCTGCCGTTGCGTTTGGATTAAAAAGAAAGTTAATTCCCTTTTTGTCCGGGTCGCGCAGCTTGGCTTGTTCGCTCAGATTGCGAAGAACTTCGATCAACGGCAGTCCTTCGGGCCAGGAAACCGAATCAAGCCGGATGTGGTCAAGCTTGTTGTAAATGACCTCGCGACCGGCACCGGTGCGGACGTGATTGGTCAAGGCATACGGATTGGGCACGGGCAGCAACCCGCGGTTTACCGGCTTCACGTAGGCCTTTTCCACCTGCACCATGCGCTCCTGGTTGTCGATTGTGTGCGCGCGCGTTTCACGGTCGTAACCGGCCTGCTTGATCAAATTCATGTAGTAGAAGGCACCCTCGTTGTCCGGATCGAGCTGCATGGCCTCTTTCAATTTGACTTCGGCCTCATCAAACTTGCCCATTTCGTAAAGCAATTTGCCGTCCCGCACCAACGTGCCCGCTTCCGTCTTGTCATTAGCGATATACTGAGTTTGTTGCAGCGTCGCTTCGTCGGGCATTTTGCCGCGCATGGAAGCAAGCGCTCTGTCGTTGTTCTTCTTGAAGGCAAGAGCGGCGGCATTTTGCGGGTCCACTTTCAACACGCGGCTGACCTGTGTGGCGGCTTCGTGCAAATCGCCCTGACTTTGTGCCTGACGGGCGAGGGCAAGCCGGGTTGAAGCAAGGCCGGAAATGGTTTGCGCCTTTTCTTCGGGGATGCCGGAGCCGATTTGCTCGACCAGCGTATTGGCGTCTTCGTAAAGTTTGGCGGCACCGGGCAAATCTCCGCGCGCGGCGGCGTTTTTGGCATCCAGGAGTTTTTGGCGCAGGATGATGGTATTGGCCTGACGAAGCACGGCTTCATTGACAGCCGCGTCCGTGGGACTGGTTTGCGCCGGTAACATGGCGGCGGCGGCCAGCAACAAAATAAAGCCGAGTGAGAGAGGTGCTGCTTTTGTCATGGTTCGTTCCAGGTTCGTCGTAAATCAAATCAGCGTCATCGGACGCCGGTGTTATCGCGACCAGGTATCGTTTAGAATTTCAAGGACTAGGGCTGTATGTCAATGTCGTTTTTTTCTGGTTTGATCTGGCCAATAATATCACTGTGTCTTGGTTGATGGCAACGATTATGTTGTCATCGCCGGCAAATTTTAAATCCGCGCCGATGCGCTGCACCTGCCATTTTTTCCCTTCGGGATCATATTTCAAATCCGCAGAGTAACCGTCTGTGCGGCGAAAAGGTTTGTCTTTGGACAGCGTCGCCCTTTCGCCGGTGTCCGTCAGTTGCAAAATCAACTTCAATTGCGCCGGATTACCCGGCGAACCGTTCACATCGGCAATGGTGAAGGTTTCGTTCTTTTCCCCGACCGAAGCATAATGCTGCCGTTTGCCGCGCTGCGCAGGCAAAACCGCCGCCTGGCGCTCCACGCTGATTACATAGCGCGCGCCAAATTCATTGGTTTCTATCGAATCCAGCGTGAGGATCAAACAAAGCGGCGTGATTTTTGTGATCACCGCGGCCCCGGGACCAATTTCATTGCCGGTTTTAATTTTGATGAGGCTCCCGTCCACGGCTTTTTGCCATTGAACCGGATTGAACAGTTTGTTCGTTGTCGAAAAATCCAGTTTGTAGGGCGATTGCAGCCGCTCAAACACATTCGTTTCCCGCGTCAAATCCAGTGCCGGCAGCGGCGCGACCTTCACGTGAATGATTCCCTCTTTCATTCGCTGCTGCGTGTCCTGATCACTGATGATCAAGAACGGCAGGAACACCAGTGCGCCCACCAAACCCAGCAACACAACGCTAAGCAGGATTTTCTCGTAATGTTTTTTGACGAAATCCATGAGCTTACTTTTTCGGCAACAATTTCACGACCTCGACCACCAGCGTGACGCGCAACAGTTGCTCGTTCAACACCGTCTGCAATCCGCCCCTGCCCGGCGTCACCGTCGGCACGGGTGCCGGCGGGGCTGCCGGCGGGGCTGCTGGCGGGGCTGCCGGCCGGGCTCGCAGGCCGGGTGGCAGATACGGCTGCGCCAGCATCGGCTCCGCTGTCGCCGTCGCCGCCAGCATCGGCACCGCCGCTGTCTCCGTCGCCGCTGTCCCTGGCGCCGTCGCCGCAGCGGCGCCAGCCGGTTGAACGTTGATGCTCTTGACGATGAATCCGTGCGGCGACGAGGCAAAGCCGGCGAGCACTTGGGCGATCTCCGTACTGAACGAACGGAACGTAATTTGGTAAGGCGTCAGAACGGCCAGATTGTTGGTCACGGAATGACCGTCGAAATAATCGGCCTGCGGGCCGTTTGCGTCGTCATCCGAAACGCGG
This sequence comes from Verrucomicrobiota bacterium, assembly GCA_050010435.1. Classification (GTDB taxonomy): domain Bacteria; phylum Verrucomicrobiota; class Verrucomicrobiia; order Limisphaerales; family UBA11358; genus UBA11358. The sequence continues at coordinate 982,487 of JBEKKZ010000001.1, read as the reverse complement.
ACGCGCTGAATCCCGTCCAGCGAATTGACCTTCGCCGTATAAAGAATTTCCGCAATGGTTTTCACTTCGCCAAACTGTGCGGCCAGTGCTCCCAGATGGGCGGTATCGAATTTCACCAGCGAGCGTTGCGCTTCAAAGGAGAAGTTATACTTGGGCGGCAGGGTCACACTGGCAACCTCGGCTTCATGTTGCAGCTGGTCAATGGTCCGGCGGAGCGCCCCGGCGAACGCTTCGCTCGAAACGGTATTGTTGCCCGTGTTGGGAATCGGTGCAATCGGCTGAAAATAATCCGCCGCCTGTTGAATCCAGTCTCGAATCTGGCGTTCCTGTTTGCGCGCGGCGGCGATGTTGTCCACCTTGTCGTTGCCCGGCGAGGGCTTTTGACCGGTCAAATTCCGCAACGTGCCATAAATCTGGTTCAACTTGTCAAACGCCGCCGAGTTATGACTCCACCCTTTGTAATTATAAAACCCAGCCGCCCCCAGCAGCCCCAAAGCCAGTATGCCGCCAATCACAAAAAACAAGTTTCGTTTGATCCAGGCCATATTACAGGTTGAGTGGATTTTGCAGCCCCACGGTTATGCCAAACGTAAACGTGCCGGTGACGTCATCGGGGGTGATATCTCCCCTGAGCTGCGTCGCTTTGGGATCAAAAAGCGGATCCTCCTGAAACGCTTTGAGAACCGCATAGGCAATGTCGGTGTTCGCCGCAGAATCAACACTCGACAAATTCACCGCGCGGCAGATCAGGGTGATGGTGTTGGCGGCGGGATTGCCCGTGGCGGCGGGATTGGCCGCGGTACCCGGTGTATTGCTTTCACCCGTATTCGGAACAGGCATGGGAGCACCACCGATGCCGGTGGCGGGAATTTGCACGGCGCCCATCGTCATCTGCTCAATCCAGATGCCCGCTTCGACCCCGGCTCTTTGCGCCGACAATTTTTTCTTGATGTCGTCCTCGGAACGAATGAGCACGCGTCGCAATTCCGCCAGCACGTCACCCCAGTAATATCGCTCCTCCATCCAGCTCGTGATTTGAGCCGCTTCTTTCTGCGTCGCCTGCAGTTTTTTATAGGCCCGATCAAATTGGTCGGCCTTGGTTTTGAGTTCTTGAACCTTCGGCTCCAAATTCTTGATTTCTTTTTCCTTCGATTCCGCCAGTTGTTGAAAGAGAAACCCAACCGCGCCCGCCACCGCCACCAAGCTCAACAGTGTGAAGATGAAATACGGTTTCTTTTCGTTGAAAGTCCGCCAGCGCAACGTGCTGCTCGGCATCAAATTCATTTCCACCGGGCAATTCGCCAGATTCCGCAATCCCAGGCCGACCACTTCGCCCAGCGAGTGTGCCACACGCGCCAGCTCCTCCAGATTCACCGCCGGATCAATTTGCACGTTGCGGAATGGATTGAAGTATTCGACCGGCACATTCAGCTTTTCCGCGAAAAATTGCGCCGTATAAGGCATGATGGACGCGCCGCCGGACAAAAACAAACGCAGCGGCGCCGACCCGCCCTGCTGTCCGCGATAAAACTGCATCGTCTGGTTGACCTGGATGTGCAGCTTGGTCATGAACTGCCGCGCGATTTTGGCGATGGCCGCCTGGTGCTCACTTTCCGGCTCCTCGTAAGCCCCGCCGAGACTGACGAAGCCTTCGGCAACTTTTTTCTGTTCGGCGATTTCAAATTTTAATTTCGCCTCGTGCGCAAAATCCTGCGTAATGGAATTCGCGCCCAAACTGATGCTGCGGGAGAAAACCTTGCCATTCTCGAAGAAGAGCAGGTTGCTCGTCTTGGCGCCGATGTCCAGCAGCATCGTGCAATCCTGCAAATCGCCATAGTTGTAGCGAAAGGCGTTGCACAACGCCGCGGGCGACACGTCGCACAGTTGCAACCGCAGCTTCGCCTCCTCCGCCATGCGAAACAGACCTTCGACCACCTCGGATTTGATCGCCACCAGCAGGACTTCCAGTTCGCCACCGGTGCTGGAACCCAAAATTTGATAATCCCACACCACCTCCGCGAGCGGGAACGGCACGTTCTGCTGCGCTTCGTATTGGATGATCTGCGTCACCTTGCCCGCGTCCACCGGCGGGAGCTTGACGAATTTGGAAAACACCTGAAAACCCGGCGCGCAGACGTTGATGTTCCGCGCCTTGGTGCCGGTTTCCGCCAGCACCTCGCGCAATGCCTTGAGCACGGTCGCTTCGCGGGAGGATTCCTGGGCGCCCTCGAGTCCAAGCGGTTTGATGGAAAAATTTTTGAGACGCAAACCGCCGGCTTCGTTGATTTCAAACTCCGCCAGCTTGAGGCTGCCCGCCCCGAAATCCACTGCCAGGAATGATTTTATGTTCAGCATTTCTGTTCGCGCCGCTCGCCACCGTCAACGCCACCAGACTGTTCGGTTTTGGGTTTGAGCCAGCCCATGCTGATTACGGGAAATTCCCCAAACGGTCAAATAGAAATCTTAAAAAAAGAGAAAGCTTTTCCACCTGCTAATAAAACATTGCGTCCGGCGTCCGGCTTTGGCTTCATCCTGCCGTGCCGGGACAGCCGCAAGCCGTCACGTCCGTCATGAATCGCTGTCGTATGCAAATTTTTTATTCAGGCTGTGTGCAGGGTGTCGGATTTCGCTACACTGCGAAAACCGTCGCCACCGGCTTTGAAGTCACCGGCATCGTCCGCAATTGGCCCGACGGACGCGTTGAATTGATTGCCGAGGGCGCCCGCGAGGAACTGGAGGCGTTTCATGACGCCATTCGTGGTGCAGGACTTGCTGGCTTTATCCGCGACGAAAGTGTAAATTGGAGCGATGCACAAAATGAATTTCACGGTTTTGAAATTGTCCGCTAAACGCAATGAGATACGCCATCATCGCTGACATCCACGGCAACCTGGAAGCGTTCCAAACCGTTTTGGCTGACATCAAAACCCAAAACGCGACGCATATCGTCTGTCTCGGCGATGTCGTCGGTTACAACGCCAATCCCAAAGAATGCCTCGCCATCGTCCGCGAAATGAACATCCCCTGCGTGAAGGGAAATCATGACGAATACTGTTCCACCGACGACCCGCTGGAAGGTTTCAATCCCCATGCCGCCGACGCCGTTCACTGGACGCGCGAACAACTTTCCGAGGAAGAATGCCAATGGCTGCGCGATCTCAAGTACACCCGCATGGCCGCCAACTTCACGATGGTTCACGCCACGCTCGACGCACCGCAACGCTGGGGTTACGTCTTTGACAAACTCGCCGCCGCCGCCAGTTTTCCGTATCAAAATACGCAACTCTGTTTCTTCGGCCACACCCATGTGCCCGTCGCCTTCATGCGCGACACCGCCGTCCGCGGCGGCACCTATTCAAAATTCAAAATTGATCCCTCCAAAAAATATTTCATCAACGTCGGTGCCGTTGGCCAGCCGCGCGACAACAACCCCCGCGCCGCCTACGTCATTTACGACATGGACGCCGGAACCATTGAACTGCGCCGGCTCGATTACGACATCGCCACCGCCCAGCAAAAAATCCGCGCTGCCGGCCTGCCCGAACGCCTCGCCGAACGGCTTGAATTTGGAAGGTGATTCAAAGTGACGGGTGACAGGTGACAAGTGACCAGATGCCGGCCCGCGCGCGGTTTGTCATGTCACCGGTCATTCGTCACGTGTTACTTGATTGAAAATTTTAATTCTTAAACCCAGTTCGCTCGGCGACGTGGTGCAGGCGTTGCCCGTGCTGCGGCTGCTCAAATGTCATCTGCCCGCCAGCGAAATTTTCTGGTGGATTGATTCCGCACTCGCGCCGCTCCTCGAAGACGATCCCGATTTGACCGGCATCGTCCGTTTCGAACGCAAACGCTGGGCCGCGCCGCAGCACTGGCCCGAAATGCTCCGCAGCCTCCGCTGGATGCGCGCGCAAAATTTCGACTGGGTCATTGACCTCCAATGCCTCGCGCGCAGCGGCGCGTTCGCCTGGCTCGCCAACGGACAATTTCTCATCGGCCTCGATGAAGTCCGTGAAGGCGCGCGGGGATTTTATGATGTCGCCATCCGCCGCGCCTCGTTCCACACCCACGCCGTGGACTGGTATCTCGCCGTGTTGCCGCGCCTCGGCGTGCCCGTCCACAACCATTTTACATGGCTGCCCGAACGTCCCGCCATCGCCGCCGCCATCCAATCCAAATGGCAGACGGACGGCGCGCGCTGGATTGCCATCCAGCCCGGAGCCCGCTGGGAAAACAAACGCTGGCCGGTGGAGCATTTTGCCGAACTCATCCGCCTGCTCGCAAAAAAATTTCCCGACACGCGCTTTGCCATCCTCGGCGCCGCCGAGGACAAACCGCTCGGTGAAATGATTTTGCGCGCCGAGCCACAACGCTCTTTGAATTTGTGCGGCGAAACTTCGCTGCCCGAAATGATCGAATGGCTGCGACTGTGCGAGTTGATGGTCACCAACGACACCGGCCCGATGCACGTGGCCGCCGCGCTCGGCAAGCCGCTCGTTGCCTTGTTCGGCCCGACCGAGCCGCGCCGCACCGGCCCGTATGGCCATTTGGAAAATGCGTTGCGGCTGGACCTCCCCTGCTCTCCCTGCCTGAAATCGCATTGCACCTACGAAAAGCCGGACGAATGCCTGAAGGCGATTTCGCCCGCGACGGTTTTCGAGTTCGCGCGCAAAAAGCTTCAGGCTTGAGCGGGCTTGCGTTTCTGGCCGGCGGCGTTACGTTCGCGCCGGTGAGCACTTCCACACAGACTGCGTCATCGGGAACAACTGCAACCGGGAATGAGCCCCCCCGCCAACCCGTCTTTGTCACCACGCATTGGTCGCTCGTGGTTTCCGCCGGGCGCAACGACACCCCGCACGCGCGCAACGCCCTGGAAAAACTTTGCCGCAGCTACTGGTTTCCCATTTACGCGTTTGTGCGGCGGCAGGGTCACCGCCCGCACGATGCGCAGGATTTGACCCAGGAATTTTTCGCGCGCCTGCTGGAAAAAAAACAGCTCGCCGGCGTGGACCCCTCGAAAGGCCGGTTCCGCTCGTTCCTGCTCGCGTCGCTGAAACATTTTCTCGCCAATGAATGGGACAAAGCCAAAGCGCAAAAGCGCGGCGGTGGGCAGGTGATGATTCCCATAGACATCAAGAGCGCTGAAAACTCCGGCGGGTTTGAGCCAGCCGACAATCTCACCGCCGAGAAAATTTTTGAACGGCGTTGGGCGCTCACGCTGCTGGAACAGGTGCTGCGCCGATTGCGCGCAGAATATGCCCGCGACGACAGGGAAAAATTATTCGAGCAATTGAAGCCGACGCTCACCGAAACCAGCCGAACCGTTGCTTACGCGGAAATCGCCACCCGGCTCGGCACGAGCGAAGGCGCGGTGAAAGTGGCGGTGCATCGGCTGCGACAGCGTTACCGCGAATTGCTCCGAGCGGAAATTGCGGACACCGTCGGCAGTCCCGGCGAGGTGGAGGACGAAATCCGGAATCTGTTTGCGGCGCTGGCGGGGTGAGACCAGCAAGGATGGAGGATGGCAATTGTGATATTCAATCCTCCATCCTCCATCTTCCATTTTCGTTGGATAATTTCCGTAACCTCCGGCTGTTTTTTCTTCAGTAACGGGTGGAATGAAGAATTTGCAATCTAGCTTATGAAAAATGTGATTTTGGCAGACGCAGGCGGCGGAGTGTTCGTTTTGACTTGGTTGGTCACTACCGTAATCGCCTGCCTTATTGCGATACAAATTAAGCGCAGGATGAAGATTGAACTGGGTATTTTTGGCCTCATTCTTGATAAAATCGGCGGGAAAACGATTCCCGCGCCACCCGTCGTTCCGCCAACTCAAATCATTCCCCGCCAATGCCCGCAATGCGGCGCGGAACTGAAACCGGACGTGTCGGAAGGGCTTTGTCCGGCCTGCCTGCTGCAACGCGGCATCGCAACCGAAGGCGGCGCTCCGCCGGGAACACCGCCATTCGTACCCCCCACGATTCCCAACCTCGCCAGACTTTTTCCGCAACTCGAAATTCTTGAACTCATCGGCAAGGGCGGCATGGGCGCGGTCTATAAGGCGCGGCAGCCGGCTCTGGATCGGTTGGTCGCCCTGAAAATTCTTGCGCCGCGTTCCGACGGCGACCTGGATTTTGCCGAACGGTTCACCCGCGAAGCGCGCGCGCTCGCCAAGCTCAGCCATCCGAACATCGTCGCCGTTTACGACTTCGGGCAGGTCCAACGTAGCGCAGGCGTCCCGCCTGCCGCGCCGGATGCAGGCGAGACGCCTGCGCTACATTATTTCATCATGGAATACGTGGACGGGCCGAACCTGCGGCAAGTCGAGCAGGCCGGCAAACTCTCGCCGCATGAGGCGCTGGAAATCATTCCGCAAATCTGCGCCGCGCTCCAGTTCGCGCACGACGAAGGCATCGTCCACCGCGACATCAAGCCCGAAAACGTTCTGCTTGACAAAAAGGGCCGGGTAAAAATCGCCGACTTCGGCCTGGCGAAAATCCTGGGGCAGGAACCGAAAGATTTCCGGCTGACCGGCGTGCGCGACGTGGTGGGCACGCCGCATTACATGGCGCCAGAACAGTTGGAAAAGCCGCAGACGGTGGACCATCGCGCGGACATTTATTCGCTCGGCGTCGTGTTCTATGAAATGCTCACCGGCGAGCTGCCGCTCGGAAAATTCCAGCCGCCGTCGTTCCGCACGCACGGAATGCAAATTGACGTGCGGCTGGATGAAGTCGTGCTCCGTTCACTGGAAAAAGAACCGGAACGGCGTTATCAGCAAGTCAGTGAAATCAAAACCCAGGTGGAGACGATTGTGGCGACCGGTAGCGCGGGCGTCCCGCCTGCCGAATCGGGCGTCGCGCCTGATTCATTGTCCCGCATATCGGCTGACGAGCCGTCCGGCTCGGCGTCATGGAGTTGGTTGGGAATGGAACGGGCGCCGTTTTATTCCACGGAAATGCGCGAACTCGCCAGCCATCTCACGAAAAAGGAAAGGAATCAATTAAGGTTGATCTCAGGCACCACCGGAGCTGTGTATGCAACGATTATGGTAGCAGTGGTTTGGGGCATCCAAACTTTGGGATTCACGCCCACTCTTTGGAATGTGATGGGAGTTGCTGGGCTGGTTCTCATTGTCTGCCTTCCCATCCAAGTGCGGGTGATGCGAAAATTCTACTGCTCCACTGTTTGGGGCAAGCAGCGCGGCTACAAACCCGAACAATTCAAGATATTTTCTTTTCGCGGAAGCAATTTTTGGAAAAAAATTAGCGCGCTGCTGTTTTTCATGGCGGTGATTCTTTGCCTTGTCAAGGGATTCAACGATTTTTTCCTGGGAGCTTTCTTCAAGGTACTCCCATTACTCCCACCGTTTCAACATTACATTGGCCAAGCCTATTTTCCCAAAGGCGATTCGATTGAAATTGATACCGTTGCGCGATTCAAAAACTGGATGATAGTCAAGGGTCATTATACTCTCGTCAGTCACAATAACGCAACGCTCGCGCTTTATATCACTTCGACAAACAAGAACGTTCCCGAAGACGCCAAGCAGCGGATGCAAATTTCCAACGGACACGGCTATTTTGAATTGACCGATTCTCATGTCGTTCCGGGCTTGCCACACATCTCGATGTCTGCCGACGGCAAATCATTCGCCGCGCTCTGTTTTGGAACCAAGGCCGAAGCGCTTGAAGAACGTGAATCGAGTTGGATATCGGAGACCGATCAAACGTCCGGCGACGCTTCACAACTGGCAAAAGAGGGCTGGCAATTGTGGCAGGCACAGAAATTGGACGAAGCGGCAGCGAAATTTCAGGAAGCAGTTCGACTTGCCCCCAACTACGCAAACGCGTGGAACGGACTGGGGTGGGCGACCTTCAATTCAGGTAAAATAAAAGAGGCCGAGAAGGCTTTTCAAAAGGCCATTTCGCTGGATACCAACCAGCCGGGTGCGCTGAACGGCCTCGGCCAAATCTATTTGTCACGAAGAATATACGATCAGGCCGAGACGTATCTGCTCAAGGCGGCGCCCCAGGCGCCGGCCGCCTGGTACGGATTGACGCGGCTCTATTTGCTCGAAGGGAAATTTGACCAGGCCGAAAGCTGGGGGCAAAAACTGGTTGATTCGGGTCAGGCGGACGACCTGGCGCGCCAGATGCTCAAGGCGGCGCAGGAGAAACATCTGAGCGAAGGATTGCGCTTCAGGATTGAAGCACCGCCGGCGGCGAATGAACCCGGCAACACTCCAGCGGGATCAACCTCTACGAATTTCGTCTCCGCCTCCGCCGCAGTTGAATCAGCGGCCGACTACGGCCAGACCGTGGCGGGATTGCCCCCGGTCGTGGTCGAGACGTGGCCGGTTTCGGGCACGCGTGACGTCGAGCCGGGCCTCGCCGAGATCCGCGTGCGGTTCAGCAAGGAAATGGCAGATGGCGGATGGAGTTGGTCCACTGCCTGGGAAAACTCCACCCCGGAAACGGTTGGCCAGATCCATTACGAAACCGACCAACGAACTTGTGTGCTGCAGGCGAAACTGGAGCCGGGGCGGACCTATGCCTATTGGCTCAACTCGGAGAAGTTCCGGAATTTCACCGATCGGGGCGGTCGTGCGGCGGTTCCCTATCTGTTGATTTTTCAAACCAAACAAATTCGACTGGAAAGGAATAAGGAATAAATCATGAAAGCCAAAATAAAATTCGCCATCAGTCTCTCAATCGCTGCGATGCTGCCGGCCATACTGACACAACCCGTAATCGCGGTTGATCTGCTCGAACGCTATCCAACCCAATTGACGGCCGGCGATGCCGAGCCGGACCACGCCCGACCATGGAAGTTTACGCCGGATGACCTTTACCGTGTCTCACACTTTGTGGTTAAAGTCGGGGACACCCTCAAGGTGGAGACGGGGGCCGCCGATCTGGGGGTCGGTCATTGCGATAACGGGGCTGTCTGGGCGGTGTTGATTCCCCATGAAAGCGGGACGCTGACCAGCCCCGTCGCAAAACAGGATGAAGCCGTCGCCCACGTCTGGCTGCGGTTTCACCCGGGACAGGTTGACCGCTTGTTTCCCACCGACACGGTGCTCGCCGGCGGCAACACCAATCTGATGATTCAGATGCAGGCCATCGTCAACGCCAAATTCAGGTCCAGCTGGCACGCCGGCATGAACGCCATGATTCCCGAACCCAAAGACATGACTGTCTATGTTGATACCAAGGGTGGTTCGCATCGTTTCTTCATGGTGGATACCCAGGCCAAAACGGCAGAGTATGTCGCCGCATTTGATTCGCGCTCGTCCCAAAACCCAGGCACCGGCCCATTATCATTGGAAACCGCCCCGCCCGTGGTGGTGAAGACAGTGCCCGAAGCCGGCGCCAGGGACGTTTCGTCCGGCATCGTCGAAATCAAAGTCACCTTTAGCAAGGAGATGACCGACAAATCCTGGAGTTGGTGCCAGGCCTGGGAGGGTTCCACCGGGGAATCCGTGGGAGACCCCCGGTACGAAAGCGACCACAAGACGTGCGTTTGGAAGGTGAAGCTCGAACCCGGCAAAACCTACGCCTGCTGGTTGAACACGGACGGATTCCAAAACTTCAAGGACCAACAAGGGCATCCCGCCGTGCCTTATCTTCTCACCTTCTGCACCGGCGCGGCGGAAAAAGAAAAATCGGAAAAACCTTCGGCCAGCGTCCCGCAAACGGAACCGGCGGGGCCGAACCGTCCCAACGTGGTTTCCGTGTCGCCGGCGGACGGAGCGACAAATGTGGATCCGAGGCAGGAGTTGCGCATCCGCTTCGACCAGTCCATGAATCCGAATGTCATGGGAATAAACTGGTCGTCCGGCGGTTTTGTGCCCGATGGCCAACCCCGCTACGAGCCGGCCAGGAACGAATTTGTCATTCCCGTGCGGCTGGTTCCGGGTCAGACGAACGAACTGATGGCACAATCGAGTTCCACCGGTTCTGGAGGGTTCCGAACCACAAACCTGACCTACGCAGGCGATTACCGCTGGCATTTCACCACCAAACCCGTTGTGGTTAAACCGGGTGCGGTCAAACCCAACGTCATCCGGATTTCACCGGCGTCCGGCGAAACCCTGCCGGTGCTGACACTGCTGGAAATTACTTTTGACCAACCGATGATGCCGCCCGACCAGGGTTTTCCCTATTTGCGGAAGACCGGTTCGTCTTTCGACCTGCCCGCGCAGATTCCCGCTTTCGATTTTGACCCGTCGTCTCACCAATTCACAGTTCCTGTGGTCTTGCCGCCAGACAACGACACGAGGCTGACGTTGGATGGCTTTTACAGCGCCGATGGCGTGGCCAGCGATCCCATTGTGATCCGATGCCAGATCGGCACCAACAGTTACTCCAGCGGGCAACGGAACCTCATCGCCACCGCCGCAAAAGATCCCCGGCTGGAACAACTGGTGTCCTCGATGAAAGCCGCCCGCGCACGGTTAAACTCCGGCACGGAAACAGTCCAGTGGACAAGATTTTTTGGCGGAAAGGAATCTTTCAAATGGATCATGGCCAATTCGGCCACCTTCAAGTGGCAGGGCACCAATCAAATCTATGCCGACATTTCGGAAATAATGAATTTGAAGGCATTCATTTTGGGAAACGACGGAAAAACCTGCTGGCTTTACGCGGATGACCCAAATGGACACCGGCTCGACAGCAGTCCGGCGGCGCTGGTGCCGGACATTTACACGTCAGTAGCCGATCCATTCACCTTGACGAAATTTACGGTGGCAGAGGCCATTGCGAAAGGGCGGCTGGTTTATCAAGGCCAGACGCAATTTGAAGGGCGCGCCTGCCATCGCGTCCAAAGCTGGATGGTCCGGCAACCGCAAAATGAAAACGACCGCGTCTTTGCCGCCAAATTGGAATGGTGGATAGACGCCGAAACGCTTTTGCCTGTACAGGTCATCGAAAACAGCCAATACGGTTCCGAGACATTTCGATTCCACTACGAGCAACTCAACCAGCCTTTGCCCGATGCCGCTTTTCAGCCGCCAGCCATGACCGGCATCAATGCCAGGAAAGACGGGTTTAAGTTGTTCAAACAGGAAACTCCATTGCCGGATGAAAAGCGTTTCCTCACCATTAAAGATGGCAGCAACGGAGAGATGAGCGGAAGACTCGGCTGGAGCAGTCCAGGCGGAACCACGAGTTCCGGATTGAACTGAAAATCGTCGCCGATTTGCTGATTTTCCAGACCAAACAAAACTGAAAACCAAGAATTAAAAATATGAAAACGAAAACATTGCTTACCACACTCATCATCGGCGCGATTTGTCAATTCGCGCCGCAGATCGGCCGCGCGCAGGATGTTGATTCCATGGCGCCGGTGGTCGTGAAAACCGTGCCTGAAGCCGGCAACAAGGAAGTCGCGCCTGGCGAGGTCGAAATCAAGGTCACCTTCAGCAAGGACATGATGGACCAATCCTGGACCTGGAGCACCGCGTGGAAGGATTCCGACGCGCCGAGTATCGGGAAGCCTCACTACGACACCACTCATCGCACGTGCATCCTGAAGGTGAAACTGGAACCGAACAAGACGTACGGTTACTGGCTCAACAGCCAGAACTTTCACGGCTTCAAGGACGCGCAAGGCCATTCTGCTGTGCCGTATTTGCTGGTGTTTCAGACCAAGTCCAACTAGCTCCGCTCATACCATCGTGCTTGACTCGCGCCAGTCGGGCCGTGATTTTTCGCGGATGAAATCCGCCATCATTTGGCTTTGTCTCGCGTTCGCGGTGGCCGGCACTGCCACCGCGCAGGAAATTATCACGCCGACCAACCGTATCGAACTTTTTAACGGCAGGGATTTCACCGGCTGGACGTTTTGCATGAAGTCGAATGCCGACCCCGCGCTGGCCTGGACTGTCACCAACGGCGTGATTCATTGCACCGGCAAACCGAACGGCTACTTGCGCACTCAACAGGCTTATCGCGATTACCAGCTCACGGTGGAGTGGCGTTTCGTGAAGGTCGCGCCGAAGGCCGACAACACGGGCATCCTCGTCCACATGCAATTGCCGGACAAGGTCTGGCCGATGTGCATCCAGAACCAGGGAAAACACAACAACCAGGGCGACCTGATTTACATGGCCGGCGCGGAATCCAAGGAACACCGGGGCATGGACGCCAATACGCCCGTTCCCAAACACGGCCCGTCCAATGAAAAACCTGTTGGCGAATGGGACACCGTCAAAACCGTGTGCGACGGCAATGACGTCAAAGCCTACGTCAACGGCAAGTTCATGAACGAAGGAACTGAATGCACCGTGACCGCCGGCGCGATTGGCTTTCAAAGCGAAGGCGGCGAATTCGAAATCCGGAAAGTTTCTTTGGAGCCGCTGAAATAAATTCGTGTAGCGGCTTTCGGAAGAAAGCCGCAGATATCGGCGGCGGTTTGCCAACCGCCGCTACGCCGGACGCAACTGCACGAGGGTCGCGCCCCAGCCGCCGAACTGCGGGTGATCGAGTGTGAAGGACACCACGGCCGGATGTTTGGCCAGAATCGCGTGTACCGTGCGCCGCAGGTTGCCAACGCCCTTGCCGTGAATGATGCGCACCTGCAGGATGCCCCGTTCCTGACACACGGCCAGATAATCCGGCACGAGATCCTTCACCTCGCGCGGCTGGAACGTGTGCAAATCCAGCACGCCGTCAATCGGCAATTGAACCGGTTCGTCAGCCATGCGTCAGCAGCCGTTTCTTCGCCCACGCCTTTGCCTGGCGCGGCGTTTTCAGTTCATCCTGCAACTGTTTTTCGCGGATTTCCGCGAGCAATGCACCCAGCGCCGGACCAGGTTTCACGCCCAGTGCAATCAAATCGTTGCCGGTGAGCAACGGCGGTCGAATCGCCGGCTGTTTCTCCAATTCCGCCGCCTGCTGCACCAAAAATTCGTAATGATCCAGCGCGCCGTGCGAGCCGAGGCAATCCAGCCGATGCAATTCGAGTTCGAGCGGAAAAGTCTTGCGCAACAGCAGTCGCCGCAGCGTGGCCTTGCGCATTTGTTTCACGTCCTTGAATTGCATGTGCTGCCGCACGCACGCGACGATTTCGTCCGTTTGCTTTTTTGGAAAGCGCAACCGCTGCAAAATCCTTCCCGCCAGCGCCGCGCCGACTTTTTCGTGGCCGTAAAAATGAATTTTGCCCGTGGCGGGATCGCGCTCGGCCGTGGCCGGCTTGGCGATGTCATGCAAAATCACCATCCACGGCAGCGAGGGATGCGCGCTGGCCGCGCCGAAGCCGCTTCGCGGCGGAGGCGGGTCCGTCGCCATTTTCTCCAGCATCAGCCGGACGTGCTCAAATACCGTGCCTTCGGGATGAAAATCCGGCGATTGCTCGCACGCAATCGTGGTGATGACTTCGGGCAAAACGCCGGGAAGCAATCCGCTTTTGAGCAACAAATCCAGCCCCCGCGCGGCGTGCGGCGGCGAGAACAATTTGATGAGTTCGTCACGAATCCGCTCGGCGCTGATGAGTTCAATTTTCGGCGCGAGTGTCCTGACCGCGGCAAAGGTTTGCGGCTCGATTTCAAAACCCAGTTGCGCGGCAAACCGCACCGCGCGCAGCAAACGCAAATGGTCCTCGGCGAACCGCTCGCCCGGCGAGCCGATGGTGCGGATGATTTTCGCGCGCAAATCTTTTTCACCGCCGACCCAATCGTGGAGCTTTTCCGCGACCGGATCGTAGAAAAGTCCGTTCACGGTGAAATCGCGCCGCTGCGCATCGGCTTGGGCGTCGCCGAACGTGACCTGCTCCGGATGCCGGCCGTCGCGATAATCCGCCTCGGCGCGAAACGTGGCGACCTGGAATGGCCGGCCGTGTTCAACGACGACCATCACACCGAATTTGCGTCCGACGGCGACGGTGCGTTTGAACAGTTTTTCGACCTGCTCCGGCCGCGCGGACGTGGCGATGTCGTAATCGCCCGGCTCGCGTCCCAGCAAAACATCGCGCACGCAGCCGCCGACCCAGAATGCGCTGAAACCGGCGGTTTGCAGACGATGGACGATTTCAACGGCAGTGGCACGGGACGGTTGAATCATATCACGAGATCTCTGAAAAGCCCTGGTTCACCGTAGCGGCGTGTCGGCAGACCGCCGCATATCCCCAGAAATTGGATTGTTCGGCTTTCTGCCGAAAGCCGCTACGCTTATTTTTCAGAGGTTTCATTTCGATTAAAAATTTACGAGGCGCATGGCGCGAGAATCGCGTCGGTCATGCCGTGGATGATTTTTTTATCCGCCGGGCAAATTGTCGCCAGCACACCGCCGAGTTGCGGGCGCGCCGCGTCGCCCTCGCCGGAAACAAAATAATACGGACACAACCGCGCCCGGCCTTTCATCGGCACGACCTCGTTCTTCGCGAAGTCATACCACTGCGCTTCGACGAGTGCGGGTTTGTGATAACGCTGGAGAACGCGCGGCGATTGTTCGAACTGTTGAATGGCATCATCCACCGCCCTTGCCCAGTCCTCGTGCGACAAATCGCTGCCGAGAAAAACTCCGCGCGCGCCCCAGGCATGGGCCGAGAAGCCCGACACTTTCAAAATCAGATCGCGTTCCTTTTGCGAAAGCGTTTTGAGCTGTTGCCAATCCGTGAGATTCAACTCCGGAATCACCGCCTGCGGCGGCAACGGCAAGGGATCAACGATCCACGTGTAGGGAATCAGCTTTTTTAACCGCGCAAAAAAGTTCTCACCGAGTTCCTGCCGCCAGAAGTCGTGCAGATTGCGATTCCATAAAAGCGCGAAGAGCATTTTCTCCTCGAATATCGGCTTGGGCGGCGGCGTGAGGCGGATGCGTTTTTCGGCGGCTAGTTCAAAAATCTTTTTTGAATTCGGCACGTTGGCCAGGTCAAACAACTCGAAGAAACGGTACACCGCGTCGCCATCGGCAAACTCGTTGAAACGTGAATCGTGAACCGTGAATCGCGGGCCGAGTTGTTCGCACAGCCATTGCATCTCGGGCCGATAGGTTGCTGCCTCCTCGGAAACAATGATGTAAACGCGTTTTGCATCGCCGAAGATGGAGGCGAACCCGCGCAACATGCCGTCGGCGGTGCCGATTAAAGTAGCACAGGCGTCTCGCCTGTCCTTCGAAGATCCGAGTGTCGCGCCTTCGGTGCTTGGCAGGCGAGACGCCTGCGCTACTTTCGCATACGTCTGATTCAGCCACGCCGTCAGCCCGATGCCGCCGGGAACGGAATCCAATTCCGTGATGCTGATCCCCTGCTCTGTCAGCAGTAAATCAGGGCGTATGACCCGCGGCACGTCGTTTTTGAATGCCGGCGAACGCTGGAGCGCGATGAGTTCCGCCGGCTTGCCGAGATCGAGCCAGCGGGCGATCCATTCCGGCTGTTTGCCTTCGGCGCTTTTGCGGTAAAGCAGATTGACCGCCCGATAGAATTGCAGCAGCACACGCCCCAGCGATTCAATTTCCTTCACCAGATTTTCACCCAGCGGAAATGGCGTCGGCGAAATCCGCCAGTCGAGCCCGGCGAACAAACCGCCGGGCGGGAGCGCTTCACGGATGAAGCGCGCGGCCCGTTCGGCATAGGTGAGCGATTGTATGTCCGGCATCACGCGATAAGCATAGCGCAAAGCGGTTTGATGTCGAAGCCCTATCACCGCCATCTCGTAGCCGCACCTCGTCAGAGTGCGGAATGGGCTTGTTCCCCAATGGCGCGACATGACGGCCCGGCAAAGGAACTGGCAACGGGACTTGTGGAGACAATTTCCGTTACGGCGAGTTGAAAAGACCGCGGTAAAACATTTTTGCCGTGTTGGTCGTGGCGACCAGGTAGGGGAAGGAATTGCTGGAAAGCGTGTTGGTGCTGACGGCCCCCCAGTGAAAGAGGTCCGTGGTAGATTGAAGAATATAAGTCAGCCCCGCTTGTCCATTGAGCCAAAGTGCCAGTTGATTGGTTGAGTTCCTGGCGCCGGCTTGCAAATTGAAAGCGTTCAAGGCAGGCAAAACATAAAGCGTGATGCTCTGAGCCGGAACCATATCGCTGAGAACTCCATTCGTGAGTGTGATGTTTGCAAGCTGGTTAATGACGTCGGCGGAGGTTAGTTGCCAGCGTTGGACCGTCCCAGTGGCATTGAAGTTGGTGATGTTTGCTGTTATGGGCGTTGCATTGTTGAGGTCCTTATTGATGACCATGAACGTCATCGCACCGTCGCTGGTTCGCACGGCACCAAAGGCGGACAGATTGTCGGGGTTGGGCACGACCGTAAGAATGCTCGTGTCACCGAAGGTGGATTTGTTGCCATCATAATTGCGATACATCTTCATGGCCAGATAGGTGGGCGTACTCGGGTCGGGTATCTCCCAGCGCGTGGACAGATCAAGACCTTGACTTCCAAAGATGCCAAGAATATCGGCCTGGGCGGTCGCACCGTTGATGTACGGTTCGGCCCCCCAGTTGTATTCGGTGATGCCGATCTTCGTGCCGGGATAATTGGTCGCGACCCAAATCTTCATCCGGGGAATGAGCATAATATTGGTATTAATCCAACTGGGATCCACGTAATTGGTGTCCCAGAACACGCGGGTGGATTGGTTCCGCAACAACTCCGTCGCGGAGTCCACCGCGTTTCCGCTGACGCTGCCTTCCTGCGGATAACAATGAACGGTGAAATAATCCAGTAATCGCCGGTTGGTGTTGGTAGTGGAGTATTGATGGAACTGGTTGAGCAGCCAGGGCATATAATCCCAGCCATTGTGGGAAGAGCGGTCGGGATAATCCGCCGGATTGTAATCTCCGTGTTGGCCGGACCATTGCTGGTCGTAACCACTGTAAAGATAGCCGTTCCAGCCCCATTCCTCCGGCCCGCAAACCAGCGCATTGAGATCGTTGGATTTTACCATGCTCGCGTAGGTAAGCATATTGGTCCAGATTTCCTGCATCGTCGGCCCCACCGGATGGATATCCTGATGCGTCGAGAACCAGATGCTGTGCTCGTTATCCATGATATAATAACGCACGCCGCCGTTGGTGGACAATCCCCACTGACTTATCAGGTGTTGCACGTAGCCCTGTTGAAAAACCGAATTGGTTGAAAAATTGGCATCATTGCGGTCGTTCCACGTGATGGGCGTGTCGTTGGTGACGCTGATGCCGTTGCCTGCGTCCGGCATCCACTCCGAGTCGTTGACAGTTTGCGGACCGTATTTGGCAATGGAATAACTGGCAAGTTTGCCGCGGTTGGAACCCAGCTTGGGCATCCAGCCAATCATGGGAATGGTGATCATCGCCTGGGCCCCGCCATTCCGGCTGTTGGCCACAAAATCGTCCGCCGACGCCCCGGGGGTGGCGTTCCCGTCATCAATGCTTTCGAAATACCAATCGGCGGCGTGATTATGAGCGTTAAGCTGCCAGTTGTAACGCGTCTCGGCGTTCCCACCCGACCGGTTCATGGTGAAATTCAAATCCGCCACCTGGTTCGAGGACGCAAAGGCCACGCCATAAATCAGCGGGCTGATTGGGTTCCGGCTCGCCTGCGCATTAACCGTGATGGAAACCGGCGCGTTGGTGCCGGACACGACAGCATTGGTAACCAGAGAAATGTCATCCACATAAAACGTCGGAATGGTCGAACTACCTTCGGCCTGAAGCCAAAAGCCGGTGAAATTTGCCTGGTTGGCCACACCGAGTGCGGACATGGACAAAGTAACCTGCCGCCATAAGTTTGTAGGCAGTGGCCCGATTTGAACGCCTGGTGTTTGTGCAGTGCCGCCCAAAATGCCTTGAACCAGCACCGCTTGACCGCCCGTTCCGCCGTTGATCCAAAATGTCAGGTTGGTAAAGCGGCTGGTATTCGTTGCCGAAACACTCAGGTAAAGGGCCTGCCAGCTACTGGAAGTGTTGTTCGCTGTCACACTGATGGAATCCGAGCCGCTGTGGACCGTGCTGGTGTTGGCCAGATTCACCGTCGCCCAACTCCAATTTGCCCAGCCATTTTCCAGCGCGTCGTCGTAAATTATCTGGTCGGCACGCGCTGTCAATTGAAGAGCCAAAGCCGCCAGCAGCCAGCACGACCATTGGTGATGTGCCCGGCGTCTCAAAAGAAGGGTTTCCATGAATATTTGGAAATATTACACCAGAAATCATGCCAACGCATCTTTTCGAGTGTAACCAATGAAGAGGACACAAATCCGGTTGTACGGCTGGCGACCTGATTCAAAACCAAAAATACCCGCGGACAATTTGTATTTGATAAATCAGGTCCGCACCTGGCCGGTGCCGAGGCCAAGCCACTTGTAGCTGGTCAATTCCTCCAAGCCCATCGGGCCGCGCGCGCCGATTTTGTCGGTGCTGATGCCGATTTCCGCGCCCATGCCGAACTCGGCGCCATCGGTGAACCGCGTCGAGGCGTTCCAGTAAACCGCCGCGGAATCCACCTCGGCGAGGAATTGCTTCGCGTGCGCCTCGTTCTTCGTGACGATGCTGTCCGAATGCGCCGAGCCGTATTGATTGATGTGGTTAATCGCCGCTTTCACGCCGTCCACGATGCGAACGTTCAAAATGTAGTCGTTGTATTCGGTGTAAAAATCCTGCTCGGTCGCCCGCCGGATTTTCGCTGCGTGTTGCGTATTGCGTATTGCGTCAAGCAGCTTCACCGAATCCTCATCCGCCCGCAGTTCAACATGCTTTTCCCAGAGTCGCGCCGCTATCTGCGGAAGAAACTTTTCCGCGACGGCCTTGTCCACGAGCAGTGTTTCCATCGCGTTGCACACGGCGGGGCGCTGGACTTTCGCGTTCAACGCGATTTCCCCGGCCATTTTCAAATCCGCGTCGGCGTCCACAAAAACGTGGCAGACGCCCTTGTAATGTTTGATGACCGGCACTTTGGAGCACTCGGCCACGGCGCGAATCAAACCTTCGCCACCGCGTGGCATGCAAAGGTCAATGTATTGCGTGAGCGAAAGCAAAATGGGAATCGCCTCGCGATCGGCCACGGGTACGACCTGAATCGCGTATTCGGGAAATTTCGCGAGCGCCTGTTTCCCCGCCTCAATCATGATTCGCGCGATGGTTTGATTCGAGTTCAACGCTTCTTTGCCGCCGCGCAGAATCGTGGCGTTGCCGGATTTGAAACAAAGACTCGCCGCGTCCGACGTCACATTGGGACGTGATTCGTAAATGATGACCACCACGCCAATGGGCGTGGAAATTTTTTGGAGTTTCAAGCCATTGGGCCGGACGCGTTCGTCCAGGATTCTTCCAACCGGATCCGCCAGCGCCGCCACTTCGCGCAACCCTTTCGCCATCGCAGCGATGCGTTTGTCGTCGAGCTTGAGGCGGTCGAGCATGGCCGATGAGAGGCCGGACTTCACGGCGGCGTCCACGTCCAGCGCGTTGGCCTGTTTGATGGCGTCGGCGTTTTTTTCGAGCGCGGCCGCCATCGCGAGCAAACACGAATTTTTCTCCGCCGTCGTGAGTTGGGCGAGTTCGCGCGACGCCACCCTGGCCTGTCTGGCCAGTCGCGTCATCTGCTCATTCAAAGTCATGGGGAAAGAAGGTAAGCCAAAAAGCCAAAGTGAAAAGTGCGAAGTTTCCAGCGTTCTTCGCAACCCGTGGTCGTTCTTCCTTCACCAATGGTCCGACAAACCGGTCGGATTGATTCTGCAATTATTGCTAAGTTGTCGCCAAAAAATGGCGAGCACATTTCGGTCTGGGGGTGGAGGGTCATAACATGATTGCTGGCAGTCAATTAGCGGAACGCCACGTTGAACAAACGATGTCTTCGTCATCGGCCAGCAACCCCCTGCGGATTGCCTGGCATGAGGTCAGGTTTCCGGTTCGAATCATCGCGAAATTGCGTGCCGCGATCGAAACCCGGGTGCCGGTTGGTTATGAGGATGAAACCGGCTTCCATTACAGCCTGAAAGCGTCCGATTGGTTCTTTTCAATTTAAGATTAGCTGCGCAAATGCTTTTTGATGCGCGGCGGAGACAATCTGGGTTTTAGATTTTGGTTCGGGCGGACAGTCGTTTTTTCAGCGGGATCCTTCATCCCCACCTCCTTGGCGACTGTCGCCCGAATCGGTTTTCGCACGCGCGGACAGCAGACCGGCTCTGGTTTTTATTCGGAGGGTGGTTGTTTTTCAATGGGCATCCCTGCCCGGCCTCCCTGGCAACCGTGGCCTGAACCGCTTCCGGCCTCAAAAAAGCAAGGCTCTTACTTTGAGCCGGATTTCCGTCCTGAAACCCCGCCTTTTTTTGAATCCGCCTTCTCGTTCAACGCATATTCGGACGGGTGGTGAATCGGATAACGGCTCTTGGCGGAAGCCCCCCTGCTCTTTCCAATTCGATGCGGCGGCAAAGCCAGTTCCTTGGAAAGGGAGATGTCCGCGCGCAATAATTTTTCGATGATGGCGTCCCGGATGAATTGCGAACGGTTCCGGTAGCCGGCCGGCCCCAGTCCGGCGTCCAATTCCCGGAGAAATTTCTCGTCCACGGCAATGGGCAGCAATTTTTGACCTGGTGCGCGCTGATTGGGCATGGCGGTTCATATATACTTCTTTGTCACCAAAAAAACCAAAAAAATGTTGACATAAGTATAGATTGAATATATACACCATGTCATGAAGCGTGGCTCAGGGAAAAAGCCAAAGGGCAAGTTGCTGTCGGTTTGGGTGCCGGGAAAGCTCATGCCGCGGCTGGATCAGGGTGCCAGAAAAGAAGATTCGGACCGTTCCAAATTCGTCCGCAACGCCATCCGCGAAAAACTGGCCCGCCACAGCACTCCCGGAAAACAAACGACCGAGCCATGACCGCACCCCTCCTCAAACCAAAAATCCTGGTCGTTGAAGACCAGCCGTCGGTTTCGGATACGATGCTTTATCTGTTAAAGCGGGCTGGCTGTGAAGCCACGAGCGTCCGGACCGGGGCGGAAGGCGTGCGGCTGGCCAAGGAGGGAAAGTTTGACTTGATCACGCTGGACATTGATTTGCCGGACACCAGCGGTCTGGAAGTTTGCCGCCGTTTGAAACAAGACCCTCATTTATGCCGCATACCGGTCATTTTTGTTTCCGGACGTCCGGATGAGGGAAACCGGCAGTGTTGCTTTGAACTTGGCGCCGCCGATTATATCGTCAAACCGTTTGATGCTTCCGTGTTCGTCTCCCGCATCTTTTCCCACCTCAAAACCGCCTAATGAGTTGTAGCAGCCGAGGTAACGAGGCTCTGACTGAATTTACGATATGCGATTTACGATTTACGAGTTGCTTTACGATTCAGGCACACCGCGTAAATCGTATATCGTAAATCGAAAATAATGAGCCTCCTCACCAGTCTTCGCACCAAGTGCTACGACCCGGCAGGCATCGGCTGCTACGAATCAATTTTCACCAATCCACACCAGCGTGCCGCCCGGCAGTTTGTCGAAGAGCGGAATCAAATCAGCGTCGGCGAGATGGATGCAGCCGCACGACATGGGCCGGCCAATCGTCGTCTGGTCGCCGGTGCCATGAATGTAAATGTAGCGCGCGTGCGAATCCACGTTGCCGCCGCGGTTGAAACCGGGTTCGAGTCCTTCCAGCCAGAGAATGCGCGTGGTGATTTTTGCGTCCGGCATCCCCTGCCACGTGTAACCCACCGGCTGGCGGCCCTTAAAAACCGTCCCCACCGGCCAGCCGCCGCCAATTTTTTCCACGACCCGATGCAATCCCAGCGGCGTGCCATTCGAGCCGGCGACCTGGCTGATGCCAAAACGGGAAGTGGAACAGCGGATTTTTTTTACGAATTGAAATTCCCCCGTAGCGGCTCTCGGCAGAGAGCCGGAAAATGCGGCGGTCTGCCGACCGCCGCTACGCAAATAGGAATTTTCAAAAAGCGAAACGCTTTGGCTTGCGACGCTCACGATGAGGACGCAGGGCGTTGGAACGATGCCATATTTTTTGCAGGCAAAAAAAAATTGGACAAGCAGTTTTTCAATTTCGACGCGCCAGAAGAGTGTTTATGGCTTCACCAAGCGGAAGAAAGTTGTTCCAGCACCGACAGGATAATTGGTGGAGTTAAAGCCTTCTGTTGCTGGCAGGTCATTCCAGACTCCGAGAGCCAGATTAGTGGAGGTTTGCAAATGAATTCCAATGTGGCCGTCCCAAGTGACGTTGACATTTCCGGATACGGGCTGGCCAATATTCAATGAGCCGACAACGGGTTCGACGAGTTGCGTGCCAAAGGTGTCCATCGGCAGGACGCAACTGCCGGTGTTGCGTATGTAACGGACGTGGTTTTCCTCGAAACCGGCTTCATTGTCAGCAGCGTCATTGCCATATTCCGCGATGCTATACTTGTAGGTCAGCGCCACGGGGTTTCCTTTGGGAATCAGCAGCGTGTTGGTATAGACCTCGCTGTTTCCAACCGGGAACATCTGGCATTGCGACGGTGGCGGGGGAAAATCCCAAGCCCACCAACCCAAAAAATCACCGTTGATGTAAACCGGATCCTCGCCAGGATTGAACACATAGAAATCAATTCCCACGGCGTTGGTCATGTTCACGCTGAAGGTTACAAGCGTGTCCGCAAAGAGAAGATCGTTCGTGTCCTGATTATTGAAGTAAACGAGCGGCAACAACGTGGCCGGATTGGTGGCAAGAAAGATTCGGTTGTCAATGGATTCCCATGTGTCGGGCGAGGAGCCGTAATGATGAAATTTGTAGGCGCCCAGTCCGCCGGGGGCGGGGCTGGCAATGTTGAACGTCATGGCATAAATGTTGGAAATCGCGCTCGCAGGATTGTTGGTGAGGGTCACTCCTGAGGAAAACCCGTCCCATGAACCTCTCACTTCGAGTGTGTCGTCGCCAGGAATAAAATTGCCGACCAATATCTGGGGGGTCATGTCCACCTGAACGGTCAGGAGGATCGTGCCGCCCCACTGGTCGCTGAAATAGACCGGTGGCAACGTCTGCGCCGAGCTGGAGAGAATGAACGCCCGATTGCCGTAGCCGTTTGTATATATGTAGCTCTGAAGGCTTTCCCAGTTATCTTCGGACGGCCCATAAGTGTGGAACTTGAACTGAACCAAGCCGCCCGGAGACGGGCTTGTGATGTCATAAGTGTTGGTGTATGAAGTCGTATTGCCGACTCTTACCAGGGGGAATCCCGAGTTCCAGTTATTATTATTAAAATCCCCCCTGATTTCAACCGTGTCATTATTCGGATCAAATGTGGGCGTATCATTGGTAACCTGATACTCCAGATTCACCTGAAAGGTGACTGGAACGGCTGAAGCCGACATGGTGGCGGAAAATAAAAACGTGACGCAACTCGCCAAGATGACTGACGTGTTTTTCATAGTGACCTTTCTTTCCAATGCAGCCGGTCTAATCCACGCCCGATTTCAAGTCAATGATTGTTTGCATCTGAGTTACTACCCCTACTGTCCAGCGGGCTTGGCCAGCCTCTTCACAAGCACTTTGGAATTTCTTCCGCTTTGCTCGTATTTTTCCCGGCGTGCGGGCGGCAAGTCGTCGGGCGTGCCTTCGGCGAAGCCGCCCTTGGATTGAAAATACGTGAACGCCTGCGTTGAGAGCGTGATCAGCTCGCCCAGGCTCATTTCGCGTGCTTTGTTTTCCACAAACTGAATCAGTTTCCGCCCAATGCCCTGGTTTTCAAACGACGGATTGACGTAAAGGCACGCCAGCTCGCCCTTTTTCTGTTCGGGATAAACGTGCAGCGCAACGCACGCGACCGGATTTTTGTCAATCTCGAAGAGGTAATAATCGCCCAGGCTTTTCTCAATGCTCGCCCGGGTGCGTTTGACCAATTCATCCGCCTCGACCGCCGCCTTCGTCAGCAATTGGATGGCCCGGATGTCCTTTTTCTTCGCGGGCCGGATTTGCTGATATTCGTTGGCATAAATAAGCGTGCCAATGCCGTCATTGGAAAAAACTTCCGCGAGCAGACCCTCGTCCACCTTGCCATTGATGATGTGGACGCGCGGAATCCCGGCCAGGCAGGCGAGCGCGGCGTGTTGCGCCTTCGAGAGCGTTTCCGGCGAAAACCCGGCGGCATTTTGCTGCAACAACTTCTGCAGTTCCGCCACGAGCATCTGCCGGATGAGCTGGCCGTTGTAACGCAAGCCGTCCTGCGCCGTGATGAAAATCAATTTGATGGCCTTGAGCGCATCGGCCACAGCGAACGCCACGCCGTCGGAATTCACCCGATAGGTCTTGCCATCGCCGTCAAATCCGAGCGGCGGAATGACCGGCACCACGCCTTGCGTAAGCAGCGACTGGAGCATTTCCACGTCCACGCGCTCGACCTTGCCCGTGAACAGATGGTCCACGCCATGAATAATGCCCATCGGATGGGCGATGATGACATTCGTGCTGGCGGCGCGCAGATCGTTGGCCGAAAGACCCTCGAGAATTTCGTGCGTGAGCCGGTTCGCGGCGGTGAGCGCAAGATTGAGCGTGGCCGCGTCCGTGACGCCCGAGCCATCGAGGTTGGAGGCCTGGATTTTCTGCTCCTCAGCCAGCGCCCTGATTTGCGCGGACGCGCCGTGAACGAGCACGACACGGATGCTCAACGACCGCAACACCGCCACGTCCAGCAGCAGCGTGGCGAAGTTCTCGTCCGTGACAATCGCCCCGTCAATGCTCAGGATGAACGTCTTCTCGCGGAATTGCGGAATGTATTGCAGGATGCCCCGCAGGTCGGTCAGTTTCACGTTGGCTTGTTATTTTCGTTTCAATGCAGAGATAAGTATTCGGTTTTCGCCGCGATTCAAATAATTATTTTGCGGGTGAAGAAGAAAAAAAGAGCCTTTATCAAGGCGATGGTATATTCGCAGATTCGGTTCATGCTTGTCTTGCGAAGAATTCTGCGTCAGTTTTTCGCAAAGTTTGGATTTGAGGATATGAAAACCACTTGGGTCGTTTTATGGAGCCTGCTTGTGGTTTTGCTGGCTTCATGTGCACATCTTGTTCCACCGGTTTCCGCAACCTTCACGCCGGATGAAAATACAGCGGTTCTTTATGCCCGTTTGAATTTGGAAGACAGAATTTCGATGGGGAATCGAATTGCGCTTTGGCTTGAGAATGTAGATTTGAAGAAGCCCGTCTATATTTACTTTGATAAGAATCGGCCAGTTTATGCAATTACCGTTGAGCCCGGCCATTATCGCCTTATTGGATTCGCCGGAATTGATATGACGCACAGAATTCTCGGGCGACGCGTCTTTCACGAAAAAAACTCCAAGAAAACATTCGTTGTGCCGTTTGAAGCACGAACCAATTCAGCTGTCTATATCGGAGACTTTATTGGTTATGCGAAGGTGAACCTTGTTGAAGAGGAGTGGGCACTAAAGACAGTCACTAATAATTTTGCCGGGACATCCATCGAATTTCATAAAGAATATCCTAATCTCACAAATTTACCTGTGTTTTCCATATTTGAACCGCAGCCTTAATCGTGCTGATCTAGACTGATTTTTTCAACGCTTCGAGGCAGCGCTTGTTTTCCTTCGTCGTACCGATGGAGATGCGGATCCATTCGGGCAACTGGTAGCCGCCCATCGGACGCACGATCACGCCCAGCTTCTGCAGTTCCCCGAACACGCGCTGGCCGTCGCCAACGCGTACCAGGATGAAATTCGCCTGCGACGGAACGAATTCCAGTCCGAGCTTGCGGAACGTGCGCGCGTAAAGTTTGAGTCCGCGCGAGTTGACCTTGCGCGTCTTTTCAACGTGTTTGGTGTCGTCCAGCGCCGCGAGCGCGCCCGCCTGCGCCACCGAGTTGATGTTGAACGGCTGGCGGATTTTTTCGAGCGCGGCAATGAAGTCGGGATGCCCGATGCCGTAGCCGATGCGCAGTCCGGCCAGGCCGTAAATCTTCGAGAACGTCCGCATCAAAAGCAGGTTCGGTTTGCTGCCGTTTCGGATTTCCGGCAGCAGATCGAGCGGTTCGTCCAGGAACTCGATGTAGGCCTCATCCAATGCCAGCAGGACATTTGCGGGCACGGCGTTGACGAAGCGGGCCAGTTCCTCGCGGCCGGCGGTGGTGCCGGTGGGGTTGTTCGGATTGGCGACAAAGACGATGCGCGTGTTGGGCGTGATGGCGGCAAGCATCGCGTCGAGATCATGGGCGTGATTTTTCGCCGGCACGACAACGAGCTTCGCGCCGAACAGGGCGGTCACAATGGGATAAACCGCAAAGCAGTACTGCGACACGACGACTTCATGTGGGACAGGCTTCCAGCCTGTCTCGTTGGTCTGGACAGGCAAGATGCCTGTCCCACCAAGCAGCGCATGCCCGACCATTTCGATTACTTCATTGGAGCCGTTGCCGAGGATGAGGTTGGCCGGTGTCACGCCGAGTTTGGCAGCGAGCTTTTGTTTCAGGTAAAACGCGTTGCCGTCGGGGTAAAGGTTGACCTGCTTGAGCGCCTGGCGCATGGCGGCCAGACCCAGGCGCGACGGGCCGAGCGGGTTTTCGTTCGACGCGAGCTTGATGATGCTGTCGGGGTCCAGACCGAGTTCGCGCGCGACCTCTTCGATTGGGCGGCCGGGTTGATAAACCGGCAGATTATTCAGCACGGTATTGGTGGGTAGCGGGGTTGTCATGTTACAAGGATTGGATGATTTGTTTGATGTTCACGTTTTTGGCGACGATGTTGCGGATGAGGGAAATTTTTTCGGCGTCGGTGGGCCGCGTTTTGACGGTAAGGTTGTGGACTTTGGACGCGACCTGATAACTGTCCGCCTGCGCGAGCAGCACCGGAATCCGCATGGTCTGAATGACCTTGAGCACGCTCGCGCCGGGACGCAGACCACCGGTCAAGACGATGCCCGCCATTTTTTCGCTGTTTTGCCCGTCAATGCCCACGCCCGCAGCGAGCACGATGTCCTCGCGATCACCGGGGGTGATGAGCAGCGTGCCGGGCTTGAAGAATTGAATCGCGTTTTGCGCACCCATCGCGCCGACGACCACGTCGCCCACGAGCGTGTGCAACGTGGGCGGCGCATTGAGCAATTCGGTGCGCAGTTCTTCGCGAATCAAACCCACCGTCGGGTTGCACAGCATTTGTTGATGAGGAATGACGCCGAGCAGTTCCAACCCTTTGCGCTTGAGACCACGGCCAACGAACCGGGCGATTTCGGGAATTTTTTCCTCGAGCACCTTGTTGATGATGACGCCGATGACCTCAACGCCCTCCTTTTCAAACAGCGCCTGGTTGAGGCAGACTTCATCAATCGGTTTGCCGATGCCGCCCTGGGTGACGATGATGACCTTGCAACCGAGCGTTTTCGCGACCTGGGCGTTGGATAAATCGAAAACCGAGCCGACGCCCGCGTGCCCGGAACCTTCGCACAGCACAAAATCCTTTTCCCACGCCACGCGGTCGAAAGCGTTCTGGATGCGTTGGACCAGCGCTTCGTTGTTCGCCGATTCAAGGTATTTGCGGGTAAAGGCCGGCTCGACGGCGATGGGGCTCATGTCCACCAGCGGGCAGTTCAGGCGATACACCGCGTCCATGAGCACGATGTCCTCGTCAATTTTTTGCTCCTCGATTTCGACAAAACGCTGGCCGACGGGCTTGATGTAGCCGATGCGCGGAAAATGTTCCTGCAACGCGGCAATCAGGCCGAGCGACGCGGTGGTCTTGCCTTCGTTCTGGCGCGTGGCAGCAATAAAAACACGCGGCGTGGTGGTGTTCATTTACTCGCCGGGCAAATGTGCGTCAGCGCCCGGATAAAGTTTCTGATAATCAATCGCCTGCACCCCGATGATGGAAGCGACGCCAAGAATGTCGTGCGCGTTTGAACCGCGTGAAACATCCGCGGCCGGCCGGTTCAAGCCCAATAAAATATGTCCGTAAGCATTCGCGTGGCCGACGAGCCGGACGAGCTTGCTGGCAATGTTGCCGGAATTGAGTTCGGGGAAAATCAGCACGTTCGCGCGTCCGGCAACCTGGCTGTCGTGCAATTTGCGTTCGGCGATTTCCGGCACAAGTGCGGCGTCCACCTGCAATTCACCGTCGAAGTCGGCTTCCAAAAGCAACTGTTCCGCCTTGCGTTTGGCCATCGCGGTGGCGGCCTGCACCTTGCCGACGGACGGATGCGACGCGCTGCCCTTGGTCGAAAACGACAGCAACGCCACGCGCGGCCGGACGCCGAGCATGTGGCGCGCCAGCCGCGCGGTCGTCACCGCAATATCGGCGAGTTGATCCACGCTCGGATCGGGAACGACGCCGCAGTCGGCCATGAACAACACGCCGTTTTCGCCGACGCGCGTGTCCTCAACTTCCATGATCATGCAACTCGACACGGTGGCGATGTCCGGCGCGGCTTTCACGATTTGAAACAGCGGACGCAACACGCTGCCGGTGATGTGCGACGCGCCGGAAATCAGGCCGTCCGCCTGGTGCATCGCCACCATCATCGTGCCAAAATAATTCGGCTGCAGCATCGCCTCGCGCGCTTCCGTGGCGCGAATTCCCTTGTTGCGGCGAAGCGAAAGGAAACGCTTGGCGAAATTATCCAGATCTTCGCTTTCAACGGGGTCAATGATGCGGATGCCCTCGATTGAAGTGTTCAAGCCCTCGGCGATTTCCGTCACTTTTGCCTGGTTGCCAAGCACGATGGGCGCACCCAGCCGCAACGCGTAAAACTGCCGGGCCGCCTGCAGGATGCGCGGCTCCGTGCCTTCGGGAAACACAACCCGCTTCGGATGCCGCTGCAATTTTTCGATGATGTTGCCAATGAAACGCATGGCGACAGGTTAGCGGCGAAAGATGAAACTGCAAAATGAATTTGCCGTTGAATGTGACGCGTGGCGCGTGATAAGTGACGAGACTTGTGCCACGCGACACCGGTCACCCGTCACACCTTCAGCCGCGCATGTCAAAACTCTTTAGAAATGTCCCCCTGTTAACTCAGGAGAGAATGCTCCCTTTTTTTGGTTGTTGTTCGTTGATCTATTGCCGATGCTTTTGCCGGCGGCGGCGCACCGGCCACTTCCCGGTGGCCAGCAACCAGCGCCGCAACGTCTCGTGATCCACCACCAGCCCCGCCGGGGCCCGATGTTCGGCCATCAGCGTCGGACCGAAGTCCGCATGGCGTTCGTCCTCATACCCCCCCAACACTTGCGTCCGCAACGCCGGCGGCTGGCGCCGCGGACTGGGCTGACCCCGCAACCGAGGCACCAATCCCGCGTCGCCCTCGGCCTGATAACGTCGCCCGACCCGCTTGGTCTGCCGGGAGCTCAAGCCCAGCATCTCCGCGGCTTGCACCGGGGTCAGTTCCTGGCGGCTTCACGCCACCATAATCGTCAACCGATCCCGTTCTTTCCGGCTCATTTTCAATGTCTCCAGGTTGTGGCCGGAGTTGCCACCGCAACCCCGCCCCAAAGGGGACATTCTCATCAAGTTCCGACAGGAAAACGGTTTCGCTTGACATCACGCCGGAGCCATTTGCATTCTACGACATCAATATGAAAAATGTGGCTGAACCGGGTGAATTGACGTTGTGTTTGGCAATTACCCCCGCGAAGCCGATTGGCAGAAGGCGATTTTGACGATGGGAAAGTAAACCCTTCAACCAACATATCAAACTATGACAGAGACAGCGCACGTTCATCGAAGACTTTCATTCAGGGAAAAAGCCGGCTACAGCCTCGGCGATGCCGCGACCAATTTCTTCTTCCAGACGATGCTGATGTACCAAAATGGGTTTTATACCGACACCTTTGGTCTTTCGTCGTCGGCCGCCTTTTGGTTGTTCCTCCTGGTCCGGCTTTGGGATGCGTGCTTCGACCCCATGGTGGGCATCGCGGCCGACCGGACCAACACGCGTTGGGGCAAGTTCAGGCCCTGGCTGCTCTGGACCGCTCTGCCCTTTGGTCTGGTTTTCTGGCTGACGTTCACCACGCCCGCCTTCGGAGCCAGCGCCAAGATCATCTATGCCTGGGCCACCTACGTGGTGTTGATGATGCTCTATTCGGCCAACAACACGCCCTACTCCGCGCTCACCGGCGTGATGACCGAGGACGTGAATGAGCGCACGAGTATTTCCGCCTACCGATTCTTTTCGGCCATGGTGGCCACGTTGATTGTGCAAGGGCTGACCTTGCCACTGGTCGCCAAGTTCGGCCACGGCGACAGCGCCAAAGGCTGGTCGATCACAATCGGAATCTATGCCTGCATCTGCGTCGTGTTCTACCTCATCGCGTTCTTCAGCGTGCGCGAGCGCATCCGGCCCGACCCGAAGCAGAAGACCTCGGTGAGGGGGGATATCGCCGACGTTTTCAAATGCCCGCCGTGGGTCGTGATGTTTTTGCTCACACTGTGCATTTTCATCACCCTCGCCTGGCGCGGCAGCTCGAACTACTACTATTTTATCTACTACGTCGATCACTCTAAGCTGATTGATTTCCTGAACGCGGTCGGCTTGGGCGGGGTCGCGGTGGGGCAGACCTCGTGGTGGAAGACCGTTCTCGGCTGGTTCGGTTTGATTGTGTCTCCGGACGGGTCCAACGCGGGCGCGGTCGGCCTTGGCTTCTTCAGCATGACCGGCATCGCGCTGACGATCGTAGGCGTGCTGTGCTCGAAGCCGCTCTCCATGCGTTTCGGGAAGAAGGCGGTGTTTCTCGCCGGCATGGGGGCGGCCACGGTCGTCACCGCGCTGATTTATGTGGTACCCCGGGAATCGGTCATGCTGCTGTTCTGGTTGAGCCTGGCTTGGCCCGCGTGCTGGGGCCCAACGATTCCGCTGCTCTGGGCGATGATTGCCGACGTCGCCGACTATTCGGAATGGAAAACCGGCCGGCGGGCCACGGGTTTCGTCTATGCGGGCATCGTCTTCGCCCTGAAGGCGGGTCTCATGGGTGGAGCCTTCACGAATGGGGTCTTGGGAGCCTATGGCTACGTGGCCAACGTTGCGCAAACCGAGCGGGCACTCGAAGGAATCCGGCTCAGCGCCACGGTCTTTTCCGCCATCCCCTTCGCGCTCGGTGTAGTGTGTTTGGTTCTCTATCCGATCTCGAAAGAACTCAACTTGCGTATCGCCGACGAACTCGCCGAGCGCCGGAAAAAGTTCGCTGCGGAGACCCCCGCCGCCTGAAGTATTATGAAAATCCATGGCTTCCCCGCCAAGGCGGGTCTTGCCGTATTGACGGCAGGCGTCTTCGCTGGTTGTGCCACCAAACCGGCGCTCAAGGAAGCCTATAAAAACGATTTCCTGATCGGTGTCGCCGTTAACCAAAAACAATTCTCCAACGAGGACCGGCGCGGCGATCCCATCATCAAGTCCCAGTTCGATTCCATCAGTCCCGAGAATGCTTTGAAATGGGCATCGGTCCACCCCGAACCGGGCGTGTATGATTTTACCAATGCCGACCGTTACGTGGCGTTCGGCGAAAAACATCACATGGCCATCATCGGTCATACGCTCGTGTGGAATCACCAGACACCGAGGTGGGTGTTTCAGGACACGAACGGCAATCCGGCCACCCGTGAAGTCCTGCTCGAGCGGATGCGCGACCACATCCAGACCGTCGTTGGCCGTTACAAAGGCCAAATCAAAGGCTGGGACGTTGTCAACGAAGCCCTGGCCGAAGATGGCACGCTGCGCCGGTCCAATTGGGAGAAAATCATCGGCGACGATTACATCGAGAAGGCATTCCAATACGCGCACGAAGCCGACCCCAACGCCGAGTTGTTTTACAATGACTTTTCATTGGAGGACGAAGCCAAGCGCAAAGGCGCAATCGAACTGATCAAAAAGCTCAAGGCCGATGGTGTTCCCATCACGGGCGTCGGGTTGCAAGACCATGTCAAAATGGATTGGCCGACGGTGGAACAGGAGGACGCCACCATTTCCGATTTCGCCAACCTCGGCGTGAAAATCATGATTACCGAACTGGACGTGGACGTGGTGCGCGCCACGCAGAAAAACAGGACGGCGGACATTGACGCCAACGCGCAACGGCTGGCGGGCGCAAATATCTATCGCCACGGATTGCCGGACGAAGTCCAACAAGCACTGGCAAAACGTTACGCCGACATTTTTGCCGTGTA
Organism: Verrucomicrobiota bacterium; assembly: GCA_050010435.1. Classification (GTDB taxonomy): domain Bacteria; phylum Verrucomicrobiota; class Verrucomicrobiia; order Limisphaerales; family UBA11358; genus UBA11358. Next base: position 950,441 of record JBEKKZ010000001.1, on the reverse strand, counting down.
TCTTAAACATCGCGACGTCATTGAACGCGTCACCTTTTGGGGCGTGACGGACGGGGATTCCTGGTTAAACACGCCAGGACGTGTGAATCATCCGCTTCTATTCGACCGCGACGGCCAACCCAAGCCGGCGTTCACCGCAGTCATCCAGGTCGCGCAATAAATAGACGGTCGCGGCAAAATAAAATTTGTCGTGCGCCGTCCGTCTTGGGTAACTTTGAAGCCATGCACCGGCTGATTCTTTTGGCATTGGCGGTTCTCACCGGCTGGTTTTCACCCTGCGTCGCGTTTGGTGACGAGGAAGTTTGTGTCGCCTGCGACAAAAATGTTCGTATCAGCGGCGAGTTCACGCTCTACGAAGATGAGAATGACAATTACAACTGCGAAAAGGGCGCCCACGCGACCATCCCGTTCGTTTGGAATGAAGCCAAACAAACGCTGACGATTGGCAAGCGCTCCGGCAAGTTTCCCGGCATGTTGAAGGAACGCACCTTCCGTGTCGTCTTCGTCTCGTCCAACCACGGTGCAGGCATGGCGACGGAAGAGAAAGCCGACGCCGTCGTTCGTTACACCGGCAAGCCCAGAAGCGTTTCGGTTTCCCTGGCCGACATCGGCTTTTCCGGCCCCGTCAAGGTCCGCGATCTGTGGAGTCACGAAGACCTCGGCGCCGTTGTCGGCGCGCTCACGCAGAAAATCAACCCCCACGGCGCGGGTCTTTACCGCGTCCACCCGCAGAATTAGGAGACGACTATGACAATACGCACCTGCGCCATTGCACTTTTGATCATCGCCGGCTTGTCCGCCAATGCGCAAACCAATGCGCCCGCCGACAGCTCCAAACCTGCCTCCTCGAATGTGCCGGGCGCGCAATTTCCTCAAGTGGATTCCGAGCGGCACGCCCATTTCCGCATCGTGGCACCTGACGCGAAAAATGTTTCCGTCAGCCTTCCCGGCGGCCGCGGCACGAAAGGAGACGACGCAGTCTGGACCATCACCACCAGTCCGCTTGCGCCTGGATTTCACTATTATACGATCACGGTGGATGGCGCCACAGTGTCGGACCCGGCCAGCGAAAGCTACTTCGGCACCGGCAAGATGAGCAGCGCTATCGAGGTGCCGTCGCCGGGTGAAGATTTCTATTTGCCCAAAGACGTGCCGCACGGTGACATTCGCGCGCACTATTATTTCGCCAAGTCCACCGGTCAAATTCGGCGTTGTTTTGTTTACACTCCGCCGGGTTACGACACGAATCTGACTGCGCGCTATCCGGTGCTTTACCTGCTGCATGGGATGGGAGAAGACGCCCGTGCCTGGCCTGCGCAGGGCAGGGTCGGGTTCATCCTTGATAACTTGATCGCGGAAGGCAAAGCCAAACCGATGTTGGTTGTGATGGATGACGGCGGTATTACTCCAGGGGCCATGACCGGCCCCAGAAGAGGCCGGGCCCCCATGTTTTGGGACAAATTCACCCAAGTGCTCATTGAGGACATTATCCCCATGATTGATTCAACCTATCGCACGATCCCGGGCTGCGAGCACCGCGCCATTGCCGGAGTTTCGCTCGGCGGCACGCAAACTTTGGAAATCACACAAGCGCATCTCGATGAATTTGCCTACATCGGATCCTTCAGCGCGCCGTTCGGTTTTCCGCAGGTTCCCGGCGGATTTAACAAACTGTTGGGTGACCCTGAGGCTTTCGCCGGGCAAGTCAAGGTGCTTTTCATCAGCATCGGCAACGCCGAAGGAGGACTGGCGGGCGGCGGTCGCAACTTCCATCAGGCGCTGGAGAAAGCTGGCATCAAACATGTCTATTACGAATCGCCGGGCACGGCGCACGAATGGCAGACTTGGCGCCGAAGCCTCCACCAATTCGCGCCACTGCTGTTTCAAAACCCTTGAAAACATCCTACAATCCTATGAAACGTCTCCTGCTCAAAATAATATTCCTCACCGCCGCCTGGATAGCCCAGGCGCAGTCCACAACTCCTGTTGCCAACATTGAAGCTGCCAAGTTGGGCCCGCCCATTTCGCCTTATGTTTACGGCCAGTTCCTCGAACACGCCGGTAGCCTTATTTACAGCAGTCTCTGGAGCGAGATGCTCGATGACCGCAAGTTCTATTACGACGTTACGAACAGAGTTGCGGAAGATCCAAACGCCGGCCAACGCGGGTTCGGTGGTTTCGGCCCGCGTCGCCGGCGCAATGTCGGCCCGGGACGATGGAACCCCGTCGGCCCGGCTGATTCCGTTGTCATGGATGCCAACAATCCTTATGTCGGCGATCACACACCCGTGATCAAACTCGCCGGCTCGGAACCTCGCGGCATACGTCAGACCGGAGTTAACTTTGTTAAAGGCAAAACCTACGATGGCCGTATCCAATTGGCGGGCGATTCCAGCGCCAGGGTTTCTGTCAGCATCGTTTGGGGCACCAACGCCGACGCCGCGCGGCAGACTGTTCAACTCGGCAAATTGAGCAAGCACTACAAGAAATTCACGTTCTCCTTCAAAGCTGAAAACTCCGGGCCCGCTCAATTCGAAATCAGCGCCACCGGCACCGGCTCGTTCCATGTCGGCGCGGTTTCTCTCATGCCCGCCGACAATCTTTATGGCTTCCGCCCGGATGCCATCGCCGCCCTTAAGAGTCTTCGCTCTGGCGTTTACCGATTCCCCGGTGGAAATTTTGTCTCCGCCCACGAATGGCGCGATGCCATCGGCGATCCTGACAAACGTCCGCCTGTCTATGATCCGGTTTGGCGCGCGCTGCAACCGAATGACATTGGCACGGATGAATTCATGACCCTGTGCAAACTCCTCGGTGTCGAGCCATACATCACGGTCAATGCCGGCACTGGCGATGACTGGTCCGCTGCGGAATTAGTCGAATACTGCAACGGAGACGTCTCCACGCCGATGGGCAAACAGCGCGCGGCCAACGGCCATCCCGAACCTTATCACGTGAAGTTCTGGGGTATCGGCAACGAAGCGTGGGGTTTCAGTTACCAGTATGGCGCCATGAGGCTCAACCAGTTTGAGTATAAGCACAACCAGTTTGCCAAGGCCATGAAGCAAGTGGACCCGACCATCAAACTGATCGCCAGTGGTGCCATGCCGGACACGATGACCGGTTCCAAGGAATCGTTGAACTTGGGCACCAACCTTGTTCCGACTTATCTCTCACCAGCTGACTGGACCGGTGGACTGCTTTCAAACTGTTTCAACAACATTGATCTCATCAGCGAACACTTCTACAACTATGGCAACACGCACTTCAGCCTCGCCGAAGGCCGCCAGGTGCCGAATGATCCCAACGAACCCATCACAGACTGGATGCGCCGCCCGGCCAACCATATCCGCATCAAATATGAGGAATACAAGGAATACGAAAAGTTGATCCCGGAACTCGTCACTCATCCGAAACCGCTGAACATTGACGAATGGGCCTACATGGGCGGTCGTTATCCGACTTACCCGGCCTACGCTTGGGTTTTCCATGAAATGTTCCGGCACTCGGACACCTTTCAAATGGCGGCTCAAACCTTTGCCACGTCGCTGCTTGCCCTCAATGGAACGAATGTCTCGCTCACTGCCAACGGCCTCGTCTTCAAAATCTATCGCGACCATTTTGGCAGCATCCCCGTTGACGTCTCCGGAAATTCACCCCAGCCCAAACCCACCGACCCGCCCGGCGGCGAGCAGCCCGTGGTCGACGCCGGCAGCGACACCTTCCCGCTTGATGTTGTCGCCGCGTGGACCGAAGACCATCGCGCCCTCACCGTTGCCGTCCTGAATCCCGCCGATGTGGAGCAACCTCTCAAGCTCAACATCAACGGCGCGTCTCTCTCCGGCAAAGGCACCTTGTGGCGGCTCGCGTCCGCTGAAAGCAGCGGCCAAAATCCCAGCATCAGTAGTTCACCCGTTGATTCGGTTCCGAATGCGCTCACGCTTCCACGCTTCAGCGTCAGCATCTACGAACTTTCGGTGAACTAGTCTCCAAACTACAAAACAATCAGACGACGCATGACAGGTCAAGAAATGAACATTCCAGTTACAAATCTGACGTTTGGTCAAACAGACATTCCTGTAATTCGCCGCGAGCCGGAACTCCCATCGCGCGGAGCGGCTCAAGGCAATTTGTCAGGCCCCCGAAGTCTTTCTATGGCACTGGCAGTGATCTTCGCGGTGTCGCTCACGAGCATGTGGCTTTGTGCGCCCGCCGCGTTCGCCGCTGATGAAATCTGCGCCTCTTGCGGGCAGCAGGTGAGCATCAGCGGAGACTTCGCGCATCGGAAGGACAATGCCTCCGTCACAATCGAAGGTGCCGCCGACAATGCGGCGGCATTTCGTGAAGAAATCAACGGAAAGAATTTCACCGTCAGCATCGCGCATCTGCCTGCGGGCAAATACACCGTCGTCATCGGTGAAGCGGAAACGCTGGCGAGCGCGCCGGGGGAACGGTTGTTCGACGTGACTTCCGGCGACGTTACGCTGGCCACGAATTTCGACATTGTGGCCGCCGGCGGCGGCGCGCGAAAAGTGTGTTCCATCACCGGCGTGGTCGAGCATGACGACGATTCGATCAAGGGACCGCTGACGATTTCTTTTGCGGCGAGCAAGGGCGCCGCGAAGTTCAACACGTTCGAGGTGAAAGATGCCTCGGGCGCGTCGGTCGTCGCTTTCAATGCTTCAGAGCTGGCGGAACCTTTTACCGATGCCGCGATGCGCGTCCCGGAAATCAACGAGCCGCCAATCTGGAAGGACCCATCGCAGCCATTGCCGGCGCGCGAGAATGATCTGATCCGCCGCATGTCGCTGGCCGAGAAAGTCGCGCAATTGCAGAACGACGCGCCGGGCATTCCGAGAATTGGGCTTCCGGCATACAATTATTGGAACGAAGCACTGCATGGCATCGCGAACAACGGCATTGCCACCGTGTTCCCGGAGCCGGTCGGCATGGCTTCCACTTGGAATCCAGAATTGCTTCATCAGGAAGGAAACGTCATTGGCCTTGAAGGCCGGGCCAAGTTCAACAATTACATCTCTAAACATAATGGCGACGCCAAATGGTGGACGGGTCTGACGTTCTGGACGCCGAACATCAACATTTTCCGCGACCCGCGTTGGGGCCGAGGCCAGGAGACTTACGGAGAGGACCCCTGTCTCACGAGCGAGATCGGCATCGAATTCGTCAAGGGTATTCAGGGTGACGACCCCAACTACATGCTGGCTATGGCTTGTGCGAAACATTACGCGGTGCATAGCGGTCCGGAACCGGACAGGCATCGTTTCGATGCCCAGGCTTCGGAACGCGACATGTTTGAGACGTATCTGCCGCAGTTCGAGCGGGTGGTGCGCGAGGGGAAGGTGGCCGGCGTCATGGGGGCTTACAACGCGGTCAACGGCGTGCCCTGCTGCGCCAGTTCCTTCCTGCTCGACGATTTGTTGCGCAAGCAATGGGGCTTTGACGGTTACGTTGTTTCAGATTGTGACGCGATTCGCGACATTTGGGACGGACAGCAACATCATTACGTTGCCACCCCGGAAGAAGCCGCCGCTGTCGCGGTCAAGGCCGGCTGCGACCTCTGTTGCGGGGGCGATTACAACGCCTTGGTGCGCGCGGTTCAGCAAGGCTTGATCACCGAAAAGGAGATTGACATGGCCTTGTATCACACCTTGGGGACCCGCTTCCGGCTTGGATTGTTCGACCCGCCTGAAAAGTGCGCGTATTCCAAGATCACCATCAAGGACAACGACACGCCTGAACACCGGCAGGTGGCCCTGGAAGTTGCACGGCAATCGCTGGTGTTGCTGAAGAATGACGGGATCCTCCCGCTCAACCGGGCCAAGATCAAACGGATCGCTGTCATTGGCCCTAATGGCAACTCGACGTCCATGTTGCATGGCAATTACCACGGGTCAGCTTCGCATCCGATCTCAATTCTGAACGGCATCAAGCAATTGGCCGGGACGAACATCGAAGTCACTTTTGCACAAGGATGTCCGATCACCACCAAAACCGACCGGGGGATTGCTGCGTGGAGTCGCCAAGATAACGAAACGACCCGTCCATTGCCGGAACTCAATGCCGAAGCCCTCAGCCATGCGACGAATGCTGACTTGATCATTTATGTCGGCGGCATCACTCCGGCGCAGGAAGGCGAAATGTTCGATCGTGATTCGATTGAACTGCCCGAAGTGCAGGAAAAACTGGTGCAAGCGCTCCATGCAACCGGCAAGCCGGTGGTCATGGTCAATTGCAGCGGTTCAGCCATTGCGCTGCCGTGGGAGGACGAACATCTGCCGGCGATTTTGCAAGCTTGGTATCCCGGCGAGGAAGGCGGCCGCGCTGTGGCCGAAGTCCTGTTTGGCGAGATCAATCCCTCCGGCCATCTGCCGGTGACGTTCTACCGGGCCACTGCGGACCTGCCGAGCTTCACGGATTACTCGATGACCAATCGCACTTACCGTTACTTCAATGGGCAACCACTCTTTGCTTTCGGTCACGGCCTGAGTTACACGAGGTTCGATTACCGTAACGCCGCGCTGGCCACAACAAACGCAACCGCGGACGGCACTTTAAAACTCACGTTCCAGATCGCGAACACCGGTTCACGCGACGGTGATGAAGTGGCACAGGTTTATTTTCGACACATAAAATCCGCATTGCCTCAGGCGAAGCTCGCGCTTTGTGCCTTTGCCCGGGTTCAGATCCCGAAAGGAAAAACAGCCCAAGTCGCCATGGAAATTCCGGTGGAACGTTTTCGCTATTGGGACACGCTCAAAAAGCAATACACGGTGGAACCGGGCGGGTATGAGCTGATGTTGGGCGCCGCCTCGGACGATATCCGGTTGCGCCTGCCGGTGAGTGTAACCACCAAATAAACCGCCTCGCTCATGCCGGTATGGCCGGCCTGCGCGAGGCGTTCTCAACCCTTTCAGCCGAAGCTGCTTTTAAATGAATTCGTTGATGAGATTTTCCAGAAATTCCTGCCGGCCGCTAACGTTGGGCGCCGCTTCGCCTTTCTTGAGCATGTACGCTTCAAGCTCGGTGAAGTTGGCCTTGCCGGATTCGATCTTCGCACCGATGCCTGAATCCCACGAGGCATAGCGTTGTTTCACGAATTCCGCGAGCCGGCCGTCCTTGCGGATGGCGGCGGCGATTTTCAGGCCGCGCGCGAAGGCGTCCATACCGCCGATATGCGCGTAGAACAAATCCACCGGCTCGAAACTTTCGCGGCGCACCTTGGCGTCAAAATTCAGGCCGCCGGTGGAGAAACCGCCGTACTTGAGAACCGTGAGCATGACCTGCGTGGTCAGATAAACACTGGTGGGAAATTGATCGGTGTCCCAGCCGATCAGTTCGTCGCCGGTGTTGGCGTCAATCGAGCCGAGCGCGCCCGCCGCTCCGACGACCTCGAGTTCGTGGTGCATCGTGTGCCCGGCAAGCGTGGCGTGGTTGGTCTCTATGTTCAACTTGAGCTCCCCGAGCAGATTGTACTCCCGCAGGAAATTCAGACACGCAGCGGCGTCGGAATCATACTGATGCTTGGTCGGCTCTTTGGGCTTTGGCTCAATGTAGAACTGGCCTTTGAAACCAATTTTCTTTTTGTAGTCCACGGCCATGTGCAGGAATTTGGCGAGGTGCTCCAGTTCGCGCTTCATGTCGGTGTTCAGCAGGGTCCAGTAACCTTCGCGTCCGCCCCAGAAAACGTAGCCCGCGCCGCCGAGTTCGTGCGTGACTTCGAGCGCCTTCTTCACCTGCGCGGAGGCAAAGGCGAACACATCGGCATTGCAGCTCGTGGACGCGCCGTGAACGTAGCGCGGATTGGAAAACAAATTGGCCGTGCCCCAGAGCAGTTTGATGCCGGTGCGCTGCTGTTCTTCCTTTAAGACCTTTACGACGGCATCGAGATTTTTGTTTGTTTCGGCGAGCGTTTTTCCCTCGGGTGCGATGTCGCGATCGTGAAAGGCATAAAACGGCGCGCCCAGCTTTTCGATGAATTCAATGGCGACTCGCGCGCGGTTTTGCGCGTTTTCGACTGAATTGCTGCCGTCATCCCACGGGCGGACGGCCGTGCCGACGCCGAACGGATCGGAGAGCGCGTTGCGAAACGTGTGCCAATAAACGACGGAGAAACGCAAATGTTCCTTCATCGTCTTGCCGTCGATGGACTCGTCGGGATTGTAATGCTTGAAAGCCAGTGGGTTTTTGGATTTGGGTCCTTCGTATCGGATCTTTGAAATGTTATTAAAAGCGTTTGTCATATCGGCGAAAGCTAACGAACTGCGCGTGTACAGTCAACTTCTAACAGCGAAAAAAACAAAATATTTTACAGCAATACAGGTCTTGTTTCCCGGAATTTATACCTTGAAATACGACTGGGACACACGGATTGGCGCGGGGACTTTGTTGACCGCCAAAGCGATGAGAATTGTCACGGACCACAAAATCCCGTCCTTGACAGCAGCGCCGATCGCGGTTTTACTGAATCTTTATGGCAAAATTATTTCTCGGCTTGGATTCAAGCACTCAAAGTTTGAGCGCGGTGGTGATTGATTACGAACGTCGCAAAGTCGTGTATGACAAATCGCTGAACTTTGACCGCGCGCTGCCGCATTATAAAACTCAAAATGGTGTGCTGCCCAATCCCAACCCGCTGGTTAAACACAGTTCGCCGTTGATGTGGGCCGAGGCGCTCGACTTGATTTTCGCCGGAATGAAGAAGGACGGCGTGGCACTGGGCGAAATTCTGGCCGTCAGCGGCAGCGGACAGCAACATGGGTCAGTCTATTTAAACAACCGCGCCGCCGCCGCGTTGGCAAATCTGAATCCGCAAAAAACTTTGGCCGAAAACCTGCGCGGCGTCTTTTCGCGTCCGACTTCCCCGATTTGGATGGATTCCTCGACCGCCGCGGAATGCGCGGAGATCCGGGAAAAACTTGGCGGCGTCAAAGCCACGGCACAAAAGACCGGTTCCGACGCTTTCGAACGGTTTACCGGCCCTCAAATCCGCAGGTTTTACAAGACTGAACCGGGAGCCTACGCGCAGACGACGGGCATCGCGCTGGTCAGTTCGTTTATGGCCTCGTTGTTGGCGGGCAAAATCGCGCCCATGGATTACGGTGACGGCGCGGGCATGAACCTGATGGACATTCAGGGAAAAACCTGGCAGGCGGACGCATTGCAAGCCACCGCGCCCGATTTGAAGGAGAAACTGCCGCCGCTCGCCGAATCAGGGAAGGTCATCGGGGCAGTCAGTCCCTACTTCGTAAAAAAGTTCGGCCTGAATCCCAACGCGCAAACTCTTGTCTGGTCGGGTGACAATCCGTGCAGCGTCGTCGGCCTTGGCCTGATTCGCGAGGGCATGGTCGCCATCAGCCTGGGCACGAGTGATACTTACTTTGGCTCGATGAAAAAATGCCGCACCGACGAGCATGGCGAAGGTCACGTATTTGGTTCGCCGGCAGGCGGTTACATGACGTTGATCTGTTTCAAAAACGGCTCGCTCGCCCGCGAAAAGGTCCGCGGCCTTTATGGCATTGAAAATTGGGAAAAGTTCGGTGAGTTGATGGCCACCAAACCGCCGGGCAACAATGGCGGCATTTTGTTGCCATGGTTTGAGGCGGAGATCGTCCCGCGCGTCAACCAGCCCGGCATTCACCGCTTCGACCTCGACGAAAAAGACGCCGCTGCGAATTGCCGTGCTATCATCGAAGCGCAAATGATGTCCATGCGGCTGCATTCGCAATGGATGAAGGTTGCGCCCGACTGTATTTATGCCACCGGCGGCGCGTCGAACGATTTGGCGCTGTTGCGTGTCATGGCCGACGTGATGAATTGTCACGTCTTGCGGATTGAAGTTTCCAAGAGCGCCGCGCTGGGAGCCGCTTTGCGCGCCGCCCACGGCTGGCTGGTTCACAGCGGAGAAAAACCGAAGTGGGAGGAAATTGTCGCCGGTTTCACCGAGCCGGTTCCGGGCAGTGAAATCCGCCCAAATCCGGACGCCGCGCGCGTTTATGACAAGCTTGTCGAAAAATATGCGGCCTGCGAACGCAAGGCGTTGCAGCTTAATGCTTGATCTTGGCGGTTTTCATATTGCCTTGTCAGGCATATTGGCAGGGGCAGAATGAACAGCCGGTAGAACGAGCGGAAAATTGGCCGGAACTTGGCGACAGGTTCTTTGAGACATTCCATCTGGGATCCGAGTCTCACAGCCACCCTGTCTTTGGCGTATGCTCCCGTAGCTCAAATGGATAGAGCAGCGGTTTCCTAAACCGCGTATCCCAGTTCAATTCCGGGCGGGGGCGCCATTTATTTCAGATGCAGCTTTGCTTGAATACTTTTGACGGCAATTGGTCGAAAGGAATAAAATCCAATGTTGTAAGCGAACGGCAACCGAGATGTCAGAATGAAAAAACAATTTCTCTTAAACTTATTTTTGGCGCTGCGCTCAAAGCCAGTCTGGCCCTTGGTTCCGCGTCATTCCTCTGGCTGATGGGCATGTATGGCTACGAAGCCAACTAAGCCCAGACGCCCCGAACTCTGGAAGGCATCCGCATGTGCTCCGGCGTCTATGTCGGCATCCTCTTCGCCGTCTGCACCGTCCTGTTGATTGCCTACAAGATCAACAAACGCATGACCATCCAGATGGCCGACAAACTCGCCGGGCGCCGGAAAAAATTTACCCCGGTTCCAAACGCAGGACTCACCCCATGAAAACCCATCAGAAAATCATTCCAACCCTGTGGATTCCATTGACCGGCATTTTGACGGTCAACCTGCTGCTGAATGCCTGCGCCCAAACCACCCTCAAGGACGCCTTCAAAAAGGACTTCCTCGTCGGCGCGGCGCTCAACCGGGCCGCCTTCACCGGCCAGAACGCCACTGCCGCCGCCATCGCCAGGGCCCAGTTCGACACCATCAGCCCGGAAAACGATTTGAAATGGGAGCACATCCATCCTCAGCCCGATCAATACGATTTTTCGGCGGCGGATCAATTCGTCGAGTTCGGCCAAAAGAACGGCATGTTCATCGTCGGCCATACCCTCATCTGGCATGAACAGACGCCGAAATGGGTCTTTCAGGATGACCAGGGCAAGCCGGTCAGCCGCGACGTCCTGCTGGCCCGGATGCATAATCACATCTCCACCGTGGTTGGCCGTTACAAGGGAAAAATCGGTGCCTGGGACGTGGTGAACGAGGCGTTGAACGAGGACGGCTCGCTGCGTAACTCGCCGTGGAAGAAAATCATCGGCGAGGATTATCTGCTCAAGGCGTATCAGTTCGCGCACGAGGCGGATCCGCAGGCCGAATTATATTACAACGATTATACCCTGGAAGACGCGCCCAAACGCGCTGGCGCCATCGCCCTCATCAAAAAACTCCAGTCGCAGGGCATTCACATCGCGGGAGTCGGCTTGCAGGGCCATTACAAAATGAATTGGCCCACCAAGGCGGTTTTAAGCGAAACCATCGAAGCTTTTTCCAAACTGGGCGTGAAGGTGATGATTACCGAGCTAGACATGGATGTGCTGCCGGCCGCCACCTGGTCGCAAGCCGCGGAAGTCTCGATGAACTTCAAGCTGCAGGCCAAATTGAATCCTTACACCAAAGGCCTGCCTGACAATGTGCAGCAGGCGCTGGCAATACGATACGCCGACCTTTTTACCGTGCTCGTTCAGCACCGCGACACCGTCAGCCGCGTGACGTTTTGGGGCGTGACCGACGGGGATTCCTGGCTCAACAACTGGCCGGTCCGGGGCCGCACCGCGTATCCGTTTCTATTCGACCGCGATGGCAAGCCCAAACCGGCATTTAATGCCGTCATCCAAACATCCAAGGAACCTCAGACTCCACAAAAGCCCATGTGATTCAGGCCCTGGTTGATGATGGCAATTCAACCGCCCGCCCCAAAAGTAATTTTATTGGGCGGCAGCCATGTGATGCAAACAGGCTGAAAAAGAATGTCTAAACTTCCCGCCGTCCATGACCGGGCTATGCACAACCAACGGATTCATGCTCGGACTCAAAGGCGTGCCGGATTACAACTATGTTATCGAAGCATCGTATTCGTCTGAGCGGCCACGTCTAGTTATTCGCGTCCGGCTGTGAAACGCTAGATACGGTGCTCCTTTGCACCCCGCTAAAGTATAAGTAGTAGATATATCTTGAAAGCTTCTGATGTTTCTGCTCCCCTTCGGGCCCAGGGGAGAAGAAAGCAGCAAGCGTCCGTTCGAGCTTACTCCCTTTCACAGGCATTCTCTCCCGTGCTATGGCTGACGTGACCCGCATGTTGCAGGCAATCGAGCGCGGCGAAGCGCACACGAGCGCAGAACTACTGCCGGTGGTTTATCAGGAATTGCGCCGCCTGGCCGCGCACAAACTCTCCCAGGAACGCCCCGGCCAAACCCTCCAGGCCACCTCGCTGGTCCACGAAGCCTGGCTGCGCCTGGTGGGTGCGGAAAGCCGGAAGTGGGAAGGGCAGAAGCACTTTTTTGCAGCCGCGGCGGAAGCGATGCGACGCATCCTGATTGAGAATGCCCGGCGCAAGCAGCGGCAGAAACGCGGCGGAGGACAGGAACGAATTGACATCGAGCAGATTCAACTGGCCGAACCGCTGCCTTCGAACGATCTCCTGGCGCTGGATGAAGCCCTGACCGAACTCGCGCAGCGCGATCCCACGGCGGCCGAACTCGTCCAGTTGCGCTTCTTTGCCGGACTGACACAACAACAGGCGGCTGACCTGCTGGGTGTCTCCCGGCGCACCGCGGATCGCACGTGGGCCTATGCCCGCGCCTGGCTGTTTCAACAAATCGCGGGCGACGAGAAATCCGGTGTCTGAATTATTTCCGTCACCGCGTGGCGCAAACCGGCTCGAAATGGCGCATTACTGATTGAAGGAAAGAAGCAGAGGTCGGCCGGGACCTTGAAAATTGCGGTGGCTCCGGGCGGCTTCGATTGAACACGATTCGCCTATGAATACAGACCGCGACAAACTGGTTAAAGAGATCTTCGCCGACGCCTTGGAGAAGGCAAACGCGGCTGAACGAGCTGCCTACCTCGCTCAAGCCTGTGGCAATGACGCCCAACTGCGCCAGCGCGTCGAAGCCCTCCTCCGGGCGCATGAAAAGGCCGGTGGTTTTCTTGAGGAACCAGCTGCCGCGCTGCCCGGCAAAACCATCGTCCTTTCCACGCCGCTGACCGAAAAGCCCGGCGACCACATCGGCCCCTACAAGCTGCTGCAGCAAATCGGTGAAGGCGGCTGTGGCGTCGTCTATATGGCCGAACAGGAACAGCCGATCCGCCGCCGGGTCGCCCTCAAAGTCATCAAGCTGGGGATGGACACCAAAGCGGTCATCGCCCGGTTCGAAGCCGAGCGTCAAGCGCTGGCTCTCATGGATCATCCCAACATCGCCAAGGTGCTCGATGCCGGCGCGACCAACACTGGCCGGCCCTATTTCGTCATGGAACTGGTGCGCGGCATCAAGATCACCGACTACTGCGACCAGAACAACCTTTCGACCGAGGAACGGTTGGACCTGTTTGTCCAGATCTGCCATGCCATCCAGCACGCGCATCAGAAAGGTATCATCCACCGGGACATCAAGCCTTCGAACATCCTGGTCACGGTGCACGATGGGAAGCCGCTGCCGAAGATCATTGACTTTGGCATTGCCAAGGCGACCTCCGGTCAAGTGTTGACGGACAAGACGCTGTTCACGGCGTTCGAGCAGTTCATCGGCACGCCGGCGTATATGAGTCCGGAGCAGGCGGAGATGAGCACCTTGGACATTGACACGCGCAGCGACATCTACGCGTTGGGGGTGTTGCTCTACGAACTGTTGACGGGCCGGACGCCCTTCGACCAGGAAGAACTGGTAGCGGCGGGATTGAGCGAGATGCGGCGGATCATTCGGGAGCGGGAACCGGTTCGGCCTTCGACCCGCATCAGCACTTTGGAGGCAGCCAACCAGACGACGGTGGCCAGGCGGCGTCATGCTGAGCCGCCGCAACTGATTCACGTGGTGCGTGGAGACTTGGACTGGATTGTGATGAAGTGCCTGGAGAAAAACCGGACGCGGCGTTACGCAACAGCCAATGAGCTAGCTCGGGACATCGAGTGCCATTCGAACCATCAGCCGGTGAGCGCGGCGGCGCCGACGCTGCGCTATCGAACAGCGAAATACGTTCGACGCCATCGCCGGGTGCTGGCGACGGCGGGGGCGCTGGTCTTGATGGCGGTTTTGGGGACAACGCTCAGCGTGTGGCAGGCCCGGCGAGCGGGGGAGGCGGAGCAGGAACGGGGGCACCTACAGAACGTGCGATGGGCGCTGGAAACGGCGCTGCCCGAAATCGAGCAGTTACTCGAGAAGGATGACTACTCGGGCGCCTTTAAGCTGGTCGAGCAAGCCCGGCCCTTTGTGGCGGACAATCTGAGGTTCCAGGCGCTCTCGGCGCGGGTAGTCGGCGTGATTTCAGTCGAAACCACGCCCCCGGGCGCCCAAGTGTTCATCAGAGATTACCGCGACCTCAACCCTGAATGGAAGCCCATCGGCAAGTCCCCCCTCAACGAACTCAAGGTGCCTCAGGGCTTTCAGCGATGGAAAATCACCATGCCCGAATACGAATGCGCAGGGGGCACTCTGCTTCTGCTCGCCAGTTCCAAACCCGTTGAGCTCAAAGTCAAGCTGGACAAGCTTGGGACCATCGCCCCCGGATGGTGCGGATCCAGGGACAAAAATTTAAAGCTAACCTGGGATGGCTCGATTCCCAGACTCTGCCGGTGCTGAATCTGTCGGACTATCTTCTCGACAGATACGAAGTGACAAACTTGCGATTTAAAGAATTCGTCGAAGCCGGCGGCTACGAGAAACCGGAGTATTGGAAGCATAAGTTCGTCAAGGATGGCATCGAACTCAGTTGGGAAGCAGCGATGAAAATGTTCGTGGACCAAACGGGCCGGCCTGGCCCCGCCACTTGGAAAAACGGGGAGTTCCCGAAAGGCCAGGAGGACTACCCGGTCGGAGGCGTCAGTTGGTACGAGGCAGCGGCCTATGCCGAGTTCGCCGGCAAGCGTCTGCCCACGGTTTATCATTGGAGCCTGGCCGCCGGAGATCGGTCCTATGTAGATGTCGGTTACATCATCCCCCTGAGCAACTTCGGAGGGAAGGGTCCGGCACCAGTCGGAACCTTCCAGGGAATGACCTCTCATGGAGTTTATGACATGGCGGGAAATGTGAAAGAATGGTGCTTCAATGAGGCACCTGAAGGCTATCGAGTCATCGCCGGCGGTGGCTGGAATGAACCGACGTACATGTTTGGAATCGCGGACAAATACCCCCCATTTTTCCGGGAAGCTACTTTCGGATTTCGCTGCATGAAACTGCTCACGGACGACGGCGTCTGGGAGCAGGCGGCATGTTCAGTTCAATATCGTCCGCCTCCGGTCCTCGGCGACCAAAAACCCTGTTCGGATGAGGTCTTTCAAGCGTATAAGAGACTGTATGACTACAATAAATCGGAATTGCAGCCCACGATCGAGTCCGAAGAAAACATATCCCTATATACTCGGCGGGAAAAGGTTTCCTTTAATGCCGCCTATGGAAACGAAAGGATGATCGCCTATCTTTACATCCCCCGCACCGGCAAGCCTCCGTTCCAGACCGTGGTCTATTTTCCGGGCGACGACGCCTGGCAACTCCATTCCGTTACAGAATATGGATCTACTGACATGTTTGACAGTCACACGAAGACCGGTCGCGCATTCGTATTCCCTGTTTTGCAGGGAACTTTCGAGAGGATGACTCCTCCGGAGCAACAAGGCAGGATCACGGCAGTCGAAAAGTGGATCATGCGCGCAAAGGACTTCAGGAGAACCATCGACTACTTGGAAACGCGCCCGGAGGAGTTCGATATCAACAAACTGGCTTATGAAGGATTGAGCCGGGGAGGTATCTGGGGCGGCATTTTGCCTGCGGTCGACACGCGGATTAAGGTCGCGGTCATAATTAGCGGCGGCCTGTATCTCGACTTTCCCCCGGAATACAGCCAGGTCAACTTCGCTCCCCGAATCAAGATTCCGATCCTGATACAAGATGGCAAATACGATTCCATCTTTCCGGTTGAGTCGAATCAAAAACCGTTTCTGAAACTCTTTGGCACGGTGGAGCAGGACAAGCAGCTTAGAAATTACGAAACAGGCCATGCCGTCTGGCTCAAGAACGAAGTGCGCAAAGATGAGCTCGATTTCCTGGACAAATACCTGGGCCCCGTGAAATGAACTACCGCTTTCGCCTATGAATACAGACCGCGACGAACTGGTTAAAGAGATCTTCGCCGATGCTTTGGAGAAGGCAAACGCAGCGGAACGGGCCACTTACCTCGCCCAGGCCTGCGGCAATGACGCCCAATTGCGTCAGCATGTTGAAGCCCTCCTCCAGGCACATGAAAAGGCGGGCGCCTTCCTCGAACAGCCGCCGCTCGCCTCGGTGCAGCCTGGGTCAGGCGGCACCGAGACGGGACCGGCTGAAGCCAAAACTCCCAACGGCCCCGGCCCCACTGTCATCCTTTCCACGCCGTTAACCGAAAAGCCCGGCGACCGCATTGGACGTTACAAACTGCGCGAGAAGATCGGCGAAGGCGGTTGCGGCGTTGTTTACGTCGCCGAACAGGTGGAACCCGTCCGCCGCCGTGTCGCTCTTAAAGTTATCAAGCTGGGGATGGACACCAAATCAGTCATCGCCCGGTTCGAAGCCGAACGGCAGGCGCTGGCACTGATGGATCATCCCAACATCGCCAAAGTGCTGGACGCTGGCACCACCGAAACGGGCCGGCCCTACTTCGTCATGGAACTGGTTCGCGGCATTCGGATCACCGACTATTGCGACCAGAACAAACTGTCCACACCCGAACGGCTCGGCCTGTTCATGCAAGTTTGCCACGCGGTCCAACATGCCCATCAGAAGGGCATCATTCATCGCGACATCAAACCGTCAAATATTCTTGTCACCCTGCACGACGGTGTTCCCGTGCCCAAGGTGATTGACTTCGGTATCGCCAAGGCGACGGAAGGCCGCCTGACCGACCTGACGGTTTATACCGAACTGCATCAGTTCATCGGCACGCCGGCCTATATGAGCCCCGAACAAGCGGAAATGAGCGGGCTGGACATCGACACGCGCAGCGACATCTACAGTCTGGGCGTATTGCTTTACGAGTTGCTCACGGGCAAAACGCCTTTTGATCCCCAGGAACTCCTCCAATCGGGCCTCGACGCAATGCGGCGCACGATTCGCGAGCAGGAGCCGCCACGTCCCTCGACGCGGTTGAGCACCATGCTCGACGCCGATCTGACTGCGGTTGCCCAACGTCACGGCGCCGAACCGCCCCGGCTCATTCATCTCATCCGCGGTGACCTGGACTGGATCACGATGAAGGCCCTCGAGAAAGACCGCACCCGCCGTTACGAAACGGCCAACGGTCTGGCCCTGGACCTCGAACGGCATCTGAAAAACGAAACCATCATCGCCCGTCCGCCGAGTTCGGCCTACCGGTTCCAGAAACTCGTCCAACGGAACAAGCTCGCCTTCGCCGCGGCGGCGGTGGTGAGCGGCGTATTGGTCCTTGGCGTTATCGTGAGCAGTTGGCAGGCGGTCCGGGCCACTCACGCCAAATGGGAAGCTCTGGCGGCGCAAGCGCAAGCCGTCGAGGCGCAAGCCAACGAAGCTAAACTGCGCCAGCAAGCGGAAGCCGAAGAACTCGCCGCCCGTCAGCGAGCTTATGCCTCGGATATGAACGTTGCCAAGCAGGCGCTGGATGGAAGCAACTTGGGTCGCGCGCAAGAGCTGCTTGACCGGCAGCGTCCGCAGCCCGGCCAAAAAGACTTGCGCGGCTGGGAATGGCGTTACCTCTGGCAACAATGCCGCAGCGATGCCTTGTTCACCCTCTGCCAGCAATCCAGCGAGATCCATTCGCTGGCCGTTTCCTCTGACGGCAACTGGTTGGCTATGGGCGCGTATATCAAAGGCGGTCTGTCAGTGTGGGATTTACGGACACGGCAAGAGTTGATCCGGCTGGCGGAAAGCGAATTACTGGTCCGCGCCGCCTTCTCGCCCACTGAACCGCTGCTGGCATTCACCAGTTCCACCATTTCGTCGTCAGGGCAGGGGCGAAATACCTTGCGGCTCTGGAATGCCGCAACTCGGCAGATGATAGCCGAATTCCCGTTGGATAATCAATGCATGGGGTTGGCGTTTGCCAAAGATGGGCGGACGTTGGTGACTTCCACCTCTTCCGGCTCGGAGGGCCGAATTACTGTCTGGCGTATGCCCGAAGGAACCAAACTGGCCAGTTATCCTTCCGAACAATATCAGCTTGTTCTGTTAACCAGTTTTGCCGCGACACCGGACTTGAATCTCGCGGTTTACGCTTACGGACCGCCGTCATCACAACGGATTCGCGTCATTGATCTGCGCGATGGCAAGGAGCTTTGGACGGCGGTGGCAGCCAAAGAATTTGTCACTGCCCTGGCGTTTTCACCCGACGGCAAAACCTTGGCGTCCGCCGGCGGATTCGTCGAATCGGACATCCGTTTATGGGATGTGGCCACCGGCAAACAAATCGGGCAGCTGGAAGGGCACGGCTCCTGGGTGAGTTCCCTGTTGTTCTGGCCGGATGGAAAAAGACTCACTTCGAGCAGCACCGACCAGACGATTCGCATTTGGGATGTTGCGGATCGAAAATGCCTGGATGTGCTGCGCGGCCATCGTGAGGAAGTGTGGCGGCTCGCCTTGTTGCCCGATGGCAAAACGCTGGTGAGCGGCGCCAAGGACGGGACGGTTTGCTTCTGGGACACGTCCGTCACGCATCCGCGGCAGCCCCACATCACCATTCCGGAGAACGTCATTAACTGTTCTTTCACGCCCGACAGCCGGTCGGTCCTGACTCTGGATCGGCAAGGTCAAGTGTCGCGGTGGACTGGCCCTGATTTCCAACAGAAAGAAGCGTTACTGGAAATTGGGACAAATCTTTATGACGGTTTCTTTTCGTCGGACGAACGCTTCGTGGCGGTCAGCTTCACCAACGGGGTCTTCCAGACTTGGGATCTTACCCGAGGGGTTTTGTCACATCAATTGACAAACACAACGGGTAAGGTGCGATTAGATGGCTTTCTTGGCGACGGAAACAAGCTGGTAACTCGCTCTGTGAGCGACAATTTGCTTCACGAAAGGGATCTCTCGACCGGCTTGGAAATACAGTCGTGGCAGGCACCGGAGACAATCCATGCGTTGGCGGTTTCGCCTGACGAACGATCATGCATGGCCATTGGTTATTGGGGAGACGTCGTTTTCAGAAACCTCACTGACCATAGCAATACAAAAGTGGATTTGGACGTTCTGGAAGCTGAAGGTGCTTCTTGTTTCTCTCCTGATGGAAAGCTATTCGCCGTTGCCAGTGCCTTGGGATATACGCGGGTGTGGGAGACGGCCACGTGGCGCGAGGTGGCCACGCTGCGTGGTCATCTCCTTGGCGTTCACTCCGCCGCTTTTTCGGGCGACGGCAAACGGCTGGCGACCGGCGGCGGCAATGCAGCGCTGAAACTCTGGGACACGGAAAGCTGGCAGGAGGTGCTCACCTTGGAAGGCCAGGGATCACTGTTTTCGTCCACGGCCTTTTCACCCGATGGCAATGTGATTTACGCGGCAAACAATGAGGGCATCGTGCAGCTTTGGCGGGCGCCATCGTGGGAGGAGATCAACGCAGCGGAAAAGTCGGCGCTTGCTCCAGGTCCGTAGCAACAAAACAAAGCCAACCCCCTGAAACCTATGAGTGAATTCAAATTCTCCTGTCCCCACTGCGAGCAACACCTGCAATGCGACGAACAGGCATCGGGCCGCGAGATTCAATGCCCCAATTGCCATCATCTGATCCACATTCCGCCGATTCCCGGCCGAACTGCCGAGTACAACCCCGAATCCGGCAAGACTTGGGCCACCTTTGTCGCTTCCGGGAACGTGGCGCCGCCAAAGGGGATCTCGATTGCTCGCAAGCCGGACCGATCGGGACCGCCTTGAAAGGAGCCAACCCAATGAGGCGCCGCTGAAGAATTCTCGGTTTTACCTGGCGCAAACCGGCTCGAAATGGCGCATTACTGATTATAGGAAAGAAGCCGAGGTCGCTTGGGGTCTTGAAAATTAGGATGACTCCGGCCGGCCTCGATTGAGAAGCGTTAGCTCATGAACACAGACCACGACAAACTGGTTAAGGAGATCTTCGCCGATGCTTTGGAGAAATCGGACGCCGCGGAACGTGACGCCTACGTCGCTCAAGCCTGTGGCAACGACGCCCAACTGCGCCAACAAGTTGAAGCGCTTCTCCAGGCGCATGAAAAGGCCGGTGGTTTTCTTGAAGAACCAGCCGCCGCGCTGCCCGGCAAAACCATCGTCCTTTCCACACCCCCCACCGAAAAGCCCGGCGACCACATCGGCCACTACAAGCTGTTGCAGCAAATCGGCGAAGGCGGTTGCGGGGTGGTCTATATGGCCGAACAGGAGCAACCCATCCGCCGCCGGGTCGCCCTCAAAGTGATCAAGCTGGGGATGGACACCAAAGCAGTCATCGCCCGGTTCGAAGCCGAGCGCCAGGCCTTGGCGCTGATGGACCATCCCAATATCGCCAAGGTGCTCGATGCCGGAGCGACCGACACCGGCCGGCCGTACTTTGTCATGGAACTGGTGCGGGGCATCAAGATCACCGACTACTGCGACCAGAACAGCCTCTCGACCGAGGAGCGGTTGGACCTGTTTGTCCAAATCTGCCATGCCATCCAGCACGCGCACCAGAAAGGCATAATCCACCGGGACATCAAGCCTTCGAACATCCTGGTCACCGTGCATGACGGCAAGCCGCTGCCAAAGATCATTGACTTTGGCATTGCCAAGGCCACCTCGGGGCAAGTGTTGACGGACAAGACGCTGTTCACGGCGTTCGAGCAGTTTATCGGCACGCCGGCGTATATGAGTCCGGAGCAGGCGGAGATGAGCACGCTGGACATTGATACGCGCAGCGACATCTACGCGCTGGGCGTGCTGTTGTATGAGTTGCTGACGGGCCGGACGCCGTTTGACCAGGAAGAATTGGTGGCGGCGGGATTGAGCGAGATGCGGCGGATAATCCGCGAGGAGGAACCACTGCGGCCTTCGACGCGGATTAGTACGCTGGAAGCAGCCGACCAGACCACAGTCGCCAAACGACGCCATTCCGAGCCACCGCAACTGATTCACTTGGTGCGTGGGGATTTGGACTGGATCGTGATGAAGTGCCTGGAGAAGGACCGGACGCGGCGGTATGAGACGGCCAACGGGCTGGCCCATGACATTCTGTGTCACTTGAATAACGAGCCGGTCCTGGCCCGTCCGCCCTCGACCGCTTACCGATTCCAGAAACTGGTGCGCAGGAACAAGCTGGCCTTCACCGCCGCGGCGGTGGTGAGCAGCGTATTGGTCCTCGGCGTAATCGTGAGCACCTGGCAGGCGGTTCGGGCCACTCACGCCAAACGGGAAGCTCTGGTGGCGCAAGCCAACGAAGCTAAACTGCGCCAGCAAGCTGAAGCCGAAGAACTCGCTGCCCGTCAGCGCGCCTACGCTTCGGACATGAACGTTGCCAAGCAGGCGCTGGATGAAAACAACCTGGGTCGTGCGCAAGACCTGCTCAACCGGCAGCGTCCCCAGCCCGGCCAAAGAGACCTGCGCGGCTGGGAATGGCGCTACCTCTGGCAACAATGCCGCAGCGATGCCTTGTTCACCCTCTGCCAGGAATCGAGCGAGATCGAGTCGCTGGCGGTTTCTCAAGACGGTCAATGGCTGGCGATTGGACGGGCCCGGGGCGGGCTTTCGGTGTGGAACCTGCGGACGCGACAGCAGGTGTTTCAACTGGCGGAAGGTGGCTTCGTGTACGCTGTCTTTTCACCCACTGAACCTCTGATGGCATTCAGCAGTTCAGCTTTTTCTGTTTCGGGGGAGGCGCGAAATACCTTAAGCCTCTGGAACGCCGAAACGCGACAGATGATTGCTGAATTCCCGTTGAATAGTGAATGCATGGGGTTGGCGTTCTCCAAAGATGGGCGGACGCTGGTGACCTCCACCTCTTCCTTCGGCACGGAAGGCCGAATTACTCTCTGGCGCATACCGGAAGGAACCAAGGTGGCCAGTTATCCTTCGGAACAATTAGACGATGATTCAGGAACCGGTTTCGCCGCGACACCGGACTTGAGTCTCGCGGCTTACGGGCAGTCGCGCGGGGGGATGCTTTGCGTCATTGACCTGCGCAACAACGGCAAGGAGCTTTGGAAGACAAACGTAAGTAAAGAGTACGTCACTGCCGTTGCATTTTCACCCGACGGGAAGACCCTGGCTTCGGCTGCCGGATTCGCCGAATCGGACATACGTTTATGGGATGTTGCCAGTGGCAAGGAAATCGGGCGACTGGAAGGCCACGGATCCTGGGTGAGTTCCCTGGTGTTCTGGCCGGATGGAAAAAAACTGGCTTCGAGCAGCGGTGATCAGACGATTCGGATTTGGGACGTCGCGAGTCAAAAGTGCCTGGACGTGCTACGTGGCCATCGTCTCGAAGTGTGGCGGCTGGCCTTGTTGCCGGATCACACCACGCTGGTCAGCGGGAGCAAAGACGGAACAGTTTGTTTTTGGGATACATCGGTCAGCCACTCGCACGAGGCGCGAATCACGTTGCCGGAGCTGATGACTGCCTGGCGCTTTACTCCCGACAGCCAATCGTTGGTGGCGTCGGACCTCCAAGGCCGCGTGGCGCGTTGGCGGGGCCGTGATTTTCAGCAGCCAGAGACGTTAATCGAAATAGGAACGAATCGTTACCCGGAGTTTGATCTCTTCTCGAGCGACGGACGGTTACTGGCCGTCACCACCACCAATAATGTGCTGCAGGTGTGGGACCTGTCGCGGCGACGACTGTGGCGCGAGTTCCCCAGCCCGACTGGTAGAATTTGGGCACAGACTTTTTCCGCCGACGACAACAAGCTGTTGACGTGCTCGGGTGACGACAACTTCATTCGCGAATGGGACCTCAATTCAAATTCAAGTCAGCCGATTCACTCGTGGGTTGTGCCGGCAAAGTACTTGGCAATCGCTTCGTCCCCGGATCAACGGCTGTGGTTGGTGGCCTCTTGCGGTGCGGATGCCCTGTTCGAAGACCTGGTCGCTGAAGGCAGTGTGAAGACGAACCTCGATGTTCAAGAGATTTCGGGGGCCACATTCTCTCCCGGTGGCAAGCTCTTTGCGGTCGCCAGTTCTATGGGATATGCCCGAGTGTGGGAGACCGCCACGTGGCGTGAGGTGGCCACGCTGCGCGGTTATCTTCTCGGCGTTAACTCAGTCGCCTTTTCAGGTGACGGCAAACGCCTGGTGGCGGGCGGTGACGGCAAGGAAGCATTGAAACTTTGGGACGCGGAAAGTTGGCGGGACGTGCTCACGTTGGAAGGCCAGGGATCACTGTTTTCGTCCACGACATTTTCACCCGACGGCAATGTGATTGGCACGATGAACGCACCGAACCCAGTGGGCATCGTGCAGCTTTGGCGGGCGCCGTCATGGGAGGAGATCAACGCAGCGGAAAAGTCGGCGCCCGTTCCAAATCCGTAGCAAAAAACAAAGCCAACTAAATCCCATGAACCAATTCAAATTCTCCTGTCCGCACTGCCAACAACACCTGCAATGCGACGAACAGGCATCGGGCCGCGAGATTCAATGCCCCAAGTGTCATCACCTGATCCATATTCCGCCGATTCCCGGCCGAACCGCCGAGTATAACCCCGAATCCGGCAAGACTTGGGCCACCTTTGTCCCTTCCGAGAACGTGCCGCCGCCAAAGGGGATCTCGGTCGCCCGCAAGCCGGACCGGTCGGGGCCGCCTCGAAAGGAGCCAACCTAGTGGCATGGATTCACAATCTGACCCCGGAAACCAGACGTGTGGCTCGTCAGCCGCATACGAAGCATTTGCCAACCTGTTCAATTGGGTTCCGCTCGTGACCAATGCATCACCGTTTCAGTTCACGGATACTAACTTTGATACATTTCTGTTTCCGCTCCGAACAATCTGGCACGGACAGGTCGCATTGCCGCCAAATCACTTCACATTCAACTCGCGCTGGATGCCGAATTTTTCGATGCGTTTGCGCAGCGTCGCGCGCGTGATGCCCAGCAGCTTCGCGGCGTGCACCTGGTTGTTGCTCGTTTCCTTGAGCGCCTGGATGACCAGTTCGCGCTCAACGGCGGGAATGACTTTCAGTTTCGGGTCGCGCCTGGCCCATTGGAACAACTGTCGCGCGAACGCGGCGGCGTCCGTGGCCGTTGCTTCGCCGGCAGTTGCCGGAGGCGGCGCGGCGCCGCTGCCACCTTGTCCGGAAATTTCCGGCGGCAGATCGCTTTGCAGAATCGCGTCGCTCTTGGCCATGACGTGCGCGCGGCGGATGGCGTTCTCCAATTCGCGCACATTGCCCGGCCAATGATATTTTCCCAGCGCCTTGATGACATTGGCGGCAATGGATTTCGGCTTCCGCTGCTGTTCGCGCGCAATTTTTTCCAGAAAATAGTTCACCAGCAGCGGAACGTCCTCGCGCCGTTCACGGAGCGGCGCAATGTGGATGCGCACGACGTTCAGCCGGTAAAACAAGTCCTCGCGGAACTGCCGTGCGGCGACGGCCTGCTCCAGTGGTTTGTTCGTCGCAGCGATGACCCGCACGTCCACCTGGATCGGCTGGTTGCCGCCGACGCGCTCAAAGGTGCCGGATTGCAGCACGCGGAGGATTTTCGTCTGCGTCGCGGGCGTCATGTCGCCGATTTCATCCAGGAAAATCGTGCCGTGGTTGCATTGCTCGAACTTGCCGATGCGCTGCGTGGTCGCGCCGGTGAACGCGCCGCGTTCGTGGCCGAACAGTTCGCTTTCGAGCAGATGCTCCGGTATGGCGGCGCAGTTGACGGCCAGGAACGGCTGCTGGCTGCGGTTGCTGTGATGATAAATCGCGCGGGCGACGAGTTCCTTGCCGGTGCCGCTTTCGCCGGTGATGAGCGCGGTGGCGTCGCTGGCGGCCACCTGGCCGATGAGCTTGAAAACCTGTTGCATCGGCTCGCTGCGGCCGACGATGCCGAGTTCATAATCCTCGGATTCGAGCAACGGCTGATAAGACACCACCTGCTGCATGTCGTGTGCGGCCTTGAGCGCGTTGCCGACGATTTCCTTGAGCTTCAGCGCGTCGAACGGCTTGAGCAGATAATCGTAGGCGCCGAGCTTCATCGCCTCGATGGCCGTCTGCGTCGTGCCGTAGGCGGTCATCAAAATGACGAGGAGCTTCGGATTGGCGGCGCGGATCCGGCGGAGCGTTTCGAGTCCGTTCATGCCGCCCATGCGCACATCCATGAGCACGAGGTCGGGCTTGAATTTGGGAATGACCTTCAGCCCTTCCTCGCCGCTCGACGCGGTGGCCAGTTCGATTTCCGGCGAATTAAAGATTCGTTGGAACGAATACCGCACATCCTCTTCGTCATCAATCAGCAGCAGCTTGCTCATCGGCGGCTTAACATAGCGAAAGCTGGCAAAAGACACAGGGAATTTTTAATGCGCATTTTTAATTTGAATTCACACGGCTGCTAATGCAATGATTCGACCGTTCCAAAAATCGAACCAAAATTATTATGAAAAGACATGTTTTATCCGGCCTGATGGCTTTGCTGGCCGCCCCGCTTCTCGCGGCGGATGCCAGTCCCAAGGCCGACGTCAAGAACGCCGCCGCCGCGCTCGGCAACCAGACCAATTATAGCTGGAGAACGACGGTGGAAGTCCCCGCCGATTCGCCGTTCAAGCCCGGCCCGACGGACGGGAAAACGGAGAAGGGCGGCTACACGACGCTGTCCTTCAGCTTCGGCGACAACACGACCGAGGCCGTGACCAAGGGGACGAACGGCGCGGTCAAAACAGAAGACGGCTGGAAGACGCTGGCCGAGGCGATGAAAGACAACGGCGACGGCGGATTCAATCCGACAATGTTCATGGCGCGCGTGGTGCAAAATTACCGGCTTCCCGCGGTCGAAGCCGCGAGTCTGGCCGACGACACAAAGGAATTGAAGAAGGACACCAATTCGATTTCCGGCGAACTGACCGAGGCCGGGGCGAAGGAATGGTTGTTATTCCGGCGGCGCGGCAACGACGGCGACGGCCCGACCGCCACCAATCCCAAAGGCTCGGTGAAATTCTGGGTCAAGGATGGCAAGCTGGTGAAATATCAATATCACGTCCAGGGCACGGTCAATTTCAACGGCGACGACCGCGATATTGACCGCACGACCACCGTGGAAATCAAAGACGTCAACACGATGAAAATTGTCGTGGCCGACGACGTGAAGAAAAAATTGCAATAATTTTGCAACCCACGCCGGGCGGACTTCACGCGAGCCGCCCGGCTTTTTTATTCCGGCTGGCCGGTTGTTTTGGGTTGAGTTGTTTGCTTCGCTGAAATACACACATTCGTTGTTTGACCTTGCCGCGAGTCTGACCTAGAATGACATTCCTTTTTCAATATGAAAATTGTCATTTGTGATCCGGTTTCACCGAAGGGCATCGCACTATTGCAACAGCGACCTGAATTTCAAGTCGTCGTGCTGCCCAAACGGCTGGCGGAGGCCGAACTGCTGCCCGTCGTCGCCGACGCGGTGGCGCTGGTCGTCCGTTCCGAAACCAAAGTCACGCGCAAGGTCATTGAGGCCGCGCCGAAATTGCGCGTCGTCGGCCGCGCCGGCGTGGGCGTGGACAACGTGGACATCGAAGCCGCCACCCAACACGGCACCGTGGTGATGAACACCCCGGGCGGCAACACGGTGACCACCGCCGAATTGAGCTTCGCCATGCTGCTGTCGCTGGCGCGCAAGGTGCCGCAGGCGCACGCCTCGATGGCCGCGGGCAAATGGGACCGCAAACTTTTCCAGGGCGCCGAACTTATGGGCAAGACCCTCGGCGTGCTCGGCATGGGCCGCATCGGCACGGAAGTCGCCAAACGCGCCATCGCCTTCGGCATGCGCGTCATCGCCTACGACCCCTATCTCACCGAGGACCGCGCGAAGGCCATCGGCGCGGAATTTGCCGACAGCGTGGATGAAGTTTATCGCGTGGCGGATTTCATCACCGTGCACATGCCGGTGACGCCGGAAACCAAATACATGCTCAACGCCGCCGCGTTCGCCAAGATGAAACCCGGCGTGCGCATTGTGAATTGTGCGCGGGGCGAAATCATCGTCGAGGCGGATTTGATTGCGGCGCTGGAATCGAACAAGGTCGCCGGCGCGGCGCTGGACGTTTATGCCGTTGAACCGCTGCCCGCCGACCATCCGTATCGCAAGCAGGCGAACCTGATTTTGACGCCGCACCTCGGCGCGAGCACGGAGGAGGCGCAGGAAAAATGCGGTATCGAAGTCGCCGAAGTCATCGCGGGTTACCTGCTCACCGGCGAGGTCCGCAACGCGGTGAATTTGCCGTATCTGGACGCGAAGACCTACGAGCAGGTGAAGCCGTACCTGCCGCTGGGCGAGGCGCTCGGCAAACTGCTGGCGCAGCTCGCGCCGGCGGGCGCCGACCGCATTTATATCACCTACGGCGGCCACGCGCGGCAATTGCCGAACGTGGACCCGGTGACGCGCTCCATTCTGCGCGGCTTCCTGGAAAGCAGCGCGGTCAAGGACGTGAACAACGTCAACGTCCGCTCCGCCGCCGCGAGCATCGGCATTACCGTCGAGGAGAAAAAATCCGACGAGCCGGTCACGTTCAACGAATGGGTGCACGTGCAGGTTTTCAGCAACGGGAAGAAACTGATCTCGGCGGGCGGGACGTTTTTCGGCTCGCCGAACAATCCCCGCATCGTGCGGCTGTTCAGCACGCCGGTGGAAATTCCCATCAGCGGCACGTTGCTGCTATTGAACAACAAGGACCGGCCCGGCATCGTCGGCCACCTCGGCACCCTGCTCGGCAAACACAAGGTCAACATCGCCAACATGAGTCTGACGCGCGACACCGCCGGCGGGCTGGCGTTGACGGTATTGAATCTCGACAGCGCGCCGCCGCCGGCGGTGCTCGCCGAGCTTCAGAAAGACCCTGACATCAGCAATGTGAAAGTGGTAAAATTGTAAACGCCGTTAAATCGAAAGAAGACAAAAATGAAAAAACAAATAAAACTGATTTTCCCTGCCGCGTTCGCCGTGGCCTTGTTTGCGCTGCCCCGCGTTAATGCTGCTTCCGCCAACGCCGCCACCAACGCGCCTGCGTCCACCGCGACCAACGACAACTCCCAAGCCGCGATGACCGCGTTGTTTGGCGACCCGGTTATTGCCAAGGGCAACGGTTTTGAAATCAAACGCAGTGAATTGGACGGGGTGATGATGGGGATTAAATCCACCGCTGCCGCGCGCGGCCAGACCATTCCGCCGGCGCAGCTGGCCCAGTTTGAAGGCCAGTTGCTCGACCGGCTCATCCAGGATCAGCTTTTGTTGCAAAAAGCCACGGACGCGGACAGAACCAATGGTGTCCAAAAGGCCGGTTTGCAAATGAACGTGCTGCTCGAACGCTTCGGTTCGCAGGAAGCACTCGAACGGCAATTGAAAGCCACCGGCATGACGGTTGCCGAACTGCGCTCCAAGATCACCCAGGAAAACACCGCGCAGGCTGTAAAGATACGGGAGTTGAATATCACCGTTACGGATGGCGAGACGAAGCAATTTTACGACAACCCCACGAATCTGGCGGACTTTGAGCAGCCGGAAATGGTTCATGTCCGCCATATTTTATTGATGACCATGGACCCGGTCACCCGCACGCCGTTGGCGGCGGACCAGCAAAAAGCCAAGCAAAAACAGATGGACGACCTGCTCAAGCGCATCCGCGGCGGCGCAGATTTTGCCGCGCTGGCCAAACAATATTCCGAGGACCCCGGCTCGAAGGATAATGGCGGTGAATTGCCGGCGTTTCCGCGCGGCCAGATGGTGCCGGAATTTGAGGCCGCCGCGTTTTCACTGACCAATAACCAGGTCAGTGACGTCGTCACGAGCACTTACGGCTACCATGTCATCAAATTGCTCGACAAGACCCCGGCCAAGAAAGTGGATTACGCAACCGTCGCCCCCAAAATCAAGGATTTCCTGACACAACAAAAAACCGAAAAACTCGCCCCGGCTTATTTGGAAAAGTTGAGGAAAGCCGCGGATGTGCAAATTCTGGATGCGGATTTGAAAGCGGCGGCAGCCGCGGCGGCCGCCGCCGCCAACGCGCCGGCCGCAACGTCCGAAAAGTAGCGCGGCGTTGAGGGGCACTTGCCCGGTTTGTTCCGCCAAGCCATTTTGGAAAGCGTTATGAAGACAAAACTTGGAATTGTCATTCTTGCCGTGGCCTGTAGCGGGCTGGCAATTGCCTTGTTTGCGACGAAAAATGCGGCGGACGAACGGCTCAAAAAGGATGCCGACGCGATTCTCGACTTTTCCAATCAATTGGTCGCCGCCACCGCCAACCTCGACGAACTCCGCCAGGTCAATCTGATGCTGACCAATGACCTTGCCGGCAGCCGCCAGGAAGCGCTGACTTTCAGCAACCAATTCACCGAAACCTCCGGCACGCTGGCCAGCACCAAAGCCTCGCTCCAAAGCGCCCAGGACCAAATCGCCAGTCTCAACAGCCGTATTGCCGGTTTGGAAACGCGAAATCAGGTGCTTGACCGGCGCGCTGCCGCGCTCACCAACGCCATTGCCAGCCTGAACGCGCAAATCGCCGACACCCAACAAAAACTCGCCGGTTCTGAAACCAACAACGCCTTTCTCGAAAAGGAATTGCAGCGGCAAACGGCCGCCAAAGCCGAGTTGGAGAGCAAATTCAACAACCTGTCAACGGTGCGCGCCCAGGTCAAAAAATTGAAGGATGATTTGGTCGTCGCCCGCCGCTTGCAATGGATGCGCGAAGGCGCCAACCCCGGTTCACAGCAAAAAGGCGCGCAATTGCTGATGCAGCGCACGGCGTCCGCCCCCGCGCGACCGCCGCACTACGATTTGAACGTCGAGGTCAGCTCCGATGGCTCCATCCACGTCATTCCATTGCCGGCCAGCGCGCCCGCAACGACGACAAATTTGCCGCCGCCGTGACGCGCGCAGTTGAAATTTTCAATTTAATTTGCAGCCGGAGCGGGCCGTTCACGAACCACCATGCCGACTTACGAATACATTTGCGAAAAATGCGGGCACGAATTTGAAGCCGTTCAATCCATCTCCGCCGGGCCGCTGCGGATTTGCCCGAAGGAACTTTGCGGCCGGAAAAAATGGGGCCGCGGTCGTGTGAAACGCAGAATCAGCACGGGTGGCGGCCTGCTTTTCAAGGGCAGCGGCTTTTACATCACCGATTACCGCAGCGAAGGCTACAAACAGGCCGCGAAAAAAGATGCTGCCACACCAAATTCGTCCGTTGGCAAAAGCAAACCGGAAAAAAGCGAAACCCAATCCGCTCCGGTGAAAACTCCGGACAAGGCGGCCGGGAAATGATCCGGAAGTTACATGATTGCATCGTTGCGCCGTTGCGTCGGTCTGGTGATTTGACGGTTCGGCGGTTCAACGGTTTGACCGTTCAAAACCTTTTTGTTCTTTGCGGGGTGGTTTTTCCGCTGTTTGCCCGCGCGCAGGCTTCATTTCCGGACACGAGTCCGGCGCGCAGTGTTTCCGGCCAGTTCATCGTCACCGGTGTGCCGTCCCGCCCGGGGGGATCACGGCTGGCGGCCAGGCCGGAAATCGCCACCAACACCGATTTTGTCCGGCTGGAACCCGCGCTGCTGGCCGTCTCCGCCGAGCGCATCAAGGAATCACTGGGGCGCGAACTCAACCCTGAACTCCGGGGGCTGGATCTCCCCACGCCGCCGCGCGGGAAAATTTTTCTCGCGCTGCACCCGGCGCAGTCAACGGATGAAGGCGTCACCATCGTCTCCCGGCGTTCCCCGGGTGGTTGGGATTATCAAGTCCGGCTGCCCGACGTTTTGTCGCGCACCCGTTACCTGCGTGCGATGACCGGCGTGCTGCTGCTGGAATTCGCCAACCGCGATCCCGCCCAGCGGGATTCCGCGGAGATCCCCGCCTGGCTCACGGATGGTTTGTCACAGGAATTGCTCGCGACCGCCTGGCAGGAAATCATCCTGTCATCGCCGGACAAAATGGTGAACGGCCTGCCGGTCAGCCGCACCGTCAAAACCGCCCGCGGCATGGATTCGCTTGCCGGCGCGCGGCGGGTGTTGCTCGATCACGCCGTGCTGACGGTTGAACAATTGAGCTGGCCAACCGACGCGCAACTGTCCGGTGCGGACGGCGGCGCCTATCGCGCCAGCGCGCAATTGTTCGTCAACGAATTGCTGGCATTGAAAAACGGCCCGGCGCATTTGCGCGCGATGCTCGAAACCCTGCCGAAATTTTACAACTGGCAGATGGCGTTCCAAACCGCGTTCCGTGAAAATTTTCCGCGGCCGCTCGACGTGGAAAAATGGTGGGCGGTGCAGGTCGTGAGCTTCGTTGCGCGCGATCCGGGCCCGGCCTGGACGCCCGCGGTCAGCCGCGACCAGCTTGACGAAATTCTCAGTGTGCCGGTGGAAATGCGCACGGCATCGAACGCCCTGCCCGCGCACGTGGAAATTTCGCTCCAGGCCGTGATTCGCAACTTCGACCGGGCGCGGCAGGTTGCGATTCTCCAAACCAAATTGCGCGACCTTGAACTCTCGCAACTGCGCCTGGCCCCGCCGTTCGCGGTCCTGGCCGACGGCTATCGCCAGGTTCTGGCAGATTATCTCGACCCGGGCAAACGCGCCCGGCCCGCGCAACACCTTGGCAAACATCCACCCGTGGTCTCGCTCAAACCAACGGTGGCCGACACGCTGAAGAAATTGGACGCGCTCGATGCGCAACGGCGGGCAATCGAATCGGCCATCAAGCCGGGAGGTATGTCCCCATGATTTTCAACCGCGCTTGAACGCGGCGGACGCGAAAACGGTCAACTTGACAGGGCGCAATTCCAACTTATAGTTCGTTACTGAAAAAATGATGAAGGATGACAATCCACTTGCGAATGGCGGGGAGCCGCCAGCGGACCACCGACTCCAATCTTTGAAGGAATTCCACTCCGCCGGTCGCGGCTTCTGGCGCGATGTTCCCGACGCTGATTGGAACAATTGGCATTGGCAGCTCAAACATCGCATCACGACGCCGGAGCAACTGCAGCGCTTCATGCCCACGCTCACGCCGGAGGAATTCGCCGGCGCGAAACTGGCGAACCACAAACTCGCGCTCGCCATCACGCCGTATTTTTTCAATCTCATTGACCCGCTGGACGAGCATTGCCCGATCCGCCAGCAGGTCATCCCGCGCATCGAGGAAACCCACTCTGCATCGTGGGAAATGAGCGACCCGTGCGGCGAGGATTCCCATTCGCCCGTGCCTGGCCTCGTGCATCGGTATCCCGACCGCGTGCTGTTCCTCGTCACCGACCGTTGTGCCGCGTATTGCCGCTATTGCACGCGCTCGCGGCTCGTCAGCAACGCCAGCGGCTACGATTTTCATCCCGAGTTCGACAAGCAAATTGCCTACATCGCGCAGCATCCGGAAATCCGCGACGTGCTGTTGAGCGGCGGTGATCCCCTGCTTCTCAGTGACGACAAGCTCGAACATCTTTTGAACCGGCTGCGGGCGATTCCGCACGTTGAATTTTTGCGGATCGGTTCGCGCATCCCGACGTTCCTGCCGCAACGCATCACGCCCGAACTGTGCGCGATGCTGAAAAAATATCATCCGCTGTTCCTGAGCATTCACTCGAACCACCCGCGCGAACTCACGACCGAAGTCCGCGACGCGCTGGGTCGCCTCGCCGACGCCGGCATTCCGCTCGGCAACCAGTCCGTCTTGCTCAAGCACGTCAACGATGATGTGACGGTGATGAAGGCGCATATCCAGAAGCTGCTCATGTGCCGGGTGAAGCCCTATTACCTTTACCAGTGCGATCTGATTTCCGGCTCGGCACATTTGCGCGCCAGCGTCCGCCAGGGAATTGAAATCATGACCCAATTGCGCGGCTACACCACCGGTTACGCCGTACCGCAATACGTCATTGACGCTCCCGGCGGCGGCGGCAAGGTGCCCATCAATCCGGACTATGTGTTGAGCCACAACGCCGACCGTGTGGTGCTCCGCAACTACGAAGGCAAAATCTTCGAGTATCCCGAAGCCCCCGACGGCACACCGCTTTCCCCGCCGCCGAAAGAAATTGAAGAGCCGGAATTGGTCTAGTTTCCAAACAACAAAGACGCAAAGGCACAAAGTTTTCTTCGTGTCTTGGTTTCTTTGTTGTTAAATTTTCCACGTAAATGCCTCGTGAAACCTTTCAAGCCAAAGCCGCGCGACTGAAGAAAATCCTCACCGCGCTCGACCGGACGTATCCTGAGGCGCACTGCGAGCTGGATCACGCCGACCCGCTGCAACTGCTCATCGCCACCATCCTTTCCGCGCAATGCACCGACAGGCGCGTCAACATTGTCACCAGGGAGTTGTTCAAAAAATACTGCTCGGCGGTGGATTACGTGAATGCGCCGCTCGCGGAACTCGAGCGGGCCATCAAGTCCACCGGCTTTTTCCGCAACAAAGCGAAGAACATCCAGGCGTGCTGCCGCAAGCTCGTCGAGCGGCACGGCGGCCGGGTGCCGCGCACGATGGAGGAATTGACGCAGCTCGACGGCGTGGGTCGCAAGACGGCCAACGTCGTTCTGGGTAATGCCTTCGGCATCAATGTCGGCGTGGTCGTGGACACGCATATCGCGCGGCTGTCGCAGCGGCTCGGGCTGACGAAGCGGAAGACGCCGGAGAAAATCGAGCTGGAATTGATGGCCCTCGTGCCACAAAAGCAATGGACGTTGTTCAGTCACTGGCTCATCTGGCACGGACGCCGCCGCTGCGCCGCGCGCAAGCCGGATTGTGCAAATTGCGAAATTAAAAGGTTATGTCCGCAAATTGGAGTGACAAAAAAGGTTTAACCACGAATGGACACTGATTCACACGGATTTGAAAAAGAAATCCCCTCACCCGGCCAGTGGCCACCCTCTCCCCGCCGGGCGGGGAGGGGGACGGGGCGAGGGGCGCGTTCATTTTATCCGTGTTAATCCGTGTCAATCCGTGGTTTGAAATTTCCATTGAAATGAATTCCTGGTTTTTACTGCAATCCGGCCCCGGCGACCCGGCGCTGAACATGGCGCTGGACGAAGCGTTGCTGGAGGCCATGTCGCGCCTGAGCCGGCCGGTGCTGCGGTTTTACGGCTGGACGGAACCGGCGGCGACGTTCGGCTACTTCCAAAAATACGCCGAGGTCGAGCGCGCCACACATTTGCGCCCGCTGATTCGGCGTCCCACCGGCGGCGGCATCGTGCCGCACGACGCGGACTGGACCTACAGCCTCGTGTTTCCACCCGGCCATGAATGGCATGCGCTCAAGGCCGAAGAAAGCTACCGCCGCGTCCATGAATGGATTCAAGCGGCGTTCGCGAAACTCAACGTGACCACTAAACTCGCGTCAGCTCCGAACTCCGAACTCCGAACTCCGAACTCCGAAATTGGCTGTTTCGTCGGCCACGAAAAATCCGATTTGCTTTGGCACGGAAGGAAGATCGCCGGCGCAGCGCAGCGGCGGAACAAATTGGGCCTGCTGATTCAAGGCTCGGTGCAGTCCCGATGCATCGGGATTTCAATCGCCCGGACCGATTGGCAAAAGGCCATGGGTAATGTTGGGCGTGTTGAATTTGGGATTGCGTGGTCGGATTTTGCGCCGGACGAGACACTGCGGGAGCGGGCGGAATTTTTGTCCAAACAGAAATATTTGCAACCGGCGTTTATACGGAAACGTTAAGCATTTACAATTTCGCCCCGCATGAGATTTTAGGCGCGAGCGGGCAGGCTGGATGAGCTGTGCTGTCTGCTTCATAACCATTGTGAAAAAAGTTGTATCCTGCATCGCGGCGTTTCTTCTTTCCGCCACTTTGTCCGGCGCGGCGCTTCTGCTGAACGATACCTTCAGTTATTCCAACGGCCCCTTGGTGACCGTGAGCGGCGGGGTGTGGGTGCATCATAGTCCATCCGGTACCAACATCGGTGAAGTGGTGGTTGAATCAGGCCGGGTGCTGCTTAACGAAAACAACAAGGAAGATGTCAACGCTCTCTTGGCCGGCCAGCCTTACTCTTCCTCCGGCACGACCAACGTTTTCTACGCGAGTTTCACGGTAAAGTTCACCTCGCTTCCAAGTGGTGGCGGCGCTTACTTTGCGCATTTCAAAAATTCGTCCACCGCTTTTCGGGCGCGCATTTGGGCGCTGACCAGCGGGGCCGCGCAGGACCGGTTCCGGCTGGGAATTTCCTCGACCAATGGCTCGGCTGCCGGGGCCACGAATACCATGGATTTGCGCCTCAACACGGATTACACCGTTGTGACCCGCTTGGTGAACAGCAATTCAGTCACCGTCAGCACCCTTTGGATCAACCCCACAGCGGAGAGTGATCCCAGCATTTCGATCACTGAGAGCACGTCGGCTTTCACCGTGGTCAGCTATGCCCTTCGTGAGAACACCGGCGAAGGAGCTTTGAGTATTGGCAATCTGCGGGTGGGCACGTCCTTTGCCGACGTGTTCTCCAGCGGGTCGGGACAGCCGCCGGCCATCACGTCCCAGTCACCAAATCAGACCGTGACGAACGGCGCGAGCGTCACTTTCAGCGTGAGTGCCAGCGGCACACCACCGCTCAGTTATCAATGGCAGTTCACCCCGACATCCGATATCGGGGCTCAAGGCACGAACCTTCCGGGAGCCGTGAGTTCCAATCTCACGTTGACGGATGTGACTTTCGCCCAGGCCGGCTTTTATGCCGTCGTGGTCACCAACGCCGCCGGTTCAACCATCAGCGACCCGGTCGCCTTGAGCGTCTGGAGCGCCTCGGCCCCGGCGTTTTCTTATCTCACTTACAATGTGCATGGCAATGGCCTGACCAACTGGAGTACGAATATGTGGCACGTACAGGCCATTGGCCGCCAGATGCAATACCTCAACCCGGACATCATCACCTTCAATGAAATACCGGTCACCAACAATTGCACGGCGCAGATGGCGGATTTTGTCACGGCCTTCCGTCCGGGCTATTACCTCGTCACCAACTCCATGGACGATGGATTCATCCGGAGTGTCATCCTCAGCCGCTTTCCCATTGTCTCCTCGACCAGCCGGCTGCACGGTTCCG
This sequence comes from Verrucomicrobiota bacterium, assembly GCA_050010435.1. GTDB lineage: Bacteria > Verrucomicrobiota > Verrucomicrobiia > Limisphaerales > UBA11358 > UBA11358. The sequence continues at coordinate 914,100 of JBEKKZ010000001.1, read as the reverse complement.
ACCTCACGCCCTACGGCTATACCAGTTCGGGCTTCACGCGCGATTTGTTCGAAGCGCAAATTTCCGTTCCCGGTTTTCCGCAGCCATTGCACATGTTCACGGTGCATTTGAAATCATCCCAGGATGCCGATTCGTCGGCAAAACGGGCGGCGGAGGCGGGCGCGGTTTCCAATTTTTTCGCCACGGTCTATCTCGCAACCAACAGCCTGGAGCCTTATGTGTTGAGTGGCGACATGAACGAAGACATCCTCCGACCGCCACCGGGCAATCCGCAGTCCATCCAGCGGTTGATCAGCGCGCCGACCGGTTTGCAACTGGCCACCGCCGTCAATCCTTTCACCGACAGCGAATTGACCTGGTCCATTCAGGACACCAACATCGGTCCGACCGTGCGCTACGATTACATCCTGCCGTGCGGATTGCTGTTTTCGAACATCACGAGTAGCCAGGTTTTCCGTACCGACCTGCTCACAAATCCGCCGCCGCCGTTGAAAACGAACGATAACACCACTGCCTCCGACCATTTGCCGGTGATCATGTTTTTCGGCAATCCTTACGCCAGGCCGTTCCGCCTGACTTCAATCGCCAGAAGCAATGAAGCCGTGGCACTGACTTGGGAAGCGGTTCCCGGCCAGCCGTATCGCGTGGACGTGTCGTCCAATTTGTCGGCGTGGTCGGTCCTTGCGAGCAATCTGCTGGCCACGAACTTGAGCTTCACGCTCAATACGAATGCAACGGGTGACCCTCAATTCTTCCGCGTTTATCGCGCGCCGTGATCGATTTCAAGGAATCCAGACCAAGGCCGGATTATTGGTAATGCCTTTATGGGTTTTGAAATTCCAATACTCCGTGTTTTTGAACCGGGCGGCGTGCCCATCGAGGAAAACAAACTGCGCGCCGCGATTGTGCAAATTGGTGTGGACGTAAGACCATGTCCCAATGGCGGGTTTATCTCTTGTATCAAACAGATGAACAATGCTGGCTGGCCTCCGCAAATCTTCCAATTTCACCCGATGTTCATCAGCGCCAGTGCCGTCAACGAGTTCATTCAGGCAGTAATGAAAAAGATTTGTTCCATTGCTTCGCCGGGTGTTGCTGGGGCAAATCCATATGGAATGTCCCACATCCATTGTTGCATTGGAACGCCACGGCATTTCGAAATACGACGGCAACTCGATTGCTTTGGGAAGAAGGACATACCAACTGTTGGTTTCCGCTGAAATCTTTGGAACCAGTCTGGGATTGGCCCAACCGTCCGGTGGGAGCAGACCGTCATTGTCCAAGGCATAAAGGTGCGTGGCGTTGCCCCAATGTTGCAGATTGTTCAGGCAGCACACCGCCTGTACGCGCGATTTGACGTGAACCACCGCAGTTAACAGCAAGGCCGCGAGAATTGCGATGATGGCAATGGCCACCAGCAATTCGATCAATGTAAATGCGCGTGAAGCCCTCATCGAATTTGCCCTGCAACGAATGAGCATGGCTTACCACAGCGTATTGATTGCTGCAAAACATTTATTTCTGGATTTTGCCTGCCGGGCGCAATGGAAGGGCGTGTTGCCCAAAGGCCCGGAGCGCGGACCGCCGAGTCCGCACGGTCCATTTTGCTGAGATTTTGGCGATATTTAAGGGTGTTCTCAACGCGCGGACATGGCTGTCCGCGCTCCGGCCATGGTGTCCAATTGTGCCATCGCCTAACCCGCGAAATCAAAATCCGAGCAGCTCATGAAATAATGGCAGCGTGGGCAGCGCAGCTTGCATTTTTCGTTGATCAACTCATGCCCACATTGCGGACACCAGCGCCAGTGTTCGCCGGAAATGTTTTTGTCGGACGGCGCGGGACAAACCTCACCTGAAGCAGGTGCTTCAGTCTTTTGCTGGCTTGATGAATTCATCTGGTTCGATGATTTAATTTGTTTTGAGCAAGCTACAGATTGAATTCGCCAAAGCATCATGCCCTTTTTGAGATAAATGTAGTCCATCCACAGTGCCGCCTTTCAAACCAAACACATCGGTCATGTAATGCTTCGGTATCAATATCACATTATATTTCCTGGCGAGATTTCTTTGGGCTTTTCCAAAAGCATTGCAGAACGGGAAAAGTGGAAGTTCAAACAAGACGATTTGACTGTTTCCGGCAGCCAACCTGCCAAGAAGCTGGTCGAGTTGAATGTAGAAAGTTTTGCTGTCGGTATGGCCGAGAAGATCGTTGCCTCCAATTTCAACCAAGACTAAAGAGTTGCTTCCAACAATGCCCGCGATTTGACCCATGGCTGTTTCAACAGTTGCGGCTGGTTTTGCGAGATTGATTACTTTGAAATGTGAAATGTCGGCCAATACATCCGGCCAAGCCCGCTCCTTTGCGGAGATGCCTGCGCTGATGGAATCTCCAACGACAAAAAGGGTTTGTTTTGGTGAAGCTTTAATTGTCGGCGAAAGGTGATAAGGAAGCTCAACCAGGCACATGACAAGCGAGCAAAGCGAAACGGCACATGACATCAGCATTTTTCTTTGAAAAGTAAGCTCCTTGCTGAAAACAGCCAGCGCAGCTGCCACGCAAAGACCAAACCACAAGCAATAAAACCAAATGGGCTGTGGCGTAGCCGAAAAAATTACAAAAACAATTCCTACAATATAACCGATTCTTAAAATCAAACTCAGAATACGACCTTCAAACCAAAGCCGCAAAAATAAAGCGGCAACAATCATAACCAAGCCGACAAAAAACAAATTCCCATTGGCGAGTTGAAGAACGATGGGATTCACAATTTACTGCGTCCTTCCAAATTTTTTCTCCAGTTCGCGGTAATTCATTTCAATCAGCGTCGGGCGTCCGTGCGGGCAGGTGTAAGGCATCGCGCAATGGCGCAGGCCCTCGACGAGATTCTCCAGTTCCGCGCCGGCCAGCGGGTCATTGGCCTTCACCGCATGGCGGCAGACGGTCTTGGCAATCGTGTGCTCGCCCAGCCGCGCCAGGTTCACCTCGCGACCCGCCGCCTTCAATTCGTCCACGAGATCGAGCACAAAGCGGCGGGCATCGGCGGTCTTTACGAACGGCGGCAGCGCGTCGAGCAGGAACGTCCGTTCGCCGAATTCGCTCAACCCGACGCCGAGCCGCGTGAGCGCGATCAATTGCTCGCGTAAAAAATTCGCGTCCCGCGCCGGCAATTCAACGGTCTCCGGCAGCAACAGCTTTTGGGACGGCGCGGAACCGTTTTGTTCCAGCCGGTTCAGCATTTGCTCGAACAATATCCGTTCGTGCGCGGCGTGCTGGTCGAGCAGGACGAGTCCGCGGTCGGATTCCAGCACGGCATAAAGTTTGCCGATGACGCCGACGAGCCGGAGCGGGACGTTAAGCAACGGCGTGACGCTGGGAGATGGGAGTTGGGAGATGGCAGAAGGGGGTCCGGCCTCCGGCGAGGATGGAGGATGGACGGCGGAAGATGGAGTTTGCGGTTCGATGGCTGCCGGTTTGGCCGGAGCGAAACCCATTCGTAATGGCGGTTGTTCGCCCGGAGATTTTGGCGGTTCAATTGCCGGTGATGGCTTCAGCTTTTCCGGAAAATTCGGCAGCGGCGGCGCGGCCATGCTGGCTGGGTGGGGCGAGGCTGCTGACGAGCCGGATGGTTTGGGCGTCGCGGAGCTCCGCCTTCCGGGCGGCTCGCCCCGCCGCCTGGTTTCGGCTGCGGATTCGCCACTGTGGAAGGCGAGCAATGTCTCCTGCACCGCCTGGGCGACGAATTTCCGAATTTCAAACTCCCGGTGGAATTTCACTTCGCGCTTGGCCGGATGGATGTTCACGTCCACGGCGGCGGGATCAATTTCCAAAAACAGGCAGCAGACCGGGTAACGGCCTTTCATCAGCGCGGTGTGATAGCCTTCGAGCAGCGCGTAGTTGAGGCCGCGATTTTCGACCGGACGGCGGTTGACGAACAGGTGCTGGCCTTCACGCGTCGCGCGTGACACCCCTGGCGAACCGATGAAACCCCAGACGTGCAAGGTCGAGGGTCGAGGGTCGAGGGTCGAGGGCGAAGTGCTGGCGGTCTCGAAGATATCGGCTTCCTCCGGCTGAAAGGAGTCGTCGAGCGCGGCGGTGAAATTTACGGACAAAAGCTTTTCCTCGCCGAGCAGCGAGCGCAGCCGTTCACGCAACGCATCGAGCCGGCTCGAAATTGCCGCGCCGTCCCGCTTTGCGGGATGCGCGGGCAACTGCCAGACGAGCCGTCCGTCCTTCTGGAACGTGAACGCAACTTCGGGATACGCCAGCGCGGCGAGCGTGAGGTAATGCTGGATATGCGCCGCCTCGGTTTCCTCCGTGCGCAGAAATTTCCGGCGCGCGGGCAGATTGAAAAAAAGCTGCCGCACTTCGACATTCGTGCCGGGCGCGCTGCCGGCGGCCTTGACTTCGACAATTTTCCCGCCGTTGACCACGACTTGCGTGCCTTCGGGCGAACCACCATCGCGCTCGCGCGTGGTGAGCGTGAAGCGGCTGACGCTGGCGATGCTGGGCAGGGCTTCGCCGCGAAATCCCATCGTGACAATCGCCGCCAGGTCCTCGGCCTTTTGAATTTTACTGGTCGCGTGGCGTTCCAGACAGAGCAGCGCGTCATCCCGGCTCATGCCGGTGCCGTCGTCGGTCACGCGGATGAGGCTGCGTCCGCCGGCCTGGATTTCCAGGGTCACGCGCGCCGCCTGCGCGTCGAGCGCGTTCTCGACGAGTTCCTTCACGACACTCGCGGGACGCTCAATCACTTCGCCGGCGGCGATTTGATTGGCGACTTGCTCGGAAAGCAGGTGGATGTGGTTCATCGAGGTGAAAATGTGGGTAGTGGTACGTTTTGAATCCAGCGCATACAAACTTCAGTATACCGGAGGATATCCAGGATAAACCCTGTTAGCATCAACTGTCTTCAGGACTCCGTTTGTATTGTAGAAGTTAAACCTCCAGAAACCGGGCTTTTGCCATTGGGCAGCCGTGCAGTGAAACAAATTTGTGTCAGACCCAAGTGCGGTCATGGCTTGACTGTAAGCGTCAGGTAATTTGATGGATGGAACTTCCTTCGGGTCGTTGAACCACGTAGCTGCAAAAACCAAACTACTCGTAATGCCGAGTGCCAATAAAGGTATAATCAGACGTTTCATAATGAAACAAACCTGAATCTGCTTCGCCCGGAAATCAAGACAACAACCCAACGATTTCCTCCACGCTCCAAACATAATCGGCAATGCCAGCTTCCATCGCTAAAATGTGTTGCGTGTTGCGTCAAGCAGGTTATGAGTCGCCGTGAATTCTTGACGGACCACGCAACACATCCTCATTACGGCAGCGGCAGGGCAAACGCAAACACAGCGCCCCGGCCCGGTTCATTGCGCGCCCAGATGCGGCCTTTGTGGTCTTCAATGATTTTTTTGCAGATCGAGAGGCCAAGGCCGGTGCCGTGGGCTTTGCCGAACGTGGCAAAGACTTCAAACAGCTTGTCGGCGATTTCAGGCGCGATGCCGGGGCCGGTGTCCTCGATTTCGGTGACGATTTCCTTTTCGTCGCAGTGAAAGCGCAGAAAAATCGTGCCGCCGTTGAGCATCATGTCGGTGGCGTTGTGGACGAGGTTGGAGAAAACGCGGCTGAGGCGGCGCGGATTGAACGGGATGAGGATGGCGGGCGGTTCGTTTTGCATTTCGATGCGCGCCTCCTTGAGTTCCGCTTCGGCGCGGAGGTCGGCGATTAAATCGAGAACAAAGGTGTGGTAACTGGCGGGTTTGATTTCCGCGTCCGCCGGTTTGCCTTCCGTGAAAATGAGAATGTCGCCGACCATGTCGCTGATGCGTTCGACCTGCTTGCGGATGCGGGCCTGGGCCTGGGCGCGCGCTTCCGGGCGGACGTCGGGCCGGTCAAACGTTTCGGCGGAGAGGCTGATGATGCTGAGCGGATTTTTCAGGTCGTGGACGATGGAACGGGCGAAATTGCCGACCACGGCCAGGCGTTCGGCCTGGATGACTTCACGGAGGTAGAGATGGTTGAATTCGCGGAGGCGGTGGCTGATGTGTTGCAACAGGCCGAACGCCAGCGCGGGCGAGCGCTGGAGGAACGAAAGCATCTCGCCGCGCGGAAGGAAATAAACGTCCGTGTCCTTGACCGCGGTGGCGGTGGCCGAGCGCGGGCGATGTTCGATCATGGCCATTTCTCCGAAAATTTCCCCGGGACCAAGCTGGGAAAAGACGCGCCGGGCGCCGGCGCCGACGAGGCTGGAAATTTCCACCAGCCCATCCTTGACGAAATAGACGCCATTGCCGGGATCGTCTTCATGGAAAATTTCACAACCGGCGGCAAAATGCCGTTCCTGGGCGATAAGGCGCAACGCCTGCAATTCGTCGCGGCCCAGATTACGAAACAAAGCAATGGATTCAAGCGCGGCCACCAGCGCACTTTATACCAGTTTCAGCCTGTAATTGCACATTTTTTATAGCGGCGGTCTGTGAGGGGCACATCCGCGCACTGCCCCCGGAACGCCGGTCTCCGGCCCGGCGGGTGTTGAAATTCCAGCAGAAACGCGCCGGATCGGAAATCGGCGCTCCTCTGTGAGCGCCGGTGGAATCAAATGGCGACGGGACAAAAGCAAACTGTAAATGGTAAAAATTTGGCGTCGCAAAGCCAAGAAATGCTAAGAATGACAGGTTGGAGGTGAATGAGAACTTATTGACAAAAAGTTGCAAAAACGTCACACTGAAACATTCGGGTAGCAGTACGTTTCTTCAGCGGGGTTCCCCACCCCCACCTCCTTGGCGTCTGCTGCCCGGATATTTTTAAAGCCGCTTGACGCTTCCCGAAGCTTCTTTTAACCTGACAAGCCCCATTGCGGGGGCGTAGCTCAATTGGTTAGAGCGCTGCCCTGTCACGGCAGAGGTTACGGGTTCGAGCCCCGCCGCTCCCGCCAGTCTTCGTTCGCAGCGCAGCGGAGAACGAAGACTGCCGCGCCATAGCGAAGCGACGGCGGGCTTTGTACGTCCTGGGGTACCAACGCTGCGAACTACGACCCGGCAGGCCAGTTTATGGGTTTTTCATATGTCTATATTCTTCAGAGTATAAACCAGCCCGAACACCATTATGTCGGTCATACTGACGATTTGCATGACCGGCTCAAGCGGCACAATGCCGGTGAAGTGCCTCATACATCGAGACACCGCCCTTGGCGAATCAAAACCGCCGTTGCTTTCACCAACCCGAGTCAAGCCGTCCTCTTTGAGCGCTACCTCAAAACTTCCTCCGGCAGAGCTTTCGCCAAGAACCGGCTGTAACTCTTCGTTCGCAGCGCTGGCGGAGAACGAAGACTGCCGCGTCAGCCTTCGCCCTCTGGGCTACGGCTTGACAAGCCGAAGTCCCGCGGAGCGGGACGAAGGCGGGCTTCGTGCGCCAGGGATCAGCGCTGCGAACTACTTGTCGCGCCAGAGTGGAACGACGGCGGACGACTCGGCAAGCCACTATGGAGTTTTCTTGCGTCTATATTCTCCAAATCGAGTTGAAACCGCTCGCTTCACGGTCACACCAAAAGACTTTGCGCCGACCCGATTTAAGCGCGACCAAAGCGGCGTTGCCATCCAATCTTTCTCCAAGAATTTGAGCTTGTAACCGACAAAGTGCCGGATTACACAAGCAGTGCGAAATGAAAGTAAAAACATTTGAAGTCGTTCTCCATCTGCTGCCCTCCGGCAAGTCGCCGGTGACGGCCCTCGAAGAACAGATCAATCAATTCCTCGCGCAACACCCGAACCTGAGGGTGGTGGCCACGCACATGAATAGTCTGGTCATGCCCGCTGAGCCGAATGCCATGCCTAGAACGGATGAACCATCCATTATCGCTTTCTGCGCCCTGTTCTATACCGACTAGAGAATGGGAGTGAGATAACTGCCAGCGACAATCTAGCGGAGCATCACCCCTAGCAAGGCTCATTTCCCAGTCGGAAAAGATCGTCGTGCCAGTCCGCTTCCATCACCGGCCCGACATCAATGTTGGCCAGGCATAATCCGGTGCGCTTGTTTTGACACAGAGCGTCGGATTTTCTAGCTTCAACGCATGGCAAAAAAGGCCGCCAGGCCAGCATGCAAGCTCCGGCATTGACTTCATGCGCCCGTGACGTATTCAAGTTGTGAGAAATTTAATTAAGACATTGGCAGAGACCGCCCCGCTGATTCACCCCGGTCACAAACTGGGGTCGGTTCTCAAGCAGGCAAAATATTGTGCGCGCGGACTGATTTTTGCCTCCTATTCCAAGGAGTGGTTCAAGTTCCTGCAAAGGCCGGAACTGGCGGTCGTTGTCCGGAACCATCCCCATCTCTTTCACAAGCTCCAGCGGCCTTATCTCAACCGCGCCTTGAACACGCGCCAACGGCTGGAAGCTCTCAAGCAGCATTACCGTTTTGTTGCGACTCATTTTTCCCCGGCCATGATGCAGGAAGTCTATGCGACTCCGGGCAAGCTTTTAGCCACGTTACCGCTGGAGGGGGTGGGGCACTTTGGACTGCGTTTAAGCTGTAGCCGGAAGGAGAAAGAAGGCGATCTTGTGATTGGCCTGCTGAACAAGGATACCGGGTTTGCGTTGTTCACGCTGGCATTTTCCATCGTGCGATTCGAGGCCGAACACAAGGAGATATTCATCGGCGGACTCCAGGGCAGCAAACTGGCGAAAGACAAGGAACTAATCATTTCCATCACGCGGAGTTTGTATGGTTTGCGACCCAAGGCGCTGCTCCTGTTTGCGCTGCAACAGCTCGCCGCCGGTTGGGGTGTCACCCGGCTGCGTGCCGCCGGTGATGAGATGCACATTTACCGTCATTGGCAAAAACGAAAGGATCTGGAGGCCAGCTACGATGAATTCTGGATTGAATCCGGCGGCAAGCTGGCTGACGACGGCATGTTTGATCTGCCTGCCACATTTGTCCCACGGGAAATTTCCACGCTCAAGGTTAACAAACGGCAGATGTATAAACGCCGTTACCTCATGCTGGCGGAAATCGCTGATCAAATCCGGGTTTCCTGGCTGTCAGTCTGGTCTTGAAGGATAATAATTTCCTGCGCGTAGTGGGAACACCACACCATCCAATCTTTCCCCAAAAATCCCCGCCTGCTTGTGGTAAGCCCAAGGCGGGCCGAAAAACATCCTTATTTGTTCAATACCCGTCAGGCCGAATCGCCGCGCAAAAGACGCCACCTTTTGCCGCCATAACCAACCGTTGTCAGTGTTCCACGAAAACCGGCGGCAGACCCGCCGCATTCCCGGCTTGTAACCGAGCGAGTTTGGACGGAATAATCGTCGGGTTTGTTCAATTCAGCGCCTCAAGGCACTTCCACCACCCTGACGGGCGCGTACTTGATTCGTTTGAACAGGAAAATCAGCGGCAGGCAGCACAGCACCATCAGCCCGAATATCCGGAACGCGTCCACAAACGCCCACAAATGCGCCTGCTGATTGAGCAGGTTGTAAATGAGGGCGTAGGCCTGATGCGTCGCCGTCACCGGGTCGCTGTGCCGGGCGAGCATGGCCTGCGCCGCGTGCAGTTGCCGCGTGAACGCCGGGTCGGTCGGCGTCAGATGCCCGACCATCAGCGCCTGATGCGCCTGTGAGCCGCGCGCGACCAGCGTGGTGACAAGGGCGATGCCGATGCTGCCGCCGATGTTTTGCATGAGGATGTAAAGGCCGGTGGCACTGCCGATTTGCCGCTGATTCAACTGACTCATCGTCGCCGTCGTCAGCGGCACGAAAATAAAACTGATGGCCACGCCGTTCAGCACGGTCGGCAGGATGACGCTGGCCATGCTCACCTGAAGATTGATGTCGCTCAACATGAAGGCCGACGTGGACAGCATCGTGAAACCAAAACACAACAGCCAGCGCGAGCGGATGCGCCCGACCAGCACCCGCCCGACGATGAACGTCGTCACAAACGCCGCGATGCCACGCGGACTCATCGTGTAACCGCTTTGCAGCGCCGGATAACCCATCAGCGTTTGCAGAAACAGCGGCAGCTCCGCCGTCGTGCCGTAAAGGATGATGCCGACCACCGTCATCAACATCAGGCCGACGGCAAAATTCCGGCTCCTTAGAATCCGCAAGTCCACCAGCGGATGCTCCACCGTGAATTCCCACACGATGAAGGCGATCATGGCGACAACGGAAATGCCAATGAACCAGCGAATCCAGACCGCGCCCAGCCAGTCCGCCTCCTGCCCCTTGTCCAAAACGATTTGCAGCGTCGCCAGCCAGACCGCCAGCAGGCCGAACCCGACGAAATCAATCGCCGCCTTCAGGTTGCGCTTGATGTAAGGCGGATCTTCCACGAGCCATTCTGCCAGGAACACCGCCAGCAGGCCGACCGGCAGGTTGATGTAAAAAATCCAGCGCCATGAATAATTGTCCGTGATCCAGCCGCCGAGCGTCGGGCCGATGATGGGCGCCACAATCACGGCCAGTGAAAATGTCGCCATCGCCACGCCGCGTTTGGCGACCGGAAAGCTTTCCAGCAAAATCGCCTGGGCAATGGGCACCATCGCCCCGCCGCCCGCGCCCTGCAGGATGCGCGCCGCAATCAGCATCGGCAGGTTCACCGCCATGCCGCACAACGCCGACGCGAATACGAACATTCCGATGCAGGAAATGAAGACCCGCTTCCGGCCAAAATGGTTCCCCAGCCAGCCGGTCATCGGCAGGATAATGGCGTTGGACACGAGATAACTCGTCAGCACCCAAGTCGCCTCGTCGGTTGAAGCCGACAGGCTGCCGGCGATGTGCGGCAGGGCGATGTTGGCGATGGAGGTGTCGAGCACCTGCATGAACGTCGCCAGCATCACGCCCACGGCAACGAGCCACGGGCTGTGCCGCGGATGCCAATCCTCGTGATGTGCGCCGTCGGGCATGGGAAAAATCAATGACTAATGACTAAACCATAATGACTAAAGAATGACGAAGCCCGAATGACCCATGAGGACCAAGGCACGGCGATTGGATTCGGAATTGTGACATTGGGTATTCTTTCGTCATTAGTGCTTAGTCATTCGTCATTCCTTTGCGTCCTCAGCGACGGTCATAGACCGCTGCTCCTGTTCATTTTCTGGCGCAGAACGGCCCGGAACCCGGCCACCGCCGCGCCGGTCAAAATCAGCGCGAGCAGGCCAATCGCCCACTCCGGCAACGAAAATGAACTGACCCGAACGTCCGGCGTCACAGACAGGCCGGGGCCAATCACGTGGTCGGCGGGCAGCGGCTCGTCGAAAAGAATTTTCACCGGCACGCGCTGGACAACCTTGACGTAATTGCCGGTCGCGTTTTCCGGCGGCAGGAGGCTGAAGGCCGCACCGCTGCCGGCCTGCACGCTGTCCACGTGCGCGCGCAGCGATTTGCCAAGCGCGTCAATCGCCACGAGCGCCGGCTGGCCGGGCTTCATTTTTTTCAATTGCGATTCCTTGAAATTGGCGACGACCCAGATGTCCGCCGGCACGATGGACATCAATTGCTGTCCCACCTGAACGTAATTGCCCGGCTCGACGGCCTTGCGCGTCACGCGCCCGTCACACGGCGCGAAAATTTTGGTGTAGGAAAGGTCGAGTTGCGCCGACTGCACGGCGGTCTGCGCCTGCCGGAACAGCGCGAGCGCCATGCCGATGGAGGCTTCGGTCGCCGTTTGGGTCGCCTTGGCTTCGTTGATTCTTGAGGCGTCCGCGACGGCTTTTTGTCTGGCGGCGACCAAATTCGCATCCGCTTCCTTGACTGCGGCCTGCGCGGCGTCAAATTCCTGCGCCGAAATGGTATTCTGTTTCCGCAATTCCCCGTTGCGCTGAAAATCCGCCTGCGCGCGCACATCGGTGGCTTCCGCCGCGGCGGTGTCGGCCTTTGACTGGTCGGCGGTGGCCTCGGCGGTGGCCACTTTCACGGTCATCAAGTCGAGTGCGGCGAGCATCGTTTTGTAGTTGGCTTCCGCTGCGTCGGCGGAGGATTGTTTCTGCGCGGCGACCGTCGAGTAATCCGCCGGGTCAATCTCCACCAGCAATTCGTTGGAACGGATCATTTCGTTGTCGAGGACGTGAACGGCGGCAACCTGTCCGGAAATTCGCGGTGCGATGGAAACCACGTGCGCGGCGATAAACGCGTCGTCGGTGGATTCGTGCGTCAGCACGTCAAAGAAATAGCCCAGGCCGAAAAACAGCAGCACGGCGAGCGCGACGGCGGCGGGCCAGATGAACCACGGCGAATTCAGTTTGGCCAATTTTGTGCCGTTGCCTTTTGGAGCGGCTGGCGGCGGGTTGGTGGTGGATGGATTTTCATTCATGGGAGGGTCTTTCAAAACACCGCGTTGATTCTTCCTCTCCCCGCGAGGAACGAGTGGGGAGAGGATTGAGGAGAGGGGAATTTCCAATAAAAACGCGCCGCCTCTCCCCGGCCCTCTCCTCCACTTCGCGAAGGAGAGGGGGAAAATCGGTTGCCGGGCGGGTTTTGAAAGAAGCGGTTGTCATTCGGGAATGGTCTGGTTTTCAACGTCATGTTGCTTGGCTATCAAAACGTAGATGGAGGGAATGACCAGCAGTGTGAACAGCGTGCCGATGCTCATGCCCGCGACGAGCACGATGCCGATGGAGTTGCGCGCGGCCGCGCCGGCGCCGGTAACGAGGGTGAGCGGGATATTGCCGGCCACGGTGGCCACGCTGGTCATCAGCACGGGTCGCAGCCGCAACATGGCGGCCTCGCGAATCGCCTGGATTTTGGTCCGGCCCTGGCGCTGGAGTTCGTTGGCGAACTGGACGATGAGAATGCCGTTTTTTGAGATCAACCCGACGAGGGTGACGAGTCCGACCTGCGAATAGATGTTCAGGGTGGTCGTCCAGCCGTTGGTCCAAAACGCGATGTTTTGGCTCGGCATCTTGAGGAAGCAGAACATCAGCGCGCCAAACATGGCCAGCGGCACTGAACCCAGCAAAATGATGAGCGGGTCGCGGAAGCTGTTGAACTGGGCGGCCAGCACCAGAAAGATCAAAATCAACGCGAGCGTGAAGGCGGGCAGGAATTTGTTGCCCTCGGTGCGTAACTGGCGGGATTCGCCGGTGTAGTCCAGTTTGTAACCCTGCGGCAGGATTTTGGCCGATTCGGTTTCCAGGAATTTCAACGCTTCATCGAGCGGGCGGATGGCCACACCGCTGATGGTGACGGCGTTGAGCTGTTGAAAGCGGTTGAGCGCGCGCGGCGTGGTTTTCTTTTGCAGCGTGGCAAAGGTGCTGACCGGAACCAGCTTTCCGTTTGGTCCCTGCACATAATTGTTCTCCAACTGGCCGGGCGTCAGGCGCTCGATGCGTTTGAGTTGCGGGATGACCTTGTAGCTGCGGCCGGCAAAGTCGAAACGGTTGACGTAATTGCCGCCGACGAGCGCCGCCAGGTCCGCCCCCACCGTCGCCATGTCCAACCCCAACGCGGCCACCTTGTCGCGGTCCAGCACCAGTTCCACCTCCGGCTGGTCAATCTTCGTGTCAATCATGGGCGGGAACGCAAACATGCCGTTGGTCGCCGCCTCCTGCTGCAACCGCCGGGCGAATGACAAAATCTGTTCCGGCTCGGCGGTGGCGGACAGGATGAACTCCACCGGAAAATTTCCGCCGCCGGGCAGCGCGGGCGGAGTGGCCATCGTCGTACGGATGCCGGGAATGTCGCTGGCCAGGGCCTGCGCCTCCGGCAAGACCTGGAAAACGGTGCGCTTCCGTTCGCCCCACGGCTTGAGCACCAGGCCGCAGAATCCGCTGTCGGGCATGGTGAGTTGAAACATCTGGTCCTTTTCGGGCACCTTGTCAAATTCCCGGGCCAGCGCGTCGGTATAGAACGTGGTCTGGTCAATCGTCGCATCCGCCGGAGCTTCGATGATGCCCATCATGAAGCCCTGGTCCTCCGTCGGCGCGAGTTCCTTGGACGACATCATGAACAAAGGAATCGTCAGCAGGGTCAACGCGACCCAGACGGTATAGACCGCCGGCCGCGCCGCCAGGGTGGCGTCCAGCACCCGGCCGTAGAATTTGCGCAGGCGGTCGAAATCATGGTTGATGCGCCCGGCCAGGCCGTGCTCCTCGCGCTCGGCGCTGAGCAGCAGGGATGACATCACCGGCGACAGGGTCAGTGCCACGATGCCGGAGATGAACACCGCGCCGGCGAGCGTGAGGGCGAATTCGCGGAACAACGAACCCGTCAGCCCGCCCTGAAACGCAATGGGCGCATAAACCGCCGCCAAGGTGATGGTCATGGCAATCACCGGCCCGACGAGTTCCCGCGCTCCCAGCAGCGCCGCCTGCGTGGGTGTTTTGCCTTCGCGCACATGGCGCTCCACGTTTTCGACGATTACAATCGCGTCGTCCACCACCAGGCCGACGGCCAGCACAATGGCGAGCAGTGTCAGGAGGTTGAGCGTAAAGCCAAACACCTGCATCAGAAACACCGCGCCGATCAGTGAAACGGGAATCGCCACCAGCGGTATCAGCACCGACCGCAGCGAACCGAGGAACAGGAAAATGACGATGGCGACGATGATGAGCGTGACGATCAGCGTGCGGACCACTTCGTGAATGGCGTCGTCAATGTATTTCGTGGCGTCGTACACGATGCCGCCGGTGAGGCCGGTGGGCATCTCTTTTTTGACGGATTCCATTTCGGCGCGCACGCGTTTGACCACGTCCAGCGAGTTGGCGTTGGGCAGCACCCAGATGCCCATGAAGACCGCCTTCTGACCGCCAGCCCGCACTTCGGAATCGTAATCCTCCGCCCCCAGCACCACATCGGCCACGTCGCTCAGCCGAACCAGCTGGTCGCCGGACTGGCGGATGACGAGATTGCGGAATTCCTCGACGGAGCGGAGGTTGGTGTTGGCGGTGAGGTTGACCTGTATCAGCGAACCCTTGGTGCGGCCGACGGCGGAAAGGAAATTGTTGTTGGCCAGCGCCAGGCGAATCTGGTTTGGACTGATGTTGAACGCGGCCAGGCGGTCGGGCTTGAGCCAGATGCGCATGGCAAAGGTGCGCCCGCCCAGGATGTCCGCGCGCTGCACGCCTTCCACCGCGGTGAGCCGGGGCTGGACCACGCGAACGAGATAATCGGTGATCTGGTTCGGCTCCAGAATGTCCGAGGTAAAATTCAGGTAGGCGGAGGCGACCTGCGAATCGGCGGATTCGATGTTGATGATGGGCACCTCGGCCTCGGGCGGCAGGTCGTTGCGGACCTGGTTCACCTTGGAGTTGATTTCGGACAGCGCCTTGTTGGCGTCGTAATTCAGCTTGAGCCGGGCGGTGATGGTGGACAGGCCCAGCGCGCTGCTCGATTGCAGGTATTCAATGCCGTCGGCGGCGGCGATGGCGCGTTCCAGCGGCGTGGTGACGAAGCCGCGCACCAGTTCGGCGCTGGCGCCGACATAGACGGTGGTGACGGTGACGGTGGCGTTTTCACTGCGCGGGTATTGGCGGACATTGAGCGATTTGATGGCTTGAAAACCGGCGATCAAAATCACCAGGTTCACCACCAGCGCGAGCACCGGCCGCCGAATGAAAAGATCAGTGAAGGATTTCATGCACGCCTGGGGAATTCGGCACATGGGTAGGGCGCGTCACTCCGTGCGCGCCGCAATCGTTGTGTGGACGAACGGCGGGCCGCCGCCGTCGCGCCGTGAAGGCGGAAGGACTGCCCGCCCTACCCGAGTTTGTTCCGGTTGTCATTGGGAAATGGTATTAGCTGTCCGAGGGGCTGGGTTTTTCGACGGCCTTGGGCACCAGATTGTTGTTCTCCTGCACGGGCATGCCGTTGCGGAGCTTGAAAATGCCGGCGCTGATCACGCGGTCGCCGGCCTTCAAACCCGTTTCCACGCTGATGAAATCGCCCCGGGACCGGCCGGTACGGACAAACTGTTGGCGGGCCACCAGCGTTGAATTCGTCCGGTTGGATTCAATCACGTAAACCGAATCGCCATACGGCGCGCTCAAAATGGCCGTCGCCGGAACCGCCAGCACGGTTTGCTCTTCCGGAAAAATCACCTCAACGCGCACGAACATCCCCGGGTGCAACTGTTTTTCGGCGTTTTCAAACGTGGCCTGCAACCGCACGCTGCGCGTCGTCGAGTCCAGGTCAGGATTGATCGCCGTCAGCGTGCCGTCGAAATGTTGGTCGGGATAAGTATCGCTGGAAACCCGCACGGCCAGCCCGGTCTTGAGCCGGGCCAGTTCCTGCTGGGGCAGGGAAAAATCGGCAAAAACCGGCGACAACGCCTGCAACGAAACGATCGGTTTGCCCACGTCCAGCAACTCGCCGAGATTGACCAGCCGGATGCCCAATTGCCCGGCGAACGGCGCCCGGATGGTTTTCTTTTCAATCGTCGCCCGGATCGTGTCGGCATTGCCTTGTTCCTGTTTCAAGGCCGCTTCCACGCCGTCCAGTTCGGATTGGGAGACGGTGTTGTTGGTGCGCAACAGGCGCGTGCGCTCGGCATTGAGCCGCGCCAGTTCCACCTGCGCTTCGACGGCGCGCAATTGCGCCTCCTCCGACGATGTGTCCAGCCGCACCAGCAGGTCGCCCTTGACCACGACCGCGCCGGATTCAAAGGCGATTTCGCTCACCTTGCCGGCGATTTCCGGCGAAACCGTCACGCCTTGCATCGCATTGATCGAGCCGATTGCCGTCAGCGTGTCCTGCCATTTTTCCTCGTGCGCCACGGCGGCGGAAATCGTTTCCGGCGGCGGAGCGAGCGCCTGGCCGGCGGCGATGAGCTTTTGGATTTGCCATGCCTTGACGCCAGCCAGCCCCAGAATGATTGCCAGCACGACAATGACCGCGGTTAAGATTTTTCGTTTCATGCTTTTGTTCTCCTTGAAATTCAAGCCCGCCTCTTCTTTTTGGCACCCGCGCCGGTCAGGAACAAGTCCACGATGCGCTCCGCCGCGCGGCGGTTCAGGCGATAATCCGGCATCAATAAATGCGACGCAATATAAAGGTGCGCCTGCCCGTAAAAACCATAGGCCAGGTCCCGGCTGTCAAACTGGCCGTTCAATTCGCCGTCCGCTTGAGCACGCTTGATGAGCGAACGGATGAATTCGAGGTTGCGCTGGCACCGGTCAAGATAACGCAGGTCCGGCGGCACTTCGCCTGGGGCGGCGAACGCCGTGGCGAACGCGATGCGCGTCAGCTCGCGATTCTTGTGAAAGTAATCGAACAACGCCGCGAGGATTTCCACCAGTTGTCCGCGAACGTCTGATTTGCGGGCCGCGGCCTGCTGCACGACCTGCAACCGCTCGTCGTGCGCCTCGCTGACCAGCGCTTGAAACAAACCTGCCTTGTCGCGGAAATAATAATACAACGCCGGCTTGGACACCTTCGCGTCATCCACGATTTGCTGGACGGACGTGGCCGCGTAGCCGCCGTTGGCAAAGCGCTTGAGCGCCGCCCGGAGAATCTGCCGCCTGGTTTCGGGACCATGCTTGGACATAAACCTACCGAACGGTAGGTATAAACCGGCCCGTTGTCAAATGATTTTTCTTCGAGGGGCTGTTGGTGGGCGGACTGATATCCCTATAGCCGTTCCAGTTAACATCGGCACCGTTTGATATGCCGCTGGGAAAAGCGGCGGAGGGCCGCCGCAGTCCAAGACGCGAGGCGTATGCCGGCGACTTGCGAACCGCGCGGAGCGTCATGGAGTGCGCCAGCCCTCTGGCGCTTTCGGGTGGCGATGGGGCGGGCGGGGCGGGAAACTGAACTTTAATCCGGCGTGGTTGGGGCCGCCGGCTCCCGCAGTTTTGAATGACGACATCCGTAGGTGAAATAGATGACGAAGCCGATGGCCATCCACACGATGAGCCGGGCCCAGGTGTCCGGCGGCAGTCCATACATCAGATAGCCGCAAGACAGGACCCCCAGCGGCGCGACCAGCCAGAATGCCGGCGTGCGGAATGGCCGGGGTATTTGGGGATCGGTGAAACGCAGGACGAACACACCGGCGCAGACGATGGCGAACGCGAGGAGCGTGCCAATGGACACCAGTTCGCCCAGCAGGCCGATGGGGAACAGACCCGCGACCAGCATGGCGATCGCGCCGGTGAGAATCTGGGCGATCCAGGGCGTGCGGAATTTGGGATGCACCGCGCTGAACACCGGTGGCAGCAATCCATCTTTCGACATCGTGTAAAAAATCCGCGGCTGGCCGAGCATCATCACCAGGATCACGGACGAAAGGCCCGCAATGGCGCCAATTTTGATGATGGGCCGCAGCCAGGCCACCGAAGGCCCAAGTGAATTGATCGCCACGGCGATCGGGGCCGGATCATTGAGCTTGGTGTAGGACACAATGCCCGTCAAAACGAGCGCCACGGCGATGTAAAGCACGGTGCAGATTGCGAGCGAACCCAGGATGCCAATCGGCATGTCGCGTTGCGGGTTTTTGGCTTCCTGCGCGGCGGTGGACACGGCATCGAAACCGATATAGGCAAAAAATATCACACCCGCACCGCGCACCACGCCACTCCAACCAAACTCGCCGGGGCCGAGTGACGGCGGTATGAACGGATGCCAGTTGTTCCGGTTGATGTAGGCAATCCCAACGGCGATGAACGTCAGAATCACCGACATTTTTATCGCCACGATGACGTTGTTGAACGTGGCGGATTCCTTGATGCCGAGGACGAGCAGGAACGTAATGAACCCGACGATCAGCATGGCCGGGACGTTCAGCACGGCGCCGGTGCTCACCCAGCCTTCCGTGAACAGCCGCCAGATGTTCCACCCCGCGCCGGGCGGAGTCACATGGTTGTAAGGCCCGGAAGTGAAGGCGGACGGGATGGTGATTCCAAGCTCCTGAAGAAATGACACCACATAGCCCGACCAGCCGACCGCGACCGTGGAAGCGGCAAACAAATACTCGAGGATCAAATCCCAGCCGATGACCCAGGCGACAAATTCACCCAGCGTCGCGTAACCATAAGTGTACGCCGACCCGGAAATGGGAATCATGGCCGAGAACTCGGCGTAACACAGCCCGGCAAACGCGCAGGCCAGCCCGGCCAGCACAAAGGAAAAAACGATGGCCGGCCCCGCGTATTTCGCGGCCGCCTGGCCGGTGAGGACAAAGATGCCCGCGCCGATGACGGCGCCGATTCCCAGTGCGGTCAGGTTTACCGGCCCCAACGCCCGTTTGAGGCGTTTATCCATCAACACCTCGGCTTGCAGGTCGGCTACGCTTCGGCGGCGAAACAAATTCATGCGGGGAATTTCAGCTCGTTTTGAGCCTGTTTAATGAAGTCCCGGCCAGCGGAAGTCAAGCAAACGTCACCTGCCCTTCGATTTGCCGTTTTCCATCTTCCATCTCCTAACCGCCATCTGCCAAACTGCTTCGCGGTTTTATATTTGCGAAAGCTCCGCCGCGGCTTACGATGCTGGGCAACCTGCATGGTAAAAAATTCTACCGATGTCCAAGCTTACTCTTAGCCAACTTTCCAGTCTTCTGTTCCGCGCTTGTGATGACTTGCGCGGGAACATGGATGCTTCCGAATACAAGGAATACATCTTCGGCATGCTGTTCCTGAAACGATTGAGCGATCTGTTCGACCAGGAGCGAGAGCAGCTGGCGAAAGACCTCAAGGCCCGAGGGATGGCTGACACGGAAATCGCGATTCAACTCAGCAATCCCGATAAATACACGTTCTTCGTGCCAGAAGATGCGCACTGGTCAAAAATCCGCCATCTCAAGGTCAACGTCGGTACTGGCCTCAACAAAGCTCTCGAAGGCCTCGAGGACGCCAATGTCGATACGCTCCAAGACGTGCTCAAGCACATCAACTTCAATCGCAAGATCGGCCAGCGCACCCTCGACGACGACACGCTCTCCAACTTCGTTCAGAATTTTGAAAAGATTCCGCTGCGCGACGAGAACTTTGAGTTCCCCGACCTGCTCGGCGCGGCCTACGAATATCTCATCAAATTCTTCGCTGATTCCGCCGGCAAAAAGGCGGGCGAATTTTACACGCCAGCCGACGTGGTGCGCACGCTCGTCGAAATCGTCGAGCCGCAGCCGGGCATGAGTGTTTATGACCCTACTGTCGGCTCGGGCGGTATGCTCATCCAGACACGTGACTACGTGCGCGAATGTGGCGGCGACCCGCGCGACCTGGCGCTTGCCGGCCAGGAGAGCATCGGCACGACGTGGTCCATCTGCAAAATGAACATGCTCCTCCATGGCATCGCGCATGCCGATATCCGCCAGGAGGACACCATCCGCCGCCCGCAGCACAAGGCGGACAATAACGAGCTCAAGCGTTACGACCGCGTTCTGGCCAATCCGCCATTCAGCCAGAATTACATCAAGAAAGACATTGAGTATCCCGGACGCTTCGCCGTGTGGATGCCGGAAAAGGGCAAGAAAGCCGACCTCATGTTTGTGCAGCACATGCTCGCGGTGCTCAAGGCCGACGGGAAAATGGCCACCATCATGCCGCATGGCGTGCTCTTCCGTGGTGGCGAAGAAAAAGTGGCGCGCAAGCACTTCATCGAGCACGGCTGGCTGGAAGCTGTCATCGGCTTGCCTGCCGGATTGTTCTACGGCACCGGCATTCCGGCCTGTGTGCTGGTGATGAACAAGCAGGACGCTGCCGAACGCAAACATGTCTTCTTCATCAATGCCGACCGCGAATACCGCGAAGGCAAGGCGCAGAATTTTCTCCGGCCCGAGGACATCTCGAAAATCGTCCACGTCTATCGCGCCAGGAAAAACGTGGATGGCTACGCCCGGCTTGTGCCCGTCGAGGAAATTGCCGCCGAGGAATTCAATTGCAACATCCGGCGTTACGTGGACAACGCCCCGCCGCCGGAACCACACGATGTCCGTGCCCATTTGCAGGGCGGCGTGCCGGTAGCCGAGATCAATGCGCTCGGCCATTTCTGGGACAATTATTCCGGGCTACGCGACCGTGTTTTCATTCCGCGCAAAAATGATTCTGTGTATGCCGACTTTACGCCTGCCGTTACCGACCGGCGCGCGTTGAGTGAATTGGTCAAGGGCGATGCCAGCATTGCCAAAGCGCACGCCGCCTTTCTCGCGACACTTGAAACCTGGTGGCAGAAAAATCTTTCACATGTTGAGGCTCTCGCGCCGACGGATGACAGAAAGGGCAACGTCTATGAACTCCGCCGCCGGCTGCTCGACAGCATCAGCGACATCTTTGCGGGCCAGAAGCTTCTCACCGGGCATCAGGTGCGTGGCGCGCTAGCGCGCTACTTCGAGTTCTTCAAACCGGAATTCAAGTCCATTGCCTTCAGCGGCTGGGGGGCGGAGCTAATTCCCGACGATGACATCCTCCAGAGCCAGTTTCCTGAAGTGCTGGCCGAGATGGAAAAGAATCGCCTGCGCCTTGCCGAACTCGCCGCACTATTTGCCGCCGCCGATGAGGAAGATTACGAGGACAGCGACGACACCGGAGTATTGCCCGGCGACGAAGTGAAACGCCTCAAGGCCGAACTCAAGGAAGCCAACGCGCAGGCCAAACTGGCGAAACGGGAAAAACGTGATGGCGCAAAGTTCACTGCCGCTGCCGCGGAAATTGAAAAGCAGCTGGCACGGCACAAGCAGTTGGAGGATGAAGCCCGCGAGTTGAAAGCTGCACTCAGTGCCATGGAGAAAAAGCAGGAGGAACTGGTGGCCGCAGCGCGCGCGAAGATTGACCGCGACGAAGCTCGCCGCGTTATCATTGACCGGCTGCACCGCATTCTCGTGCAGACGTATGAAGGTTACCTGCGCGCCGACCAGCGGGCTGCCCTGGCCGCGCTGGAAAATCTGCACGCCAAATACGCCGTAACCGCCCGCACCATTGAAACCAAACGCGACGCGGCGGCGGCGAAGCTGAAAAAATTCTTGCAAGATTTAAGATATGAGTGAGTGGATTTCCAAACCGTTAAACCAGCTCGCTTCATTTCAAAAAGGGCGAAAGGTTGAAACGTCGGAACATCCGCGTGATGGGTTCGCGCCGTATCTCGGCGCATCCGCAATTTCCGGCACGGTTGAAGAATATGGAGACTCGCGATTCGGTGTGATGGCAAGTGTTGGCGATGTGCTGATGCTTTGGGACGGTGAACGCAGTGGTCTAGTTGGCAAGACTAAAACCAGTGGGGTGATTTCGTCCACGGTGGTGCGACTTTCCAGCAAAGGAGAAATCGGAGGCGATTATCTTTATTACGCCTTGAATTTGAAGTTTGACTGGATTCAAAACCGGAGAACCGGCACTGGCGTCCCGCACGTTCCAAAAGATTTGGGTCGCATTCTTTCTATTCCATTTCCAAGAGATTTAAATGAGCAGCGAAAGATTGTGGAAATTCTTGTGACAGTGGACGAGGCGATTGAACAAACGGAGGCGGTGGTGCAGAAGTGGCAGCAGATGAAGGCGGGACTGATGCACGACCTGTTCACCCGTGGCGTCACTCCCGACGGCAACCTGCGCCCTACCCGTCAAGAAGCTCCGCAGCTTTACAAAAATTCCGACCTCGGTTGGATTCCGAAGGAATGGAACGCCGTGCGGTTAGATAAATCCGAGATCAGCATCATAGACGGGGATCGAGGGGAGAACTATCCACAGGCTCATGAACTATTAGATTCTGGACACTGCCTGTTCCTCAGCGCGACGAACGTAACTGCTCGAGGTTTTAAATTTGACGAACTGCAATTTATCAGCAGCGAAAAGGATCAGTTGTTAGGGACAGGCAAATTAAGCCGAGGAGATGTAGTAGTCACGACACGCGGCACGGTCGGCAACATCGCGTGCTACGATGCTGACGTTCCGTTTTCTGACATCCGCATCAACTCAGGAATGATTATCCTTCGGTGTAATCGAACCGATCTGTCACCGGAGTTTCTTTATTGTTCCCTAACCAATTACATCTTCGGTCATGAGTTCGGAAGAGTCATCTCGGGCTCGGCGCAGCCACAGCTTCCCATCAAAGATTTCAAGCGCTTTCATTGTTTGATTCTGCCAAGTCCAGAGCAGCAAGCTATTCTTTCAAAAGCTAATGCTGCTAGCGGCTACTTAATTTCCGAAGAGGAGCGGGTATTTAAACTCCGCGCTCAAAAGCAGGGCCTGATGCAAGACCTGCTGACGGGCCGCGTGCCGGTCAAAGTTGGAGTGGGCGCATGAGTTTAACGCCGGCTTTCTTCGGCAGCAAAAAAGAGGTCTTGACACAGATGGGTTGAATAGGGTTAAAATCGCCTCAGCGCAAATGCCACGCGCTGAGGCGATTTTAACCCTATTCAACGTTTTTCCTTTAATTTTGACTTGTTTTTATTAAATAATAATGTTTTAGTGATTCACTGAAATGAATGAAAACACTAAAATTGAAGTCGTGGGGTCACCTGAAAGATTGCTGGATATATTCCTGCAATCTATTGGGAATCAATCATTTCAAGGGTTTTCACTCCGTGCCGGAGCAGCTGGAAGCCCCGAGCCGGAGATTCGCTTAGAGGCGTCTGGCCAAAAGTTAATTCTGCCAATTTTGCCACGTTTGAATCCATCTAGAAAATTATTCAGGCATCGGCCTGAACTGGTGGATAAGCCCTCAATTTTGGTGTGTCCGCACATTCCAAATTTGCTGGCGGAAGATTTGAAGCGGGAAGGTATCAATCACGCCGACTTGAATGGTCGGCTGTTCATCCAGACACCGTGGTTTTTGCTGGACCGTGAACCGAAAAGTACCCGCTACCGGAATCAGATTTCCGAGGTGAAGCTGTTCACCTTGAAAACATCTCGTATCATCCGGGCGCTTCTTTCGCACCGTGACGAGGTGTGGACACAAGAAAACCTGGCCAAACGCACGAAGGTTTCCCGCGCACTCGTTTCGCTGTCGCTGGCCGATCTGATCAAGGAAGAATATGTGACCCAGATTTCCGGCGGAAACCGGCATCAGGCAGCGACGTATCGTCTGAATGATTTTGATCGGCTGCTGGATGCCTGGCGGGCGAAGGACCACTGGCATAAACGCGTGAGTTTCCAGCAATACTCTTTGTTGACGAACGACGTGCTGGAAATCGCCAGGACGGTCCAAGGCGGGTTGGGAGAGGATAAAGCTTTCTTCACCCAATGGTTTGCCGCGCATTTGCGCCATCCCTACACCACGCCGCCGCTGGTATCAGCGTATGTGACCTTGAAACGATTGTTGGAGATTCCGGTGGGCCGGAAAGTTACGACCGGGGGAAATCTCTGGCTCATCTTGCCGCAAGATGAAGGAGTGTTTTTTGAAACCCAACAGGTTGAAGGTTTCAATCTGGTTTCAGACATTCAAATTTATCTCGACCTGTTGCAAGTCGGGCAGCGTGGCCCGGACCAGGCGGAAGAACTTCGCAAGTGGAAGGGTTTCGCCCGATGAAACACGACACTTATGAGAAGTACTCAAAGGCCCGCATCGATCTTCCACAGAAAGCGCTGCTGACAACTTGGGACTGTCTGCCTGATTTTCGCAACGACCTCGTGCTCGTTGGCGGTCTTGCCGTCCGATATCTCACGAAACAACCGGCCGAAGGCTTGCCGGGTGCAGTGACGTTGGATGTTGATTTGGGGATCAGCATCGCTGCATCAAGCGGCTCGTATCCGGGCATCCGCGATAATCTTTCCGGACATGGTTTCAAATGGGAGAATGGGCGATTTGTGCGGATGTTTGACGATTGGCCGCTTTACATTGACCTGTTGACTGATGACAGCAATGCCGACAAGGGCACGGTTGTTGTTGACGACGGCCTGCCAGTTGGAATCTTCCCGGGAATCGACCGCGCTTTGGCGTGCAATCGCTTGATCGAAGTTTCCGGAAAGACCCTGCTGGACATTCCACTGGCGGAGAAGGTCAAAATCGCAGAAGTGGGTCCGTTGCTGGTGCTAAAACTTAACGCTTTCGGCGGACCGGGAGGGCGCAAAGCTCCGAAAGATGCTCATGATATTCTGTATTTGGCCATGAACTATCTCGACGGCCCACAACGAGCCATTGAGTCATTTCAGGAGGAGCGACGGGTGGCAAATCGTGGCGTGGCGAATGCCTTGAAGTGCCTCGAAGCGCACTTTGCCAGCCCAGACGCACAAGGCTCGATATCGTGCGCGGCTTTCCGGTTGAATAATCTCCACCGTGAACCACAGTTCGAGCAAGAGTCGTTGCGAATTCGCCAGCAGTGTGTAACGCTCGCACAGTCATTGCTGTCCTAGGTAACAATCATGTCCGAATATTTCCATGTCGAGAAGCCTTTCCTTGACCAGCTTGGGGCGTTGGGATGGATGGTCGTGGATCAAGGGCATGGGGTCATCCCATCCGATCCGGCGGCGAGTTTGCGCGGGACCTTTCGCGAATGGTTATTGCCGGACGTTTTCCACAAAACGGTGCGCGCGCTGAATCCGTGGCTCACCGACCGGCAACTGGATGATTTGCGGGACCAGATTTTGCGGCAGCCAAACCGCACGTTACTGGAGGCGAACGAGGAGATTCAGAAGCTGCTCTTCAAAGCGCAGGTGGATGTGAATGAAGTCACGGGCGAGCCTGACCCGGTGGTGCAGTTGATTGATTTTGCACACCCGGAACGAAACGTGTTTCACGCCGTCAATCAGTTCCGCATTGATACGCCAGGCTGCGTGAAGGGATTCATCATTCCGGACATCGTGCTGTTCGTGAATGGCATCCCGCTGGTGGTGGTGGAAGCAAAGATTGGCGATGCGACAACGGCGAACCCTATGCACGCAGCGTTCGAGCAATTGTTGCGCTACCGGAATGGTCGCAAGGAGACGCTGGCGGCAGGATTGCGCGAAGGCGAGCCGCGATTGTTTCACACAAACCTGCTACTCATCCGCACCTGCGGCGAGAAGGCGGAATTTGGCACGATCACGTCCGGTCACGAGCATTTCTACGCGTGGAAGGACATCTGGCCGGAGAGCAACCGCAAATACACGCCGCCGCTCGGCATCGAGCGGGAACAGGAGCGGATGATTCAGGGGTTGCTCGCGCCAGCCACGCTGCTGGACGTGCTGAGGACGTGTTCGGTGTTCATGGACACGGACTCCGGCAAGCGCGTGAAGGTGGTGTGCCATTACCAGCAATACCGCGCCGCACATCGCATCGTTGAGCGGTTGCGCACGGGCAAAACGCCGGAGGAACGTTCGGGCGTAGTGTGGCACACGCAAGGTTCGGGCAAATCGCTGACAATGGTCTTTGTCGCGCGGATGCTGCGCGCCTCGGAGGATTTGGCGGATTTCAAAATCGTGTTGGTGAACGACCGCCTGGATTTGGAGGAGCAACTTACGGCCACGGCCAAATTGATCGGTGGCAAAGTCAAAATAATTGAGAGCACGGCGGATTTGCGCGAGCATTTAGCCTCGCAAGCATCCGATGTGAACATGGTGATGGTTCACAAGTTCATGGAGCGCACCGAGGATTTGCCAATGGTCTTGAAAGATGCCCTGGTGACATATGGCAAGCCGCCGTCCGGGGAGACATTCGGCGTGGTTAATCTGTCCGAGCGCATTCTGTTGATGATTGACGAGGCGCATCGCACACAAGGCTCGGATATTGGTGACAATCTTTTCGAGGCGTTCCCCAAGGCGACACGCATCGCCTTCACCGGCACGCCGCTCATCACTGAGCAACACGGCACGAAACGAACGGTGAAGCGGTTCGGCGAATACATTGACACCTACAAGTTGATGGATGCCGTTCACGATGGCGCGACGCTGCAAATTCTTTACGAAGGCCGCACGGCGGACACGGCGCTCAAAGACAAGAGTGGTTTCGACGCGAAGTTTGAAGATTTGTTCCGCGAACGCACCGAGGAGGAGATCGCGGCCATTAAACGCAAGTATGGTGCAAGCGGCGACATCCTCGAAGCTGAAAAACGTATTGAGGCCATCGCGCGTGATTTGGTGGACCATTATGTTGACAATATCCTGCCGGACGGCTTCAAGGCTCACGTGGTGTGTCATTCCAAACTGGCCGCCGTGCGTTACCAAAAAGCGATTCGCACGGCGCTGTCGGAACGGCTCGACCGCGAGAAGCTCAAACAGAAACCGGACGCGGAGTTGATCCGACGCATCGCGTTCCTGAAAGCGGTTGTGGTCGTATCCTCCGACGCCACGAACGAACTGGCCATCATCACCGAGACCCGCAGGGAGGCGAAACGTTGGAACGCGGTGGAGAATTTCTGCAAGCCGTTTGATTTCGATGACCCGGAGAAAAATCTGACCGGCATCGCATTTCTGATCGTGTGCGACATGTTGCTCACGGGCTTCGACGCGCCGGTGGAACAGGTCATGTATATCGACAAGCGCCTGCGCGAACACAACTTATTGCAAGCCATAGCTCGTGTTAACCGTGTGACGACAGGAAAGCAGCGCGGCTTCATCGTGGATTACATCGGGCTGGCGAATCACCTGACTTTCGCGCTGTCCATCTACGCGAAGGAAGACGCGAAGGACATCCAGCAGGGTTTGAAGAATCTGCTCACGGAGTTGCCGATCCTAGAGGAACGCTACCAGCGGTTGCTGCATCATTTCCGCGCGGTGAGAGTGCCGCAGATTGAAGCGTTTGTGAAGGACACACTGCCTGACCCGCAGGCAGAGATTGCCGTCATTCACTCGGCTGTCGGTGCGATGAAGGACATCAAGCGCCGGGCGGACTTTGAGGTTTATCTGAAAAAGTTTCTCCAGAGCCTAAATTTCATCCTGCCGAACGCGACGGGTCATCCGTATCGCGGGCCAGCCCGCCGCTTCGGCTACCTGCTGCGCATGGTAAAGGAACGTTACAAGGACGAGTCGCTCGATATCACGGACGCGGGTGCGAAGGTGAAGGCGCTGATCAACGAGCATCTGATTGATCTTGGCATTAATCCGAAGATTCCGCCGATTGAGTTGCTCTCGGATGATTTCATCGCGAATGTGCAGAAACATTCCCAAGGCGATCCCGAGGCGAAAGCAAGCGAGATGGAGCACGCCATCCGCAAGCATTGCACTGTTCATTTCGATGAAGATCCGGCTTTCTACAAACGATTAAGTGAGAAACTGGAAAAGCTGATTCAAGAACACAAAAACAACTGGGAAGTGTTGGCGGTCGGCTATGAGCAGTTGCGTGCCGAAGCCCTGGAGGGTCGCAAGGATGTCATTGAAGGACTGACACGCGAAGCAACGACCTTTTACGACCATGTCGTTCAACTTTCTTTTGGCGGCGGTGACGTGCCCGTAGAACATTGCCAGAGGTTGAAGAACCTGATGACGCGCATCATCGAGATGCTCCAAGATACCATCGACATCATCGACTTCTGGAAAAAGCCGATTGAAGTGAAAAAATTGCGGGGGAACATCGACACGGAAATTCTGCTGGCTAATATTCCTCAACTTTCCGACAAGCATGAACGGATTGCGGTGGAAATAATCAAGCTTGCCGAAAAGCGGCACAACGAGTTGACGAAATGAAAGCCACGCGGGAAAAAGACATCAACTACGAAATCATGCGCAGCAGCCGCGCCACGGCGGACATCGTCATTGAACGAGATGGCCGCGTGCTCGTTCGTGCGCCGCAGACTATTCCAGATGAGAGAATCGAGGACATGGTTGAGTCGAAACGTTACTGGATTTACAAGAACCTCGCCGAGTGGCGCGACTTGAACGCGACCCGCGTGCTGCGCGAGTATCGCAACGGCGAAGGGTTTCTTTATCTGGGCCGCTCCTATCGTTTGTTGCTGGTTGCGAATCAAGACGAACCTTTGCTGCTGAAGGGCGGACGGTTTTGTCTGCGACGCGACCTCGTGGACACCGGTGAGATGGTTGCGGCCAAAGCAGCGTTTCGTGATTACTACATCGCTTGCGGAGTCGAGCGGCTTACGCAACGAGTAAATTACTACGCGCCAAAAGTCGGCGTCACTCCCCGCAAGATTGCTGTCCGCGAGCTTGGCAATCGCTGGGCATCTTGTTCTCCAAACGGAAACCTTGCTTTTCACTGGAAGTGCATGATGTCGCCACAGACAATCATCGACTACATCGTCGTCCACGAACTCTGCCATTTTCACCACCTCGATCACACGGACGCGTTCTGGAACGAAGTGGATAAGGTGATGCCCAACTACCGCGAGCGCAAAGAATGGCTGCGGTTGAATGGCGCGGGATTGGATGTGTGACGTGTTCGCACCTTCAACGGAGAATTATGATAAGGGTCGCCCATTACGGCGAGTGTCAACACGTAAAAGAGCTAGGACGAAAGAAAGATGTTGATGCCGGCGGTCGGGGTCCACAGCTCAAGACGGCGTATGGGGATGGGTGCAATTTCGAACTACGCCGGGGGTGGCGGCGATTTCGGCAGGAGCCGGGAAATGATGATCAGCAGCACCACGACGACCAGCGCGAGAATGCCCCAGAACACCACACCGCCCTGGCCGGGGATTTCATGCTCGCGCCACGACGATTTCCGGAGTTGTTGCTCGGTGCCGGGCGAAGCGATGGCTTTGTCTGCCGACAACAGTTGCCCGGCAACCAGGCTGAGATCGTAACGGGGCGAAGCCACACGCGGATTGCCGTAGTACAGGAAGAGTTCGTCGTCCGGCCTGGTTTTGAACAAAACGCGCGTCGCGGGATAAAAGAATTGAAACTTCTCCAATTCAACGGACGGGTTGTCGCCATTGTGTGTTTCCAGAACTAACGTGTCGCTTTGGGGCGGGCTGTCGAGGGTCAGGAAAAATTCCCGGCTCTTGCGGTCGGGCTTTTGCACCCAGGACGCGCCGCCCAGATTGTGCCGGTATTTTTCCCCGCGTTCGTCGGTCAGTTCCTCGTAAAGCGTCATTTCGCGCTGGAACAGCGCCGTTTGGGTGACGCAACTCAGGCGGGTGACGGGCAGGCGGGATTGCGGGAGCTTGATGATCCAGCGGCTGAGTTTGAGGTCTTTCGTGTCATTGGTGGCGATGACCGCCGGCGCCAGCGAACGGCTGATGGAAGTATGTTCGAGGATGTAAGGCACCTGGTTGCTGCCGTGCAAAAGCCGCAAGTCCTGAAAGTCCGGTTGGGCGTGCGCGAGCACATCCGGCTCAAGCTCCAATTGCTGCGCGCCGTCGCGGGTGAGTTTCACCGGCTTGCGGAATTTCCACGCCGTCACGTCGAGCGCCGCACCGGTTGCCTCAATGCCGGGCAGAACTTCCGGCGGGCGGTAATTTGGGTTGTTCGCCGGCGGCGGGAGCTTGATGACCGCAACCGCGACGGATTTGAGGTTCATGTCCAGCGCGGCCAGGTCGTAACGCGGCGCGGCGCATTGACCGTTGCCGGTCAGCAGATGATAAGCGCCCGCCTGTCGCGCAAGAAACACGAGATAAACCGGGTGCCGCTCCACACGCACCGCCGTGATGGGCAGCGGCGGGCTGTCCTGATTGTGAATGAACAAGAGCAATTCCCGCGAACGGACCTGACTTTCCAGGGGCGCCAAAAGGCTTTCCGCCGCGGGTTGGCCTTCGATGGCGACACGATAGATCACACCCTGGCCGATGGTTTGCTCGTGAATGGTGTCTTCCGAAACCTGCGGCACCGCAAACGTCACGTGCCGTGTGAAAAGCGGTTCGGCGGTTTCAATTTGGACGGCGGTGAGACTCAAATTCGCCGCCCCGAGATTCAATGCCAATCGCGTCTCTCCCGGGTTTTCGTTGCGTTCGGCAAGGGTCACCGGCAGCCACCCGGTCGGGGCCGGTTCGGTCACGGCCACGCGGATGTGCGCGCCGGTGAAGGGGATCGGCGGCGTCCGCTGGTCGTCCACCGTCAGTCGCAGCCACGGCCATGTGCCGGCGGGGAAGGAAACATGAAGCCGGTTCACGCCGTCCGGCTGCCGGAAAATCGGTTGTCCCTGCTCGAGGGGCTGCCAGCGTTTGAGGTCGGTGGAACCCTCGATGCGCACTGGTTTGAGGAAACTCCGCGCCGGGGTTTCCAGCGTGACATCATCGAGCGGCTGGGTCAGTCCGGTTTCCAGGACGATGACCGTGTTGCTTGGGGTCAACGAAATGTGAAATGATTTTACGTTTTGAACAACCTTCACCACCGGAACCGGGCGTTCGATCAAATAAGGCACTTCGTTGCCCGCGTCGTCATAGAGCCGCAGGTCTTCGAGCGCGGGGCGCGCGACATCGAGCGTTTCGACCGGCAGATTCAGCTTTATCAGACCGGGCGTGGGCGCGGTGAACGATTGTTCGTGCTGCCAGTCGGCGGTCAGGCCGGCGGCGTGGAGTGAAAGTGTGGCAAGCAAGTTGAAAATGACAACGAGAGGCTTGCCAAAAAACCCGCTGGCACGCCGCCAGGTTTTGGAGTGCGGCAGCCCTCTGCCGCTTTTTGCCCGCAATTCCAGCATCGCACCCCTGCCAAAGCGCCAGCCGCCGTCGCGCCGGAGCGGCGCTATGGCGCGCCGCAAAGGCGGAAGGGCTGGCGCAGTCCAAAACGCTCTCGCGACGACGGGCGTCATCATTTCATTTCGTTGTTTCATCTTTGGTTTCCTTGTCTTTGGCGCCGGCGGCGTAGAAGCGTTGATAGGCGAACGACGCCAGCATGGCGATCACCGCCACACCGATGAACGCGCCGACGCGATAAAGCTGGCCGATCCGGGCAAGGTCGTGGAAGAAAAGTTTGAGCAACGTCGCGCTCAACAAGCCGATGGCGCTGTACCGCGCCGCCGGGATTTTCCGGAGAATGCCGATGACGAGCAGCACCAGTGCGAACAAAGCCCAGGCGATGGAATAGGTCATGTCACGCGCGAAATTGCCGCTGAATTGGAACGTCAGTGTCGAGCCGGGTGGACTGAAATAATCGGCGATTTCAATGTTCAACAGCAGAAACGCCAGTACCGTGCCGAGTCCGGCCAAAATGGGTTGGACATTGGAGCGCAAAACGATGTTGCGCGGCGGTGCGAGCAGCCGCGCGCCGGCGAACAGGCAGACCGTCACGATGCCGTAGGCGTAGAGATACCAGTTGAGAATCGGCGTGATGCTGCGTGCGTGATATTCGAGCACGGCGGGATTGAACGCGAGCCGGACGAACGCGGCGACCAGCAACCCGGTGCCCACCAGCCGCAGGCCCGGATGCGGTACGCGATGGAACAGCCACAGCAACGCCGCGCCTTCCAACGCCCAGCCGATGGTGATCCATTGGCGGTCGAATTGGATCGGGAAAATGAGCGTGATGAAAAACAACGCCACGCCACCGAACCAGGCCAGTTGTGTTATCCGCGCCGGGTTCGCCGGAATTTTCTTCAACACCACGACCAGGCTCAACAGCGGCGGAACGGCAAATGCCGCGGGTAGCAGACCCATGACCTGGTTCGGATACGCTACGGCCACGAGCCGGTGGATGAGGAAAAACTGCGGCAGGCCGGCCATCGCAGCGGTGGCCCACGGGACAACCCGGTCACCAAACTTTTTCAGGAACAGGAACGGGAACAGCGCAAACACGGTGAAGAAAATCAAATACCACATCAGCGGCAGGTTCGGCGATACGTTGGGATTCATTGCATCGAACCGGTTGAAGTGCCAGGCGCATTCCAGCGCCGCGACGCAGGCCAGCCCGATGGCGGGCAGCCAGTCCTGTGAAAACATCTTCGTCACGCCCAACAACAACACGATCAGGAGCAGGGCCAGCCCGAAGACCGGCGACGGATTCGCCAGCGGCAACCGCAAAGTGGCCATGATGAGCAGCAGGAAGGGTAATACAGCCGAGCACGCCGGCAGGAGCGCGGCCAGGTTCTCCGATTGCAGGGCATCCTCATTGAGGGGGATGGCCTTGCTGAGGATACCGGGTTTCAATTTGCGCACGGCCCAGACGCTCACCGCGACGAAGAAGACCGCAAACGCGCCGAGCAGGAAAAAGGACGTGGGCAATCCGGTAAGTTCGACCGGGATTTTGAAAATCAGCGCGCCGGTGGCGGCGAGCGTCAGCACCATCACCACCAGCACCGGCAGCAACGAGGCCAGCATGACGGCCAGACCGATGGCCAGCACGTCCACCAGCAGCACGAACGGCCAGACGATGAACGACAACTCGGCGAGCTTGAAGATGGGGATGAGCACCAGCACGAGCGCCAACGGCGGGAAAATCTGGCCGCCCCACAGTGACGTGGTGACGCCGCGCCGGCGCTGCAGCAACACGGGGAAAACCGAGTGAACGACGGCGAAAACGAAATAGAACGCCAGGGCCGCGTTCAGCAGTTCATTGCTCAACGAATGGACCGTCCACGCGGCGAGCAACCCGAAGACGGCGAGGCCGGCGATGGGTTGGGCGGGAGCAATTTCATCATCGAGCAGGACGAGCGCGGTGACAACGAGATCAATCAGGAAAACGAAACCGAACATCAACCACGGCCGTTGCGCCAGCGGCGCGAAAGCCAGAAACCACGCGGTGAAGACGAGCGCAACGGCAACCAGGCCAAGCGTGGAACCTGAAAGCCATTTGTTCGCTGCCCCGCGGAGTTTTGCGGCCCAGGCCGCCGCGAGATACAGCACGTTGAATCCGAGCAGGACGGCCAGCGCGACCATGATTTTGTCGCCTTCAAAATATTTTCCCGCCTCGAAAAATTTTCCCGCCCAGCCGATTTGCATGAACGCGGTCCCGGCGGCGGCCAGCGCGGTCAGGAAATGCCAACGTCGGTTCAGAGCCACCACAATGAGGCCGGCGTCGAGGATGGCGATGTAACCGAACAGGCCGGCCGGGTTGTCCTGGCCGGTGGAAAGCAGGATGGGCGTGAGGAAACCGCCCAACATGCCGAGGATGGCAACGACCATGGCATCGAGGCGCGCGGCGAGCAGGAACGCCGCCGTGGTGATGAGCGCCATCAGCAGGAAAGTGGGAATCACGTCAAAGAACTGAAACTTGTAAATCGAATGACAGGCGAACGTGACGGCATAAAGAATCACCACTCCCGTCGCGCACAACGTTTGCGAAAGAGCGGGATAATTTTTCCGCGACATCACCACGCCGCCCACGAGCAGGCCGAGGCCGGTGATAAAGCCGATGGCCACACGCAATTCGGGCGGGACGAGATTGTTGTCGAAGGAGTATTTTACGAAGAACGCCACGCCGAGGAACAGCGCCAGTCCGCCAATCCACGCGAACAGCTTCACGCCCATGAATTGTTCCCAATTGATGGCGGGAACGGTTGGGCGTGGAGCCGCCGACGCCGGTCTTGGCGGCATGGGCGCCGCGGATACGGGCGGCGGCGTAACGATGGGCGGCGGTTGTGGCGGAACAACGGGCTTGGGGACGGCGACCGGTTTGGGCAACGGCGGAATCGGCGGCACCTCGGCAACTTTTATCGTCGCGGCGACCGGTGCGGGCATTGGTTTTGGGGCCGGTTCGGACGGTTTTGCCGGTTCCCGTTTCAGCCGGATGACTTCCGACTCCAGTTCGCTGAGGCGAAAGGCAAGCTCCTCAATCCGTCTCTTGGCCTGCACGGCCCGCACAATCAACCAGACAGCCAGAGCAATGGGAACGCCGAAAACCACCAAGACGACAATCGGTATCAATTGTTCCATAAAGTTTCCTTTCTGCGGGTGGAACGACTTGGTTGAACGCAGTTTGCTCCCCGGTGCGAGGTCTTGGCAAGCAGGAATAGCCCGGCCCGCCGGACCGCGGCAGAATCGGCGGCACCATGCAGACCCCAATTTATTTTCACGCTGCAACCATAACTGGCCGGGCGCCAGACCGGCTGGAGCAATTTAATTAATCTCGTAGCCGCGAACGTCAGTTCGCGCCCTATTCATTCTTCATTACTCGATTGGCGCCGACTGACGTCGGCGGCTACACATTTTTTGAAAACGCTCTAATTGATAAAAAGTGCGGCGGCTTTATGAAAATCAATGCGGCAAAGTCCGCAGGTAAAGAGCGCATCATCAATTTATGAGCAGGCTCCATAATCAGAAACCGCAGTGTTTATAGTTATTTCATTAACACCCTGCTTTAGCGGGGTGTGGGTGGCTGACCTGACGTTGTAACCGCTTCAGCGGTTTTCTCCGCACGGGAAACCGCTGAAGCGGTTGGTGGGCCTTGGCTTTGCTCCACACCCCGCTAAAGCAGGGTGTTAATGAGAGCCAGATAAACCGGCACAAAAATTGAGATGCGCCCGCGGCGCGGCCAACAGCTCAAAATGTCCTGTTGACTTCGTCCGAAAGTTTGATATTTTTTCCCCTTCTTTGCTCGGTTTTAAGATGAAAACGCATTTGCCCAAAGTGAATTTGGACCAGCGGAAATGGCATGTGATTGACGCCGATGGCGCGGTGCTCGGCCGGTTGGCCGTGCAAGTTGCCGATATTTTACGCGGCAAAAACAAGCCCGTCTTCACGCCCCACCTCGACGCCGGAGATTTTGTCGTTGTCATCAACGCCGAGAAGGTCCGGCTCACCGGCAAGAAGGAAACGGCCAAGGCATACATGAGCTATTCCGGCTGGAAAGGCGGCGAGAAATACACCACCGTTGCCCAGGTGCGTGCCCGACATCCGGAAAAACTCATCCTGCACGCGGTCAAAGGCATGATTCCGAAAAACCGGCTCGGCAGCCAGTTGTTGACCAAGCTGAAGGTTTTTAAAGGCCCGAAACATCTGCACGCCGCCCAAAAGCCCGAACCGCTCAAAGCCGCGGCTTGATTCTCTCAACTCTCAACTCCCAACCCTCAACTGACAGATGGCTGAAACCAAAATTCCCGAATATCTCGGCACGGGACGGCGCAAGACCGCCATCGCGCGCGTTCGGCTTGCGTCCGGCAATGGCAAAATCACCGTCAACGGACGCCAGTTTGAAAATTATTTCCCGCTGGAAACGCTGCGGGTGACCGCGACGCAACCGCTGACCGTCACCGGCACGACGGAAAAATTCAACGCGCGCATCAACGTCACCGGCGGCGGGCCAAACGGCCAGGCCGGCGCGGTGCGGCACGGCATCGCCCGCGCGTTGCTGCAATTCGACGCGAGCCTGCGGGGCGCGTTGAAGGCCGAAGGCTTGTTGACGCGCGATTCGCGCATGAAGGAGCGCAAGAAATACGGCCAGCCGGGCGCGCGCAAACGTTTCCAATACTCGAAGCGTTAATCGCGCTGGAAATTTCCCAGCCCCGCTGGTTCAATCCGGCGGGGTTTTTTTATTTGAAAACGAAACACGAACACCGGGAACCATCCCCTCACCCGTCCTGACGGACACCCTCTCCCCGCCGGGCGGGGAGAGGGATGGGGCGAGGGGCGCGAATCATGCAGTTGATTTTTTTCTCTGCGTTTTTGCGCTTTTGCGTTAAATAGAAAGGCAGAATGAACTTAAAGAGAGTCGCCATCATCGGCGCGTCTGGTTACTCCGGCGAGGAACTCGTCCGGTTGCTGCTGAGCCATCCCCACGTGGAATTGACGGCCGTGACGTCGCGCCAATACTCCGGGCAAACGCTGGCCCAGGTGTTCCCCAAATTCGCGGGCCACGCACACGCCCGAACCCTGAGTTTTACCGAGCCAAACCCCGAACTGCTCGCCAAGCAAGCCGACGTGGTGTTTCTCGCGCTGCCCCACGGCGTCGCCGCCGAATATGCCGTGCCGCTGCTCAACGCCGGCTGCATTGTGATTGACCTCAGCGCCGATTTCCGGCTCAAGAGTGCCGAGGTTTACCGGGAATTTTACGGGCACGACCATCCTGCGCCGGATTTGCTGGGGAAATCGGTTTATGGTTTGCCGGAAATCTACCGCGAGGAGATCAGGAAATCGATGCTGGTGGCAGCACCGGGCTGTTACCCGACGAGCATTCTGCTGCCGGCGATGCCGTTGCTGCAAGCGGAGTTGATCAAGCCGGCCGGCATCATCGCCGACTCATTGAGCGGCGTCAGCGGCGCGGGCCGCAAGGCCGAGTTGGATTACCTGTTCTGCGAATGCAACGAAAGCGTGCGGCCTTACGGCTTGCCCAAACACCGGCATCTGTCGGAAATTGAGGAACAACTTTCACTCGCCGCCGGAACCAAAGTCACCATCCAGTTCACGCCGCATTTGATTCCGGTGAACCGGGGCATTTTGACGACGCTCTATCTCAGGCCGGAAAAGCCCTTTTCCACCGCGGCGGAAATGAATGCGCTGAACGAACAGATTGCGGCGTGTTACACGGAGGCTTACGGCGGCGAACCGTTTGTGCATTTGCTCGAAGGCAAGGCGCTGCCCGACACCAAAAATGTCGCCGGCACCAACGTCATCGAAATCGCGTGGCGGCTCGACCCGCGCACGGGCCGGCTCATTGTGATGAGCGCCGAGGACAATCTGATCAAGGGCGCGAGCGGCCAGGCCATCCAGAGCATGAATCTGGTCTGTGGTTTCCCCGAAACGGCGGGGCTGGTATAAACCCTTTTTTAATGCCAGAAAAAGAAATCAAACGGGAGCAAGTAGAGGTACTTCTACGAATGACGCCTGGGCCTAGCCCTTGGTATTTACAAGGGCGTGGGCCAATAATTGATACGAAATACGGCGCTACGTCTTGGGAGAGCGCCGGGGACGATCCAGTTACTGCTGGTAAGACTGTTCTTCACACCGAAAGGGAAAAAAATCTAGCTGTTTTTGATTTCCAACATTGGGTTTCAAGTTTTAACGGAAAGTTTCTTTTGGCTTGGAATCAATTATATCAATTTGAAAAAGGCTGCCTAACTCTTCCAGTGACCGTCAGGTTATACGATCCTAATCTGTTCGTTCCATTTGATTCTTTGGAAGAAGTCTGTCAAAAGATGAAAGCTGAAAAGCGCAACGTTTATCAAAAAGGCGGCGAGATTTTATCTTTTGAATTGCCAACGGTTGTCGCTGGCGAAGTGCGCTCTTATGTCTTTCCCGAGCCAATTTCTAAAATTGAAGAACTTCTCATACCCTGCCACTCGTCTGGAATTGTTTATGACGGATCTGAGTGCCAAAATTTCGGGCTTTTGATGGCTCGTCCATCCCGAGGCAATTTTGAAATCATTCCGCAAGACTGGTTTAACACTGCGAATTTGGATTTTGGTTATCAATGGGTGACACAATTTGCCCGTCATCCGCGAACCGGGAAGATAGTTGGTGGAGGAATTCGCATCTTGTATTTTGTTTTGAGCGACAATTTTCGCCAAGTCGATCGGTGGTTTAGATAGAATTCGATGCCGAGCCTTTCGCCCACCACTCCAACTTGGAACGCGGCTGATTACGCCGCGAATTCCGCCGCGCAACAAATCTGGGCGCGCGAACTCATCGCGCAACTCAATCTGAGCGGGGACGAGCACATTCTCGATGTCGGCTGCGGCGACGGCAAGGTGACCGCCGAGCTGGCCCGTACCGTGCCGAAGGGTTCGGTCACCGGAATTGATGCCTCGCCGGAAATGATCCGTTTTGCGCGGGCCTCATTTTCCCCCGGGACAGTTTCCAATCTTGAGTTCAAAATGATGGATGCGCGCTACATTCGACTGGCGCGGCGGTTCGACGTGGTCTTTTCCAGTTCGGTGCTGCATTGGGTGGCTGATCATCCGGCATTTCTCCGCGGAGCGTCGGCGTGCCTGCGTCCGGGCGGACGGCTGGTGGTGTCGTGCGGCGGCAAGGGCAACGCGC
Organism: Verrucomicrobiota bacterium; assembly: GCA_050010435.1. Classification (GTDB taxonomy): domain Bacteria; phylum Verrucomicrobiota; class Verrucomicrobiia; order Limisphaerales; family UBA11358; genus UBA11358. The sequence goes on along the minus strand of JBEKKZ010000001.1, from coordinate 875,525 downwards.
AGGACGTTTTTGTGGCTTTGCGGCCGGAGATGCGGCTCAAGCAGTGGTGCAATTTTTTTCGGAAGCTGCCAAAACCGTATTTCTTTCACCGTCCGGCGGATTACGAAAAGTGGCTGCCGCGTTTTGGCTTCAAAACGCACAGCGTCAAGTTGTCGCCCAAGGATGTGGTTTACCAGGGGCGCGACCGCTTTGCGTCGTGGTTTCGCACGACGTGGCTGCCTTACACCCAGCGCGTGCCGGAAAACATGCGCGACGATTTCGTCGCTGCCGTCACGGATCGTTACCTGGCCAAACACCCGCCGGATGCGGAAGGCCGCGTTCACGTCCGCATGGTGCGGCTGGAAATTGACGCGGTAAAGATTTGACCACGAAATACACGAACCACACGAAAAATTCCTTTGACACGAATCTCACGAATTAACCGAATTCAATCGGTGAAAATTTGTGAAATCGGTGTCTGATTTTCGTGTCATTTCGTGTGTTTCGTGGTTCAATCAATTTTTGAAAATGAAAAAGCAGTTCAAAGAAATTCCGGGCTCCATCGTCGCGCCCAAAGGCTTCAAGGCCGGCGGCGTGTTTTGCGACATCAAACGTCTCGGCACCGGCAAAGGCTCAAACAAGGGCCGGAAGCGCGACCTTGCCATCATCATTTCAGAAGTGCCGGCCATGGTCGCCGGCATGTTCACGACCAACCAAGTATGCGCCGCGCCAGTAAAGGTCTGCATCGAGCGCGTCAAGCAAGGAACCGCCCAGGCCATCGTCGTCAATTCCGGCAACGCCAATGCCTGCACCGGCAAACAGGGCTTGAAGGACGCCATGGAAATGACGCGCCTTGCGGCTTGCACTGTAGCTGTCCCGCTGTGCGGGGTGAGTTCGCGGCCATCTTCTTCGCGAAAAGGTCAGCCGCGTTCTGACGAACGCAGCTACGGGTTGCCCGTCGAACGCGTCCTGGTTGCTTCCACCGGACGTATCGGCGTCACGCTGCCAATGGCGAATGTGAAGCGCGGAATTTCGGAAGCGGCAAAACTGCTTGGGAATTCATCGCGTCATGCGGCCCACGCCGTCGAAGCCATCATGACCAGCGACACGCGGCCCAAGCAAATCGCGGTTGAATTCAAGCTCGGGGGGGAAACCGTCCGCATGGGCGGCATTTGCAAGGGTGCAGGCATGATTCAGCCCGGGATGAGTACCAACGGCCGGCGGCCTGCCGCGCTGTCCCAAGGCGGACTTCACGCGACGATGCTTTGTTTCATCACCACCGACGCAGCCATCGAAGCCAAAATTTTGCAGGCCGCATTGCGGGAAGCCGTCGCGCAGAGCTTCAACCGCATTACGGTGGACGGCGATATGAGCACGAACGACACGGTGCTGGTGCTGGCGAATGGGCTGGCGGGAAACCGGAAGTTCGGAGTTTGGAGTTCGGAGTTCGGAATTTTTCAAGCGGCTTTGAATCACGTCTGCCTGGAACTGGCGAAAATGATTGTGCGCGACGGCGAGGGGGTTCATCGCGTCGTGACGGTGCGCGTGAACGGGGCGAAGACGGTGGCAGATGCCGATGTCGCGGCGCGCGCGGTCGCCAACAGTCCGCTGGTGAAGACAAGCTGGCATGGCGGCGACCCGAACTGGGGCCGCATCATTGACGCGCTCGGCTATTCACCGGCCAAAATCGTCGAGGAAAAGGTGGATATCGGCTACAGCATGCCAGCCAGCCAACAGATTTTGTGGAGTCTCAAACGCGGCCAGCCAACGAAGGCGACGTTCAAGCAACTTTGCGCTGCCGTCGCGCCGAAGGAGTTTGATTTGCATATCCATTTGAATCTCGGCCGGTCCGGCGCGGTGATTTACGCCGCCGATTTGACGGAAGCATACGTGGATTTCAACAAGGGCGACGTGGGCGATCCGGGTTCGCTTGGCGGTTAAGTTTTGTTTGTAACAGCGGACGTCAGTCCGCTCATTTATTCAGCGAAAAGTTGGAGCCGACTGACGTCGGCTGCTACGGTTAAAATACGAAAGCCGCTGGATTGCTCCAGCGGCTTTTGAATTTTTTCGCGAAACTTTAGTTCGCCGTGCGTCCGGAGATGCCCTTGGTGCCTTTGGCGATAAGCTTGGCAGATTGCTTTGGACGCAACTCGCGGGAAGCTGCGCCGGCGCGCCACATTTCGGAATTGTGGATTTGGCCCAGCTCCTTCTGCAACTGCGCCTGGTAGTTGCGTGCGCCGCAGGCGGAGAGCACGCGGGCGCATTCCTTGCCGGTTTTGACGCGCTGGTAAAGTTCCTTGAACACCGGCAGGGTGGCCTGCTTGAACCTGGGTTTCCAGTCTAGCGCGCCGCGCTGGGCGGTGGCGGAACAATTGGAATACATCCAGTCCATGCCATTTTCATCCACGAGCCGGATGAGGCTCTGGGTGAGTTCCTCGACAGTTTCATTGAACGCTTCGCTTGGCGAGTGGCCGTGGGCGCGGAGCACATCGTATTGCGCCTCCATGATGCCGGCCAAGGCACCCATCAACACGCCGCGTTCGCCGGTGAGGTCGCTGAACACTTCGTGCTGGAACGTGGTGGGGAACAGATAGCCCGAGCCGATGCCGATGCCGACGGCGAGACAACGCTCTTTCGCGTGGCCGGTGGCGTCCTGCTCAACCGCGAAACTGGAGTTGATGCCCGCGCCGGTGAGAAAATTGCGGCGCACGTTCAGGCCGGAACCCTTCGGGGCGACCATGATCACGTCCACATTTTTCGGCGGGATGACGCCGGTCTGTTTCTTGTAGGCGATGGAAAAGCCGTGCGAGAAATAAAGCGCGGCGCCGGGCTTGAGATTTTTCTTCACGGCCGGCCAGATCGTGCGCTGGGCGGCGTCCGAAACGAGCATCTGGATGATGGTGCCCTTCTGCACCGCTTCCTCGATGTCGAACAGGGTCTTGCCGGGCTTCCAGCCGTCCTTCACGGCGCGGTCCCAGTCGCGTTTGAACGCCCTGGCCTGACCGACGATGACGTTGAAGCCGTTGTCGCGCAGGTTCAGTCCCTGGGCCGGGCCTTGCACGCCGTAACCGATGATGGCGATGGTTTCGTTCTTGAGCACCTTGCGGGCCCGGGCCATCGGGAATTCCTTCCGCGTGATGACTTTTTCCTTTGTTCCGCCGAAATCAATAATTGCCATAAATCAATCTTTCTACTCCAAGTGTTGGTTCAATGTCTTCAATTCGTTCAAATGAACTTTTAATCTTAAACATCAGTGCCCATCAGTCAAATGCAAACGCAGTCCAGATTTGGTTGCCGAGCGGGGTTGAAGCTGTGAAACCGGTGTCCGGGTGCCGGTCACTTGCGGGGCAAGGCGATCTTGCCGGTGCGCGTGATTTCCTGCACGCCGAACGAATCCATCAGGCTGATAAATTTCTCCACCTTGCTTTCGGCGCCGGTGATTTCGATGGCGAGACCCTTGGGCTGCACATCCACGATTTTGGCGCGGAAAATGTCCGTGATCTGCATCACCTCAGCCCGCGACTTGGAGTCCACCGCCACCTTGACGAGCACCAGCTCGCGGTCCACGTATTCGCCTTCGCGAAAATCCTGCACCTTGATCACGTTTGGCAGTTTGTTGAGCTGTTTGACAATTTGTTCCAGCGTGGCCTCGTCGCCGTGGGTGACGATGGTCATGCGCGACGTCTTCGGGTCCTGGGTCGGGCCGACGTTGAGCGTGTCAATATTGTAGCCGCGGCCGCTGAACAGGCCGGCCACGCGCGTGAGCACGCCGAACTTGTTTTCCACCAGCACTGAAATGGTATGTCGCATAATGTCCCGTTGGAACGGAAGGAAAGCGTAGCAACACGAATGAAAAGGGTCAATTTACAAATTCAACTGGATTCGTTTTCAATTAGGTTTTGATGGTCTTTTTATGGCATCAATCAAACTTTTGTCTCGAAAAATATCTTCAGTTGAACTGGCGTATGTAATCTGCACGATTTGTTGAGGGTCTGTTCCTTGATAAACAAACTGGCGAGAAAAGATGATTTGGCCCGACTGTAAGATTGTCATTTTTGAATGGATTTCAAATGCGAGCACGTTGGAAATTTCAATATTTGTCGCACTTAAAAATTCAAGACTATACAAAGCAGACTGTTTTTTTATCTGCTCAAGCGTTTGTTGCCCGATTTGTGATTGGAGGGCTTTCTGAACTTCCCCAACAGAAATATGCGCTAAATCTGCGGCTAGCTTTGCGCCTTGCTCCAAGGCTTTTCCCGCCGTTCCTTGTTTCAATCCGTAGATGCCGAGCGCTACGTATTGCTCAAGAGTTAAGTCGGTTTTCAATGTGCCAGCACTCAACGCAATTTTACGTTCCTGATTTCGAGCACGTGTTTGAACAATAAAATTTTCTGGCTGATCAAGTTTTTCCCATCCTGCCGGTAAAATAATTCGTGTGCCATCAGTCTGGAGTGTTACTCCAACATCATCACCGAGACACGTAAATCCTGAAACAAGGACAAGGCAGACCGCTAACCTTTGAAGCTTAAAAAAGGAACAAGTTCGCATATGTTTGATTTATATTTCGTAACTTTTAGTTAAATCACAAATCAAAAAAATGGATTGTTTGCCTTTTCTTCCGCCACCATCGTCAGCGGGCCGTGGCCGGGGCAGATCAAGGTTTCCGTTGGCAGTGTGAAAATTTGTTCGCGCACCTTTTGCCCCGCCAGGTCCCACGACTGGTTTCCGCGCCCGATTGACCCGGCAAAAATCGCGTCGCCCACGATGGCGGCCTGCGCCTTCTCTTTCGCCGTGCGGTCACAACCCCAAGATCACCCGGTGCCAGTCCACGGCCAGTTCCCGGCAGAGCCATTGCAAAACGTCCAGGGTGATGTCCCGCAACAGTTGCTCCGGCGGCTGCAAACTTCCGGATACACACCAGCCGACCGCGTCATCGAACTGTTCCGGCAACAGATTGCGTATGCGACACTGCTCGTAAATGCGCTTCACCAGTTCCGCAGCGGAAATCGGCGGCTCGGTGGTTTCGACGCCAAACAATTCAGCAGGGCGAACGCCCAGAACCCCACAAAACTGCTGCACGTCAATGGGTGAGCAAGAAGCCGTGAATTGCGTGTCGGAACTCTCAATGTCCAAAATATTCACCGGCGAAATGCCCAGCCTTCTCGCCATCTCATCGTGCGAAAGGCCGGCGCGTTCCCGCAGCTCCCGAAAACGCGATGCTGGTGATGGGATTGTGGCCATAACGTGCAAACACAGCCCAACCTTTTATTAGGTTGATTTGTGCAATCTAATCCGTCTGACAATTTAATTTATATTTCAAATCTCCCGGTTTGTCCAGAGGAACGTTGAAGCGCGTCCCTGCCGCGTGCAAATCAGAAGAACGGATTATTTGCTTTTTCTTCCGCCACCGTTGTCAACGGGCCATGGCCGGGGCAAATCAACGTTTCCGCCGGCAGTGTGAAAATTTGTTCGCGCACCTTTTGCCTCGCCAAATCCCACGACTGGTTTCCGCGGCTGATTGGATTAAGCCGGTTGCGCTTCCCATTCCCGCGCGCGGGCGATCAAAGCTTCTACACATTGCGGCCAGTCGTGAAGCGTGGCGGGATCAAAGTCCGCGCCGTTCGGCCAAACCAACGTATGGACTTCGGGATCAATTTTCACCGCGTCGAATACGGCTAATGCACGCAGCGGGCCGTAAAGTTCGCCCGCCAGCACCGGACGAAAATCAATCGTCTGCTCCGCGCCGTCGTCAAACCCCACCCGCAACGTGTAAGGCGCGACGATTTTCACGGAGCGAACTCTGTAAATCGGATGGTTCATGCTTCTATTCTCACGCTAAAGGTGCGATAGGTTGAGGCGTGTGTCCAGCCTGCAATCGGTCCCAATCTTCGAGTAGTTCACTTTGATGCAGTTCCGCCCACGCTTCGACCATGCGCTGCTGTCGCTTTGGCAAATTGCCCGAAACCAGTTCAATTGGATTAATTCCATAAACAGCGACTTCATTCTGATAGTAGGCATGAAAGTGCGGCACATGGTGCTGGATGCCAGCTTCCATATACATACGAACGATAATTCCGAAAAACCGGCTCAATTCGGGCATGGCGAAATCCTATTCATTTAACTGAATTCTTTCAATTGCCTAAAAATCAAAAGAACGGGTTGTGCGCCTTCTCCTCCGCCACCGTTGTCAACGGGCCGTGGCCGGGACAAATCAACGTCTCCGCCGGAGCCCATGTCTGATTCATGGCCCGGATAATGGCGGGGCTTTTGTTTTAACCATCCGAATCTTGATGGCGATCAACCAGCCGGCCAGAACGATCACAGCCAGACCCGCAAGCCATAATCCGAGAATCAAGCTGGCCGGTTTATAAATGAATTCGAGCGTTCCGTTTCCAGCAGGAACAACAACGCCGCGAACGGCATAGTTTGCCCGAAGAACCGGCACGAGCCGCCCATTCCAATACGCGTGCCATCCCCTGTCCCAATTATCAGCCAGCACCACCAATCCCGGCGTTTCCATGTGTGCTGATATCGTGATGTGGGTTGGGATTTCGTTTGTGATTTCGGCGGTGCCGCGACACAAGGCGGGCAGTTCGACGGGCGATTCCACATAGGCCACATCGGCAGGATTAAACTGCGGCGAAGCCAACGCTTCCAATTCTTCACCATTACTGGTTGTTGTTGTAACCGACTTGGGAACAAATGCGCGTGGGAGGGCGTTGGAGTTGATCAAGACCCAATAGTCGTTTCCTTGAAACGCGGGTTGGACTGATGGCGGAGGGGTGCCGCGAAAAACGACATATCGTACGTCGAGCATGTCTAGAATGGGAACCAGTTGGAACGCGCCTGTTGGAGAGAAGCCTCCTTCCGGCACTAGAAATTGAGTGGCTGAATAAAGGAGAGCCGGACCCGGTTTGGCCGTTTTTTTCAGTAAATCCACCATGCGCATCGGATCAATGGAGTCATATCCTCTGATGTCACTTAAACCCTGCATCATGGCCAGCGATGCGGGCAGACAATAGACGCCGATTACTCGGCCGGGAACAGATTTGGCCGCCTCTTCCAAGGCGGGAATCCCCGGATAGTAAAGGCCCGGGTCGCATTGCGCGCTACAGCCGTAATCAAACCGGAGCAGGTCTCCCATCAATAAAACGATCAGAACGGGAAAGAAACGGGGAAATTTTTGGAACCAGACCAACAGCCAGCCGATAAATCCCAGGATGCAAAATGCCGCCATGATGATGTAATGGTGGACAAACCAAGTCTGAATCTGTTTCACATCTGTGGTGATTTGAGGCGAACACAATCTTACCTGGCAATAGGCATCAAATTTAGCCTGGGTGGTGATCAGTTCAGGCAAAAACAGACAGCGGTAAACGCACCAACCCAAAAGTATGGCCAACAAAGCGGCTGGCAGCCAAAACCACCATCGTCGTTGGATCGGACCGTGCAAAAGAGTTTCCAGTCCGGTGGCGGTCAGGGCGAGAATCGCAAAGGATGTCAGAAACACGAGGCGATTGTGAGACATCATGTTCAATCCGGGCAGACGCAACAAATCAACGAAAACCGGGACATCCAGCGACCAGCTCAAACCGAAGAACGCGAGAAAAATCCAAAACACATTGACTGCACGATGACGCCGGCTGCACCAAGCCAAAGGGGCGACCAGCAGCGTGGCGAAAACTCCGGTGTATGCGGCGGTCGTGCTTTCCTGGGGATTGCCCTCACCCCAGGGGGGAATATAAGTGCTGCCTTGTTCAGTTAAGCCGTACATGTCCGGGAACACTGCCTGTGGCAGTGCGGCCAGCCCCACCGGCGGCCGTTCCTCTGCGCCTTCACCGCGATGCGCCATGCGAAAACCGGTTTGTGCATATTCGAGCAACGGTAATAGATGCGGAGCCGCCAGCAGAAATCCAAGGCTCCAGCCAAGAACCAGCATCGTCATCGTCGTCCGCAATTTTTTGGGAAGCGCTTTTTCCCGATAAACATCCCACATACACCAGGCTGCATAAATTCCGGAGCCTAGAAGCACTTGTCCGGCCATATCAATATGCCCGCTGGTCAATACCAAAAATGTTACGACGCTCAAGCCCATGGCTGCCAACGGATTTGCCCCCCGAACCGTCTTGTCAACCAGCAAGAAAATCCAGGGAAGCCAATAGACGGCGAGGCCCGTGGGAAAACCCTGCCAAAGAACAAAAAAAGCCGTCAAGGGATAACACCAGGCACAAACGGTTGCCGGCCAAAAGCTGACTTGTAAAATTTGCCGGCAAAAAAAGTACATTCCGATACCCGCCGTCAGCGCGGCAAAGAGTTGCACCCACGCCAGGATTACCGGCGACCGGGTGCAACATTCCAGAAGCAAAAACAAAGAATATTTCGGCCATACGAAAGGGACGCCTCCGTAGTGATAGGAAGCCCATAACGGAAACCGGCCTTGGTGAATTTCTGAAATCGCAAATTGTCGCGCCGGTTCAAATTGGGTGATCAGGTCGATTAAGACTTTATTGTGCGGCACGATTTTCACCGTTTCGGGGGTTGATGGGATGTAGTAACCCTGCAACGTAAGAAGATCCAAAGGCAGCAGGACTTTTTCTCCTATCAACGAGGGGCCGTATAGAATTGCCTGCCCCAAAATGATGCCGGCAACGACAATAAGCAGCTTCGAGGCTCTCCGGCTTAAAAACTTTTGATTTCCATAGTTCATTGATGAAATCGCTGCCGTGAAAATTAATCAAAAGAACGGGTTGTGCACCTTTTCTTCCGCCACCGTTGTCAACGGGCCGTGGCCGGGGCAAATCAAGGTTTCCATTGGCAGCGTGAAAATTTGTTCGCGCACCTTTTGCCTCGCCAAATCCCACGACTGGTTTCCGCGCCCGATTGACCCGGCGAAAATCGCATCGCCCACGATGGCCACGTGCGGCGCGTCGTCCGGCCACGTGCCGATGATATAGGTCACGCCATCCTCCGCGTGGCCTGGCGTTTCGCGGTTCGTGATGCGCAGGCTGCCGAGCATGATGAAATCGTTGCGCCGGTTGCGGTGTTGCGGCGGCGCGCCCCTGGCATCCGTGTGCAAATGAATTTTTGGGAAGCGTTCGCGAATCTGCTGCAGTCCCGCCACATGGTCGGCGTGCGTGTGCGTGATGAACAGGTGTTTGAGTTGAAGCTGGCTTTCCTCAATCAGCCTGAAAACGGGCGCGGCATCCCAGCCGGTGTCGAACAACGCGGCATCGCGCGTGACTTCGTCCCAAATCAAATAACAATGCACCGTGTTGCCGCTCTCGGTCGTGCTGATTTGCCGCAACTCGCGCCAGAGGCTCAAATCCTTTTCGCCCGGATGCCAGCCGTTGGCAATGCCTTCGAGCCTGGCTGGATTCAGCCCGATGAGATTCGCCAGCGCCGTGAAATCCGGCCGCTTGCCGGGTTGTCCGGTTGCTTCAAGCGCGGACAGTTCAGTTTCGGAAATTCCCGCCGCGGCTGCCGCAATTGCGGCTGAAACGCCGCTCATCGCCCGTGCCTTGCGAATAATGTCACCCGGATGATCTTCAAGATTCACGCGGGAACGGTAGCGGTCAGTGCCAATGACCGCAAGCATGCGACTTGACGCCGGCGGAGGGTATGCTACAGGTTTGGCGGAAATCGAATCGCATGTTTCACTCAAAGCCCGACAAAGAGACCGAACGTTATTACCTGCTGCCAGGCATGGGCGGGAAGTCATTTCGCCGCAAACAAATATTTTTTTGGAAATGGTCCATCGTCGCCGCGTTGGGGATATCGGCGATTTTGGCGGCGTTGATGTATTTATTGAATCGTTTTGTCTTTTGAGCGGTGCGCTTGACCCGCCGGGGTTTGTTGTTAGCATGCGCGCGGATTTTGATGAATTTTTTCCGTTTCATTACAATTTTGGCGGCGGCTTTTTGTTTCAACTTGCCGCTGCACGCGGAATTGGTCGATAGCATCACGGCCTTGGTCAACCGTGAAGTCATCACGTACGCAGAAGTCCACGAATTCGTGCTGCCGGCGGCGGAGGCGTTGCGCCGCGAATATGCCGGCGAACCGGACGTGTTTCAGCAAAAATTTAACGCCGCGCTCAACGACGGACTGGAACAACTGATCGAGCGGCAGTTGATTCTGCACAATTTTGAGGTTGAAGGATACAAGCTGCCGGACAGTTTGGGGGACGAGCTGGTCCAGGACAAAATTCGTGAACTGTACAGCGACCGCATCACGCTGATGAAGACGCTTCAGGCGCAGGGCAAGACGTACGAAAAGTTCCGTCAGGAAGTGCTCGATCAATGGATCGTTCAGCAGTTGCGCCTTAAAAACATTGCGCCGGAAAAAATCATCATCTCGCCCTACAAGGTTGAAACTTACTATCTCGTCCACCAGGACGATTTCAAAGTTGAGGACGAAGTCAAATTGCGCATGATCGTGCTCAACAAAACTTCCGGCGACGACACCAACACGGTGCGCCTGGCTGGCGAAATCCTTGCCCAAATCAAGGAAGGCGCGACGTTTCCGGAAATGGCCTCCGTTTATTCGCAAGATTCGCAGCGCAGCCAGGGTGGCGATCGGGGCTGGGTCGAACGCTCCTTTTTGCGCAAGGAACTCGCCGACATCGCCTTCGCGCTCAAACCCGGCCAGGTCAGCGATGTGATTGAAATGCCCGAAGCCTGCTACCTCATGCTGGTCGAGCAGGCGCGCCCCGCGCACGTCAAACCGCTCAACGAAGTGCGTGATGACGTGGAGTTGACCCTCCGCACCCAGGCGCAGAAACAACTCGAACAACAGTGGATTGAGCAGTTGAAAAAGAAAACGTTCATCCGCTTGTTCTAAATTCCGCTGTGAGTCGGGAGCATTTTTTCTCCCAACTCTCAACCGACAACCCTCAACTTTAATGACTGGCTGGATTGGCATCACGCTTGGCGATGTCACGGGCATCGGCCCCGAAGTCGCGCTCAAAGCCATCGCCGCCGAAACCGCCAGCGATCAAACGCGCTACCTGCTGATTGGCGACAGGGATTGCTTGCTTCACCTCAAGCAAAAGCCCGGACTCAATCTGCCGCTGAAAAATTTTTCCAATTACGGCGACTCCGGCCGGTTCTTCGTCATAAATCCATTGGCCGAACCCCTGCCGGAAAATTTGCCCGCCGGTTCACCCGTTGCCGCGCACGCTGCCGTTGCGTCACTGCGTGATGGCGCCGAACGCTGCCTCCGCCACGAACTGGACGCGCTCGTCACCGCGCCGGTCAACAAGGAATCCATCATCCGCGCCGGCCATAAATTCACCGGCCAGACTGAATTTCTCTCCGGACTCGCCAATGCCAGGCGCACCGCGATGATGCTGCTCGGCCACGACGAACGCGGACGCTGGCTGCGCGTCGCGCTGGCCACCATCCACATTTCGATCAAATCGGTTCCAGAAAAACTCACGCCGGAAAAACTCACGCTCGCCATCGAGCTGGCCGCGCAAGCCTGTCGTGATTTGAATTTACCGCGCGCTCGTATCGCAGTTTGCGGCTTGAATCCGCACGCGGGTGAAGGCGGGCAATTTGGCGATGAAGAAATAAAAATCATCACGCCGACGGTTCTCGCCGCGCAAAAACGTGGACTCGACATTATTGGGCCGTTGAGTGGCGACACGGTTTTTCATTATGCCCTGCAGGGGGATTTTGATGTGGTTGTCGCGATGTATCACGACCAGGGGCTCGCGCCGCTGAAAGCCGTCGCGTTTGATACCGGCGTGAACTGGACGCTCGGCCTGCCGTTCATCCGCACTTCACCCGACCACGGAACAGCCTATGATATTGCGGGAAAAGGAATCGCCAATCCATCGAGCATGGTCGCGGCGATCCGGCTGGCGAAGCAACTGGCGAAAAGCCGCGCGTGAAGCTTCGGAGGGCGGAGCTCCGCGACGCCATATTTGAAGCAACTATTGGGGTTTGTGGAACTCGCCCCTCCGATTTAACCAATCAACTCACGGACTTTGGATTTGATATCACCGTGCTTCATCAACGATTCGCCCACCAGAATGGCATTGGCGCCACACTGCTTCAATCGTTCCACATCCGCGCGTGTATGAATGCCGCTTTCGGTGACAAGCAAAGTAGCACAGGCGTCCCGCCTGTTCGGTGCAGGCGAGACGCCTGCGCTACTTTTTAATCGCATCGCCAGCCGCTCGGTTGTGGCCAAATCCACCTTGAATGTTTTCAGGTCACGATTGTTCACGCCAATCAAATTCGCGCCGGCAGCCAGTGCGCGCTCAAGTTCGGCTTCATCGTGAACTTCAACCAGCGCGGCCAGGTCCGCTTCCGCCGCGAGCGCGTGAAACCGTTCAAGCTGCGCGTCGTCAAGAATCGCGACGATGAGCAGGATGGCGTCCGCGCCCCACTCGATGGCTTCGAGGATTTGCCGCTCATCAATCATGAAGTCCTTGCGCAGCAGCGGCAGCTTCACGGCGGCGCGGATTTGCCGGAGATGATCGAGCGCCCCCTGGAAAAACTTCCCGTCGGTCAGGACCGACAAACAACTTGCGCCCGCCGCTTCGTATTCCTTCGCAAGGCGAACCGGATCGAAGTCCTGGCAAATCACCCCTGCCGACGGCGACGCTTTTTTGACCTCGGCAATCAGGGCGATGTCGCCGTGACGCGGGTGCTGCAACGCCGCGACAAAGTCGCGCCGTTCGCCGCGTTCGAGCAACGCGTCGCGCAAATCGCCGGCGGCGATGAGTCGCGGGGGCAACTTCGCGACTTCGCGTTTCTTTTGCTCAACGATGGTGTCGAGGATGTTCATTGGTCAACAGTTAGTGGTCAATCGTCAGTAGTTAATAGCGCTAGTTGCTACTGACTACCAACTATTGGCTACTAACCCATTTTATTCCTCATCATCTTTCACCCCCTGCATCCGTTTCAGCGGACAACCGGCGCGGAGCCAGCCGTTCACAAACGCATCGAGGTCGCCGTCCATCACCGCTTGAACATTGCTCGTTTCGACACCGGTGCGCAAATCCTTCACCATGCGGTATGGCTGAAAGACGTAACTGCGAATCTGGTTGCCCCACGAGATGCTGCCCTTCTCACCGTAAAACCGTTCCATATCGGCCTTCTGCGCGTCCAGCCGCTGGGCGTAAATGCGCGACAGCAACAACCGCATTGCGGTGGCGCGATTCTGGTGCTGCGAACGCTGGGTCTGCGACGCGACGACGAGGCCGGTTGGGATGTGTGTGATGCGCACGGCGGTTTCGACCTTGTTCACGTTCTGGCCGCCCTTGCCGCCGGAACGGAACGTGTCAACCTGGAATTCATTCGGCGGAATCACGATTTCCGGCGACGTTTCCTCGATTTCCGCAATCACGTCCACGCTGGCGAAACTCGTGTGCCGGCGTTTGTTGGCGTCGAACGGCGAGATGCGCACGAGCCGGTGCACGCCGCGTTCGGCCTTGGCAAAGCCGTAGGCGTTTTCACCCTGGAGCAGCATCGTGACGCTCTTGAGCCCCGCGCCTTCGCCGGGCAGCGCGTCGGTGACTTCGACCTCCCAGCCGCGTGATTCGGCCCAGCGTTGATACATGCGCGACAGCATTTCCGCCCAATCCTGCGCCTCGGTGCCGCCGGCGCCGGCATTGATGCTGAGGATGCAATTCTTCCGGTCATGCGGGCCGCTGAGAAAAACGCGCAGCTCCAGCGCGTCGAGTTCCTTGAGAAATTTCGCCAGGTCGCGCGTGAGTTCCTGTTCCACCTGCGCCTGCGCTTCGGGTGGTTCGGCTTCGCCGAGTTCGAGCATGACGCGGAAATCCTCCAGTTGCTTTTCCGCCTGGAGCAGCGGCTCGATTTTGTTGCGGAAGGAATTGGCCTCGTCAATCAGTCCCTGCGCCTTTTCGCGGTTGTTCCAGAAATTGTCGGCGGCCATGAGCGAATTGAGTTCGCCCAGGCGTTTTTGCGCGGCAGGAACGTCAAAGAAACCTCCGCAGATGCGTGAGTTTCCCGGCGGCGGTGGCAATATCAATTTTAACCGTTTCGAACATGGCGGCGGAGAATACCGGATGCAGAATCCAGAATCCAGAAGGGAAAAGACTTTTGACACGAATTGACACGAATTCAACCTGAAAAATCGAGATGATCGCCAAAGCCTCTGCTTCAACGCAGAGGACGCAAAGAACGCGGAGAGTCGCGGAGAAAATCAGGCAAAAACTCTGCGTCACTCTGCGTTCTCCGCGCGCTTTGCGTTAAATCAATCCGTGTAAATTCGTGAAATCCGTGTCTCATCACGGAATCAACCATCGGTTCGCGGCATTGTTTGTGGGGACGCCGTTAGTGCATGAACCAACTGCGGAATTCAAACCCTTGCTGGTAACCTGCTGTGCTGAACCATCGGCCATGCCGATGTTGCCCACGCCACGATGCCGGTCTTTGGTCCAGGCGATGTTGGTGACAGTCCGAAAATCCAAAATGCCAGGCTGAACGGGTTTGCCGTTCACCTGTAGGTTGCTGTCACCATATAGAATCATTGCCGGATAAGCTTCGGCAGCGTCCAGACTGACGAAATAACTGATGTTGGCATCGCTGAAGCCGATTGAGAAATTGGTTGCAGCAATGTGGTCGGCATCTGCCGGACACCACAAAATTTTCGGCGTGGATAATTCATTGGACATCACCCGGAAGACTTCAAAGACCTTTCCCTCCAGAAGCCATTCCCGGGCGCCGCCGCGGTTGGTGGATAGTTCCATCGGGTATTGATTGTTATTGTCACCGGCCCAAAGCCTGAAAGCGCACCCGCCAGCTTTTAAACTGCTCAAACAGTTGATCCTTAGAGCTTTCTGCTTGGCTGCCTCCAACGCCGGGAAGAGGAATCCGACAAGAAAAACCACCACAGCTATAACAACGAGAACTTCCACCAGTGTCAGCGCACGGTTTCGTTGATTGGAGGAGCGCGGTTTCATGGCAAAACAAGACGATTGGTGGCGATGCCGGTTTGCTGAAGCGCCTTTTGCAAACCGTCTGTGGTGACTTGTTGGACTGAACCGTCAGCGAGACCGATGTTCCCGACGAATCTATATCGTGCCGGGGTCCAAAAGTGGGAGTTGTATGCAATGTGACGCCCGGAAGTCCAGGAAATGGGAGCGTTCGTTGAAAGTTCCAGCACGCCGGATTTTACCGGAATGCCGCCGATGGCAAGGTTGTCGTCGCCGGAGAGAAACAACTGCGGTTTGGTTTCAGCGGCATCCAAGCCAACGAAGTAGCTGATGTTTGAACTGTTCAGGGTGGAAAAATTGGTCGCCCTAACTCGATAAGTGTCCTCCGGGCAAAGCAGGATTTTGGGCGTGCTCAATTCATTGGACATCACCTGAAAACAGGCAGTGATATTTCCCGTAGCAACCAATTCCATCGCACCGCCATTCGTCACCGAAACCGCCATGGGATATTTGCCATTGTTGTCTCCTTCCCACAGCCGGTAAGCAATGTCGATTTGCTTGAGGTTGCTGATGCAGCTGATAGGGACAGGTTTGGGACTGTTAACTGCTGGCAGAGCAAGCAACAAAAATACTAGGACGAGAAATAAAACAAACACCACCACTATCACATCCGTTCGCGTCAGTGCTTGGTTTCGTTGATTTGCAAGGCGAAGTTTCATGACTGGTTGACGGAATTCACGAGTCAACAAAGTTTAAGCATACCCCATGCCGTGACATTTTCCGCTTGAAGCAGGCCAGGCGGAAGTGAAAGGGGGAAAATCTCACGCACTTTTGCGTGAAGCTCACGCATTTGGTTTCATGGCCGCGACGGGCTTTATTTGACCTGCGACAGCGCCCAGAGCAACAGAACCACAATGATAACCCCCACAATGCCGACACCAATCCAGAAATAGATGCCAACCCGGTTGCGCTTTTTGGAAAATTCCTTGCTGGTGTCGAAACCCGGCGGGCGTCCGCCGCCTTCCAGTTCGCTCAAGCTGACGCCGCGCGGTATGACCATGGTGGCTTCCCCCTGCCGTTTGGCCGGGCCGGGAGCGGGGGCTGTGGCTGGCGCGGAGGCCGGCGCGGAAGCAGCCTTTTCAGTTTCCAGTTTCAATTCAACCTGGCCGAGCCGCAGCGTCTGGCCGGACTTCAAAACGCGTTCGGTGATTTGTTCGCCGTTGATGAACGTGCCGTTCGTCGAATTGAGGTCTTTGATGACGACATCACTGCCGCGCAACAGCACTTCGCAATGATGGCTGGAGACGGACGACTCGGCGATTTGAAACATGTTATCCTCGACGCGGCCAATCGTGGTGCGATCCACGTTCAGCTCGTGTGCGCGGCCGGTCAGGCCTGGAGTCAGAATAACAAGTTTGGCCATGGACTTACGATAAGACGATTATGGTCACGGCGCGTTTCAAGTCAAACCGAAATCTGGGAATATGATTTTTTTAACCCCGCCGCTCAATCAGCGCGCGGAATTCGGCGAACAACGGCGTCGAATCGTGCGGCCCGGGCGACGCTTCGGGATGATATTGCACGCAAAAAACCGGCCTGGTCTTGTGGCGCAAGCCCTCAACGGTTTGATCGTTCAAATTGATGCGGTTTACCGCGACGCCGGACGGCAACGATTTCGCGTCCACGGCAAAACCGTGGTTTTGCGACGTGATTTCGACCCTGCCGGATTCCAAATCCTTCACCGGCTGGTTTGCGCCGCGATGACCAAATTTCAATTTGAAGGTTTTGCCGCCGAACACCTGTCCGAGAATTTGAAGGCCGAGACAAATCCCAAAAATCGGCACGCCGCTGTCCATCAGCGTTTTTACCTCGCGCACAATGTAGTTGAGCGCCGCCGGGTCGCCGGGGCCGTTGGACAGAAAAATGCCCGCCGGCTTGTGTTTAAGCGCATCGTCGGCGGTGGCCGTGGCCGGTAAAACCTGAACACTGAAACCATGCTGCCGCAGCCGCCGCAAAATGTTGTATTTCATTCCATAATCGAAGGCGACGATGGGAATGTCAGCCGGCGGCAGCGGCTCGCGCAATTGGCGCGCGTTGGCCGGTTCGTTGCCGATGGCCAGTTTGAAGCTCGCGCTCTGCTCGTCCTTTTCGTCCCAGCGAAACGCGGCCTTGTGCGTGACTTCCTTGACGTAGTCCACGCCAACCAGCCCCGGCCATTCCTTCGCCCGTTTGACGGCTTCCGCCTCGCTCAAGCCTTCGGTCGAAATAAATCCATTCAGCGCACCACGCACGCGAAGTTTTTTGGTCAGTGCGCGGGTGTCAATTCCCTGAATTCCCGGAACCCCGTTTTTTTTGAGGTATTCCGCGAGCGAAGAATCCGCGCGCCAACTGCTGACGACGGGCGAGAGTTCGCGGATGACAAAGCCGGCAACGTGCGGCCGCCACGACTCCACGTCCACCTCGTTGACACCGTAATTGCCGATGAGCGGATATGTCATCGTGACAATCTGGCCTTTGTAGGAAGGGTCGGTGAGGATTTCCTGGTAGCCGGTCATCGAAGTATTAAAGCAGACCTCGCCGCACGCGGACGCGCGCGCGCCGAAACCTTGTCCGTGAAACACGGAACCATCTTCAAGTGCCAGAATCGCTTTCATCAAAATCAACGGATGCTAGGTGAGCCGCGCAAAAACGGAAAGAAATTTCAACCACGGACCTGTCCGCCGTAGCTTTTGAGCGAAGGCGGATGGACACGGATTTCAGGGCTGAAAGCCCGAAAGAGAGTAGCCCAGGGCAAAGCGAGTCTGCGAGCGACGCCCTGGGTTAAACGTCCAAAAAATTCCCAAGCCCTGAAGGGGCGGCAGAAATTTCAGCTTCGTGGCAACGGCTTCGCGCCGAGGATGAGGGATTCCACCTCAGCGGTGATGGTCTGGCGCAACTGGGCGGTGGCGGCGCGTTCGCGGGCGACCTCTGCCCGCGCGGCGGTCACGCGCTCCACTAGCTTGCGCTGAACTGCCAGCGGCGGGAGCGGAACGCGCAGCGTGCGAATTTCTTCGCTGTTGATGTTGTTCTGCATGATTTGGCGGCTGATGGAATCAACCTGCTGCCGACCCAACGCTGAATTCAAAAACCAGCAAACGTAATCCGGGTTCACGCGTGCGGTGTCGAAGCGTAACCGGATGAGGTAAGACGCGAAGACTGCTTGGTCGTTGCCGTGAAACACTGCACAAGTGCCGACGAGGTCGCGGCTGCCACTGGTGCGGATGATGAGCATGTCGCCGTCCTTGAGCGCTAGACTTTCGACTGTCTTCGGCGGCAACTCAATGTGCTTGAGGTCGGTCATGTCCACGACGCGGTCTTTGATGTTCCCGATGCGAAGAACTGGAACGCCGTGACCTTGTTCATTCGCCTTCTCGCTCGTGCCGTATTGAACGAGCGTGAGAAACGAATCCAGAGTGGCGAGCGGATACTTGCCGACTTCAAGGTTCATGCCGGTGAGCGTCTGCTGATTGTAGCTCACGCTCCAACGTCCGAAGCCGGCCCAAGGTGCGGCAAAAACTTTCGGCGGCGATTTACGTTCCTCAATCTTGAAGCCGATGGCTGCGAAACAGTCGGCATCAATCCGCGTTTTGAGCTTTTCCACGCGCACGTTAGCGGCGGCGATTTGCGACTGCGCCGAACGCCACCGCTCCACAATCGCCCGCTGCTCCGCCAGCGGTGGCAACGGGATGAGTTGCGATTCGAAGAAATCCAACTTCACCTCCTTGCGGCCTTCCGCACCGACTTTGTTCCGCCAGAGGTGCGCCTTGAAAAAGCTGGTTTGGATGAGCCGGTGGAAAAACTCTGGCAAAAGCTTCGTTCGGTTAGGTTCGTAAACAGCAAAATGGCCCGTGACGACGACATTTTTCCAATCTTTTGGCACGATGCCAACTGCGCCATTTTTTAAATCAATCTTTGCCGCCACGATGTCACCGGGTCGGGCGAACCATAAATCCATCGTGTATTCGCGTCCGAGGGCGACTTCGCGTTTCGATACCGAGCCGTCGAAGTGAATCGAAAGCGGCTGAAGTTCCGAGAACTTCAATTTGGAGCGGTCCACTTTTTCTTTCCTCATCCGCAAAACGCTACCAATGGGCACAAGAATTTCGGCAGGCCAACCCCACTCGATAGGATGGAAGCTGCCAGGATCCCACCGATTCAGTTCAGCAAAGTTGACTGCGAAGGCCCGACCAGAAGCAGTCCCGCCTGTGCGGGACACTACTTCGCCGGGCCGCCGGCGAAAAAACTTTCAGGATTCTTTCGGAACTCGCGGTAAAGCTCCACGCAGGTTTTCACGCCGCCCGCCGGCTGCCGCTCGTTCGGGTAAAGCTCGTTCACGTCCGGTTCGCCCGTGGCGGTGATGCCGACGTGTTCGGCTTCGTAGAGAAAGACTGGGTAATTGAACCGTTGTTTGAGCAAAGCTCGGCTCTCGGCGGCAATCTTCTCCGCTATCGCGTGCCGGTATTCGTTCAGTTCTTTTTCGTGTTTTTTCCGCGCTTCTTTCTGGCCTTCAGTTTTGGCGGCAGTAATAGCCGCTTCCAACCGCTTCGTTTCACGAGCGATTTCGCCGGCGTATTTCGCTTCAATCTCGGCAAGGCTCTCGGCTTTGAGCTTGTTGAACTTCGCCTGCTCCCGGTCGCTGAATTTTTGCAGGAACAAAATGGACGCCTTCACGCTCGCGCCGCTGCTGAAGAAGGTTTCCGGCGGCAGGCTGATGACAGCACGCAGAAACGCCCGGTCTTCCACGAATTCGCGAACGTAGCCGAGCGACGGATTGTTGTACACGCCCTCGGGCAGCACGATGCCGAGCCGACCGCCGGGCTGAAGCAGGGCAAGACAACGTTCGATGAAAAGCAGTTCGGTTTTGATTTTGCCGAGGCGCGAAGCCGCGCGGGACTTTTCGTTTTCGCCGTTGCCGCGTTTGGGAAGTTCAAACAGGCTGGCGATGGGAGCGCGGGACTTCGCGGCGGCCTCAACGCGGGCGACGGATTCGCGGTAGAGGTCGCCGTATTCACGGGCGTAGCGGCGCTTGCTTTCCTCCCATTCCTTGCCTTCCGGCACTTCAACCAGCGCGGTGGATTCGACGTGTGCGCCGAACGGCGGATTGGTGAGGATAAGATTAAAGCGGCCATCGAAGATGCCGTTGACGTTGAGAAAACCGTTCCAGTGATGCACGCCACCGTGACCGTCGCCGTGCATGATCATGTTCATCTTGCTGGTGCGGGCCATGCGGTCGTTGGCATCCGTGCCGTAGATGTGGCGGTTGGAAAGCTGCCAGATCGGCGAGTTGAGCGCTTTCGGGTCGAGGTCGCGTTGAAGCTGTTCGTATTTATGGCGGAGCAATTCGGCGCGTTTGGCCGGGGCAAGCTTTTTCTTGTCCAGCCCGGCTTTGAATTTCCGATATTCCGCGTCCGCTTCCGCGAGTAGCTGCTCGCGAACTTTGGCGAAGAAGCGAATCAGGAAACCGCCCGAGCCGCTGGCCGGGTCGCAGATGATGTCGCCGAATCTTGGCTCAGCCATCTCGACCATGAATTTGACGATTTCACGCGGTGTAAAGAACTGGCCGATCTCGCCGCGAAACGTGCGGCCCAGAAATCGCTCGAAAGCGATGCCTTTCACGTCTTCGCTGGTGTCGGAAAGATTGTAGCGTTCGAGCAGACGGACAATTTCGCGCACGGTCGGGAGCTTGAGCCGGATTTCCTCGTCTTTTGCGAAGAGATAATCGGCCTCGTATTCGTCTTTGGTTTCGTCAAACAAAACCTTCACCGGATCCTTGTGGATTTCCGCCATTTCATCGAGAAAGTCCGCGGTGAAAAGATTTCGGCGGTCGCGTCCGCGTCGGAGGCGGCGCTCAAAACAGACTTTCATGAAAAGCACCTTGGCGATTTCGTCAAAGGCGGCGGCGGGATCAAGATGCTCGCGGTTGCGGATGGCGTTGTGGCACTGGTGGAGCAGGTCAGCAAATTCATCTTCCTTGAACACCTTGAGCTTCTTGATGAGTTCCGCGATGTCCTTGTCCGTGGCGGCGGCGTGGGGAATGTCGGTGATTTCTTCGGCGTAGCCAGGCATCCGGTCCCGTTTCACCCGCCAGAACCGTGTCTCGCGATTGTTGTGGGTGACGAAGAACGGAGCAAAAGTATTCCGGGCGTAGCTCTCGCCTTGGCCGTAATCTTTCCTGTCAATCGTGACGTTGTCCGCCTTGCATTCGGCAACGATGAGCGGCGGTTTTTCGTCGCGCTTGTCCTTCACTGTGCGCCAGATGACGATGTCAGCTTCAACCGAACCGCGTCCGTGTTCCGTGGCGATTTCTTCGTCCATCTGCTCAAGCGAAAAGCCATAGTCGTTCACGAGCTTGCAGACAAATTGCTGGCGCACGACCTCTTCGGGATACTCAACGAACCAGTCCTGTCGAATATGACTCCAGATTTTCCCTTTGCCGTCGCGGCGAAGGGCCAATGGGTTTTTGGTTTCTGCGTTCGGCATAACGGGAGAATACCGGGGCGCATGGCAATTGGCGAGAGTTCTGCCGCCCTTTCAGGGCTTGTAATATTTGGGGGGACGCGAACCCAGGGCGGTACTCGTTTCACTTCGCTTGCCCCGGGCTATTTTCTTTCGGGCTTTCAGCCCTGATTCGTAGTTCACGCGGCAACCGCTTCGGCCTGTTCCGTCCAGACTTTTTTCCCGCCAACGATGGTGGCCACCGCCCGGCCCTTGAGTTTCCAGCCGAAGAACGGGCTGTTGGTTGATTTGCTTGCGGTTGCCGCGCGTTCGAATATCCATTTGCGGTCGGGATCGAAAACTGTCACGTCCGCGTCCGCCCCGATGCTCAACGTGCCCTTTTTCAAATTGAGCAACCGTGCCGGGTTGACGGTGAATTTCGCAATCAAATCCGGCAGCGAAATGCGTTTGGAATGGACCAGTTGCATCAGCGAAAGCGCGAGTTCGGTTTCGAGACCGGTGATGCCGAACGGCGCGTAGTCGAATTCCACTTCCTTCTCGTAGTCGCAATGCGGCGCGTGGTCGCTGCACAAAATTTCAATCGTGCCGTCGGTCAGTCCCTCCAAAATCGCCTCGCGGTCGCGCGCGGCGCGCAAAGGCGGATTCATTTTGAAATTCGTGTCGTAAGCCGGCCATTCAGGGAGTTGGCCGTTTTGGAATTTCGCCAGAATTTTTCCGTCGTTGCTCCAGAATTTTTCACTTCCGGAAACGGCGGCGTCCGTCAGCGTAAAATGGTGCGGGCACCCCTCGCCGGAAACCGGCATGCCGTGTTTCTTCGCCTCGCGCAGCAAGGCGACGCTGCCCGCCGCGCTGAGGTGCTGGCAATGGACGCGCGCACCGGTAAGTTCGGCGAGCAGGATGTTGCGCGCGACAATCATTTCCTCGCCCGCCGACGGCCAGCCGCGCAAGCCAAGCACGGTGCTCCAATATCCTTCGTGCATCACGCCATCGGTCACGAGCGAATAATCCTGGCAATGATCCATCACCGGCAGGTCAAACATTTTCGCGTATTCAAGCGCGCGGCGCATCAGTTCGTTGTTCTGCACGCAATGACCATCGTCGGTGATGGCGACGACGCCGGCACGTTTGAGCGAGCCGATGGACGCGAGCTCCTCGCCCGCGATATTTTTCGTGATGGCGCCGGTGACGAAGACATTCACGACGCCGTGTTGGGCGGCGCGTTCGTGGATGAGCGCGACGGTCCCGGCGTTATCAATCGCGGGCGACGTGTTCGGCATGCAAACGACCGAGGTGAAGCCGCCCCGCGCGGCGGCGGCAGTGCCGGTGGCAATATTTTCCTTCGCCGTCTGGCCGGGCTCGCGCAAGTGCACGTGCAGGTCAATCAAGCCGGGACAAACGATTTTCCCTTTCGCATCAAATCGTTCGATTTCTCCGGGCGCTTTGATGGCGGCGTCTTTGCCGACGGCGGCGATTTTTCCGTTGAGGATGAGCAAATCAGCAACAGCGTCGAGGCGATTGGCGGGGTCTATGACTCGCCCGCCGGTCAAAAGCAGCGAGTTCATGCGCGGTGAGCATACACACGACAGGTTGACAAGGCAAGTACCGACGATATGATTCGCCATGCCCGGCGCGGGCGTAGTTCAGTGGTAGAACGGAAGCCTTCCAAGCTTCACATGAGGGTTCGATTCCCTTCGCCCGCTCCATTTTCAATGGCGGTCGTATAACTTCCTGATTTTCCTGACACGAAGACCGGCTTGAAATGCAAACGGGGTTGTGACGGCTAATGTTTTAACCGGAAGAACAGGGAACCGGTCGACTTATTGAGCGACACACTGTTTATCCCGCCGTTGCTGTTCACCGGCCCGGTGTAATCGCCCCAGTTGGTCGTCGTTAAATCCGAGTTGGTTTGCAACACAAACCCCATCGCGGTTGACGGCCACGACACGACGACGGTGTCCAAATTGACGTCCTCCGGCGGGTCGGTGAGCAGGATGGACAGCATCGGTGAACCGGATGGGGACGGCGGCCCATTCGTCACCACCGGATTGAACGTTATGGAATTGGTTCCCGATATCCCGTCAATGGTATACGTCCCGGTGAAGAAAAACGGCTGGGTGCCGATCTGCGAAGCGCAAAGAACGATGTTGCTTTGCTGGGTTGCGACGCTGTCACTGGATGTACCATCCGGCCACCAGGCGTTGCCGGAGCCACAAGTGATGATTTCATTGACCAATTGGGTCGCCGGGCCGTTGGTGACATAGGTATTCTGGCCGTTCGGACCGTAAATAATTCCCAGATAAACGGGATCGGCGCTGCCGGTATTCAAACCCGAGTACGAGTAAGGAATGGGCGAGTAGGTCCAATCCAGCGTGTTGCTGGGATCCGTCGAGGTCATGGTGAACGACAACTGCGCGATGGAGATGAGATTCGTCCCGCCATTGATGTCCATGCCAAACGTAAGCCGGTTGCCCAGTTCCTGGGCGAAGGCCGGGCCAAAGGCACTTCCGGGGTTGGCAACTCCCATCCACGACGGGAAACTGGTCACCAGGTTGTTGGTCACCGGGACCGTGTTCGTTATTTGCTGGTAGAACGTCGGCGACGACGGATCGCCGTACGAAGAATATCCGTTCAGGATGGCGGTGACGGCATTGGAAGCCCAGGCGTTCCAGCTGGGCGAGCCCCACCGGTTCGGCGCCAAGGCGGGGAAAACCGTGATGGTGATGCCTCCGCTTTCCGATGCCGGTCCGGAATTTGTCACCACCGGATTGAGCGTTACGGAATTGGATCCCGACACCCCGTCAATCGTGTAGGTTCCCGTGAAGTTAAAGGGCTGGTCACCGATCTGCGAAGCGCAAAGAACAATGTTGCTTTGCTCACTGGCAATGTTGCCGGACGTATCATATACCGCCCACGCATTGCCGGAGCCACGACCGACGATTTCATTGACCAGTTGCGTCGCCGGGCCGCTGGTAATGTAGGTGTTGGTGCCGCCGGGACCATAAATGATCCCGACATAGGATGAACTATAATTGTAGGAACCCTCTGCGAAGGCAAAATCGAGCGTATTGCTCGGGTCGGTGGAATGGGCGCTGAATGATAATTGCGAAATGGATATCAGGTTCGTCCCGCCTTTTATGTCAACGCCGAACTGGAGCCGGTTGCCCAATTCCTGGGCAAAGTTCGCGCCGAAAACAGTCCTGGGATCGGCCAGGCCGTTCCACGATGGGAAACCGGTCACAATGTCATTCGTCACCGAAATCACACTTGGCGCCCATTGGTAATAGCTCGGTGACGACGGGTCACCATACGAAGAATATCCATTGGCGATGGCGGTGGTGGCGTTGGAGACCCAGGCATTCCAATTGGGCGAACCATAGACATTGGGTGCCAGGGCGGGAATGACCGTGATGGTGATGCCTTGGGCCTGCGCCGGAGAGAAACAAGGCGTCGCAAGGACGGTCAAGAAAATGCCGCCGAAAATCAAACGTTTGGTTGAAGTCATTGGTACCATCGCTTGTGTAGGAGTATTTAACAGAAGCCGGCTAGACCGGCGTGGCCATCCGGAGGAGCAATTCGTTCAGTTCCTGCATATGCGGCGGTTTGTTGACCACGACGTCCACTCCCGGAGTGGTATCTCCGTCATCCCTAATAATCGCGCCCCAGCCGGTCAACATAATGATCGGCGTGTTTGGGGATTCAGCCTTGATCGTCCGGGCCACTTGGCGGCCATCAATATCCGGCATGCGCATGTCGGTTACGACCACTTCGTAAGGCTGGTTTTTCAGCGTGGCGGTGCGAAACATTTCCAACCCTTCTTTTCCGCCGGGGGCCACCATCACCCGATGACCGAGGCGCGTGAGACAATCATTCAGGAGCTCCAGGACATGCGGGTCGTCATCAATGCAAAGGATGTGCAGGGAGCGATTCGGTTTGGTTTGAGCCATGTCCCCGTCCGCCTGATTGATGGTTGGCAGATGTTGCCGGGAAACCTCTGGCAGAGCCGAATCGGCGACTATGGAAGACCCGCTCATTTTAAAACCGGTTTGTCGATTCGATATTACAGTGTTTCATGGAAGGGTGGCGCTGCGATAAACACGACTGGGATAATTCTTCGCGGCCATGTCGGTAAAAGATAACAGGCCGTTTGCGTCGGCCATATTCATGCTAAGGGAGTTGTGCGGGTGCAAAACCGCGATAAAAACGGCTGGGATAATTCGTCGCATCTGAGTCAACGAACATGAAAAGCCCGTTTGAATCGGTCTTATTCGTACTAATGGCCGTCCAGTTATGCATGTCGAATGAAGCCTCGATCACGTAATTCTGGTCGGGACTCCCGGACAGGGTAATGGCCGGACCCTCCGGCGTGGCGACGATTAAAACCGTGCTGGCGTCGGGAATGTTCACTGGGAGCGGATTGGGGACATTACCCGAGAAATTGAAGTTAACGGGGAAGTCGGCGCCGGCACCCACCATGGTAACCGATATTTGATGGATGCTGCCATCCGCGTTGGTTCCGCCATTCACAAAGCTGCTCAGGTCGAAGGAAACCAACACCGGCTGTGCGTCGGCTCCGTTGATCGAGGGAATGCTGACCCCATACATGTACTGGCTTCCGTTCTCAAGTATCAGGTCCGCGTAGCCGGTCACTTCTCCGACGAATGTCGCACTGCCGGTGTCGGTGTTTACCTGGTAAATATCGGTGTTGTCGCTGGTATTGCTCAAATAGAGGTTGCCATCGGAGTCAAAACGGATATTCTGCGGGTACGGGTTGAAGAGGTTGTAAGCATTGCCAAAACTCCCAACAAAAGTTGTCTGCCCGGTGGTGGGATCAATCGTGTAAAGGCCGTCCTGAGGAGCGCCGATAACACTCAGTCCAACCCCGAATAGTACCCCGTCACTCGGTCGGAAAGCTATGGATTCAATACCTGGCACGCTCAGGGGTGCCACCGGAGTGACGGCCCCGGTCGTTTTATCGAACGTCACCAGGGATTGACCATTATTGTAGAGACCGTACAGTGTTCCATCCGGAGCATAGGCGATGTCGTTGTAAGTTGCTCCGCCCAGAGAGGAAATTTCGGTGAAGTTGCCGTTCATCAGGTTGATGATGCCGAAACCGTTGTTGCCCGTGTTGAACTCAACGCCGTAGACATCGTTCTGAGCGCGCGCCGACAGAACCAGGCTGCCTGCCACCAGCACCCCCAACACTGCCTTGTTGATTTCGTTTAACATAGATTTTGTACTCAATTTAACCGTTTGAGTTTTGGCCTTTAGTCTTATGCTTCACCAGCCTCCTTGCTAACCACTTATTGATTTCAGATATTTCCTGTTAGCTGTCTTAGACTGATACACTGAGTGTCTCCCAGCACCTCGTATGCCACCATTGTTATGGTATGCAATCATTGTTATCCGCGGAAAACGATTCCTTCGGAACTCGTTGATGTGGAAGTAAATTCGTTAAACTCGAGGCGAATTAAACAGGGTTGGCATGGTAGAACAATAGATAACTGCCTTTACAAAAACGTATTACGTACCAAATCTTATTGCAGGCCATGCAAAATGGCCGAAAATTGCATCTTTTTGCAGGGTAAAACGGGCAACGGCATAGTCCGACACGAAACTTATGCAGTTGTATCTTATCGTCATGTCTCGGCACGTAATATGGAAGAAATCCAAATATTTGTCTAAATAATGTACAAAATTGTCCCAATTAGTGTCTCATATTGTTACATTATGAGATAAAACCGGTTTTACACACGACAATCATGGGAATTTTCTGATTTTTGTGTCTAAATATTTTACAGAGACGTGTGTAAGAGCCGAAAAGGGTGGCTGGAACACTAACTCTGCTTTGCCAGATGACACGCAGCCCAATGGCTGGATGAAATTTCGCGAAACGGCGGAACATCCGTTTTGCAGCGCGCCTCGGCAACAGGACAACGCGGATGAAACGGACAACCCAGCGGCGGATGAATCGGCGACGGTACGTCACCCGGCAAAACGATACGCTGCCGTTTCGTCTCGGGATCCACCTCCGGCACGGCGGAAATCAGTGCCTGGGTGTAGGGATGTTGCGGCGTACGAATAAGTGCTTTCGCTTCGGCCATTTCGACGATTTTGCCGAGATACATCACCATCACGCGACGGCTGATGTGTTCGATCACTGCGAGGTCGTGCGCGATGAAGAGATACGCGATGCCGCGCTGCTGCTGCAAATCCTGGAGTAAATTGATGATTTGCGCCTGCACCGAAACGTCCAGGGCGCTCACGGGTTCATCACAAATGATCAGTTCCGGCTCGACCGCCAGCGCCCGGGCGATGCCGATGCGCTGCCGCTGGCCGCCGCTGAATTCGTGCGGATAACGCTGCGCATAGACCGGGTCGAGCCCCACGTCCTGAAGCAGCTCAAGGATGCGCTTTTGCCGCGCGGATTTGCTGTCGGTCAATTGGTGAATATCCAGCGCCTCGCCGACGATTTGCTCGACCGTCATGCGCGGATTGAGCGAGCCGTAGGGGTCCTGGAAAATCATCTGGAACTTGCGCCGCCGTGCTCGCAATTCCGAGCCGTTCATCTGCGTGATGTCCTCGCCGCTGAGCAGAACACTGCCAGCCGTCGGTTCGACCAGCCGCACGATGGCGCGGCCGAGCGTCGTCTTGCCGCAACCGCTTTCGCCAACGAGGCCGAGGGTTTCACCCGGTTCGATGGAAAAGCTCACGTCGTCCACCGCCTTCACGAATTCACGGACGCGGCTGAACATCCCATGCTTCACCGGGAAATGGACCTTCAGATTTTTGACTTCGAGCAGGCTCATATTTGTCGTGCAAGCAAAATGGACACGTCATCTGGCAAACCCCCTGATTGATATCGAACAAGCTCCATGAGTTTTTTGGCTGCCTCATCAAGGTCGGCCCCAAGAACTGTCGGCGCGATTGTTTCCAAGCTTGTGTATTTCAGCAGACCGTCGCTTGCTGCGAGTAGTGTTCCATACATCAGTCTGCGGGAGAAACCAACCGGCGTGGCGCGACCACTGCCGAGAAAAGGTTTGCGGATTTGCTCGGCAGTCAGGTTTTCCGTTCCGTTTTTTGAGAAAATGAATGCGCCGGAATCCCCGACGCTCGCGCCGATGACACCATCATCGGACAGGACGACAAGGACACAGGTCGTTTCTCCGAAAGTCCCCTTGGCCGCCATCTCCCGGTCAAGAAAGGCGAGAAGCTCTTCCAATCCCCGTCGATTCATTGCTACAGAGCCGATTCGTTGCCTGACGCCCTCAACCACGAATTCTGCGGCTTCAGCCCCACCGCTCATTCCACCTGCATCATCGGCCACAACCAGGACTAGGTTTGAGCCGTACCAAAAAAATTCCGCCCGGTCTTGAAGCTCCCGACCACCAGCTTGAATTTGTTTTGACGTCGCAAACATAATTTTTCATCCGGTCTTCCAAAACGGACAGCGCACCCAGCGTCCGGGTTCGACTTCGAGCAGTTCAGGAATTTTTTCCGAACATTCCGGCCTGGCAATCGGACAGCGCGGCGCGAAACGGCAGCCGGGCGGGAAATTTCCGATGCGCGGCACATTGCCGGGGATGGCCGAAAGGCGGTTTGCACCGCCGGCCAATTTGGGAACGGAATTCATCAGCGCCCTTGTGTAAGGATGCAGCGGGCGGCGCAACAATTCCTTCGCCGGTGACAGCTCGACAATCTGCCCGGCATACATCACGGCCACACGGTCGGCCATGTCGCCGACGATGCCGAGGTTGTGCGTGATGAGCAGAATCGCCATGCCCAGCCGCTGCTTGAGGTCGTGGAGCAGTTCAAGAATCTGCGCCTGGATGGTCACATCGAGTGCGGTGGTCGGCTCGTCGGCCACGAGCAGTTTCGGCTCGCTCGCCAGCGCCATCGCAATCATCACGCGTTGCTGCATGCCGCCGGACATCTCGAACGGATAATTTTTGATGCGCGATTCCGGCGCGGGAATGCCGACCAGTTTCAGCAGGCGGATGACCTCTTCGTCGGTCGCTCTTTCCGGCCGATGCAGCTTGAGCGATTCCTTGATCTGGTTGCCGATGCGGAAGACCGGGTTCAGCGACGCGCCCGGTTCCTGGAAGACGTAACTCACCACGCCGCCGCGGATGTTCCGCAGTTCGCCGTTCGACATCTTCAGCACGTCACGGCCATTCAACAAAATTTCCCCGCCGACATAATTGGCCGGCGGCGTCGGCACGAGCTGCGCGATGGAAAGCGCGGTCACGCTCTTGCCGCAGCCGCTTTCGCCGACCAAGCAGACGGTTTCACCCGCTCCGATGGTGAGCGACACGCCGTCCACGGCGCGCAGGGCATCGGTGCCGGAACCGAAATCCATTTTGAGATTTTTGATTTCGAGCAACGGCATATCAGGTGACGCGCGGGATTTTCGGTTGCTGGTGCATTCTGTCGGGGACATCAGTAATCGGCTTTGATGCGCGGGTCAATCCACTGATACAGGAGATCAACGACGAGGTTCACGCTGACCACCAGGGTGGCGCTGAATAGGACCGTGCCCATGATCATGGGCACGTCGAGGTTGAAGACGCTTTGCACGGCCAGCGTGCCGATGCCGGGCAGCGCGAAGACGTTCTCCGTGAAAATGACCCCGCCCAGCAGCGCGGCGACGTCGGTGCCGAGAACCGTGACCACGGGGATGAGGGCGTTACGGAGGGCATGCCGGAACAGGATCGCGGTTTCCGAAAGGCCTTTCGCCCGCGCGGCGGCGATGCAGGGAGCATTCAGGACTTCCATCATGTTCGCCTGGATGAGCAGGGCGTAATAACCGCCTGAAATGATTGCCAGCGTGGCGGCGGGCAGCAGCAGATGGGCGAAGCTGCGAAAGCCAGCCACCGGGAACCAGCCCAGCCGGAAGGCCAGCCAGTATTGGAGCATCCGCGCGAGCCAGAACGCTGGTAACGACAGACTGAGAGTGGCGGCCACCAGCATCGTCCGATCGAACCATGAGCCGCGAAACTTCGCCATCAGCACGCCCAGCGGCACGGCGGCCAGCATCCACAAGATCAAACCGGTGACGCACAGCGCCGCCGTCGTCGGGAACCGCGTGAGGATGGCCTCCGACACGGATTGGTCGGTGACAAAGGAGTGGCCGAGGTCGCCCCGGGCCAGCTGGACGAGGTAATGGCCGAGCCGCACCAGCATGGGATCGTTCAAATGATATTTTTCGCGGACCTGCTGGAGCACTTCCGGCGAAGCCTTGGAGCCGGCGATGCTCCGGGCGACGTCGCCGGGCACGGCGTTGACGAGGAAGAACGTGAGCACCGATGTGGCCAGCAGGGTCACGGCGGACCAGAACAGGCGGGTGAGGAGTCGGTTGAGCATATCGGTTCAGGGGTCGAGCCACATGTGTTCGTAACGCCAGAGCCAGACCGGATGCGGCTCGGTGCCGTGCACCCGCGGATGATACAGGACGGGGATCTGTTCATGGATCAATGGCGCCCAGGGCGCGTCCTGCATGATCAGATTTTCCGCCTGCCGGAACAGCCGCGTCCGTTCGCCGGGGTCCAGATTTTTTGCGGCTGCATCCAGATATCGGTTCACCTCCAGGTTATTGTAGAAGGCGGTGTTGTTGCATTCGTTTTCCGTGATGCGCTCGCCGTTCAACAGCACATCCAAAAAATCACTCGGGTCGGGATAATCTTGGAACCAACCCCAGATGCCGCAAGGAACCTGATGGCGGGTGGTGACTTTTGCATCGAACGCCGTGAAATTCGCCGGCCGCAATTCCGCCTGGATTCCGACCTGGCGCAGGTCCTGTTGAACGCCTTCAGCCAGGCGGGCGAAAATGGGCTGGTCTCCGGAATACCATAGTTCGGTCTTGAATCCGGAGGGAAAGCCGGCCTCACGTAGCAGTGCGCGCGCTTTTTCAGGATTAAAATCGTAGCGCGGCAAACCCGGGTTGCTCCAAGGAATGACCGGCGGTACGGGACCGTGTGCCACCGTGGCGAAGCCGCCGGCCAGCTTGAGCAGCCGTTCCCGGTCAATGGCAAAATTGACCGCCTGCCGGACCTGTGCGTCGTCAAACGGTTTCATTTCAGTGTTCATGAAGAAATAATCCGTTTCGGCCGCATCCACCAGCGTCAACCATGAGCGCAGGCCGGGATCGCGTTTGAACCGGGCAGCCTGTGCCGGACTGGCCAACGGCACTTGATCGATTTCTCCCCGCTCCAACATCATCGTCATCACCGTATCGTCGCAACCGATCATGATTTCGACACCGTCCACAAATCCGTCCGGTCCCTGGTAATACGTATTCCGCTGTAACCGGCAGGAAATGCCGCGCCGCCATTCGGCAAGCCGGTAAGGACCCGTGCCGACCAGATGCGATTGAAACTCCGTTCCGTACTGCTGGACGACTTCGCGCGGCACCGGGCAGGCAAATGTCATCGCCAGTTCGTATCGGAACGTGAATTGCGGTTCCTTGAGTTCGATCACCAGCGTCGTTTTGTCGGGCGCGCGCAGGCCGATCACGTGCGGCGCCTTGCCATCCACAAATTCCCGCGCGCCCAGGATGCCGAGGAAATAGGTCTCGCCGGGAGAACCGGTCTGGGGATTGAGAATCCGCTCGAACGCGAACACGTAATCCTCCGCCTCGACCTCCCGGCCGTTGGCGAACCGGACGCCGGAACGCAGGTGAAAAGTGTAGATTTTGCCGTCCGATGAAATGTTCCAGTCCTTCGCCTGGTCCAGTACCAGGCCGGTGGCGTCGTCATAATCCAGCAACCCGCGAAACAGCAGATGGACGACCGGGATGGAAAAACTGTCGAAGGCAATCGCCGGGTCGAGCGAACGGATTTCGCTTGGCTGCGCCAGATGCAGGACGCCACCGCGTTTGGGTGTCATGGTGGCTGCCTCTCCGCCGTGCGTTGTCGACGCGACTGCAATCCCCAGCAACAGGCCGGCAGCCGGAAATGAGAGCCATCGTTTCATCGGGTCCGGTGTGGATCGAGTGTTTCCTGCAACCCGCGCCCGATCAGATTGAAGGCCAGCACCGTCAGCACAATGGCCACGCCCGGTGCAATGACAATGAGCGGCGCGGAAACGAAGTAGGGCTGGCCATCGGCAATCATGCCTCCCCAAGTCGGGGTCGGCGGTGGCACGCCAATCCCCAGGTAACTCAGCCCCGCCTCCAGCAGGATCGTGTTGGCCGTGTTCACGGCGGCCAGCACCAGCACCGTAGGCAGGATGTTGGGCAGGATGTGCCGCCAGATGACCCGCGCATCCGAAGCCCCGAGCGCCCGGGCCGCCTGCACGAACTCGCGTTCCCGGAGCGCCAGCACCTGCGCGCGAATCACCCGCACCATCCCCGGCCAGCAAACAAAGCCGATGATCAGAAACAGGCTCACCATGCCGCGTTTGAGCTGCAGGTCGAGAAAATGCCAGTGCCAGGCTGCCGGATACGGGTGGAGTTGCCGGCCATCCATCAACCCGGCAAACGCAATCGCCAGCAGGATCGCCGGAATGCTCAGGTTGATTTCGGTAAACCGCATCAGCGCGAGGTCCAGCTTCCCGCCATAAAACCCGGCCATCAATCCCACTGCCAGGCCGAGGAACACCGCCAGGAGCATGGCCGCGGTGCCGATGGTCAACGAGACGCGCGCGCCGTAGATGACCCGGGAAAGCACATCGCGCCCGAGATTGTCCGTACCCAGCAGATAACCGCTGCTATGCGGCAGGGGCATGCCATCCGCGTCGAGACCCTTCTGGTCCTGCTGGATCGGCTCCTTCAGGATGTGGAAGCGGGTGAGCCCTGGCGCGGCCAGTGCGAGCAGGCCCAGGAAGAGTACGATGGCGGCGCCGACCCGGACGAGCCGGTGCCGGAAAACCGCCGGGCCGGTTCCCCCGCGCCCGGCGCGCGCGAAATCAACGCCAGGATGATCGATGACGATGTCAGCCATGGCATGCGCCACTGAAGGCAGCGGTTGTTTGTAGCAGCCTTCCGGCGCGTTGACAAAGAATTTGTCCTATCCGGATTGAAAACACGGGTGGCTGGAGCTGAGGCTTCAATCAATGTCTGGAATCGGAGATCAAAAATCATCCACTCCACGCGCCGGCGGCCACAAAACCGCTTGAATGTCGCGCCTTTGCGATTAGCCTGCACGGCGTATGAACTGGAAAATATTTCTCCTGGCCGCACTGGCCGCGGTCCTGACCGCCTGTCACAGCGTTCCGAAACCCAAACCGATCCCGACGGGTTCGCTGGCGGCGTTTCAGAAAAAAGCGGAGGCGTTCAACGAGGTTGTCACCGTGCCGACGTTTGAGACGACGCCCGACGAAGTAGCAACCACAGCCACCAATGTCATTGCCGCCGGCAATGCCGCGCTCGACCGTATCGGCCGGCTCAAGCCCGGTGCAGTCGATTTCACCAATCCGATTCGGGCGCTCGATGACATTGGCTATTCGATTCAAACGCCCGAAAACCGGCTCGAATTGATCCAGCAGACAAGTACGAACGCCGCCGTGCGTGACGCGGCGACGGACGCCATTAAAAAACTCGACGAGTGGTCAGTCGGCATTGATTACCGCGAGGATGTTTACGCGGCCGTGAAGGCCTACGCGGACATGAAGCCGCAACTGGCCGGCGAGGATAAAAAACTTTTGGACGAGACATTGCGTGATTATCGCCGGGCCGGGTTGGAATTGCCGAAGGATCAGCGCGATGAGGTTGAGAAATTGCGCAAACAACTGACCGCGTTGGAAACGGATTTTCAGAACAATGTCACCAAGGCGAAACAGCCGCTCAAGTTTACGAAGGCCGAACTTGACGGCGTGCCGGACGCCTTTCTCACGCAGGCAGGCATCAAGACCGGTCCGGACGAATACACCTTGATGGCGAACATCACGTTTCATTGTCTAATGGTCGAAGACAACGCGAAGCGCGAGGACACGCGCAAGCGCATGATGGTCGCGCAGTGCAATCTGGCGCGCGACGAGAACATTCCGTTGCTGCAAAAGATCCTGGTGCTGCGGGATAACATGGCCCACCGGCTCGGTTACGCGAGTTTTGCGGATTATGCGACGGAAACGCGCATGGTGAAGAATGCCGCAACGGCAATCGAATTTTTGCAGAAGCTGGAAAAGGGCTTGCAACCGAAATTCAACGCGGAACTGGAAGAGTTCCGCCAATTGAAAATCAAGGAGACCGGCGACCCTAACGCCAAAATTTACGCCTGGGACTGGCGTTATTATGCGAACGAATTGAAAAAGACCAGGTATAACGTCGATGCCGAGCAGTTGCGGGTCTATTTCCCGTACGAACGCGTGCTGGAGGGTTTGTTCGCGATTTATCAGTGTATTTTTGATTTGAAATTCGAACAGGTCGAACCGCCTTACAAATGGATCGGCGACCTGCAGCTTTACACCGTGTCCGACGCGAAGACCGGCCAGCCGCTGGGGCTGTTCTATCTCGACATGTTTCCGCGCGAGGGGAAATACAATCACTTCGCGGAGTTCGGCATCACCGAGGGGAAGCTGCTGCCGGACGGGAAATATCAGCGCCCCGTCTGCGCGCTGATCTGCAATTTCCCGCCGCCCCAGCCGGACAAACCGTCGCTCATGTCGCACGACGAGGTCGAGACGATCTTCCATGAATTCGGCCACGCAATGCACACAATACTGACGCAGGCGAAATATTCGCGCTTTTCCGGCACCAGCGTGCCGCAGGACTTCGTCGAGGCGCCGTCGCAGATGCTGGAAAACTGGCCGTGGGACAAGAAGGTTTTGGACAGTTTTGCGGCGGATTACCGCGACCCGAACAAAAAAATCCCGCAGGCGGTTTTGAACCAACTCCAAGCCTCGCGGCTGGCGACGGAAGGCACGTGGTATCGCCGCCAGCTTTCGTTCGGTCTGATGGATTTGGCACTGCACACGCAGATTCACGCAACCAATGCCGACGAGGTGCTGCCGTTGTCGAACGAAATTTTGAGTGAAGTGTTAATGCCGGTGCCGCCGGACACGGCGTTCGTGGCTTATTTCGGCCACATCATCGGCTACGGCGCGGGTTATTACGGTTATGCCTGGGCGGATGCCATCGCGGCGGACATGGCGACGGTGTTTGAAAATTCGCCGGACGGTTATTTTGACCAGCAGGCCGGAATGCGGCTGCGCCGGGAAATCTACCAGGTCGGTGATTCGCGCGACATCAATGTCTCCATTGAGAAATTCCTCGGCCGGCCGCGTTCCAATGAGCCGTTCCTGAAGAAGATTGGAGTGGAGAAAAGCCCCGCCGGTTCCAAATGAATTCACCGGCCCAATCCGAATATCTTACGGCGCCTTTGAAAACCGACAAAACGCCGCCAGGCATTCCGTTCATTATCGGCAACGAGGCCGCCGAGCGCTTCAGCTACTACGGGAACAACAGCATTCTCGTGGTCTTCATGACGAAGTATTTGCTCGATGCCCAAGGCCAGGCGGCTCACATGACCGATGCTCAGGCCGAGGCGTGGTATCACACGTATGTCTCGCTCGCTTACTTCCTGCCCGTGCTGGGCGCGTTTCTGGCCGACGCCATCCTGGGCAAGTATCGCACCGTGCTTTTCCTGTCCATCGTCTATTGTTTCGGCCACTTCACGCTGGCCATCAATGACACCCGGCTCGGGCTGGCCATCGGCCTGGGGCTGATTGCGCTGGGCGCGGGCGGCATCAAACCCTGCGTCAGCGCCATCGTGGGCGATCAGTTTGGCACGCTGAACAAACACCTGCTGCCCCGCGTTTACAACTGGTTCTACTTTTCCATCAACGCCGGCTCAGCCTTTTCCACGATCCTGATTCCGGAAATGCTCGAGCGTTCCGGCCCGGCACTGGCGTTTGGCACGCCGGGCGTTTTTATGGTCCTGGCCACGATCATTTTTTGGCTCGGACGCAAACGGTTCGTCCATATCCCGCCTGCCGGCGTGGGCAATTACTTCCGACTGATTTCCCGGCGCGAAAACCTCAAGGCGCTGGGCAATCTGCTGCTCCTCATGCCTTTCGCCGCCATGTTTTGGGCGCTCTGGCAGCAAAACTTTTCCTCCTGGGTGATACAAGCGGATCGCATGGACCGGCATTTTCTAGGCCACGAATGGCTCGCGTCGCAGATTCAAACCGTCAATCCCATCTTCATCCTCGTGATGCTGCCGCTGTTTTCCTACGTCATTTACCCGGCCATCAACCGGGTCTGGCGGCTGACCCCACTGCGCAAATTCGGCATGGGTTTGTTCACGGTAGTGATTGCGTTTTTGATCGCGGCGTGGATCCAGATGCGGATTGATGCCGGCGGGCATCCCAACATCGTCTGGCAGATTGTCGGGTTTCTCGTGCTCACGGCGGCGGAGGTGATGGTGTCGGTGACTCATCTCGAATTCGCCTACACCCAGGCGCCGAAGGCGATGAAATCGCTGGTGATGTGCACCTATCTCTGCTCAATCGCCCTCGGCAATGTGTTCACCGCCAGCGTCAATTTCTTCATCCAGAACCCGGACGGTTCGGTGAAGTTGGCAGGCGCCAACTATTACTTCTTCTTCGCGGGAATCATGCTGGCCACCGCGGTTTTGTTCCTGTTTGTGGCGGGTTTCTATCGTGGCAAGAATTACATTCAGGACGAAACCGAACCGACCCCACCTGACTTGGCGAAGGTGCCTCTGGTCCGGGCCAGCGGCGCTTGACATGGAATTGCTCCCATCGGCCTTTTCTGGTTGGAACAATTTTTGAAATAGCTATTACAAAAATTGTACCAATTTAAACTTTCCTCTTCACAACACTGTCTTAAGCAGCCCGTAAATGCCCACGCTCAGCGCCGCCAGCGAATCGCCGGCAATCAACCCGCCGCCCACAAGCGAGGTGGTGCTCATGTCCGTCGGGACTTCGGCTTCACCCGGTTTGATGTCGCGCCGCTTGAACCTGCCCGGCACAACTTCATACAGCGATCCCGCCACGCCCCCCGCCGTCCACCAAAGCACCGTCGGCAATTCAACGAAGCCGCCGAAAGACGAGGCATAAGGGCTCGACAACAAAAACGCGTCGAGAATGAAATCGGCCGCGCGGCCC
Organism: Verrucomicrobiota bacterium; assembly: GCA_050010435.1. Lineage (GTDB taxonomy): Bacteria > Verrucomicrobiota > Verrucomicrobiia > Limisphaerales > UBA11358 > UBA11358. The sequence continues at coordinate 838,078 of JBEKKZ010000001.1, read as the reverse complement.
CGGCCCGAATTTTGGACGAACTGTTTGTACCGCTGGTTGCTCTTGATCAATTTCCGCGCGATTTCGATCAGCAAGCCGAGCGCGATGCCCAATTGCAGCGCTTTCATCACGTGCGGCTGATGGGTGGTGATGCCTTTGAGCGCGCCGACGAATTTGTAGGTCATGGCCGACTGCCATTGTTCCGCGCCGGGAATGTGAGGGTTGCTGAACTGGTTCTCGCGCAGCACCGGGTAGGAGTTCATGAACGTTTTCGCCAGCACCACCGCCAGCACGGCGCCCATGGCGATGCCGATGACCTGATACCGGAATTGCACGACGCGGTTGGTGCCCAGGCGCCAGCCGGTCGAACGGTCCTGCTGCATGTCGCCGCCTTCGCTGCACGCGATCAACACAATCGCCGCGCACATCAGCCCGATGCTGGGATCCTTCAGCCCGACCGCGGCGAGAATGAACACCGTCAACACGAACGCGCTTGAAACCGGGTTCCAATCCGATATGCCCTGCGAAATGCCATTGATGAGCACGAACAAAAACGACAAACCGACCGCGACGATCAGAAAAAAGACCGGCTGATGCATGACCTGGCTGCCGACCACCACCGTGCCGGCCGCCCAGAACACGACCCACAGAATGAGTCCGGCCAGGTTGACCCGTTTCCAGTCCTCGGCGGGCTGCTCTGCGGTCGTGCCTTGTGCGCGGAAACGTTTCACCGCCTCGATGAGAATCAGCGCGATGTCGATGATGGCGGCGCCGAGAATTGTGCCCAGTGAAATGATGAAACCAATCTTCCGGAACGGCGCGTTTGGTTCCAGCCAGCCCATCTGGACCAGGTGCGGGCGTTGCCAGATTCCGATGAGGCCGACCACCAGGGCGGGAATTGTGATGCGCGCGCCGCAGATCATGCCCGCGCCAAAGGTTGAAGCGGAGATGTTCAATCCCTCGAAGCCCGCCACGATTCCTTTGGACAAACCGAACGATGCGGTCTTCAAGCTGAAAATTCCGATGCCATAGCCGCTGAACAGGCCGCCGCCGAGCTTGGCAATGGAGCGTTTGAGCAGGTTCTTGTCCGTGAGCGCGCGAAGAATGTTGGCGACGGCGTAGCCGGACGGATACGTCAGCCGCATTCGATCCACGAGGATGGGCGTGTAGAGCATGCCGACGCCGACGCCGAACATGCCGAGGCACATGAAATAAAGAACGAGCTTCCACGCGGGCGGCTCGGGCAATCCGAGCCAGACCATCGCCTGCATCAGCACCGCCATGCCGCACATCCCGGCCACCGAGGCCGCCATGGTCTGCAGATAATTCGCGCCGTGCCTGCCTTCCGGCCCGTAGGGCAACGTAACCGTGCTGCCCAGAATACCGGCGAGCACCTGGCCGCCGACGAAAAAGCCGATGGAAAAATTCATGAACGCCGCCGAAATGCCGCCCAGCGGACCCAGAATGAAAAGCGCCACGACGGCCAGCATGACGTGGTAGGCCGGTGAGCCAATCGGAGGCAGGAAACGCCGGCGGCCGGTGGAAATCGTCGAATGGTCCGTCATGAGTGTCTGTTTTGGCTGGCGAGCATAGTCAAAACGCGCGATTGGGAAATGAAAAACACGCTTTCGCCGGAACACTTTTCAGGCGCTGAAACGTTCCGTTCTCACGTCGGGAATCCGAAGCAAAGGACGAGCAGTTTCAGTGTGCCATAGGTGGTGCCCCAAAGCAGCTCGCGCACGAGCTGGATTTGCAGCACGAGAATCACCGCGATGAACCCGAACCGCGCGAACTGGTAATAGGTTTCGTAGCTCATGCCGGTCAGGTTCCGCAGGACGTGCGAGCCATCCAGCGGCGGAATCGGGATGAGATTGAAAAAGCACAGCAGCAAACTCAATGCCGCCATCTGCACGCACAAACCAGTGAATTGCTCCCAATGGCTAATCAGGCCGACGCGTGCCAGGGCCACCAGCCCGACGGCCAGCAACAGGTTCATCGCCGGGCCGGCCATGGAAACCAGGATGTCATCCAACCGCGGATTTCGCAGGTTGTAAGGATTGACCGGCACTGGTTTTGCCCAGCCGATCATGAACCGGCTGATGCCTGGCGAGAGAAAAATCATCAGCAACGGCAGCACGACCGTACCAATCGGGTCAATGTGGACAATGGGATTGAGCGAGCAGCGACCTTGTAATCGCGCCGTGTCATCCCCGCATTTTTCCGCCGTCCACGCATGGCCGAACTCGTGAAACGTCAGCAGCACGATCAGTCCCAGATAACTGATCAAGCCCTCAATAATCCAATTTGCATCCATGTCCGTTCAACTTAACCACCGCGCTGATATGAGTCGAGGCTGGACGCGGCGGTCAATTTATCTTATTCCTTTGTTAATGCGGATTTTTACCAATTTAACATTTTAACGGTTAATTTATGCCATTGCTTGAGGGAAAACTCGGAATCGTCTTTGGTGTCGCCAACCAACGTTCCATTGCCTGGGCCATTGCGCAGGCGTGGGCGCGCGAAGGCGCGAAACTCGCGTTCACGTATCAGGGCGATCGCGTCAAGGAAAGCGTCGCGGAACTCGCCGGCGCGTTTGGCGCGGACACGCTCATCCTGCCGTGCGATGTGACGAAAGACGACGAAATCGCCGGCGTCTTCAAAACCGTCGGCGAAAAATTCGGCAGGCTGCATTTGCTCCTGCACTCGGTGGCGTTCGCGCCGAAGGCCGCGCTTGAGGGCGAATTCGTGAATACCAGCCGCGAGGCGTTCCGCATCGCCCACGACGTGAGCGCCTATTCGCTCGTCGCGCTGTCGCAGGCCGCTGCGCCACTCATGCCTGACGGTGGCAGCATCATTGGCATGAGTTATTACGGCGCGGAAAAAGTCGTGCCGCATTACAACGTCATGGGCGTGGCCAAGGCCGCGCTCGAAGCCAGCACACGCTATCTCGCCTACGATCTCGGCCCGAAAAAAATCCGTGTGAATTGCATCAGCGCCGGCCCGGTCAACACGCTGGCGGCGCGCGGCATCAGCGGTTTCAATGAAATGATCAAACATTACGAAGTCCACGCGCCGCTCAAGCGCAATGTGCTGCCTGACGAACTCGGCGCGACCGGAGTGTTCCTCGCCAGCGACGGCGCCGCGGCCATCACCGGACAGGTGATTTACGTGGATTGCGGCTACCAGATCATGGGGATGTAGAACAAGACAGACGTCGCGCCTGCCCTACGCTGGTCATATCAATTCAAAACGGTTGACTGGGCGGCAGAGTTTTGAAAGCTATTGAAACAATGGGATGAACTCATGAACACTACACCATTGAACCTGAAAACTGATTCAGCGACGGCACCGACAATACGTTTGACGCTTCAGCTTATAAAGGACGCCATTAAACTCAAAGCCGAAGCGATACAGTTGGAATTAGACGTGGAGTTGCACTTGAAAGTGCATGAAGAGATGAAAGCCATCGTTCAAAACAAGTCGCAAACCGTTGACGAATTGTTTTTCAAAATTAGCCGATTGCCAAATGCTTTTGGCGTGACTTTCACAATCAACGGAGTTCAAAACCAAATGCCGTCAGCCAGTGGCGAATTGTTCGGGAACGTCACCAGGATTTTGCTTCTTGCAGCCGGAATTCCTGTTTGGACAAAAGGCGAAATCTCTGCGCCGCTTGAGACCATCAATCCCGCGTCAAAATGGATGTTTGAATCCAAAGATTTGACGCAGCGAATTCAATTACGAAGAATTCGTGCGAATTAAGCGCCACCACCTTACTCCGGACGTTTCATTTCAAACCGGTCGCGGGTGCGGCAATACCAGTGCGGTGAGGCCATGCGGCCGATGAGAAAAAGTTTGTCAGTGTGGATTCGTTTTTTCTCCGCGTCGAACAATTCATCGCGCAAATGGAGGCGTTTGATCAAACCGATCACCACGCGATTTTTGCCGATTTGCAACGTGCCCCATTCGGTGCATTCAAGGTTCACCGGCGATTCCACGATGCGCGGCGGTTTCACGATTGAGGACGGCGCGGCGTGCAGTCCGGCGCGGGTCAATTCATTTTCCCCGTAAGGCAGCGACGCGGCGCATTGGTTCATCGCTTCGGCAATTTTTTCATCCACCAAATTCACGACGAATTCATGCGTGGCGCGGATGTTCAACGCGGTGTCCTTGGGCGTGCCGTCATCGCGGTCGCCGGGCGCGAAAGCGAGGATGGGCGGTTGCGCGCCGAGCAGGTTGAAAAAGCTGAAGGGCGCGGCATTCACCCTGCCGTCAGGGCTGACAGTGGTCACAAAGGCGATGGGTCGCGGTGTGACCAGGCTGGCGAGGATGGGATATGCGCGGTCGGCAAACTGGCCTTCGAGATCGAGTTCCATAACGTGGAAAAACTATGACAATCGTTTCAGTTGTGCAACATAAGCGCCGTCCACATTGTCGGTGAACGGTAGCAATTTGTGTTCGTATTCCAATTTGAAATCGGCGCGTTCGCTTAAAAATTGTTTCACGACTTCCTGGTTTTCCTCCGGCTCCAAGCTGCACGTGCTGTAAACCAAAACGCCGCCGGGTTTCACCTGTGGCGCGGCTTGTTGGAGCAAATCCAGTTGCGCGGTGCGGAGGCGTTCGATTTCTTCCGGCTGAATCCGCCAGCGCAAATCCACGCGGCGGCGCATCACGCCGGTGTTCGAGCACGGCGCGTCCACCAAAATACGGTCGAATAACTCCGTAGCCGCCGACGTGAGTCGGCGCTGATCTTCACTAGGCAAATAATGCGCGGACTGACGTCCGCGGCTACAAGGAAAGGCATTGAGCGTAGTTTCCACGCACGTGACACCCAGCCGCGCACAGTTTTCTTGAATCCATTTCAGTCGTTCATCCGAAACATCCTGCGCAACAATGCGGCCCTGGTTGTTCATCAACTGCGCGATGAACGTCGTTTTGCCGCCGGGCGCCGCGCAGAAATCCAAAATCGTTTCGCCGGGCTGCAGTCCGAGTTTGCAAACGGCGAGCAGCGTGCCGGGGTCTTGAATGTAAAACCAGCCGTCGCGAAAACTCGCCAGCGAATTCAATGGCGGGTACGATTTCAGTTCAAAGACCAGGTTTTCCTCGAGCCAGTCGCGCCGGACAAAATCGTATTCCACGCCTTCGTCACGCCAGCGGGTGAGCAGGTCGCCGGCGTTGTTCAAGGTAGGGAGCGTCACTCCGTGCGCGCCGCTTTCTGCTTTCGTGCGTTCGGCGGGCAGAGGACTGCCCGCCCTACCAAATTTCAAGGTGTTGACGCGCGCAAAGGTTTTCGGCGGCGTGTTGTTCCATTCCAAAAGCGACGCGGTTTTTTCGATGCCCCAGCGCTTTTGCCAGCGGGCAACCAGCCATTCGGGATGCGACCAGCCGAGCGCGGGCTGCGAAATTTTTAATCCGGCCAGAAGTTTTTTGGTTTCGTCATGCTCGCGCAAGTAGCCGCGCAGAACCGCGTTCACAAAACCGGCCTGGGCGCCAAAACCGTTCTGCTTGGCCAGTTCGACGGTTTCGTGAACGGCGGCGTGATCGGGAATCCGGTCGAGCCAAAAAATTTGGTAGAGGCCGAGCCGCAACAAGTTTTGCAAGGCGGGCTTTTGTTCGCGCCCATCTGTTTTTCGAGCGATGAGCCAGTCGAGTGTCGCCTGCCAGCGCACGATGCCGTACACGATTTCCTGGCAAAGACCCCGATCGGCGGGCGAAAGTTGCGCGCCCTGCAGCGCGGTTTCGAGCAAATCTTCAATGAATTTGCCCCCGGTGCGTCGTTGTTGCAAAACACGCACCGCGATTTCTCTTGGTTTTTGTCCGCCCACCAATTTTAATGATGCCATACGACTTTGGGGACGCGAGATTAAAAGGCTTTTATGAGAGAAGAATTCGAGAAATTGGCAGCGGCGGGAAAAATCGAAGGGCGGCACGTGGAGCCGCTAACGTTGCTGGCGGAAAGCGGCTGCTGCATGCATCGCAGTTGGGGCTTCGGGCGCATCAAAACGGTGGACACGGTTTTTGCGCGGTTCACCATTGATTTTGCCGGCAAGCCGGGACACACGATGGATTTGGGCTTTGCCGTCGAAAGCCTCAAACCGATTCCCAAGGACCACATTCTCGCGCGCAAGGCCAACGACTTGGAAAACGTGCGCCAGATGGCTGCGCACCATCTCGATTTGATCAAGCTCGTGCTGAACAGTTATGGCGGCAAGGCCACGGCGGACCAGATTCAGCAAGCGCTCGTGCCGGATGTCATTCGCGACGATTGGAAGAAATGGTGGGAAACCGCGCGGCGCGAAATGAAAAAGGACGGACACTTCATCGTGCCGCTGAAAAAAACCGAGCCGGTCGTCTATCAAGCCAGGGAAATTTCGTTGCAGGACCGGTTGATGGCGAATTTTCGCGCGGCGAAAGGTTTGAAGGCGCGCGTGGCGGTCGTCGGCGAATTATCGAAGAGCGCCTCGGACCTGGCCGACAAGCAGGCCGCCGCCGGTGAAATCATCGCCGGGCTGAACACGGACATTGCGTCGTATCAACGCACGCAGCCGTCGGTCGCGCTGGAGGCCGTTTTTGCACGGGACGAATTGCGCGAAATCGCCGGATTGCCGCCGGCGCCCGACGAAATCACCGCCGCGCAACTCTGGTCGCAGGACATTAAATTCGGTCCGGTGCTGGAACAAATTCCCGCCGCGAAACACCACCACGCGCTGGGGTCGTTCAAGGCGGCGAATCCCGAGCGCTGGCATGATGTGCTGCGCGGTTCGCTGAATTTCGTTTCCGCGAAATTATGCCGCGAATTTGCCAATTTGCTGATTCAGGAGGGCAAAATGGATTTGCTCAAGGAAACGCTCTCGCGGCTGATCAACCAGCACACGGCGGGCAGCGAACTGTTGCTCTGGCTCGGACGCGAACGCAGCGATGCCTTTGCCGACATTCTCGGGCCGGAAGTTTTTCGCGCGATGCTCACCGCGATGGAGCGGGATCAATTCAACGAAAAACGCTCGAACCGGCTGCGCGAATTCATTTTGGACGACCACGAATTGCTGGCCGAGTTGACCGCGTCCGCCGACATCGACGTGGTTAAAGACCTTACCCGCGCATTGCAACTGTCGCCGGTGTTCGATGACATGGACAAACGCTCGCTCCTTGCGCGGCTCGTCAAAAGTCATCCCGCCGTCCAATCGCTCATCACCGGCGAACAGTCCAAACAGGACAGCTCAATTCTGGTTTCGTGGGAGAGCCTCGAACGCCGCAAGGCCGAGTATCAGGAATTGGTGCAGAAGAAAATTCCCGCCAACTCCAGGGAAATCGCCATCGCCCGCAGTTACGGCGACCTCAGCGAAAATCACGAATACAAGGCCGCGAAGGAAATGCAGAAAATGCTCATGCGCCGCAAGGACGAACTCGAAACGCAGCTCACCCGCGCCCGCGGCACGGATTTTGCCAACGTGCGCACCGACGTCGTCAGCATCGGCACGATTGTGCAGGCCACCGACCTGGGCGCGAACCAGCCGGAAACATTCACCATCCTTGGTGCCTGGGACTCCGACCCGGACAAGGGCGTCATTAGCTATCTCACGCCCGTCGCGCAGTCATTGCTCAACAATAAAGTCGGCGACGAAGTGGAATTTGAGCTGCACGGCGCGAAACGCCGGCATCGCATCGAACGCATCGAGGTTTTCAGGGCTGCAGCCACTGCGCCGAATGGAACGGCGGCGGCCGTTTCAACTTCTTAAAAACACAAAAGGCGCAAAGTTTTTTACCTCTTTGCAGTGCTATCCCATGACATCGTTCCTTTCTGAGAAGATTTTTTACCACGGATGGACACGGATTCACACGGATGGGAAAGAGGGGAGCACAATGCTTGACACGAATCGCGCGAATTATCGCCAACTGAATTCGGTTAATTCGCGAAATTCGCATCTCGCCCTTATCCGTCCCGCTCTGCGGGATCCGTGTCCATCCGTGGTTAAAGAAAAAGCTCTGCGGCTCTCTGCGTCCTCGGCGTCTCTGCGTTGAAGGCGTTTCCGTTTGGTTGCGGCTCCGCCGCGCTGTGCTTTCGTGCCTTGGCGATTGAAATTTTTCAGGCCTTGCCGCCGAAACTCACGTAGTCGTCCAGGTCCAACCAGTCGAAAAAGGTCGCGATGTCTTCGCGTTTGGGAGCGATCTTGGAAACCTGCTCGTTGAAATACGCGCGTGTTTCCACGTCCTTCGGCACGCGTTGTTCCGCGAAAGCCGACCACGCGGCGATTTCAGCGTCGTTGTGTTTGTGTTTCGCGTTCTTCTGAATCCATTCAAGGATTGCGCCGTCGCCTTTGCCGAGTTCCTTTTTCAATTTGTCGGGGTCAATGCCGGCAAATTCCAGAAACTGCTGGTCGAGCGGGCAGGCGTAATGGTAATCGCCATTTTTGCCGGCGACAGTCGCGCGGCCTTTGTCGAGCATTCGGGGTAAAATTACATAACCGCCCAGCCGTACGCGCGGGCTGCGCGGGGATTGCTTGGTCAGATCGGGAGTGTTCAATGACATAATCGTTTTGGTTTGTTGGTTTTAATTTCAATTTGTCGCATTCCATTTTTCACGACTTGCTTAAATTGCACTGAAAATGCCGAATTGCAAGTGGGGCACGAAATTTTTACCTTGGTCGCGTGAAACACTCGGGAAAAGCCGTGCTTGCCGCATTGCGCCTCATCGGTTTGTCCGGTGCGGCGGTGATTGCGCTGCTGGTGGGTGCCTTGCTGGCCAAAGTTATCGGGGCATTCGTACTGCAATATTTGACCTGGGCGCTTGTCGGCTTTTGGGTGTTGTTCACCGTCTTCACCTTTTATTTCTTCCGCGACCCCGACCCGATGGTGCCGGCCGGCCCTGACCTCGTCATTGCGCCCGGTCACGGCAAAGTGGACGTGATTGACACGACAACCGAGACGGAATTCATGGGTGGCGAATGCCAGCGCATTTCGATTTTTCTTTCAGTGATTGACGTTCATGTCCAATGTGCGCCGGTGACGGGCCGCATCGCTTTTTTCAAGCACACGCCCGGTCAATACCTCAACGCGATGAAAACCGACTCCGCGCGGTTCAATGAAAACGTGCTTATCGGCCTTGACGCCGCCGAGCCGCGCGGCGAAAAGGTCGGCGTGCGCCTCATCGCCGGCACCATCGCACGCCGCATCGTGCCGTGGATCAGTCAAAACGACACCGTCCAGCGTGGCGAACGCATCAGCCTGATTCAATTCGGGTCGCGCGTGGAGGTTTATCTGCCGCGCCGCGCCAAAATCAAAGTGAATCCCGGCGACAAGGTGATCGGCGGCGAAACCGTGATTGCCGCATTTGTTTGACAATGAATTTTCAACATTTTCAATTGAACGGAATCTCATTAACACCCTGCTTCAGCGGGGTGTTGACTGCGGCCGATAGAAAGATAGCCGTTTCAACGGCTTTGAATCGTGAAAAGCCGTTGAAACGGCTGTGGATTTACGACGCATCAAAGCACCGGGCTGAAGCCGCGGTGTTAATGAGAAAGTCACGGCATAATGCAGAATCATCCAATTGAGAATCAAATGAACGAACCGATTTCTCAAAAACCGCCCGACGATTCGGACGAAAGCCGGTTGAAAATTTATTTTCTGCCGAATCTGCTGACGGCGGGCAATCTGTTCTGCGGCTTTGTGGCGCTGACCAAAATCGTCGAAGCCGATCCGCTGGGCGATAATTATGTCAGCCAGATTTACCTCGCCCTCATATTCATTTTGCTCGCGTGTGTTTGCGATTTGTTCGACGGGCGCGTGGCGCGTTGGGGCGGCGCCGACAGCCCGTTCGGACGTGAATTCGATTCGCTGGCGGATCTGATTTCGTTCGGCGTCGCCCCGGCGTTTCTGGTGCACCGGATCGTGCTGCGCGACGTGTTTCCCGAACATCCGGAAATCGGCTGGTTCATCGCCTCCATTTATCTGATTTGCGGCGCCTTCCGGCTGGCTCGGTTCAATGTGCTGTCCACGCAGCCGGGCGGCAGCGGCAGGGAATTTGTCGGCTTTCCCATTCCCTCGGCGGCGGCCTTGGTGGCGTCGCTGACGCTCTTCATCATGTGGGTGGAGGAAAAGGATTTTCCCAAGGGCAAATGGCGGTTTTTGCTGCCGGTGCTGATGCTGTTCTTGTCGTGGATGATGGTGAGCCACGTGCGTTACCCAAGCTTCAAATCACTGGACTTGCGTGCGACCCGGACCTTCACCAAAACGCTGGTGGCGATTTTGTTTGTCGGTTGTGTGGTCGTTTTGCGGGGTAAAATCCTGGTGTTCCTTCTGCCGCTGTTTTTCACGGTGTATTTGATTTACGGATTTGTGCGGCCGAGCATCTCGCGCGCCTGGCGCCGGGAAATTGAAGATGAAGACGAGGACGAACCGGACACAGCGCACTGAAAACCATGCCGGAACTGCCACCCATTTTACTTTCCGCCCTGACCGGTTTTGTCAGTGGCTTCCTGCTTTCCGTGCCCGTCGGCCCGGTGAATCTCACCATCATCAACGAAGGCGCGCGGCGTGGCTTCAAATGGGCGGGGCTCATTGGCCTCGGCGCTTCGGTCATGGATGTGATTTATTGCACCATTGCATTCACGGGATTTTCGTCCTTCTTTGGCAGCCGGATTGTGAAAACGTCCATGGAAGTGTTCAGCTTTGCGTTCATGCTGTTTCTGGGCGTGAAATTTCTTTCGGCAAAAACCGTGATCGCGCCCACGCAACTCGGCGCGGCGGCCAGCCGGATTGAGCAGCGCATTGACGAAAAATTACACCCGCACTCGGCGTTCATGATCGGCTTCGCGCGCGTGTTGGGCAACGTGGGTGTGTTGTTGTTTTGGATCGTGGCGGCCGCCTACTTCATGTCGCACGAGGCCTATTTCACCTCCTACGAGTGGGTGGAGGACACCATCGCTGCCAAAGCGGCGTTCATTGCCGGCGTGGCGCTGGGCGCGAATTTGTGGTTCTGTGCGCTCAGCTACGGCGTGGCGCACAAGCGAAGGCAGTTCAGCGAACAAACCCTGCTGCGCATGGAGCGCTTTTCCGGGATTTGCTTGCTTGGCATCGGATTATACGACGGCGGGCACATCGCGTGGCAGTTGGCGCGGCATAGACATGGAATTTGAAATGCCGGCGCGCGAAAATTTTTCCGCAATCAAACCATGTTAAAAGCTGGAATCGTCGGTCTGCCCAACGTCGGGAAATCCACGTTGTTCAATGCTGTCACCCGCTCGCACAAGGCGCCCGCGGAAAACTACCCCTTCTGCACCATCGAGCCGAACCTCGGCGTCGTCTCCGTGCCGGAACCGCGGCTCGAACCGCTCGCCAGGATTGCGAAAACGCAGACCCTCATTCCCACGACGATTGAATTCGTGGACATCGCCGGCCTCGTGAAAGGCTCGTCGCACGGCGAAGGCCTGGGCAACAAGTTTTTGAGCCATATCCGCGAGGTGGATGCCATCCTGCATGTCGTCCGCTGCTTCGAGGACCCCGACATCGTCCATGTCACGGGCAGCGTGGATCCCGTGCGCGACATCGAAATCGTCACCACCGAACTCGTGTTGGCCGACATCGAGGCGGTCAAAAAGCGGCGGGAAAAAATCTCCAAGGATGTGAAGCGCGGTGACAAACACGCGTTGCTGGAGGAGCACCTGCTGGAAAAGGTTGGCGCTCATCTGGACACGGGCAAGCCGGCCAACACGCTCGCGCTCCCCCTTTCGCCTGATGAAAAAATCATCCTGCGCGGCTTCTTCCTCCTGACCGACAAGCCAACCGTCTTCGCCTGCAACGTCAAGGAAGGCGACCTCGCCACCGCCGGCCAAAATCCGTTCGTCCAAAAAGTGCGCGACCACGTGAAGACGCATCTCGCGTGCGAAGCCGTCGTCGTCAGCGCGCAGATTGAAAGCGACCTGGTGGATTTGTCGCCTGACGAAGCGAAGGAATTTTTGCAGGAACTCGGCGTTGCCGAATCCGGCGCCGGCCAGCTCATTCGGGCCGCGTATCACGTGCTCGGCTTGCGGACGTTTTTCACCTTCAACGAAAAAGAGGTCCGCGCGTGGACGATTCACGCCGGGGACACGGCCGTGAAGGCCGCCGGGACCATCCACACCGACTTCGAGCGCGGGTTCATCAAGGCGGAGACGGTGAACTGGGATGATCTGGTGAAGTGCGGCTCGGTTGGCCACGCCCGCGAAACCGGCCACTACCGCATCGAAGGCCGCGATTACGTCGTCAAGGACGGCGATGTGCTGCTGTTCAAGTTCAACGTCTGATTTTTAATTATTATTGTAGGAGCCGACGTAAGGAGGCTCATTATTTTCGACTTGCGAGGTGCGATTTACGTCGCTTCGCCCGCTGACACCACTGCTAGCCGCCCGTTCAAAAACTTATTCCATTGTAGGAGCCGAGGTGACGAGGCTCAAATTCCTTCATATTTCGAGTGACCGTGCAGAGCCTCCTTACGTCGGCTCCTACTTTTTCAACGGGCTGCTGGGCTTGACAGCGGGTCCGGTCCTGTTACCTTTGCCTCGTGAACAGCAAGCAAGTGAACAACGCATCCAGCAGCCAATATTTCTTTTATTGGTTTTGGCCGGTAGGCGCGCACTTGCGGCTGCGATAGAACTTTAACCAAACCAATCGCCGCAGGTCGCCTTGACGCCTGCGGTGTTTTTGTTTTGGCGGCCATCGGCCAACCCGTAAAAAACCCATGATCATCGTGCTTAAACCCCGGATTTCGAGGAAGGAGGAGCACTCCGTCCTCAAGGAAATCCGCCGACTCGGCTACATCCCCCACGTCATGCGCGGCGTGGCGCGCACCGTCATTGGCGCCATCGGCGACGAACTCACCCACGCCAACCTCGAAACGCTGGTCTCGCAATTCCCGCTCGCGGTCGAAAGCGTCACGCCCATCCAAAAGCGTTACAAGCTCGTCAGCCGCGAGGCGCACCCGGCCAATTCCACCATCCGCGTCCGCGAACACGTCATCGGCGGCAAACAATTCCACGTCATGGCCGGGCCGTGCTCGGTCGAAGGCGAGAAACAACTGCTCCGGACCGCCGAGGCGGTGAAGGCCGCCGGGGCGACCTTCCTGCGTGGTGGGGCGTTCAAGCCGCGCACATCACCCTACGAATTCCAGGGACTGGGCGAGAAGGGCCTGAAGCTCCTCGATAAGGCACGGCGCGCCACCGGACTGGCCATCATCACGGAACTGCTCTCCGAAAACCACGCCGAAATGGTGGCCGAATACACGGACATCATCCAGATCGGCGCGCGCAATTCGCAGAACTTCCAGCTTTTGATTGCTGCCGCCCGGACCGGTAAACCCGTCCTGCTCAAGCGTGGACTTTCGATGAAAATCGAGGAATGGCTGCTTGCGGGCGAATACGTCCTCGCCAATGAAAATCCGAACCTCCTGTTCTGCGAACGCGGCATCCGCACGTTCGAAACCTACACGCGCAACACGCTAGACCTCTCGGCCACTCCCATCATCAAGCGCGAATCGCACTGCCCGATTGTGATTGACCCGAGCCAGGGCGCCGGGCGCGCGGACCTGGTAGCGGCGATGTGCAAGGGCGCGGTGGCCATGGGCGCGGACGCGTTGTTGATTGAGGTGCATCCCAACCCGGCGGAAGCCTGGAGCGACGGCGCGCAACAGATATCGTTCGACATGTTCGCGAAGTTGATGAAGGAATTGAAGCCGTTCATCGCCGCGGCCGGACGCGAGTAGACCGGCCGTTGCTTCGACGACGTTAATTCGACGACTGATACTTTGTAGCAGCCGACATAAGGAGACTCATTATTTACGATTTACACCGCGCCAGTGGTCGGTGAAGGATTCATAAATCCCACAGCGTTAATTCGGTCAGAGCCTCGTTACCTCAGCTGCTACGCGTCCAAACGAAATTGCCGAATCTTCCAAAATCGAAATTTCCTTGCGGCAGTTAAGCTTTGAGACATTATCCGGGTCGAATGAGCGAAAGCTCTCCCAGAATCCAGATTCGCCTGACCCCTATTAGACTTATTTTTCTGATAATCGGAGTGATTGGTTTGTTTTGGTTGGTAAGGCAAATTGTGCCGATTGAGCTGCCGTCTTTAACCTCGCCAAGAACTGATGCAAACTGGTCGAAGCCGATTTCTATCGGTGGAGGTCGATATGGAGCTGGTCTTTCTCTGCATTTTTGGAATGGAATTCCAGTGGGGATAGCACGAGGAGGTGTTTTTTATTTCTTAAATAAAGACGATCAATGGATCGAGAAAACTATCCCCGGATTTGAAAGCGGGAAAAATGAAAGTTGCTATCCGGTCGCAATAGACGCCCACGGCCCAAGAGCGATTTTTTGTGACATAACATACACAAATAAAACAGAGGCCATTTTTTCTTTCGTTGACGTGACACTAACTCCGGATGGAAATCTAAAAATGGAGGCGAAAGTCCCATTGCAGGATTACAGGAAAGAATTGTTCAAAAATATTCCTGTTGCCTCTGGTGTCAAAAGAGACATCAGTTTTGGTTGCTTGGAGGGAACTGTGATCGGATCAGAATTTTATATTCCTTATTTTGCTCGCAGTGAAGACATCACGGAAAGAATCACAAGCACCGGAACTCATCAACAGTCGGGGCAAGACGGGCCGAGTGAATCCGGTTTCCTTTATAGTTCCAACGGACTGTCATCTTGGCAAAAAATTCGTCTCGATGGGTCTGAAAGTTTCGGCACATTTCACATAACAGACAATGTGCTCTATTTGCTTACAGTGCGGTGGGCAAATCTTTTGTCTTCCACCCAATTATCTGTTTCGAATTGGTCAAAGCCGAAGTTGGTAACTGACACTCTCAAAGGCAGCCGATTTCAAGTCGAAGGAGAAAATAAAACCATGCATCTTTGCTGGTTAGATGAACGCTTGAAAAGAGGACTTGGTTTTTTTATTTACGGCGATTGGGATGTCGGCGGAAGAAACAATTTGGTTTTTTATCGCAATTATAAAGACGGAAAATGGAGCCGGGAAAAACGGCTTTCGGGAGGCTTGTCTTATTGCGGAAGTCCAACCATGTCCGTCGAAGGCGAAAAAATAGTTGTCGCCTGGGACAATTACACAAGGCCCTACACACGCGCTTCAGTTTATTATACTGTCAGCAAAAACAATGGTCGAACGTGGTCAAAGATTTACAAAGTAGAAAATTTTGAGGGCACTGCTGGTTCAAGTCCAAGCTGCAAAGTGATTTTGTATCATGGCATCATTCATTTGTTCTACGATCGATCCGAATTTCCCGACCCAGATAGTAATCTGATGTATCAATGGCGAAAATTTCCTGAATGATGTGCGATAAGATTCATTGCCCGAAAAATTTCTGAATCTCCTTCATCACTTCTACAAACCGATCCACTTCGGCCTTGGTGTTGTAGAAATAAAAACTCGCGCGGGCGGTGGACTCGACGCCGAGCCGGTGCATGAGCGGTTGCGTGCAATGATGCCCGCCGCGCAACGCCACGCCCGCCTGGTCCGCCAGCGTTACCACGTCGTGGGCGTGAACGTCCTTGAGCAGGAAACTCACCAGCCCGGCGCGCCCGGTTTTCGGGCCGAACAAGCGGATGTTTTTCAAGGCGGCCAGCTTCTCGTAGGCGTAGGTCGCCAGTTCCTGGTCGTGTTTCCAGATGTTTTCGCGCCCGATGGCGTCGAGATAATCCATTGCCGCGTGCAGGCCGATCGGGCCGGAAATGTCCGGCGTGCCGGCTTCAAACCGGTGCGGCGCTTTCTTGAACTCGGTCTTTTGATATTCGACAGACAATATCATTTCACCGCCGCCCTGATACGGCGGCATGGCGTCGAGCAGTTCCTGGCGGCCCCACAGCACGCCAATGCCGGTCGGTCCGCAAATTTTATGGCCGGAAAACGCCAAGAAATCGCAGCCGATCCGCTGCACGTCCACGGTTGTGTGCCCGGCGCTTTGCGCGGCGTCCACCAGTGTCGTGATGCCGAGCTTGTGCGCGCGGGTGCAAAGGTCAGCAACCGGATTCACCGTGCCCATCGAGTTCGAGATGTGGACCATCGCGAACAGCTTCACCTGTTTCGTCAGCAATGAATCGAGTCTAGTCAGGTCGAGCAGGGCATCGTCACCGGTGACGGGCACGTAGGCGAGCTTCGCGCCGGTGCGCTGGGCGAGCAATTGCCACGGCACCAGGTTGCTGTGATGCTCCATTTCCGTGAGCAGGATAATGTCATTGGCTTTGATGTTCTTCGCGCCCCAGGAACTGGCAACCAGGTTGATGCCTTCGGTCGTGCCGCGCGTGAAAATGATTTCGTCGGCGCTGCGGGCGTTGATGAATTTGGCGGCGCGTGTCCGGGCCGCTTCATAGCCTGCCGTGGCGCGATTGCTCAACTCGTGGATGCCACGGTGGACGTTGGCGTTGTCGTGTTCGTAATAATGCACCAATGCGTCAATCACCGCGCGCGGTTTTTGCGACGTCGCCGCGTTGTCGAAGTAAATCAACGGCTTGCCGTGAATCTGCTGGTCGAGGATGGGGAAATCCTTTCGTAGTGCGGACCAGTTGGGAGCGGGTTGCGTCATGTCATTTAAATATCAATGGAAAGCCAGTTGCTCGTAATCGTCCTCGTCGTCGTTCTCGTCCTCGAAAAACCGATTACGAGGACGAGAACGAGGAGGATTCTTTATCCGTGTTCATCCGTGGTTTCAATTTATGCGACGGTCATAGACCGCCACTACATCAATCCGAGCTGCAGCTTGGCCGCCTCGGTCATCATGCTCTGGTTCCACGGCGGGTCCCAGACCAGCTCGACGTTTGCCTCGTCAATCGGCTCCATGCTCATCAACTTGTTTTGCACGTCCTGCGCGAGCGCCGGCCCCATGCCGCAACCGGGCGCGGTCAAAGTCATTTTCACGTCGGCCTTGAAACTGTTTTCGCCCACGGACGTGAGGTGACAGTCGTATATCAGGCCGAGGTCCACGATGTTGACGGGGATTTCCGGGTCGTAACACGTCTTGAGCGCCTCCCAGATCTGCTTTTCCAGTTGTTCCTGCGTCATCGAACCGCTGCTGACCGCTGCTGCCGGCTTGGGATGCACGTCGAGGCCGAGTGCATCGGCGTCCTTGCCGTCAATGCGGAACATGTTGCCGTTGACGACGACGGTATAACTGCCGCCGAGCGATTGCATGACATAGGCCAGCCCGCCCTTTTGCAGCGTGACCTTGGTGCCGACGGGCACAACAGCGGCCTCGACGTCGCGGGTCAAAGTTTTTGCTTCATTGGAATTCATAAAACACCTCTCAAATCAATCACTGCAAATATCTTCGCCGCAATTGCGGGTGAAATCAATCAGGCTGTTCATTTTCGGTGCTCACCGGTTTGGCGTCGCGATTGATCATTTGCTGTGCGGCCCGCCGCTCGCGTTTGGCGACGGCGCGTTTGTTGAATGGTCGCAGGTGACGCCACCATTCAGGCGGAGCGACTAAAGTATCTTTTCGTTTATGCGCCATGAAACTTATCGCTTTCCAAGCATCCGTTCGTATTCGTCATGCGCCCCAATCCAAAACCAGAGATACCCTTCATCCACCGCCAGCGCCAGTGCGCGATAGCCCGGGCCAATGCGCACACGCCAGAAGCGACCGCGTTTCTGAAATTGAAGCGAGCCGTGTCGGGGATTTTCCTTCCAGAGCCGGTAAGTTTTACGCGCCGCCGCCCGCACGTCCGGCGGCAAAGCGGCATACGTTTCCCAAAACTCAGGAGTGGTCAATGATTTCATCCAGAGGCTTCACTTGCCCGGCGCGGTAGCGATCAAGAGCCTGCTCCGCGAGTTTGTCCAGCCGCCCGGTGGCAATATCCGCGTCCATCTGCTTGTCCCACTTCTGGTCGAGATATTCCTGAAGCCAATGCGCGACGGCGCGCGCATCCTGTATCGGCAGGGCGCGCAAGGCGGATTCAATTTCACCCACTGTGCTCATCGGAAACAATCTAACTTTGGATTTCCTCTCTCGCAAGAGGGGGTTTCACGTTTGTTCATTTTCGGTGCTCACCGGTTTGGCGTCGCCCTGGAGCGCCGCCATGACGGCGTGCCAGGACAAAATGGCGCATTTCACGCGCGCGGGAAATTTATGAACGCCGGCGAACACCGCCAGCTTGCCGACGTCGCCCTGAACGTTGCCGGTCATGACCATTTCATGGACCTGGCCGAACATTTTTTCCACGTCTCGCTTCGTTTTGCCCTTGGCAAATTCCGTGAGCAGTGAAGCCGAGGCCTTGGAAATGCAGCAGCCGGAGCCGACGAAGCTGATGTCCTTGATGGTGTCGCCGTCCAGCGCGAGAAAAAGCTGCAACCGATCGCCGCAGAGCGGGTTGTGGCCTTGCGCGGAGCAGGTCGCCGCGGGCATCTCATGGAAATTTCGCGGTTTCTTGCAGTGGTCGAGAATGACCTGCTGATAAAGATCATTTAAGTCTTCGAACATGGATTTCGATTCCTCAAATCAATTCTTTTTTGCCAGATGGTGGTTCGCTTCCAGCCGGTCCCACACCAGCTTGTCCAGTTCCTCGCGCACGGCGTCGTGTTTTACGCGTGCAATGATTTCGCCGGCGAAGGCGTGGATCAACATCCGCCGTGCATTGTCCGCGCCGATGCCGCGCGAACGCAGGTAAAAAATGGATTCATCGTTCAACTGCCCGATCGTCGCGCCGTGCGTGCATTTCACGTCGTCGGCGTAAATCTCCAGTTGCGGCTTGGTGTCCGCGGTCGCGTCGTCGGAGAGCAGCAGGTTTTTGTTCGTCTGCTTGGCGTCGGTCTTCTGCGCGATTTCCCGGACCAGGATCCGCCCGTGAAAGACGCCCTTCGATTTGTCGTCAAGGATGCCGTTGAAATATTCATGGCTGCCGCAATGTGGCTGGGCGTGTTCGACAATCATGTGATGGTCGGCCAGTTGCTCGCCGCGTGTCAGGTAAAGGCCGTTGAGAATGCATTCCAGCCCTTCGCCCGCGAGCTTGGCGCGGATGTTGGTGCGCGACAGCTTCGCGCCGAGCGCAAAGGAATGGACGCTCACGTTGCTCGCACGGCCAAGCTGGGCGGCAATCGTCGCCAGATGAAACGCGGCGTCGGCTTCGTCCTGAAATTTCACGTGCTCCAGCGCGGCGTTGTCGCCGGCGACGATTTCGGTGACGGCGTTGGTGAAGTACGCCACATTGTCCGCCGCAATGTAACTTTCGATGACCGTTGCCCGGCTGTCCGCCCCGGCGACGATCAGGTTGCGCGGCTGGATGGTCTCGCCGCCTTGTTTGGCGGTGGAAATGAAAATAAACTGGATGGGTTCGGCGACCGAAACTCCGGCGGGCACTTGAACGAATCCGCCATCGGTGAAGAACGCCTGGTTCAACGCCGCAAAGGTATTGTCGTTCGTCAGGGCGTAAAGACTGAACTGCCTTTTGATGAATTCCGAATCCGCCACCAACGCCGCCGTCAGGTTCGACACCCTCACCCCATCCGGCAATCCATGCACGGACGAGAGCGCCATCGAGTACTGTCCATTGACAAAAACGAGCCGGGCACCGGGCAGATGGGCGAATATGTATTTTCCCAGGGCGGCTTTGGCGGCGGCATCGTTTGCCGGTTCAGCGACGGGTTGGAGCGGCAGCCGGGCCAGCGGTGCCACGTTGGTGAAACGCCAGTCTTCGTCCTGCAACGTCGGGAAACCGAGTTCGGCAAAGCGCGCAATGCCCGCCCGGCGCAGCGGCAGCAGCCACGACGGCTGCAGCGCTGATTCAAAGCGGTCGAAGTTTTCGAGGAACGGCCCGAGATCCGGTTTTGGCGGCTTTGGTGACATGATTTAATTGTCCAATTTTATAAATTAGACCTTCAATTTCCCATGCCCGGCACCGCTGCGCAAGTCTGGAGCGCGGGTTCCGGGAGCGCCGGCGTCCCGCCGGCAGGTGGATTGATCCATCATCAGGCAACGAGCCGGCGGGACGCCGGCGCTCCCAGGGCCGGACCGGCTGAAGCCGGGACAACAAACGCTGGCCGCCTTGGGAGTGCGCTTGCGTTTGTCCGGGTGAATGGCAGTTTATCACGGTTTCGCCATGCCGACGCAAGATGACATCAAGAGCGCACTGAAGGCCGTCAAGTATCCCGGCTATTCGCGCGACATCGTTTCTTTTGGGCTTATCAAGGAAATTTCCATCCCGCAAGGCGGGATCAGCGTCGTGATGCAATTGACCACGTCGAATCCTGACGCCGCACGCCAGATCAAGGCAGACAGCGAGCGGGTTTTGAAGGCGCTGCCCGGGGTGAAACTCGTCAACGTCGAAGTCAAACAGCCCGCCGCCGGACAAGCCGCGCCAACGGGTGCATTGGCGAACCAGAATCGTATTCCGGGCGTGAAGTGCGTCATCGCCATCGCCAGTGGCAAGGGCGGCGTCGGCAAATCCACCTGCTCGGTGAATTTTGCCTGTGCGTTGAAATATCTCGGGGCGCGGGTCGGTCTGCTGGATTGCGACATTTACGGTCCGAGCATTCCGCTGATGATGGACGTTCACGAGCGTCCGACGGTCAGCGAAGACGAGCGGCTCGTGCCGCCGTCCAATCACGGGGTGAAGGTGATGAGCATCGGGCTGTTGCTTGAGAACGACCAGCCGGTGATCTGGCGCGGGCCGATGATTTCAAAGACGATTCAACAATTTCTGTTCGCGGTGGAGTGGGGCGAGATTGATTTCCTGCTGGTGGACCTGCCGCCGGGCACGGGCGACGCGCAACTCTCGCTGTGCCAAGCCGTGCCGCTGGACGGCGGTATTATCGTGACCACGCCGCAGGAAGCGTCGCTCGGCGTCGTGCGCAAAGGCATCGCGATGTTCAAGAAGGTCAACGTGCCGATTCTCGGCATTGTCGAAAACATGAGTTATTTCACCACGCCAAACGGCGAGCGCGTGGAAATTTTCGGACATGGCGGCGGCCAAGCCGAGGCCGCGCGGCAGGACATTCCGTTCCTCGGCGAAGTGCCGATTTTCACTGAAATCCGCGAAGCGGGCGATCGCGGCGTGCCGGTGGTGGTATCCGCACCGGGAAAACCGGCGGGGCGGGCGTTCATTCAAATTGCCGAAGTGCTGCGGAAAAAGCTGGCTTGAACGATTTGCAAAATGTTCATTTGAAAGTTGTTAGCAATGAAGATTTCGATTGCTAATTATTCAGGCCGGATTTAAAGTTAGTGTACGAATTTTGCATTTCATCTATGTCGAACGCTATTAAAGACGCATCAACGGCGAACGATTTGTTAAAAAACTCCTCGCTTTACCGCGAGTTTCAGGCCGAGCGCGAGGAAATTCTCAGGCACAAGTGGATTGAGTCGGAGAAAGCCGGGCATGACATCGGCTTCGAGCGGGCGCTGACGGATTGGATCATCAAGCACCGCTCAAGCTGGCGCAAAACCCGCCAGGTCGCCGGTCACTGAAAATAAATTAAATGTTCCTTTAACGCTGCCCGGTGAGGCGGCGAAGGAAACTATGAGCGCTGAACACGCGACGCGAATCGGCTCCGCACCCAAACGGAGCGGGTTCGCGGTTTTCTTTTTTCGACCATCGTTCCCGATTTTTTGCCTTTCGAGGATGCTTTCAACTCTCAACTCTCAACTCTCAACCTGCTTCCATGCCTGAATCCACCGTCATCCTCGATGCCATGGCGATCCAGCGCGCGCTGGCGCGCATCGCGCACGAAATCGCCGAGCGCAATGAAGTCGGTGCGGAAGTCGTGCTGATCGGCATTCCCAAAGGCGGAGTGCCGCTCTCGCAGCGGCTCAGCGTGATTCTGGCCGGCATTTGGAACCAGCCGGTGCCCGTGGGCACGCTCGATGTTTCAATGCACCGTGACGATCTCGATCAGCGCGCCGCACCCAAGGTTTATCCCACGGTCATCCCCTTCGATGTCACCGGCAAAACCGTTGTGCTGGTGGACGACGTGCTGTTCAGCGGCCGCACGGCGCGGGCGGCGATGGACGCGCTGAATGACTTTGGGCGGCCCAGAAAAATTCAACTGGCCGTGCTGGTGGACCGCGGCCATCGCGAATTGCCGATCAAGGCGGATTTCGTCGGTAAAAATGCGCCCACCGCCCGGGAAGAGAAAATTTCCCTGTGTCTGACTGAAACCGGAGCGAAACGAGACGAAGTTGTTCTGGTGAAAAAATGACTGATAACGAAGCGCTAATGACTAAAGAATGTCCAAATTCTCAAATGAGAAATTCCTGACATGGCCTGGAACCGCAAACATCTGCTCGACATCGAATCGCTCACGGCGGACGAAATTGTCACCGTCCTCGACACGGCGCGGGCGTTCAAGGCGGTTGGCGAACGCGCCATCAAAAAAGTTCCGGCGCTGCGCGGCAAAACCGTCGTCAATCTGTTTATCGAGCCGTCCACGCGGACACGCATCAGTTTTGAGCTGGCCGAGCAACGGTTGTCGGCGGACATCATCAACTTTACCGCCGAGGCCTCGTCGTTGAAAAAGGGTGAGACGCTCAAGGACACCACGCGCAATCTCGAAGCGCTCAACGCCGATTTCATCGTCATGCGCCACAGCGCGTCGGGCGCGCCGCATTTCCTGGCGCGCGTGCTCAATGCCAGCGTCATCAACGCCGGCGACGGCGCGCACGAACATCCCACCCAAGCATTGCTCGACGCCTTCACCATTCGCGAGCGCAAGGGGAAGATCGCCGGGCTGAACGTCACGATTCTGGGCGACATCCTTTACAGCCGCGTGGCACGTTCGGACATCTGGGCGCTGACGAAGCTGGGCGCGCACGTCACGCTTTGCGGGCCGTCCACGCTCGTGCCCCGGACGTTCGAGCAAATGGGTTGCCGTGTGACCCACAACATGGACGAAGCCATTCGCGACGCCGACATCATCAACCTGCTCCGCATCCAGCACGAACGCCAGCGCAAGACGATGTTCCCCAGCATCAACGAATACACGCAGCTTTTCGGACTCAACAAAGCCCGCCTGGCCAAAACCAGGCCGGACACGCTCATCATGCATCCCGGCCCGATAAATCGCGGCGTGGAAATTGACAGTGAAATTGCCGATTCCGCCCGTTCGCTGATTCTGGAGCAGGTGACCAACGGGCTCGCCGTGCGCATGGCCGTTTTATTTTTGGTCAACGGCGGCAAAGGCCCGCAGGAAGTGGCCGGAAACTGAGTCAATGAGGAAGCGGTTTCAAAACCTCGTAGCCGCCGGCGTCAGTCGGCGCATTTATCCGGGAAATCAACGCGGACTGACGTCCGCGGCAACCATGGGTTTTAACGGCCGGGTTTGACCTCGGCCAAACCTTTCACAATGGCGACGCTGGCCGAAGTGCCGAGGCGCGTCGCGCCCGCTTCAATCATCGCCAGCGCGGTTTTCGTGTCGCGAATGCCGCCGGAGGCCTTGACGCCGAACTTCGGGCCGACGGTTTCGCGCATCAGCTTTACATCTTCCACGGTGGCGCCGCCCGTGCTGAAGCCGGTGGAGGTTTTGACGAAGCGCGCTCCGCTTTCAACCACGAGCTGGCAGGCGCGAATTTTTTCCTCCCGGGTAAGCAAACAAGTTTCGAGAATGACCTTCACCGGCCATTCGTCCGCCGCTTCCACCACGTCGCGCAATTCGCGCAGGACATATTTGTCGTCGCCGGCCTTGAGCCGTCCGAGGTTGAGGACGACATCAATTTCGTGCGCGCCATCGTCAATGGCCGCCTCGGCTTCAAAACGCTTCGCATCCGACGACATCGCACCGAGCGGAAAACCGACGACGGACGCAACCTTGACGCCGATGCCTTCCAGAAAATGGCGGGCTTGTCCGACCCAGGAGCCATTGACGCAAACGCTGTAAAAATGGTTTTCACGCGCCTCGGCGCAAAGTTTCTCGATATCTTTGGCGGTGGCATCCGCCTTCAGCAGGGTGTGGTCAATGTAGGCGGCCAGTTGCGGGGGTGAGAGCGTTTGCTTGTCCATAACCGGAGTGAGTGTGCCACGCGTCGGCTAAACCTGCAGCAATTTGATTTGTTCGCTGTCCTTCGCGACGGCTTCCCCGAGCGTCTGCGCCTGGCGGCGGCGGCGTTCGATGATGTGCTTGTCGAGCACGGGATCGTAGGGCACGGGATAATGGCCGTCATAGCAGGCCAGGCAGAATAATTCCTTGGCGCGGCCGGTGGCCTTGACCATGCCTTCCTGCGAAAGATAGTGCAGCGAGTCGGCGTTCAGGTATTTGCGGATTTCGTCCACACTGTGGTTTACCGCCATGAGCTTGCTGCGGTCGGGAAAATCAATGCCATAGACGCACGGGTTCATGTGCGGCGGACAACTGACGGTGACGTGAACTTCCCGGGCGCCGGCCTCCTTGAGGGTTTTGACGCGCGCCTTGCACGTGGTGCCGCGCACGATGGAATCGTCCACGATCACGACGCGCTTGTTTTTCACGAGCGGGGCGATCAGGTTCAACTTCATGCGCACGTCGAAGTCACGGATCAATTGCGACGGCTGGAGAAAGCTGCGCCCGACGTAGTGATTGCGGATGAAGGCCATCTCGAACGGAATGCCGGATTCCTCGGAATAACCCAGCGCCGCGCAGACGCCGCTGTCGGGCACCGGGATGACGAGGTCCGCCGGCACGCGATGTTCGCGGGCGAGCTGGCGGCCCATTTCCTTGCGAACTTCATAAACGCTGCGGCCGCCGATCACGCTGTCCGGCCGCGCAAAATAGACGTATTCAAAAATGCAAAACGCCCGGCGCTGGTGTTCGGGAAACGCCTGAACGCTGACCAGACCTTTTTCGTTGATGATGACGATTTCGCCCGGCTCGACATCACGGACGAACTGGGCCTGAATCTGGTCAAACGCGACCGATTCGCTGGCCAGCACATACGCGCCGTTCAGGCGGCCGATGGAAAGCGGGCGAAAACCGAACGGGTCGCGGGCGCCAATCAATTCCTTCTCGGTCATGATGACGAGCGAGTAGGCGCCCTGGAGATGGCGGAAAGTCTGCACCAGCGTGTTTTCGACGCCGCCGATGGACGGCTGCGCGAGCATCATGATGATGATTTCGCTGTCCACGGTGGTTTGAAAAACCAGCCCGCGGCTTTCGAGGTCGTCGCGGAGCTGGGCGGCATTGGTCAGATTGCCGTTGTGGGCGACGGCGATCTGCCCGCGCATGCAATCCACCGTGAGCGGCTGCGCGTTGCGGAGGTGCGACGAGCCGGTGGTGGAATAGCGCGTGTGGCCGATGGCCATGTTGCCGACCAGGTCGTGCAACAGTTTGGAATTAAAAACTTGCGGCACGAGCCCCATGCCATGGTGCTTGAAAAATTTCCCTTCGTGGCAGGTGACGATGCCGGCGCTTTCCTGGCCGCGATGTTGCAGCGCGTAGAGACCGTAATAGGTGAGTTCGGCGGCATTTGGATGTCCAAAAATGCCGAACACGCCGCAATAATGTTTGGGATAGTTTTGCATCACCTGCTCGCGCCCGCCGCTGAATTGTCGCAAATGCGAACCGTGTGCGCAAGGCGGAACAAAAATAGGTAGTGTCCTACTTTGGATTCTTTGGCTTTTCCCGATCAAACCAGCAGCCGATAAGAAGAACAATTGCAAACGCGAGGTGGATATAATGACGCCAACCAGTCCTAGAATGAATTTGGTCAAAAATAATAAACTCAACAAAAAACCATATCGAAAGCGCCATTGCCGCAGGGGTGCGTAATTTCACTTTTCCCCCTTTGAATCTGCCAAAATCGCCCCGTTCAAATACGGCTTCAGTTTTGCGGCCAGTTCCTCCGGCAGGCGTTTGGGTTTTCCGTTCACGCCGGCGCAGGCGTGGAACGTTTCGGCTTCCAGAACGAGTTTGCCGTCCTGGTTGACGATGCGGTGGGCGAAGTTCAACCGCACGCGCTCGATGAACGTCGGCCAGACTTCAATCGCCAGCAAGTCGTCGTAACGGGCGGGTGATTTGTAACGCAGGCGGGCCTCGATGACGGGAAAAATCACGTCGCGTTCCTGCCATTGCAGGACCGTCGAGCCAAGGGCGCGGATAAATTCGCCGCGCGCGGCTTCGAGCCAATCGAGATAGCGCGAGTGATAAACATGGTTGCCGACGGTGCATTCGGCGTAACTGACGCGGTGCGGGTGGCGGAATGGAACGGCCATGGGCGCAGCGTAAAGGCGCGCGCCGAAAGTTCAACGCCGAAAAAAACCAATCCGTCGTAGCGGCAGTCGGCAGACCGCCGCATTTCCCATGGCAATATAGATGCGGCTCTCTGCCGAGGAGCCGCTACGCCAGTTTTGCAGAGGTCGCGGTGATTATGATTAAGAACAGGATTATGATTAAGATCGGGAATGTGTTGAAAATCGGTTGCGCGAACCGTTTTTGCGGGTATGTTGCCAGCATGAATTGGCAACAGGGTGTTTCGCTGGCGATTGTGGCTTCGGTAGCCGGATTGTTTTTGCGGGGACAGTTTCGCCGGCGCAAATTCAGTTTTGAGCGCGACACGCATTGCGGTTGTTCGGCGCGCGGGCAATCCGAGACGAAAAGCTCCATTGTTTTTCACGCGCGCAAAGGCGAACGGCCCGAAGTGGTGGTTAAAATGAAATGAACCCGGCATACTTGCGAAGGCAGGCTTTATAGGATATTATCTTTCATCATGGCTGTGACCAAAGTGAGTTCCACAATGCATTTTATTCCCCGCAGCTCGGCGGTGGGCGGGCGCGGGGGTGCGGCCAGCGGCCGTTGGATTCCGAACACGGATGTTTACGCCACCGACACCGGCCTGGTCATCAAGGTGGAACTGGCCGGGATGAAAAGCGAAAATCTCGAAATCACCGTCGAAGGTCATCGTCTGCGCATCAGTGGCAGCCGCCCGGACGTTTGCCGGGCGCACAAATGCAATTTTCTGGTCATGGAAATCAGCTATGGGCCGTTCGAAAGTGTGCTCGAGTTGCCTGCGGATTACGACCTCAGCCAGGCCAAGGCGATTTATGTGAATGGTTTTCTGCGAATTGACGTGCCGGTGGCACACCAATTGCACACCAAAAGCACAAAAGTTCCAATTGCCGAGGGAAATTAGCCGCGCATGAATCTTTTCCCGTGCGACGGCATCTAACTTTATAGAAACGACGATGACTTCGCCGGAAACAGAATTTGTCAGCATTCTGGGCGGCGCCGAAAAATCGGACGCTTTGCCCCGGATATCGTCGCGTTCATTGCCGGAAAACCTGCCCATCCTCGGCCTGTCGGACATCGTGATTTTTCCCGGCGCGGTTGTACCGCTGCTCGTCGAAACCGGGCCGAGCCTGAGATTGATTGATGACATTGTCGCGGGCGACCGTTTGTTCGCCGCGGTGCTGCAGCGCAAACCCGAAATCGCCGAACCATTGCCGGAGGATTTGCACGAAGTCGGCTGCGTTTCGCGCCTGTCCAAAATGGTGAAATTTCCCGACGGTACCGCGCGCGTGCTGGTCGAGGGTTTGTGGCGCATCCGCATAGGTAAATACGCGCTGCCGGCCCCGTATTTGCGCGCGAGTTACGAATTACTGCGGGACGAAACGGAGGATTCCATCGAGTTGCAGGCCATGTTGCGCAACGCGCACCGGCAATTCGAGGATATCGCCAGAATGTCCAACGCGCTTCCGGACCAGGTCAAAGTCGCCGCGCTGAACACCGAGCATCCCGGCCATTTCGCCGACCTCATCGCCGCGAATCTGAATCTCAGCCTCGAAGACCGGCAGAAGCTGCTCGAAACCATCTCCGTCCGCGAGCGGCTGCAAAAACTTCTGCCCATGCTCAACCGCGAGCAGGAGGTGTTGACGCTCAGTTCAAAAATTCAAAACGACGTCGCGTCTTCCATCGCCAAGACGCAGCGCGATTTTTTTCTGCGCGAACAATTGCGCGCCATTCAGCGCGAACTCGGCGAAGGTGAATCCGGTTCGGGCGAAACCAAATCGCTGCGCGAAAAAATCGAGCAGACGCCCATGCCCAGCGAGGCGCGCAAAGCCGCCGAGCAGGAACTCGAACGCCTTCAGCAGACGCCGCCCGCCGCCGCCGAATACGCCGTCGGGCGAAATTATCTCGACTGGATTTTGAGCATGCCGTGGGAAAAATCCACCGAGGACAAGCTGGATTTGAAGGCTGCCGGGCGGATTTTGAACGAGCAACATTTCGGCCTCGCCAAAGTCAAGGACCGGTTGCTCGAATTCATCGCCGTCATCAAACGCCGCAAGCAAATCAAAGGACCGATTCTTTGCCTGGTCGGCCCGCCCGGCGTCGGCAAAACCTCCCTCGGGAAAAGCGTGGCTGACGCGCTCGGACGCAAGTTCGCGCGCATTTCACTCGGCGGCATGCGCGATGAAGCCGAGATTCGCGGTCACCGGCGCACTTATGTCGGCGCGATGCCCGGACGGATCATCCAGACGCTGCGCCGCATCGAAAGCCGCAACCCGGTCGTTTTGCTGGACGAATTGGACAAGGTCGGCGCGGATTTTCGCGGCGATCCGGCGGCGGCGCTGCTGGAAGTGCTCGACCCGGCGCAAAACCACACGTTTACCGACCATTACCTCGACCTGCCCTTCGACCTTTCGCGGGTGCTCTTCATCACCACGGCGAACTGGCTGGAGCCGATTCATCCCGCGTTGCGCGACCGGCTCGAGGTTATTGAACTGCCCAGCTACACCGAGTCCGAAAAATTGCAAATCGCCAAACGCTATCTCGTCCCGCGCCAGATCGAGGAGCACGGTCTCACGCGGCGGGATGTAAAGTTCGCCGACTCCGCGCTGCGCAAACTCATCCGCGAATACACCCGCGAGGCCGGTGTGCGCCAGCTCGAACGCGAAATCGCCGCGCTTTTGCGCAAAGCCACACGCAAAATTATTTCCCAAAACGGCAAGGCCACGATGGTCAAACTCGACGCCGAAAACTTGAAAGACTTTTTGGGCCACGCGCCGTTCATTGCCGAAACGGCGGAACGCATCACCGAATATGGCATCGCCACCGGGCTGGCGTGGACGCCGTTCGGCGGCGACGTTTTGTTCATCGAAGCGACGCGGATGCGCGGGCGGGGCAATTTGCTTTTAACCGGTTCGCTGGGCGAAGTGATGAAGGAAAGCGCGCAAACGGCGGTGAGTTACCTGCGCAGCCAGGCCAAATTGCTCGATCTGGATTTGAGCGATTACAACAAATTCGACGTTCACATTCACGTGCCCGCCGGCGCGACACCGAAGGACGGTCCGAGCGCGGGCGTGGCGATTGTCGCGGCGCTGGCGTCACTGCTGACAAAAAAACGTGTGCGGTTCCGAATGGCGATGACCGGCGAAATCAGCCTGCGCGGCCGGGTATTGCGCGTCGGCGGCATCAAGGAAAAGGTGCTGGCCGCGTCGCGTTTTGGCATCAAGGAAATCATTTTGCCGGAACAAAACAAATCCGACTGGCTCGACGTGCCGGCGGAGGTCCGCGCCAGACTTAAAGTCCATTTCGTCCAACACATTGCCGACGTTCTCCGGCTGGCGCTGGAGGCGAGATGATTTCCTTGAATTCGTCCTCGTCTTCCTTCTCGTCCTCGTCCTCGAATGAAGGGGCAAAATCGAGGACGAGGACGAGGAGGATTGACGCCGTTCAGATTTTGGGATGCATTTCAATTCTTTTGGCTGCCGCCCTCGGTGCAGTGGCGGCGGCGACGAATGATTTGTCCGACGCGGAAATTCAAGGCCGCCGACTCGCGCAACAACTCTGCAATACAAGGCCGGCGGAAAATATCACGAACACCGGGGTTTTCAAAATCCGCGACACAAAAAGACGCTGGCTGAAAATCCCGGTTCGTTTCCAAATAACTGCGGCTCAGGCAGGCTCACCAAGCTGGGAAGCCTGCTATGAAACGACCGGCACCAACCACTGGCTTTTGACCATAAGCCATTCCGCAAACCAGCCAAACCATTACCGGCTGGTCAGGCAGGACGTGCCGGCCGATTTGACCGGCAACGAAACCGCCGTTCCGTTCGCCGGATCGGACTTTTGGATTGCCGATTTTGGCCTGGAGTTCCTTTTCTGGCCGGAACAGAAAATTTTGAAGAAGGAATTCCACAACAACTGTGCCTGCGTCGTGCTGGAAAGCACCAATCCTCATCCTGCCACGAATGGCTATGCGCGCGTGGTCTCTTGGATTGACGAAGAAAGTGGCGTCGTCATCGAGGCCAAAGCCTATGATGGATCAGACAAGCCGCTGAAAGATTTCAATTTAAAGAGTCTGGCAAAGGTCAACGGCCATTGGCAGGTGGAGGCGGTTATCCTGGACAACGTCCAGACCGGCTCGCGCACGCGGCTGGAATTCGATTTGAAGAAGGAGTAACGGGATGCGACCGGGTTCCGCGGCGTGAAGAAGCCTGCCGGCCGGCCCCGGTGGATAGCTTGGTAATAAACTGCGAACAAGTCAGCCGGCCACATGCTTGACATAAACAGGTTGACGGGTCAGGCTCGCGCGAGACGCTATGAATGCAAGGCTGCTTCGAAATTTTCTAATTGTTTTTGTCTGCTCCGCCTTCAGCGCGGGAGTTTTTGCCGCCGAAACGAATTCCGTTTCTCCGCCACCAGCAGAGAACAGCATGACGCAAACCCAGATAAACGGTTATCTTCAGATTCAGGAACAGCTTCACGACACCCAACTGGCCATTGAGCACAACCGTCAACAAGCCGAGGCTGCCGCCAAGCGCAACGCCGACGACATGGCCACCCGCATCGAGGCTTTACAACAAATCGTCGCCGCCCAGCGCGCGAGTGAGGTTGAGACGATGCAGAAAATGCAGCAATTCATGCTGATTCTGGCGGGCGCTTTTGGGACGATTGGCCTGCTGGTCGTGTTGTTGATGGCTTATTTGCAATGGCGCACCGTCGCGCGCCTCGTTGAATTGTCCTCGCTGCGCCCGCCGGAGTTTGCCCTGGGCAACGGCCGCATTCCCCCTTCGTTGGTGACCAGCGCCAGCGTGGAGCAATCGAACGCGCGGCTGTTCAACATGGTGGATCAGCTGGAGAAGCGCATCCTTGAGTTGAAACAGGCCACACGCGCTCCGCTGAATGAAACCACTTCATCCGCCGTTCCCGAACCGAATGGAGCGCCGAAGGTTTCAAACGACCGCGATGAGTGCGTCGCCAACCTGCTCGCCGAAGGCCAGTCGCTGCTGGTCGCAAACGAGCCGCAGAAGGCGCTGGAATGTTTTGATGTGGCGCTGGGGTTGCATCCGAAACACGCCGATGCGCTGGTCAAAAAGGGTGGCGCGCTCGAAAAGCTGGGCCAGCTCGACGAGGCCGTTGCCTGTTACGACCACGCGATTGAAGCGGACGGTGGAATGACCATCGCCTATCTTCACAAGGGGGGCCTGTTCAACCGCATGGCGCGTTATGACGAAGCGTTGCACTGTTACGAACAGGCCTTGCGCACGCAGGAGAAAAAAGCGCCGGATGAAAAGGCCGCCGCGTAGCCTCAGTTGAATTCCATCCGGTTGCGCGGGCTCTCGACTTCAAGCTGGCGGCGCAACATTTCGATTTTAAGTTTCAGCAGTTCGCGATTTTCCTCGTTTCTGGCAGCGAGTTCTTTTTCGAGTTCTTGAATTCGCATTTCGTAAGAGCGCAACCGTTCTTGTATTGGCGCCCGCAATTCGTCCAGGTGGTGCGTCAATTGTGCGATTTCCGCGGCGGCGATTTGCTGCGCCTGAAGCAATTCTCTTCGCTGGACGGCCAGTTCCTGAACCAGCGCTTCCTTGAGCGCCTGTGCGAGATGTGGCGCGAGGCTGGCACCGACAGCGGCCTGGGCCTGCTCCGCGCGCTGTTCCGCCATGAGCGCACGTTGCCGCCAGACGTCGGCTGGAACTGGCAGTTCGCTTCCAGCGGCTCCGGTGGATGCGATCAGCCGTGAGCCACGCCATCCGGCCAGGAGGTGATGCCACCATTTCCAGTTGCCCTTTTTGCCCTCCTTTACCGCCGGATTATTGAGGGCGGGCACGGGTTGAGGCGCAGGAGGCAAGGGCTGTGCGCCGAGGGTGCGCGCGATAACTTCATTGGCAACCGCGGTGCCGTCCATGCCGCAAACGGGACATTGAACGGGTGCCGGCATTCGGCCGTTCAACGGATACACGTCGAAGGCGTACTTCTGACCGCAACCGCAAATTATTTTGACGGCTACCATGAGCATGCCTGCCGGGTTGCCGCCGCCGCGCCGGGCCGGGCGAAGTCAAACATCACGACCAGAGGTTGCGCGGCGTTCACCATAAAAATGACTTTTGCTCGCCGAGCAACTGGTCATCCGACCACAGCGTGGCGCGCCACGCGACGAGTTCGCCGAAATTTTTATAGTCCGCACCGCCCAAAGTCAGCGAAGTCCAGCGGCGGAAAAATCCGGGCGTGACGGATTGTTCCAGCGTGGTTTGACGCGGCAAACCGTCTGCGCCAATACCACGGAGTTCAACGCACAATTTCAATTTTGCGCCTTTGGCGTTCGACGCTTTCCACAAAACGTCGAAGCGAATGGCGGAAATTTCGTTGGTGTGCTGGCGCAGATAAACCTGGTAGGCGTCGCGGTCGTAGAGACTCGGCGAAACCGCGTCGTGGCTCTTGAGGTCGAGAAGCAGCGGCAGGACTTTGACGACACGGCCGCTTACGGCGTCGGACGCGAACGTTGCCGAAAGCGAACCGAGCAAAAGCAAAATCACCAAAAGCCGGCGCATGGCGAAACAATAACGGGCGGCTATGCAAATTCAACACTGATCTGTGGCGGCGCTCTGTGAGCGATGGCCGGTTCGGCGACGGTCATAAACCACCGCTACAAAAATTACTTCCAGTAAAAGCTCAAGACTTGAATGTCCGTCCCCGAATTGCGGGCGAGGATGGCGACGTATTCGCGTTTGTAGTTGCCGAGTTGCGCGGTGACGTGAACTTCAAACGTGAAGCTGCGCACGGTGCAAACGCCGCCGATTTGCGAGACGAATTGCTGGTTGAGGCCGGCGGCGGCAAGCTGTCCGACGTTTTGGAAGGGAATGTCGTCCTCCGTGCCATCCACGCCGTCAGGTCCGGACCTGATTTTTATGATGTTTTCGGCGGTGACGTTGTCCACGCCGGGAATCATTTGCAAGACGTTCGCGTCGGCGGTGTTGATGTTGATTTTCCCGGAAGAAAACGGCGTAAAAATCTCCACCAGCCCGAACGGATAATCGGGCGCTTGACCGGGCGCGGTGCCCAGGCCGAGTTTATGTTGAAAGACCGAGGGCGTGTGATTCGTCGCGTTGCTGCCCCAATACATTTCCGGCGTGACGCCTTTGACGAGCAGCAGTTCGGACAGGTCGTCAATCGGCGCGTTTTTGGCATAGTAAGGCACGGCGAGACCTTGATAGTAATCGCTCTCCGCGCCGGCGACGCGCGGCGGGCCGGCCGGACTAATCCAGTCCAAAATCGAGTCGGAAACAACGGAAATGTCGTTCGCGTCCACGCCCATGAGCGTGAGCGCCTGCAGAATCATCTGGCTGTTGGCGGTGTTGATGTTCACCTTGCGTTCAAGGTCAATGATTTTGATCGAAACCGTCCCGTCGCCGACCGGATAATTATCGAGCGAGACGGACGACAACACGCTGTTGGATTCGGCCAGGCTGCCTGATCCCCCGGCCCATTTTTGGTTCAGCGAATCGTAAGGTTCGTTCGGAATGGTCAGTTGCTGCAATAAAACGTAACGCGCCAGTTCCACGCCGGAACGGCCAAGCCAAAGCAACTGCTGCTCCGAATCCGCGTTTTGTGCGAGCCGGTTCTCGACTTTCATGGAAAGCACGAACCCCGCGGCCAGGGCCGACAGTACGAAAATGGCGCACATCACCATGATGAGCGCAATCCCATCGGAGTTGTGGCAGGTGCGGATTTTCATGGGTGCCGTCCTGGTGGGAAAAAAGGCTGGGTGGATTTATAATTCGGGTTGTTTTGATTTGGCTGGTTTCCATTCGGGTTATTTCCGTTCGGATTTCCATTCGGGTTGGCATTGGGATTGACGTTCGGTCCGCCGCCACCGCCCCTCGGCATTTGCACGACGGTCGGCATCGTGATAGACGGCAAAGCAACGAGTCGCGTGATGGCCAGGGTTGCCGCGCTGCCGGAATCGGCGTTGCCGCCGAGCAGGAGGCTGACCCGCACCATCGGCGGAATGGAGTTGGTGCTGACCCATTCATCGTCCCACTGCATCGCATTCGTGTCCCAGCACTCAACGACGAAATCCTTCACGTTGCGCGCCAGCACAAGCGGGTAATGTTGTTCATCCCCATCCATGTCCATGAGAATCGGATTTTGCCGCAGAACCAGGTCTTTTTCCGAGCCGGTCGCATCCGGGCCGGGTTCGACCGTGAAAGTGAGCCGCCGCAAATTAAAGTCACCAAACCGGCCGTTGCGCGGAAAAATTTCCGGTGTCCGCGCCGTGAAGCTCAGCATGGAATGGTCGCCTTTTTGGACAACGAAATAGTAATATTGCATGGAGGCTTGAAATGACTGGATGCACGTAAGCGAGTCCTCAATCGTCCGCACGGTGATACGCTCGCGCTGGGCTTGTGCGGCGCCCTCCAGTCCGGTCCTCGACGCGCGCAAAATGAGTATCCAAGTCGAGTAAATCGCCGCCACGATCATGCCGAAAATCGCGATGGCAACCATGATTTCAACCAGCGTGAAAGCGCGGCAACGGGATTTTTTTTTTAATTTCATCTTGCCACCGTTGCTCCGTCGAGGCTGCCCGCCGGGGATTGGGGGCGATAAAACAGAGCGCTCATTTTTGAGATGACCGGTTTTCCGGCATCCGGGCTTTGCACAATGAAATCCACCTGGAAGAGCTTGTTTGATTGCACCTCCGAAACGGCATACGTCCATTTGTAGCCTTGATATTCCTTGCCGAGAAAGTCGCTGAGATCACCCGATTCCACGCCTTCGACCAGTTGGTTGGTCAGCGACAATTCACCCGCCACCGCGCCCGCGTCCACGCTCGGACGCTGCAGCCGGCGCGCGTATTCGAGCGAACTGGACACCAGCCCCAAAATCGCAAAGACGGCCATGAAAAAAATGCCGATGGCGATCATCACCTCCAGCAACGAAAACGCCCGTTGTTCGCGCCCGCGCCGCATGCCGATTTTCAATTCCGTTTTCATCTTGTCACCGGCGAGACCGACGCCAGGGCGGTGGAAAATTCCAGTGTGATTTTTTGCCACTCGTCACCGGAGTGCAGCACCAGCGTCAGTTCGTCGCACGTGCCATTCGGGAAAAAGCGCACGCGCGCCACGTCCGACGCGCCAAAGTCGAGCAGGTTGATGTCGAGCATCGCAATGTCCACGTTGTCCGGCAGCACCACCGGCCCTTTTGTGTTCGACAGCGAAGGCGTTGGTGGCGTTGTTCCGGAATTGTTCAGGGGCGCTCCCGTCGGCGGCGTCTGTGATGCATCCAACGGCGCGTCGGCTGTTTCCAGCCGCTTTTCAGCCGGATGAAAAACAACTTCGGTGGTTCGTCCGCGAAGAATCGCCCGCGCCCGCGTGTCGCTGCACACGTCCATGACGTCGTTCACCGCCTTGCGCATCCCCTCCTTGCGGAAGGTTTGGAGAATGGGGGGCACGCCCATCGCCGCAATGAGGCCAATGATGGCCACGACGATCATGATTTCTATCAACGTGAACGCGCGCCGCGAAAATTTTTTCCTGGCGACCGCTGTTTTCATCGCAAGGCTCAAGAGTGAATTTGTGAAATCAGCCGGAACAGCGGCAGCAAAATGCTTATCAGCAGGAAGCCCACGATGAGCGCCATTACAATGATCAGGATTGGCTCGATGAGATTCGTCACCACGCGCAGGGCGATTTGCAGTTCATTTTCGTACGTGCCGGCGAGATTGTTCAGCGCCCCGGGCACGTCGCCCGTTTCCTCGCCGATGCGCACCAGGTCCACCATCAATTGGGGGAAAATTTTGCTTTGCTGCAGCGGTTGCGCGAGCGTCTTGCCGTCCGTCACCGCGTCGCGCGTTTTGGCAATGGCTTCCTTGACGATGCGGTTGGCGATGACCTCCTCGGTGATTTTCAACGCTGTGAGCACCGGCACGCCGTTTTGGAGCAGCGTCCCCAGCGTCCGCGCGAATTGCCCGAACAGATTTAATTTCATCACCTTGCCGAACACCGGCGCGTTCAATTTCCATTCATCCAGCGTCCGCGCGCCTTCCGCACTCGCTTGAAAGCGTTTGAATAAAATTATTACCACGATGATGAGCAGGCCGAGCAGCCACCAAAAATGGCGAAGAAAATTGCTGAACCCCATCAGCATGCGCGTCGGCAATGGCAGTTCGACGCCGAACCCGCTAAAAATTACCATGAACCGCGGCATCATGAAGAACATGAAAAACGCAACGATGCCCGCGCCGACGCAACACACCATCGCCGGATAAATCAGCGCCGAGGAGAATTTCGCCTGCACCTCGGCAAATTGCTGGAAGTGATTCGCCATGCGCCGCAACACCTCCACCAGCGAACCGCTCTGCTCGCCCGCGCGCACCATGTTGACATACAGGTCTGAAAACACCCGCGGCTGTTTCGCCATCGCATCGGACAAACCCTTGCCCTCCGTCACTTCCTGCTTCAATTCGCGGCTTACATCGGCGGAAATGCCCTTCGACTCCAGATGCGTCATGCTGTTCAACGCCACCGTCAGCGGCATGCCGGATTGGATCAGGTTCGCCAGTTGTTGCGTGAATGTGGCCAGCTCCTGCAACTTCGGTTTGCGTTTTTGTTGAAGCTGCGCGCGCAGCGTCGGCGGCAGGAACGCCATCAAATCCACACTTTTTCCCGTGCGTTGAGTGCCGTTCACTGCGCCGGCCTTGGCCGTGTCCACCGCGACGGGGAAAAGTCCGAGGCGCTCGATTTGCGCGACCGCCGCCGAGCGGTCGGCCACGTCTAAAACGCCCTCCACCGATTCGCCACTGCGGCGGCGCGCCCTGTAGGAAAACTGCGGCATAGTCCCTTTATCTAAAACCGTTGAAGGCCAAAAGTTTCATGCGCCTTTGGTCAGCGCCTGGTTGACACCGCCGCGCTGGTAGCCCTGCAAATCCAGCGTCACGTGCGCGTAACCGATTTTTTTCAGCGCCCCGGCCACTTTCGTCGTGACGCCGTCCTCCAAAAACCGCGGAATTTCCGTTGGCCCAAGCTCAATGCGGGCCAAATGACTGGTTGAGGGTTGAGGGTTGAGGGTTGAGGGCAACGCCTTGGCTATCGGCAATTGGTTATTGGCTATGCGCAGCTCATGGTGCCGGACGCGCACGTCATGAAATCCCAGATCGCGCAGCACATTTTCCGCCGCTTCAATCATCGCCAGTTTTTCCGGCGTCACCGGCTCGCCCTGGGGAATGCGCGAACTGAGACAGGCCATTTGCGGCTTGTCCGCCGTCGGCAAACCGAGTTGTGCCGACAACTCGCGGATTTCTGATTTCGTCAAACCAACTTCCTTGAGCGGCGCGCGCACCTGAAATTCCGCCGCCGCTTGCGCGCCCGGACGGAAATCGCCGTTGTCGCTGGCGTTTTCGCCGTAGGCAATCACCGCGAATTTTTCCGCGCGCGCAATCGGCGCCAGTTGCTCGAACAATTCGTGCTTGCAGAAATAGCAGCGGTTGGCCGGATTCGAGAGGTAATTGGGATTTTCAAATTCCGCTGTCTGCACGACGCGGACTGGGAATTGAAATTGGCCGGCGATTTCGAGCGCCTCCTGCAATTCGCGCCGCGGCAGGC
Organism: Verrucomicrobiota bacterium; assembly: GCA_050010435.1. Taxonomy (GTDB): domain Bacteria; phylum Verrucomicrobiota; class Verrucomicrobiia; order Limisphaerales; family UBA11358; genus UBA11358. The sequence continues at coordinate 800,342 of JBEKKZ010000001.1, read as the reverse complement.
TCGGTGAATCGGCAATCACCGCCAGCGCGCGGTCGCCCAGGACTTCATGCGCCACGCGCGCGAGGAAAACCGAGTCCACGCCGCCGGAATACGCCACGAGGCACGAGCCATGGGCGCGCAGCGCGGCGCGAAGTTGTTCAAGCTTGTTGGCGGACACGGTTCCAAACTCGCATTTTTTGACGCGTTTGTCGAGCCGCACAAAAATGCGGTGGGGCGAGCGTACTCGCGAGCCGGCTCGTCAGTAGCCTCGCCCCACCAATTTGTACCACTACCAAAAATGCAATCGTGCTTGACGCGGGCGGCTTTTTCGATTGGATTGTCCCCCTATGAAGACAAAAATTTTTGCGGCGTATGCCGGACTGGCCATCCTGGCCACGGGCTGTTTCTCCACCGTGACTGACACCAACAAAGCGGGGATGCCGTTGGTGCAGGATCAAGTCGAGGGACGTTATCCGCGCACGGTGGACCAGGTTTATCAGGCGTCGGTGCAGGTTCTTGGGCATAACGGCGTGGTGCTCACTGAATTCATTCCGCACGACACCACCAACACCGTGCGTTCCGTGCAGGGCAAAGTGAGCAATGAGAACGTGTGGATGCGTATTGAGGAGGTGGATTCGCAGATCACCCAGGTCACCGTGCAGGCCCGTACGAAATGGGGCAATAGCGACATTGAACTCGCGCACCAGTTGGAAAAGGAAATTGCCCTGCAATTGTCGCGGTGAGCCGTATTTCCAACCGATGTTTTGTTCGTAAACGCCGGGTTCATGCCCGGCGTTTCTTTTTGTCCTTTAAGTCCGGGTTTCAATCGCCCCAGCTGCGTTCGCGCCATTCCGCGACGGGTAAATCAGGAAACCATTCCACAATTTTCTCCCGGATCCGGTGTGCCGCGTCGTGGCGAATCTGCAAAACTCAAATAGGTTGGGACTTTTCCCGAATGATGTGGTCGGGGTGGTGCGCCCGGCTGATGGCGGTGTCGTACGTGATGGCACACTTGCAGTATAAATCATAAAGGCAATTGTCCATGAGCATCATTCCTTCCTTGCGACCGGTCTGGATGGTGTTTTCCATCTGGTGAAGCTGGTTTTCACGGATCAAATTCCGCACGGCCCCATTCGCAACGACCATTTCATACGCCAGAACGCGGCGGGTGCGGTCCGCCGCCGGCAGCAAGTCCTGGGAAATGATTCCCTGCAGCGCGTTGGACAACTGCATAATGACCTGCCGCTGGGCGCTTCCCTCGAAAACGCCGACGATGCGCTCGATCGCGTGTGAAACGCTCGGCGAATGCATGGTGGCCAGCACCAAGTGTCCCGTTTCGGCTGCGGTCAGGGCCGTGGCAATGGCCTCGGGATCGCGCATCTCGCCCACGACAATCACGTCCGGGTCCTGGCGCAACACGTGGATGAGCGCCCGATTGAACGAGTGCACGTCGGTCAGCACCTCCTGTTGCACCACAATGGCGCGCTTGTTTTCATGAACAAATTCAATCGGGTCTTCAATCGTGACAATCTTGCAGCGGCGCTCACTGTTGATGAGGTCAACCAGATAATTGAGCGTCGTCGTTTTGCCCGCCCCCGTCGGGCCGGTGATCAGAACCAATCCGTTCGGTTTGCGCGCCAGATCGTCAATTTTTTCCGGCAGACCGAGCTCCTCCCGCGTCGCAATACGCTCGCCGCAAAAGCGGAAGCTCATTTCCGGGTGTCCGTTGCGCCGGTAAAACGTGGCGCGCACGCGCCCGGCCACACTGTGCAACAGGGAAATGCAAAGTTCCCATTCCTGCCCGAATTTCTTCTTCTGCTGTTCATTCAGCAGGCCGTCGGCCATGGCGGTGATTTCGTCTTCGGTCAACGCATCTTCATCGGCGATGATGATTTCGCCGTTCACCCGAAAAGCGGGCGGCACACCGGCCACCAGATGCAGATCGGAAGCATCAAATTCATTGGCGGCGGAAAAAAGCTGATTCAGGTTTTTTGTGCTCATCGGTTGAAAAGTTGCCACCACCAGCCGCGCAGGCGCGCCCAGAGCCCCTTTTGGGAAAGCCGGATAAGTGCCAGATCTGCTTCGCGAGAATGCGGGTTCAATTGTTGCGCCTGCAAGAACGAATTTTGGGCCGGACCGATCAAACCGAGCGCCTGCTGGCATTGACCCAGTTCGAGCCACAAAAGGAAATGGCCGGTGTTCCATTCGATGGCTTGTTGCAGCAGTTTCAGCGCGAGCACGAATTGTTCATAGTAAAACCGGATCCGGGACGCCAGCCAGGCGGTGAACCAGTCCTTTGGTGCGAGCAGCAAGGCTTTCTCAAAACAATAATCCGCCCGTTGCTCTTTGCGCGCGAGCATCACATCGCCGCGTGCGAGCCAGACGTAGGGCGTGTCGCCGCGTTCTTCAATGGAAGCGTCTGAGAACGCGAGCGCTCCCTGCAAATCGCCGTTGCGGCCCAGCGCGACGGCCTTGGCGGCGAGCAATTCCGGCTCGTTGGGAAACCGTTCCAATGCCTTGTCGGCCCACAATTTCGCCTCGCGAAATTCACCCAGCTCGATCAACATCCGCACCTGCCCGGTCCACGCGGCGGGATTTTGCGGATTGAACTCCAGAACTTTTGAGTAAAACCGCAAGGCCTGCTCAAAATTTCCGGCTTCAAATGCCGTTCGCGCCTCGTTGAAATAATACGCCTCGTCCTTGACCAGCGCTTTTTCCTTTGGTTGCGACTGGTCTTCGGACTCGTCACCGAACTCAAGATTGACGAACCGGCTCATGGTGTAATTTGTCGGCGCCAAAGCCACTGTTTGAAGGGTTTCCCGACAAACTGGTTTTCGGAAACGATTGCCAACTGCAACATTGTGGACGAGATGACCTCCTCGCCGACGTTGCCATGCCCGCTTATACCAATGTCCGGCCAGATGAACCAATGTTTTTCCGGCACCAGGATTTCACCGGTGGTCGGCATATGCGGCAATCGTGGCTGCGATTCGCCATTGATGTAAAAAGCATTTGTCGAAAAACGGATCGAATCGCCCGCCACCGCCAGTACCGGCCCCCAGCCAAATCCCGTTCGAACCCAGACCCCGCCCCCGCCATGACCAGGATAGGTTTCGTTGCCGCCGATTGAATACAATAGTCGGTCGCCACGTTGAACCGAGCTGCTGAACCTAGCGGGTTTCATCACCATCACCCGCCCCTGCACCAAAATTGGCGTGCACCAGTTTGTCTCTGCGAATTTTACCGCCGGGTGATACACCAGCAGCCAGACCATCAGCAGTGTTGCTACCGCCAACAGGAGCCGGATGCCGAATTCGTATTTGTCCCGCAACGTACAGCTTTCCAGAAACACGATGCTCGAAGCGTGAATCGAAATCATCAACCCGTAACCCGCGCTGCCAATCGGAAACCCCAACCAAACAACAAAACAAACCAGTGAGACCAGGTAAATGGCCACGAACACCGCGCCCACAATCTTCCGTCCGTTCACGAACAACGAAAAGCCCGGCAACAGCAGGCTCAAAATGACTTGTCCCAGCCCTACCGCGATCGGCCGCCGGATTTTTTCCAGATGCAGCCCGCGCCGCAATTTGAACCACGGATGAAAAAGGCGGCTGTACCACCGCGCCCGGGGCGGGTAGTAGGACGAAACTTCTTCCGGTGTGTTCGATCTGGCCACAAGTTGGAGTCCAAGCTTTAATTTGCCGGCGGCGGACAAGCTGAAGCCTGGACTCCAACCTCAATGCCGCTGCTCGATGTTGATCTGCACATTCTCGTCCGGCTGGTAAAACTCGCTGGTCTCGCGTCGCGATTTCATTTCTCCGACCACCTGCTCGAAGATTTTCATCGCTTCCAGACAGCTCTTGCCTTTGTAGCCTTTGACCAGCACCTCGACGCTGCCATCGGGTGCAATCGTGATTTCAAATTCGCGCTGGGGCATGTTGAGTTGTTGATTGAGAGTTACGAATTGATGCGTGATGCGTGAAACGTGAATCCATCACGCATCACGTTGCACGTTCACCCGTCCCAATGCCGGACCTTGAGCCGGATGGCGTTGTTTTCGTCCACCTCCTCTTCCACGACCACAAACTGGCGGGCGTGAATTTCGTCCATCAGACGCCGGTGGACATATTTTTGGACCACACGCTGGCTCAGTTCCTCGCCGATGGCGCGCAGTTCCTCGTCCGAATGGCCCGGCCCCGTCACGCAAATCGAGGCCTTCCCGCGCGCATCGCGGGAGAATGTCACCGTCACACCGCCGCGCGTGACCTTGATGCTCTGGTCGCGGCCCAGCTGGTTGGTGACGATCTCGCTCTGTTCGATTTCGAGATTGACCTTGCGCTCGCCGGTTTGATTGACGTTGCCGGTTTGGTACTGTTTGATGCCTTCCTCGACAATGGTGTAGCCAAGGGAGGTCGCCGCCGCCGCCACAGCCGCGCTGAATGCCGGCCAGCTGGCGATGACCACCGGGGTTAAAATGCAAACACAACTCATACGCCTCTTCGACTTTGATTGTTCAAGAGTTTTGACCGGGCTACGCGCAATTCGTCACGCGACAATGGTGAATATCGCAATTTATTCCGCCGGTTGGCTTGGGCCAGGCGCAAAGCCGACCAACCCCGCCCCAAAAAATACAGTCCCATCATCGGCAGCAAAATCGGCGACAACACGAGGCCCATAAGGGCAATCAAGAAAAGAGCCGCATAACGGCGATCCTTGAAATGATCATACAGGTTGCCCCAGAAAGAATTCATTTGGCTTGTTGCTTATGTGTTAGAATTTCGCGTTTCCACCAACGTCACAATTCCATCCGCCGCGCTTCCTCGTCATTTTTCACGGGGCGGACGACGCTGGCGTTCCGTGCGCGACCGGCGGCCCAAGTGCGCTGCGCGCTGATTTTTTCCGACATCGTCTTGGCCAGCGGCACCGTCTGGCCCAGCGTGGCAAGAACGTGCCCGGTGGCCAGTTCCTGCTTCATGTAAAATGCATCGTAGAGCGCGCTGATGATGGCTTCCTCGATTTCCGCACCGCTCAAATCCTTGCTGGCCTCAACCATCGTTTTGAGATCAAAATTTTTGGGATCGCGCCTGCGTTTGGACAAATGGATTCGGAAAATTTCTTCGCGCTCCTCCTCGTTCGGCAGGTCCACGTAAAAGATTTCGTCGAGACGTCCTTTGCGCAACAGTTCGGGCGGAAGCTGCGAAACGTCGTTGGCCGTCGTCACCACGAAAACCGGCGCGCTTTTTTCCGAAAGCCAGGTGAGAAACGTGCCGAAGACACGCGCGGTCGTGCCGCCGTCGGTAGCGCCGGAGCTTTGCGAGCCGACAAATGCCTTGTCAATCTCGTCCACCCAAAGCACTGCCGGAGCCACGGACTCCGCCACGGCAATCGCGCGGCGCACGTTTTCTTCCGACGAACCCACCAGGCTGCCGAACATCCGGCCCATGTCAAAGCGCAACAACGGCAGTTGCCACAGCCGCGAAACCGCCTTGGCGCACAGGCTTTTGCCGCAGCCTTGCACGCCCAGCAGCAAAATCCCTTTCGGGGCGGGCAAACCAAACGCCCGCGCTTCATCCGTGAACGCCACGGAGCGCTTGTTCAGCCAGTCCTTTAACACCGCCAGGCCGCCAACGCTGGTGAAATCCTCCTCGGTCGCGTAATACTCCAGCAGCCCGCTCTTGCGGATGATCTGCTGCTTCTCGGCGAACACTTCGTTGACGTAATCGCCGCTCAATCGCTGCTCCTGGACAATGATTTTGGCGAAAACATTTTCCGCCTCGCCGAGCGTCAGGCCGAGCGCCGCCTGCAGCAGCCGGTCGCGGCCCTGGTCGTCGAGATCAATTTGAATCTGTTTCCGGTCGCGGACTTCCGCGACGATTTTGTCGAGCATCGCGGCAAGGTCCTCCTTCATCGGCTGCGGGAAATTGATGACGGTGATTTCCTTGTCCAGTTCCGCCGGGATTTCCATCACCGGCGAAATCAGCACGATGGTTTTGAAGCTGTTTTTAAGATGCAGGGCGATGTCCTTGAGTTTCCGGATGATGGCGAAATTGTTCTTGGTCAGGAACGGATGAAAATCCTTGAAGATAAAAATCGCCGGTTCGACCTGCTCGATCACCTGGTCCAGCGCCGCGAGCGGGTCCTTGGTGGAGGCGTTGCGGTTTTTCTGCGACTGGATGGACGCGCCGGCGGGGACGATGCCGTTGCTGAAGGTCCACTCGAAGACCTTCTTCTGGCGTTTTTGGGCAATCTCGACGACCACGTTTTGCACGCGCATTTCCTCGCTCGAAATGACGTAAAGGATGGGATAACGCGCGCGGATGAGAGTTTCGAGTTCAGTCTGGAAGTTCATAGGCGGGGTGACATGTGACGAGTGACACGTGACGAGATGTGCTCGTCATCGGGATTCAATTCATGCAACAGCCCGGCGAAAACCGGGGTCAGGTTGTGGACCAGTATCTGGCCGTCCGGCAAAATCAAGAGTTCACTCACCTGGTTTTTGCCGGGTGAGGCACAACCCTTTTTGGCGTGGTGCTTTTTCATGGAACTAAATTCAAACCCAGGCGCTGCGCCAGGTCAACCGCTTGCGCGCTTTCCGGCCTTGAGACCGTCCGTCGCAATTCAGTGTGCCGCGCCGCCTGCCACGCCGGCCAGAAACCGGAACGCAAATTCACCTTCACGCCGGGCAGATTTTCAGCCAGCCATTCGGCCACCGGTTTCCAGCAACATTCAACATGCCCCGGCATGAGCAAATGACGCACAATCAATTCGCTGTGATCGTCCGCCCAAAGCAGGTTTTCTTCGACCACACGAACGTAATCCGGCGTTTTTGCCAACCGTTGCGCGCAAGCATCATTGCCGAATTTGAAATCCACCAGCCAGACATCGAACATTCCCTCCAGCAATTCGCGCGCTGGCGCTGACCCGTGCGCGTTGGTCTTCCAAATCAGTTTGGCCGTCTCCGGCAGCAGCGACACAAATTCGAGCGCGACCGGCAGATGAATGTTTGGCTCGCCGCCCAATACCATGATGGTTCGCGCGCCGTTCTGCAAGGCGGCCCGGGCTTTGGCTGCCATCGTAGGCGCGTCGAAGCCCGCGCCCGCGCGTGGATTCCAGCTCGATGTGCCGGTGATGCAAAAGTCGCAGCGCAAATCGCATCCGCTCAGGGCCACGGCGAAGGTGGGGATCAGTTCCAGTTCGTCTGAAACTTCAATTTGCGCGCAGAAAAAGCGCGCTTCCGCGCCGGCATGACAGAGTCCTGTTTCACCGGCCAGCCGGTTGACGCCGCAGTCGTGCGCACAGAGCCGGCAATCCGCCAGCATCGCCCGCGCGGTTCGCGCCCGTTCGCCGGCGAGGACGGAACGTGGAACGCCGGTCTCCGGCCCGGCGCGTTGGAGTTCACGCTTTAGCATGCCTTCCGAACAATCCCGCACATCGCGGGATTGAACTCCAACCTCTTCGCGCCGGGCCGGAGACCGGCGCTCCTGTGCGATGCGGATCATAATTCCAGCCGCGCCACGCGTTCGGAGCGGATTTGTTGGGCGGTTTTACCCATGAAAAGTTTCGCACGAATCCTGAGCCAGAGCCATCCGGCCAGGCCGCCACACCACATCGCCAGCATCAGGAACCAGCCCGAGCAGAAGAACAGGATGAGTGAGTTGATGATGACGATCAAAATCGCCGCCTGGCGTACGGAGATTTCCCCGATGCCGAGCAGGATCAGGCGTTCGTTGCGGTAGAGCCAGTCCCACGCTGCCAGCAGGGCAAAAATCATTGCTCCCTCACCTGCCACACCGCATTGCATCCCCGGCTTGAGCAACAAAATGAACAGCCCGCCCGCCAGGGCACCCAACAGGCAGTAACCCCAGAACCCGCGTGCGGACCAGTTCCTTCCCAACACGGAAACAAGCGTCACGAGCCAAAACAGGCTGATGAGCCAATCCAAGGGGCCGATGGGCAGAAAGGCGTAGGTCACCACGCGCCAGACCTGCCCTTTCCAGACCAGCGCTGGTGTCAAAGCGAGCCAGCCGTACAGGTTAAAAAGTTGTGCGCGAAGGCCGATCCAGGCCACCGGGAAACCGAGCACGAAGATCAGCAGGAAAAAGCGCATACCCCACGGCAGCGACGAGAAATAGTTTCGGAAAAGGTTTTTCATGGATTGGTTCCTCCAAACAAACGTTTCCACCATGACGTTTTTGGTTCGGTCGCCCCGCCGGTGGATTTTTGGAGCCGTTGGGCAATGCCCGGCGGCACGGTTGTATGCGCGGCGTCATAGCGCAGCATCTCTTCGGCGTTCGCAAATTCGCGGACAGCTTGTTGTTGGGTCTGGTGTTCGGCGGCGTGCTGTTGCTGCTGTTCCTGGGAAAGTTTGGTTTGGTGTTTCATAATTCAACTTCAGGCATTTTTTTCAAAAAGCGCGGCAAAGGCTTTGCGGGCGCGATGCAATTTCCCCCGCACCGCGTCGGGGGATTGCCCGACCAGCGCGCCCACCTGCTCGTAACTCAATTCCTCGTCGGCCACGAGCAGCAACAGGAGCCGGTATTCATCCGGCAGACCGTCGAGCGTTTTCTGGATTCGCTGGCCCAGCTCCTTGATTTCCAGGACCCGCAAGGGCGAATCGGTTCTGGCCGCGGCGTTTTCCCACACGGCGTCGTCCGCGTTGGAAAACACGTGGCGGTCATGCCAGCCCTGGCGAAGGTTCTGGCAATGATTGATGGCGATGCGGTAAAGCCACGTGCGCAAGGACGCCTCGCCGCGGAATTGATCCAGCTTGCGGAACGCCTTCAGGAAAACGTCATGCGTGGCGTCCTCGGCCTTTTGCGGGTCGCCGAGAAAACGCAAGGCGAGATAATAAATCGCGCGGCTGTTTTCAGCATAGAGACTGGAAAACTCCGCAGACGCCAGGTCGGCTGGCGACTCCTCCACGAACTCACATCCTGCGGCCGGCTCGTTCATGAGTGTTTTCACTGCCCATTAGACAACGTTCGCGCGCCAATGTCACGCCGGCAAGACACCCATTTTGGCATCGGACTGACCTGCGAAAATTCAGCCGTAACGGAAAGGCGCGGACAGCGTGAACGTGTTTGGTAAATGACGGACTGTGCGCGCCAGCTTGAAAAGGGAATCGCGCTACAACCGGCGCGGTGAGCCGTATTTCAATCCGATATTTTGTTCATAAACGCCGAGTTTCACGCCCGGCGTTTCTTTATGTCCTTTAAGCTCGAGTTTCAAGCGCCCCAGCCGCGTTCGCGCCATTTCCGCGACGGCCAGATCCGGAAACCGTTCCACAATTTTCTCCAAGGTTCCGCGCACGGTGTCGTAATCTGCGCCATGGCGGATCTGCAAATCCGCCAATAAATTCAGCCAGTGCGCGACGCGCTTGGACGGCTGGTTCGGCCCTTCAATCAATTGTTCCAACTCGCCCGTTGCCAGATCCAGCCGCCGGTAGTGGTCGGCGTAAATGATCGCCAGATTTTCGCGAACCTCCGTGTCGAGCGGATGCTGCTCCAGATGTTTCACATAATCGGCGGCAAGTTTCGCCGGGTCAATTTCGGCGGGACACAAATGCTCTGACGATTCCAGCAGGCCGGCATTTTTCACGCCTTCCGGCATGGCCATCGGCTGGCGATCGTGTGCCGCCAGCAAAATTTTTTCCGCGCCGCCCAGATGTGCGATGCGCTGCGCGGCCAGCAATGCCAGCTCGGTGTCCGGGAACCGCGTGGTGATTTTCTCCAGCGCGGCACGCGCCGAATCCGCGTCCTGCGCCAGTTTGAGCTGCCAGTCGGCCAGATGGTTCATCGCGGCGGCGACTTGCTTCGGCGGCGCGTCAGGCCGGTCACAGAAATGGTTCAACGCGATTTCCGCGCCGGGCAAATCCTTCAGATCTTCTGCCTGAATGCCGGCGAGCAATATCACGCCCTCAAAATCATTCGGGAAACGGGCAAGCTGTTTGCGGATTTCAACAACCGCTTCCAGCGGCTTGTTCAGTTTTCGTTTGCTGATTGCGATGGAATAATACGGCTTGGGTTCCGGCTCTTCACCACCGCCATCAAACAAGCCCGTCAAGGGTTTGCACAGCCATTCACCAATGTGCGGCGCCCACATGATTGATATGGCAACCCCAAGAATTATCATGACGAACGGTCCAAAAAAACTGAGTCCGATGGCAGCCATAAAACAGGCAATGACCAGCGGAACTGTGATTGCCAGCTTGAACAGCACCTTCGCCGGGTCATAGCTCCGTTTCAACATGCGGAAGAATCCCCAACCGATGACCCCGAGAATAACCACAAGTCCAATCGTCCCTTCCACGATTTTGTAAGTTGTGCTCATGGTGACCAGACAAAACCCGTTCCATTCGCCGGCTCGTTCATAAGTGTCTTCATTGCTGATTGGACAAGGCTCGCGCGCCGATGTCACGCTGGCATGGCCATTCTTTGCTGGCAGAGTGGCGGCGACGCCCCGTCGCGCGTTTGCCTCGTCAAACCGGCTCATGTCCACGTGACGACTAGGGCGTCGCCGCCACCCCATCTGCGGCGGGGCGCCGCAGCCACGTTTCAACCGTAACGATACGGCTTCTCCATTAGAAACGTGTTCGGCAAATGCCGGATTTCATGCACTTTGCCGTCCGTCAGCAGCACCTCGACAATATCGAACCGGATTTTCACCGCCGGATTTCTCAGCAGACGCAAATAATCCAGTGCGGTTTGCGAAAGCAATCGCCGCTTGCGCGCGTTGACCGCCGCCGCCGGGCGCGTCCAATCCTCGGATGACCGCGTTTTGACTTCGACGAATGCGAGACAATCATCGTCGCGAAAGACCAGGTCAATCTCGCCGCGCTTCGAATGGAAATTGGCCGTGAGAAATTTCAGCCCTTCCCGCTGCAGATGCTTTTTTGCCGCGCGTTCGCCCAGTTCGCCGCGTCGCAGGTGCTCCGGCTTGTCTGCGTGGAACAGCGATTTGATGCGCTCGGTCAGTTTCATACGAAAAATCAATCGCGAACGAACGCGAGAAATATTGGAGTGATGGAGCATTGGAGTAATGGGATTTTCCCAACACTCCAACACTCCAACACTCCGTTTCTGCATTCGTGTTTATTTGTGTCCATCCGTGGTTAAAACAGTTCGCGTTGAACCGGTCTCAACGGCGCGAAGCTGCGCCGATGGATCGGGCACGGGCCGTGGGTGGCGATCGCCGCCAGATGCTGTGCCGTGCCGTAGCCTTTGTGCTCGGCAAATCCGTATTTCGGCCATTGCCGGTCGAATTCGAGCATCAACCGGTCGCGCGTCACCTTGGCCAGCACGCTCGCGGCGGCAATGGAATAACTCCGCGCGTCACCCTGCACAATTGCCGTATGCGGCACCGCCATGGTCTTGACGGGCCGGCCGTCCACGAGCGCGTGTTCGGGCGCGGGCTGCAATTGCGTGAGGGCGTCGTTCATGGCGCGATGCGTGGCGCGCAGGATGTTGATGGCATCAATTTTTCCGGCGCCAACCTGCGCGATGGCATATTGCACTTCGGGGCACGCGGTAAGAAAGGCAAAGAATTTTTCGCGCTGCGCGGCAGTGAGCTGCTTGGAATCGTTCAAGCCCTCGAGCTCGTGCGGCAGGCCGGATTCCGCCCATTTCGACGGCAGGACTGCCGCCGCGGCGACGACCGGCCCGGCCAGCGGGCCGCGACCCGCTTCGTCCACGCCCGCGACGCGCGCCACACCCTGGATCCACAGCACACACTCGAATTCAAAGCGGTCAATTGGATTTGCACGGGCCATGGTGTTTGTTTGATTTTAAGTTGTTTGGCTGTCGTCGAGCCTAGCGCGTTTTGCGGAGTTGTCAGCCATGATTTTTCGAGGACGAGCCGTCTCCGTTGCACTTCGCCGCGCCAAGGGACGCGAACGAGGAAAATGCTTCAACCTGAATTTTTGCGATCGCAAAAAAATCCGTGTTCATCCGTGTTTATCCGTGGTTAAATTTTCCCCATGAAAATCGAATCCCTCCACATTGGAATGCGGGTGCGGCACCAACGGCCAGCCGGGCGTCGCGTCGGCGATTGGCGTGCGAGAGGGCGTTCTTGCCGGGCGGGGTTGCGCCGCGAATGGCCGACAACGGACCCGAGTGCAACCGCAGGGCGTCGCATACGTCCTTGAGCCCAAGGCGTGCGTCAGTTGGGCATAGATCAGACTGACCCCATGGCTCCACGGACGGAAGGTGCGGCTCCTCTCCTCCACGGCGTGCTCGCGGGCCAATTGAGGCACCAAATGGTTGGGAATAAGGTTGCATAGTTGGCGCAGGAGTGAGAACTTTGCCGGCGTTGGCTGGCGTTGAGTTTAATTTTTCATACCCCGCCATGTGGCAGGGTTCACCACCCCCCAAGCCAACTCTTTTTCAACCCTCAACCATTAAACCTGTGGGACGCCAGTGCATAATTTTCATATAATTTTGCAAAAGAACACAGTATCACTCGTGATGGTTTTATAAGAGTTTAGGTCATTCAAACAATAATTTATGAGCCAATTTTTACCGCTGGGCAAATTTTCCTTCGGCATGGGCGACCGCTTTGCGCATCAGAGCAAGGCGCAGCTTCGCGCTTGCATCCGCGCCACCGAACTCGGCGCGCTTTTTGTTCCCGTCTGGAACAAATCCAACCGGGAACACACTTTCGTCGGCAGCGACCCGTCCAGCACGCGCGCCGCCGCCGATGCCGCCGTCAGGGAACTCGGCTGGAACAAACCCTATCATGTGGACGCCGACCATATCCGCCTTGAAACCGTTGACCGCTTTATCCCTCATTCGGATTTTTACACGATTGACGTGGCCGACAGCATCGGCAAACCCGCCAGCGCGGCGGACGTGAAGACGTTTGTGGCTCGCCATCCCGAACTCATCGGCACGATTTCCATTCCGCGCATTGACCAGCCGTTTGCCATCACGCGCGCTGAAGTCGAGCGCGTCGCCAACAAGTTTTTACTCGCCGCGCAGGACGCGGGGAAAATCTACCGGCACATCGTCCAGGCCAAGGGCGCGGCAAATTTCATCACCGAAGTTTCGATGGACGAAACCGACAGTCCGCAGACGCCGCCGGAATTGCTCATCATTCTCGCCGCGATTGCCGACCAGAAAATTCCGATCCAGACCGTCGCGCCGAAGTTCACCGGCCGTTTCAACAAGGGCGTGGATTACGTCGGCGACGTGAAACAATTTGAAAAAGAATTCAACGAGGACCTCGCCGTCATCGCGTTTGCGATCAAGAAATACGGACTGCCGGCGTCGCTCAAGTTGAGCGTCCACTCCGGCAGCGACAAATTTTCCCTCTACGAACCGATGCGGCGCGCGTTGAAGAAATTTGACGCCGGCGTGCATATCAAAACCGCCGGCACAACGTGGCTGGAAGAACTCATCGGCCTCGCCGAAGCGGGCGGCGATGGCCTGGAAATCGTCAAGGAAATTTACGCCTCCGCCATCGGGCAGGTGGACGAATTTTGCGCGCCTTACGCGACGGTCATTGACATTGACCGGGCGAAACTGCCGGGCGCGGTGGTGGTGAACGGCTGGAGTTCGCACCAGTTTGTTTCCGCGTTGCGCCACGACCAGGGATGCAAGGATTACAATCCCAGTTTCCGTCAATTGCTGCACATCAGCTTCAAAGTCGCGGCCAAGAAAGGCAATCGCTATCTCGACGCGCTGAAAAAGCACGAAGCCGTCGTCGCCAGAAACGTGACGGAAAATCTTTTCGAGCGGCACATGAAACCGTTGTTGCTGGGCCAGGCAAAGACCCCGCAGGCGATTCGTTCGCCAAAGCGCGAAACGGTTCCGGTTTGAAGGCTCAACGCGGACACAACGCACAGGCATTTATCCGTGATTATCTTTTCGCGGGTGTTTCCGCCGCCAATTTTTCCCCCAGCCACGCCATCATTTTTGCCTGAAAGCCCGGGGCAACCTTGTCCCAATCGGCGATGCGATGTTGCGCGTTCGTGAGGGTGATCAAATCGCAGGGAACGCCAGCCGCCTTCAATCTCGCCTGAAACTCCAGCGTCAGGTCGTAAGCAACCGTTTTGTCCGTGTCGCCCTGAATCAATAAAAAGGGCGGCAGCCCCGGCCTGACGTAATGGCTCGGGGAAATTTCCACCAACAACTTCAACGTCCCGTCGTCCAACCCAGCGCGGCCCAAAAGTTTTTTCATCGAAGGCCATTGGTCCAGACTGCCGCGCCGTTGCGCGTCAGCGGCCAAATCTGTCGGCGGCGCGAACCCGACGACCGCCTGCACTTGCGTGTTTTTTTTTGCCAACATCGCCGCGAGCGTCGCCAGTTGGCCGCCGGCGGAATAGCCCAATAGCGCGATGCGGTTCGGATCACCCTTGAATTCCGCCGCATGTTGTTTCACCCAACGAATCGCCGTTTGCACGTCTTCAAAACACGCCGGCCAGCGGTTTGCCGGTGCGAGCCGGTAATTGATCGTGAACCAGGTGAAATTCGTCGCGACCGGCGCGAAGACCGGCACGAGGTCTGCCTCTTTGTCGCCATTGCCCCAGCCGCCGCCGTGAACGATGATCGCGACGGGAAATTTCCCTTCGCCGTCGGGAACGTGCGCGTCGAGCAATAATTTTTCACCACCCGCCTCGCCGTATTCGATGTTCAAACGGTTGGCTCCGAACGGTGAATTTTGAATCACAACCGGATTCCAACCATCCCCGCCGCCGAGAACTTTTTCCACCGTGATTTTTTCCGCTTCGGCTCCGGTCAATTGTTTGATCCAGCCAGGCCGGGTCGCCGGACTCGCGCCCGGACCGGTGTTGTTGAACTCCGCGTAACGCGCCGTGGTATGCGCCTCCGGTTTTTTCCAGTCGTTCCAGCCTTCCGGGCGGACGGCCCCGGACATTTCCGTGTTCAGATAAATCGTGCTGGCGTAAATCCGCCACGGCCGGCCGAGAAACGTTTTCACGTCCGGCTTCGCCCCGGTGATTTTGCAATTCGCGAAAACAAACCCAAAGGGTTCGTCAACCGGCGTCGAGGCGGCGGTGATGTAGCCGCTGCCGGGACAGTTGATGTGGCATTTCTCAAACCACGCCGTCGCCGCGCCAAAAATAAAATCCACCGCGCCGGCGATGTAACAATTTTCAAAATACTGCCGTCCGCGATTGAGCAAAATCGTGTCCTGCCAGCCGAGAAAACGGCAGTTGCGGAAACTGGCGCGGTCGCCGTCCACGCGGATGGCCAATGCCTGCCCGACCGCGCCTGCGGAATTTTCAAACGTGAGGTTCTCCGCCGTGAAATCGTCCGCGTCAATCGTCGTCGAAGGCGTGTGAAAAGTTCCCATCGGCTTGCCGTCAAAGTTGGTGAGGCCGGCATACAAGCCAAAAGTCAACACCGTGTTCGTCGCGTTCCCGCCGACCAGCTTGAAAAAGCGTTTCTCGCGCTGGAGGTAAACCAGCTCTTTGTAAACGCCCGGCTTGATGTGGATGATGACGGGATTCGTGCTGCTGCCCGACGGCACGGACATGACGGCTTCCTGCACGGTTTTGAATGGGGCACTGCCATCGGCGGCGACCAACAGATTCGTCTGCGCCTCCAGATGCGGACAGAAAAAAATCCAAACGACCGGCGCGAGGAAAAACAAACGGTTCATTTGGAGGATTTCGGAAAGGAACGTCACTTCTGGCCGGGTTTGTTTTTCCGGGTCATTCCATAGGCCAGTCCAAGGACCGGGGGGTTTTCGCGAAATTTTTTGGCCGACATCCCCGTGACGCGTTTGAAAGCGATGCAAAAGCTGTTTGCACTTTGGTAGCCGCACATCCCGGCGATCGTCTCAATTTTATGGGTTGAGCTGATCAGTAATTGTTTGGCCTGGTCAATCCGCACGCGCTGAAGTTCCTGTCCGGGCGTCCGCCCGAGGTGTTCCAGAAACGCCATGTGCAGCCCGCGCCGCGACATCGCGGCGACCCCGACCAAATCTTTGACGCAGATGGGTTCGTGGCTGTGCTCCCAGATGTGGCGCAGGCTCCGGGCCACGCCCTTGTGCGCGATGGTCAGGATGTCGCTGCTCTTGCGGGCAACGACTCCCACGGCAGGAATGCGAACGGGATTGGGGGGCGCAGGTTTGCCGTTCATCAAATTGTCCAGCAGTTCCGCGCCGCGATAACCCAGGGTCTCCAGATTCGTGTCCACGCTGGAAATGGGCGTGCGCATGGCATCCGGCGCCAGCAGATAATTTTCCGCGCCGATGATGGCGACCTGTTCGGGAACGGCTATGCCCACGCTCTCACAAGATTCGAGCACGTCCATCGCCTGCTGATCGTTCGCGGCAAAAACCGCGAGCGGCTTGGGTGCCCTTTTCATTTCCGCCGCGAGCCAGTGGCGCTTTTGTTTCCATTCATTGCGGCCGGTCGTGAAAGCCGCCGACTGGTGCCAGCGGAGCCAGTTGGCGTGGTGTCCGGCGCGTTTCAACGCGTTGATGAACCCTTCGCCGCGCTCCTCATAAGACCAGTTGTCCATGTCGCTGTAGAAAAGAAAATGGGTGAAGCCGCGGGACAGAAAATGGTCGGCCACCAGTTGCGCGGCGTGCGCGTGATCTTCCAGCACGCGGGGAAATTTCAATTGCGGACGCCGCAGGCTGAAATCCACCGTCGGCTTGTTGACGGCTTTGACAAATTCCGCGAGGTCGTCGCCCGCGCCGAGCCAGGCCAGAACGCCATCGCCTTCCCAGCCCCAGGGAATCACCTTTTCCCGGGCCATATTGGAGTAAAGATGCCAGCCGTGCTCCCGCGCATATTTCTCAATGCCCTGATGCAGATGGTAATCATACCAGCCGAGTGCCAGGAGGACGCGTTTTTGTCTTTTGGCCATGGTTAATGGCACGCTAAAACGAAGCGTCCGGTTTTACAAGCCTTTCCGTGCGTTTGTGCGCTTTTTTCAAATAACTTTGCAAACCTTTGCCATTTTAAAAGGTAAAACATGCGTTATCTTTTCTCTGTTCATGTTCCCAGAAACACCTTTTTTAAAAAAATTGAAACGCAATGGCAGAAATAAAACAGTAGTTTTTAAGCAGTGAAAAATTTAAATTGTTTTTTCAAAAAAACGGACCAAAGGGTCAACCGCCGCGCGGCGTTTACGCTGATTGAACTGCTGGTGGTCATCGCCATCATCGCCATTTTGGCGGCAATTTTGCTGCCTGCGCTCGCGGCAGCCAAGCGCAAGGCGTATTTGATGAACTGCATCGGCAACCAGAAGCAAACCTGTTTGGCGCTGCAGATGTATTTTAATGATTTTAATGATCAGTGTCCGCCGGGCCAGGGTTGCCGTGGAAATCCGGGTGTGAGCTATGGACTTACTTATGGTCAAGTTCCGGTTTACAATGGCGTGCACACGGGGGGTTGCTTGAAATGGTTGCCGGTGTACATATATTCATATCTAACCTTGCCGGAGCCCAAATCCATTGGAACCACTTCAAACTTTGTTGTCAAAGTATTCATATGCCCGTCTTGGACGAGCCTCTGGGGGCCGGCCAATATTGACTCGGCCTCATCCCTTGTGAATCCCTCTGATGATAATTATTATTCTTATACACAAAATGGCAATGCGATGGGATCCTATGCAGTAAACATTGGCACAGGTGCAAACGGGGCGAAAGCATTGTTAACCGCCGCCTTTCCAGATGGAAATAAGATGGGTATGCAGGTACAAGGAGACAGCCAGCCAGCCCAATTAGGTCGGGAACCGTTTGGTAAAGGCCCCAGTTCATCAGGCGGCACGGACGGCCATGAACCGCTGAGCATAAATCTAATCAGACGTGCCGGTGTGTCGCCTGCTGATCTGTGGGCAATTGGAGACGCTGACGAAGATGCCGACTCCTCGTTACACAAAGCGGGCGCTGCCAAACATCCAGTGCATAAATCTGTTCGCAGCTTTGGTTATTTCGACGGTAGTGCGGGGACTGTGAAGGTTCCTGGCGATGGACTTTATGATGATCAATAAAACAGGTTTATAATAAATTGAATGGTATCCCGACTTGTAAAAGAAATCCCAACCCGAACCAACTTATGAAAAAAATCCCAACCCAAATGTTTAAAAAAATCATTGGAATGTGCGGCCTTCTGCTTCTTGTTCAGAGCGCCCAGGCGCAATTCACTTTTCCGGTTTATGAACCATTTTCCGAATATCCGCAGGGAGAAAAGATTAGTAAAACAACTGCCGACCCCAACACTGGCCAACCGATTTCCCCCAACTGCTACACAAACTGGTCGATTGGCAACAGTGGAAATACCAACAGCAGCCCAATGGTTACCAACTCCGCTGCGCTTTCTTATCCCGGCTTGTCTCCCGATCCGGGGAGTCCTCCTGAAGGAATAAGGGGAGCCACGTATTCTGGTACTGGTCGAAGTGCCGGCGCACCGTTTACACCACAGACCACCAACAAGCTTTACCTCTCATTCCTTATGAACCTGCAAACACTGCCCAGCGGCATCCGCCCCGTCATTGGTTTGAGCGAGAAAGGCCCCAACACAACAACATTGGACGCCAGCACCGGGGTCACCATTTGGGAAACCTCGCTCGGCCAGTTGCAGTTTGGTGTGCACAACAACAACAACCCATGGACAAACATAACCAGTGCTTTGTCAATCGGCAGCACCTACTTTATCGTGCTGGCCTACAATTTTACAAATAGAGAGGTGGATCTTTGGATCAATCCGACCTCCTTGGGCAACGACGCCAATATCCCGGCCCCGACCACCTACAGCACCAACACCAGCAACAACGGCACTTTAAGCAGTCCGGCCACACTGCAAAGCATAGCCATTATGTACCCATCCAGCACACCCATATCCACCAATCTGTTTGACGAGCTTCGGGTGGACAATCATTGGGCGGGGGTGACGCCAACGGGTACTGCGCCCGGGCCCACCTTCAACGTGACGGGCGGCGGCGCCGGGTGTCCCGGCGATGCTTTTGCTGTTGGTTTGAGCGGCTCAGTTACGACCAATATCTATTGGCTTTACACCAACAGTGCATTCTCCGGGCAAATGGTCACCGGCAACGGTTCCACCATCAGCTTCGGTCCGAAATCGGTTTCCGGGGTTTACACCGTGGTGGCGAGCAACACAGTCAGTGGCAATGTCGGCTGGATGAGTGGCAGCGCCATCGTGTCAGTCCTGGCCGGGCCGAACATTACCACCCAGCCAGCCTCGATAGTGGTCGCCACCAATGGTTATGCAACGTTCTCCGTGACCGCCACCGGCGACGACTTGAATTATCAATGGTATAAAAATGGAACCGGCCTGAGCAATGGCGGGCACGTATCCGGTGCCCAAACCAATATGCTCGTCATTTCTCCGGCGACCACTGCCGACGCCGCCACGGCCGCCAATGGTTATTATGTGATCATCACCAACAATTGTGGTCTGGCAGCCACTTCAACTCCAGTTGCGGCGCTGACCCTCGACGCGCCGACGAACCTGGTCTGGCAGGGAGGCAATCCCAATACGAACTGGGATTTGGGCACCACCGCCAACTGGACCAACAGCGCCGGCAATGCTGTGGTTTTCAACGCGGGCGATAACGTTACTTTTAATGATTCTTCAACCAATCAAATTGTGACCTTGGTTGGGGCTTTGGCGCCCACCTCAATCAACGAAACCGCCGCCAAGAATTATTTCATGACTGGCAGCGGCAGTGTTGCCGGGTCAGCTTCTTTGCTCATGAGCGGTTCAGGCACACTGACAATCAGCAACGCAAACAGCTACACCGGGGGCACAACCATCAGCAACGGCACGGTGGTTGTTGATGACTCCGGCCAGATGGCACTCGGCGTCGGCATCGTGACATTGGCCGGTGGAACATTGGAAATAGGATTAAAATCGGGTTCAGCCCTTGTTGGCTTGAGCAATATCAATGTCACCGCCAGCAGCACTCTTCAAATTGATGGAACCTCATCATATGCCTTTAATATACTGAATGACTTGACTGGATCGCCTGGTGCGACGCTCACCATTTATGACAAATGGGATAATAGCGCAACGCCAGATAGAATTCGTCTCTACGGATTTTTTACCAACAATGCTCCGATTAACATTACCACCCATGGCAATGAAGTTGAGATTGCTCCTTATAACACCACCAACGGCAATCAGGTTTACAACGGTGTCATTTCCGGCAACGGTGGACGGTTTGTGCCGCGCGGTAATGGCAGTGTCATCTTTAATAATGGCGCCAATACATTCAATGACAGTGCTGTGGATAATAATGGCAATGGGCCGAGTGGATACAGCGTTCTACTTAGCAGTGGCAATGTCGGCGTGGGCGCAGATGCTGCAAGCTGGCCAACTTCCAGTCCGTTGGGCGCGGGCATTCTGGGCATTCAAGTAAGTAGTAGCGAGGGTGGCGAAAGTCACTTGTTCGCCAGCGGGGGTGCACACACGGTTACCAACACCATTACTTATACCAGCGCTACAAACACTGTGACCTTGACCCTCAGCGGCAGCAACAGCCTGACTCTGGCAGGCTTGTATATACTCTCGGGCGGGGACGGCACTGGTCCCACCAACCGGACAATCAATGTGCAAAACACCACCACGCCAAGCACAATTTCCGGCGTTATCAGTGATGCTGGCTTGGGTTGTGGCCTCATAAAGAGTGGCGCCGGCACGCTGGTATTGAGCGCAGTTAATACTTACACCGGCCCGACGACCGTCAGCAACGGCACGTTGCTGGTGAACGGACAAATTGGCGCCAACACCAACCCCGTAACGGTGGCGGGCGGCACGCTCGGTGGATCCGGCACCGTTCTCGGACCGGTGACGGTGTTGTCTGGCGGCACTCTCGCACCCGGCACTTCCGCCATCGGCACGCTTACCATCACCACCAATCTCACCTTGAACGGCAATCTGCTCTTCAAGGTCCATAAGGGATTATCGCAGTCCAATGACATCGCGTCGGTCGGCGGCACAAACACCAGTAGTGGCGTCGGAGAGTTGACCGTGACGAACGCCGGTTCGACCGCCTTGGTGGTCGGGGACACGTTCAAGCTGTTTAACAAGGCCTTGGCGAACGGCAGCACGCTGGGCGTTTCCGGGGGTGGCGTGCTGTGGGCCAACCATCTGCAGGTTGACGGAAGCATTTCCGTGACCTCCCTATCAGTGCCGACGCCGGTAATCAACTCCGTCATCCTCCAGGCTAATGGCACGAATTTCGTGTTCAGCGGCACCAACGGCACGGCTGACGGCGCCTATTCCGTGTTGAGTTCCACCAACTTGACAACGCCGCTGGCCAACTGGGTGTTGCAAGCGTCCGGCACGTTCGATGGGACCGGCGGGTTTAGCTACACCAACGTCATCGGTGTGCCCATGAGGTTCTTGCTGTTGCGAATACCGTAACGGCAGTCAAACCAAGTAAAAACCAATGGCCGTACGGATACGGAGGTCATCTGTACTGCCATTTTGGTTTAATTGTCCTGTGATTGCCTTTTCCTCCAGGGAGGCTGCTGACAACAGATTTGCTCAAATTGGTGTGTTCAGCCGGGACAAATTAATGCATTTCACCCTCCCTATGCGCTGGGCCAGCATCCTCACCTGGGTTTTTCTTTTTTTTGCCATTTCGCTCCCAGCCGCTGACGGGTCAAAAGTATTTGATGTCCGCCAGTTTGGCGCGAAAGGCGATGGCAAGACACTCGACACCGCCGCCATTCAAAAAGCCCTGGATGAATGTGGCAAGGCGGGCGGCGGCACGGTGAAGTTTTCGCCGGGAATTTATCTGAGCCAGCCGCTTTCAGTCCGCACCAAAACCACGATGTCGCTCGAAGCGGGCGCCACGCTGCTGGCTTCGCCAACCCAATCGGATTTTCTCAAGGGTGGGGGCGACTGGCTCAAGGCCAAAAGCGGCGGTGATTTCATCCCGTTCATCGGCGGCAAGGATTTGACGGACGTGACTTTCACCGGCAAAGGCACGATTGACGGCAACGGCGCGGTCTGGTGGGAGGAAGCCGAAAAAGCCCGCCAGAAAGTTTCCGGTTACACGCTGCCGCGCCCGAATCTGATTGTGCTGACCCGCTGCAAAAATGTCCGCTTGGAAAACCTCACGGTGCAAAACTCGCCGAAGTTCCATTTTGTGCCGACGGAATGCGAAGGCGTGGTGATATCCAACGTGACCATCCTCGCGCCGGAACACGCGGCCAACACCGACGCGATTGATCCGAGCAGTTGCAAGAACGTTTTGATCACCAAATGCCGGATTGACGTGGGTGACGACAACGTCGCCATCAAGGCCGGCAAAAAACTGGCTGAACGCGAGTTTGCCTGCGAGGACATCACGGTGACGGACTGCACGTTTCTGCACGGACATGGGATGTCCATCGGCAGCGAAACCGACGGCGGCGTGCGCAATGTGACCGTGAAAAATTGCACTTTTGAAAACACCGAGAACGGTCTGCGCATCAAATCCCAGCGCGGCAAGGGCGGGATTGTGGAGAATATCAGTTACAGCGACATCACAATGAAAAACGTAAATCCGGCCATCACGTTGACCTGTTATTACATGAACAATTCCGCCGGGGACACGGCACGACCCGCCGGGGCCGGGAGTAATTCCACACCCGCCATCGCCAGCAACACGCCAGTTTACCGCAACATCCGCATCAGCAATTTGAAGGCAACCTGTCCCCAAGTGGCGGGCATCATCACCGGCCTGCCGGAAAGCATGATATCGAACGTGGTTTTTGAAAACGTCCAAATCTCCGCCGCAAAAAGCTTCGAGATTCGCAACGCCAAAGGCATTCAACTTAAGAATGTGACCGTGTCAGTGAAAGAGGGCCCTCCGTTTGCAACAGAAAATGCACAGGTCGAAGGCTTGGAGCACGCGAACAAAAAGCAATGAAGGGAATGCAGTGGTCTCGCTGGTTGGATGGTTCTGATTTAACGGGCATGGGGGACGGTGTGCCGGCGGTGCATAATTTTCAAAGCCATTTGCAAGCCTCTGGGATTGAGCAAAATAGATTTTCTGTTAAACTCAAATGAGACCCTTTATGTTTAAGTCTGAAAAGGATTGCTGCAGCAACCCCCCAAAGTTCGTAAATTGCATGAAATATCGGATTCAACTCGGGCCATAACCTCGATCCGTCATTTCCGTCCAAAAATAAACAAATGAAAAAACTCCCTGCTCTTTATCTGGCCACATTGCTCGCAACCCCGCTGCTCCACGCGGAACGGGCGGAGTGGTCGCAAGTGCCCGGAATTCTGGCGCGCATCCAGGCGCCGGTGTTTCCCGCGCGTGATTTTGTGATCGTGAATTACGGCGCGGTACCCGACGGCAAGACCGACTGCACGGCGGCGATCGGGCGGGCGATTGACGTTTGCGCCATGGCGGGCGGCGGGCGCGTCGTGGTCCCCGCCGGCGAATTTCTCACCGGCCCGATTCATCTGAAGAGCAACGTCGAGCTGCACTTGAACACGAATTCGACCTTGAAATTCAGCACCGCTTCCAAGGCTTATTTGCCGGCGGTGTTCAGCCGTTTCGAAAGTGTTGAGTGCTATAATTATTCCCCGTTCATTTATGCGTTCGGCCAGAAAAATGTCGCGGTGACCGGTGAAGGCACGCTGGACGGCCAGGCCACCGGGGAAAACTGGCTGCAGTGGAAGGGCGGGAAAAACGCCGGCACCAACACCCAAAAGGCCGCCAATGAACGTCTCAAAAAAATGGCCAGGGACGGGGTACCCGTCGAACAGCGCCACTTTGGCGAAGGTGATTATCTGCGCCCGAACTTCATCCAGTTCAACCGCTGCCGCAACGTGATGGTGGAAGGCGTCCACCTCCGCCGCTCGCCCATGTGGGAGATCAATCCGGTCCTTTGCACCAACGTCATCGTGCGGGGCGTGGACATCGTTTCGCACGGCGCGAACAATGACGGCTGCGACCCGGAAAGCTGCCGCGACGTGTTGATTGAAAAATGCCTGTTCGATACGGGGGATGACTGCATCGCCATCAAGTCCGGCCGCAACGACGACGGCCGCCGCATCGGCATGCCATCGGTGAATCTGGTCATCCGCGACTGCACCATGCGTGACGGTCACGCCGGCACGGCCATTGGCAGCGAGATTTCCGGCAGTTGCAGCAATGTGTTTGTGGAGGACTGCGAGATGAGCAGCCCGCGCCTGAACTGCGCGTTGCGGTTGAAGTCAAATGCCGTGCGGGGTGGGGTCCTGCAAAACATCTTCATGCGGAATGTGAACGTGGGCCAGGTGGCGGATTCCGTTTTGCAGATTGATTTTCTTTACGAGGAGGGAACCAACGGACTTTACAAGCCGGTCGCGCGCAATGTGGCGATGGAAAACATCACCGTCGCCCACACCCCCCGCGTGCTGAATGTCCGGGGTTTCCCCGGCGCGGAAATCAGCGGCGTCCGGATTTATAATTCAACCTTCAAGGAGGTCGCCAAACCCGACGTGGTCCAGGACGCCGACGTGAAGCTGGTGAACTGTTCGTTGGAACCGGCAAAGTGATGCAAATGGTGGTATATTTTCCGCGAACCAGAGAAGTCGTAAAATCATGATCTCCAGTAACTGTCTTTCATTCCGCGCCCCGCTTTTGCCGGCGGTGGCGGGGCTTTTGGTGTTTGTCACGGCGACGCCGGCCGCGCCGACACTGCCGAACATCAACACCAACAACATCATCACCATCACCAACGCTCCTTACAACGCCGTGGGTGATGGTATGAGTACGAACACCACCGCCATTCTAATGGCCATCACCAACGCGGCAGCGGGCGGCAACACCAACGGCCTGTACGGCGGGACGGTCAGGATACCTGCATCGGGCACGGGCACATTTTTATGCGGCCCGCTCACGCTGAAGAACAACGTGAATATTCAGATTGATGCCGGCGCAACGCTGAAGATGCTGCCATTGAACGTTTGGACCAATTTACCCGCGCAAAACTTGACGTACGGCGATCTGATTTACGCCAGCGGAGTGACGAACCTTGAGATCAGCGGTTCAGGCACGATTGACGGCAACGGTGCAAATTGGTGGGCCTCGTCTGGTTCAGTTTACGACAACCGGCCCTACATGATTTTTTTCAATGGTAAATGCAATCAGGTGTTTGTCCAGGGCGTGACGGTTCAAAATCCACCGATGATGCACTTCGTTTTCAAGGGCAGTGGTAACGGCAACATCACCTTTCAAAACATGACCATCAACACCACGGCGGCCAACGCAGCCAATACCGACGGGATTGATCTGGTTGGTACCAACTGCCTGATCCAGAACTGCACCAACAATGCCGGGGACGACAACATCGCCCTTGGCAGCAGCACCAGTTCCGCAATATCCAGGGACGTTGTGGTCACCAACTGCACTTTTGGTGTTGGCCATGGAGTGTCCATCGGCAGCAACACGGCCGGCGCGGTTTCGAACCTGACCGTGATCGGCTGCTTCTTCAATGGCACCGACTACGGCATCCGCATGAAGTCCAACGACAACACCAGTGGCGGCAGCGGCGAAGGTGGCATCGCGCAGAACCTCAACTACTACAACATCACGATGACAAACATCGTCGATGGCGCAATTGTCATTTACAGCTATTACGCGAGCGGCGGCCAGTTCGGCACGCCCACCAGCGTTTCGCCGTATTTTGCTTCGACCCAGGCCGTTTCCACTGCCACCGTCCCGGTCTGGCGCAACATCACCATCAGCAACTTGACTGCGACCGTGGCCAGCGGCGGCGTCCCGGGCATCATTTGGGCACGCATGGAAGTGCCCGCCACCAACATCTTTTTAAGCCAGGTCAACATCACGGCCTCAAAATCCTTTGATGTTTACAACGCGCGCGGCTTCCAGTTTGCCGATTCCAAAATCACCGTGCCCTCCGGTACCACCACCTTCCAGTTGTATAACGCCCAACTCATCATCACCAACAGCGTGTTCGCAACCAACCTAGTCACGCTCGACGGGTTGACCACCAATGGTTATGGCAACAGCCTGGCTCTTTACAACGCGCGAACGTCATTGAAAAACACCAACGTCTTCGATGACGGCCCGCTCACCACCGCCGACAGCATCCTCACCGTCAGCAACAATTTCATGCTGTTCCCCAGCACCGTGCTGAATTATACGCTGGATCCCAACACCAACCAGGTGTCGGTGGTGGGCAACCTGGCCTTGGGCGGGACCATCAACGTGACGAACGGCCCCGGGTTTGGCGCGGGGACCAACACGCTGCTGACTTACACCGGTATTTTAAGCGGCAACCTTCCCACTCTCGGCTCGACGCCCGCAGGCTACAACTGTGCTTTCGACACCAACACCGCCGGTCTGGTGAAACTGGTCGTGACTTTGCCCGCGCCTTCAGCCCCGACAAATTTCACGGCGACGGGAACGAACCTGTTGATCAATTTGAAATGGAACGCCGTGTCGGGCGTGACCAATTACAATCTCAAACGCGGAACGGCCAACGGCGGGCCATATCCGACGGTTTACAGCGGGTTGCTGGTGACGAATTATTCCGATGCGGCGGTGACCAATGCCGTCACTTATTATTACGTGGTGACGGCGGTGGCTGGCGGCGAGAGCACCAACTCCTTGCAAGCCAGCGCCACACCGCTGCCTTCAGCGGCGCCAACCAATATTGTGATGCAAGTCGACGGTGACCAATTGCAATTGTCCTGGCCGCAAGACCATCTCGGCTGGCACTTGCAGATTCAAACCAACAGTCTTAACGCGGGTTTGGGGACCAACTGGGTGAACGTGCCCAACTCCACGACCACCAACCAGATTTTCATCCCCATCAATCCAATCAACGGTTCCATTTTTCTCCGGATGGTGTATCCGTAACCGGGGTCAAAAACATTTTGGGCTTCGCTTCTGGTGGTCGCCGCGGCTGAAATATTTTCCCAGCTGATCGGCGTCGTGAATCAGGAAATTGTTCGCCATGCCATTCCCGGCCTGGTTGGGGATTGCGCTGTTTTTGCCGGTCATTCAAAGATGAACAAGGATGATGGCTACGGTTTTTCATGGAATGGGGAATGGGTTTCAAAGAGCTTGAGCTGGTTTTGGATGACTTCAGCCAGGGGTTTTTTGTTTTGCACGGCACTGAGATCTAACGCCCGTTGGGCCGTCTCGACCGCTTCAGGAAAGCTTCCGGCTTCGGCATAGGCCGCTGCGAGCGTGTCCAGAATCTCCGGAGCATTGCCCCCGGAAAGTTGCACGGCCTGTTGCGCCAGTTCCACCGCCTTTTTTCCATCGCGCAACGAGTTGTCCGGACAGGTCGCCAGCAGCCAGGCCAGATTGTTTTGCGCCGTTACGTGGCGGGGATCAAGTTCGAGAACCTTCTGAAACTGCACGATGGCTGCTGCGAACTTGCCCCGCTTTTGTAACACGAGACCAAATTGATAGCGGGCATGAATGGAGTCTGGCATCTGTTTCAGTGCCCGCTGGTAATGTTCGATGGCTTCGTCCCACCGTCCTTGGGCGGTGAATATATTGGCCAGGTTGTAGTGGGCCTTGGCGTAATCAGGTTTGATCCCAAGGGCTTTCTGGAATTGCCCGATGGCCTCGGCCCACCGTTCTTGGGCGGTGAATGTATTGGCCAGGTTGTAGTGGGCCTCGGCGTAATCAGGTTTGATCCCAAGGGCTTTCTGGAATTGCCCGATGGCCCCGGCGGTCCGGCCTTGTTTCGCCAGCAGGATGCCCAGGTTATTGTGCGCCTCCGCAAAGCTGGGATTGGCTTCCAAGGCGCGGTGACAATGCTCAGCCGCTTCATCCAGCCGTCCTTGATTGAGAAAAACCGCGCCGAGATTGTTGTCAGCTTCCGCGTCGTCGGGATTGATCTCAAGGGCTTTCTGATAATGCTTGATGGCTTCGTTGGTCCGGCCTCGTCCGGCAAGCAAGATGCCCCAGTTAAGGTGCGCCTCTGCAAAGTGAGGGTTAATCTCAATGGCCTTTTGATAATGCACGGTGGCTTCGGCGGTCCGGCCTTGTGCGGCCAGCACATAACCGAGGCCATTATGAGCGATGTAATTTCCAGAGGTGCAGGTGAGCGCATGGGCCCACAGCGATTCACTATTGCGCCAATAAGCAGTCTGCGCGCGCGCGCAGAGAATTAAAGCCACCAGAATGACCGTGGAGAGGCCGCCCAGCACCACGCGGCGGTGACGCCAGCCGGCGCACAGATCCGCCGCCGCCCAGGTCAGCAACAGATACAAGCCGATCTGCGGCAGATACGTGTAACGATCCGCATGGGCGTAGTAGGATATCTGCACAATCCCGATAACCGGAATCATCATTCCCAGATACCACAGCCAGCCGACAACAAAACAGGGATGCGTCTTGCGAAAGGCCCATACCGCTCCGGATATGGCCAGCAGCAACCCCAGCGCCCCGGCCACCTGCCAGAACGGCAGATGGTTTACCGGGTTGGGATAAACACACGCCAATCCCGATGGATGGATCATCTGCCAAAGGTAGGTGACGTAGGATACCACGGCGTTTTCCATCCGCAACGCGAAAGATAGACTGTTGCCAGCGGACACTTTTTCCGGAACCAGGGCCGTCGCCACGCACGATCCGACCGTCAGCACAAACAGGGGGATTTTCTCGGCCACCCGCCGCAGCAAGACCGGGGGGGAGAAGCCTGAAAGACGGTTCAGCGGCCAGTAATCCAGCAGCAGGAGGACGAAGGGCATCGTTACCAGCATGTTCTTGGACAGCAGTCCCAAGGCAAAAAACAACAGCACCAGACAATAGTCGAGAGTCAAGGGTCGAGCCATCTTCGCTTCGCTCCGCCGCGCCAGTGGGTCGAGGGCTGGAACTGCTTGTGCTCTCGACTCTCGACTCTCGACTTTCGACCGTCTTTGCACGTAACGGACATAAGCCCCGATGGTCAGCATGAAAAAAAACGCGCTCAAAACGTCCTTGCGCTCGGCGACCCATGCCACCGACTCCACCCTCAGGGGGTGAATGGCAAACACCGCCGCCACAAACGCGCTGCGCCACAGGAACCCCGTCATCCGCCGCAGCACGAGGAAAAGCAGGATCGCCGCCGCCCCATGCAGCAGGATATTGGTGAGGTGATGGCCACCGGGGTTCAATCCGTACAACTGGCAGTCAAGCATGTGGGAGAGCCAGGTCAGCGGGTGCCAGTGGCCGATGTTGCCATAAGTCAGCGCCCAGCGAAGTCCCTCCCAGGTCAGCCCCTTTTGGACGACAGGGTTCTCATACACGTAATAATTGTCGTCGTAATTGACAAACCCATACCAGTATGTCCGGCCAAAGATGAAGAACACAACCATCGCCAGCAGAAAGCACACGCCGAGAACTGTGCGCCTGCCGGCCGAATTGTCGGAACGTGGCGGTGGTTGGGGAATAGTCATGCTTTCCAAGTGATTTTGTCCGGGAGCGCCTGCGGATGCCATCTTTTTAGTTCCATGACAAGATTTGCCCGGGCAAAAGTGCGGCTGATTGGTTTGAATTGCTCCCCAAAAACCAAACAGGCGCTGGGAATTTTCCAGCGCCTGTCGTGAAATAGATGACAATTGTTATTAACGGCGCATTCGCCGCGCAAGAACCAAACCGAGCATGCCCAACCCAGCCAACGCGAAGGTGGCGGGTTCGGGTACAGGTGCAGTCACGTCCTCCCACGTCGAGCCGACGAGAACATTATCTATAATGTAAGCGCCTTGTCCGGTGGAACTCTGAGCTTTGACACCCACATTGTCTATGGCGGCTGGCGATGCCGCATTATCTGACATAGTCGCACCAAGCGTTGCTGCGGATTGCAAACCACCTGGAATTGGATCGAGATAAAGGTTACCAACTTGTGAACCTGAACTGAATGTATATTCTCCAACTACCAAGTAAGTGGTACCTACCACCAACCCGCTTGTGAAGTCTGTGAGGTCGTAAACAGCACCGGAACCCGAACTCATTACCCGCACACCGATTTTATAACCAGTACCTAATACTCCAGTATAAACTGTAAGCCCGTCAACGGGATTAGCAGTACTTGATTGTCCCGGGGAGGCTGTGCCCGGATCCAATGCCATAAGAGCGTTATTGCCAGTGGGAAGCGTTGTGCAATCAATGAGGAAAGAAAAATAAATACTTCCGCTGGAAACGGCCGAATAAGTATGTATATCCGAGGTGGAGGCACCGGAGGTTACCACGAGATCGTTGCCACCAAGATCATTCAAACCTGAGTAAGTCAGATTGCCACTGCCGATCTGCAAATTACTAGCTTTTCCACTTCCCCATGCATCATCATTGCCGAGGAAGGTCCCGGTGGTGTAATTGAAACCATCTGAAAAAATCACCGTGGCTTGAGCTTGAAAGACCAGGCACCCGACGCCGATGACAACCAAAGATAAACGTTTCATAATGTTATGTTTCTGATTTTTGTTAGGCTTCTGCAAATTATTACACTGCTGTTATATGAATTTTAACCTGCTTTCCGAGTTTGTCATCATCCTTTTTTTGCAAACTCGTTTGAAAATTGGGCACTCCGCGATTGTTCGTTTCGGTTGGGGCTGGTTAATTGCCAACTCCTGAGAATAGTCGGCCTGGGGGCAGGGCCGCGCCCTTGCCTTCCCTGGCTGCAACCAGCCTGGCCGCCCGGATCAGCGGGAGCCAGTTGCAACTTTCCTGACCGCAAGACCATCTCGGCTGGTCGTTGCAAATCCAAATAAACGGTTTGAGCACGGGTCCCGGCACGAATTGGGCCGCCGTCCCCAATTCACAACTTACAAACCAAATTTTCATTCCAGTCAATCCGGCCAACGGCAGTGTTTTTCTCCGGTTGATTTATCCGTGATCATTTTTCTGTTGGATTCATCCACCCAAATGGCAACGAATTTCTCATCGGGGGAGCTGGTATGTACACGTCACTGGAGACGTATTCGCCGACAACAGGAAGGTTCACTTCATTAGTGCAAAAATCCGTGTGCATCCGCGTCCATCCTCCTTCGCAGTATTGCTTCGGAGGACGGGTCCGTGGTTAAATTTTCCCCATGAAAATCGAATCCCTCCACATCGGCATGCGGGTGCGGCACCAGCAATACGGCACCGGCGTCGTCAAGGCTTTGAACGAACTCACTGCGGAAATTCAATTTGATGGCGGCGACAAGCGCACCGTCGCGCCGGATGCCGCCGGCCTCGAACTCGCCGAACCGCAAACCGCCGTCAGCGGCTTGAACCTCCCGCTCAAACAATTTATCGAGCAAACCGTGGATGCCGCCGTGGTCAGGCTCGGTCTGGAAAAACCGGATGCCGTGATTGAAAAACTCGGCGTCCGCTGGCACGGCGGCAGACTGGTCATGCATCCCGCCGACCCGGCGTTGCAAGCCAAGGAGGTCCCGCTGGAAACCTTCTTCCACAAAATCGTGATGGTGCGGAACAACCTGCGCGTACTGGAGCAAAAGATCAACGGACACGAAAAGCTCACCGACGGCGAAAAAGTCGAGCTGCAGCAATACATCACCCGCAGCTACGGTTCCCTGACCACGTTCAACGTGCTGTTCAAGGAAAAGGAAGACCAGTTTTGAAGGGCTGGCCGGGCCATATCCTTCACGAACGCAGCAGAGTGACTCGAAAGGCATTACCGCGCCAGTCTTAACACTGGTTCCATACCAGCCAGTAAAAGCCGAGCACATCCATCAATTTATTGAATTGGGAAAGATCCATCGGCTTGACCAGGTAGCTGTTGGCGTGGCTTTCGTAGGCTTTGGCTATATCCGCTTCGGCGGACGAGGTCGTCAAGACGACCACGGGGATGCTCACCAAGTCGGCGTCGGCCTTGATGATTTTCAGCACCTCCAAACCGTCCACCTTGGGCAGGCGCAGGTCGAGCAGGATCAGGTTGGGCCGGGGCGACAGGCCCGGGTTTTGGAATTTCCCCCGGCTGAAGAGGTAATCCAGAGCGTCCTCGCCATCAGCCACATGCACCAACTGTACCGGCCGGTTGGCCATGCGGAAGTTGACGAAATTCCGCCGCACGATTTCGGCGTGGGCCGGGTCATCTTCGACAAGGAGAATAATAATAGGCTCACCACTCATGGCGTTTCTCTTCCTTTCTTTGACGGTTTGTCATGCCAATTTCCTCGCAATCTGCTCGTTCACCCGCCTACGCACTTTGTGCTTCGGTGCGGCAGCCTTCGCTTTACGCTGCGTTAAAACTGGCCTGCCATCCGCAGCTCGGAACCGACGTCTGGAGATTCCGAGCGAAGGATGGTGCGCGCTGCAGGGTTTGAACCTGCGACCCCTTCCGTGTGAAGGAAGTGCTCTGCCGCTGAGCTAAGCGCGCGACCGTCTGACAGCGTATTCACCACCCGCGTTATTTCAAGATTTTCTTAAAACCGTGTCGCGCTGCGCCCATTCGGGATTTGCCTCAGGGTAATCCAGGTTGTAATGCAGCCCGCGGCTTTCGGGCCGCATGAGCGCGCAACGGACAATCAATTCCGCCACCGTGGCGATGTTGCGCAACTCCAGCAGGTCGCTCGTCACGATGAAGTTCCAATAGTATTCGTGAATTTCCTCCTGCAAGTTCGCAATGCGTTTTTGCGCGCGCGCCAGCCGCTTGTTCGTGCGCACGATGCCCACGTAATCCCACATCAGCCGCCGGATTTCGTCCCAGTTGTGCGAGACGACGACCATTTCATCCGGATTGTGCGCGTCGCCCGATTGCCACGCTGGAATTTTTAAATCAGTCTGTGGCGATGGGTTTTCCGTGACGCGCTGCGCCGCGCGATGGGCGCAAACCAGCGCCTCCAAAAGTGAATTGCTCGCCAGCCGGTTCGCGCCGTGCAATCCCGTGCAGGCCACTTCGCCAACGGCGTAAAGCCCGGCGATGTCCGTCTCGCCGTCCACGTTCGTCACCACGCCGCCGCATTGATAATGCGCTGCGGGCACAACCGGAATCGGCTCTTTCGTGATGTCAATGCCGTAGCGCAGGCAGGTCTGGTAGATGTTCGGAAACCGTTCGATGATGAACCGCGCCGGTTTGTGAGTGATATCGAGCCACACGTGCTCCGCGCCGCTCTTTTTCATCTCGCTGTCAATCGCGCGGGCCACCACGTCGCGCGGCGCGAGCGATTTCAACGGGTGATAAGCATCCATGAATTCGACGCCGTCGAGCGATTTGAGCACGCCGCCTTCGCCGCGCACGGCTTCGCTGATGAGAAATGACTTCGCCTGCGGATGATAAAGACACGTCGGGTGAAACTGGACGAATTCCATGTCCGCCACCGACGCCCCGGCGCGATACGCCATCGCCACACCGTCGCCGGTCGCGATGTCGGGGTTCGTCGTGTAAAGATAAACCTTGCCGCAACCGCCCGTGGCCAAAGTCGTCACGGGCGCGGCGAACGTCTCAACGCCGCCCGATTTTTTGTCGAACACATACGCGCCGAGGCAGCGATTTTCACCGGCGTACCCGAGCTTCTGGCTGGTGATCAAATCAATCGCCAGATGATTTTCAAAAATCTGGATGTTCGGCTGCCGCGCCGCCGCATTCAGCAACGCCCGCTCGATTTCCCGGCCCGTTACATCCTTCGCGTGCAAAATCCGCCGCTTTGAGTGACCACCTTCCCGGCCGAGGTCGAGTTGTTTGCCGCCGTCCTCGTCCAACGCGTCGCGCTCGGAAAATTTCATTCCCAGTTCGATCAATTCCGCAATGCGCGCCGGGCCGTCCTCGACGATGGTGCGGACGACGTTCTTCTTGCACAGGCCCGCGCCCGCCGTGAGTGTGTCGCGCACGTGTGACTCGAACGAATCCTCCTTGCTCGTCACCGACGCGATGCCGCCCTGCGCGTAATTCGTGTTCGACTCCGCCCGGTCCTTTTTGGTGACGATGGCCACACGCCCGCGCGGCGCGACCTTCAACGCGAAGAACAGCCCCGCGAGGCCGCTGCCGAGAACGAGAAAATCAAATTTTTTCATCAACGACAAAAATTTAACGCAAAGACGCAAAGACGCGAAGATAAAATGGCTTGGGCGTAGCGGCGTCTCGGCAGAGCGCCGCCAACCTCCTGTCTTAAACAAAGAATGCGGCGCTCTGCCAAGACGCCGCTACGGGGTTTTGGGAAAGCCTCTTAACTCGCTCGGTTTCCCCGTTTCTTCGTTGTTTTCACAATTGTGCATTGTCAATCAACCGCGTTTTGCCGACGAACACCGCCAGCGCCATGTGTGTGCCGCGCGTCATTTTTGAAACAGGCGACAGTGTATCCGGTTCAAAAAATTCCACGTAATCCAATCGCGCGTCCGGCTTGGCTTCAATCAGTTTCTTCAAATCGGCTTTCAGTTTTGCCGCCGGAATGGCTTTTGATTTTTTCACGGCGGCTTGCGCCATTTGAATCGCCTGCCAGAGCACGGTCGCCTGCTGCCGCAAATCGCCAACGAGATATTTGTTGCGCGAACTCATCGCCAGCCCATCGCGCTCGCGCAGCGTCGGGGCGACGATGATTTTCACCGGAAAATTCAAATCGGCCGCCATGCGTTTGATGATGGCGGCTTGCTGCCAGTCTTTCGCGCCGAACACCGCCACATCCGGCAGCACGATGTTGAACAGCTTGGCCACCACCGTGGTCACGCCGCGGAAATGCGCCGGTCGTGACGCGCCTTCCATGCTCTGCGATAATTTTTCCTCGACGACGCAGGTGCTGTAGCCGCGCTTGTCAAAGCGCGGTTCGTCCGCCGATTCACATTGGCGGCTACGGGTTTCGCCTGGATACATTTCCTTGTCGCCGGGCGTGAACACGACGTCCACGCCTTCCGCGCGGCAAAGTTTGAAATCGCGTTTCAGGTCGCGCGGGTATTTTGAGAAATCCTCCTTCGGTCCGAACTGCGTCGGGTTGACGTAAATGCTCACGACAACCTTGCCAGCTTTCCCGACGCGTTTCCGCGTCTCACGGACAAGACTCATGTGCCCGGCGTGCAGGCAGCCCATCGTTGGAACGAAGCCGATGCATTTGCCCGTGCGTTGCCATTGCCTGGCCTGACGCTGCATCGCGGCGATGGAAGTGACGATTCGCATGGTGAAAAAGTGCGGCAGCGGCGGCGGGCAATCAATTCAATTGTCGGTTCGGCGGCGCGAGATTTTTGAGGTAACACCCGCCTTCCGCCTTCGCGGCGCGTCAAAGCGCCGCTTCGGCGCGACGGCGGCCGGCGGGTTCAATGCGGCGTCCCGCCGCATTGCTTCTGCAAATATAGAAATTCATTTATTCCAGCGATCTACGGCAATCGAAGTTTCCCAAGGTTTCGGGCGGGACGCCCGAAACAACCCGCGAGACGCGGGTGCTACCAATTCAACCGTTCAAGGAATCACCTGCGATGATGTGCGCCGCAGGCCTGGTTGATCGGCACTTCCGCCGCGAGGCCGTTCGGCTGCACGACGCTGTTGGCGAGCAGCCACGCTTCGACCTCCTCGCCGCTGATGTCGGCGAGCATCTGGCCGTTGATCTCGACGCACGGACTGAGCATCTGACCGCTCTTTTCAACCATTTCCTGGCGTTGGGCCGGGTTGTTGATGATGTCACGGTCTTCAAAGGGCAGATCATATTTGCGGAGCACAGCGCGCACGCCGTTGCTCCAGCCGCAGGTCGGTTTCAAATAGGCAATGATTTTTGGTTTTTCCATAGATTTGCAATAATTGGTTTTCCAATGCCAATATATTGCCATAAGCCAAAGCGCGGAGCAAGTGGTTTAACCCGGAAGAAACCTGGCGGCAATAGCCGCAGTCAAACGTCCGGAAGCTTTAACGCGGAGATGCAGAGGACGCCGAGGACCGCGGAGAAAATCAAACTCTGCGAATCTCTGCGCTCTCCGCGCCTCTGCGTTGGAAAGTTTGCGCAAGAATACAAAATCATCTTTCCGTTTCTTTTTTCCGCGCGGCCAAAATTTTTCGCGACGGTGTATAATTCGCAATGAACTCGCGGTAAAATTCCGTGAACGTGCCGGCGGCGAGATGCGCGCGCGCGTCCGCCATCCCTTTCAAAAACAGGTGCGAGTTGTGGACGCTCACCATGCGCAGGCCGAGGATTTCGTTCACGTTCAACAAATGCCGCAGATAGGCGCGCGTGAAATGCCGGCAGGCGAAGCAGTCGCAGCCTTCCTCAATCGGGCGAAAATCCGCCTTGTAAGCGCCGCCCTTGATGCCGATTGCGCCCTTGCGCGTGTATGCCGTGCCGTTGCGCGCCACGCGCGTCGGCAGCACGCAGTCGAACATGTCCATGCCGCGCGCAATCAATTCGACCATCTGCGCGGGCGTGCCGAGACCCATGGCGTAACGCGCCTGGTTTACGGGCAAAAACGGTTCGGTCAATTCAATCGCTTTCAGCATCTCCGGCTCCGGCTCGCCCACGCTCACGCCGCCGATGGCGTAGCCGTCGAAATCCATCGCGACCAGCGCCTTGGCGCATTCCTCGCGCAATGCGGGGTTGCTGCCGCCTTGCACGATGCCGAAAACCAGTTGGCCCGGCGCGCGGGGTTGCTCGCGACACTCCCGCGCCCAGCGGATGGTGCGTTCGACCGCGAGCTTTTGTTCGCGCGCCGGCGCATCGTGCGGCGGGCATTCGTCGAATGCCATCGCGATGTCCGAGCCAAGCACGCGCTGGATTTCCATCGCCTCCTTCGGGCCGAGGAACAGCGGCGAGCCATCGAGGTGCGAGCGGAATTCGACGCCGTGCGGTTTGATTTTCCGGATTTTGGCGAGGCTGAAAACCTGGAACCCGCCGCTGTCGGTGAGGATCGGCAGTTCCCAATTCATGAACCGGTGCAGCCCGCCCGCGGCGCGGATGATGTCGAGACCGGGGCGGATGTTGAGGTGATAAGTGTTGCCGAGGATGATTTGCGTGCCCATCTCGATCAACTCGCGGGGGTCGAGCGCCTTCACGCTGGCCTGGGTGCCGACCGGCATGAACACCGGCGTGTCCACGACACCGTGCGCGGTGGTCAGGCGGCCCAGCCGCGCCTTGGTGTGCGTGTCGGTTTTCAGCAGTTCAAACATCGCGCAGAGGTTTTAACGCAAAGCCGCAAAGCCGCAAAGTCGCAAAGGGAAAAATCTTTACTGCACGCTGGATTCAGCGCCTGCCCCGGCGTTTCCACGCTCTGTTTTGAGCAGTTCAAACATCGGTTAGTAATTCAACACCGGCACACCGCCCCATTTGATGATTTCGTGATCGCGCGTCACCAGCGTCAGCCGGTGAATCATTGCTGATGCAACAATGAGTTGATCCGCCGGGTCTTCAGTTTTCAAGCCTTGCGCGGCGAGACGGCAGGATTGATCGGCGATTTCGGGTGTGACGGTGAGGACGGTGATGTTTTTCTTCAACGCCGCGTTGATCCAGTCCAGCGGCGGCAGGGTTAGTTCCAAAGTTCCACATTCGACCGCCTTGCAAATTTCCCAGAAGGAGATGTCGAGCAGGAAAAGCGGCGTATTTTCGTCCGCCAGAAATCGGGTCGCAGGTTTGAGTTTGCCGCCGATGGTCAGCCATTTCCAGGCGTTGGTATCGAGCAAGTGGCTCACCGCGCCGCCTTCCAATGGACCTTGGGTTTGCCGGTGTCACGCCGGATGGTTCCGCGCAGACAGCCGTAAAGCCGGCCCGGTTCCGCCTTCCGGGTGAGAACGTATTCAGACTTCCCGCGCCGGATCGTCACCTTTTCCCCCCGGTCGGCGGCGGAGAAAACGCGTTCGGGCGAGCGATAGAGAACGGTTGCGGTTGCATTCATCAGATAAATAATATGATAAATGACGGCCTTGTCAACCCGCCCAGCGACTGGATTTTACATTCGTTGAGAACTGTTTCCTGGCACCTCGACATTTGCGGAGCAACTGCCGGTCGGGCTGGGCGTAATGTTCACACCCATTACGGATTACCCGCCACATCCAACAAATTTCTCGTTTCGACGAGAAGCGTCCACCACCAGCTCAAGAACACCCCGCCACGCAAATAGAACGAGACCGACAGAAATCCCATGCCGATTCTGACGGCCAGGAGCGTTGCAAACAACAAGGATGGAATCGGTGCTGTGGAGGACCGGCATTTGATCGTCAGCACGAAGGCTCCAAACAGAACGGTCAACACGGTGGCCACGCGTTGGTTTTGAAAGAGCCGGATGAGCCAGGCAAAGGGGGCGAAGATGAGAAACAACTGGTTGAAGGCCATGGAAAACAGCGCCATGGCCAGCCATTGTCTCAGATTTGCCGGGTAATCTTCCGGCATTTTGAGCCGGAGCGCCGGGTCCAGGAACAGGTGAAACGCGGTTGCGACGGCGATTCCGGCCAGGGTTACTATGATGAACGGTGCGTATTCCAGCTTGAGAGTAAAAACCGACCGATGGGTGTATGGCGTATGCCACGCAAAGACAAAACCCCACAGGACAATGCCGCAAAAGACAATGACGGCCTCCAAATACCAGATCGGGGCGGCACGGTTCAACCAAAGCGACAGGCGGGGATAACACGCCAGGGCCGTGACCAGTGAGGCGATGCCGGCCAGTTTCAAGACCCGGGGTTGGGCGAGGTTGCGCATGATTGTTATCTGGACCAAGACATGTCCTTCCCCGTTCGCGGCGCGCAGAGGACTGCGCGCCCTACCTCGAGGGCTTCTTACTGATTGCCGAGTTCCGCAAACGAAATGTCCACCAGCAGATCGTCGGCGATTTTTTCCAGTTCGGTTTTCAGCGCGGCATCGTCACAGCCATCGGGCAGTTGCAATCGGGCGACGGCCTTGAAAAGCGTTTCGCCGGACATGGGCGCGCTGACACATTCGCTGGAAAATTCCTCGACGTTCACGTTCGCGCGCGCCAGGGCGCTGGTGATTTCGCGGACGATGCCCGGACGGTCGTGCCCGACGATTTCGAGCCTGGTCTGCCGGCCTTTGGTCGCGGCAGCCGCGGCTTCGTCGGGGCGGACGACGACGGTAAGGCTGCGGCCCTGGAGCGTTTGCAAGGCGTCGAGCAGCGTCTGGCGGTTTTCGACCGGAAGCTCGATGCGCAGAATACCGGCGAACTCGCCGCCGAGGCGGCACATGCGGCTTTCCAGCCAGTTGCCGCCGTGATCGGCCACCACGCGCGCCACCGATTCAACGAGGCCGGTGCGGTCCGGGCCGATGATTGTCATCACCAAGGGGACTTGCATAATGTCTTGTTAAACCTTCGCGGTGTCGCTGGCAAGTGATTCTCCGGATTGCCATCATCAGTCGTGGTCAGCCGGAGAATTCGTAGAACTAAATTCGTCCGCGAAATCGCGATTATTCCCATCCGGCCTTTTCACGCGGCGGCTTCTGTGCTAAAGAAGAGCCGGCAACGAAAGGTTCACTATGATG
The DNA here is from genome assembly GCA_050010435.1 of Verrucomicrobiota bacterium. Taxonomy (GTDB): domain Bacteria; phylum Verrucomicrobiota; class Verrucomicrobiia; order Limisphaerales; family UBA11358; genus UBA11358. The sequence continues at coordinate 761,077 of JBEKKZ010000001.1, read as the reverse complement.
CTCGAATACGCGCTGGAAAAATTTCCGATCTCAATGAAACTGCGGGAAGGCACGGAATGTGTTGTGCGTCCGCTGGGCAAACGGGATGAAACCCGCCTGCACAAATTTTTCCTCGCGGTGCCGGAGGAGGAGCGTTTGTTCATCAAGCAGCCGGTTTTCGACCGCGAGATGTTCAAGGAATGGTGCCGGCACGCGGATTTCGAGCGGAACCTGCCGTTGTTGATGTTGCATGGGCAGAAAATCATCGGTGAGGCGACGTTGCATCAGCGTTTCGGCGGATGGAAACGCCACATCGGCCTCATCACCGTGCTGACGCATCCGCAATATCGCGGGCGTGACGTGGCAAAAATTCTCGTCGCCGAACAGGTTGAAATTGCGCGGGTGCTGGGTCTGCGGCGGCTGGAGGCGGAGTTGAACGGCGAACGCAAGGTCGCCATCCGCGCGCTGGAACAGATTGGGTTTCAGCACCTGATGAAACTGGAGGATTACGTCCTCGACATGAAGGCCATCACGCACGATTACGTGCTCATGGGCATGGACCTGCGGGTGGACGAGGAATATGCCGGCGTCGGCGGCTGAACTTCACGGCTGGCTGGTGATTTTCTGCCAGTTGACGCCCTGGGTCGTGGCGTAAGCGGAGAAGGCCTTTTCGTTTTGAATCAGCACGGCGCGCACCACGCTCGAATCATCCGCGCGCCCCAGTTCCAGGATGCTGTCCGGGATGATGCCCATTTTTTTGTGCGCGTAGAGGAGCGCAAATACCGCCTGCGCAATCGTGCCATAGGGCAAATCTTTGTAAACGCCTTCGATCGTGTCCTCAACGGCGTCGGCGAGAAATTCCAATTGATCCACGAGATGGGGAAATTTCGGCGCGTTGATTTGCGTGAATTCAAGCTTCCACTGCGGCAATTGGCGCAGGACTTTTTCCGCAATGGCCGGGGTGACGTTCGCGGCGGCGCTGTTCACGAATTTCGCAATCTCAGGCATGACGGCGGCAATTTAGGGAAAGTCCCGCGCCAGCGAAAGCAAAAATGTTATGACAAACGCGCTTCCATTTACCGCCGGATTCCTGCTACGAATACGTCCGTGCAAGATTTAATCGCCAAAGCCGAGACGCTGCTGGAAGCGTTGCCGTACATCCAGAGATTCAGCGGTGCGACGTTCGTCGTCAAATATGGGGGCAGTTTCATGGACTCACCCGACGCCAACGTCCGCGACAGTGTCGTCCGCGACGTCGTTTTTCTGGAAGCGGTCGAAATCAATCCCGTCGTCGTTCACGGCGGCGGCAAAGCCATCACCCGCGCGATGGAAAAAGCCGGGTTAAAGGCGGATTTCATCCAGGGCCAGCGCGTTACCGACGCGGCGACGGTGAAAATCGTGGACGACGTGCTGTCGCGCGAAATCAATCCCGAAATTGTCGCCCGCATCAAGTCGTTCGGCGGCCGGGCGAAAGGTTTTGCCGGCACGGAGGTTTTTACGTGCCGCAAACTGTTCGTTGACGGCGCCGGCGGTGAAAAAATTGACCCCGGTTTTGTCGGCGAAGTCATCGGCGTGAACACCCGGCCGCTGCTCGATTGCATTGCCAAAGGCATCACGCCGGTCATCAGCCCGACGGCGCGCGGCGAAGACGGGAAAATTTACAATTGCAACGCCGACGTGGCCGCGGCGAAGGCCGCCATTGCGCTCAAGGCGAAGCGGCTCGTGTTCATGAGCGACGTCCCGGGCTTGCTGCGCGACCCGAAGCAGCCCGATTCAATCATTCCCCACCTTCAAACCAGCGAGGTGGATGCGCTCAAAAAATCCGGGGTGATTGACCAGGGCATGATTCCAAAGGCGGACAGCGCCGTGGCGGCCATCCAATCCGGCGTCGAAAAAGTTTCGTTCGTGGATGGCCGCGTGCCGCACGCCGTCCTGCTGGAAATTTTCACCGACGAAGGCGTCGGAACGGAAATTGTTTTGTAAGAAACTGAATTGATGAAGTTGTCAGGAAGTGCAACATTTGCAGCATGACCAATCAGGCCGCATATTTGCTCCGCGAAAACACCGGAACTTCCGGGATTGTGGAGTCCGCCCGCACAGCGGTGTCCACGCTGGCGGAACACGATATTCCGCATCTGATTGTTGGCGGACTGGCGGTGCAGGAGCATGGCTATCCGCGGGTGACCATTGATGTGGACATTGTCGTGCCCGACGTGCTGGAGGCGGTGGAATTCCTCACGGCCAGCCTCACCGGGCCGTTTTATCGCGTGCCGGATGTTGAAAATCGCGTGGAAGACCGGCGGAATGGAGTGCCAATTGATTTGCTGCCGGCGGGGAAGGTTTTGAAACGCGGTTGCAAAGTGCCGTTTCCCCGGCCGGGCAATGCCACCGAACACTTGCAAATCGTGACGCTGGAGAATCTCATTTCTCTCAAGCTGGACAGCGCTGCCCATTCACCGTTACGGCGGCTCCGCGACAAAACCGATGTCATCGAGCTTATCACCCGCCGCAAACTTCCGCGCGACCTTGCCGTGAGTCCCGCTGTCCGCACGCTCTACCTCGAGACGTGGGACGCCTTGCAGGCGGAGAAATAAAATTTCTTTGTGTTCTTCGCGTCCCTTTGCGGTTAAAACATTCCGCCGATGAAAGAAATCGTTCCATCACCGCCGTCGCTCGTTCACAACCAGTTCGAGTCCGTGCGGGAATTGTTCAGCCAGAACGTCGTGCCCAGCTATGGCCGCTTCGACCTCGTGTTCAGCCACGGCGCCGGTAGCTGTCTTTTTGATGTCGCGGGCAAACGCTACCTCGACCTCGGCGCCGGCATTGCCGTGTGCTGTCTCGGCCACGCGCACCCGGCCATCACCGAGGCGCTCGTCGAACAATCGCGCAAATTGATTCACGTCTCGAACCTGTATTTCACCGAGCCGCAGGGCCGGCTGGCCGCCGAACTCGTCAAACGCCTCGGCGCGGGCAAATGCTTTTTTGCCAACAGCGGCGCGGAAGCCAACGAAGGCCTGTTCAAGCTCGCCCGCAAATTCGGCCACGACGAAGGCCGGTTTGAAATTCTGACGGCGACGAATTCCTTTCACGGACGCACGCTGGCCGGCATCGCCGCGACCGGCCAGGACAAGGTCAAGAAAGGTTTCGAGCCGGCGACGCCGGGTTTCCGGCACATTCCGTTCAATGATCTGGCCGCCGCGCGCAACGCCATTTCGCCCGCGACCGTCGCCATCCTGATGGAAGGCGTGCAAGGCGAGGGCGGCGTCACGCCGGCCACGCCGGAATATCTGCTCGGCCTGCGTGCGTTATGCGACGAGAAAAAGCTGTTGCTGTTCATGGACGGCGTGCAGTGCGGACATTATCGCACCGGACGGTTCCAAAGTTATCAGCGGATTTTGGAAAACGTTCCCGGCGGCGAGAAATTTCTGCCCGACGGCGTTTCGATGGCCAAATCGCTCGGCGGCGGCTTTCCCATCGGCGCGTTCTGGGTGCGCGCGCCGTATGCCGATTTGCTGGGGCCGGGCACGCACGCCTCGACGTTTGGCGGCACGCCGCTCGCCTGCGCTGTCGCGCTCAAGGTGCTCGAAGTCATCGAACGCGAACGGCTGGACGAACAAGCCCGCAAACTCGGCGAATGGTTCAAACGGGAATTGGAACGGCTCGCGACAAATTATCCGCAGGTCGTCAAACGCGGCCGCGGCCTTGGTTTCATGCTCGGCCTGGAATTGGTTGAAAAAGAGAAAATCCCGGCGTTTGCGGCCAGCAACAAAACGGCGGCGATGCAATTTGTGAATCGCCTGCATGAAATCGGCGTGCTCACGATTCCGGCGGGCACGCAAATTGTACGTTTATTGCCGCCGCTGAATCTCAAACCGCAGGAAGCCGGTGAAGGCATCAGCAAAATCGAGGAAGTCATCAAATCGGTGGCATGATTTGTTTGCATGACCCCCGCCGCACTCAAACATCTGTCCACGATTGATCCCGTGATGCGGCGGCTCATCCGGGATTTTGGGCCGTGCGGGCTGGTGCCGGAAACCCGGCGTTCACCGTTCCAATCGCTCGTGCAGGCGGTCGCGCATCAGCAACTCAATGGCACGGCGGCAAATGCCATCCTCGCGCGCTTCAAAAAATTGTTTCCCGGACGCCGGTTTCCGCGACCGGAGGATTTGTCGCCGGTTTCCGACGATGAATTGCGTGGCGCCGGTTTTTCATGGGCGAAAATTCTGGCCGTTCGCGACATCGCGGCGAAAACTCTGTCTGGCATTGTGCCGACGTCGAGGCAGATTGTGAAATTGTCCGATGACGAAATCATTGAGCGGCTCACGGAAGTTCGCGGCGTCGGACGCTGGACGGTTGAAATGCTGCTGATTTTTCAACTGGGCCGTCCCGACATTTTGCCGGCGGATGATTTCGGCGTGCGCAATGGTTTCCGCGCGGCCTACAAAAAGCGCGACTTGCCGGCGGTGAAGAAACTGCTCGCGTTCGGCGAGCGCTGGCGTCCGCACCGCACGACGGCTTCGTGGTATCTCTGGCTGGTGGCGGATGCGGCAAAGAAAAAGTAGTGTTCTTGATTTGGTGGTAGGGACATCGCGCTGCGATGTCCCCGCCCGCGCAATAGCGGGCGGAATGAATCACGTCCACCGCACTAATTCCACACCTCACCACTTGCGCCGCTGGACGCGGCGCGGACGGCGCAGCGCGCCGTCCCTACCTGTTAGCACATTACCGGTGCGTAAAAAGAAGTGACGCCGCTCCGCGCTTGGGTTATAAAATTTCCTTTGGGCGAATTTCCAAAAACCTTGAAAGATGAAACATCTGTTGTCATTGGAAAAATTGCCGCGCGCGGATTTTGAAAAAATTCTGCACGCCGCCGCCGTGTTCAAACGCGAGCGTGGTCACCACCAAACCCAGCCGCTGGCCGGCCAGACCTGGGCGTTGATGTTTTCCAAATCGTCCACGCGCACGCGGGTTTCGTTCGAGGTCGGCATCCACGAACTCGGCGGCCGGCCGATGTTTCTCAATGCCAATGACATCCAGCTCGGCCGCGGCGAGCCGATCAAGGACACCGCGCGCGTGCTGGGCCGGATGATTCACGGCGCGGTCATCCGCACCTTCGCGCAAAGCGACGTCGAGGAGTTCGCCCGGTTTTCCGGCGTCCCGACCATCAACGCGCTGACGGACGACGAGCATCCGTGCCAGATCATCGCGGACATTTTCACGTTCCAGGAAAAGCGGGGGCCAATTGCGGGCAGGGTGGTCGCGTTCATCGGCGATGGCGCGTGCAACGTGGCGAACTCGTGGATTTGGACGGCGGCAAAATTCGGATTTGAATTGCGCATTGCCGCGCCGAAAAAATTCCAGCCGTCCGCCGCCTTGTTGAAACGCGCCGGCGGAAAAATTTCCGTTTCCACCGACCTCAAGGCAACGGCGAAAGGCGCGGACCTGCTTTACACCGATGTCTGGATTTCAATGGGCAAGGAAGCCGAAGCGAAGGAGCGCATCAAGATTCTGACGGGCTACCAGATCAATCAATCGCTCGTGAAGCTCGCCAAACCCGGCGCCCTGGTGATGCATTGCCTGCCGGCATATCGCGGCAAGGAAATTGACGACGCGACGCTCGAAGCCAACGCGGACACGATTTTCGAGGAAGCCGAAAACCGGCTGCACGTGCAGAAGGCGATTTTGAATTGGGCGGTTTCGTAATTCGCGTAGCGGCGTCTCGGCAGAGCGCCGCCATTTTCGGAAAGAGATTGGCGGCGCTCTGCCGAGACGCCGCTACTTTGCAAACCGGCGCAGATATTTCACGGCAACTTTCAAATCCTTCGGCCACGGGGCGGTGATCGTCACGGTGGCGCCGGTGACGGGATGCGGGAGGCTCAGTTCTTCCGCGTGCAGCGCGACCCGTGAAAGGAGCGGACGTTCTTCATGTCCGGGCTTGAGCCGGTAATTCGGTTTGAGGCGCGAAAGCCAGAGCGGTTTGCCGCCGTACAGGCCGTCGCCGACGATGGGGAACCCGGCGTAACGCAGGTGAACGCGGATCTGGTGCGTGCGGCCGATGAGCGGTTCGCACTTCAGGAGCGCGTAGCCGTGACGGGGAAATGTCTCCAGCACTTCAAATTGGGTCTTCGATTTCTTGCCGTTTTTCGCGTCCACGCAAATCAATCCGATTTTGACCGGATGCGGCGCGAGTTTGGCGTCCACTTCAAATTGGTTTTCCGGCGGCTCGCCGCTGACGAGGGCGATGTATTTTTTCACCGGTTTTTCCGAGCCAAAAAGATTCGCCAGCGCAATGAGCGCGGGCTTGTTTTTGGCGAGCAGAATCACGCCGCTCAGCTCGAAGTCGAGCCGGTGCGCGTTCATCAGGTAATCCAGCCCGCGTTCGCGCGCCCACGGTTTACCGCCGGCAATGGCGCTGTGGAGCAGCTTCATCAGGTTTGGCCGCTGCGGGTCGTAGCGGTCGGCCGAGGCGGGCAGCCCGGCGGGTTTGTCGAGCGCCAGCAGGTGCTCGTCTTCAAAGAGCACCGGAATTTCCCAAAACTCACGGGTGGCGGGTGAGGAGAGTTTGATGGCCGCGCTCACTTTTTCCCAATCGTGATTTTGTTCTTAATCCCAATCCTGATCGAACCGGGATTACGATTAAGATTTATTTGCGGCACCGGACTTGAATTGCTGGCGAAAGACCGGCGTGGTGCGCAATTGGCGGTTGGCTTCAAGGTTGACCCATTGGCTGAACGCCTCGTTTTGGCGCCCGCGGCGGAACGCGGCAACGTATTGCGGCAGTTCGGAATTCATTTTTGCCTGGTCAATCGGCAGGCGGGATTGGACATAAACGATGAAGCCGCCGTCACTGGTTGCCTCGAAATCGCTCGTCTTGCCAACCGGCGTGGTGAACACGGCCTGCTTGAGTTGATTCAGGTCGGTGCGCCCGCCCAGTTCCGGTAATTCCGGCGTGCTCAACGAAAACGCCGGCAACACCTGCGGCTGCAAACCGGCGGCAACACACAGGGACGCGAAGCCCCGATCCGCCGTCATGCCTGTCAAGGTGCGAACAAAATTTGTTCCGGCACGCCTGGCAAGCAAAATCGCCTCGCGCCATTGATAGTCCTGCGTGACGCGTTCGCGGATTTGGTCGAACGGCGGGATTTCGCTGGGCAGCCGGTTGGCGAACGCGAGAACGTACACGGCGTCCGGCCCCGCAATCGGCCCGGCGAAGGGCACGTCGGGCGTCAGTCCAAAGGCGGCTTTGGTGAAGCCTTGCGGTGCGGTAAATTCTTCCGGCCCGGATTCGCCCCCAAAGGGTGCGGTCACGTGAACAGGCAGTCCCTTTTGTTTGGCGACGGCGGCGAGATTTTCGGGCTTGGCCGGATCAATGTTAAAAACGGCGTTGGCGAAATCATTCGCGTCCTTGCGCGCGTCGTTTCCGGCGCGGTTACGAACCAGTTCCTCGCGGATTTTATCCTTCGCTTCGGCGGGCGACTTGGAACTTCTGTAATTCTCGCCGACTTGGCGGAAGTAGGCTCCCACCAGCTCGTCAAAATTTGTCCTGGCCCATTCGGCCCTGGCCTGCGCGAGATAATTCGTCACTTCAAACACGACGTAGCTGACCTGCACGCGGTCGGGCAGGCGGTATTCCGCGAGGTAATTCGTGTAAAATTGCGCGACGGCGGCGGGTGTGACGGTGACGGACGACAGATAATTCGACGCGGAGAAGAAAACAATTCGTGCGGAGAGTTCCTGGTGGTCGCGCTGATAGGCGGCGGCGGCTTCCTGCGGCGTGATGAGTTCCCCGGTCAGGCCGAGCGCCTGCTGCAATTGTTCCATGACAAGGTATTGCCGGACAAAGTTTTCGAAATTCTCGGCCGTCAGACCTTTCGGCTGCAAAACTTGTTTCACGAACTCGCTCAATGGCACGGCCTGGCCGTTGCGTCCAAGCGCACGAAGCATCTCATTGGCCACCGCCACAACCTCGTCGTTGCCGACATAAATGCCGAGGTCATTCGCTTTTTGAGCGAGCATCAAGCGGATATAGATTTCACGGTCCAGCTCGGGCTCGGAGAAATTCGGGTTTTTATCCGGCCATTCGCCGGAACGGAACCAATAAAAAAGATAAAAGTTGTTTCTGGCGTCAATGAAAGCCTGTTGCGTGACTTTGTGACCGTAAATCGAACCAAAATCGCCGCTGGCGACTCTGCCGCCACTGCCACCGCCCATGCGCGATGGGCCGGCGCCCCAGTAAATGAAAGAAATAACCGTGGCGACGATAATGACAAACCACAGCCATTTTGAATGTTTGCGAATGGTTCCAATCATAGTGGCAAATAGAAAAACAAAGCCTAACCAGCCCGGCCAATTGCGGTCAAATGCAAAAGCGCAGCAAATTCAACCTGGCTTGGCCGCTCTAAACAAACACGCAAGTCGTTGGGGCAGCATAAATCCGAAGGTCGAAATCCGAGATCCGAAAGAAGCCTGAAGCCCGAAATCCGAAGGACAAACCGGCTCCCGAGCTGTTCTGCGTTTCGGGCTTCGGATTTCGGATTTCTTTCGGGCTTCGGCCTTCGGGCTTCGGGCTTTGTCCCCGGAGAGTTAGAGAGAAGCTCAGAGCAAGCGCTGTCAACCTGGGGACGCAACCGAACATCGCCCCCGGTTGGCAGCGTCGGGCATCCTGCCGCCCGAAGGCCCGCCGCCACGGTGCAGTGGTCCTTCAGCCCGCTTTCAGCCAGCGCGCCGCGTCCGCCGCCGCGTAAGTGATGAGAATGTCCGCGCCGGCGCGGCGCATGGCCAGCAAACTTTCCAGTGTCACCGCGTGCTCATCAATCCAGCCATTGGCCGCCGCCGCCTTGATCATCGCGTGTTCGCCGCTCACGGCGTAGGCGGCGGTCGGGTAGCCGAACTCCGTTTTGACGCGGTAAATCAGGTCGAGACAAACGAGGGCGGGTTTGACCATGACGATGTCCGCGCCTTCCTGAATGTCGAGCGCGACCTCGCGCAACGCCTCGTTCGCGTTGGCCGGATTCATCTGGTAACTGCGCCGGTCGCCGAATTTGGGCGCGGACTCGGCGGCTTCCCGGAACGGCCCGTAAAACGCGGATGCAAATTTCGCAGCGTAGGACATGATGGGTGTGTCGGCAAAGCCGGTGCGATCCAATTCCGTCCGGATGGCGCGCACGCGGCCGTCCATCATGTCGCTGGGCGCCACGATGTCCGCGCCGGCTTCGGCGTGGCTGGCGGCGGCGCGCGCGAGCAGTTTAAGCGAGGGATCGTTCAGAATCTTCACCGGAGCGCCGGCCTCCGGCACGGTGTGTTTCCCATCGCGCCGTGCCGGAGGCCGGCGTTCCACTCCCACCACGCCGCAATGGCCGTGCTCCATGTATTCGCACAGGCACACGTCGGTGATGACGAGCAGCGACGGCAGTTCTTTTTTCAAGAGCCGCACGGCTTGCTGAACGATTCCATTTTTGGCATAGGCGCCGCTGGCTTTCGTGTCTTTGTGGTCCGGAATGCCGAAAAGCAAAACCGCCGGAACCCCGAGCGTGTGGGCGCGAATGGCCTCGCGCAAAAGTTCATCGGGCGAAAGCTGGAATACGCCGGGCATGGCGGCGATGGGGCGGCAGATTTTTCGTCCGGCACGAACGAACAGCGGCAGCACGAGTTGCGCCGCGCTCAAATGGGTTTCGGCCACGAGTTGCCGCAACGCCGCCGACTGCCGCAGCCGGCGCGGGCGATACGCCGGAAACTGTCCGATGGAATGCAAATTCACGAGCCTATTCTAGTTTCAAAGCAGGAAGAGCAAAGCCGAAAGTGGCAATGAATGCCGCGCAACGGACACGAAGAAAACCGGACGGATGTAGCCGCTAAATTTGCAGCCTATACTCGTTATTAGGCGACTTTTCCACCATGCTCTCTAACTCTGTCTTCAATATATCGGCTCACTTCCTCGCCGAGCGAGGCAACCGGCACCGCAAAGGAACACTCAAGGCGATTCTTCTTGTCCCAGAAAAGTAACATAACGTCAGGAAACCTCCACACCGTTTTGATTGCTGACCACTTGACCGTCGAATCGCCTTTCTCGCTCTTGACGGTAATGCTCTCTGGTTCTATACGAACTGAAACACGCGGAACAGCCCCATTACACCGCATCTGGCTCGTTGCTAAATGGTGAATACCCCATAACGCAAAAGGCGAAATGGAAATGCAAATGAGCAACCAATAACCACCACCCGACTCTCCTCTCTGTGAATGTAGCAAAACGCCCAATAGACCAATAATCCCAATCGGAAGAAAAGCCAGACATGGGCGGCGAATCTGGCGAGAAAAATGTCGGCGTCTGATGGCTCTGGCGAAATCCGGTGACCACTCGAATGTAATCTCACAAGAAATACTGGCTGCTGGTGTGTTCATACGCTCAAGGTCGCCTGACAGTTAATAGCCGGCTTGTTTTGCAGCCTGTCCTTTTTCATTTTTTTGACTCTGCGTTCGGTGAAACGGTTTGTCCAGAAAAAGCTGCGCGGAAAACCGGCCCGGTTCCGAAGAAGTATTGCAGATTTGCAAGTCCAAGGCGCCAGAGGGCTGGCGCACTCCAAGACGCTCCGCGTTTATTTGGTAGGGCGGCCAGTCCTCTGCCCGCCGCACGGATGCGCTCCAAAGATCGGCTCGCACGGAGTGACGAGCCCTTACCGATCGCGCCAGCGTCTTGGAGTGCGGCGGCCCTCCGCCGCTTATGACAAGCAGGAGGGCGTTCCTTTGGCTGGCACTTCGCGCACAACCGCGCGCCGATTTTCTCAGGCTTTGCTTTGGGGGAAAATCAGTTACATTCCGGCCATGCGGGAATTGAAGAGAATTTTTTTGGCGGCGTTCGTTTTGATCATTTTCGCCGGCGGCGTCTGGCTCGGTTTTACGGTCAGGCACTGGCTGAAATCCGGTTCGGGTTTGCGCGAGGAAAACACTGCGACGGTGGTCGAGCAGGTGCAGACGCTTTCAGATCTGGTCACGGTCAAATATGTGCTCGAAAAAGTCGTCATTCTGGAGGACATGAAATGGTATGGCGAAAACCGTGTGCTCCTGCTCGCGCACGGCGTCGTCAAGGCGGGCATTGACCTCAAACGCATCACGGCGGACGACGTGACGATTTCCGGCAAAACAATCCGCCTGCGATTGCCGCCGCCGCAAATCATGGACGCCTATCTTGACGATAAAAACAGCCAGGTGATTGACCGCACGACCGGCCTGTTGCGCGCGTTTGACAAAGACCTCGAACAAACTGCCCGGGCAAATGCTGTGGACGACATCCGTCGCGCGGCGCGGGCGGACGGCATTTTGGACGAAGCAGACAAGCGGGCGCGGCTGGAACTGGAATTATTCCTGCGTCAAGCAGGCTTTGAACGGGTTGAATTTCGCTGAGACAAGAACCCAAGCGCGATACTGCCCCAAAATTAGACAGTGTGGATGATTTTAACCGGGCCGGAAATTTCAGCGCGCATTTCAATCTCAATGGCAACCTGCATCCGGCGCTTGGGCGGATAAATTTTAAATGGTTGCAGGTGGGGCTGCATCAAATAAGGCACCACTTGCGGTGCAAGCCGACGGTTGGTGACTTCGGTCTGCCCGCAAACCTCTTGAGAGAGTTTCAACGCATTCATTTTTCTAGCCATGGAACTTTTTGCCGCAATTCATGTGCCAGAAAAATCCGGCTCCCGCCCTGCTTTTATTGATGATTTCGGCCTGCCGTCAAAAAATGCGTCGAATCGTTCAGCCGCTGTGGTGGAAACGGCTTCATCGCTTGCCTTTCGCCAAAATTGTAGCCGTGACGGAGGCGTTATTGCGGCGCCGGCCCTTGCGTGACTTGCACGAGGTCGCTGGCGCGGAGCCACTTGGTAAAAGCGGTTTGGACATCCTTGGCGTCAAGTTTGACGTATATGCGCCCGGCGCGAACCGGTTCATCCAACGGCAGGCCAAGCATGGAACGCGAGAGCCAGCCATGCGCGATGTAATCCACGCTCGATTCCGCCAGCGGAATGTCGCGGAGCAGCATTACCTTGGCTTGGTGTAATTCCCGCGCAGTCACTTTTTTGGTCTGAATATCCTTCAGGTCGCTCAAAATTATGGTCCGTGCCTTGGAAACGTTTGGCGGGTCACAGCCATATTCGACCTGGTAAATGCCGCGCGTCAGGCCGACGTTGAAGGTGGAACTGACGAAATAAACCAGTCCGTTTTTTTCGCGCAGGTCGCGATACAAACGGGTCGCATAAAATCCGCCGCCGAGGACGTGGTTGCCCAATTGAAGTGGGTAATAATCCGTGTTGGTCCGTGTGAGCAACAGGGTTTCGCCCAAAGTAACTTTGTCCTGCACACGGCTCGCATCAGGCACGTGCGTCACAGAAACCGAATTTGCCGGCGCGGGCGGGAAAAGCGTGTTCGGTTTCGGTCCGGCTGCTTTCCAATCGCCAAAATATTTTGAAATGACGGCCACAGCGTTGTCCGGTGTCACTTTGCCGATGACGACAATGGTCGTGAGGTCGGGCCGGAACGCAGATTGATAATAATTTTGCACAGCCTGAATCGTGAGCGATTTGACGCTGTCAGGCGTTGTTTCGCGTTGGGCCGGATCTCCTTTTGGAAAAAGTGCTGCGGTCAATGCGTGGCCGGCAATGTGGTCCGGGCTTTGCAGTTCGCCGGCGGCAGAGGCGGCCAGTTGCGGCTGGATGATTTTGAAGTCGTTTTCAGGCAATGCCGGGGAAAGCTCGTTGTCCGCCAGCAATTGCACGCCGCGATCAAATTGGTCGCTCGTGACTTGCAATGAAAAATCCGCGCCCGCCGATTCATTCGCGCCGATATCATCCAGCGCCTTTTGAAAAGCCAGCCGGTCAAGCGATTTCGTGCCGTAAGAAAAAAGTTTTTCCAGCGCCTGGTCCACGCCGTCCTGGCCTTCGGGCATTTGGACTTTCGCATTGTTTTTGACGCGGCCGTAAACGCTGACCGTGTCGCTGACGGTTTCCGGCTGCACGACGAGCTTGATCCCATTGGGCAGATTCGTGACGAAAGGATTCAAGGTCGAAGTCGGGACCGGAAGTTGTTCCGTGAGTTGTCTTGCCCAGGGCGGCAGCTTGACATTGGTGTTTTTCGAGGACGCAAAATTTTCCTGGCCGCCAAAACTTTTTGATGAAATCGGTTTGCCGGATGGCTGCGGTGTGAGAATGGCCGAAATGGCATGGTCAAAATCCAGATACGTTTTTGCGACGCGATTGACATCGGCAACGGTGACCTGGCGGATCGCATTGATGTCGTCGTCCGGTGAGCGCCGGCCTTCGACGGCAACGGCCTGCGACCACGCGGAGGCCAGTCCTTGCACGGAATTTTTCTGCAACTCGGCGCTGATGATTTCGCGTCGTTTCGCGGCTTCAACCAAATCGGCAGTGACGCCATTGGTGATTTCGGCGGCAAGAATTTCTTTCACTTCGTTCAACAAATTGGTCGAATCCGCGCCGGCGGGAAATCCGGCAATCGCGTAACCCAAGCCGGCTTTGGGCAAAGTTTCATAGGCAAATTCCGAAAACAGCGCCTTGCCTTGCGGCACGAGTTCATAAAGTTTTCCGCGCTGGCTGCTCAACACGTCGGACATAATTTGCGCGGCGGCAAAATCGGGATTGTCAGCGCCAGGAAAACGAAAAACGACGGCGGTCAGTCCGTAAGGCAAATCCGTGTCAAGCTTCAAAGTGTCCGGTTTTACTGGCGAAAAATTATATTCAGGCCGTGCGGAAAGCGACGCGGACGGAATTTCGCCGAAGATTTTTCCCACCCGTTCCAGTGCCGGCTGTGGTTGGACGTCGCCAACGATGATCAGAATGGCGTTGTTGGGCACATACCAGGTGTTATGAAATTTCCGCAGACCGGCATCGGTCGTTTTATCGAATGAGAGGCGCGTACCGAGTGCGTCGTGTTCGTAAGGCGAGCCATTGAACATGGCCTGCAAAAGCTGCATGTAAAAAACGTATTCGGGATTCGACAAATCCTGCGCGACTTCCTGTTCGATGGCGCCGCGTTCCTTTTCCCAAAGTTTTTCGTCGGCCAGAAGATCGCGCATCCGGATGGCTTCAATGCGCAGGGCGACATCCAGGTTTTCAGCGGGTGTGGTGAAAAAATATTGTGTGACCGCCTGCTGCGTGTCGGCGTTGTCGTCACCCCCCATTGCAGCAGAGGTGGCTGCCAGTTGATCGGCGGACAAGCCGGGGCTGCCACGAAACATCATGTGCTCGGTGGCGTGCGCTGTCCCCGGAAATCCAGCGGGACATTCGTCTGAACCAACACGATAGTTGACCATGGTTGTGACCACCGGTGCGAGCGTGTTGCGGACAATGATGACCTGCAGGCCGTTGGTCAGCGTGGCGCGCAAGACACCCGCTTCGGTGGAAATTTCGTTGGTTGCCGCCTGGCCGGTGGCGCAACGCGCCAGCGTGATCAAAAAAAGGAAAGCAAGCAAAAGGGGCGGAACCTTGGTGTTTTTGGCCGTCATAAATTTGATTTTCCGACAAACATAAACCGGCACCGTTCAAGCGCGAGAAAAAAAGTTGGTGGTAACGGTTGCCAGCCAGCCCCGCCCCCGCCAACGTTGTGAGGTGAATTTGAACTGGAAAAAATTGTGCGCGGTCGCATCGGCGGAAGTCGAGGCGACGGTTTCGGCGTTGCCCAAACCGTTGCGGGTGCGGGCGGGGGGATTGCCGGTGACATTTGAGCGCCGGCCGAATGCGGATTTGCAAGCCGATGGAATTGAGTCGGACACATTGGGTTTGTTTACTGGAGCGGAGTTTGTTGACGAAGGGAACATTCCGCTCCCGCCGCAGATTATTCTATTTTTGGAAAACCTTCGGGATTTTGCCGAAGGGGATGAGGTGATTTTTCGAGAGGAAGTGCGGACGACCTTTTTACATGAGTTGGGGCATTATTTGGGGTTGGACGAGGACGAATTAACCGAGCGGGGGCTGGAATAGCCTTGGAACAGCCTAATAGCCTGTATTTGTGGGGTAAAAATAATTAAAAATTCTCTTGCGGCTTTGGCGGGCGCTGGTAAGTTCTAACAAGTCTTCCGCGTGGCGGAAGAAGCGACTGGCCAAAAAGCCTGTTGACAACCGGCGCGAGTCTGATAAGTTTCGCGCCTTCAAAACTTGAATCTGAGATGCCGAGTTGAAAGCAATAATTCGGCGCTCGGGTTTTTTGTCCCCTAAATGGGGGAAAAGCAAGGGCGAAATGCCCGGCGATTTTTGGGTGGAAACACCCGTTGCTCATTGAAAATTGAATTGTGCGATAAGTGAGAGCCCCTTCATTGACAGCCGGTTAGTGGTTGTCTATGAAGAGTTTTAAAATTGTAATTCGTCCGATTAATCACCGGACACGAATTAAACTAACGTTTTTTAACGGAGAGTTTGATTCTGGCTCAGAACGAACGCTGGCGGCGTGGATAAGACATGCAAGTCGAGCGCTGATTACGGGGTAGCAATATTCCGTAGTCGGAGCGGCGCAAGGGTGCGTAACACGTGGGTAATCTGCCGTGAAGTCTGGAATAACTTGCTGAAAGGCGAGCTAATGCCGGATGTGAAAATTGGAAGGCATCTTTTGATTTTCAAAGTTGGGGACCGTAAGGCCTGACGCTTCACGATGAGCCCGCGGCCTATCAGCTAGTTGGTGAGGTAACGGCTCACCAAGGCTAAGACGGGTAGCTGGTCTGAGAGGACGACCAGCCACACTGGAACTGAGACACGGTCCAGACACCTACGGGTGGCAGCAGTCGAGAATTTTTCACAATGGGCGAAAGCCTGATGGAGCGACGCCGCGTGGGGGATGAATGGCTTCGGCCCGTAAACCCCTGTCATTCGGGATCAATGCGTTTGGGTGAACATCCCAGACGTTGATAGTACCGGAAGAGGAAGGGACGGCTAACTCTGTGCCAGCAGCCGCGGTAATACAGAGGTCCCAAGCGTTGTTCGGATTTACTGGGCGTAAAGGGTGCGTAGGTGGTTGGGTAAGTCTGATGTGAAATCTCGGAGCTTAACTCCGAAACGGCATTGGATACTATCTAGCTTGAGAGTTGGAGGGGGGACTGGAATTCTCGGTGTAGCAGTGAAATGCGTAGATATCGAGAGGAACACCAGTGGCGAAGGCGAGTCCCTGGACAACTTCTGACACTGAGGCACGAAAGCCAGGGGAGCAAACGGGATTAGATACCCCGGTAGTCCTGGCCCTAAACGGTGCACGTTTGCTGTAAAAGGAATCGACCCCTTTTGTGGCGTAGCTAACGCGTTAAACGTGCCGCCTGGGAAGTACGGTCGCAAGATTAAAACTCAAAGAAATTGACGGGGGCCTGCACAAGCGGTGGAGTATGTGGCTCAATTCGATGCAACGCGAAGAACCTTACCTGGCCTTGACATGCAAGTGGTAGAAGGATGAAAGTCTGACGATCCCGCAAGGGAAGCTTGCACAGGTGCTGCATGGCTGTCGTCAGCTCGTGTCGTGAGATGTTGGGTTAAGTCCCGCAACGAGCGCAACCCCTGTGTCCTGTTGCCACCCGGCCGAAAGGCTGGAGCACTCTGGACAGACTGCCTCGCTTTAACGAGGAGGAAGGTGGGGATGACGTCAAGTCAGGATGGCCCTTACGGCCAGGGCTGCACACGTACTACAATGCCCGGTACAAAGGGAAGCAAGACTGTAAAGTGGAGCAAATCCCCCAAAACCGGGCCCAGTTCAGATTGTCGTCTGCAACTCGACGGCATGAAGCTGGAATCGCTAGTAATGGCGCATCAGCTACGGCGCCGTGAATACGTTCCCAGGCCTTGTACACACCGCCCGTCACATCATGAAAGCCGTTTGTACCCGAAGTCGCCCCTTAAAAGGTGCCGAAGGTATGGATGGTGATTGGGATGAAGTCGTAACAAGGTAGCCGTAGGGGAACCTGCGGCTGGATCACCTCCTTTCTAAGGAGAAACCACGGGTCCGGTTTAAAAACCAGACTTCCGAGGTCGAACCCCGATGCAAGTCGGGGGACTAGGCTTAATACCTTATCGCACAATTCAGTTTTACAATGAGCAATACGCTCTTTGGCAAGTGGAAGAGATCGAACGCGACCGAGTGCGGAATTCGGAGTTCGGATTGCGGAGTTGGGAAATTCCGCATTTCGCATTCATCACTCCGCACTAGAATGTGGGGCTGTAGCTCAGTTGGTAGAGCGGTAGCTTTGCAAGCTATAGGTCAGGAGTTCGAGTCTCCTCAGCTCCACCAGCCTACGCTCGCAGGAGCGAGCTGCGGCTGGCAAGCCAGTTCGGGCCTGCCCGCCATAGCGCGGAGCGCGACGGCGGGCGTGTAGCTCAGTTGGTTAGAGCATGCGCTTGATAAGCGCAGGGTCACTGGTTCGAATCCAGTCACGCCCACCATTTTTCGCTCCGTGAAAAATGCCGCGCCGAAGCTGAAAGTGAAGGCGGGCTGGTGATTGAAATAGATACGATTCGGGTCACGCCCCGGCGAGCCACTTGCATGACAATTTACCGGGAATAATTGCCCAGGGTTGCATCCTTGGGCGAATAAGACCGGTGGTGTTCTTTGACAACTGCACATAGGTAAATTACAGGGCAAATACAGTTCGTTGAGTTCCTATTAACTCCGCTTTGCGGAGTTATAGGGAAACTTTTGTGATCAAGCTACTAAGGGCTTATGGTGAATGCCTTGGTGCCAAGAGGCGATGAAGGACGTAGCAAGTTGCGATAAGCCACGGGGAGCCGCAAGCAGGCGTTAATCCGTGGATTTCCGAATGGGACAACCCAGCCAGTTTCATAACTGGTTATCGACCGGATGAATTCATAGTCCGGCGAGGCGAAACGGGGTGAAGTGAAACATCTCAGTAACCCCAGGAAAAGAAAACGAAGCGATTCCGTCAGTAGTGGCGAGCGAAAGCGGAACAGTCTAAACCGGGAGGACTTGTCTTCCCGGGGTTGAGGGACCTTAATGTGACAGGCCGAGAGTTAGCAGAATCTTCTGGAAAGTTGAGCCATAGACCGTGACAGCCGGGTAAGCGAAAACTCAAAGCCGTCTAGAGGTATCCCAAGTAGCACGGTGCACGTGAAACTCTGTGCGAATCCGTCCGGACCACCGGATAAGACTAAATACTCCTTGGCAACCGATAGTGAACTAGTACCGCGAGGGAAAGGCGAAAAGAACCGCTGTTAGCGGAGTGAAATAGAACCTGAAACCATATGCCTACAATGTGTAGGAGCCATGCCGCAAGGCGTGGTGACTGCTTGCCTTTTGCATAATGAGTCTGCGAGTTATTGTCAGTGGCCAGCCTAAATTGCTTTGCAATGGAGGCGAAGGGAAACCGAGTGCCAACAGCGCGACCAGTCGCTGGCAATAGACCCGAAGCGGAGGTGATCTACTCTTGAGCAGGTTGAAGCTGCAGTAACATGCAGTGAAGGACCGAACTCGTAGATGTTGAAAAATCTTGAGATGACTTGAGAGTAGGAGCGAAAGACTAATCAAACCCCGTGATAGCTGGTTCTCTCCGAAATCGCTTGAGGGCGAGTGTTCTGGAAGTACCCGTCGGAGGTAGAGCACTGAATGGCTTAGGGACCCCACCAGGTTACCAAAACCAATCAAACTCCGAATACCGTCGGTCCCAATATCAGAGCAATCAGGCAGTGGGCGATAAGGTTCATTGCCGAGAGGGCAACAGCCCAGACCATCAGCTAAGGTGCCTAAATGTGATTAAGTGGAAAGGATGTGACTTTGCTTAGACAGTGAGGATGTTGGCTTAGAGGCAGCCATCATTTAAACAGTGCGTAATAGCTGACTCATCGAGCGAGGTCGCGCCGAAAATGATTGGCGATTAAATCACATACCGAAGCTATGGATTGAAAAGGTCTTCGGATCTTTTCAGTGGTAGGAGAGCGTAATCAATGCTGCGAAGCCGGACGGAAACGGACGGTGGAGCGTTGATTAGTGAGAATGCAGACACGAGTAGCGATAAACCAGATGAGAATTCTGGTCGCCGTAAACCCAAGGTTTCCTGGGCCAGGTTCGTCCTCCCAGGGTTAGCCGGGAGCTAAGATGAGGCCGTAAGGCGTAATCGATGCACAGCAGGTTAAATATTCCTGCGCCCGCCGGGATTAAGGCTGCGAATGACGCATGGAGAGACATTGACTAGGCAATCGAATGCTGAGCTTAGGCTTCGGCCAAAGCGCATCAGTGGGTCTCTGTGCCGAGAAAAGTTTGCAGTCGTTTCCCCGACGGCCCGTACCGTAAACCGACACAGGTGGGTGAGTGTAAACGCACTCAGGCGCGCGAGAGAAACCTCTCTAAGGAACTCGGCACATTAGCCTCGTAACTTCGGGAAAAGAGGTGCCTGAAACCGTAGCAGCAATGTTGCGGCGTAAGGTCTCAGTAAATTGCGTTTAGCGACTGTTTAACAAAAACACAGCTCTCTGCAAAGTCGTGAAGACGACGTATAGGGAGTGACAAGTGACCAATGCGGAAAGATTAAGAGATTTTGTTAGTCCCGCGCAAGCGGGACGAAGCTCGGTCTTTAAGTCCCCGTGAATGTCGGCCGTAACTATAACGGTCCTAAGGTAGCGAAATTCCTTGTCGGGTAAGTTCCGACCTGCACGAATCTTGTAACGACTGAACGACTGTCTCGGAGAGGATCTCGGCGAAACTGTAACGGCGGTGAAGATGCCGCCTGCCCGCAGTAGGACGGAAAGACCCTATGCACCTTTACTGTAAGCTCGTATTGTGTTCTGGTTCGTGATGCGTAGCGTAGGTGGGAGACTTTGAAGCGGGGGCCTCGGTTCCCGTGGAGTCGCAATGTGAAACACCACTCTTTGCTAATTAGGATTCTAACCTCATGCTGTAAGCCAGCTGGGGAACAGTGCGTGCAGGTCAGTTTGACTGGGGCGGTTTCCTCCCAAAGAGTAACGGAGGAGCGCGAAGCTTGGCTCAGCACGGTTGGCAACCGTGCGTTGAGGGTATGGCTAGAAGCCAGGTTAACTGTGAGACCTACAAGTCGAGCAGGTACGAAAGTAGGCCCAAATGATCCGACGGTTTAATGTGGAATTGCCGTCGCTCAACGGACAAAAGGTACGCTAGGGATAACAGGCTGATCGGGTCCAAGAGTTCACATCGACGACCCGGTTTGGCACCTCGATGTCGGCTCATCGCATCCTGGGGCTGGAGAAGGTCCCAAGGGTCCGGCTGTTCGCCGGTTAAAGCGGTACGCGAGCTGGGTTCAGAACGTCGTGAGACAGTTCGGTCCTTATCCACTGTGGGCGCAGGAGACTTGAGGGGTTCCAACCTTAGTACGAGAGGACCGGGTTGGACGCACTTCTGGTGTGGCAATTGTCGCGTCAGCGGCATCGTTGCGTAGCCATGTGCGGAAGAGATAAGCGCTGAAAGCATCTAAGTGCCAAGCTCATCCCAAGATAATGTCTCCCGGGGCGCAAGCCCCCTAAAGACCACGGGCAGACCACCCGTTTGATAGGCCAGAGGTGTAAGCGTTGTAAGACGTTTAGCCGACTGGTACTAATCGGTCGTGCGGCTTGATCGCTTTTTCCACCTTAAAGTGGAAAGCGATTTAAAACTCACGAAAAGTAATTGCTCGGCAACCCTGTGTGCAGTTTTCAGAGAATATTGTTCTTTGTCAGTAGTTGGTAGTCAGTAGCGTGGGAATTGGGAAAGCCTGTTCCCTGCTAAGAACTAAAGACTACCGACTGTTAACTAAACACTTTTTGGTGGCCATAAAACTGTGGTCCGACCCGATCCCATTCCGAACTCGGCCGTCAAACACAGTCTTGCCGATGGTAGTAGTCCTATAGGTTCTGCGAGAGTAGGTAGCCGCCAGTCTTTCAATAACAAGCCGGAGACAATCTTCTCCGGCTTTTTTGTTTTCAGCATTTGAAGCCGGCGTAATCGCGAAATCCGCGGTTTATTTGTATGCGGCTGACGGTCCACGTCTAGGGTTGCCCGGCACCCATTATTACACAGAAGACACGACGATCACCACACGAACGTGGCGATGCTGTGTCCGGGTGCGGAATAATCGAAGAACTTGCCGTCTACCTCGACCTCGAATGACTGTTCGGTTTGGTTCTTGTTGTAAACGACCAGCGAAGTCTGGCCGTTGGGCAGGGCGAAGGCGAGGAGGCCCATCTTGCCGGGATTGGCGCCCTCGAAGGAAGCGGCGATGTGTTTCGAGCCGGGCCGGGCGGCACGAGACATCTGTGCCATGGCATAGAACTCCCGCTCGAGCCTCACTCCCTGATAGTTGTCGGTTTCAATATTCACCAACCCCGCGGCCTCGGAATCAGTGCGCGGCGTTGGCCCGAACTTGCAGTCCAGCGCGAGGTTCCATTCCAGATTCGCCTGGCAACAGTGTTGCGGACCACCCATCCAGTTGTAGGCCATGCCATAGTCCACATCCCCCCACCAACTGCCCCGTTTCCAGCCACTAAGCTCGGTACAGAGGATATCCTTGTCGGGAAACCTCTGATGAATGGTGTTGTAGGTCTGGGCCATGAGCTTGGGGCCGCCGTAGTAACAATGCCAGGCGCTGCCGGCGATATACTTGCCTGCGGTGGGATCCGAGAAGATTTTGGTCACGCTCTCCACCGGATCCATTTTGGTGTCACCGTGAATGGCCTTCTGGTCATTCGAGTGCAATCCCCAGTTGTGGTCGTGGACGAAGATTTTCGTTTTGAGTCCCTTGGCGGCGAGTTTGGGACCCAGAAGGCTGGTGAGTCTGATTTGATCGTCCTCGTCCATGCGCATGCCGGGCCACCAGACCGTATCGAACTGTGGTTCGTTCTGCAGCGTGAGGCCCCAGATCTCAATGCCTTCCGCCTGGTATTGCTCGATGAATTTCATGAGGTAGTCGGCATACACCTCGAAACAGTCGGACTTGAGTTTGCAGGTGGCGCCGGCGGCCTTTTCCGCGGGCGAGATTCCCACCAGTTTGCCATTGGTCTTCATCCACGCCGGGGGGCTCCAGGGCGTGCCCAGAATCCGGATCTCAGGGTTGAGCCGCAACGCATCCTTGAGCGCGGGGATGATGTACGGCCGGTCGTGAGCGATGGAAAAGCGGCTTAGATCCGGCGACGGTACATCGCAGTAAGTGTAATACGTAGGGCTGACCGTGAAGTCGGAGGCGCCGATGGGCAGCCGCAGGACACTGAAGCCCGCGCCTTCGGTCGGCGAGAACAGCTTCCTCATGGTGTACTCGTATAGTTGCAGATTCCTCCGCTTGAGATTCATGAGCAGCCAGGCGGACGAATCTGTCATGGCCGCTCCATACCCGTACATCGTCTGGAAGGTCCGGGTCGGGTCCACGGCGATCTTCACCGGGCGGCTCGGGTCCGTCGTTGCCAGAGGGATGGAACTCTGCCGAAACAGCACGAGGTTGTCATCCTGGTGGATGCCATACGGGGCATGCTTGGCCTCCCCGTCATCCACCTTGGTCAG
Organism: Verrucomicrobiota bacterium; assembly: GCA_050010435.1. GTDB lineage: Bacteria > Verrucomicrobiota > Verrucomicrobiia > Limisphaerales > UBA11358 > UBA11358. Next base: position 738,616 of record JBEKKZ010000001.1, on the reverse strand, counting down.
GATGACCGTTACCTCACCGGCCCGCAGCGATGTAGCGCACAGGACCAATGCACCGGCAACCACGGCACAGGCGGCTTGAAGCAATCGTTTGGTACGCCTCGCGTTGATCTTCATGCGGGTCGAGCCTGCGTCTGGCCGTTTCCGGGGTCAAGAACGAATGGCAGTTGTATCGGGGCTCCCCGCAGACATAGCCCCTCCGTCGGACACAGAATTACTTCCGCCGCGCCGTTCGGATCACTCCGTCGTGCTGGACGACTATAGATCCGACGGCGCATTTCACGTGAACCCGGGTTGGGGAGTGCAATACCAAGTACCGCCAACCAATCCTGTCACCGCTTGGTATGATTTGCCCTCGATAAACACGCAACATGTCGGTCAACCTTGGGACTTTGAATTGGTTTGACAAATCGCTTACAACATCGGGAGAATGGTTATTGAAGTTCCATGAATTTGCATCCCGTTCTGCTCGCCGGCGCTTGGCGTTTCAAAAAGCCTGTTGGGCTGTTTCTTGCCATGGCGATTGCTTGTTGCGCTGATGCTGAAAGCGTGAACACATTTCCCGTCACCATTACGGTAGACGCATCAAGACCGCTCGGCGAACTGAAACCCATCTGGCGGTTCTTCGGCGCGGAAACGCCGAATTACGCCTATATGAAAGACGGGCAAAAGCTGCTAGGCGAGCTAGGCGAAATCGGCCGCGAGAACAACAATCCGGTCTTTCTCCGCGCGCATCACTTGCTCACCAGCGGCGATGGCGCTTACGCGTTGAAGTTCGGTTCCACCAGCGCCTACAAGGAGAACGCTGATGGCGAACCGGTTTACGACTGGACCATCAACGACCGCATTTTTGACGCGTGTCTGGCCCATGGCATCAAGCCCTACGTGGAGCTCGGTTTCATGCCGGAGGCATTGAGCACGCATCCGCAAGACTATCTGCACAATCCGCCGAAGAACAAGCGCGCGCCGATTGATGGCGGGGAATCGTATCCACCGAAGGATTACGTCAAATGGGGAAATCTTGCCTACGAATGGGCGAAGCATTGCATTGAAAGATATGGCCGGGCCGAAGTTCAGCGATGGTATTGGGAGGTCTGGAATGAGCCGAACATCAGCTACTGGCACGGCACGCATGCGGATTATTTCCGGCTCTACGATTATGGGGTGGACGGCGTGCGTCGCGCGTTGCCGGCCGCGAAAGTCGGCGGTCCGGAAAACGCCGTCGGCGCGGGCCGAGGATTTTTGGACGAATTCTTGGAGCACTGCGCGCACGGGACGAATTTCGTCACCGGCACGATCGGTTCGCCGCTGGATTTTATTTCCTTTCACGCCAAAGGCACGCCGGTATTCACGAACAGCCACGTCCGCATGGGCATGGCGCACCAGTTCCAGAACATAGATGACGCGTTTGCGGTCATCGCGAAATTTCCCGAGTTCAAGAACCTGCCGGTCGTCATCGGCGAAACCGATCCCGACGCGCGCGGGGCGTGGTGCGAGCCACAGGACGCGTATCGCAACGGCACAATGTATTCGAGCTACACGGCGGCGAGTTTTCCGCGCATCTTCGAGTTGGCCGAAAAGCGCGGCGTGAACCTCGAGGGCGCGCTGACTTACGCGTTTGAATTCGAGGATCAGCCGCCGTTTGCCGGCTTCCGGCAATTGGCGGGCGCGGGGATTGACCTGCCGGTGTTGAACGTGTTCCGCATGTTCGGCAAGATGGGCGGCACGCGTGTGGCGGTGGACAGCAGTGCGGGCTTGAACGCCGAAATCATCCGCCGTCACAACGTGCGCGGACAGCCCGATATTTCCGCCCTGGCGGCGCTTGCCCAAAAGCGGCTGGCTGTGCTGGTCTGGCATTATCACGATGACGACATACCCGGTCCGACAGCGGTGGTGGACCTGAAACTGGCAGGAATTCCGTTTGCCAAAGGCGAAGCCACACTGACGCACTATCGTGTGGATGCCGACCACAGCAATTCCTATGAAAGGTGGCTAAGAATGGGATCGCCGCTGCCGCTCACGGCCCAGCAATTTTCGGAATTGGAAAAAGCCGGGCAGCTTGCGGAATTGGAGACGCCGAAAAAGCTGACGGTGAAAGACCATGGCGTGAATCTTTCGTTTGAATTGCCACGTCAGGGTGTCTCGTTGCTCGTTTTAGAATGGCCATGAGCTTTAATCCAAAAGCTTGAAGCAATCGTTTGGTACGCCTCGCGTTGATCTTCATGCGGGTCGAGCCTGCGTCTGGCCGTTTCCGGCGTCAAGGGCGAATGGCAGTTGTTTCGGGGTTCCCCGCAGACGTAGCCCCCCAGTCGGATCCGTTTATTTCAACGTCCACACACAACTGTCGCTTAATTTCTTTCCGGCACGCTCCGCTATGGCTGCGATCTGGTTTTCACCCGGCTCTAAAGTGAAGTTTTCCCAAACGAACACGCAGTTCGTTGCATTGTTGGATTTGCCCTGTGAAATGCCGTTGAGCAGCAATTCCACCTTGTTCGCATTGGAATAAACTTTCACGTCCGTGACGCCATTCGTGCGTTCGGTGAACCGGCGGCTGGTGATGTAAACCATTGGTTCATCCGACCAGTTCGCCTGGTAAAAATAAAACGCATCCTTTTTCGTCTGGCGGTCGTACGTCACCAGACCCTTGTCGTTGCGGCCCGGCATACTGCCTTCGTGGCGCGTGCTGACGGCAAAGTCGAACATGTTCCAGACGAATGTGCCCCACACGAATGGCCGCTGTTTCATCGCCGCCCATGCGGCTTCGTGAACTTCAGCCTGCCATTCCTCGGGATGCCAGGGACCGTCGGTCTTCGGCTGTTTCGGATTTTGCTCGTGTTGAGTGGTGTTCGCGCCCGCGCCGTATTCGCTCACACAAAAACCGCCATGCCGGCTGGTATCGCGCAACCGGTCCAGTTCACGGCCAAAGTCATCTTTTGTTCCACGGTACCAGCCGGGATAAAGGTTCCAGCCCAGCAGATCCGGGATTTTGTTCATCTGCGGAAATTTATCCGTGCAGGTGGCGGCAATGGTCGGGCGCGTCGGGTCTTCGCTGTGCGCGACATTGTTCATGTCCTGCATTTCGCGGTGCGGATCAGGAGTATCCCTGAGCCTGATTTCGTTGAACAAACTCCAGACGAAGACCGAAGGGTGATTGATGTTTTGCCTTATCAAATCAAGCAACTGGTTGCGCGAGGTTTCTTCAAATTGCTCCGACGCGTTGATTGCATTCACCTGCGGGATTTCCGCCCAGACGAGAATGCCTGCCCTGTCGCACAGGCTGTAAAAATAATCGCTGTGCTGGTAATGCGCGCAGCGGATGACCGTGGCGCCGATTTCCTTGATGAGCTGAATGTCCTCGTCCATGTCCGCCTCGGAAATCGCCCAGCCTTTGTTGAAGCGGTCCTGATGCCGATTGACACCGTGCAAATGATAAGGCTTGCCGTTCAGGAAAAATCCCTTGTCCAGGTCAACGGAATAGAATCGCAAACCCAGCGGCTGCTCAACTGAATCCACCACGCCGTCCGCCGAACGCAATTCCACGACCGCTTTGTAAAGATACGGGTCCGGGCGTCCGTTCCATAAATGCGGATGCGGCACTATCACACGCAGCCAGTACGGCGCCGTCACGTTCGGCGCCAAGGCGATTTGTTGCCTGCTGTCGGCGACCTGATTTCCGTCGGCATCAAGAACGCTCGCAACCAGTGTTAAAGGCCGCTTTTGCCTGGTGCCATTGGAGATTTGGGCCGTCACATCAATCACCGCCTGCGTTTCCGTGACGTTCGTTTGCAGCCACGCGACGCCGGACGAGCCATGGTCCGTGAGCGTAAAATTCTCCGCGTCGGTCACAATCAAATGCACCGGACGATAAATCCCGCCATAGACCGAAAAATCGCCGCTCAACGGCGCGATGTCCGGTTCCCACTGGTTGCTCACGCGCACGGCAAGCAGGTTGGTGCTGGTGGCGGACAGATTGGTGGTGATTTCAAAGCCGAACGCGCCGAACCCGCCGTGATGTTCTCCGAGAAATTCGCCGTTCAAATAAACATCAGCGACCAGACTCGCCGCTTCGAACCGCAAAAAATATCGTTTGCCGGCTTCCAGCTTGAGGTCCAGTTCGCGCCGATACCAGCCCGGCCCACGGTAATAATCCTTTCCCTGTTGCGCTTCTTCCCAGCCCCAGTTGTGCGGAATGGAGACGGTTTGCCAGCCGCCATCACCGAAGTTGGCCGTTTCCGCATTCGTGATGTCGCCCGATTTGAACCGCCAGCCGGAATCGAGCAATGTGCTTTCGCGGGCGGATGAAACGAAGGAGAAGGCGAGTGCAGAAACGAAAAGCGATAGCCTGCGCATGAGCAAATCATGCCACGAACTAACCGGGCGGCAAGCGCAACGTCGAGTCCAACGGTTGCACATCCGCCAGTTCCTTTGCGGAATTGGCGCCGCCGAGCTCCGCGAGCCGTTCGCCGGCGGGCCGCACGCGGGTTTGAAAACTCGCCGCGGCGTCGTTGAAGGCCGTGTTCGCCCGCTCCAGCCCGGCGCGGATTTTATCGAAATGCTCGAAGAATTTGACCACCCGCGAATAAAATTCCTGCGCGGCCTCGGCGATTTTCTGTGCGTTCTCCGTCTGTGCGTGCTGCTGCCAGCTCACGCTCACCGACCGTAGCAGCGCGATGAGTGATGCCGGCGTGGCCAGTAAAATCCGCTTCTCCGCCGCCCAGATAATCAGATCATGGTCGCCTTCCAGCGCCGCGCTGAACAGCGATTCCGCCGGTACGAACAGCACCACGTAATCCAGCGCGTTGGGAAACTGGTGCGGATAATCGCGATCCGCCAGCGCCTTGATGGTTGCCTTCAATTTTGCCGCGTGCGCGGCCAAGGCTTCCGCGCGTTTGGCGTCGTCCGCCGATTCCAGCGCATTCAGAAAATCAAAATCCGGCACCTTGGCGTCCACGATGATGAAGCGGTCGCCAGGCAGCCGCACTACCAGGTCCGGCCGGTTTTCGCCTGCCTGGGTTTGCTCGGTGAAATCACAATGCGCACTCATGCCGGCGGCCTCGACAACACGCCGCAGGGTTTCCTCGCCCCAGCGCCCGCGCGCCTGATTGGAACTCAACACGCGCCGGAATTGCAATGTTTCCGAGGCGAGCGACTGGCTTTGTTGCGAGAGCAATTCCAGTTGCTTTTTCACTTCGCCGAGCGTGGAGGATTGCGCGGCTTCGCTCTGCTGCAACCGTTTCTGGTAAGTTTCGAGTTGCTGCTTCAGCGGCTCAACAAGGACCTTGATGGACTCCTGGCGCTTTTCCAGATCGCCCTTGGCCGTTTCCTGGAATTTTCCGAAAGTTTGTTCCGCCAGCCGTAGAAATTCCGGCGCGCTTTGTTTCAACGCCTCCGCGCTCAACGCCTTGAACGCTTCGCGCAGATCAATCAACGTCTTGTCCTGCAACGCGCGCTGCTCAACCAGCATTTTTTCTGACGCGGCGTGTCTGGCTTCCGCCGCCGCACGGGCGTTGCCCGTTTCAGTCAATTGCGCGCGGATCTGGGTGAGTTCGGTTTCGCGCTGGCCAACTTGCTGGCGCAATTCATTTTCCAGCCGCGAGTCCGGCACGGCGGCGCGACCACGACCCTTGAGCCAGCCGAAGAAAAATCCCAACAAACCTCCGATGACAAGGCCGATTCCTATGTAAGCTCCGTTAGACATGGTTTATCGCAACTTGGTAAACAATTTTTTCTCATGGTCGGCCACAAGCGTTCGCTTGCCTTTGGAAACAATTTTATGCCCTTCCGCGCGCAAGCGCCTGGCAGTGCCTTCCACGCCGCCGGGATGTTTGGGATTCAATTCACCGCCGGTTTTGAGCGTGCGCCAGTAGGGTGTGATGCGCTTGGCACCTGCGGTTTCGGCCTCGGCGGCGGCGTGCGCGGCAATCCAGGAAAAAATCCCGGTCGTAATCGGGCAGGCAAAATTCACTTTGTGCCTGGCGGCGAGTGCGGCGCGAAGTTCGTTGATGGTGACGACGCGGCCCTTGGGCACCTGTTTCATCAGCGCGTCCACTTCGAGTGGCGCGGGAATGACGAACGTGCCTGTGCCCCAGCGTTTGCTCATTTTGCCGGTGACTTTGCCAATCCTGGGCAGACCTTTGTTATCCGCCAGTTTTTCGCGCCAGGACTTTTTCATTTTCGATTTTTGTAGGAGCCGAGGTAACGAGGCTCAAATTTAAAGACTCCTCACGTCGTCTCCTACTTTTAAAAGTGCGCCACGACTTCAATCTCCACGTTCGCGCCTTTCGGCAGCGCGGCAACCTGAACAGTCGAACGCGCCGGAAAATCACTCGTGAAATGCTTCGCGTAAATCTCGTTCATCCCGGCAAAATCGGCGAGGTTCGTCAAAAACACCGTGCTCTTGACCACGTTGGCGAACGTCAATTTTTGGTCGTCCAGAATTGCTTTGACGTTTTGCAGGACGAGTCCGGTTTGAACTTTGATGTCGCCGGCAACCAGATTACCGCTCTTCGGGTCAATCGGGATTTGGCCGGCGCAGAACAGGAGGTCGCCGACGCGGACGGCGTGGTTGTAAGGGCCGATGGCAGCGGGTGATTTCGCGGGTTTGATGATGGTTTTGGTCGCCATAAAATGCGGCGCAAGGTCTAACGGTTTTAAGCGCGCGGGTCAAGGAAAGCAATCGGCTTGAATGGTGGAAACCAAATTTGGTGCGGAAAATATGAACAGCAGAAAATCTACAGCCTGTCTAGGTGTCAATTGGCGAATCATTCGTCCCAAAGCCAAATGCGATTAATCAAAGCAACCGTGTAAGTACAGCGCGTGCTCCACGCATCAACGGCGGACCGTTTCTACGGTTCAAGACGTACCCGATACATCCCGACAACTCCAGTCAACCGCACCGCATTGGTATCGGTGAAGAACGCGCTGGTACCGATCGTAGCAGCCGTCTCGAGGTTGTTCCACAGACCTGCTCCAAGCTGGGCGCTCCATTGGACGGTGTAATTGCGGTCCCGCAGGCAATTCCAGCGCAGAAAAATTCCGTCCGGATCTGAGGTTATATCGGTAATTTTGAAAGGCGCGTTGGGTTGCAGTTCAATGGTGCCGTGCGTGGTCAGATCCCGGCCGGCCAATCCGGCGTAATCTCCGGCATAACGAATGGCGCGAAATACCTGGTTTTGCGCGGGTGGCGACTGGCCTTGGGTTAGCGGTGCGCCATTGACCAGCGGACACACGTATCGCCAGACCGTCTGCGTGGCGGCGTTGATTTCAAAAAATCTTCCCTGCGGGCCATTGTCAATGAGCGTGTTGCCGTTGGGAAGTCGTTGCGCGCTGGAGACGTTCAGCGCGTAGAAACTCGACGGTGGCGAGGCCGTGTAAGTCCACGTCGGGGCAGCGGGGCCGTAAGCGCCACCCGGCGTCAGAGTGTAAGTGCCGTTGGTTTCGAGCGGCGGAATAATCTCCACGATGGACGAGTAATTGCCACCTGGCCGGCCCACGCCGTTGTTGAAGATCAGGATATGCCCGGTACCAGGCAAACCGCCGCGTATCCAGTTCGGGTTGTGCTGTTGGAACAGTTGTTGATTCGCCGTGGTGCCGGCGCGGTAGGCGCGTGGGTTGCCCCAGCGATACAGAATGTCCCCGCCGTGCCCACGGCTCCCGCCGGTGTGGCCCGCCGCCTCGGCGATAGTGGTGCCGTGATCGATGACCCAGACCTCGCTGAGGTTGTGAACGCTGACCAGTATCTGGTCGAGTTCGGCGTTATAGTCCAGGCCGTTGACGTGAAGCCAGTCGGCACTGCCGTCGAGGGCAAAGTTCACGTCGATCAGTTCCGGATGGTTGTCCACTGTGCCGTAGTTGGCCTTGGAGGCGTCGAAATCCTGGATGAGATGGTCCCACACGTCCCAACTCCACACGATGATGCCGTTGGTTGCCCCGACGGGTTGCACCTCAATAAGCGTGCCGGGCCACAAGGCGTTTTGCGAGATTAGCGCAGGATTGCGACCGGCGGCTACGGCGTTGGTCTTCGTTTTCAACTCCCAGGCAATCATGAGCACGTTGCCGTTGGGCAGCATGATGGCGTCGTGATTCTGGCGATGCTGGGTGGTCGAGTAGTTGTAGCCCCACATCAGCGTGCTGTCCCAATCGAGCAACTCCACGCGCCCGCCCGCCCCTCCGGCTGGAAAGGCTGTCCCGAACTGCGCGGCCCGAAGCAAGCGGCCATCCGGCAGCAGGTATGCCGTGAAGCCGGGCAGATAGGCGCTGGTCCAGCGATTGACCAGCTCGCCCGCGTTGTCCACCAGATAAGCGTGGGTGTCGCTGCTGGGGGTAAAGAGCGTGTAACCGGGATAGGCACCGGTGTCGAGCGTGACTCCGACGGTGTTTTGAGCGGACCCGGTGAAGTCACCAGCGATTGCCAGGCAAAAGATCAGCAGGAAAAACTTCCTCAAAAAAACTGGCGGATGACTGTAACAATACCGGTGTCCGGTGTTCTCCCGAAAGCCGGCTCCTTTCCCAACGGCGAGAGCCAGGGTAAGAACGTGTTTGATAAGAGTGCGCTTTAAAGTGGTTCTTAATCCGTTTCGTTCTCGACCATCGTCCTCGTTCTCGAAAAAGCAGGATATCGAGGACAAAGACAAGGGGCGAGCACGAGCAAAAGCCCGCGAAAGGAATGTCTCCCAGCGCAACTTCATCGATTCGTTAATGATCGAAATTAGCTTTTCCTAGACTTAACGGAGGGTACGTGTCCCAATGGTCTGTGTCAAGACATAAGGGCTATCAAAGCAGGCCGGCTTTTCGTTCGCACGCCGTCCGCGCGGCTGTTATTCTGCGTGCCAAATTAATGTCTGTTCATCACCACAACGAAACCGGCGGCGCGAAGGAAAACCATTCGCCGTCCGCGCAGTTAAAGGCGGCTGCCGAGATTCTCGAAAAAGCGGCGGCGAACCGCGCGTTGCTCGCCGGGATTCCGGAGAAGGAACGGATGCGCCTGCTCAAGGCGGCTGGCGAAATTTACTGCCCGGACGTGAACGCCCGGCGGCGGTTGGTGAAGGCCAAGGTGCGCCAGCGCAAGGCGGATAAAATTCAGCGGGACCAGTCCAAACTCAATAAAACCGGGATTCGGAAGCTGCGCCGGGAGAAAATCTTCACCACGCCGAACCTGACTCCGCTCATCGAATTCAAGCAGCAGGAGGTTGAGGATGACCCGGATTTTCGCGAGGTCGTCGAGCCGCAGAATTGCTACATCTGCAAGCAGGACTACACGACGATTCATCATTTCTACGATCAGCTTTGCCCGGCGTGCGGGGAGTTGAACTTCCGCAAGCGCACCGAGTCGGCGGATTTGCGCGGGCGTGTGGCGCTCCTGACCGGCGGGCGCGTGAAGATCGGTTATCAGGCGGGCATCAAGCTGCTGCGCGCCGGGGCGCAACTTATCGTCAGCACGCGCTTCCCGCGCGACGCAGCGACCCGTTACGCGGCCGAGCCGGATTTTGCGGAGTGGGGGCATCGGCTGGAAATTTTTGGACTCGATTTGCGCCACACGCCGAGCGTGGAGGCCTTTTGCCGGCATCTGCTCGCCACGCGGACGCGGCTGGATTTCATCATCAACAACGCGTGCCAGACGGTGCGGCGTCCGCCGGATTTTTATCAGCACATGATGGAGGGCGAAAACGGGTCATTGCATGACCTGCCACCGGAGGCTCGTCGGTTGCTGGGAGCTTACGAAGGTTTGCGCGGCTATCATCTGCTGCCGGAAGAGGGTGGTGGGCGCCGAGGTAACGAGGCGAAAGTTTCTCAAAGCTCAAATCCGCCTCCTCACGTCGGCGGCCACAAGCTGGAATCGGCGCTGGCCGGCATCACGCACGCGGCGGCGTTGTCGCAGGTGCCGCTGTTGCCGGACGAACTCGCCGCGCAGAAGGATTTGTTTCCTGAAGGCCGGCTCGACCAGGATTTGCAGCAGGTGGATTTGCGCGAGCGCAATTCATGGCGGCTGCTGCTGGCCGAGGTGCCGGCGGTTGAGCTGCTCGAAGTGCAGCTCGTGAACGCCATTGCGCCGTTCATTTTAAACGCGCGGCTGAAGCCGTTGATGTTGCGCACGCCGGAACGCGACAAGCACATCGTGAACGTGTCGGCGGTGGAGGGACAATTTTACCGGAAGTTCAAGACGACGCGGCATCCGCATACGAACATGGCAAAGGCCGCGTTGAACATGATGACCCGCACGTCGGCGACGGATTATCACGCGGACGGCATCCACATGAACAGCGTGGACACGGGCTGGGTGACGGACGAGGACCCGGTGCAGATTGCGGCGCGCAAAGTGAAGGAACACCGGTTTCATCCGCCGCTGGACATCGTGGACGGCGCGGCGCGCATCGTGGATCCGATCATCGCGGGGTTCAACACCGGCGAACACGTCTGGGGAAAATTTCTGAAGGACTACCGCGAGACGGATTGGTGAAACGGCTTTTCACTTAAGGCAGCAGAATTCCACGGTAATACCGCGCGGAATTCGGTGCCGTGCTATCTGTCCAGACGAAAGGCGTGTTGGTCAATTGCAGGGTGGCGTTTGTTCGCCAGCTATTTCCGCCACCCAAAGCATCGGTGGATTGGATTTGGTAATTACGGCCAACCAAGCCTGAAAGAGCAACCTTGGGAGTTGGATTGTTCGTCATTCGAACACCAACCAAAACATCGGAAGTAAAAACAAAGCCATTGTAGGCATTTGGAAATGAAGTGTTGGTATAGACTGCACCGACCGCAACCAAGCGGGTGCCGTCCGTTGCCAGGCTGACATCAAAGTCGGTGGAATCGAACCAAGTCCAAGAATTAGGTAACGGCCTTGCATATTGAATCCAGTTGGTTCCGTCAGTTGAAGTTGCAAGATAACTTCCAGATATTGAAATTCCACACTGCGCCATGAACAAACTGTTGCCATAAGTCACTACTCCAAGCATGTTCGTCAATCCCGTGGCTTGCTGGCTCCAATTAACTCCGTCCACAGATAACAGGTTGGTTTTATTATTGAGTGGCACAAAGAACAGCCCGTTCGCATAGCTGATTTTGTTGCCACCGGGCAAACTGAATTTGCCCCAGGTGCCCGTTCCCGTTGAAGAAATGTATTCCAGTCCATCATTGTTGCCGACGGCGACGAATTTGCCAGCGCCGTAGGTCACGCTGTTGATGGGGCCGCCCGGACTTATGCCAGCTTTCCTATATGTCCAAGTGACACCATCCGGGGAAGTCAGGATGCTTCCAACGTTATTTGTGGCGCCTACAATGACATATAAACCATTGCCACAAGTTATAGCGTTGAAAGCCACGCTGTAAGCCTGATATGGGAATAAAGTAGTCGTCCAATTCGTTCCATCCAAAGAAACATCCGCCGCACCGTAGCTCAGAGCAGGGCCAACCCCGGCAAAGTGGCCCCCAGAATAATTCAAGGTGACTCCCCAGGAATTTGGTTCTGAATATTGGAACATCCAATGCAAACCATCCCCCGATGTATAAAATCCGCCGCTATCACCAGCCTCACCAACGGCAACATAAAGGCCATTGCCATAAACGACATGATGGAAACCGAATGAGTTGGTGGTAAGTTGATTGGTCGTCCAGTTGTCCAGCACATCAGCGTGTGCACAAGCCAAGAAGCTGATTTGAAAAATCCCAACCAACAGAAGATTAAAGCAGCTTTGTTTCATGGCGGACTCCCACAGGTAGCTTCCAATAAAGCAACCTTACTACCCCCCCCCTATATTTCAAGGGTGGGAAAATTGCTTCACGCAGTTAGCAGAATTGTTTACGTCAGTCATCACATTGCCTTTATCCGAATTCACGCCACGCTCAAAATTTTCGCCGTCTGTTTCGCGCCGCCGAGGTTGAGTTGCGGTCGGTCGCCTTGTTTCCTGCCCAGGAGCTGTTCGCCCAGCGGCGATTGCGGCGTGATGACGAGGATTTCTCTTTTTTCGTGAACGACTTCCGTGCCGCCGGCGCGCGGGCCGATGAAGTAAAAGGAATGTTCGCCGCCGGTTTCAAGTTCCACCAGCGCGCCGGGGTCAATGGCTTCGCCGTCGCCAAACTTCCGGACGGCCAGCTTTTCAAATTCAGCAATGGCGGATTCGATTTCCGCCGCCTGTTTAGACTGGCCGCGGGCCAAGTAGGAGGCTTCGAGACCGCGGGTGTCGTATTTGTCCTCGGCTTTGTTCTGTTCGTGCGTGGCTTCGGCGCGCGAGGCGTTCGCGGCACGGAAATAAACCTGCAATTCTTCCGTGAGCCGGGCGATGATTTTGTTGATGAGGGCGTGTTTGTTCATTACTTTACGTCTGCGACCGTATTTCGCCGGTCCCTTTCCATCCAGATGACTTTTGGATTTCGTCCGCCGGATTCCGCTGCCGCAAAGCGCCAGAGGACGGCGCAGTCCAAGACGCTTCGCGCATACGAGGATCGCAGAAAATCGCGCCAGCGTCTTGGAGTGCGGCGGCCCTCCGCCGCTTTTCATCCGGCACTGGGGCGCGGCTGGTGTTGCGCACACACAACCGCGCTCCTCGTTCAAAGATACTTCGCCAGCAATGGTGCCAGTTCCGTCTTCGTTTTTGCCGGCCAGAATTTTTTATCGGTCAGGATCGCGTTTTTCAACGCGGAATGACACGGCCAGTTCGGCTCGGCCGGGATTTGCGGGATGGCGCGGGCAACAATTTGTTTGGCCATGTCCGCGTTGCGATGAAGGTTGGCGATGATCATTTCGAGCGTGACATGTTCATCTTCCTTCCAGCAATCGTAGTCGGTGGCCATCGCCAGGGTCGCGTAGGCGATTTCGGCTTCGCGGGCGCATTTGGCCTCACCCAGATTGGTCATGCCGATGACATTGAAACCGGCGCGATGGTTCAGGAGCGATTCGGCGCGGGTGCTGAAGGCCGGGCCTTCCATGCAGACATAAGTGCCGCCGTTGTGCGCCTGCGCCCGGCACAGAATGGCAATCTTAAAAAGAATCTGCCGCAATTCCTCGCAAATTGGATGTGCGAATGCGACGTGCGCCACGATGCCGCGTCCAAAAAAGGTGTGGGCGAGCGATTGTTTGGTGCGGTCCACAAACTGGTCAACGAGCACGATATCGCACGGCTTGCATTTTTCCTGCAATGAGCCGACGGCGCTGACGCTGATGATCCAGGCGACACCGAGCTTTTTCATCGCCCAGATGTTGGCGCGATGGTTGAGTTCGCCGGGCAGAATCCGATGGCCGCGCCCGTGGCGTGGAAGAAAAACCACGTCGCGGCCGGTGAGTTTGCCGGTCAACAAATCGTCCGACGGCGAACCGAAGGGGGTTTTGACTTTCACCCATTTCTGGTTGGTGAAGCCTTCGATGTTGTAAAGGCCGGTGCCGCCGATGATGCCAATGCGATGATTAGACATGGGCGCTTTATAGCATTGGCCCGGCAAAAAGTCGCCACTGATTTTCCCGGCTGGCGCTGGCACGGTGATCTGTTAGACTGGGGGCGTGGAACTATTTCAGCGCATTTTGAAGACGGCCATCGAAGGCGGCGCGTCGGACGTGCATTTGAAAATCGGCACGCCGGTCGTTTTTCGCATCAACCGCGAATTGATTGCGGTGGATTCCCCCCACCCGACCCCGGAATGGATGGGAAAAATTGTCGAAGCTGTCACGCCGGTGCATTTGAAAAAGCGCCTCGACGAGGAACGGGAAATTGATTTTTCGTATTTTGTCCCGGGCGTCGGCCGTTTCCGCACCAATCTGTATCAACAGCGCGGCCAATGGTGTCTGGCCATGCGTTTCGTCAAGACCCAAGTGCCCAGCTTTGAAGAACTCGGGTTGCTTCCGCAGGTGAAGAAAATCGCCGAATCACCCCGTGGGATCGTGCTGGTGGCCGGCGCCACCGGTTGTGGCAAATCCACCACACTCGCGGCCATGATTGAACACGTTAATAATAATTTCAAAAAACACGTTATTACGCTTGAAGACCCGATTGAATACGTTTTTGAAGACAACCAATCGGTGATTGAACAACGGGAAGTCGGCCTTGACACCCTTTCGTTCCATCACGCACTCCGGAACGTTCTGCGCCAGGACCCGGACGTCATCATGATCGGTGAAATGCGGGATGACATCAGTTTTTCCGCGGCCATGAGCGCGGCGGACACGGGGCATCTGGTATTGTCCACGCTGCACACGACCAACGCGTCGCAATCCATCAGCCGCATCCTTGAATTCTTCAAGGCCGAAGAGCGCGAGCAAATCCGCCGGCAAATCGCCGCCACCTTGTACGCAGTGGTCTGCCAGCGCATGGTCGGCACCCTGGACGGCAAATCAACCCCGGCGTTGGAAATCCTCATCAACACACCGATGGTCAGAAAACTCCTCGAAGAAAACCGCCTTGACAAATTGCCCGCCGCCATTGAAACCAGCCTGGACGATGGCATGCTCACGTTCAATCAGTCCTTGTTCGATTTGGTCAAGGCGGGGCGCGTGACCGAGAAGGAAGCCATGTCCAAGGCCAGCAATCCCCAGGCGCTGGAAATGAATTTCAAGGGCATCTTCCTGGATGAAGGTCGTCGTATTATCAGCAGTTGATTCGACGCCGTCGGGCCAGGACCACCGCTCTAACGTCCGACACCAGCCGTTGAAACAAAGGGGCGGCGGCGTCTGATTTTTGATCGTCCTCGTCCTCGTCCTCGAACACCACGGAAAAAATTCGAGATCGAGAACGAGGACGAGGACGAGGACGAAACCGGCCTACGACTTCCGTTTCCATGTTCATCATCCCTGGATGCTCCAATTACTTGTTGCCAAGCTCAGAACAGGCAGGCCATAAAAACCGCAATTGACTTAATCTCGACCTGGCGTATCGTTTTTCGTCATGCGAGTGTCGAAGGAAACTGATTACGCGTTGCGCGCCTTGTTCACATTGGTGGATCATTTTGGCGGTGCGCCGATACCGATTCGTGAGCTGGCCCGGCGGAACGATGTTCCCAAACGTTTTCTTGAGCAAATCATGCTCAAACTCAAGGCGCAGGGTTGGGTGGACAGCGTGGCGGGTGTGCGCGGCGGATATGTGCTCGCCAAAAATCCCGGCAAAATTACGATGGGCGAGGTGGTACGGCAATTTGACGGTATTTTAGCGCCGATTGATTGTGTTTCGGTCACGGGTTACAAACGGTGTTCGCAAGAGCCGGTTTGCCGGTTCAGGCGCGTGTTTCTTGATGCACGCAATTACGTTGCCGGGTTGATGGAGCACGCAACGCTCGCCGAAGTTTCCAAGGGTGCGCCAGTGTCAAAACAGGAGATTTCGTCCGGTTTTATAGGCGGGGAAGGCATTTAGAAAAAATTCAAAAAACCAGTTGACAAGTCAGGCCGGTTGTGGATAATAACGATAAGACAAGTCGTTAATAGAATGAAGAATGAAATTGAAAATATAGCTTCAGGTTGTTGCCTTTGGCGGAAATTTGCGGCAAGTGAAACAGCGGTTTTTATTTCGTTAGAATGACGACTCAAAACGTCGCTATTAAAAAACACCAATTTGGCTTTGCAAATTAGTGTGAAATTTTATTGATATGAACTCGATTCAGATTAAATCGGAGAGCAGCGCCGATCAACAATTGAACTGGCTGGAAGTGGTCCGTCGGCAGGTTGGGTCACTGCATTACGGCGTGGGGCAAATCGTCGTGCATGATTCACAAGTCACGCAGATTGAAAAAACCGAGCGCGTGCGGCTGGAGAAGCCCCACGCTCAAACCATTTGGGCCGGCCGGAAAGCTGGAGCCTGAAACAAACGAGTGCCTGCCGGACCGCTGGAGGCGAAACAAACAACAAACAAAGACAACATGAAACCAAATCAGTTGATTCTTGCGACCTTTGCCGGGATGCAGCTTGTCTTCCCCGCATGGGCTGCCGATGACACGGCCACCAACTCCACTGGCGCCGCGCAAGCCGAAATCCCCGCCTATACTGCGAGTGGCGGGGCCACCCAGTCCGCGGAAGCGGCGGAGATTGAAGCCTTGAAAAAGGAGGTCCAGGAACTGGGTCAAAAAGTCCAGGCGCTCGAACATCAGCGCGAGTTGGACCAGCAAACCAACACCGACCAAGAGCAAATCCAAGATCTGGACCAGAAGGTGCGGGTTCTCGGGCGCCAGCGCGAACTGGACCAGGAGTCCGCCGCCGCTGCCGCCCAAGCCCAGCCGCGCATCACGGTTGGGGCCAACGGTTTCAGTTTCGGTTCCGCCGACTCGAATTTCGTGGTGGCCCTGCACGGCGTGGTGCAGGTGGACAGCCGCACCTTTCAGCAAAACGACAAGGTGCCGGGCAACGACAGCATTTTGTTGCGCCGGGCGCGCCCAATCCTTTCCGGAACAGTGTACCGCGACTTTGACTTCCTTTTCGTGCCGGAATTCGGGAACGGCACCCCCGGGGCTTCCAGTTCGGCGACCACGCCGAGTATTTACGATGCCTATGTGAATTATCGCTACTCGCCGGCGTTCCAGATCCAGGCGGGCAAATTCAAGGCCCCGGTCGGGCTGGAGCAATTGCAGGCGGACGTTAACACCCCTTTAAATGAACGTTCGCTGGTCACGGACCTGGTGCCGAACCGGGACGTGGGTTTCGAACTGCACGGTGACATTGCCGGCGGCGTGTTGAGTTATGCTGCAGGCATCTTCAATGGCGTGGGCGACGCCCGCAACTCGAGCAACATCGGTTTCCAGGATGACCGGGAATTTGACGGGCGATTGTTCATCCAGCCGTTCAAACTAACCAGCCTCAAGCCCCTGCAAAACCTGGGCTTTGGCGTCGGCGGCAGTTGGGGCGATGCGTCCATCACCAACACCCTCGGTCTGCCCAACACGACGGGCGGGTCGCAGCCGGGATACTTCACAGACGGACAGCAGCAATTCTTCGCCTACACCAACGGTGTGGTGGCCGGCCACACTCACTGGCGGCTGTCACCGCAGGGATATTATTACTATGGCCCGCTGAGTTTGATGGGTGAATATGCGATTTCCGACCAGGACGTCCGCAATGGCACTCATTCGGCGGATTTGCAAAACACCGCCTGGGAAATCTCCGGCGGCTGGGTGTTGACGGGCGAGGACGCCACGTTCAACGGTGTGACGCCGAAGAATTCGTTTGACCCGCGCATTGGGCAGTGGGGTGCATTGCAGGTGGTGGGACGTTACGCGGATTTGGACATCGACAACGCGGCCTTTCCTTTTTTCGCGAATCCGGCGGCCTCGGCCTCCGAGGCGCGGGCGTGGTCGGTGGGATTGAACTGGTATTTGAACCGGAACATCCGGGTCAACGCCAGTTACTCTCATACTGCGTTCACCGGCGGCGGAACCGCCACTGGCAGCGCGACCGCATCTCCGCCGGGCAGTGTCACCGGTCATTCGGAAGACGTGGTTTTCACCCGCGTTCAAATTGCCTTTTAACCGGGTAAACCAAAAAAATATATCGACACATGAAAACATGTCTAAAAAATCTTGTTCCGCTGGCTTTCTTTTTCGCCGTGGCGGCCAATGCGAAAGAAATCAAGCTCCTGAATGTCTCCTACGACCCCACGCGCGAGTTGTATCAGGATTACAACGCCGCGTTCGCCAGATATTGGAAGGCCAAAACCGGCAACGACGTGGTCGTCGCGCAATCACACGGCGGTTCCGGCAAACAGGCGCAGTCCGTCATCAACGGCCTCGAAGCCGACGTCGTTACGCTCGCGCTGGCTTACGACATTGACGCGATTTCGCAACAGTCAAAACTGTTGCCCGCCGACTGGCAAAAGCGTCTGCCGAATAACAGCACGCCCTACACCTCGACCATCGTGTTTCTCGTGCGCAAAGGAAATCCGAAAGGCATCAAGGATTGGGACGACCTCGTGAAACCAAACGTTGTTGTCGTGACGCCGAATCCGAAAACCTCCGGCGGCGCGCGCTGGAATTACCTCGCCGCGTGGGCTTACGCGCTCGACAAATATGGCCACGACGACGCCAAAGCGCGCGACTTCATCAAGCGGCTTTACAAGAATGTGCCCGTGCTCGATTCCGGCGCGCGCGGCTCGACCACGACGTTCGTTGAGCGCGAAATCGGCGACGTGTTGCTCGCGTGGGAAAATGAGGCGCATCTCGCCATCAAGCAATTCGGCGTGGACAAGTTTGACATCGTCACGCCGCCGTTGAGCATCCTGGCCGAGCCGCCGGTGGCCGTCGTGGACAAGGTGGCGAAGAAGCGCGGCACGTCCGACGTGGCGAGGGCTTATCTCGAATACCTTTACTCCGATGAAGGCCAGGACATTGCCGGCCGGAATTTTTACCGTCCGCGTTCGGAAAAGGCCGCGGCGAAATATGCCGGCCAGTTCAGTCCGGTGAAACTCGTCACGGTGGACGAGGTTTTCGGCGGCTGGCAGAAGGCCCAAAAAACCCATTTCGCCGATGGCGGCGTCTTTGACCAGATCTTCCAACCCTGAAACCGGTTCGTGGTTCCCCCGCAAAAGCGAAACCACAAGCCCAAATCGAAAACATTATGTCAATCGTTGCAACTCAATCCAAAATCGCTACCCAGCCGCCACTGGCCCGCCGGCGTTCCATCGCCGACCTGCTTGCCCCGCTGGATCAAATCGCCGTTCGTTCGCCGAATCTCGTGGCGAACCACGACGCGCGCTTTGAGGCCGGCGGCGAAACCTACACCTTGCCGCGATATTTGTTTGTTGGACCCAAGGGC
This sequence comes from Verrucomicrobiota bacterium, assembly GCA_050010435.1. Taxonomy (GTDB): domain Bacteria; phylum Verrucomicrobiota; class Verrucomicrobiia; order Limisphaerales; family UBA11358; genus UBA11358. The sequence continues at coordinate 719,907 of JBEKKZ010000001.1, read as the reverse complement.
GGCGATACGCCGATCCGCGTCGGGATTTTTGCGGGCATTCACGGCGATGAACCGGAGGGTGTGCGCGCGGTGGTTCAATTTCTCAAACTGCTCGAAGCCAAACCCGAACTGGCCGCCGGTTATTATTTGTCGTTCTACCCGGTTTGCAATCCGACCGGTTTCGAAGACGGCACGCGCCACTCGCGCAACGGCAGGGATTTGAACCGCGAATTCTGGGACAACTCCAGCGAACCCGAAGTCCGGCTGTTGCAGGCGGAACTCATTTCGCGTTCCTTTAATGGCATCATTTCACTGCACACCGATGACACGAGCGACGGCTTTTACGGCATCGTGCGCGGCGCGACGTTGACCAGGCATCTCATCGAGCCCGCGTTGCAGGCCGCCGGGAAATTTCTCCCGCGCGACAAACGTTCGATCATCGACGGCTTCCAGGCGCGCAACGGCGTCATCCGCGATGCTTACGACGGCGTGTTGAGCGCGCCGCCGAAGGTGCGGCCGCGTCCATTTGAAATCATCCTCGAAACACCCCAGGCGCCGCCGGTCTATTTGAAGGAATGCGCGTTTGTCGTGGCGCTCAAAACCATTTTGACCGAATACCGCAAATTCATCGCCTACGCACCAAACCTGTAATCATTATATGAGCCGAATATTCAATGACATTACTGAAACCATTGGCAACACTCCGCTCGTGCGTCTGAACCGCACGGCGAAAAAGCACGGCGCCATCGCCGATGTGCTGCTCAAACTCGAGTTCTTCAACCCGCTTTCGAGCGTCAAAGACCGCATCGGCATCGCCATGATTGACGACGCGCTCAAGTCCGGGGCCATCAGCCAGGGCACCGTGCTCATCGAGCCGACTAGCGGCAACACCGGCATTGCGCTGGCGTTCGTCGCGGCGGCCAAGGGATTGAAATTGATTTTGACGATGCCCGAAACGATGAGCCTGGAACGCCGTAAATTGTTGAAAATTCTCGGCGCGAAACTCGTGCTCACCGAGGGCGCCAAAGGCATGAAAGGCGCGATTGCCAAGGCCGAGGAACTGAACAAACAAATTCCCAACAGCTTTATTCCCCAGCAGTTTTCCAATCCGGCAAACCCGGAAATCCATCGCAAGACGACCGCCGAGGAAATCTGGCGGGACACCGACGGCAAGGTGGATTTTGTCGTCGCGGGCGTCGGCACCGGCGGCACGATCACCGGCGTTGCCGAAGTCATCAAGAAACGCAAGCCGTCATTCAAGGCCGTTGCCGTCGAGCCAGCGAAGTCACCGGTCATTTCCGGCGGCCAAGCCGGCCCGCACAAATTGCAGGGCATCGGCGCCGGTTTCATTCCAGCGAATCTCAACACCAAAATCGTGGACGAAGTCATCCAGGTGAACGAGGAGGATTCCGGCCCGGTTTCCAAGGAGGTCAACCAGCTTGACGGCATCCCCGTCGGCATTTCCAGCGGCGCGGCGATTTGGGCGGCATTGCAGTTGGCCAAACGCCCGGAAAACAAGGGTAAAACCATCGTCGCCATCGTGCCATCGTCAACCGAACGCTATCTTTCGACGTGGCTGTTTGCCGACGTGGACGTCAATTCCGACAGCATCGCCGAACTGATTCCCGCCGCCGCGTAAAGAATTGCTTTCGTTGCATTTTAACAACGGTTATACCGCTGGCAGACAATCGGCATGGCAAGGAAAACAACCAGCGTGTTGCCCGGTTTCAAGCTGACGCTCGGCTACACGCTGCTTTATCTCAGTCTCATCGTCCTGATTCCGCTGGTGGCGACATTCGCCAAGACGAGCGCGTTGACCGGTGCGCAATTCTGGCGCGTCGTCGCGTCGCCGGCGGCGCTGGCGGCGTATCGCCTGAGCTTCGGCGTGTCGCTGCTCGCCGCGTTGGTCAACGCGGTTTTCGGTTTGCTCGTCGCGTGGGTTTTAGTGCGTTATCAATTCTGGGGCAAGCGCCTCATGGACGCGCTGGTGGATTTGCCGTTTGCGCTGCCGACGGCCGTGGCCGGCATCACGCTGACGGCGATTTATTCGGAGCACGGCTGGATCGGGCGTTGGTTTGGGTCCACCGACGCGGCGGGACAATTTCACGGAATCAAAATTGCCTATACCTGGCTCGGCGTGTTTGTCGCGCTCACCTTCATCGGCCTGCCGTTCATCGTCCGCACCGTGCAGCCGGTGCTGGAAGACCTCGACGTGGAAGTGGAGGAAGCCGCCGCGACGCTCGGCGCGAACCGGTTCAAAACGTTTTTCCGCGTCATCCTGCCGATGATTTTTCCGGCGCTGCTCACCGGTTTCGCGCTGGCGTTCGCCCGCGCACTCGGCGAATACGGCTCGGTGGTGTTCATTTCCGGCGGCAAAGCGCAAATTGTCCCCATGCTCATCATGCAGGAGCTGGACCAGTTCGATTATGCGAAAGCGACGGCGCTGGCGGTCGTCATGCTTGTCATTTCCTTTTTGCTGCTGCTGGCTATCAACCTGCTCCAATGGTGGAACACGCGGCATCGCGAACGCATCTGATTTATGGGACCCGCATCCGCATTTCACGCCATCCGCTGCGCCGGGCGCCTTCGCCCGACGGGCGAGCCGGTTTGGGTGCGCTGGATTTTGATCGCGGTGGCGCTTCTGTTTTTGGGGTTGTTCCTGGTCGTGCCGCTCGTGGCGGTGTTCGCACAGGCGTTCGCCAAGGGCGCCGGTTTTTATCTTCACACGCTGGCCGATCCGATGACGTTGAGCGCCATCAAACTGACGTTCATCGCCGCCGGCGTTGCCGTGCCGATGAACTGCGTTTTCGGCGTGGCGGCGGCGTGGGCGATTGCGAAGTTCGATTTTCCCGGCAAAAACATTTTGACCACACTGATTGACCTGCCGTTTGCGATTTCGCCGGTCATTTCGGGCATGGTTTACGTGCTGGTGTTCGGCGCGCAGGGCTGGTTCGGCCCGTGGCTCTTCGCGCACGACATCAATATCATTTTCGCCGTGCCGGGCATCGTGCTGGCCACGACATTTGTGACGTTTCCGTTCGTCGCGCGCGAATTGATTCCGCTCATGCAATCGCAAGGCCGCAGCGAGGAGGAGGCGGCGCGGACGCTCGGCGCGCGCGGCTGGCAGACGTTCTGGCGCGTGACGCTGCCGAACATCAAGTGGGGCCTGCTTTACGGCGTGATTTTGTGCAACGCCCGCGCGATGGGCGAATTCGGCGCGGTCTCGGTGGTCAGCGGCCACATCCGCGGCGTGACGAACACGATGCCGCTGCACATCCAGGCGCTCTACGACGACTACAATTCCGCCGGCGCGTTCGCCGTGGCGTCGGTGCTGACGTTTCTGGCGCTCGTCACCATCGCGTTGAAAGCGTGGGTCGAGCGCAAGGGCGCCGCGCTCGCCGAAACCCGGGAGAAAATTACCGCATGAGCGTTGAAGTCCGCAACATCACGAAACAGTTCGGCCGGTTTCCCGCGCTGCACGGGGTGAGCCTGAAGGTTGAGTCCGGCGAACTGGTGGCGCTGCTCGGCCCGTCCGGCTCCGGCAAGACGACCCTGCTTCGCATCATCGGCGGATTGGAATTCCCCGATTCGCCCGACTCGCGCGTTTTGTTTTACGGCGAGGACGTGACCGCGCTGCCGGCCCACAAGCGGCGGGTCGGGTTCGCGTTCCAGCATTACGCGCTGTTCCGGCACCTGAACGTTTTTGAAAACATCGCGTTTGGCCTGCGCGTCCGGCCGTTTTGGTCGCGCCCGAAGGAAGCCGAAATCCACGGGCGCGTCGAAAAACTTTTGCAGCTCATCCAGCTCGAATCGCTTGGCCAACGGTTTCCGTCGCAACTTTCCGGCGGCCAGCGCCAGCGCGTGGCGCTCGCCCGCGCCCTGGCCGTCGAACCGAAGGTGCTGCTGCTCGACGAGCCGTTCGGCGCGCTCGACGCGAAGGTGCGCAAGGAACTGCGCCAGTGGCTGCGCCATTTGCATAAGGAAATCCACGTCACGACGCTGTTTGTCACGCATGATCAGGAAGAGGCGCTGGAAGTGGCCGGCCGCGTGGCCATTTTGCGCGAGGGACGCATCGAGCAGATCGGCGCGCCGGCGGAGATTTACGATCATCCCGCCACGCCGTTCGTTTATGATTTTCTCGGCAACGTAAACGCCTTTGCCGGCCGTGTGCGCGACGGTTCCGTTCACATCGGCGAAAGCAAATTCGCCGCGCCCGGCGCCGCCGGCGGAGAGGAAAAATCCGCCGTTGTGTTTGTGCGCCCGCATGACATCCGCGTGACGCGCGAGCCGGGCGGCCCGGCCACGCTCAAGGCCCGCGTGTTGCATTGCAACGCCGTCGGCCCGTTCGCAAATCTCGAACTGGAGCGGCTCGACAGCGGCGAGCGGTTCACGGTGCAGTTGAGCAAGGAACAATTCCAGCAATTGCAACTGAAAGCGGGCGAACCGGTGTTCGTGGAATTGCGGAACGTGAAGGTTTTCTCCGACGATTATTCGATTTGAACCCGGCGGCAAACCCTGAGAGGCTGGTGCCAATGTACGAATTTTTTGGGAAATTATTATTTCCACGCCTGCCGCCCGATTTGCAAAGGCGCAAGATTAACATCCTTCTGGCGGTTCTGTTGGTTGGCCTGTTCCTGGGCGGCCTGACTGCGTTGATGATGGTCTTAAGAAACAAAATTGGCGTTCGTTGAACCCTCTCTTCGGTGGGGGCACTGATGAAAATGGGGTGGCCGACGGGATTCGAACCCGCAACAACAAGCTCCACAAGCTTGGACTCTACCGTTGAGCTACGACCACCAACCGGCTGACAAATTAGGTTTATTAGCCGCATCCGTCAAGTTTGCCACGATGTGGGTGGTGGTATCGTTTGAGTTTCCGCCATTTGAAAATCCAGTCCGATCGGTTTTTAGCACGATTCTTGCTTCAGGTGGCGCGTATGAAGCATAAGGACGAGGGTGATTATGAGTTGGTTGAACCATTTGAAACGGACGACAATTCGTTACAGGGAGTCAACTCAGAAATCGCATTTACTCTTGGGGTTGAATGGCAAATGTTCCGGCAGCGTCTAAAAACAGGACAGCCATTTCAAACACTATGCCTTTCTCTGAATACAAGTCGGCTGGTAAAAATGGCCGAACGTCAGCGTCGTTTTGTTGAAGACAGACCCACACCTTGGGCTGGATGGTCGGAAATTTGGGTGGGCGATTACTTGGGTTGAGTTTCCACCACCAGAACCCAGGTGATGTCCTTGCGGTTGCCCTTTTCCCGGCAATATTCACAAGGGGGAAATACGTGTCCTTGGGGAATGACCCGCTCAACAGAATGACCGCAGTTTCCAACCGCACGGTACACTCCGGACACATCACAAACCTGACCAGTTGTTCGGCTCATAGCAGCTAACTCCCGATTTCTTTACCCATCGTGACTGAATACTGGAACTGTTTTGCAACTATTTAATGAATTAGTCAAGCAACTTTGTTACTTGGCATTGTCCTGATTTGGGACAGTGGGTTGGCTTGGCTGCGCAATTCTCTCTGCATGACCGAAATTTCATGGCCGCAATAATCGAACCTCTCAAGTCTCACCCAGCCAAGATTCGCATAGAGAACTTCAGCGGAAGGGGTCCAAAGATAAAGGCGTTTTATACCCAATCGGCGCGCTTCTTTTATCAATCGGTGAATAAGCTCAGTCGCCACGCCATGGCCTCGATATTCTTTAACTACGAAAATTCCACCCATCCACGGGGTTAATTGGGGACGCACATCCAAGTCCTGCAGTTTCAAAGAACCAGTACCGATGACCATATCGTGATAAATCGCCACCAAAGCCAATGGCAAAGTATCGATATTAACCCGCTGTGCGTAGGATGCAACGACGTCACCCAATGTCATTCCGGCTTTGTCATATACCGGTCTCCATTCGTCATGGGAATATTTCGCAAGTTGCGGAATGCAGGCCGCATGATTCTTGAGATGGTCAATTTTTATTGCGTCCTGGTGCATGGGTGGCAAACGAATCAAAACTGGGCCGTAACTTCCCAAAAGACAAGCGTGACAGTATTTTTCATTTTCGTTCCGCCATTGCAAACCTCCGGCGCCCGTTTTAGAATTTTCACAGTTCATTCAGCGCATGGCGGAATACAAAGTCCAGTTCGAGGTCTTCGAAGGCCCGCTCGATTTGCTCCTTTACCTCATCAAAAAGGAGGAGGTGGACATTTACGAGGTCAACCTCACGCGGCTCGCCACGCAGTTCATCGAATACATTGACCTCATGCGCCAGTTCGATCTGGAGATTGCCGGCGAATTCCTCGTCATGGCCTCGACGCTCATGTATATCAAGAGCCGCGAACTGCTGCCCGTGGACCAGCAGGTGCAGGTGGAAGGCGAGGAGGAAGGCGCAGACCCGCGCTGGGAATTGATCCGTCAGCTCGTCGAATACAAAAAATTCAAGGACGCCGCCGCCCGCCTGCAGGTGCTCGAGGCCGAACAGGAAAACATTTTTCCGCGCCTGCCCGGCAAACTCGAATTTGAAAGCGCCGCACCGCCGTCCCGGCCGGACGTTTCGATTTTCGATTTGCTCAGCGCCGTCAACGGCGTGCTGCAACGGTTCACCCGGCGTGAAGACCGGGGTGACATTTTTGAGGACAAATGGATCGTCAGTGAAAAAATCGAGTTCATTCTCCGCGCGATTTCCAGGCGCGGCAGCCTGCGCTTCGCCGAATTGTTCGAGGGCGCGGCCAGCCGCTCCGAAGTCGTCTGCACCTTCCTGGCGCTGCTCGAATTGATCCGCCTGCGCCAACTCGTTTGCTCGCAACCTGAAGCGTTCGGCGAAATTGAAATCCGCCTTGCCGTACCGCCAACAGCGGCTGGAGCGCCGGCCTCCGGCCCGGCGCCGGTTGCAGAGACGATAACGCCTGAACCTGTGCCCGCCACGGCTGAAACCAATCCGCAATCCGCAATCCGCAATCCGCAATCATCCTAACATGGAACTAAAATCTATTCTCGAATCGTTGCTGTTCTCCGCGCAAAAACCGCTGAGTGTGAAGGAACTTCGCGACGTGCTCGCCGCCGCTGCCGGCCACGAAGCGGCCGATGCCACCGCCAAATCGCTGGCCAAAGTCAAGGAGAGCGAACTGACCGCCGCATTGGAACAACTGGCGCGCGAACACGAAACCGCCGCCCGCAGCTATCGTCTCGCGTGCGTCGCCGGTTCGTGGCAGTTCGTCACGCAGCCGGAATTTGGCCCGTGGTTGCGCGCGCTCGTGGGCGTGAAGACGCGTCCGCCGCGGCTTTCGCTGCCCGCGCTCGAAACGCTGGCCATCATCTCGTATCGCCAGCCCATCACGCGCGCCGAGGTCGAGCAGATTCGCGGCGTAAACGTGGATGCCACGATGCAGACGCTCATGGAACGCGGTTTGGTGGAGGCCGTCGGCCGCGCCGAAGTTGTGGGCCGCCCGCCGACTTACGGCACGACCGTGTTGTTCCTTGAATACTTCGGCCTGCGCGGTCTGGAAGATTTGCCCGCCGCGGACGAACTCCGTCGCATTGTCATTGAAAGACCGCCCGCGCCCGTCACCGCCGAACCCGGCCTGGCAACGACTCCGCCGGAACAACTCGCATTGCAGCCTGCCGCACCGCAGCCGGGCGAAGGCGGGAATAAAGAAACTGGAATCCAAAAAACAGAGGAACAGGAAAAACCACGGTGAACATTTCCAAACATCCCAAAGGGATGAAATCAATCAGCCCAGGGTTGCGAGGAACGAGCTACTCTGGGTAAGGAAACAACATATTTCATCAACCCTGAATGGGTTGAATCCATTCGCCACCATCCGTTCAATCCCAAACATACCGTTCATCAAATTCAATTTCGTAGCGTTTTAACAATCGCCGGAACTCATCTTGAAATGAGATTTTACGGTGATGTTCCTCCTGTCTTGCGATGTAGTTCCGCCCCGATTCGATTTGTGAAAAGCCGATGGAGAAAATCCCGTAGCCATTCTGCCACGCGAAGCCACGCAAATCCGCATTTCTGGTTTTGATCCATAGCGACGAGCCGCGTTTCGCTTCTTTGACCATTTCCGCTGCTGTGCAGGTGCGCGCGAGAGCCAAAAGCATGTGAACGTGATCTTCGACGCCACCGACAATGATCGGCTGGCAATCGAGGTTGGTCAGAATACCGCCGAGGTAATGATGCAATTCCTCACGCAACGCCTGATCGCGCAAGAATGGCCGCCGGTCTTTGGTGGAGAAAACAGTGTGTACCAAAATCTTTGCGAGTGATTGGGGCATGAAATAAGAATGGATAAAAAAGGGTGTTCATTCAACCCTTTCAGGGTTGGATTTTGATTATGATTATAACCCAAGGTAGTCCGCTGCGCGGTCAACCTTGGGCTGAATGATTCAATCCCTTCGGGATTGTTTTTTTGGTTTCGCCGCTGAAAATTCAAACCTTCGCCAGCGCCTGCTTCAGGTCGGCGACCAGGTCCCCGACATCTTCCAATCCCAGGGCGATGCGCACGAGGTTGTCCACCATGCCGAGGGATTCGCGGTATTCAACCGGATAGTCGAAGAACGACATCATGGACATCTGGGTGACGAGACTCTCGGAACCGCCGAGGCTGGGCGTGATGAGAAAGAGTTCCAGCGAGTCAATGAACCGCCGCGTTGCCTGGTCATCGCCTTTCACCAGGAAACTGATGACGCTGCCGAAGCCGCACATCTGCTTTTTCGCCAGCCGGTAATCAGGATGCGACTTCAATCCGGGATACCAGACCTTTTTGATTTTGGGATGCGATTCGAGGAAGCGCGCGATTTCAAGTCCCGCGCGATTGTGATGTTCCATCCGCAGGCCGAAGGTTTTCAATCCGCGTTCCAGCAGAAAGCAGGTGAGCGGCCCCGGAATGGAACCGATCATCCGTTGCAGTTTGTTCAAGTCTTCCAGCAGCTTGTGATTGCCCAGCGTGACGCCGGCCAGAAGATCGTTATGGCCGCCGAGATATTTCGTGGCCGAGTGGATGACGATGTCCACGCCCAGTTCCAGCGGACGGATGTTGAAGGGCGTGGCCAGCGTCGCGTCAATCATCGTGAGCAGCTTGTGCCGCTTCGCGACCTTCACGATGGCCGGCAGGTCCGGCACACGCAGATAGGGATTCGTCGGCAATTCGGTGAAAATGATGTTCGTGTTGGGCTGGATGGCCTTTTCGATGGCCGTCGCCGTCGGGTCCACGAGGTTGGATTGAATCCCGAATTTCTTCAGCAGGTTGGTCGCGAAATCACGCGTCTGCCGGTAGCAGTCGCTCGTGAAAATGATGTGGCCGTCCTTTTTCATGTAGGCCATCAGTGTGAGAATGACCGCGCTCATGCCGGTCGAGAAAAGAATGGCCCGTTCGGCGCCTTCGATGGCGGCGAGTTTGCGCTCGGTCTCCTGCTGGGTCGGATTGCCGTAACGGCCATATTCGTGTTCGCGGATGACGCGGCCCTGGCCCTTGGCCTTCATGAACTCGAAGACTTCGGAAGTGGAATCGAAGCTGTAGTTTGAGGTGTGAATAATGGGCGTGGAAACGGCATGGTGCGCCTTGCGCCTCCGGCCCCGGCCATGAATGGCGAGGGTGGACGGGCCCCACTTGTGCGAGTTGTAAATTTTAGAAGTCATTGAATAAATCCTTGTTTCGGAGGGGCGAGCTCTGCGAGCCCCTGACTTTTTTCGAAAAATGATTTTGGGACTCGTGTAACTCGCCCCTCCGACGATTGCTAGACATCGAACCGGCTCCTTTTTTTGAGCGCCTTGTGCAGCGCGTCTTTCACCGCGTCCAAACGGGCGGGCAGTTCAATCGGCTGATTCGCATGGCGGCACGGAAAATCCAGTTCCCGCTGGTGATACTTCACCTTCATCTCGACGAACTTCAGTCCGTGCGCCGTGGAGATGACGACCACGCGCTCGGATTTGTCAATCTTGCCGGCCTTGAGCAGTTTGATCAAAACCGCCAGCGCGACGCCGGTATGCGGGCAGTTGAACATTCCGGTGCGATCGCCCAGCGCCGCGGCGTTGGCCAGTTCCTCCTCGGTAGCCTGTTCCACGATGCCGTTGAATTGTTTCAACGTGCGGATCGCCTTCTGAATGCTGACCGGATTGCCGATTTGAATGGCGCTGGCCAAAGTCTTTTGCGCCTGGACCGGCTCGAACGTCTTGAAGTTCTTCAGATACGAACGGTAAAGCGGGTTGGCCCGCTTGGCTTGCGCGACGACGATGCGCGGCAACCTGGAAATCAAGCCGAGGTCTTTCATCATCATCAGGCCCTTGCCGAGCGCGGAGACGTTGCCCAGATTGCCGCCGGGAATGATGATCACGTCCGGCGCTTCCCAGTCGAACTGCTGGACAATTTCGATGCCCACGGTCTTCTGGCCTTCAACCCGCAGCGAATTCATCGAGTTCGCCAGGTAAAGCGTTTCGTCCTTGGTGATTTCCTGGACCAGCCGCATGCAGCCGTCGAAGTCGGTGTCGAGATAGAGCACGAGTGCGCCGTTCGAAATCGGCTGGATGAGCTGCGCGCCGGAAATTTTTCCGCGCGGGAGGAGCACGATGGATTGGATGCCCGCCGCCGCACAATAGGTTGCCAGCGCCGCCGAGGTGTCGCCGGTGGAGGCGCAGACGACGGCTTTGATCGGCGCGCCTTCGGAAATCATCTGCTTGACCTGCGACACGAGCACCGTCATGCCGAGGTCTTTGAACGAGCCGCTGTGGGTGTTGCCGCAGAGTTTGACCCAAAGTTCGTTTACCCCGATTATCTTTCCAAAGCGTTCGGCCCAGAAAAGATTGGTGCCGCCTTCGTAAAGCGAAACAACATCGTCGTCCTTGATCTGCGGCAAGATCCATTCCTTCTTGCCCCACACGCCGGAGCCGTAAGGCCATTCATTGCTCATGTACCGCTTTTCAAAAAGTTTTTTCCAGTTCGCGGCGCTGCGGCGTTTCAGTGCCTTGAGGTCGTGCTGCACCTCCAGCAGCGAATGGCAGCGCTGGCATTGGTACACAATGGAATTGAGCGGATAAGTTTCTCCGCACTCCGGGTTGATACATTGAAACCAGGCTCGGTATGACATGGTCATCTTTCCTGTGCCGCGCGCTGCCAGGTGGTCTCAACCTGAGCTGCCACGGCACAATTCACAATGCTTCAGAATGAACACGGAGTTCATAATTTTCAAGGAAACAGCGCACACCAGCCGGAAAAATTAGACCGGTTACTTGGCTGGGTAAGCTGTGGAGAGCCTATCGCCGGCCCAGCCGCTCCAGCAGCTTCGCGTGAATCCCGCCGAAACCGCCGTTGCTGAACACCACGACGATGTCGCCGCCCTGAACGTTCTTTGCAACGTGCGCGACGATTGAATCCGCGTCCGGCAGATACGTGGCGTCCCGGCCCGATGCCTTCAAATCCTGCATCAATTTTTCGGGGTTGAGCCGCTCTTCGGGCGCGATCTGTTCCAGCCGCGCAACTTCCGCAACCACGACGGCATCGGCGTCGGCAAAGGCGGTTGCCAGTTCGGATTGAAAAACGTTCCGACGCGTCGTGTTGCTGCGCGGCTCGAAAATGGCCCAAATTTTCTCGTGCGGATATTTCAGGCGCAACGCTCGCAGCGTTTCGCGGATCGCTGTCGGGTGATGACCAAAGTCGTCCACCACCGTTACGCCGCCCGCAATGCCGCGCACCTCCATCCGGCGCTTTACGCCCTTGAACGTCTCGAATGCGGACTGGATCTGATGGTTTTTCAGCCCGCAATGTTTCGCGCACGCCACCACGGCCAGCGCGTTCCGCACGTTGAATTCGCCAATCAGGTTCAAGTGGAATTTGAAACTGGGAATTTCAAACTCGCTCGCCGTCGGGCCGTAGCGGATGTTGAAGGCATGCACCGCGTTGTCCTCGCCGAGGCCGAAGCGCTTCACCGGACAATGGGTCACATTGAGCAGCGGCGCGAGGTTCGCGTCGTCGCCGTTGCCGAGCAGCAGGCCGTTGCGCGGAATGATCCGGATGAAATGCGAGAACGTTTTTTTGATCGCGTCCAGGTTTTCAAAAATGTCCGCGTGATCGAACTCCAGGTTGTTGACGATGGCGATTTCCGGCTGGTAATGGATGAACTTGCTGCGCTTGTCGAAAAACGCCGTGTCGTATTCGTCGCCCTCGATGATGAACCATTCACTGTCCGTGAACCGCGCGCCCTGGCCGAGGTTGTTCGGGACGCCGCCGAGGAGGAAGCCCGGGTTCAGCTTGTTGTGCTCGAACACCCACGCCAGCAGCGCCGTCGTGGTCGTCTTGCCGTGCGTGCCGGCGACGACGATGGAACGTTTGCCGCGAATGAAAAATTCCTTCAACAACTCCGGCAACGAGCAATAACGCAACTTGTGATCGAGCACAAACTCGGCTTCCGGGTTGCCGCGGGAAATCGCGTTGCCGATGACGACGAGGTCGGGTTTGTGCGCAAGGTTCCGCTCCGCGTAACCGTTCATCACCGCGATCTTCCGCTCCGCGAGGAACGTGGACATCGGCGGATAAACATTCTGGTCCGAGCCGGTGACCGCAAAACCTTTTTCCTTCATGGCCACGGCGGCGGACGCCATGGCCGTACCGCCGATGCCGACAAAGTGAACCGATTTGATTTCAGACGAAAACATGCGACCGCGAAGATAAAGGAACCGGCAGTTGAGTGAAACGGAAATTCACGGGGGCGGGACACGGGTCGGACAACCAGATATTTTTGAAAGAAACGCGTCGCTTTTTGCGAGTAATCGTTGTATGAGCTGTATCATGACGTTGCTGGTGGAAGATCCAATTCCCACGCGTTACACCCTCCTGAGCCGGTTGGAAGACTGGGACGACCAGGACAGTTGGAAGGACTTTTTTGACATCTACTGGCGGTTGATCTATTCGGTCGCCATCAAGTCCGGGCTGACGGAAGCCGAGGCCCAGGACGTGGTCCAGGAGACCATCATCTCGGTGGCCAGGGACATCCAAAAGTTCAAGCGCGACCGCGCGCTGGGTTCGTTCAAAGGCTGGCTGCGAAACGTCATCCGCTGGCGCATTGCCGACCAGTTGCGAAAACGCACGCGCGCCGGGCGGGGAGATGACTCCAAAACCGGAGCGGACGTGGCGGAAATTCCCGACCCGGCCGGCAATGCCGCGGAATCCGTCTGGGAAGAGGAGTGGCAGGCGAATTTGCTGAAGGCTGCGATGGAAACAATCAAATCCCGCGTCAAGGAGGAACACTATCAAATCTTCGATTTATACGTGATCAAGCAATGGCCGGTGAGAAATGTGGCCCGGGCGTTGGGGGTCAACGTGGGACTGGTTTATCTGGTCAAATATCGCATTTCGGCATTGCTCAAAAAGGAAATACGCCGACTGGAGGAAAAATGGAATCAGGCCTGAGGGAACGGAGGCGCATCTGGGCACCGCCTCCGTTGGGAGTTCCGCGTTTACGCGGCAATGACTGTTTATACTGCCCGGCCCGCCTGGAGGTGGAACTCCGAACCGGCGAACCGGTGAATGCCGCAATGGACCTCGAGGTGGAACCGGAGCCAACATCATGACCGAACCTGCCAATCCGGCTCGTGAAGCATCAGCGGCTGCCCCGCCGGTCGTCCCGGACCACGAACTCATCCGGGTCATTGGCAAGGGCAGCGGCGGTGAAGTATGGCTGGCCCGGAACATTCTGGGGACCTACCGGGCGATCAAGATTGTGTATGAAAAAGTGTTCGAGCACCGCCGGTCTTTTCAGCGCGAGTTTGATGGCGTGTTGAAATTCGAGCCGGTCTCGCGGTTGCACGATGGTTTGATGGATATCCTCCAGGTGGGATGCAACGATGCCGCCGGATATTTTTATTACGTGATGGAACTCTGCGACGACGTCAATACCGGCCAGGTCATCGTTCCGGAACAATACTCGCCCCGCACCCTGGCGTATGATTACCGGCAGCGCCGGCGCCTGCCCATCGGCGAATGCATCCGGCTGGGTGCGGCCATTGCCTCGGCCCTGGGTTACCTGCACCGGAACGGCCTGATCCATCGCGACGTCAAGCCTTCCAACATCATCTTTGTGAATGGTTTTCCCAAGCTGGCGGACGTGGGACTGGTCTCGGAACTGTCCGCACCCGGTTCGCAGGTGGGCACGGAAGGTTTCATCGCGCCGGAAGGCGCCGGCACGCCGCAGGCGGACATCTACTCGCTCGGCAAGGTCCTCTACGAAATCAGCACCGGCAAGGACCGGAATGAATACCCGGTGCTGCCGGCGCCGTTGGAGGACAACGCCGAGGGCTGGAACTTGGTCCATTTCAACAAAATCGTCCTGGATGCCTGCCGCGCCGACCCGCGCCGGCGTTACAAATCCGCCGATGAGATGATGACCGTTTTGCTGGCGTTCCAATTTAGCCACTACGATCCGCGCCTCGAAAATGCCCGTCAGCGGTTGATCCGGTTCATCAGCACCGCCGGTCCGTATATCGGGTTTGGTGTCATCGTCGGCATGCTCTGGCGCCTGATCTGGCTGCTAAAACACGCCCCCCACTAACAACCTGCCGGGTTTGCGTGGTAGGGCGGCGCTGCCGCGCCGCCTCTGCTAAAACACACCCTCCACCGACCTGCCGGGTTTGCTTGTTTTGTGCAAGTCATTGCCAGTGAGGCAAATCCAAACGGAAATTTCCCGTAAGATTTTTGAAAGAATCGCCCTTGTACCTGCGAGTTATCTTGTGAAAGATACTAACGTTTATGAATCCATCAATCCATTCAAACCGTTTAAACCGGACGCCGTCGGTCCCGGTACAACCGGACCAGGCCTTTACCCTCACTGAACTGCTCGTAGTGGTTGGAACGCTCGCGGTGCTGGCGCTGCTGCTGGTGCCGGCACTCGCGGGCACCAAAACGGACAGTTGGCGGATCCAGTGCCAGAACAATCTGAAACAGCTCCAGGTGGGTTTCAACCTTTTCGCACAGGACCATAATGAAATGTTACCCCCCGCCGGTTATCAGGCTAATATCAGCGTGCTGACGTGGGACGCTTATATTCGCCACTATTTCGGTGACACCAATTCAGACAGCTCGTGGGCCCAAGGCGTTCTGTGGGCCGGTTCTTCGCCTACCATGGAAACAATCGAATTATGCCCGGCGGACCGGCAGCCCAGGGTCATGTGGATGTACGGACCGGGTGGCAATCTTCAGTTTGCTCCCAGGACTTATGCCATGAACAGTGCGGGTTCCACATGGGGAGTGGATTTTCAAGTTGACCCCCAGAACGGGAAATATCCCCTGCCGGATTTGAACCAACCGAACCGCCATGGCGTGGGAATTTATTGGTCTGCCCCGAGTGCCTCCACCCCGGATTGGGACGCGAAGGGTTACAAAACTTCCGTGGTGAAAGATCCTGGTGGCACGATCCTGCTCACGGAAGAAGCCAGCAGCATGGAAAATATTGGCAATATCTGGCCTTGCGTTTCTGTTGGTCCAATCACCGCGGATGGGACGGCCGGTGGTTGGGGCAACCTCTACCAAATTGACACAGCCGCCCCCCAGAATCCGGCGACACTGACTCAAAACGGTTACAACGAAGGCCAGCAGTTGTATCAGGCGCACTGGAACCGGTTCAACTATCTCTTCCATGACGGCCACGTGGAAGCCCTCCAGTACCAGCAAACCATCGGCACCGGCACGTTGAGATCCCCCAAAGGCATGTGGACGGTTATGTCCGGCGACTGAAATGATGTGATTCTCCAAGTAATCTCCAGGCGCGATGAACAAAAATAGAACCTTCAACTTCCCGGAACCATGAAAACAAGAACGGTTGATTGCGGTGAATGCACGAATCAAAACCCGCGGATGATGCCAGCGGCCCCGAAGGCTTTCAGTGGAAGCTTTGCGATGACAGTCTGGCTTCTGGCCATGTCAATGCTTGTTCCCCTGGCCAAGGCGGTGCCGGGGCAATTGCTTTCGGCGCGAAATCCCTCCGTGCCCCTGCCGGCGGGCGGCGATGATAATTCCGTTGTTCCCAGCCTCAGTCCCGATGGCCGTTTTGTTGTTTTTGCCAGCGCGGCCAACGATCTCGTGCCCGGTGGCAACAGCGTGTATGCCTTGAACGTGTTCCTGCGCGACCGCACCAGCAACACCACGGTGCTGGTCAGCGGCAACTTGAGCGGTACCGGCGGCGGCAACGGCAACTCAATGCCCGGCCAGGCCTCCACCAACGGGCAATTCGTTGTCTTCCAAAGCGACGCCAGCAATCTCGTGTCGAACGATACAAACGGAGTTACGGACATTTTTGTTCGCGACCTGGTGGCGGGGACAACCACACTGGTGAATGTGTCAACGAATGGCGGTCCGGCGAACGGGGCCTCGACCGACCCGGTCATGACGCCGGACGGCCGGTATGTGGCCTTCATCAGCCGCGCGTCGAACCTGGTTCCGGGAGACACCAACGGCATTCCGGACATTTTCGTGCGGGATTTGGTTGCCGGGACGAACTGTCTGGTGAGCGTGGGGGCGCTCCTTCCCTCCGGCAGTGTAAGCCCGATCATGGCGGCACCGGTCATCACCCCGGACGGCCGGTATGTGGCGTTTTTCAGCCTGGCGACGAACCTGGCGCCTGCGGTCCCGGGCACTTCCAAGGGCGAAGTGTATGTGCGAGATCGGCTCATGGGCACCACGACCTGGGCCAGCACGAATGCCGCGGCGATTGTGTCGACCGCGCTCGGTTTGAGCGGCATGCCGGCCTATCATCCGCGGTTGAGTGATGACGGGCGATACGTCGCTTTCAAAGCCGGCGCGACGACTACGACGGGCGCCGGAGTGATTCTGCAATATGATTCAACCATGGCGGCGACCGCGGTGGTCAATACAAACGGGATCGCAGGGTCGGTTGACCTCGATGACAGCTATGGTCCCGAAATGACACCCGATGGGCGTTTCATCGCTTTTGCCAGGCAGGAAGGTTCCCTTGGTTCGGGCTATTCCAGCGTTCACGTTTGGGATGCGCAATTGAATTTGGACACACTGGTCAGTGATGATGGGAGCGGCGTCCCGGCCAATACGACCTCGTGTGCGCCGGTAATCAGTCCCGATGGCCAGTTTGTGGCGTTCCTGAGCAACGCCACCAATCTGGTCGCCAATGCCGTGACCAATGGCTCTCATGTTTACCTGCGCAACCTGCCATCCAGCACCACGCAATTGGTGGACGTGGACACCAACGGCATCGGCTCGACCGCAGACACACTGACGTCCCTGGGCCTGAGCGCGGATGGGCGGTTCGTCGCCTTCAGCAGCCCGGATGGCAGCCTGGTCGGCTTGGACAAAAATCGCGCCGAGGATGTTTTCGTGCGGGACCTTGTCGCGGGGACCACGGAAATGGTTTCTCAAAGGAATGCGACGGTGATTCCACAAGCGGCTGATGGGCTCAGCACACTGTCCCCGGTATCGGTCAGTGCGGATGGGCGATGGGTGGCTTTCGCCAGCCCGGCGGATGACCTGGTTCCCAACGACACGAACAAGCAGCCGGACGTTTTTGTGCGCGACCTGGTGAACGGCACCAACCTGCTGGTGAGCGTCGGGTTCGACGGAGGGCCGGCCCTCGGTGGCGGCTCCGGAAACGCGGTCATCAGCGCGGATGGCCGTTACGTGGTGTTTATCAGCGCGGCAACCAACCTGATCACCAGCCCGGTCAACACCAATGGCAACGTGTTTCGCCGCGATCTTCAGACCGGTACCACCGTCCTGGTCAGCGTGGTTCCCTCTGGTTTCTCCTGTACCGGGAGTGCTGGGAATGGCGATGCTTCCGATCCGGTGATCAGCCCGGATGGACGGTATGTTGCCTTTCTGAGCCGGGCGTCAAACCTGGCTGTGGTAATAACCAGCGGGGTAACCGGCGGGGTGAACACTTACTGGTGGGACATGAATCTGGGGCAGACCGTGGGACTGAAAGGGGCCAATTACTATGCTTTCGGTCCTTCCCTGAGCAGCAACGGCCGTTACGTTGCCTACGCGTACGGCGTTAGTTCAACCACAAGGTTGCAAATCCGGGACACCCAACTCGGCACGGACATCTACACCAATGCGGGGGCGGTCACCTCGGCAGCCATCGATCCGACCGGGACAAAAATCCTTTATCGGTGTCTCAACACCCTCTACGTGGACAACATCGCCACCCGGTCGAATCTTTTCTCAATCCCCAGCACGGCTACGATTCGTAACGCTGCCTGCTGGAGCGATGACGGCCGTTGGTTGACCTTTGTTTCCACCACCAACCTGGGCGCCGCAGACGACGGCACCAACAAGGTTTACCTGCTCGACTTCCAGACCGGCACGCTGTCCCTCATCGGCCTTGCCGGTCCGGGCACCGGCAGTTGGGACGCATTTTCTGATGCGCCGGTGATGAGTGGTAACGGACAGTTCGTGGCGTACCGCAGTGTCGTGACCAATACGGTGATTGGCGACAACACCGCACCCCCGAACGTGTTTCTCCTGGACCGCGTGACGGGATCCAACACGGTGCTGACCGTGGGGCAGTCCGGGTCCGGCCCGATTCTCTGGGTGTCCCGGCCCGTAATCAGCGATGACGGCACGACGGTTGCCTTCCTGGACCTGGGCTCCGGCCTGGTTAGCGGCGATTTGAACCGCGTGCAGGATGCTTTCGGGTATTGGGTGGACAGCGATGGGGACGGGATTCCGGATTGGTGGATGATTCAATATTTCGGGCACCCGACCGGGGAGGCGAGCGACCTTTCACTTGCGTCGGACGACGCCGACGGCAGCGGCATGTCAAACCTGCAGGACTATATCGCCGGCACAGATCCCACCAATCCAAACTCCGTGTTCCGGCTTTCGGCTGCAGCCCCGGCCAACAGCACCATCAGCCTCACTTGGCCGGCGGTGGCGGGCAGGAGCTATCAAATTCAATACAAGACCAATTTGGATGATCCAGTGTGGTTGACCGCGCCGGGCAACATCTCGGTGATCGGCAGCCAGGGTTATTATCTTGCCCCTGCGGCTCAATCCCATAGCTTTTACCGCGTTTTAGTATCCATATCCAATTAATCGCTCCTGAAAAACGGTGGTGAAGGTTGCCGCCGGCGTCGGCATCGGCTTAACCCCGAAGGCACAAGCGTTTTGGACTTAACCTTGGATGGTTTTCCCGCGTCCAAGATGGGATACAGACGAAATTGCAACCATTTCAAGCGCATCTCTTTTGAAAAGATTTCCCTCCATTCTGATGCCTGGCGTTTGCCTGTTGGCCTTGTGCGTACGGGCGGAGGTGGCGACCAACCAGTCCCCAACGGAATGGATTGATCCGGACACCGGCCATCGCGTCATCCAGCTTTCGCGCGAACCGGGCAGCCAAAGCCTGTATTTCAACCTCAATGCCTTCACGCCTGACGGGCAAAAGATGGTCGTCAGCACGCCGACCGGCATCTCGGCCATCAACCTGAAAACACGAACCATTGAAAAAATCGTGGACGGCAACGTCCGCATCATCCTGGTCGGTCACAAGACCGGCCAGGTTTATTACAGCCGGGATGGGATGGTTTACGCCACCGACCCCGACACCAAAGCGACGCGCGAAATCGCCAGGCTGCCGCCGGGCGGCTCGATTTCCGCCGTCAATGCCGACGAGACGTTGCTGGCGGGGACCATCACCGACCGAAGCAATTCGGTGACAAACGAGGAAAATGTTGATTTCGGCCCGAACCGAAGAGTGGACGAGCAAAGCCGCAGCAAGGCCAAAAATATTCAGGAAAGGTTCGATCAACACCCGCCGATGGAACTTTTCTTTTACAACTTGCAAACCGGCGACATGAAAAAATTCAACCATTGCAACGACTGGCTCAACCATCTCGTGTTTTCGCCAACTGATCCAAATTTGCTCATGTTCTGCCATGAAGGCTCGTGGCAAAAGGTGGATCGCATCTGGACCATCTGCACGGATGGTACCGGGCTGACGAACATCCACAAACGCACCATGGCCATGGAAATTGCCGGACACGAATTCTGGGGTGCCGACGGCCAGACCATCTGGTATGACCTGCAAACGCCTCGCGGCGAGGATTTCTGGGTCGCCGGTTACAACGTCACGACCGGCCAAAGGACACGGTATCATCTCCAGCGCGATGAATGGTCGGTGCACTTCAATGTGTCGCCCGACGGAAAACTATTCTGCGGCGACGGGGGCGGTGCTGGCATGGTTGCTCATGCTGAAAACGGCAAATGGATTTACCTGTTCCACCCGGCACTCGTGCCGGATACCGCCGGGACGAACATTGACGGGACCGGCCTCATCCGGCCCGGCGTCTTCAAGGCCGAGCGGTTGGTTAACCTGAGCAAACACGATTACGCGCTGGAACCCAACGCCATGTTTTCGCCGGATGGGAAATGGGTCATCTTCCGCTCCAACCTGAGCGGCAAAAGCCAGGTCTATGCCGTGGAAGTAAAAACCGCTAATCCGCGCTGATAACCGCTAATGTGAGTTCATTAGCGCTTATTAGCGACAATTAGCGGTTCAATTTCTTCTCCAGAATTTCACCGGCCAGTGCCGGGTTTGCCTTGCCCTTGCTCAGTTTCATCACCTGGCCTTTGAGAAAGTTCAATGCGGCGGCTTTGCCGGCCTTGAAATCGGCCACCGGGCCGGGATTCGCGGCGATGGCTTCGTCGCAGAACTTTTCAATCGCGCCGGTGTCGCTCACCTGCGCCAGCCCCTTTTCCCGGACAATCGCAGCGGGCGATTTGCCGGTGTCGAACATTTCGGCAAACACCTGCTGTGCGGCGGAACTGCTGATGGTTTTGTTTTCGACCAGACCGGCCAATTCGACGATGGCTTCGGGTTTGAATTTCAAATTGGCCAGCGTAATTCCCGTAGCAGCCGACGTTAGTCGGCTCTGATCAATTGCGGGGTCTTCAGATGGAGCCGACTCACGTCGGTTGCTGCTTTCAGCGAGTTTCGCCCGGAGATTGTTGATGACCCAGTTGGCAATGGATTTCGGGTTCTTCGACTTTTTGGCAACACCTTCAAAATAATTTCCCAGCGGCACGTCCCAAACGAACGTCTGGGCGTCGGATGCCGGCAAACCGTAATCCTTCATGAACCGTTGTTTGCGCGCCAGTGGCAGTTCCACCACGCGTGCTTTCACTTCGGCGAGCCATGCGTCCGTCGGCGCCTGCGGCATCAGGTCGGGATCGGGGAAATAACGGTAATCGTGCGCGTGTTCCTTCGTGCGCATTTCCTCGGTGATGCCCGCTGCGTCGTCCCAGCGGCGTGTGGATTGAATCAGCTTGCCGCCCTTGGTCAGCACCTCAATCTGGCGGGGGATTTCATATTCCAGCGCCCGGCGCACGCCGGAAAAGCTGTTCATGTTCTTGATTTCGATCTTTGCGCCGAGTTCCTTCGCGCCCCTGGGCCGGACGCTCACGTTCACGTCGCAGCGCACCATGCCCTTTTCCATGTCGCAATCGCTCACGCCGCCATAAACGAGGATGTCCTTGAGCGCGTTGAGGTATTCGTAGGCCATGTCGGCGCTGGTGAGGTCCGGCTCGGAAACGATTTCCATGAGCGGCACGCCGGCGCGGTTGAAGTCCACGCCGCTGTTGCGCTCGAAATGCGTGCTCTTGCCGACGTCCTCCTCCAGGTGCGCGCGGGTGATGCGCACGCGCGCCCGACCGCCGTTGAATTCAAACTCGACGTGGCCGTTGGCCGTGGACGGCTTGTCGTATTGCGTGATCTGGTAGTTCTTCGGCATGTCCGGATAGAAATAACTTTTCCGGTCGAACTTGGCGAAGCGGGGGATCTCGCAATTCAGCAGGAAGCCGGTGAGCACGGTCAGGCGCAGCGCCTCGTCGTTGGGCACGGGCAGCACACCGGGCAGGCCGAGGCAGACGGGGCAGACGTTGGTGTTGGGCGGCGCGCCGAATGCGTTGGCGCAGCCGCACCACATCTTCGATTTCGTTTTGAGCTGGACATGGGTTTCCAGACCGATGACCGCTTCGTATTCCATAAAAATTATGCGGCCACCTTCTGATTGAAGCATAACTTTCTTTCCATGACCCTGTGGATTTGATTGGTGTCAAAATCAAAGTACTCCGTTTGAACTACTAGCTCGTTCGGAAAGTGAAACTTTAGTCGTTCAGGAGGGATTGCGCTTGAAATATAAAATCCTGTGGAAACTCGCCGCTTGCATTCTGCGTTTGGAAACAGGATTTTGTTGAGTACATCCTCGATTTCGTGTGCGGCAATGGATTTCCAGAAGCTGAAATCGAGTTGCTCGCGAGAGATTAAACATTCCACAATTACCGGTTTGCCATAGCCAATTAGTTTATCAGTCACGTTTAACCTATTAGCTATGGCGGCTAGAAATTCACTTCCGTTAAGCAAATAACCATTCCACTCGTTCAGCAAGGTATGCTTTATTAAACTAAAAAAAATCTTTCCGTTGTTGTGGCTTTCATAACCCCCGTATCCGTTCTGAAGTTCTTGAAAGCTTTCATGTAGACGCGGAGTATCACCAAACAGCTCTGTGGCGATTCTTCTTAACTCATTCGTGTCAGATGGGCGGAGTCCTTGTTTTTTATAACTTTCCACCGAACTTGGCCTGCAACCGTGGAATGCTATTGCGAAGTCGTAATATTTTTGGAGTCTTTCTGCCAAACGAATTTGGACATCAGTTTGAGGACCTTTGATTCGAGAGATTATTTCGTTAAGCCAAGAAATGTCTTCGATCGAGAACCTTGCTTTCTCAAATTTTTGGGTCTCAACCAAAACTTGTTCGTCAGCAAAATCATCCATCAAGTCAAAGAATGTTTTGCGCCATTCAGACTTGCGACTCCATTTGAATACTTTGGCAGTTGGTAGACTCATTTTCTCGCTGCGTAGAGATTAAACCAATGACGAACGCAGATAAACATGGATTTTCAGTTGCAGGGACATAATTTCTTAACGCGAAACCGCCGGTCACGATAGCTGCAAACAACCAAATTGCCGTTATCAATTCCATGTTCACGAAAGTCTGATTGTTCAATTAAGCGATCATAAGTCATAGTGGACAAACCATTTTTTAAGCTAAGAGATTCGGCAGCCCACCGTTCCCGTTTTTTTGGATCGTCAATATCAGCCCTTCGTCCAAACACCAAATAAGCACGGAATTCTATCGTGTAAAAGTGTGGCTTAATATCTTTGAGTAGATACCCCCAACAATCCAACGCTTGCCTTACATTGTGATGCGCCCAAAAGAGCCAGTCCGTAATTTGCTGCTTCGCATCTAAATAATCCCGGCTAAATGCTCCATTTTTTTGAAAAAGAAGTTTTCTAGGAGATTCAATTTCCACACAGGAAATATGCAATGTTTGAGAAGTGGAAGCGATGAAGGCAAAATCTGTTTCATAAGCGTTGCCCAATTGGAATTTTGTTGCAACGACTCCTTCAAACGGGCCATGGTGTAAAATGCCAATTCCTGGCAATAGATACGGATACTCCTCAAAAAAAACTTGAATCTCAGCTTCTTTAACTTTTTGTTGCACGAGTTTTTTAAGCTTTCCAAAAGCAGGATCACAAGAATCAACGCGTCTTCTTTTTTGTTTGAGTGTGAAAGTTTCGTAATCAGAACGATTCTCAAACTCAATTCCTGGATGAGGTCTCGGAAACGGTCGCATATGCCGGACGTAATTAAATCACGAAAGATTACAGCTTGCCACGCCGAAGTTTGACGAAGGCGGGATGCACACGGATTTTTGCAAAGCTGCAAGGAAGAAACTTTTCCTGGCCAGTCCGAATAACGTCAACGACCAGAACCATTACGACGGATTTTTGAAGAAGGTTTTGTTTTGTAAGCCGCCGGCTTCTCCGCAAGAACCATTGCCAACTGCTGCTCGTCCTCGCGCTCGACCGAGCCATACTCGCCATTCATTTGAAGCTCCTGGCCGGTGAAGTCGGGATACAACGCCGCGAGCCGTGGGATGGAATGTTCGGCCAACTTAAAATATTCGCCGTCCAACTCAATGCCCACGGAATCATAGCTGACAGCTTTGGCGGCGGCGATGGTCGAACCAGACCCCATGAATGGGTCGAGTACCGTGCCTTCTCCAAGTGGAAGCAACGCACGGACGATGACGCGCATGAAATGTTGAGGTTTGAGGCACGGGTGGTTGGAAATGGCTTCCTCGCGGTCGGGCGTGCGCCCGCTTGGAATCGAATCGGGCAAAGGCTTGTCAACCGAGAGCCGGCGCAGGCCGCCGGTTTTCCACTGGCGAAGATTCTCGGCGACCGTTTTCGCCCCGATGGGTTTTCGAAAAAGCATCCAAGGTTCGTAAGCACCCTTGGGCGTCACGCAGACTTCAGGGAACTCTCGTTCCGCGTTCTTTGGGCGGTCGCCGCCACGGAAACTGAAATAAAGTCGCATGATGGCAGTCCGCACTTCGTAGCCCGCTTCAGCCATCGCCGCTTGAACCAGATGTTGGAGAATCGGATGCCCTGCCACACACACATGCGCGCCTGGCACGAGCGCGGGTTTGAGCACCTTGCCCCAATCATGAAAATAGCGCCGAAGCTCCAGCTTTTGCGCGTCGGTCAGGACGGTAAAGCGGGGTAGGGGGTCGCGCCGGCTGCCGCCAATCGTCGGCGGAAGTCGCCACACACCACCGCGCCCGGCCCGCAGTTTGGAAACTTCTTTTTCGGTGAACTCCAAAATGCCGTAGGGTGGATCAGTGCAAACCGCATGGAGCGAGTGGGGCTTGCACCCGCGCAGCCAATCAAAGCAGTCTGCATGAAAAATCCGATACATTGCCAACGGCGCTGACTTTCAACTATAGGCGAAAGACAAGCAAGCCCGAAATGTGTATCAACTATGGGCGAAATGGACGCCAAAGTAATCATTGGTCGATTCGTCCGCAAACTCCGCGAGAGAAAGCAACTCACGCAGGAGCAACTGGCCGCCAAGACGGGCATCACTTACCAGCACCTCTCCGGTATGGAAAATGGCCGTGAGAATTTTTCCATAGATATTCTTGAATCTCTCGCTCGCGCACTCGCCTGTCCGCTGCCGCAATTAATTGCAGGTGCGTTTGCCCCTGAACCCACAGCGTCCGGCGTTACGATTAACAGTGACTACTTCCGCCCGAAAGTTCCACTGCCGCCGGGCATGAACATTTCACATTTGGAGGCGGCAATGAACGCCACGCAAAGCATCGTGTCCCGCATCAACGCCAACTTGATCGCCAGCGGAGCGAAGCCGCTTCCCGAATACATTCAAGGGAACAATTTCAGCGGACTCGTGTCTAATATGTTCTGTGATGCGCTGAACGATCACTCGCCTTACAAACACAACTCTGACCAAGCCTACCCCGACCTAATCAATCCATCGGCGAAGAAAGGTGGCAAGCCAGTCGGTTTGGAAGTGAAATCCACAATACAAATTGGCAAGGGTGGCGAGAGCCACAATGGCCACTCTGGCTGGCATCTCATCGCGTGCTTCCAGATTGAACCGCAGACAGGAAATATTCGCTTTATCCATCTCATGTTTGCTGTGTTAAACGGGCACAATCATCCTGAACCCGACTGGACTTACGTTGGCAGCAAGGTCAATGCGACCACGGGCAGCCGCCGCACCGAAACCTACAATACAACGCTTGCGGGCACTACAAAGCTTCGTGACGGCTCAGTCTTCCTCGACCCAACAGCGGTGAATTTCAAACGCTGGCGTCAAGGGCGCAAAGGAATTGTGCCTCCTTACTCGATCTTTACGAGTTCCTAACGTTACTCAGACGATTTCGATTTGTGTAAATCGCCGCACGGCTTGCCGCGCCGAAATGAAACGAAGGCGGTATGCACACGGATTTTGGGCGAGGCAGACCGGTATTCGGCTGAAAAACCGCTTCGCCTTTCCGGTGACATTGCATTATCATGGTTGTCATGCAGCCCCAGAAGGCAGGTAGCCCGATGCGAATACTGATCGTTGACGACGAGGAAAATATTCGCCGGATAATGGCTGTCGTGCTCGAAGCGATAGGGCACGAAACGGTGAGCGTGGAAAATGGCGCCGCCGCGCGGCAGCAGCTTGAAAACGACACGTTCGACATCGCGTTCCTGGATTTGAAATTGAACGGGGAAAGCGGACTGGATTTGCTGCCCGAGTTGTTGAAGATCAATCCGGAATTGGAGGTGATCGTGTTCACCGCCTATGCCTCGATTGAAACGGCGGTGGAAGCGATGCGGCGCGGCGCGGTGGATTACATCCCCAAACCGTTCACGCCCGAACAAGTCCGGCAGGTGATGGGCCGGTTAATCCAGGCCCGCAAGCTCCGGAGCCGCGTGGCGGAACTGGAGTCCCGCATTTCGGCTGACACCTTGACGACCGACCTGACCACTTGCGAGCCGGCGATGCAAAAGGCGCTCGATCTGGCGTTCAAGGCCGCCGCGACACCCGCAACCATTCTGCTGCTGGGCGAAAGCGGGACGGGGAAAACCGTGGTGGCCCGCGCGCTGCATGAAAACAGTCCGCAAAAGGACAACGCTTTTGTGACCGTGAGTTGTCCGAGCCTGTCACAGGAGTTGTTGGAGAGCGAATTGTTCGGTCATGCCAAGGGCGCCTTCACCGGCGCGGTGGGCAACAAGGTGGGCAAGGTCGCGCTGGCGGATGGCGGCACGCTGTTTCTCGATGAAATCGGGGAATTGCCGCTGGAGATACAACCCAAGTTGCTGCGGTTGTTGCAGGAGAAGGAATATGAACGCGTCGGGGAAGCAAAGACGCGCCGCGCCAACGTGCGGGTGATTTCCGCGACGAACCGGAATCTCGAAAAGGCCGTTCAGGAAGGGCGTTTCCGGGACGACTTGTATTACCGGCTCCACGTCATTGCCGTCCCCATACCGCCCCTGCGGGAGCGTCCGGGCGATTTGCTGAAAATCGCGGAGCGTTACCTTCAGTTTTTCTCAAGGCAATGCGGCAAACAGCTCAAAGGTTTTTCCAGGGAAGCGGAAGCGGTCCTGCGACAATATGCCTGGCCGGGCAACCTGCGTGAATTGCGCAATGTCGTTGAACGGGCCGTCATTCTGGCCGATGCCAACGAAATTGATCTGCTGGATTTGCCGGAAAAACTTTTCCAAAATTCTCCGCCAACGCCGGCACCGGGAGTTCAAATCGGCGCGAAGGTGTCCCTGAGGGAAATCGAAACTGAACATATCGCCCGCGTGATGAAACAGGCGGCCACGATGAGTGAAGCCGCAAGGATTTTGGGCATCACCCGGGACACGCTGCATCGCAAGAAGAAAGAAATATCCCGTGCCCCGGAGGTTCAGGACGGATAACCTGTTCCCGCACCATGTTGCGCACCCGATTGTTCCTTTACCTGACGCCGTTCGTGGTCATTCTGCTGGCCGTCGGCGCTTATGCCATCGTGCTCTTTGCCCGCCTGGCCAACATCGTTGACGCCTCCGTGACGAACAATTACCAGAGTTTCACCGCGGCCTCGGCGATGAGTCTTGCCCTGTCGGGAATGGACCGGGAGGTGTCGTGGGTGATCGCCGGACCACGCGTCAGCAACAAAAATGCCTTGATGGAATACCGGAAACATTTTGAGACAAACCTCGATTTGCTGATCAAGGCCAGCACACTGCCCGGGGAAAGGGCTTTGAGCCTGAATGTGGCGACCAATTACCAGGCTTTTCTCAAGGCGGTTGACAGAATCAGCGCCATTGACAGCCTGGAAAACCAGCGTCAGGCATATGAACAGGACGTTGTGCCGAGCGGGCAAACGATAAACCTGCTGCTGCAGAAAATCCACGATCTGAACCACAAGGCCATGCTGGCAACCAGCCAGAACATTCGGAACATCACCCAGGAGGTCACGCGTCTGATGATCTTCGGCACGGTTCTCGCGCTGCTTTTTTCCGCCTATGCCGGTTATCAACTTGGCCGCTCGATTTTGGAGCCGATTCAATTGTTGACGCGGGCGACACGCGAATTGGGCGAAGGCCGGCTGGATCAACCCGTGCCGGTTACTACGCGGGACGAACTGGGGGAACTGGCCCTGGCGTTCAACAAAATGGCGGCCCAACTTCAGGAATACCGCCAAAGCACCACGGAGAAAATTGTCCGCCTCCATCGCACGATGGAGGCGACGCTCGCTTCGTTTCCGGACCCGATTTTTGTTTTGGACAAGGAAGGGCGCATCGAATTGAAAAACCCGGCGGCGGATGTTCTGGCATCCAGCCTCCACCTGGAAGGTCAATTGCCCGACCGGCTGCAGGCCATCGCCCGGAATACCCTTGCCAGCGGCGAAAATTTTCTCCCGGACAGCTTCAACGAAGTAATCACCTATCGGATCGACGGCGAGGACACGTTTTTTTTGCCGCGCGTCCTGGCCATGCGAAACAAGGAGGACGTTCTGTTCGGGGTGGCGGTGGTTTTGTACGACGTCACCCGCTTCCGCCTGCTGGATGCCACCAAAACCGATCTCGTCGCAACGGTCAGCCACGAAATAAAAAGTCCGCTGACCAGCGTGCGGATGGTGCTGCACATTTTGCTCGAAAAAACCGTCGGGGCGCTTACGCCCAAGCAGGACGAATTGCTCCAAGCGGCCCGGAACGACACGGAACGGCTGTTGCGGATTTTGAACGATCTGCTCGATCTCGCCCGATTGGAGGAAGGGAGCGACAGCTTGCACAAAGAGCCGGTTGCCCCGACCAAGTTGTTGATCGGCGCGATGAAGGAAATGGCCGGTAAAATTACAGCCAAGGGTTTGAATGTGAATTTCATGATTGAACCGGATCTGCCCGTCGTCCCGGTGGATCGGCAACGCATCAATCACGTTTTCACCAACCTCATCTCCAATGCCATCAAGCATTCTCCCGAAAACGGCGAGATTGTTCTGGGGGCCAGGCTGGTTAAGGAGAATGACGTGGAATTCAACGTCACCGACCAGGGCCCCGGCATTCCAGAGGAATATCACACCCGGATTTTTGACCGGTTTTTCCGTGTGCCCGGCCAGCCCCAGTCCGGGGCCGGCCTCGGACTTTCCATCGCCAGGGAAATCACGGTGTCACATGGCGGACACATAGGAGTGAGAAGCGCGCCCGGCCAGGGCTGCACTTTTTTCGTGGTTTTGAAAAGCGATGTGTCACTGACCAAGTGATTGAAAGCAGGCGTTATTGGGTCGTAGCGGTGGTTTGCAATCGCCGCCTTTGATTTCACCGGGGCTCACGGAAGGCCGCTGCAAATAAAATCCCCTTAAAACTTGCGCCGGTTGGGGGCGTTTTCTAAAACAAACCGTCATGTCCGCAAAGACCCAATTCGATTTGCAGCAATTCCTGGCCACGCGCACCAAAACCGTCAACGCCGCGCTCGATAAATTCCTGCCCAGCGACAAGACCCGGCCCGCGACCATCCACAAAGCCATGCGCTATTCGCTCTTTGCCGGCGGCAAGCGGATGCGCCCTGCGCTTTGCCTCGCGGCGGCGGCGGCCTGCGGCGGACGCGAAGCCGACGCCCTGCCGCTGGCCTGCGCCGTCGAGTGCAT
The DNA here is from genome assembly GCA_050010435.1 of Verrucomicrobiota bacterium. Lineage (GTDB taxonomy): Bacteria > Verrucomicrobiota > Verrucomicrobiia > Limisphaerales > UBA11358 > UBA11358. The sequence goes on along the minus strand of JBEKKZ010000001.1, from coordinate 690,413 downwards.
CCACACCTATTCGCTCATCCACGACGACCTGCCGGCGATGGACAACGACGATTTCCGCCGCGGCAAGCCGACCAACCACAAGGTCTTCGGCGAAGGCATCGCCGTGCTCGCGGGCGATGCGCTGCTGACACAGGCGTTTGAAATCGCCGCGCAAGCCAAAGGCTGGCCGCGCTATCCGCATCGCGATTTGATTCTGGAAATCGCCAAGGCTGCCGGCTCGTTGCAACTTGTCGCCGGTCAGGTGGCGGATTTGGAAGGCGAAGGCAAAAAACTTTCCGTGGACGAACTCCGCTACATCCACGAGCGCAAGACCTCCGCGTTGCTGTGTTGTTCCGTGCGGCTGGGCGGCATGAGCGCCAATTGCACGACGGCGCAACTCAAGGCGCTGACGGATTTCGGTTATCACGTCGGGCTCGCGTTCCAGGTGATTGACGACATCCTGGACGTGACGCAGACGAGCGCGCAGCTTGGCAAGACGGCGGGCAAGGACACGCAAGCGCAAAAAGCGACCTACCCGGCGATTGTCGGCCTGGAAAAATCGCGGAAAATTGCGGAGCAACTGACGGCCAAGGCCTTCGCTGCATTAACAGTTTTCAAAGGCCGCGCCGTCGCCCTCGAAGCCCTGGCGGAATTTCTGTTGAAGCGGGATAAATAAAATCGAATTTATTCGCTGAAAGTCGCGGCGTAAGTGCACAGGAAAAGTAGAGTGAAGCAACTTTTGTTCGTTGGGTGCATTTAATATCAATATGAAACGAGTCTTTGCAGCAATCTTGGTTTTAAGTTGTGCAAGCAAACTCATTGCGTCGCCTGTTTCGGATCTAAGTTCTCCGTCGCCGGAAACAAGGGACGCGGCGGCAAAAATACTTCGTGCCACTTACACGCCTCCATCACGCACCAAATGGGATTCACTTGTCGCCACGTTGAAGATTGGAGACAAGATGACAAATATCGAACAACGTTTGCGGACTCTTAACATCAAACCCGGTCTCGGAAGCGGAGACCAATTACTCTCCGTGGAATACCGACTTGATGAAGCATGGATATTGAGATGCAACTACCAATACCAAGGTCAATATCGAGGCAATGAGACTCTATACAGTCGGGATATTTTACTAAGTCCGATCTATTTCCCGGTTAAAGCGCCGACAAACTTTACCGGTGTTTGGATTGAGTATTACATCAACGGACAAAAGTGCCTTGAGACAAATATGAAAGATGGACTTCGACACGGTGATCTCACTTGTTACAAATATGATGGCAGCAAGGTTTACGTTGAGCACCATTAGCCCACGGCTTCAGCCGTAGGTTTTCGTCTGCCAAATCCCCCAGTTCCGTCGGCGACTCGTGACCGGTTTTCATTTCCAACCGGGCGTAGCGGCTTTCGGCAGAAAGCCGCACTTATCATTTTTCCCGAAGCAATGCGGCGGTCTGCCGACCGCCGCTACGACCGCCAGCGGGCCGCCCGCCCTTTCGGCGCCGTTGGCGCGGAATATTTGTAGCACCAAATGCCAAATCCACCTCCAGCCCCATCGGGGCGGCATATCCTGAAGATTTCGCTCCTGACGGAGCTTGGAAATCTTTTGGTCCGGGTTTCTACAAAGATGTCGCGCCGACGGCGCTGAAAATCATCCCGGTTTTCTCCTGTCACATCTCGTGACCAGTTTTCATTTCCAACCGAGCGTAGCGGCTTTCGGCAGAAAGCCGCACTCATCATTTTTCTCGAAGCAATGCGGCATCTGCCGACCGCCGCCACGACTGCCAGCGGGCCGCCCGCCCTTTCGGAGGGGCGAGTTATACGAGCCCCAATATTCATGCCAGCCAGGGCGTCGCAGCGCTCCGCCCTCCGAAACTGACGAAAATCAATTCCCCGTCCATTTATATTCGTAGCCGGAGGGCGGTTCGTAAAAAATGGGAAAACCGTCCATGCCTTGCACTCCATCCCAATAGATTTTGAGGTAGCTGACGTGGCCGTCCACAAAGCTCAAGACGTTGCGGGCATCTTGGAATTGCAGCGGCTGCAGGCGGTCGTGGGCGCTGACACCGATGGCGCCGGAGATTTCCGCAATCAAGACCGTCCGGGACGGCTCGCGCACCGAGGCGAACGGTTTTTGCGCCAGATGCGGCTCGTCGTTCGTGCCGAGGCCGTTGAATCCGTAGCTGGAAAAATGCGTCCACGCCTGATGGCAAAAGCCCCGGCCGCTGGACGGATCAAAAAACCACGAGCCCATCGGGCCGGATAAATCGAAATCGTCGGCCGGACACGCAAACACCGTGTTGTCGGGCGATGAATTCGTCGATTGTCCCACATACGGCAAAATGTTTTCCTTGTAATCAAGGTCAATGCTGTTGGTGTAATTGGCGATGGCGTCACCGTGTTCGTCCGCATACAGGTGAACGGCCAGATTGATTTGACGGACGTTGCTGACACACGCAATCCGCTTGGCGGACGCCTTGGCCCGGCTTAGCACCGGCAAAAGCAGCGCCGCGAGAATGGCGATGATGGCCATCACCACCAGCAGTTCGACGAGTGTGAACGCGCGTTTCATGTCTTGAAACCGGAACCTGCGACCAGCATAGCCACAAAGAAGCGCAAAAGGCACAAGAACAATCCGCGCTGGTTCGGAGGGGCGAGTTCCACGAGCCCCCAGATTTTGGGCCAGCCAGGGCGTCGCAGAGCTCCACCCTCCGAAACTGGCGAAAATTTATTCCGCCCAATTGCCGGCGACTGGAATGGTGAAGACAACCGGCGAGGGCGCAAGGCCTGGTTTAATTGCGCCAAAACGGGAATGAAATCGGACCGGCATTTCTGGGCGACATCGAATTACGTTCGACACAATCCGGTGCCCCACGGTTATGTTCAGCAGTGGCAGGATTGGCCGTTTTCCAGCGGCGGAAGTTTTATCGAACAATGTGGACGCGAGCAGGCAGGGAAAATCTGGCGGGAATATCCAGTTGGCGAGCATGGCAAAAACCGGGATCCGCCGGAACTTTAATTGGAGTTCAAGCTTTAGCTTGCTCCGGCAAAGCAAAAAGGGATAAACACTGAACAAGCCGAAGCTTGAACTCCAACATGAAACACTTCAAAGCCATCGCCGCAATGTCATTGAACCGCGTGATTGGCGCGGACGGCAAAATCCCGTGGCATCTGCCGGAGGATTTCAAGTGGTTCAAAAAAATGACGATGGGCAACGTCATCGTCATGGGGCGGAAGACGTTTGAAAGCCTGGGCCAGCCGCTGCCCAACCGGAAGAATCTGATCCTGACGCGGCATCCGCAGCGGCTCATCAAAAGTCATCCGGAAATTTTCGGGCAATATCACGAGTGGCGCGGCGGGCGTTATCTCAAGCGCGCCTACCAGTTTCATTTCAGCAAACTGGAGAAGGACCAAAAGACGGACCTGCTGATTTTCAACTCGCTGGAGCGGCTGGATCCGTCGGAATTCCCCAATGAAATTTTCATCTGCGGCGGCGCGGAAATTTACGGGCAGATGTTGCCGCGCTGTTCCGATCTTTACCTCACGCTGGTCAAACGCGAGGTGGCAGGCGACGCGTTTTTCCCGCCGTTTGAAGGCCGGTTCGTGCTGGCTGAAGAAATCCGCGACACGCCGGAGTTCAAAATCCTGCATTACCAGCATCGGTCGTTGGTTTCGTGAGGGCAAGGCTGGTTTGTTCGTAGCCGTGGACGTCAGTCCGCGCCATTTGAAAAGTGTGCGCCGACTGACGTCGGCGGCTACGCCGGTTTAGGACTCCAAAACAAAACAGGCGGACCGTCGCCGGCCCGCCTGCGTGTGAATTCAATCTGGCAGAGTAATTACTCCGATTTCTGCGCTTCGTCGGCGGCGTCGAAGGCGTGTTGCAACGCCACGAGGTCTTCGCCGGGTTTGAGGGCATCGAAAATTTTCTGCTCTTCCTTGAGTTGTTCGTCGGTGTAGCTGGCGGCCTTGATGGACAGGCCGATGCGGCGTTCGCCCTTGTCAATCTTGATGACGCGGGCGGTCACATCCTGACCGGCCTTGAGCACGTTTTTGATTTTGTCCACGCGCTCCTCGCTGACCTGCGAGATGTGCACGAGACCGTCAATGTCGTGTTGCAAACCGATGAACGCGCCGAAGCTCGCGAGTTTCGTGACCTTGCCTTGAACGACATCGCCGACCTTGTAAAGCTGGTCAATGTTCGCCCACGGGTCTTGCGAGAGTTGTTTGATGCCCAGCGCGATGCGCTGGTTCGGACGGTCCACTTCGAGCACGACGGCTTCAACTTCGTCGCCCTTCTTGAGGACTTCGGACGGGTGATTGATCTTGCGCGTCCACGACACGTCGGACACGTGAATCATGCCGTCAATGCCCTCTTCCAATTCCACAAACGCGCCATAGCTGGTGAGGTTGCGCACCTTGCCTTTGACCCGGGCGCCGACCGCGTATTTCGCCTCGGCATTGTCCCACGGATTGGATTCCAACTGGCGGATGCCGAGGGAAATTTTTTGTTCCTCGCGATTGATGCCAAGCACGACGGCTTCAATTTCCTGGTCCTGTTTAAGCACGTCGCTGGGCTTGGCCACGCGCTTGGTCCACGACAACTCGGTGACGTGAACGAGACCCTCGACCCCCATCTCCAGTTGCACAAACGCGCCGTAAGGCACGAGGCTGACGACCTTGCCCTTGACCTTCGCGCCGACGGGATACTTCGTCTCGATGTTGTCCCACGGGTTGGCCATTTTTTGCTTGAGGCCGAGGCTGACGCGCTCCTTTTCCTTGTTCACGTCGAGCACGACCACGTCAATTTCCTGGCCGACCTTGAGGATTTCCGATGGATGCGCGATTCGGCCCCAGCTCATGTCCGTGATGTGGAGCAGGCCGTCAATGCCGTTCAACTCGATGAACGCGCCGAAATCAGTTATGTTCTTGACCGTGCCCTTGCGGATGTCGCCCGGCACCATCTCGGCGAGCAATTTGGCGCGTTTCTCGTTGCGCTCCTGCTCGATCAATTCGCGGCGCGAGAGCACGATGTTCTGCCGCTCCTGATTGATTTTGACGACCTTGAATTCGTAGGTGTTGTTGACGAATTGCGCGAGGTTCCTCGGCGTGATGACATCAATTTGCGATGCGGGCAAAAACGCCTCGACGCCGATGTTGACGACCAGGCCGCCTTTGACGATTGACTTGACCTTGCCCTGGATCGTGCCGCCCTCGTTGCAAATGGTGAGGATGCGCTCCCAATTTTTCTTGAACTCGGCCTTTTCGTGCGAGAGTTCGACCGTGCCGTCCTTGTTTTCGAGTTTTTCGATGAGGACATCAATTTCGCCGCCGACCTTGAGCGTGCTGGTGTCTACAAATTCATTGGTGGGGATGACCCCTTCACTTTTGTAACCGATGTCCACCAAAACTTCCTTCGGGCGGACTTCGATGATTGTGCCTTTGACAATTTCGCCGGCGGCAAAACGCACCGCGCTTTGCTTCATGGCTTCTTCCATCGTGAGCATAACTATTCCAGGTTGAACTGCGGGAGGCTTGGTCGTCCAATGAAACGGACTTCGAAGACTCCATTGCCTAACCACCACCCGGCTTCGCAACGCTTCGCCGAGGCGAGAACGCTGCCGTGGCAACGGAGGGTTGAATGTTAGGTTGTTTGTTAACTGTTGTTTCTCAGCCTCAATGAACATCCGCACCCGCGGCGTTCAGGCGGGCGGGAAGATAAACTGAACGGCGGATAAAGCAAGCGGGAAATTTTGTAAAAATCAATCACCGACATTAAAAGTTAACCATCACTCATGACCTCAAAAAAAGAAACGGCGCTTGATAAACGCCGTTTCAGTTTTCCGTAACCCCACCCTCCAAGCTGACATGTCGCCATGTCAAATCCGGGTGCGCCCATTCCTCCACCGGACGAGGATCAGGGTGGACAACGGGCGCTTAAGCTTCAGGTATTTTCAGTCTGGCACCGACAACAATGCGGTCGCTCTCCAAACCGTTGGCCGCTTTAAGGGCTTTGACCGTTGTTCCGTGGACTTTGGCAATGCGGCTCAAGGTATCGCCGGATTTGATCACGTAAAGAGTCTCGGGCTGGCTGGCGGTCACTGCATTCTCCTTTGAAACGGGCGGCGCGGTCCGGCTGGTTGCGTTAAGATTCGGTTGCGGACCTGGCTTTGGCTTCTGCTCCACCGTCAAAGCCGGGTTTGTCCAGGACGCTGGCAGATCCGTTGATTGGGTGACCTTTTTGGCCGGGGTCGGGGTCGTGGTCTGTTCGCTCATGCAGCCTTCAATTAACAGCCCGACCAGCAGGATTACGACGGCAACCACAGCAGCAATAAATCCCTTTTTAAACCGCTCCCGACGACGTTGTTGACTGTCCGCCCTCTGCAAACAAGACGGGATTTGGAAAGGGTTCGACGGATTCACAATATTCATAGTCTCTTCAAAGTTGCCAGCATAGCCAATGCCAAGAAGTGGGGGAAAATCCGGTGGGAGAATTAACGAGCCGTGCCACCCCGAACCACCATGACTTGGGGTAAGTCAAACTGTCCAATTCCTGAACTGAGACACCGGCGACGGCCGGCTTTGGTTACCAAATCACTGCACAAACCTCTGCTCCTTCAGCCAGAACAAGCAGTCGTTCGCCCACGGATGCGGATGTGCGAACGGGGGGTTGTCGTTGAGTCCCAAACCATGCCGGCCCTTTTGGTAGATGTGCAAATCAAACGGCACGCCGGCCTTCCTCAACGCCTCGGCGAACATCAGGCTGTTTTCCACCGAAACCGTTTTGTCTTCGAAAGTCTGCCAGATGAAACAAGGCGGCGTGTTCGTCGTCACCTGCAATTCGTTGGAAAGCAGCTTGACCAGTTCCGGCGGCGGATGGGTGCCGAGCAAATTGGTTTTTGAACCCTGATGTGCGTATTCGCCCATCGTGATGGCCGGATAGCAAAGGATGCCGATGTCCGGCCGCGAGCTTTGGCGTTCAATCAGGTCGGCGGCGTTTGTGTTGCCCAAATCAAAATGTGTCATCAGCGTGGACGCGAGATGCCCGCCCGCCGATGAACCCATGATGCCCACGCGCTTCGGGTCAATCTTCCAGTCCGCCGCCCGCGCCCGCACCAATCGCATCGCGCGCGCCGCGTCCTGCAGCATCGCCGGATGCCGGTAGCCGCTCGAACCGAGCCGGTATTTCAACACGAAGCAGGTCACGCCATGCTGATTCAACCAAAGCGCGTAATTCTTTCCCTCATGCGGCGCGAGATGGCCGTAGCCGCCGCCCGGACAAATCACCATCGCCGCGCCCGTCGCGTTGGTGGAGTCGGGCAAATACAGCGTGAGCGTGGGAATGTCGTTGCTCGTGCCGCCCAGCGCGCCGGGTGCGCCGTCCGGCCAGAGGGGAAGGGGCGCCTGAATTTCGGCGTGCGACCGCATTGAAAGTAAAAGAACAACGGCCAGTGCAAAAATGGTTTTCATGGTTTGTTGACGACGGAACCTACGAAAATTCCCGGCGGTTTCAACGAAAAAGCCCGCGCTACCTGGTCGCACCCAAATTCCCTCCAAAGAGTTTGACATTCGTATCAGTTTTCTTTATTGTTTCCACCCGGAAAGACCCCACTACTCATGAAAACTCTCCGTGTTTCCCCCTGGCTCGTTTCGCTGACCTGCCGCGCCCTGGTTGCGGGGGTTATCGCCTTAATCTTGGTCTGCCTCCCGGCATTCGCGACGACCTTCACCAATGACACGACAATCAATGCAAACGACACAAATTATGAAGGGGCGGACATCATCGTCACCAACTGCACAGTGACGGTGGACGGCCCGCACGCATTTTCCAGCCTGATCGTAGCCGCGGGAGGCGTGCTTACCCACTCGTTTTCACCCGACGGCGTCATTTCAAACCTTCTCTCTGTGGTGGACGAATCCCAGACGTTGAACGGCACCAACCCGGTGACGTTGCTCAATTCCAACGTCATAACCGCTTCTGTCCTGGTGACGGATTCCGGAAGCACAACCATTTATACCAACGGAGTGGATTATCTGCTGACCAGCCCGGATGGCATTCTGACCCAGTTACAACGGACGACAAACTCCACCATCCCTGACGGTGCCAATGTCCTAGTGAGTTATGACGTGCTGCTGGGTGTGCTGCCCGCCGGGTTTAATCTGTCGGTGACGGGTAACGTGGAAGTGGACGTGGGAGGTGCCATCAATGCGAATGGAAAAGGCTACGGTGGCGGTGCCGGCCCCGGCGCGGGCTACGCTGCCGGAAGTCCGGCGGACGGCAGCGGTGCCGGTTACGGCGGCATTGGCGGGATGAGTTCCAGCAACGCAATGGGCGGCACGACCTACGGTTCCTTTACCCAACCCACCGACTTGGGCAGCGGGGGCGGCACCAGCTATGTCGGCATTGGGGGCGCCGGGGGCGGGGCGATTAAAATCACCGCTGGCGGAATTTTCATCATCAACGGCACGATCTCAGCCGATGGCGCCAATGGCACCAACAGCCGCTCCGGCGGCGGGTCGGGCGGCAGCATCTGGATCACGGCGCAACTGGTGTCCGGCTCAGGTGCCATCAACGCGCAAGGCGGCGCGGGTGAACCGACCCACGGCGGCGGTGGTGGCGGCGGCCGCATTGCCATCCAGTCTGATGTGAACAGCTTTGCGGGTTCGCTGGCCGCCTATGGCGGGGTCGGGGCAATGACCGGCGGCGCGGGCACTGTTTACACCGAACTGACCGGACAGAATGGGCTGCTGGTGTTTGACAACGCCGGACACGCGGGAACGAACTCTTTGATTGCCATCGCAAACGGCAGCATTGATGTGCTGATTCGTGGGAATGCGGCCGTGATTCCAAGCGGTGCGTGGACCATTGGCAATCTGACGATTGCTTCCAACGGCCTGCTCCTGGTCTCCTCCGCGTTATCACCCATCAACCTGACCGCCAGCGGCAACGTTACGATTCAAGACGGCGGCAGTCTGCTCGCCGACAATGCAGGTTATGCCGCCGGGGCGGGCATCGGCAATGGCAGTTCTTACAATGATGGCAGTTACCATCCTTGTGGTGGCGGCGGGTATGGTGGCAGTGGTGCCAACGGTGCTTCGGCGAACGCCGGCGGCGGCACAACCTATGGTTCTCAAACATCTTCCACCACGTATGGCAGCGGTGGCGGACAATTGATGCCGTATTCCTTCGGCGGGGCGGGCGGTGGCGCAATTCAACTTAACGTCAGCGGCATTTTGCAGGTGGATGGTCGCATCTCGGCCAACGGCGGCAGCGGTTCCGGTTCGGGCGGCGGCGGCGGCTCCGGCGGCAGCCTCTGGTTGACGACGGGAATATTAATTGGCTCCGGTTCCATCACGGCAAACGGCGGAAATGGGGCCGGCACGATTGGCGGCGGCGGCGGCGGCGGTCGCATTGCCATCTATCCCGCGGCGAACCTGTTCGGCGGAACGATTTCCGCCCATGGCGGCGGCGGGGCCAATTGGGGCGGAGCGGGAACCGTCTTCCTCCAGCCCACCGGACAGAATGGCCAGCTCATTCTGGACAACGGCGGAAACGTCGGAACCAACACGCTGGTGCAATCCGCGAGTTCCGCAGATTTGATTTTACGCAACGGAGCGATTGGGTCGGCATCCGGTTCGGCGAGCTTTGCCAATTTGTTCATGAGTTCCAATGCATGGCTGACCGCCTACCGCTACTCCTCCAGCGCCCCTGCCTACACCGTGAATTTCTCATTTTCGGGAAACGCCACCATTCAGGCTGGCAGCGGCATTTTCACGGACGCCTTGGGCTACCCAGGGGGTCAGGGGTTCGGCGCGGGACAATACTATTACTACAATTATACCTACGTATGCGGCGGGGCGGGTCACGGAGGTTATGGTGCAAACAGCATCGGTAATTACGCTCTGGGGGGTAATACCTATGATTCCATGACATTACCCTCCTCCCCTGGCAGCGGCGGCGGAAATTATTCCCCGTATTCCGTCGGCGGCGCGGGCGGTGGCACGATTCGGCTCACGGTGACCGGCACATTGCAAATGGACGGAACCATTTCCGCCAATGGCGGCAACGGTTCAGGAACCGGCGGCGGCGGCGGCTCCGGCGGGAGCATCTGGCTGACCGTGGGCACTCTGTCCGGCGCCGGCTCCATCACGGCGAATGGCGGCAGCGGAGCGGATTCCGTTGGCGGCGGCGGCGGCGGTGGGATCATTTACATTCCCTGCAATAACAATTTGTTTGCGGGAAATGCTTCGGCGTATGGCGGCGGCGGCGCCAATTGGGGCGGGGCGGGAACCGTGGTCATCAAGCCCGCAGCACAGAATTATCAGCTGGTTTTGGATAACGGCGGGCACCCGGGAACCAGCACGCCATTGCAGTCCGTGAATTCCACGGATTTGATTCTGCGCAACGGAGCGATCGGGGTGATAGCCAGCCCGCTGACCTTCGGCAATTTGCTCGTGAGTTCAAACGCTTGGCTGCTGATGACCAACTCCAATTACACTGTGACTTTGTCGAGTGCGACCATTCAAGCGGGGGGTGGCATTATCGCAAATGCTTCGGGTTACGCGGCGGGCCAGGGACCCGGCGCGGGACAATACTATTACAACAATTCCACCTACCCATGTGGCGGGGCAGGTCACGGAGGCTACGGCGCAAACAGCACCGGTAATTACGCTCTGGGGGGGAGTACCTATGATTCCACGACATCACCCTCCAGCCCTGGCAGCGGCGGCGGAAATTATTCCTCGATTTCCGTCGGTGGAGCGGGCGGCGGCTGGATTCGACTGAGTGTGAGCGGCGTTTTGGAGGCGGACGGATGCATCTCGGCCAATGGCGGCAACGGTTCCGGCTCGGGTGGCGGCGGCGGCTCCGGTGGCAGCATCTGGCTGACCGTGGGCACCCTGTCCGGTGCCGGCTCCATCACGGCCAACGGTGGTAATGGAGCGGATGCCATCGGCGGCGGCGGCGGCGGCGGACGCATTGCCATTACCTATAACAACAATTCATTCACAGGACCAGTTTCCGCTTACGGCGGTGGCGGGGCCAACTGGGGTGGGGCCGGAACAGTCTATCTCAAGGCAAACTCGCAGAGCTATGGCCAACTGATCCTGGACAACGGCGGGAACGCGGGAACCAACACCATGTTCAGCGCCAGTTCCATCGACTTGTCAGTAACGGGCGGGGCCATCGGACAAGGCCCACTCGGCGGTTGGAGTGTGCGAAACCTTCAAATCAGTACCAACAGCGTGCTGATGACCGTTGCCTCCACTTCGGCTCAAACTGTCAGCGTGACCGGCAACGCCACCATAAATTCCGGCGGTGCCATTTCGGTTGACGGCACCGGGAGTGGACCCTCATCTGGAATCGGCGCGGGCGCCACCGCTTCCGGCAGCAACAAAGGTGGAGGCGGTCACGGCGGTTTTGGAGCAGCCAATCCTTCCGGATATGGCGGCGCTTACGACTCGATTCAATCACCGGGCATCGCGGGCAGCGGTGGCGGCAATGGCAGTGGCAGCAGCATTGCTCCGCGAGGCGGGGCGGGCGGCGGAGCGCTCCGGCTCACCGTCACCGGCACACTGGCTGTCAATGGTAGAGTGTCGGCAAACGGCAAAAATGGAGACGTCAACAGTGGCGGCGGGTCGGGCGGCAGCCTTTGGATTACCGCCGGCACCATTGCCGGATCAGGAACCATTTCCGCAAACGGCGGCTCCGGCAACGGGACCGGCGGTGGGGGTGGCGGCGGGCGCATTTCCCTCGGATACACGGCCAGTGTTATTACCGGACCTGTCTCGGCTTCTGGCGGTAGCGGTTACGCGAATGGTGGCGCCGGAACAATTTACACCAAGGCCAACAACCAGTCCGTGGGTCAATTGCTGGTGGACAATGGCGGCCTGTCGGGGACGAACACGCCGTTGTCCAGCGTTTATGGCACGCCTGCTTCACCTTTTAATCTTACTGTCGGTGATGGCGCGGTGGTCTGCCCGCAACCGTCATTCCCGGTGCTGAACAATCTGACCATCACCGCCGGCGGCCAGTTTACCAGCCTGTCCGGCCAGTCGAACCTGGACCTGGTGGTCTTGGCGAACGTGGACGTCGCAACCGGCGGGGCCATTGCCGTGGACGCAAATGGCTTTGCTCAAGCCAGCGGGCCGGGCGCCGGGCAATCCGCCGGCGGGTCCGGAAGCGGCGCGGGCTATGGCGGTCTGGGCGGTGCGTCCGCAACCGCTGCACCCGGTGGCACCAACTACGGCTCGGCCCAACAACCCGTGGACCAGGGCAGCGGAGGCGGATTTGGATCCGGACCGCTTTATGGCGGTTCGGAAGGCGGCGGCGCAATCCGTTTGAACGTGGGTGGCGTTCTCACTGTGGACGGCCAGCTCAGCGCCAATGGGGATTGGGGCCTCCAAGACAATTCCGGCGGCGGTTCTGGCGGCAGTATCTGGGTGACCGCGGGCACGCTGGTCGGGAACGGTCAAATCACCGCGAATGGCGGTGAGGGCGAATTATATGGCGGCGGTGGCGGCGCCGGTGGACGCATTGCCCTTTATTCCCATGCGAATGTCTTCGCCGGCCTGGTTTCCGTCTTCGGCGGCGAAGGTGATTTCCTGGGTGCCAACGGCTCGATTTTTTATTCCACAAATCTCCCCTTGCAGGTTCTCTCGCACACACCCGTTGGTATTGTCAGCAACGGCGTTAGCTCTGTGGACCTGGTCTTCAACGCGGCACCGGATCCGGCTTCATTTTCCGGAACCGACGTGTTGCTCACGACTCCCAACGGGCCGCTGGCCCCGGGCATGCTCAGCGTTTCCATGCTGAGTTCCTCCGGCTACCGCGTCAGTTTCCCGCTGCAGACTGCCGTGGGTGATTACATCTTCACGGTCGGAACCAACATCAACGACCTGTACGGCCAGCCCATGTCGCAGGTTTACACGGGTGCGTTCACCATTTCGCTGCCGGTCATTCAAGGCGCGATCACCGACACCAACGGACAATCGGTGCCCGGCGTCCTGATCCAGCCGGACGGCGGATTGTCCGCCACCACCACCGACACCAACGGCAACTACGCGCTGGGAATTCTGCCCGGCTGGGGCGGCACGGTCGTGCCGTCGGGCGGCGGCTTCGTGTTTGCCCCCGGCTTGCGGGTTTATACCAACGTGACCACGTCCATCTCGAACCAGAACTATGTGGCGGTCATCACCATCGCACCCGCCGTGTCCACCGGGCTGCAAACCACCAACCTGATGATGAACTGGTTTGGCATCTCCGGGGTGACCTACCAGCTTTATTCCTCCACCAACCTGGTGGACTGGCTGCCTTATGGCGATGCCTTCCCGGGCACCAACGGGCCGGTGGTACTGCTCGTGCCGACAGGTGGCGACCCGGCAAGGTTCTTCCGTGTGCAAGCCGGCAACTGAGAACCGGCATTAATTGGCACCCGGAGCACGGCTGGGCTGGATGGGTGAAAGCCGGCCGGAAACCGGCTTCGCTGTTGCCAACAGGGCCTCGTGGCTGGCTGACCACGCAGCTTACGCAAACCCCGGCCGTTTCAACCCCGAAGCCTGCGTTGACACCCGGCAACTCCGCTCCTACTTTCGCGTGGTATGTTCGAACTCGTCGCGCCATATAAACCCGCCGGGGACCAGCCGCAGGCGATTGCGAAGCTGACCGATGGGCTGTTGTCGGGCGCGAGGCATCAAGTGCTGCTCGGCGTCACCGGCTCGGGCAAGACGTTCACCGTCGCCAACGTCATCAAGAACGTGGACAAGCCCACGCTCGTCATCTCACACAACAAGACGCTCGCCGCGCAGCTTTACGCCGAGTTCAAGGGATTTTTCCCCCGCAACGCCGTCGAATATTTCGTCAGCTATTTTGATTACTACCAACCGGAAGCCTACATCCCGCGCACCGACACGTTCATTGAAAAGGACTCAAGCCGGAACGAGGAAATCGAGCGGCTGCGACTTTCCGCGATGAGTTCGCTGTTCTCGCGCCGGGACGTGATTGTCGTCGCCAGCGTGTCGTGCATTTACGGCATTGGCAGCAAGGAGGATTACACGGCCATGGTCATTCCGGTTCGCACGGGGATGGAATTGTCGCGCGAACGGTTTCTCACGCGCCTCGTGGATCTGCTGTACGACCGGAATGACATTGAGTTCACCCGCGGCCAGTTCCGCGTGCGCGGCGACACGGTGGAACTTCGTCCGGCGGGACGCGAAGACGGGCTGCGCGTGGAATTTTTCGGCGAGGAAATTGAACGCCTCACCCGCTTCGAACCGCTGACCGGCAACAAAATCGAGCCGCTCGACGCCGTCACCATTTTCCCGGCGAAACAATTTGTCACCACCGGTGACAAGATGAAACGCGCCATCCTCGCCATCCGCGAGGAGCTCGGCGAACGCATCGCCTGGTTCGAGAAACACGGCAAGCTGCTCGAAGCCCAGCGCATCAAGCAGCGGACGGAATATGATCTGGAAATGATGGAGGAAATGGGCGTTTGCTCCGGCATAGAGAACTACTCGCGTCACATCGCCGGGCGCGCGCCCGGTTCGCCGCCCTGCACGCTGTTTGATTTTTTCCCGCAGGATTATCTGCTCGTTATTGACGAATCGCACGCCACGGTGCCGCAAATCGGCGGGATGTTCGAGGGCGACCGCTCGCGCAAAACGGTTCTGGTCGAGCACGGTTTCCGGTTGCCGAGCGCGCTGGACAATCGCCCGCTGAATTTTCTGGAATTCCAGTCCATGCAAAACCAGACGATTTACGTCAGCGCGACCCCCGCGCCGCGGGAACTGGAATGGGCGCGGCAGAGTGCGATTGGAGCGCCGGTCTCCGACCCGGCAGGTTCCGTTGTTGTATTCCATCGTGCCGGGCCGGAGGCCGGCGCTCCAATCCCCGGCGTCACGGAACTTGTCGTGCGTCCCACCGGACTCGTTGACCCGAAGGTCACGCTCAAACCGCTCAAAGGCCAGATTGATGACCTCATCGAAGAATGCCGCAAGCGCGCCGACACGAAGGAACGCGTGCTCGTGACCACGCTTACCAAGCGCACCGCCGAGGAGTTGACCGATTACCTGCGCGACATCGGTGTCAACGTGCGCTACCTCCACAGCGAGATTGACGCCATCGAACGCGTGGAAATTTTGCGCGCGCTACGCAAGGGCGAATTCGACGTGCTGGTCGGCATCAATCTGCTCCGCGAAGGCCTGGACCTGCCGGAGGTGTCGTTGGTGGCGATTCTCGACGCGGACAAGGAAGGTTTTCTGCGCAGTGAGACGAGCCTGATTCAGACCGCCGGTCGCGCCGCACGCCACCTTAACGGTGAAGTCATTCTCTATGCCGACGTGATGACCAACAGCATCAAAAAATTTCTGGCCATCACCGAATACCGCCGCAAACGTCAGATCGAATATAACCGCGAGCACCACATCACGCCGCGCAGCGTGAGCCGGGCCGTCGAGGAAAGCCTCGCCACCTACGAATCGAAGCGCAAGGAAGCCGATGCCGTCCTCCACGACGCCGGCATGGACGTGGACCTCACCGAGACAATCAATGAACTCGAAGACGAAATGCTTACTGCCGCGAACGAGCTTAAATTCGAGAAGGCCGCGCTGCTGCGGGACCAGATCAAGGAACTTCAGCGGATGATTGACGGCGGCCGGCCGGTCAGGGAGGTGAAGGCACAACCGGCAAGTGACCGGAAGAAAGAACGGCCAGGCCATGCTTGAGCGCAGTATTTCAGTCTGACCCCTAAAACCGCCGGACAGATGGAAATTGGCCGGCATGTTCTGTGCTGTCAGATGCAATGTTTGAACACTGGCGCGGCCACCGACGACGAGGAAGACAAAGCCGTTCCGGCGGGAAAGGAAATTGCTCAATCATGATTACTCCAAGTTTTTTGGCCGGTGCAGGTGTGGTAAATGCGGAGAATGCGCTCCGGTCATTGATTCCCTCGGGGTCCACCGTTTCTCAAGTCCTTATTTATTTCGGCGCTCTTTCCCTGGTGGCGCTGGCGGTTTTCGCCTGGGCGGTTTTTCGCACGCAGCATCGCCGGCGGCATTCGCATCATAATCGTCTGAAGCCGGCGCCAAATGCGGTCTCCGAAAATGCCCATGGCAAAAAATCTTTCTTGCGCTCGCGCCGCAAACACCAGCGGCAACCAGCGTATCTCCCGCGCAATCCAACACTGGCGGAAGCCGGCGGTCTGCCGCCACTTCGTACCGAAAAACAGCCTCCATCCCCGGCCTGATTTGGAGCGCATGATTGACGGAACGAAGCCGGAAAACAAACCCAAGCCGGTTGGCTATCGGAAAGCGAACCAACGGCGGGTGTGAAAATAAAACGTGCAATAATCCGGCAAAATCCCGGCTGGCCGCTTGACCCGCCATAAACTGAGTGGGACATTACAACAGCTTCTCATGTGGGGAACAGGCGATCCAAATCAAATTGTTGCCGGGCTTGGCGTGGCATTTTTACTTCTTGCCGGATTATGGCGGTTTGTCGGCTGGGTTCGTGAGGCCCCTCAAAAACCGGATCCTTGGGACGCCGAGTTCGAACGAAGGTTGGAAGCCCCGGAAACTCAGGAGGTTTGCTGTCATTGTTCAACTCCACAAGAACCAGGAGCGTGGTTCTGCAAGCACTGTGGAAGTGCGGTGGGCCCCTATAACAATTTGATGCCTTATGTTCACATCTTCTCTGAAGGTGAGGTGTTTAGAAATGGTGTCACCGGCCGATTTCGAAACAGGCCGTTTATTTTTATTGGTTACGTCCTGATTACACTGGGGATCAATCCCATCTTCGCGCCGATTTACTGGTTCTTTCTTTTGTCCAATCTGAAACATCCGCACAACGAACAGGAGTCCGTTGAAGACCAAGACGTTCAATAATGAATCTTCCGCCGGCACTTTGACACGCAGGCAAATTCAGCAACGCGATTTGCCGGCGGCATGAAGGGCGACCTGTGATTTATCGGCAGGCCAAAGGCTCACGCTGAAGAATTTCGCGGCAGGAACCGTTCGTTTTGGATCAAGAAATCGCGCTACTGATTCCGAGCCGTGAACCGGCCAGGGCCGTTTCATGACACAGGCTGATGAGTTCACTCAGGCTTTGCAGCCACGGCAGCACGCGGTTTTCCAGCGCGTTGGAGAGTGGAATGGTGTCTTCCGAATGGCAGGCTTCGTTCACGTCCCTGATAATGGCGGCGATTTGTTCAAGCTGCCACTTGCGGAGTTGGGCAAGCGACGTGCGATTATCAAATGGCTCGCAAGTATTTTCCGGCAACAGACTCAAGGTAATCACCGGCTCTTTGAGAACCGAGGCCAGATTCCACCAGACTTCGTGCGCCACCCGACCATTGTTGATGAGGACCAGCGTAAGGGCGATTTCAACGCATTCCCGGGCGAGGTCGGTTTGCTGAAACGCCTTCTTGAGCAGCAGGAGAGAAGTTTCTTCCAAAGCGACTGTCCCGGCCTCGACGCGGCAAAAAATTCTTTGATTAAGCAATGGCAGGGCAAGGTTTGCCGGCTGCCCATCAACGCTTAGGGAATACAGAATGCGATGTCTTTCCAAGGCAAGCGTTTCGAGATGACAGCGAATGGCGTTAAGGGAGCGGTGCCCAGACGGCAGTTCCACCGGCAGACCATCGAGTATTACTTCAATCTCATCGCGGCTTTCAAGGGGATCGAACGTGCTTTTGGGCATATTAACATGAAAAGCTGCAAACTTTGTGCCCCAGAACGAAGCCGTTCCTGAAAGTTATTCACAATCGATTCACATGAAATTCACAAAACGCTTCCGGAAAAATGATCCGGCCGGAAACACCATCAGACGAACCGGAGCCGGCAGAAAAACACGGGACTTGAAACCGCTCGTCTTACTTCGCCGGATTTGCGCCCTTGACGATCAGATGAATGGAATAAAGTGATTTGCTCGCGGTGATAAAGAGCGTTTGATGATCCTTGCCACCAAAGCTGACGTTCGCCGACCAGGGTTCCGGCACATCGATGTATTCAACTTGCCGGCCGGTTTTGTCGAAGACCGTCACGCCATGACCGCAGAGGTAAAGATCACCCCTTTCGTCAATCGTCATGCCGTCCGAACCCTTCGCGCAGAACAGCGTTTTGTTCGTGAGCGAACCGTCGGGCCGGATGTCGTAGGCATAAGTGCGGTCCGCGCCAATGTCGGCAACGAAAAGTTTTTTGCCGTCCGGCGTGCCGGTGATGCCATTGGGCTTTTTGAAATCGTTTGTGACCCGCGCCAGTTTTTTGCCGTCGGGCGAAAGATAATAAACCTGCTCGCCGTCCTGCGCCATCGTATCGTGATCCCACCACGGGCGCTTGTAAAACGGATCGGTGATATACATGCCACCATCCGGCGCTACCCACACGTCGTTCGGGCCGTTGAGATATTTGCCCTGATAGTTTTTGAGGAGCACGGTTGTTTTTTTATCGGGGGCAATGGACCACAGCTCGTTTTTCCCGTCGGCGCAGGCAATCAAGTTGCCCTTCCCATCGAAATACATGCCGTTGGCGCGACCGGCGGGTCGCAGGAACGTGGAGAGCTTGCCATCCACGTTCCATTCCATGATGCGATCATTCGGCTGGTCGGTAAAAAAGATGTTGCCATTGGTGTCGCACGTCGGACCTTCGGTGAATTGAAAATCTCCGGCCAGCTTTTCGAGTTTCGCACCAGGCGTGATGACGCTGCCCGCGGACGCGAAAGGCGATAAGGCAATGACCAGACCGAACAAGATGACGGGCAGAAACAGGGGCTTATTCATAATGAGGCAGACAGATTGCAACGGTCGTCACCGCGAATCCACCAAAAACGTTTCTTGTTATTCAACGCGGGCTGGCGCAATTTGAAGCGCGTTGATTTTTATCGTGCGAATATGCAGTCTGGAACAAAACGAACTCTACGTTTTTTGGAAGTTTGGCTCATCAACACCCTTGCGGTGCTGGTGGCTTATTACATCGTGCCGGGCATCCACTTCGGCCGTTTGAGCGATTTGTTGATTGCCTCCGCGCTGTTGGGGATTTTGAACGCGTTCATCCGGCCCATCCTGATGTTCTTTGCGCTGCCGCTGCTGATTTTCACGCTCGGGCTGTTCACGTTCGTCATCAACGCATTGCTGCTTTATGGCATCGGTTGGCTGATGGGACTGTGGGGACTGCAATTCACGGTGGACACGTTCTGGTCGGCGTTCTTTGGCGCCTTCATCATCAGCATCGTGTCGGTCATGCTGAACATTTTGACCGGCACAGGCAGCACGCGCGTCACCTTTTCGCGCCGCCAGCCACCGCCAAAAAAATCCGATGACGACGGGCCGGTGATTGATGTGTAAAAAATGTCGTGGCAGCCGAGGTAACGAGGCTCCATTTATTTCCGATTCCCGATTTTGAAGTCAGAGCCTCCTTACGTCGGCTCCTACAATTTTGTTTGATACGCTGCGCGCAACGTCTCGATTCCCCGCGCCCGAAATTCCCGCTCGAAATCCGTGAGTAGTTCCGCCAGTTCCGGCGGCGTTTCAATCCGCTGAAACTCCTTGCTCGCGCCAAACACCCCGGTCATTTGCGCAAAGTAGTCTTCATCGTCGGTTCGCAAATAAACCCCGCCCCCCGGAGCGAGCGCAGCATGAGCCAGTCGCGGAAACGATTCGTTGATGAACCGGTTTTTACGGTGCCTTTTCTTCGGCCAGGGATCGGGAAAGTAAACGTGCAACGCAGATGCCGAATGAGGCGGCAAAAGATATTGCAAAAAATAAGACGATTCGATCTGCACGCCGCGTAAATTCGTCAGCCCGGCGCGGCGGCCTTTGCGATCCAGCTTGCGGATGCGACCGAGCAGCCGCTCGACGCCAATGAAATTCCGTTCCGGATGCCGCCGGGCGTATTCAGCGAGGAACGAAGCGTCGCCGCAGCCGGGTTCCACTTCGAGCGGCCGGGCTTGGGGGAAAAGCGCAGCCAGATCGATTCGTTGTACGATGCTCGTCAGAGCGTAAACCAGATTGGCTGGCGCAGTTGCACGCAAATCCATGTCGCAAGTTAATTGCGAAAATTGAAACAAGGTAACAAGTCAAAACGTGTCTGGAAAATTCGTTTTCCGGGATGTCACAATTCATGATGTCCCCATTACCTCATTGCGGGTGATGCCATTTACAGTTTGTTTTTGCGCTGCCCCGACTCCGTATCGGGGTGACCGCCACCATTGATCCCGCCGACGCTCATAGAGCGCCGCTACAAATACAAAGAATGTGGAATAAATGGGCACGGAACGACCGGCCTCTCCTTCCCGCAAACCGCATGCAAATAGACGGATCGGTGATGGTGATGGTTATCGTGG
Source organism: Verrucomicrobiota bacterium (assembly GCA_050010435.1). Lineage (GTDB taxonomy): Bacteria > Verrucomicrobiota > Verrucomicrobiia > Limisphaerales > UBA11358 > UBA11358. The sequence continues at coordinate 670,107 of JBEKKZ010000001.1, read as the reverse complement.
CATCCTTGCCGGGCGGATTTTCGGGTTTGTCGTATTCGGTCTTGAGGGCGCAGCCCTTCTGGTGAAGTTCGATGAGCGAAAGTTCCCAGGCGCGGGCAATGCCGTCGCCTTCCACGTGGAGGATCGGTATGCCTTTCATCTGCGATTCAGTGTGGTCCGGGTTTTCCAACCAACTCAGCCGGGTTTGAAGTTGAATGCTGGCTTGAAGGCCGGTTCACGATCTGGCCGCAATTTGGCAACAAGATTCAGAGGGAATTCCAATTTCTGTCAAAGGGCTTTTTGACAAAAAAGACGCCATCTGATTTCAGCAACCGGTTCGTCTCCCGGAAATTCCAAATCAGCGATCGGAAATCGAAAACCGGTAATTTGAAGATGGTCGGGGCGGTGAGATTCGAACTCACGACCTCTTGTACCCGAAACAAGCGCGCTAGCCAGGCTACGCTACGCCCCGACATCAGAGTTAAACAGGTTGCCTGCCCGCGACGCGAAAGGCAATGCTGAATTTCAAATCGTGTCGGAACTCGATGAGAATGTCCCCTTTGGGGCGGGGTTGCGGTGGCAACTCCGGCCACAACATGGAGACATTGAAAATGAGCCGGAAAGAACGGGATCGGTTGACGATTATGGTGGCGTGAAACCGCCAGGAACTGACCCCGGTGCAAGCCGCGGAGATGCTGGGCTTGAGCTGCCGGCAGACCAAGCGGGTCGGGCGACGTTATCAGGCCGAGGGCGACGCGGGATTGGTGCCTCGGTTGCGGGGCCAGCCCAGTCCACGGCGCCAGCTGCCGGCGTTGCGGGCGCAAGTGTTGGGGGAGGTATGAGGACGAACGCCATGCGGACTTCGGTCCGACGCTGATGGCCGAACATCGGGCCCCGGCGGGGCTGGTGGTGGATCGCGAGACGTTGCGGCGCTGGTTGCTGGCCACCGGGAAGTGGACGGTGCGCCGCCGCCGGCAAAAGCATCGGCAATAGATCAACGAACAACAACCAAAAAAAGGAGACATTCTCTCCTGAGTTAACAGGGGGACATTGCTAAAGAGTTTTGACAGCGAAACCGTTCTCCTCCAGCCGGGGTCAGGGAGAATTCGCAAATCCCCTTTAATTCGTTTGATGAGAATTCATGAACAAAGCAGTTACAAAAGAATTCAATGACTGAGAGTCTATTTTTGCGGCCCCCGTTCGCTTTTGAAATTCCTTAACGAATTGCAGTACTAATTGCGTTAATATTGCGCCCGGCCTGGGATAACCGGCCACGATATAATGAGGCCCCGCTTTTGATTCTCCCGCTTCCTTTTCGAATTCAGCCCTGAGGTTGTCCGGGGTTATCAAGGAATTGGCATGGTGGAAGACAACTTTATCCATCACCTTATATACCTCTTTGCTCTCTTTGACCAGCCCGTAATAATCAAGAAGCTGGGCAAAAACATAATTGGACGTCGTATATACGTCCTTTCCCTGATCCGATTCCACCGGTTCGGCATCCTCTGTCCGGGCCATAGCCCAGCCCATGGTGGTCCGGTTATTGTGATAAATTGTATTGAGGATTTGTTTTACCCTCTCGGCGGGGATAAACGGCTCTTCTCCCATCGCAATCAAATACCACAAGGCGTCGAGCTGATTGGTCCAGACATCGGTGTTTGTTTTTCCCGTCACCGGGTCGTAGCAGGTGACATAATACTGCAGTCTGTGGCCTCTGCTGTTTTTCTTGTCTCTCCATAATTTTTCGAAAACAGCGGAGGCCTTTTCATAGCACCTCTCGTATTGTTTTTTGGCTTGACTATCTTTCATCATCTCTGCCATTCGAATCATTGCCTGACAACCAGCCAGGAAAGTAGTAGTATCGTAGGCATCTGCGCCGAAAAGGGTCAGATTATCAAAGGTATTTTTAACTTCATTGGGATAACCTTCGGGGATGCCGTCTCCATCTATATCAAGTTTTAGCGAAAATTCAAATCCAAATTTGAGAGTCCGCCAGTTTTTCTTTAAAAAATCCGTATCACCAATGAATTTAACGTTGCGCAGTACTCTTAATGCGAGCTTTGGGAAAAGATCCACCCAATAGTTATTATTGTACCAGGCATAATCACTGACATTGCGCAACGCATGACCTTTCGGCATAGCGCCCAAATCATGCGCCACGCTCCCCTTGATCTTGAAGGCATCCCTTATCTGGGTAAGCGACTTGCCTTCGTATTCTTCCGGATGTTCCTGAAAATGCTTTCTGGCTTCAACAAAAGATGCGTGGATATGATAATACCGTGGTGCAAGATCTTCCGCCAGAATCGAATCAATGAATCGCTGGCAGAGTTCACGTTCTATATTGGGAAAGAGCACAAGCAACACCATCGAATACCAATCAACATCTGAGGGATCGATGTAGGCGTAATCAAAACATTCCAGGAATCTGGCGGCATCGTTACCATCCTTGTCTTCAACCCAGATTGCGGCATTTGACAAGGGGAAACTAAACTCGTTTAAAATCAACCGGGTTAGTCTCAAAGCGCCATTCTTGTCATTCTCATAGGAGGGACTTTTCCGTATCTGATCAAAAATTCTGTTTTGAATTGTCAATGTCCGGCCCAACCATTCAGGATAATTATCCAGGGCGGTTTTTGCCATATCCATGGCCCGGGTTTCCTTGTCCTTGAAACTTTTGACATATTTACGTTCAAAAGTTTTCCCATCAATAAACCGTTGTTGTGGGAAGTCCAAAACAATGGCAAGTGGTATTTTTTTGGTTGCTTTCGGCGCTAATTTAAAAGTAACACTGATGGCTGTTCCGTAATCTTGATTGGATATAGGTTTTCTCTTCTCGTAAAAACTACCGTCATCGTTCAACAACAAATCCTGTTTGAGCCTGTTCAAGCAAAAATAAGGTTGTGTATCAATCTCCACGCCGCTCATTTCCGGCAAAGCAACCACCATTCTGTCTTGGCATTCCTTGCTGCCCATAACCACTCCCCTGATGGCTGCAGATCTAAAGTCTTCATGCACCTGTCCCTTCACCGGTGTTGAGCATATATAAACGGTGTCCTGATCCGTTGGCTTTAATTCCTTTTCTTGAAGATTTACCAAGGATGGCTTGGGTATCACCAAAGTAACTTCCTGGACTTTATTTGTATTATTCTTTACCTCATACTCCTCCACACCGATGGGCATCAGGGCCTCGACATTTCCAGACAGGAAGGGAGATATCAGCCTTCTTATCAAGCTGACCTTCCCCAGTTTATAGGCCATTTCCAGCAAAGGCGTAGCAATGGAAATTGAAGTTTGTTTTTCAGATATTGAAGGATGATAATAGTTTTTCAAGGCAGGTACATCATCAGGACCTTCTACCGCCGTCGGATTTTTTGTGGTGAGCATGACAAACTCATCACCGATGCGGATAAATGGCGCAGAGGCAAGTTGAATTGCGTTTTGATTTAATAAGATCAGCCTGCCGGTATTATTAAGTCTGTTGTATAACCCATCGGGAGAAATGCCCATTGAACAGGTAGGAGCCCCCTGAAGGGCGATGGTGTGTGGGAATTGAAGAGTTTTTGACATTCCCTGAAAATGAACCCCCATTTTGTTATCAACATAAATTGTTGATATTTGTTTTCCCGAGATTGTAAAAATATCGCTAATTTTTAAACTATGGGATCTTTGCATTTAATATCTCCTCTGTTAATTAACATCACACTTTCCTGGTTGATGTAACCAGCCAAGCAAGACGATTATAGTAAAGCAGCCCCGGATTTTATGCATTACTAGCAATATGATAAAACGAGAGGCTGTTGCTTCCGTGACGCCGGCTTTTTCACCGGGGCTTCCCGCTGAACACCCAGGTTAATGGGCAATCTGGTCTTGGGACATTGCTTGATTTTCCCAAAAAGCAAATCGGTCGCAGCCCTGAGTGAATCCGGCGTGCCGCTGAAATTGCAGACCACGGCATCAGCTTCTTTTGTTGTGCCTTCCACGTACGGGAAATTGGTCACGACGACAACTTTTTTCCCCGCCTCTTTGAGCTTCTTGACCAGCAGCCGGTTGTTGCCCGTCTTGACGATTCGGGCGTAATAATTGGTCATAACGACAAGATCCACCTGTTTGGCAAGCTCAAGACACTCCTTAACCTCCTCCTCGTTTGCGGCAAAATCCGTATCGACCAGAATCATGTTTTGCGTATGTTCCACCATGTCCTCGCAGAACATATGCTGGTGCATATAGGGGTCTTTTCCACAAAATTCATAAGGAATACGCTGCTCGATAACCAACATTTTCTGCTTGGGATTCAACGGCAGCATTTTCTTGTCGTCCCGCATTACCATCAGCGCCCTTTTGGCAACGTCCCAGGAGAAATCTACGACCGGTTTGCTCAGGGCATAGGCTTGGGCCTTCTTCGGGTCCTTCTTGCCCGCGGTTTCAAACAGGCCCTGGTCATACTTCATTCTCAAAAGATGCGTAACGGCCTCATTGAGCCGTTCTTCGGAGATGTCGCCGTTTTCGACGGCCTGTTTGATTCCGAAGAAGCACTGCGACCTCGATTCGTCATCGGCTTTCAGCAATATCGTGTCACACCCCGCCTTAATCGCCATCGCACAAGCCTGCGGAAGCGGCCATTGTTTCAAGATGGCGGCCATGCCAATCGCGTCGGAAACAATCACGCCGTCAAAGCCCAATTCTTCTCTTAAAAGCCCGGTGAGCAGTTTTACCGACAAGGTCGTCGGGTATTTATCGTCATACGCCGGGTAAACCGAATGCCCCGTCATAATGGCCTTCACGCCCGCGGCGATTGCCGCCTTGAAGGGAACCAGTTCGACTTCCTGCATTCTTTTCTTGTCGGCCCTGATTACATCCAGCACATCGTGGGCGTCGGTGGCCGAATCGCCTCTGCCGGGGAAGTGCTTGGCGGTTGCCGCAATGCCGCCGTCCTGTAAACCTTGTATAAATGCGACGGCGTGTTTTGCGCAAACCTCAGGGTCGTCGCCGAATGAGCGGACGCCGATTTCCGGGTTCTTGGGATTGATATTCACATCGCAAACCGGCGAATACATCTGCGTTACGCCGATATTGCTCAACTGCTTTGCGATGGTATTATTGATTTTGTAGGTCATTTTGGGGTCACCGATAGCGGCCATACCCATTGGGGGCGGGAACTGCCTTATGCCGCCAGCCATATAATCGTTTTTGAAATCACCCTCGAAATCGATGGTCATATGCAGAGGAATGCCTGACGGTCTTGCCATCGCGATTTTCTGCAACTTGTTCAGGTCCTTGGTGTAATCGCCCGGCGTTATGCTGATGCCGAAATTTTTGCCGGCAAAATAAGTATTCGCTATTTTGAAGTAATCTTTAGGCGGTTTGAAGGTCTTATCCAACTGGGAATTGCCCCAGTAAAGGTTTTTGCAGGTCTCAACCGCGTAGGGTTCCAGGCAGAGGCCGCCGCATTGCAATCGGGTGATTTGCTCAATGCCGCTGGGCGTGAGCATCGCGCCGCGCCGGGTAAAGGTTAAAAGCTGGCCGACCTTCTCCTCCAAACTCATCTTCGCTATTGTTTTACTGACAAAAGCATCTCTTTTCGCATCGCTGTTCTTTGACATTTTTTTCTCCTGTTTTTTTACGCTGTTTTTTTACGCTGGTTGTTCATGATTCCCATTTACCGCGGTTATCCGGCCCTGTCCAGAATTCGCGTTCTTTCTTCCACCCCTGTTCGTCAATTTTCAAATCTTTTGTCTTCCACCCGGCTTTAATCCGCCTCGTCAAATCATCGAAGCCTTTATTCCAGGAAAGTCCATCGGGAACCGTAACGTTCATGCTCCCGGCGGCATTCGCATATCTCAGGCAGGATTCAATGGTAAGCCCCCGGACAAACGCCGAAAGGAATCCTGCGATTGCCGAATCGCCTGACCCCAGTGCTCCCACAAACTTTTCCTCCTGATAAACCGGGAACCAGAGTTCGCGATTGGCCCAGTTGTCCAGGTTGGAACATCCCGCCGCCCCCAGCTTCTTCAGCCGGTCTTTGTCAGCGGTCCGGATATACAATCCCCGGTGCCCGCATTTGACCATTGCTATTGCCGTTCCCAACTTAATCAAATCGCTCCCGAGGGTGGAAATCTCTTTGACCGTCATATGGTCAAGCACGCTTTCCTTGGGGCCGAGCTTCGCCTTCTTTTCAAGGAATTTTTCCTTGTAAAGGAAGTAAAATATTTCCTCCGCACTGGGCACCATGATGTCCGACAGCGGAACCCAGTCTTTAAGGATTGCCTTCCAGTCAACCTTGCCGGCGGGACTGTTTACATCAGGTAGTGAAAGATCCAGTGCGGTGGTGGTCCCCAATTCCTTGGTTTTTTTGAGGATTTTTGTCAACTCGGCACCCGTGTTGTCGTAAATCTTTTTCATCCAGGGCGGATACCCGAAGAGCATCAATTTTGACCTGCCGACAAGATCGAAATCCATGTCGTCATAACCAAAAGTGTCGTTTGCCCCGCAATGATGCAGATAAAAACGGTCAATTCCAGGGATGCATATCGCGACGGTATAAGAAGTTGATTCTCCTTTGACCATATGAATACCCTTGAAATGGCCTTCGTGCTCTTCATACCAGCGGAGAATCTGTTTGCCGAAATCATCATCGCCGATTTTGCCGATGAGTTCGGTTTTTACGCCCAACCGCCGGATGGAGACCCCGGCGTTGGTGACCGGGCCGCCTCCGACGACAACGCAGTTGCCCATATTTATCATTTTGCCCGGCACAAGAACGTCTGTCATCTTGTCCACTTTTCCCTCGATGGTAAAGGCAGGTATCAAGTCAAGGCAGGTATGACCGGCGGCTACAATTTCAAGATTTTTCTTATTCACGACTTTAGGTTCCATAGGATAATTTTCCCGGCACGTTATCGAAGTTACAACTTGTCCGTCAATGTTTTTTACTTTTTGCCCCGAACAATTTTGACGACGGCGTCAAAGGCTGGCTTGGGTTGGCAGTGACGGTCGAACAACATGGGATAGTCGGTCCTGCCCCTGATGGGCAGGTAGTTGCGCCACGACTGGCCATCGTGGACGGCCCAAAACGTCACCCGGCTGAACTTGTCCCGGTGCTTGCGAAAGAGCGAAAACAATTCAGCATACCGATTGGCCAGGGAGTTTTGAGCGGAGTCCGGCAGGGCATCGGGATAGGGATTGTGCTTCTTCTGCGTTTCGGCATCAAAGGAGGAAATGTCCACTGCCTTGGCATCGACAGGATAAAAAGGGAGTGCGCTTACGTCCATCTCCGTAACCATCAGCTTGACGCCCAATTTGGAAAGAGCCTGGATGTAGGACTCAATCACCTCAATACGCGGATAGTCCTGGAACCAGTGTCCTTGTATGCCAACGCCGTCCAAGCGGACGCCTTTTGACTGCAGATTCTTGATGAGCCGGATGATGCCTTCGCCTTTGGGTTGAATCTCGAAATCGTAGTCATTGTAATTAAGCTGGGCGCCGGGGTCGGCTTGGCGGGCGTATTCAAAGGCCTTGAGCACGTAGTCTTCGCCGATGATATCCAGCCATTTGCATTTTCTGAAACCGCCGTCGGCCATAATGGCTTCGTTGACGACGTCCCAGCCATGGATTCGGCCCTTGTAGCGCCCCATCACGGTGAAGATGTGTTCCCTCATTCGTTCCAGCAATGCCTCGCGACCCAAGGGTTTGCCCGATTCATCCTGAAACACCCAATCCGGCGTCTGATGAAACCAGACAAAGGTGTGACCAATGATGTGCATTTTGTGCTTTTCACCAAACGCCACATAACGGTCCGCCGCTTCGAAATTATATTTGTCCGGTTCCGGATGGACCTCTTCCCACTTTAGAATATTTTCCGGCGTGATGCTGTTGAAATGTTTTTCCACAAGGGCCATGGCGTCCGGTTCATTGCCGGAAATCTGATCCAGACTGAGGGCGGCCCCAATATAAAAGTCATCCTTGAAAACGTCTTTCAAGGCAGGCTGGCCGGCGCGTTCGGCGTTGATTGCGGCAACGGTTTTGTCTGGTGTGTTAATCATTGTTCTCCAATTTGACCCTTCGCGCGTCAGTCGGGAGATGACTTGCTCGAGCATCGAACAAAAAGCCCCTGCTGTGTCACTTGTGGTGCGTTCATGTGCGTCCTTTTCTACGAAAAACAGGGGGCGAGGACAAGGCAAAATTATCAACTGTTTGATGGCGGCCATGCGTCCTTCCCGTTCACAAAAAACGCGTGCCACCCCTTCTTTGCGACAGACGCCATCGGCATCCACCACTTTCCGGGCTTTTTCCCTGCCGGACGCAAATCATCTGCACGGTTTTTTTCGAGTGTCATGCGCGACAACAAGTCTTTAACCCGCTTGGCGGCTGGCAACGCCGGGTTCTTGTAAATCGGCGGGCGGGTGGCGGACTTTTTCATCATGTTGTTGTTTTACAAAAACTGGCCGGACACGATTCTAACGTGCTCTGAAAAGAGGCGCGGTATTTCAATCGCAATCTGATGCAGGAATGGACGATGCTGCGATTCACATGGGGAATCCTCTAATTCAGAAGCTTCCGGTCCTGCATACTGCCCTTCAGCGAAACAACCGGTCAGTTTGTTTTCGCCGGACGGTTTTGTTCCCTGCCGTTGCAATAGCTTTCGGGCGGACCGAGATAGCTGGGCTTCACTCCGCCGAGGTCCACAACAAGTTTCTGCAACACGATACCGGGATCAACCATCCAGAATTTCAGCGTGTGATAACCGGGTTTCATCAACGTATGTGACGTGTGACCATAGCGGGCGTTGTCTTCGACGGATTTCTCCCAGTCCCGGTTTCCGTTCTGGGCGCTGTATTTCTGCGGAACCAGCGTGACCACCTGCGGCGCCTCATCGTCAAAGGACACCGCATATTGAAGTCCCCGACCCGGAACGAAATTCAAGGTTGGGGCCATGATGGCGGCAACATCAACTTTCCCCGTGCTGAACAAATACATCTGGTATTCGAGGCCGGGGGAATCCTTTCCCGGTATGGCGCTGGGCGCGTCCACGGGCGCCTCGGCCCTCATGCCGGACAAGGTCCGGCCGTAATCGTCAATCTTGATCCAGCGATTGGCGCCGGTGTCGGTTTTCTTGGTATAGTGTTCCGCCTCGATGGAAACGAAACCTTCACCTTCCGCAAAACCTTGCAGGGAATCGCGCGTCACCTCCGTTGGATTGAAAGCATTTACTTTTACAGTAACGTTCACCCCGGTCCCGGCGAGTGTCACCGTGCCGCTGGCCGCGCCCCGGGGAACCTTGCTCCAATCCACGCTGACCCACAGGCGTTTGTCCTTTTCGAGCGCGCCCTTGTTTTCGCTGAGCACAATCCAGGGATCGCTGGCCGTGGCAGTGAATTCAAAGGACGTTTTTCCCTTGTTGAACACGTCAAGGTAACGGTGCTGCCGGTTGAACACGTCGAACTTCGGCAGAATCGCATCACCTGGGTCGCCGGGCCAGGCGGAGTTGGAACCTTCCACGGCAATGCCCATCGCCGCCACTTCCGGCACTTCAATCTCGATGAGCTTGATGGCGTTCAAGCTGTTATGGGGAGGGTCCCGCCAGGTGGTATAACCAAGGTGCGACTGGTCCATGAAGTGGTTCCATTTGCCATGGGCAAACGTCTGATTGAAATAATTCATCAAATTTGTGTCTGTTTGGAAGAGCTTCCGGGTTTCTGCGGCCATGTCGTTGGCGCTGGCCCGGCCCTGTCGGGCGTACAACGCGTTCTTTGCCGCGGCGAGGTACAGTTCGTTCACCAGCGCGCTGGCCTTGGTCGGAAACAGCACCAATTCGTAGAACGCATCCTGTCTGGCTTCGGGCAACTGGCTGTAAATTTTCGCCGCCTTGGCGGCGATGGCATTGAAGTCCGCCACCACATTTTCCGCTTCTTGATAATTGACCAGGCTGTAGGTGTTTGGCTCAAGCAACTCGGGTTTGCGGCGGCCGTTGTATTTGGTGTATTTGGCCATGATGTCGGCGATGTCTGTGGCGTACGCCGGCCCAAATTCCCGCTCCGCCCACAGCCGGGTGAATTCACCAAGGTTGTCATTGGTCCATTTGTCCGTGTTCCAGGCCAGGTTCATGAAATATTCGAGGGGGAACTCATAACCCTTGAAATGGCCGACGTTCACTATCCAGATCCGGTCGGCCCCATATTGCTTGGCGAATGACATTTGGTCCCAGACTTTGGCAATCGGGCTGGTGTTGATCCATTGGTAGCTCCGCGGCCCGCCATGGTAGTCGAAGTGATAATAGACTCCGGCGCCGCCGCTGCGCTTGCGCTCTTCGGCGGTCGGCAGGCGGCGGACGTTGCCCCAATTGTCCTCGGCCCACAGGAGTGTCACGTCATCAGGGACGCGCATGCCCGCGTTGTAAAAATCCTGCACTTCCTTGTAGAGGCACCAGAGTTGCGGCACTTTGGTCACGTCGGGATTGACTTCTTCGGCAATGATTTTCCGTTGAACGGCCACGATTTTTCCCAGCAACGCCATGTTCGCTTCCGGCCCGCCTTCGGCCATCGGCGTATCATTCGCGCCACGCAGACCGATGGTGATGAGGCTTTCATAATCCTTGTTCCGCCGGATGCCTGCCCGCCAGAAATTTTCAAGGACGTCCGGATTTTTGGCGTAATTCCAGGTTCCCAACGTTTTCAAATAGCGCCGGTCCCATTCCTTTTGTGCCCGGAGCATCGGCTCCTGATGGGAAGTACCCATGACGACGCCATATTCATCCGCGAGCCGGGGGTTTCCCGGATCGTCTTCGTTGAAAGCGTTGTTCCACATGGCCGGCCAGAGGTAGTTGCCCTTCAGGCGCAGAATCAACTCGAACAGCTTGGTGTAGAACTGGTGATTGTAATTGGCAACGCCCGGAGGTATCGGCGGGTTGGTGCTGGGCGGGACCAGGCCGAATTTATCGGTGATCCAATTGCTCAGGTCCGGCGCTTCGTCATTCAAAAAAATGCCGCGGTATTTGACCGCGGGCGGCCCTTGAGCATATTTGCCCGGCTTCACAAAAAGCGCGTCTTTATGTTCGGGGGTGACGTCGGCCCACCAATACCAGGGTGACACGCCCATCTGTTCGGACAAATCATAGATGCCGTAAATGGTTCCCCGCTTGTCGCTGCCCACGATGACCAATCCGCTGACGACGCCGGGCAAAGGTTCCGGCACGACTTGAATCAGGAACGCTTCCCATTTGCCAGCGATTTCCGAAACATCAATTTTCTTTTCGCGAATCAGTTGGTCAATGATTCGACTCTTCCCGATGGTGCCGACGACGATCACATTTTCTCCAAGGTTTTCCCCCCCGTGAGAGATCACCGGAGAATGACTTGTGACGCGGGCAACGTCGGCTTTCAAATCGCTGGCCGCGCGAATAACGCCAGCGAGGTCGCTGGAATCCACATAGATTGTCGCAACCGCATTGCCTTGGACGATGGGAAAACTGCCCCGGCTCGGAACATCTTCGACGTATCTCTCCTGGCCGAGGGCGAGGCTGTCGCGAGGAGCAACCAACACGGCAACGAGCAGCAGCGTGAGGACTTTACCCATCGTAACGATTGGTGATTTCATAAAAGCATTCAGTTTTATTGTGGCATCCAGACCCGGAACTCACCGCTACAGTGCAACAGGGCCAGAAAATACAACATGCCGTTGTAATAACGCCATTGGCCGGCCGGGACCGGCGTGTTCCACAGGGCCTCCGCAAATTGTTTTGCGCGTGGATGCGTGGCCGCGAGGCTGGCCACGGCGTTCATGGCCACCAATCCTGTCGAGTGGTCATCGTTAAGTGGGTTGCCGTTCAGCGTGAACCGGTCGCTGTAATTGGTCATACCTTTGGATTCAAAAAACGCCTGCAAATGATCACTCAACTGCCTTTCCCGGACATCCTGCGCCCACCACGCCCAGTCCACGGACCAATTCATTGCGGTGCGCCACGAATCGTATTGGAAATTGGCGCTGTTCGTGTTCCACGGCGCGGCCCACGGTGTGCCGTCAAAAGTGGCGTAGTCCGGGGTGAGGCCCGTGCTGGCGTTCGCATCGCGTTGGAAGAAATCGCGACTCGCCGCCGCTGCCTGCGCCCAGAATTCACGATCCGCCTTTGGTCCGCATCGCGCCCACAATTCATAGAAAGCCGGAAGATGGTAGGAGGGATCGGTGTGGCTCCAATTTCCAAAGTTCGGGCTGAAGCGGACCATTTTGGATTCGGGATCAAAAATGGCCCCGACCGTCATTGGGCCGGTGACGGTTGGCCCCGTGATTAACGCTCGATGTCTCATGTTGGTGAGAAGACGGTCAGCCTCGGCCCGATAATTGTAAATGCCGGCCCCGTTCCCCCAACGCCCCGCCGCGAAATAAAGTGACGTCACAAAATATTCCTCGCCATCCGGCGCGGGCATTTCGTCATTGGCCACGCCGTTGGTCGTCATGGACCACGAGAAGTATCCGTAAACGGGATGGTTCGAAGACGCGTGATACATGCAGGTCCTGGCCCAGTTCCACAGCGCGTCGAACTCGGTCTTCTGGTTCAATTGCACGGCAATCATCATGCCGTAGGACATGCCTTCGGAACGCACGTCCTTGTTGCCGGGGTCATAGATATAAGCCAGTGCTCCGTTGGTATTGGTGCCGGCGGGGTAATACACCGCCTGTGTGCCCGGGTCGCCGTGAAACAACTGCCGGAAGGCGGCATTGATTTTGGCGGATACCTCCTGCGGTGCGTGACCGGCTTCAGCGAACAAGTTGCGGTGCTCGCCGGTGACGACGGCGGCGTGCATCCGGGAGGAAGCGCCGCCCGCCACCGCACAAAGCACCAGCGCGCCAGCAAGGGCGTTAAGCCTCCGGTTCATGGCAGGCTCCTGAATGAAAATGTGTCCGTGCTCATCATGTTCGTTTCTTAATTACTTGTTCGTTTCTTAATTACTATCGGCGCGGCACTCAAACCAGTCAAAATCCACCGGGACGCTGTTTGCCGTCCGTTGCGGAGGCGTAGAGTCCCAGGTGAACGCCGCTGAAATTATAGCTGCCGGAGCCAGACTGAAATGTGCGCATGAGCATAAAACCGGGGAAACTCAGTTTGATGGCGGCGCTGAAACGGTTTCAAAATACCTTGTCGCAAATTCCAGGAACACCGGCCAGTTCGGCGCGTCCGTATGTCCGCCGTTGTGCTGGCGAAAAGCAACGTCGCCGTCAATCAAGGTGGTTCCCATCGGCGGAAAATTCGTCGTGCCCAAATCTTTTTTGCCCAGCAGCGTATAGACCGGACCGGCGGCAGCGGCGGCCATGAACATGCCTTTGGCATCCACCCAACCGTCACCTTGCGTTGCGCCTCCGCTGATGAACACCGGACGCGGCGCGCACAGCGCGATCAACTCATGCGCGTCCACCGGCAGATCGTTCCAATTCTGCGGGCCGGCGTATTTGATAAAGTTGCCGGCCATCCAATGATATTCGCCACTGCCGGCGACGTTTTCCACGGTCTCGCCCCAGTTGCGGCGATGCAATTTCGCGCCGCCTTCGCCGGAGGAACTGACATAAGCGATGGCGAAACGCGGGTCATACGCCATCGCGACGAGGGCGGCTTTGCCGTAGCGCGAATGACCTTCAAGCCCCACCCGCTTTGCGTCCACGACTTTGTCGGTTTCAAAATAATCCAGCGCGCGGCTTGCGCCCCAGGCCCACGCGCGCAACGCGCCCCAATCATCCGGCTTGCGCGGCTGACCCCGGTTCATCAGGCCGATGATGCCCTGCGTCAAGCCCGCACCGTTGTCGGCCTGAACGCTGTTCGGAGTGATGACGGCATAGCCCCAGCCCTTGGCGAGGACTTGCTGCTGCCAGGTCGGGCCGCTGTTGCCGCCAAATCCGCCGCCGAAACCGCCACGCGCCAAACCATTGGTTCCGCCGGGAGCATTCGTGCCACGAAATCTTCCAAAGCCGCCGAAGTTGAAACCGAATTGCATCATCACCGGCACCGGGCCGGTCGCGTTGGCCGGAGTGCTCAACGTCACTTGAATGTCCACGCTGATGTTCGTGTCCGAAGAATTGTCAACATGACCGACGAGTTTTTTGGTGATGACCGGTACCGTGCCGTTGGTTTCCGTCGTCGTGCTGGTTACTTCCCAATTTACTTTCGGCAGGTTCGCGGGAGCGCGTCCGTAAATTTCCCGGTCAAAATCCTCCACGATCTCCGGGCGCCGTTGCTTCCACCACATTTCTGCCGTCGTGACTTTTTCGCCGTTCTTCAACACCAGCGCATCCGGCAGATTCGGAAAGGGATTTGCCCTGGCCTCATCATAATTGGCGTAAAACGGTGAATTGGTATTGTTGCCGTCCTTGCCGCGGCGGATGGACGTGATGTGCAGCAAATCCATCATGTGCCGATGATCCTGTTCCGTGGCGGCATTATTTCCACCGCCAAAACTTGGAGCGGAAGCCGCCGGCGCCTTGGTGGCCGCAGCAGCGGTCACCGTGGCAAAAACGGAACCTGCCAGCAAACAACCCGATACCAACAAACATTTTCGGCGATGTTTATTTGGCGTCATACTCAAACCAGTCGAAATCCGCAGGCCCTGTGCATTTTTCGCCGTTGCCGGTTGCATACATACCAAAATACACGCCGGTAAAGCACATCCCGTAGTCGAAACCTATCGCTTCAACGGACAAATCCTTGGTCGGGGCTGTGCCGAGGCTCACGGGTTTGCCGCCTTTCGATTGACAGAAAAATTCATATGACAATGGCGCCGCCTTTACCGTCAAAACAACCGGCCCATTCTGAATCTCAGTGTATTTAACAGGCTCAACTAATTTGCCCTTGAAAACTTTCCTGAATAAGACCTGCCGTTTGCCGTCCTTCAGCGTAACTGCGATATCGTAATGATGTCTGTCATTTCCGCGGACGACAAGCCCTGCTTCCTCATTCTCGCTATTGGGTTTAAACTCAACCAGCGTCGAAGCAACGCAATTAAAATCCGTCTGCCTTCGTCCAACAAAAGCAGGCGAATCCTGGCTGCTCATATTTACATCCGAACCATGCAGACGCAGAAAGCCGGGGCGTTCGGTTAAAGAGTATTCGCTTTCTACAGGATTCCTGAGATAGTTCCACTGCAATGCGAGAGTTTTGCTTTTAAAGTCATCTTTTGCAGGCGGTTTCGGCCAGGTATACTGCGGTAATTTCGGTGCGCGCATGGTCAATTCTATGGGCTTGTTTTCATTGACTACCGGCCAGACTTCCTTATTGAAGGCAACCGGCGCAAGGAATGTCTCCCTGCCGATATGATGATATCTGCCGCCCTGCGGCCGAACTCCCAGACAGACCAGCCACCACCCGTCAGGCGTATCAACCAAATCTGCGTGGCCGGTAACCTGAATGGGATGATTTGTAAGGAAACGATGAGTCAGGATGGGATTATTCGGGTCAGACTCAAACGGCCCCCAGGGCGAATCGCTGCGGGCAACGGTTACCCTGTGGTCATAGCTGGTCCCGCCTTCTGAAACCATCAGATAATATTTGCCGTTGATTTTATACAAATGCGGCCCTTCCACCCACACACCGCCTGCGCCACCCCATATTTTTTTCAGCGGCTCTGTGAGTTTGCCTGTTTTAATATCAATCTCTGCCTGGGCAATGTATCCGTCGCCCTGACCTTCGTGCCGGGTGTAATACACTTTGCCGTCGTCATCGAATAAAAGCGAAGGATCCATGCCGTTGCTATCCACCCAGATCGGCTCTGACCACGGACCGGCGGGATTGGTGGCGGTCACAAAAAAATTGCCGCCTTTGTCCACCAGCGTGGTAATCATGTAAAACACGCCGCTGTGATAGCGCAGCGTCGGCGCGTAGATGCCGCCGGAAGCACGGGCGTGGTCGAGGTTCAACTGGCTTTTGCGCGCCAAGCAGTAGCCGATCTGCTGCCAGTGAACCAAATCTTTGCTGTGAAAAATGGGGACGCCGGGAAAATACTCGAACGAGCTGTTGACCAGATAATAGTCGTCGCCGACACGGCAAATACTCGGATCCGGATAAAAACCGGAGATGATGGGGTTTTGAAAGGTTTTGACGGGTTCGGCGGAATGACCGGTCGGCAGGAGTCCCGCCAGGGCGAACAACACCACGACCAACTTGGGGGTTTTGATCATAATCATATTTATATTTACCTTGATGATTTTATAATGTTGAACGGGTTGCGCAAATGGTAAATGGTGTTGGTGAAACTTCACTTCGTCGTATTATCTCACGGGCTGATTGGGCAAAAGCCAGTGTCGTTGGCTGAAAATAACGCGATCCAGACCGGCGGCAACGGGACCACCCTTGCCGGCAACACCTGCCGCACGTGGTATGATGGCATCAGCTACGCCAAAGTGGATACTTTCCAAATCCGGAAAGTTTACTCCAGCGGGCCATCGGCCATCACGCTCGTATGGAATTCGCCGCCACCAGAGATGTCGTTGACGACGCCGACTTACACGGTGCAGAAAACCACTTCTTTGAATCCTCCGGTAACGTGGACCACGATGGCGACCGGCATACCGGCCACGTCCAAGGCATACACCACCACCAAGGTTGACAATTCCGCCAGCGGGAGCATGGCGTTTTATCGCGTCACCTGGCCGTAATCCGGCGTCGGTTGATTGGCCGCCGGGACGCAAGGGCCAGTGGCGATGCTCATGGCGGAGACCAGATACAGAACTCGCCGCTGCAATGCAGCAGGGCCATCATATACAGCAAACCTTCGTAATAACGCTCAAGGCCGTCCGGAACCGGCATGTTCCACAACGCCTCGACGAATTCCTTCGAACGCGGATTCGTTGCCGCAAGACTGGCCACCGCATTCACCGCCACCAACCCCTGCGCATGCCGGGCATCCAGCTGCCGGCCGTCGAGGGTGAACTGGCATCCGTAATTCGTCATCCCTTTTGATTCGAAAAACGCCTGCAACCGGTCGCTTAGTTCCCGCTCCCGGACATCCTTGCCCCACCAGGACCAATCCACCGACCAGTTCCCCGCTGTGCGAAACGCGTCGAACCGGAAATTGACCACGCCCCGGTTCCAGGCGTTGCTGGCCACCGTTCCGTCAAAATTCGCATAGTCCGGGGTCAGCCCAGTGACCGGATGGGCCGTGCGCGAAAAGAAATCGCGGCTGGCCGCGGCGGCCCCCATCCAGAAATCCCGGTCTGCCGCCGGACCCCATCGCGCCCACAATTCATAAAATGCCGGCACCTGATAGGAGGGATCGGTGAACTGCGGACGCTCGGAACTCGGCGAGAAAACGACCATTTTATGTCCGGCATCGAACAGCGGCCCGGCGGTCACAGTAGTAACACTGTTGGTCCCGCGCCGGGACGAGAAAATCTGGCCTTTGATTGGCGCGCGATGCCGCAGGTCGGTCAGCAACCGGTCGGCCTCGGCCTTGTAGTTGTAAATTCCCGTGCCGCTGCCCCAGCGGTTCGCGGCAAAGTAAAGCGCCATGACATAATAGGACTCGCCATCCGGCGCCACGAATTCACTCATGACCGTGCCGTTCGTCCGCGCCTGCCACGAAAAAAAACCATACGACGGGTGCACGGGCGAGTCATGATACAGGTACGTCTTTGACCAGTTCCAAATCGCGTCAAACTCGGCCTTCCGGTTCATTTGCACCGCGATCATCATGCCGTAGGACAGGCCTTCGGTGCGCACGTCGTTGTGGGCGATGTCCGTGACATAGGCGAGCGCGCCGTTGACATTGGTCCCGGCGGGAAAATAAACCGCCTGCGTCCCCGGGTCGCCGTGAAACAATTGCTGGAAAGCGGCACTGATTTTATTCGTCACTTCTTCGGGTAAATGTCCGGCCTCGACGAACAGATTGCGGTATTGGCCGGTGGTGAAGGCGCCCGTGGCGGATTGCGCCCGGGGATGGGCCGGCGAAAGTTGTGGCGGCGCGGCGAAAAGAACGCAACCGGCAAACACAATCAACAACACGATGCCGGCCCTCATGACCAGCGCCCGTTCCATCAACCAGCTGCTAATGATTTGAGAATGGCTCATGAAATTCATTCGCTACGTCTTCCGTTGCATCCAAAGTGTTCACTAAACCGTATACTCATTTGCCGTGGAATGGACAATCGTACAATTTACATGGACAATTCTCCTAAAAAATTGCGTTATTTGACGCAATGATTCACCAATTAACTCATGCGACCTAAAAATCCCTGTATGTTTGTTCTTGCCTGTCTGGCATTGCTTGTCGCGACCGGTGACCAGCTCCCGCTTGCGTCGGCTTCAACTAATAATGCGACTTCGCCTTTTGTCAGCTCGATGTTTGGCGACAACATGGTTCTCCAACGCGGCAAGGCAAACCGGTTTTGGGGATGGGCGAAGCCCGGGCAGGCAGTTCGGGTGGAAATTGCCGGTCAGACGGCGACGGCGGTGACGGGACCGGATGGCCGCTGGCAGGCAGAAGTCAAGGTCCCGGCGCCGGGCGGTCCTTACACGGTTAAAATCACCGGGCCGGAGCAAAGCGTGATGTTGCATGAAGTGTTGGTGGGTGATGTTTGGCTGTGCGGCGGCCAGTCAAATATGGAACTGGGCCTGAGCCGGACACGAAATGGTGACGACGAAATCAAGTCGGCGGGTCATCCGGAAATCCGGCTCTTCCTGGTTAAGCAGCATGTTTCGTATTCTCCCACGGCAGTTCCGCAAGGTTCATGGAAAATTTGTTCGCCGCAAACCGTCGCCGAAGGCGCGGGCTTTTCGGCGGTGGCCTACTTTTTTGGACGGAAACTGCAGGATGAACTGCATGTGCCCATCGGCCTGATCGAGGATTGCTGGGGCGGCACTCCGGCCGAAAGCTGGATGAGCCCGGAATCGTTGCACCAGTTGAAGGATTTTGACGCGCCGCTGGCGGAAATCGAGAGATTGCACGCCAAAGGCGGACCGGAATACGGCAGCTTTCTCATGCACTGGCTGGACGAATATGACGCGGGGTCGCAAAGCAACACCTGGGCGGCGGCCGAGCTGGATGATGCCGGTTGGAAGACGGTGCAGATTCCCGGCGGCTTTGCGGAGTTGGGCGTGGCGGACGTGCCGAGCATCTGCTGGTTCCGCAAAGAGTTCACTCTGCCGGATCCGTTGCCCGCGGGCTCGGCCACCCTTTGCCTCGGCTCGATTGAAAAGATGGATACCGCCTACCTCAACGGCCAGTGGGTCGGCGCCAGTTCCTGGGTGGAGAATCCCCGGAAGTATGCGATCAAGAACGGCGTGCTGAAGCCCGGCCGGAATGTCCTTGCCGTGCGGGTCTTCAAACTGAAACCGCAGGGTGGATTTCTGTCCAAACCGGATGACCTGCGCCTGGTCCTGGGCGACCAATCCGTGATTCCGCTCGCCGGCGAATGGAAGGGCAGGTTGAGCGTGGATGCCCGTCCGCCACATCCCCTGCCCTTGACGTTTGAAAATTATCCCACGATGCCGGCCATTCTTTACGAAGGCATGATTGAGCCGGTGGCGCCGCTCGCTATCCGGGGAGCCATCTGGTATCAGGGCGAAGCAAACGCTGAACGGGCTTATCAGTATCGAACGTTGCTCCCGGCAATGATTGGCGACTGGCGAAAACTTTTCGACCAGGGTGACTTTCCATTTTATATCGTCAGCCTGCCCGCTTTCATGCATCACCGCGATCAACCCGGCGACGATTCCTGGGCCGAACTGCGCGAAGCTCAGGCCTTGACCGCCCGGAATGTAAAAAATTCCGGCCTGGCTGTTACCATTGATACCGGCGATCCCGATAACATTCATCCGAAGGATAAAATAGTGGTTGGCGAGCGGCTGGCCTTGTGCGCCCTGGCCAATGAATATGGCGAAAAAATTCCATTTGCCGGACCCACCGTCGTCTCGATGACGCATCTTCCGGGTGCGCTTAAACTTCATTTCAGCCATACCGATGGCGGGCTGGTTGTAAAAGGGGACAAACTGGAAGAGTTCGCCGTGGCCGGAAGAGACTGCCAATGGCATTGGGCCGATGCCAAAGTGGAAGGGGATTCAGTGGTCGTGTCATCTCCAACGGTCTCGGATCCTCAGGCGGCCCGCTATGCCTGGCAAGCCAACCCGGCGGCGACTCTTTACAATGGAGCCGGGTTGCCGGCGGTCCCATTCCGCACGGACAATTGGCTGGCTATTACCGGGAATCACAAGCCATGGTGAACGTGACAATCCTTCGCCTATATTCAGGAGCACGGCAACATTTTGTTCACGGCTTCGATGGCTTCGCCATTCGGGATTCCACGCGTGGTGGCTTGCTCCGCGGCGAAATCAACTTGTCTCGGGATGGTGCGGACGCTCGCGACTGAAGTTTCACCACGCGGCGTGCGTGTGAACGCCATCGCGCCAGGCGGGATTGAGTCCGACATGATGCTTAAAGCGCTGGCCGGCGGCCCGGAACGCTCCCAAAAAATTCTTGGCCGTACGCCGATGAACTGTTTCGGCAGGGCGGAAGACATGGGCCTGGTTGCGACCTGTCTTTGCTTGCCTGCCGCGCGCTTTGTCACGGGTGTGGTGTTGCCCGTGGACGGCGGCATAAGCCTCGGATTTTGATGGCGCAAAAAGAGAAGTCACAATTATCACATCGCACTGCACAATTTTAAAAGCCCCCGCCCGCTTTTATTCCGCATTGAATTTATCGTGTTGATACTCAAGTTGATACGTTGATGTTAAACGAATTCGCACCTCAAACTTTATCCTTGACGCCCACCCAGGAACGGATAAAGTTCAAGGTACGAACTAACCCTGTTGAGCAATGCTGTGAAGGCATTTTGTGCGCAAAATTGATTTGAACAATTTTCAGGTGGCGACCAATGGAACGGTCCGGATTTTGCCCACCGACCCGGAAACGCAACCCCGGCTGCGGGGCACCATTGCGCTCGTTCTCCAAAATCACTTTGGCGCACCCTTGATAGCATGAAACCGATTAAAAAAATCGTTGTTGAAATGGTCGTGATGGTCTATATTGTTCAAGTGGCGAACGAATTTTGTTGCTGAAGTGCAAATGAAAACCGCCGAAATCGAAAACCCGAAACCGACTGTTCAAAGCCCTCCCGGTGGTCGGGTGGATTCTTGTGAATCGGAAGCGGTTCGGAAGATTGAGCAAAGCATTGCCTACATGACGCGGCATCTGGACGAGCCGCTCCAGGTGGCCACGCTCGCCGCACAGGCAAATGTTTCCCCATCTCATTTTTTTGCACTTTTCAAACGCCGGATCGGCTGCGCGCCCATTGACTATTTCATCCGGCTGCGCATGCAGCACGCCTGCCATTTACTGGACGAAACGATGTTGAGCGTGAAGGAAGTCGCCGCCACGCTCGGCTACGACGACCCCTTTTATTTTTCGCGCATTTTCAAGTCCGTCAACCACGTCGCGCCCAGTGAATATCGGTTGCTGAAAAATGGGGTCAAGGAGGCGGTCAGGAATTCCGGGATTACTTTGCGCTTTTTTCATCCCCGTGAATCCAAGACCGGTCTGAAGCGCACCGGCTCGCCTCCGGCACAAGATCCGGGCGGCGCCAAAGGCCGGATAGGCATCCGCCCCGTGGGGATATCCGGTTGCCGGAACGGTGAAAAATGCTGATTGGAATTTAAACGTTAATACAAGCCATTATTACAAATCATATGTTCTGCGAGTCAAAAAAAACAAACCTCCGGCTTGGCGGCTTCACACTGATTGAACTGTTGGTGGTCATTGCCATCATCGCCATTTTGGCGGCGCTTCTGCTGCCGGCGCTGTCCAAAGCGAAATACAGGTCCCTGGTCCTTAGCTGTAGTTCCAACTACAAACAGTGGGCCACAATGACCGGTGTGTATGCCACGGACGATGCGCAGGGCAGCTTGCCCTCATTTCCATGTTTACAAGCAGGTGGGAACCCGACGGACGTTTCCACCAATTTTATTTCCAACATGATACCTTATGGGATGACGCTGGCTATGTATTTTTGTCCAGTCAGACCGGGAGACCTGGACGTCGCCAATGACTGGTTTTATGCCAATGGGGTTCCCTATCATCATTACATGGTTTCCGTTCAAGAACTTAATCAATGGTTCACATCCAAGACTGGACGCTCGAATAACGGAGGGTATGCAAAACTGATACACCTGTGGTGGGTGCCACGGGAGACAAGTTTGCCAAATTTTGGACTACCACAGCCCGACGGGGGGTCATTCTTTCCCTGGCCTGTCCCGGGGACTACTGCCCCGGTCGGTGCGGTTCCTTGGCCGCTAAAGTCAAGCGATACTTCCATCTCTCAACAGCCGATCATCAGCGATTATACGGAATGCGGCTCCACGATCGATGTAAATCAAATCCGACCACCTGTGACGGGCAAGCTTGGTCAGGCTCATTTCTATAATGGCAGTCTGCAATCAGTCAACGTGGGTTATGCCGACGGCCACGTGGATACTCATAACCGCCTTGCCATTACGTGGCAATACACAGGCAATGGTGGCCAGAACACTTACTATTACTGAAAATGTTTTTTAAGGCCGGCATAACCCGGACGCATTGAATAAATGAAAAACTATGAATCAACCGTAGAATTCTCCATGAGAAACATAGTTTTGTGCATGGTAAATCGTTCGCCCAGTGATATAATTTGTTACAGCATAAAATAAACCCAAACCAAAAATTGCAGTCATTGATTCCCACCACCATGAAAACAAGCATTAAATCATTAACGGCCAGTATCCTTGCTGGAATGGCGTTTATCACGCTATGCGGAACGGCGCGGGCTGATCTAACCCTCTCGACGAATTCCAACTCGAGTGCTTGGGTGGGCAACCCGTTTTACGCGACCAGTCTTGGCAACGGTCTTACCGGGTTCACTACCCAAGGCATGGTAGCGCCAGGCAACGGTGCCTCCTACAGCGTGCTCAGTGAAACCTTTACCATCACCAACAATGCCGGCGAAAGTGGCAATGGCGGGGTTCAGCTTACCAGTGCCGCCGCCAGTTCGAACTATGTTTTGACTGCCATCTCGGTAATTGGGAGTGGCGGGGGAGGTGGCGGGGGAGGCGCGGTTCAAGTTCACTTGTTTGATGTGACCACCAACCTGACGTCAAACAACGGCAACAGATACAACGGGTCCGGGGCAACCTACAATTTTACCGCCAATGGCGACCTTTTTGGCAATGGCAACGGCTTGACCTTCACCAATGCCAATGCTGGAGAAAAACAGATTATTTTAAGTCTGCTAAACGGCCCCAGCTCCCAGGATCAGATTGTTCTGGGCAGTAACCACACCTATGCCGTTGAGTTCTGGGCTCCAGCGGCAAACCTGGGCTTTTTTTATTGGATGAGAAACAGCCTTGTTGATCTCTATGGCCAAGGGATGGGCAGCACGGATGGAAGCCTCACCGTTGCGCGGTTAACCCTGACTTCTCTGGGTACGGCTGGCGGTGCGCCACGCACATTTTCGGTGGCATTTTACGGAACTCCCACTTTGGCCGCTCCGACCGTCAACACCAATTTGACGGCGTTAACCAATTACATTATAGACCAATTCAATTCCTGGGGATACGGAGCGGCCAACCAATATGTGGGCACGAACGACTACAGCACCGGTGGATTATGTTATCTCTGGACGAATTGGAACAATTACGGCACTGCGTGGGTGACCAACCAGTGGGATCCCAGTAATGACGCCAACAACGACCCCAATTCCGGCTCCTTGAAAATCATCGCGCAGTTCCCCGGTCAATTTGCCGTTTATGACGGCTGGTATGGGATCAGTCCGCCGTTGAGCTGTTTTTCGAACGGTATCACGAGGTTCGAGTGCGATTTGCGTTTTGACCCCAGTTCGCCGACTACCACCAACAGCAGCAGCGGATTGGCCAACTACGGCCATTTGCAAATCGGCACCCGGACGAACATTGGCACTGGTCAGGACTACTGGAGTTCTATTGAAATTGGCGTCGGCACCAACGGTTGGGTGCATGAGACCATTCCGCTCAATTTATCCAGCGACAACAATCTGTTTAGCATCAATGACGTCGTCTTCCATATTGACGGCAACTGGTATCCCTCCCACCCTTTGAATGGGACGACAATACTCTGGGTGGATAACATCAAGTTTGTGGGGCCAGCCACGGTTATTCTGCCGCCGCCGCCGACTTTGACCATCCAAAAAACCACTCCAGGCCTGCGGATATTTGCGGGATCGGCTGGTCAAAATGATCGTACGGAGCTGGCCACGGTTGACCAAAATCAGTCCTGGATCGGCGGGAGTTATCCGGTGACCTATTCCTTCACGCTTCTGAGCTACCCGACCAGCATCAACCAGACCCATATTTTCCTGGTTCCGATGGCCAGCGTCCCCGCCAACCAAAACATGTATAACAACGAGTATGTTGAATATCAGGCGAGCAACGCGCTCTGGCTCGATATCCAGCCTTACCCTCCTAACGGCGCTTTTGCTTCTGTCAGGTGGAAGACCAATCTGCCGAATGCCAATCCGGATAAAATTCAAAACGTGTTAACCAACACAACCGCCGTGGGCACTTGGACGCTGACATTCACCGGCACCGGAGCGGGCACGGTGACCGCGCCGGGTGGTAGCCCGGTGGCCTTCACCATCGGGGATCCCAATGTCTTGACCGACTTCGCCAATCCGTTGGTCGCTTATTTTGGATTGCAGCCCAACTCGGGCACCGGCGTAGGACAATACGAGGACTGGGGTTCGATCACGGTTACCGGCGTTGCTGGAGCCAAGGAAAATGACATCTTCACGGCAGATACGAGTTTTAATACTGCACTTTGGAGCATTAACACGTTAACTGTCGCGCTGAATACCAGCGTGCAACTCGTTACCCCCAGCACACCATACTGGGTGAGTTGGACGCTTCCAGCCGTTAATTATGGACTGGGAACGGCCATGGATATTCGGGGAAACACCAACACAATAATTAATAACACTCTTTACCCATGGGTGTTGCCGGAGTATTACTATGACTATACCGACGGCATGAATATCCCCGGCCAAGCGAATCAGGGTAACCGGGCATGGGTGTTGGTGCCTACAAGTTGTCTGCCGACTGTGAACGGATTGATGTATGACTCGGGTGGACAGCCTGCTCCGAACGGGTTCTTCCGGCTCTTCAATCCGTCGCTGTCCAATTGATTTGACGCAATAAGAAGTTTCATGCCTCCGCCCGGTAGTTTGGGCGGAGGTTTTTTTTGCCTATGACTGGGTGGTGCGAGTTGAATTGGAAATTTACGATACGGATGAAATTTGCAGGCAACACAACCCGGAAAATTTTACTTCTTGGGTTGGTGGTGGTGGCTTATATTGGGCGTGAACGGTCAGGCCCAGACTGCGACCTGCATCGTTGATCAGTTCGACCCGACCGGAACCGGAGGGAACAACCATGCCAGCGGCCAGATCGGGAACGTCTGGGGCAACTGGTTCGGGGGTGCATTTCAATCTGTGGTTTGAGATTCCGCCGGCGTCGCCGGCAATAATCCAAGCTCCGGCTCCATGAAAATCACCGCCAACTTCAACAGCACGAACAATCAATTCGAGGTTTACAATGGGCTGAATGGCATTGCCCCTGCGGTAAATGGATTACAGCACACGAATTTTCAGTGCGATGTCCGCTTTTGACCCCGGTTCCAGCACTGTTACACGACCAATTCGCCGGCGACGCCGGTGACGTTGGTGGACAGCAATTTCAGCGATCCGGTCCGCTGCCACCGCATCCGGATTGGACCGTGATGTTAATAAAATTTGTCACCAGTTGGGAAATGAGTTAAATTACACCATCCCCAATATAATGGGGGAAGGCTTTTATCAAACCCGGAACACGATTGTGCTGCAGTTGAAAATTTCAGTTGCCGGCTGGTTACATAAAAATTTACCCAAATGAAAATGTGCTTGAAGATTCGGACCGGTTTGTCGGTTGGTTTGCTGGCGCTGGCAGTGTCATCCCTGTCGGGCCGGGCACAAACCTGCACCGTGAACTGGACCAACGTGTACCAAAGGATAGACGGCTTTGGCGCCTCCTCGGCGTGGCAGGGTACTTGGACCACGAAGGAGGCCGATTTGTTCTTTTCCACCAATAACGGCATCGTTTACACCAATAGCGCAGGCACCGTCACCACCAATAATGGCATCGGCCTTTCTCTGTTGCGCAATCACATTTCCTACGCCAGTTCAACCTCTTCGAATGCCATACCATCCACATCCGAAATCAGCATCATGCAGTATGCCCAGGCCCGTGGCGCGCTGGTGTGGAGCACACCTTGGACTCCGGCATCCGGGTTCAAGAGTAACAACGGACCCGATGGTGGCAACTATCTCGGAAGCGGAAACAATATCACCAATTTGAACTACGCCAGCCAGCTTGCCAACTACGTGTACAGCATGGAGCATTCACCTAATAACGTCAATATTTATGCCATCTCCGTCCAGAATGAGCCGGATGCGAGTGTTACCAGCTACGAGGCGTGCGTCTGGAACGGCACACAGATTCATGCTTTCGTCACCAACCTTTACAACGCGCTGGTGGCCAAGGGAGTGGGTTCCACCAAAATCATCATTCCCGAGAGCCAGAACTGGTCGGCCAATACCGGTCTTTATACGCCGACACTGAATGATGCGAACGCCGCGGCAGACGTGAGTATTATTGCCGACCACAATTATGATGGCTGCCCGCCGTCCGGAACGCCGGCGCAGCTATCCACTTCCGGGAAGTCACTGTGGGAAACGGAAGTTGCCAAATTGAGCTGTGCCGGCGCTTTTGATGGCAGCATCACCGACGGCATTTACTGGGCCGGGCGCATTCACCTCTTCATGACGGCGGCTCAAGCGAACGCGTGGCATTATTGGTGGTTGGTTTCCCAGAATCCGGACAATGAAGGGCTTACGGATAATTCTTCCTCTACTGCTCCCGTTCTCGCCAAGCGCATGTTTGTGCTCGGTCAGTGGAGCCGGTTCGTGCGTCCCAACTTTTATCGCATCGGCGCCAACAACACTGGCACCGCCTCGATCAGCGCCTACAAAGACCCCAACTCCACCAACTTTGCCATTGTAGCTGTCAACAACACCAGTTCCGCCATCAACCAGACCTTTAACCTGACCAATTTCAACGCCGGTTCGGTGACACCTTGGATTACCTCGAGCAATCTTTCGCTGGCCAGCACGAATGCCGTCACAGTCAGCAGTTCGTCCTTCACCTACTCCCTTCCGGCCCTGAGCGTGGTAACGTTCGTGGGACAAGGCATTGCCAACGCGGCGCCAATAGCGACCACGGTTGGTTTGACCACCAGCAGTAATCCTTCGACCTACAGCAATGCGGTAACCTTTACCGCCACGGTTCAGATCAATGGCGTGGCGGTTGTAGGAATCAGCGGGCAAACCGTCACGTTCTATGATGGGGCCGTCCCATTGGGCACGGGAACAGTAAATGGCAGCGGTCAGGCCGCTTATACCACTGGCGCCACCCAACTCTCCGCCACCACCCACTCCATCACCGCCGGGTATGGTGGGAACAATGTTTACGCTGGCAGCACCAATTCACCCGCTTTGTCGCAAACAGTAAATAAAGCGACGCTGACGGCGGGTTTAACCGGAACGGTGAGCAAGCCCTACGATGGATCAACGACCGCCACGCTGGCGGCGGGCAACTACACCCTGTCCGGCGTGGTGAGCGGCGACACGGTGACGCTGAATAATCCGACGAGCGGGACTTACGACACCCGGAACCAGGGCACGGGCAAGACGGTGACCGTGACAGGCCTGGCGATTTCAGGGGTCTCTGCCACCAACTACACCTTGTCGAGCACCTCGGCCTCCGCTGCGGTTGGCGCCATCAACAAGACCAACATCACGGTGACGGCGGCAGCCAACGGCAAGCCTTACGACGGGACGGCCAGCGCGGCGGCAACCCCGACGATAACCTCGGGCAGCGTGCAGTCTGGCGACACGGCCGGCTTCGTGGAGACCTACGACACCCGGAACCAGGGCACGGGCAAGACGCTGACCCCCTCCGGTTCGGTCACCGACGGCAACAGCGGGAACAACTACAACTATTCGTTTGTCACCAGCGCGAACGGGACGATTAATGCGGCGACGCTGACCTACACGGCCAACCCGGCGAACATGATCTACGGGTCGGCGGTGCCGGGCCTGAGCGGTTCGGTGGGCGGATTTGTGGGAGGCGACACGCAGGCCAGTGCGACGACGGGGACGTTGGCCTTCACGACGCCGGCAACTTCGTCGAGCAGTGTGGGCCTCTACGCCATCAACGGCTCCGGGTTGACGGCGAACAATGGCAATTACACGTTTGTGCAGGCGGGGGTGAACGCGACGGCCCTAAGCATTCTGCCCTTGGTGACGCCGGTCTTTGTGGGTCCGGGGATCTCCGCGGACTCCGGGGGTTGGCAGTTGAGTTTCAGCGCCCAGGCTGGACAAAGCTACCAAGTGCTGGCCACCGGCGATCTGACGCTGCCAGTGAGCCAGTGGACGGTGCTGACGAACGGCATATTTGGGGCCGGCACAGTCACCATTACGGATAGTTCCGCCACCAATCTGCAACGGTTCTATCAAATCGTTTCACCGTAAGATTGTTTTGAAAGCTCGATGCTCGAGCGGCCATACTGTGGCAATAACCGACAGCGGCACGCCGGGTTTGAGCGCAACCAGCAACTTTACGGTGACGGTCAATCCGACAACCCACCCGGGGGCTGGTTCGGTGACGGTTTTGGGCGGGCGGGTGAATCTGATGGCGAGCGGGCCGCAGGGACCGGATTACACCGTGTTGACTTCAACCCGAACTCCGCCAACGCAGAAATTCAACTTCGGAGTTCGGGTTAATAATATTTGTCACCGGTTGGGAAATGAGTTAAATTACACCATCCCAAAGATAACGGCGGAAGGCTTTTATCAAACCCGGAACACGATTGTGCTGCAGTTGAAAATTTCAGTTGCCGGCTGGTCACATAAAAATTTACCCAAATGAAAATGTGCTTGAAGGTTCGGATCGGTTTGCTGGCACTGGCCATGACAACCACCGTTGGACATTCGCAGACATGTACTGTGAACTGGAACGATGGGCATCAGCGGATTGACGGTTTCGGCGGCGCGGTGGTGTTTCTGAACCCGGCCTCGATGGACCCGGTCACTGATGCCAACATGGACACGCTCTTTAACAGCGCCAACGCCAATCAATTGGGCCTCAGCCTGCTCCGCGTCCGCATCGCGCCCGACAACACCTGGGCCAATGCGCTCTCGGATGGCAAGAAGGCCGTGGCGCGTGGCGGCAGAATATTGGCCACGCCCTGGACCCCGCCCGCCTCGATGAAGAGCAACGGCAATACCATCGGAGGCTCGCTCCTGGCTGCGCAATACGCCAACTATGCCGCCTACCTGAATGGCTTCGCCGCCTACATGGCAACGAATGGCGCCCCGCTGGCGGCCATCTCCGTCCAGAACGAACCGGATGCTACAGTCAACTACGAATCATGCAGTTGGACCGCAACGCAATTTCAGACCTTCTTTCACAACAACGCGGCGGCAATCACCAATGCACCGGTCATGATGCCCGAGTCGGAAAGTTATAACACCAGTTTTTCCGAGCCCACGCTCAACGATCCTGTCGCCGTCACGAATGTGACGTTCATCGGCGGGCATCTCTACGGAAACGGTAATGCCGGAGTTACGGTTGTGGACTATCCCAACGCCCACAACAAGGGCAAGCCGACGTGGATGACGGAATTCCTGGTGAATGACCAGACCATCGGCACCGCCATCACCACGGCCCAACAGATTCATAACTGCCTGACGACAGGGAACATGAGCGCCTATATTTGGTGGAAGTGTTTGGGTGATGCCAATGGCCTGGTGAATGCCTCCGGCGTACCCCAAAAACGCGGGTTTGTCATGGCTCAATGGAGCCGCTTTGTGCGCCCGGCTTATTATCGCATTGGCGCGACCAATACCGGCACCGCCCTGATCAGCGCCTACAAAGACACCAACTCCCCCAACTTTGCCATTGTTGCCATCAACACCAACGCCAGCGCCGCGATCAGTCAGACGTTCAATCTCACCAATTTCCCCACCGTCAGTTCCGTGACGCCGTGGATTACTTCCGCCACGCTGTCGCTCTCCAATCAAACGCCCGTCACGGTCAACAATGCGTCCTTCACTTACACCCTGCCGGCGTTGAGCGTCGTGACTTTCGTCGGACAAGCGGCCGTACCGGTAACGACCACGGTGGGTTTGACCACCAGCAGCAATCCTTCGACCTACGGCAATGCGGTAACCTTTACCGCCACGGTCCGGACCAATGGTGTGGCGGTTGGAGGAATCAGCGGGGAAACCGTTACTTTCTACGACGGGGCCGTCCCATTGGGCACGGGAACAGTAAATGGCAGCGGTCAGGCCGCTTATACCACGAGCGCCACCCAACTCTCCGCGGTCACCCACTCCATCACCGCCGGGTATGGCGGGGACGCTGTTTACGCTGGCAGCACCAATTCACCCGCTTTGTCGCAAACAGTAAATAAAGCGACGCTGACGGCGGGTTTAACCGGAACGGTGAGCAAGCCCTACGATGGAACAACGACCGCCACGCTGGCGGCGGGCAACTACACCCTGTCCGGCGTGGTGAGCGGCGACACGGTGACGCTGAATAATCCGACGAGCGGGACTTACGACACCCGGAACCAGGGCACGGGCAAGACGGTGACCGTGACGGGCCTGGCGATTTCAGGCGCGTCTGCGACCAACTACACTTTGTCGAGCTCCTCGACTTCGGGGGCGGTTGGCACGATCAGTGCGGCCACTCTGACCTACACGGCCAACCCGGCGAACATGATCTACGGGTCGGCGGTGCCAGGCCTGAGCGGTTCGGTGGGCGGATTTGTGGGAAGCGACACGCAGGCCAGTGCGACGACGGGGACGTTGGCCTTCACGACGCCGGCGACTTCGTCGAGCAGTGTGGGCAGCTACGCCATCAACGGCTCCGGGTTGACAGCGAACAATGGCAATTACGCGTTTGTGCAGGCGGCGGGGAACGCGACGGCCCTAAGCCTTCTGCCCTTGGTGACGCCGGCCTTTGCGAGTCCGGGGATATCCGTGGGCTCAGGGGGTTGGCAGTTGAGTTTCAGCGCCCAGGCTGGGCAAAGCTACCAAGTGCTGGCCACCAGCGATCTGACGCTGCCGTTGAACCAGTGGACGATAGTGGCCAGTGGGACGTTTGGATCAGGCACGGCGACCTTTACGGATAGTTCAGCCACCAATCTGCAACGGTTCTATCAAATCGTTTCACCGTAAGATTGTTGGAAAGCTTGGTGCTCGAGCGGCCATACCGTGGCGAGCACTCGTGGCCATAACCGGCAACGGCATGCCGGGTTTGAGCGCAACCAACAACTTTACGGTGCCGGTCAATCCGACAACCAGCCCGGTGGTTGGTTCATGACGGTTTTGGGCGGGCGGGCGGGTGAGCTTTGGTGGCGACGGGGGCACGGTGGGGCCGGATTACACGGTGCTGGTCTCGACGAATCTCACGAGCTGGCAGGTCCTGTTTACGAGCAATTCACCCGTGACCCCGGTGACGTTGATGGACACCTATTTCAGTGATCCGTTCAGTGCTCCGGTCCGCTTTTATCGCATCCAGTTCAACCCTAAATAGCCAACCGCCAAATTCACCAGTGTTTACAAGGGGAAAGTGCCATTTTGCCAGTGGAGAATCCTCCATGTAAATCGTGGTTTTATTTTTCATTTATTGCCTCAGATTAAAATTAGTGGTAAAATGTAAAATTATAAATCAAACAACGGAAAATCCTTAACCCAGTGGACATTATTGGTCGTCTGCAAATAATAAATCAACATCGGAAAATCTATGAAAACGTTATACAAAACTGCAACAATCCTGCTTTTAGTGGGCGGCTTGGCCATTGCGGCAAAGGCAGATTTCGTAGTCGGTAGTTGGCAAGGCACAACCGATGATGGGTGGCATCGCGACAACGGCGGCGGAACCGATATCGGATCAATTCTTGCTCCTTCAAATTCCCCCAGTGCATTTGTGTTGCAGGCCGGGGTTGTAACCGGTTACGCTCAAAGTCTCGCGGTCCATGAATATGGATACGGCAATTGTCGTCCCTTCATCAACTTGACAAGCATCAACGGCGGGCTTGCAGCGTGGCTCGCTAACTCAACTTTAAACTTTACATTCTCAATTCCGCCTGATGAAGGAAATCACGGGGGTTACATACAGCTTGCTGAAATTCAATACAATTCCGATTCTAGTGGCTGGCATCAAATAACTGGAAGCTCAACTCCAAACTTTGCGGCTGCTGGATTTACAGCGACTGGCAATACGAACAATAATTATTCAACTGGGCAGCCTAATTTTTACTACAATAATACCGCTCCTTACTCTCCTGCGCAATCTCAGGTGGTTAGCTGGAACTATTCAAGCATAAAAGCGTCAATTGGTGCTACCCCAAGCTATTTGAATATTGTCTTTGTCTTCCAAGTGGGCAATGGCGCCCCGACCAATCTTTTTCTGAATAATGTGACCTTATCGGCCCCGAACGCGGGCAGTGGGACCACTAATTACATCATTGATCAATTCAATGCCTTTGGATACGGACCGGCCAACCAATATGTGGGCACGAACAACTACAGCACCGGTGGAATAATAAATGTCTGGACGAATTGGTTCGGCAGTGCGTGGGTGACCAACTCTTGGGATTCTACAAACGACGTCAACAGCAATCCAAGTTCCGGCTCCTTGAAAATCAGAGCGAATTTTGCCGGCGGTAATTCGCCTGGCCAGTTTGTCGTCTTCGATGGATTTAACGGGATCAGTCCGGCGCTGAGTGCCCTGACCAACGGTTTTACGAGCTTCCAGTGCGATGTGATGTTCGCCCCCGGCTCGGCCACCTGCACCAACAGCAGCACCAAAGTGGTCAACTACGGCCATTTGCAATTCGGCACGCGGAATGGCAACGATCAGTATTGGTTTAGTCTTCCTGTTGAAATTCCGGTCGGCACTAACACTTGGACGCATGTAAACATCCCGATCAGTTATGGTGACGCCAATCTGCTTGCCATCAACGATGTGTTGATTAAAATTGATGGTGATTTTTACACTCAAAGCACGTTGAATGGAGTTTCGACACTCTGGGTGGACAATATTATGTTTGTGGCGCCGACCAATTATGTCATGCCGTCGCCGCCGACTTTGACCATCCAAAAAGCCACTCCAGGCCTGCGGATATTTGCGGGATCGACGGGTGCAAATGATCGTACAGAGCTGGCCACGGTTGACCAACATCAGTCCTGGATCGGCGGGACTTATCCGGTGAGTTATTCGTTCACGCTTCTGAGCTACCCGGCCAACATCGGCCAGACCCATATCTTCCTCATTCCGACGTGGTGTTTAGCTCCCGGCAACAATGGCATATATAACAACGAGTATGTTGACTGGCAGGCGAGCAACGCGCTCTGGCTCGATATCCAGCCTTACCCTCCTAACGGCGCCTATGCTTCCATCTATTGGAAGACCAATCTGGCGGGGGCCAGTCCGAATCATACGCAAGTGGTGTTAACCAACACAACTGCCGTCGGCACTTGGACGCTGAAATTCACCGGCCCCGGAGCGGGCACGGTGACCGGGCCGGATGGTACCTCTGGGAACTTCACCATCGCGGATGCCAATGTCGCGACCGACTTCGCCAATCCGTTGGTCGCTTATTTTGGATTGCAGCCCAACTCGGGCACCGGCGTAGGACAATACGAGGACTGGGGTTCGATCACGGTTAGCGGCCTTACTACGGGAGGAGTCAATGAAAATGACAACTTCACGACAGATACGAGTTTTAATACTGCACTTTGGAGCATTAACACGGCCACTCCTGCGCTGAATACCTCCGTGCAACTTGTTACCCCCAGTACGCCTTACTGGGTGAGTTGGACGCTTCCAGCCGCCGGGTATGACCTGGGAACGGCCACGAATGTGAATGCTGACGTAAACAACAACACAATTGGCACACCTAACGCATGGCTGTTGCCGGAGTATTACAATCAATATGCTGATGGCAAAGACATGCCCGGCGGGGCGGCGCAGGGGAGTAGTTGGTATTGGGTGTTGGTGCCTACAAATTGTCTGCCGACTGTGGATGGGATGCCGTACGGCGAGGGGACCGGAGTTCCTGCTCCGAACGCGTTCTTCATGCTCTTCAATCCGTCATTGTCAAATTGATTTGACGCAATAAGAAGTTTCATGCCTCCGCCCGGTAGTTTGGGCGGAGGTTTTTTTGCCTGTATGACCGGGTGGCGCAAGTTGAATTGGAAATTTGCGATGCGGATGAAATTTGCAGGCAACACAACCCGGAACATTTCACTCATACCAATTCCCAGAGACAATCGGTGCAATGGGGCGGCGCTGCCTTGTCGCGCTGAAGCAAAGCGAAAGTGGATGCGCCGCCGGGTATGATGGCCAGCAGCGCGGCCCTGCCGTCTGGGGAATGGTATGAGCCTGGTGGCGACGGGCGCGGTGGGGCCGGATTATACGTGCTGGTCTCGACGAATCTCACGAACTGGCAGGTCCTGTTTACGACCAATTCACCCGTGACCCCGGTGACGCTGGTGGACACCAATTTCAGTGATCCGTTCAGTGCTCCGGTCCGCTTTTATCGCATCCAGCTCGGCCCATGAACCAGCCAACCGCCAAATTCGCCAATGTTTACAAGGGGAAAGTGCCATTTTGCCAGTGGAGAATCCTCCATAATAATCATAGTTTTGTCCATTCCATAAATAGAAAGTCTTGCTAAAATACCCCCACGGGTAAAAGTCAGAAACAAAGAAAATATATTAAAATTGGGCTTAAAAAGTAAATTAAAAACCTATGAAAACAATTCCTATTTTAACAAAAATTAGCTGCTTGGCTGTGGCTGCGATCGGTCTCACCGCAGTCAGTTCTTACGCGCAAACAATTGGTAGCTGGCAAACCGCCGGCGCGGATAACGGATGGTGTGACTATGGATTGGGCACTTCGTATCCGGCTGACTCTATTCTAAATGCCAGTTCCCCCGTATACACTCCAGGCACGGTTCCGAACCTAAGCGGTGCGTTGGCAACGGCGTTCCCGGATAGTCTCCAAATGGTGTACTCGGGGTGGAAGCAAGACCTCTGTATACCCTTGGAATCTACGGATGGTGATCTGGCGGCTTTTCTCGCCAACAATCTGTTTTCGATCACATTTTCGATCGCACCTGGCGTGGGTAGCGGATATATACAAATTTACCAGCTTCAAATCCAAGCCCCTGGTCTCCCTAGTGGTTATGCGAACGTCAGCTCGACTTATTCAATTACCGGACCGGCTGCGAGTGACGGTAACACGGTCTCATGTAACGGTGGTGCGGGTGAAAGTTTTAACACTTGGAATGGCAGCCCGGCACGGACGATTACAATAACTTGGAACTATAGCAGCATTTTGGCTGAGATTAACCCGAACCCCGGTTATGCCAACATTATCCTCGCCAGCAACAGTGGTGGTAGCAACGATGGCAATATCTTTTACTTCAATAATGCTGAGTTGTCGACTGTCCCGGAGCCTTCCACTTTGGCATTGATTGGCCTTGGTATCACTGGCTTGCTGGTGGTTCGTCGCCGTCGGAATTAGTGAGCGCCGTCCGCGTGACGGAAACGCTGCGTGTCAAAATATTTAATGCCTCCGCCCGGTAGTTTGGGCGGAGGTTTTTTTGCCTGTATGACCGGGTGGCGCAAGTTGAATTGGAAATTTGCAGGCAACACAACCCGGAACATTTCACTCATACCAATTCCCAGAGACAATCGGTGCAATGGGGCGGCGCTGCCTTGTCGCGCTAAAGCAAAGCGAAAGTGGATGCGCCGCCGGGTATGATGGCCAGCAGCGCGGCCCTGCCGTCTGGGGAATGGTATGAGCCTGGTGGCGACGGGCGCGGTGGGTCCGGATTACACGTTGTGGGTCTCGACCAATCTGATGAGCTGGCAGGTCCTGTTTACGACCAATTCACCCGTGACCCCGGTGACGCTGGTGGACACCAATTTCAGTGATCCGTTCAGTGCTCCGGTCCGCTTTTATCGCATCCAGCTCGGCCCATGAACCAGCCAACTGCCAAATTCGCCAGTGTTTACAAGGGGAAAGTGCCATTTTGCCAGTGGAGAATTCTCCATGAAAATCATAGTTTTGTCCATTCCATAAAATTGAGAGAGGTGATAATGTTTTTGTAACGGTTAACCTAAAAACAGCAATTTGAAACCATTGTAACAAAAAAGTCGTATGAAAACTCATATCAAAACCCTGGCAATATTAATGGCACTGGCACTGGCCACGTCAGTTCAAGCTCAATTAACTTCCTCACAATCTTCAACCGCTAGCTGGATTGGGACGCCAAGTTATTCCACAGGACCCGCCCCTACCACTGGTAACGGTGGTACTTCAAACGATAACAATAATTGGGCGAGCGGTAACGGTTATCTGGGTGGGTATAATAGTGTTGGTGGTCTTGCCCAAAGCTTTTATCTCGGCACTGGCGGCTATTTGCAAAATATTCAAATGGTTTTCACGGGCGGTACATTTACCTTCAACATTGAGCTTTTTGATTTGGGGACCTTGTCCAGTGTTACAACGGCACTGGGAGCGTATCCAACTACGCCGACGCAGATGAATTTTGTGCCAACATCCAGTTCGATCTCTCAAGTGGATATGCTTACACCAGGCGACCAGTTCACCTACACCACTACTGCGAGTAGCATCGTTCTCACGTTAACTCCCTCAGGTGCGGACGCAAATGTACAATTGCTGGCTAATGAAGTTTATGCGATTTCAGTTGACCCGACGGGTGCGGCGGGTGCTGCTGCCAACACTTGGTGGGTTCGCGGCGGCTCTGCGAGCGTAGCAGGTTATCAGCAAGGGATGGGCTGGGGTGTGGACAGCGCCAGTTATAAATGGGCTTATCAAGACTTTGAAGGCAAAAGCGGTGGGACATCTGGTATTCGTGATTTTGACACGGCTGTAACTGTTGGCGCAACTCCAGTTCCCGAACCTGCTTCGATGGCTTTGCTGGGATTGGGCGTTTTGGCGGGTGGCATATTGATTCGCCGCCGTCAAACGGCATAAACGGAGTTTAGTTTCAAATTGAAGACCGCTGCCGAAACGCAGCGGTCTTTTTTTTGTCATTGCCAGTTGGGCAAAAAGTCGTTTGGAACAAGACCGCCGGCAGGTCGTTCCAATTCCCAGAGACAATCGGAACAAACCTTGGCAGGGCGGGCAGTCCTTCCGCCTTCGCGGCGCGCCAAAGCGCCGCTACGGCGCGACGGCGGCTGCCCGCCGCTCGTCCGCACTACGATTACGGCGTCCCGCAAAGCGGGAGAGTGACGCGCCCTACCTATGTGCCGATTTCCATTGGGAATTGGTATTACATGCTGAAACTGGCATCAATAGGAGAGCGTATTCTGTTTGAGCGCGCCGCACCCGGCAATTTTCAACCTCACGAATTTCACCGGTTCAATGTTTCTTCAGCATCCTTGATACTCTGGCCCATTACGGTAGAATTGAACCCATGTCCCGCCCGCGTATCGTATGTGCGTTGCTCGCGTTGGTCACGTTGCTGGTTTATCTGCCGGTGCGGCATCATGCCTTCGTGGATTATGACGATCTCGATTACGTGACAGAGAACCCGATGGTCCAGGCCGGGCTGACGTGGTCAGGATTCCAGTGGGCCTTCACCACGCTGGACGCGTCCAACTGGCATCCGCTCACCTGGTTGTCGCACACGGTTGATTGCCAGTTGTTTGGTTTGAATGCGGGCGGGCATCATCTCGTCAGCGTTCTTTTTCATGCAACCAACGCCGTTCTGTTGTTGTTGTTGTTATGGCGCCTGACCGGCGCCTTCTG
The DNA here is from genome assembly GCA_050010435.1 of Verrucomicrobiota bacterium. GTDB lineage: Bacteria > Verrucomicrobiota > Verrucomicrobiia > Limisphaerales > UBA11358 > UBA11358. The sequence goes on along the minus strand of JBEKKZ010000001.1, from coordinate 632,210 downwards.
GCAAAGCGCGTTCATCGCGGCCCTGTTTGCCTGGCATCCGCTGCACGTGGAATCGGTGGCTTGGGTGGCGGAACGGAAGGACGTGCTTTCCACGTTCTTCGGGTTGCTGACCCTGATGGCTTACGTGCGCTACGCGCAAAGGCGGGCGAAGGTCGACTATCTTCTGGCGCTTTTTTTCTTTGCCTGTGGACTCATGTCCAAGCCGATGCTGGTGACGTTGCCGTTCGTATTTCTGTTGCTGGATTATTGGCCGCTCCGGAGGGTGACCGGTAACGGGTGGCAGGTGACAGGCGACAAAAAGCCGGTCGGGAAACTTTCAACTCGCAACTCTTCCGCCTCCGCCTTTGGCTGCGGCGCGACCGCGCCGAAACGAAGTGAAGGCGGGCAACTCTCAACCATTTTGGAAAAGTGGCCGTTCTTTGCCCTGGCGGCGGCCTCCTGTGTGGTGACGTTTGTCGCACAACAACGCGGCGAGGCGGTCGCCCCGTTGGAAAAGTATCCGCTGTCTTCCCGCATTGAAAATGCGGCGGTGGCGTATGTGAAGTATCTCTTTAACAGCGTTTATCCGGTGAATTTGGCGGTCATTTATCCGCTGCCCAAGGAAATTCCGTGGGTGCAGGTTGTGGGGGCCATGATGGTGTTGGCGGTGATTTCGTGGGTGATTTGGCGGGCACGCCGGCAACGGCCGTATTTGCTGACGGGCTGGCTTTGGTATTTGGGGATGCTGGTGCCGGTGGTTGGTTTGGTGCAGGTGGGCCTTCAGTCAATGGCCGATCGCTACACTTACCTGCCGCTCATCGGGGTGTTCATCGGAGTGGTATTTGGCCTGGGTGACCTGGCTAAAAAACTACGGCTTGGACCGATGGTGATGATTTCGGTTGTGGGCATCGTTCTCGCCGGATGTTTGTTTGCGACGGCCCGGCAACTCCGCTTCTGGCGGGATGGCGAAACCCTGTTTGAACGCGCCCTGGCAGTAACAAAAGATAATCCCATCGCACAGAATAATCTGGGCATCGCCTTGGGCGATGCAGGCCGGCCACCGGAGGCCATGGAGCACTTTCAGGAGGCGTTGCGACTTAAACCTAACTATGCCATGGCCCACAACAACTTGGGCGGCGTCCTGGCCCAAACCGGTCATTTACAGGAGGCAATCGAGCACTTTCAGGAGGCGTTGCGACTTAAACCTAACAATGCTGATTCTGCCATGACCCACAACAACTTGGGCCACGCCCTGGCCCTGACAGGCCGGCCACAGGAGGCCATCAAGCACTACCAGGAGGCGTTGCGACTTAAACCTGACTATGCCACGGCCCACAACAACTTGGGCAACGCCTTGCTCCAAACAGGCCGGCCACAGGAGGCCATCAAGCACTACCAGGAAGCGTTGCGACTTAAACCTGACGATGCCACGGCCCATTACAACTTGGGCAACGCCTTGCTCCAAACAGGCCGGCCACAGGAGGCCATCAAGCACTACCAGGAAGCGCTGCGACTTAAACCTGACTATGCCGAGGCCCACAACAACTTGGGCAACGCCCTGACCAAGACAGGTCAGTTACAGGAGGCCATGGAGCACTTTCAGGAGGCGTTGCGACTTAAACCTGACTCTGCCATGGCTCACAACAACTTGGGCAACGTCTTGCTCCAAACAGGTCAGCCACCGGAGGCCATCAAGCACTTTCGGGAGGCGTTGCGACTTAAACCTGACGATGCCGACTCTGCCACAGCCCACAAAAACTTGGGCGACGCCTTGCTCCAAACAGGTCAGCCACAGGAAGCAATCGAGCACTTTCAGGAGGCGTTGCGACTTAAACCTGACTATGCCATGGCCCACAACAACCTGGGCGTCGCTCTGGCCCAGATCGGTCAGCCACAGGAGGCCATCAAGCACCATCAGGAAGCGCTGCGACTCCAACCTGACTTACCCGAGGCGCACTGCGACCTGGGCATCACGCTGACCGAAGTTGGCCGACCGACGGAGGCCATCACCCACTTCGAGCAAGCGCTGCAATTGGAGCCAAACCACCCCAAAGCCCATAATGGCCTTGGCCTGGCGCTGCTCCAAAACGGGCAGGTGGAGGAGGCCATCGCCCAGTTCCGAACGGCCCTGCGGCTTCAACCTGACTTTACCGCAGCGCGCAACCAGCTTGGCGATGCGCTCATCAAGTTTGGCTGCGTTCTTTTCCAAAAGGGGCAGATGAATCAGGCCATCGCTCCTTTGCAGGAGGGCTTGCAAATCCGCCCGGACAACGTGGTGGCCTGCAACTGCCTCGGCTATATTTTTCTCAAGCAGGGGCAGGCTGGCGCGGCCGTGGCTGATTTCCAAAAGGCCTTGGCACTTCAGCCCAACAATGTGGATGCGCATAAATATCTGGCTTGGATACTGGCGGCCTGCCCGGACGCGTCAGTCCGGAACGGCACCCAAGCGGTCGGGCTGGCCGAACAAGCGGAGCAGCTTTCCGGCGACAAGGATCCGGCCATTATCACCATACTGGCGGCGGCTTATGCCGAGGTCGGACGATTCCCAGACGCCCTGACCACCGCTCAAAAAGCCCTGGCATTGGCCACCGCCCAGACCAACACCGCCGTCGCCGATGCCCTGCAGACGCAAATCAAATGGTACCAGGCCGGTTCCCCCTTCCGTGACCGCAGCTTGACGAATACGCAATCTATAACTCAATAGGAGAGCGCATTCTGTTTGAGCACACCGCACCCTGCAACTTTCAACATCACGAATTCCACCGGTCCAATGTTCCTTCAGCATCCTTGATACTCTGGCCCATTACGATAGAATTGAACCCATGTCTCGCCCGCGTACCGTGTTCGTGTGTGTACTGCTCGCGTTGGTCACGCTGCTGGTTTATCTGCCGGTGCGGAATTACCCATTTGTTAATCTTGACGATGGGAAGTACGTGACGGAGAACCCGATGATCCAGGCCGGGCTGACGTGGGCGGGAGTAAAATACGCCTTCACCGCCTGGTATGGGGACTTCTGGCACCCGCTCACCTGCTTGTCCCACATGCTGGACTGCCAGTTGTTTGGTTTGAACGCCGGCCGGCATCATCTCGTCAACGTTCTTTTTCATGCGACCAACGCCGTTCTTTTGTTGTTGTTGTTATGGCGCATGACGGGTGCCTTCTGGCAAAGCGCGTTCATCGCCGCCCTGTTTGCCTGGCATCCGCTGCGCGTGGAATCGGTGGCCTGGGTGGCGGAACGGAAGGACGTGCTTTCTGCGTTCTTCGGGTTGCTGACCCTGATGGCCTATGTACGATACGTCCACGGGGTGAACAGTGGTATGTGGCAAGTGACACGAACGAACCCCATCAAGTCACGTGTCACGTGTCACGCGTCACGTTACTACTGGCTGGCTTTGTTGTTTTTTGCCTTGGGATTGATGGCCAAACCGACGCTGGTAACGCTGCCGTTCGTATTTCTGTTGCTGGATTATTGGCCGCTCCGGCGGAGTTCGGAGTTCGGCCTGCCCTCCGTAGCCTCTGGGCGAAGGATGGGAGTTCGGCCTGCCCTCCGTAGCCTCTGGGCGAAGGATGGGAGTTCGGAATCGAAAAACGCCTTCTCGCTCTCAACTCTCAACTGCACCCCGAATGCCTTCGGGGCTCAACTCTCAACCATTTTGGAAAAGTGGCCGTTCTTTGCCCTGGCGGCGGCCTCTTGTGTGGTGACGTTTGTCGCACAAAAACGCGGCGAGGCGGTCGCCCCGCTGGAAGGGTATCCGCTGTCTTCCCGCATCGGGAATGCAGCGGTGGCGTATGTGAAGTATCTCTTTAACAGCGTTTATCCGGTGAATTTGGCGGTCATTTATCCGCTGCCCAAGGAAATTCCGTGGGTGCAGGTTGTGGGGGCCATGATGGTGTTGGCGGTGATTTCGTGGGTGATTTGGCGGGCGCGGCGGCAACGGCCGTATTTGCTGACGGGCTGGCTTTGGTATTTGGGGATGCTGGTGCCGGCGGTTGGTTTGGTGCAGGTGGGCTCTCAGGCCATGGCCGATCGTTTCACATACCTGCCGCTCATCGGGGTGTTCATCGGAGTGGTATTTGGCCTCGGTGACCTGGCTAAGAAACTGCGGCTTGGACCGATGGTGATGATTTCGGCTGCGGTTATTGTTCTCGCCGGATGTTTGTTTGCGACGGCCCGGCAACTCCGCTTCTGGCGGGATGGCGAAACTCTGTTTGAACGCGCCTTGGCAGTGACAAAGGACAACCCTGTTGCCCATTACACCCTTGGCAATTGTCTTCTGCAGAGAGGGCAAGTGGAGGAGGCGATTGCTCAGTTCCAAAAGGCGTTGGAAATCGCGCCCGGCTACACAGAAGCACACGACAACCTCGGCATCGCTTTTCTCCACAAGGGGCAGGTGAACGAGGCGATGGCTCATTTCCAAAAAGCCTTGGAACTGCAGCCAAACAACGTGGAGGTTCAGAATAATCTGGCCTGGGTGTTGGCAACCGCTCCAAACGCCTCGTTGCGCAACGGGGTCAAGGCGGTCGGGTTGGCCCAACAGGCGAAACAGCTTTCCGGCGGCCAACGTCCAGCCATTATCGGCACGCTGGCCGCCGCTTATGCGGAGGCCGGGCGCTTTCCCGAAGCGGTCACGACCGCCCGGCAAGCCCTGCAGTTGGCCACCGGCCAGACCAGTCCCGCTGCGGTCGATGCCCTGCGGACGCAAATCGGACTTTACCAGGCCGGGTTGCCATTTCGTGACCCCAGCCTGACGAACACGCAATCTACGACTCAATAGGAGAGCGCATTCTGTTTGAGCGAACCGCACCCTGCAACTTTCAACATCATGCATTCCACCGGTTCAATGTTTCTTCGGTAGTGGACTATTTTGGTTGGTAGGGACGACCTGCCGGTCGTCCGAGGCCGCACAGCAGCCCTACCGGCACCCAGCGTATCACGAGACCGGATAAACGACTTGTCACCGGTTCAGCAGAAAGACAGGATAGCAAAACGTATGCAACCATTTCACCTCCAAAGCCGCATCATTATTGCTGCGATGCTGGTAGCGTTATTGACGGCGGCAGGCGGATTCTGGTGGATCTGCACCCGCAGCGATGGGATCGCTTTCCTGCCCGCAAGACCGGGTGCCGAATGGATTGTTTATCCCGAACCGCTCAATGTCCAGGTGCAATACGCCGCCCCCACCAGGGCGGTTTTCCGGCACACGTTCACACTGGACACGCCACCTGCCCGCGCCACCGTGGCGGTTTGCGCATTCAAAAGCGCCGGCGTCGTCATCAACGGGCAAACCCCGGGCCAGCTCACGCTTGCCGGCGGGAAGTGGAAGTTGCCTGCAACCGCGGATGTAACCGGACTGCTCCGGGCCGGAACGAATGAGATCTCGGTTTGCGTCACCAACAGCCTTGGCCCGCCCGCCCTCTGGCTGCGCCTCCAAACCGACCGGCTTTTACTGGGCAGCGATGAATGCTGGGAGGTGTCGCTCACGGGCGCGGCCTGGGAGAACGCACGCCGCGCCACCCGGCCACCGGCCATCCAACCGGGCAATTTGCTTTATGGCGGTGAGCCGACCCTCGGTTCGGTGAAGCGGGTCTGGCTGGTGATGGTAACGCTTTGCGCGGTATCCTTGGTTCTGGTCATCGGCATCAGCCGCTGGTTGCAACAGCAAAGCGGGCCGGCCGACGGGCCATCGGCAAAATGGATTTACGGTTTGTTTGTCATCGTGGTTATCGCGCGCACCGCGCTCTTCATCAACAACCTGTCGCAACTGCCCCGTTCCATGGGTTTCGACGTAGCGGCACATGAACAGTACATCCAATTCATCCAGGAGAAACATGCTTTGCCGCTGCCGAACAATGGTTGGGAAATGTACCAGCCGCCCCTTTATTACCTGTGTTCAACCATGGTGTTGGACGTGTGTGGCCTTTCGGTGCCAGACACCGATGGCGCTTGCGTGCTGCGAATCGTAAATGGCATCGTTGCGCTGGTCCAATGCTGGCTGGCGCTGCTCTGTCTCCGGCTGCTTTTTCCCAAGAGTCCCGGGGCGCAGGCAGCCGGGTTGTTGATTGTCGCATTCCTGCCACCCCATTTGTACCTTTCGCAGTACGTGACCAACGAACCGCTGGCTGGCCTGTTCGCAACTGTCGCTCTCTACTTTTGCCTTCGCGCCCTGCAGTCGGAAAAGGAAAGCATCTTTTTGCACCTCGGCATCGGGGCCGCCCTGGGCGCGGCGATGCTAACCAAGTTCTCGGCGTTGCTGGCGATACCGGTTTTTCTCGCCGCTTTGGGTTTGCGGCTGCTTGCGCGAAGAAATCACTCTCCGCGTGACTGGCTGGAGAGTGTGCGTGTCGTTGTCCTTTCGTTGCTACTCGTTTGCGGCTGGTACTACGCATGGGTTTGGGCGCACTTCGGCAGGCCGATCGTGGGAAATTGGGATAGTGACGCTGGAGCCGCCTGGTGGCAGGAACCGGGTTTCCGAACAGGCAGTTATTATTTCAATTTTGGACGGGTTTTGGTTTCACCATTATTCAGCGGATTTCACAGCTTTGCCGACGGCATCTATTCCACGCTTTGGGGCGATGGGCTTGTCAGCGGTGCTCCGAACCTGGTATTTCGTCCTCCGTGGAACTATGACTGGATGAACGCAGGATATCTGCTGGCGCTCGGGCTTTCCGTTCTGTTTCTCGTCGGATTTGCAGTTGCGCTTTATAAGTTTATTCGCCAATCAACGCCGGAATGGTTCCTGATACTTGGGATGACTTTCCTGTTCGGCCTTGGAGTTTTTTACATGTCGTTGCGCGTACCAGCAATTAGTGTAGTCAAAGCCTTTTTCGCTTTTCCGGTACTGGTGCCGTTCAGCGCGCTGGTTGCGCTCGGCGGCGACTGGCTGCAACGGAAGCATCACCTCCTCCGGACCGCGTTGTGGGTCCTCCTGCTGGCATGGACCACGACGGTGTACACGGCGTTTTGGGTCCGGCGGGAAAATCCGGAAACGCCGCTGGTGCGAGGCATAAGCCTGGGCGCAAATCAACAGTATGCCGCAGCGGTCGAGAGTTTGACCCTCGCACTCCAACTCGAGGAATCCGCCGGTCGAACCCAGACGGAGCGGCAACGCGCGCTGATCAACGGGGAAATCCAGTATGATCTGGGGCTGGCCTTGGAACCGGAAGGCCGGGCGGGCGAAGCCATGCAACATTACCGTGACGCGTTGAAGGCACGGCCCGATTTCCCGGAAGCATTGAACAAACTAGCTTGGTTGCTGGCCACCAGTGAACACGCCGGAATCCGCAACAGTGCCGAAGCAGTGACGCTTGCCGAACAGGCATGTAAACTGACCAGTTACAGGAAAACAATCATGGTCGGCACCTTGGCCACCGCCGATACCGCCTTGGCCACCGCCTATGCCGAGGCCGGGCAGTTTGACAAGGCGATTGTTCATTACCAGAAAACGTTGGAACTTCAGCCCAACAATGCAGATGCTCACAAATATCTGGCTTGGATACTGGCCACCTGTCCGGACGCGTCAATCCGGAACGGCTCCAAGGCAATTGAGCTGGCCCAACAAGCGGAGCAGCTTTCCGGCGGCAAGGATCCGGCCATTATCACCATACTGGCGGCGGCTTATGCCGAGGCCGGACGATTCCCAGACGCCATGACCACCGCTCAAAAAGCCCTGGCGTTGGCCACCGCCCAGACCAACCCCGCGGTAGTCAACGCCCTGCAGACGCAAATCAAATGTTACCAGGCCGGTTCTCCCTTCCGTGACCGCAGCTTGACGAACACTCTTTCTTCTGAAAGTCAACCTTGACGGCTGGTTGACGCGATGCCGAAGCTTCCCGGGCGAAGGCCATGGACGGATCGGATTGAGACCAATTCCCAGTGGAAATCGGTACATTGGTAGGGCGCGTCACTCCGTGCGCGCCGCAATCGTTGTGCGGACGAGCGGCGGGCAGAGGACTGCCCGCCCTACCGAGGTTTGTTCCGATTGTTGCGGAGAATTGGTATAATTGCACTATTTCGCATTTTTTGTAGCGGCGCTCTGTGAGCGCCGGTGGAATCAATGGCGACGGTCGCAGACCGCCGCTACAGTGTAAAAGCAAACTGTAAATGGTATTATTTTGTCATGGGAACCACATTTAAAAACATTTCGAAAATCAAATACGAAGGGCCGAAATCCAAAAATCCGCTGGCTTTCAAACATTACAACCCCGCCGAACCCGTCGAGGGCAAGACGATGCGCGAACATCTGCGCTTCTCCGTCGTCTATTGGCACACGTTTCGCGGCACTGGCTCCGACCCTTTCGGCGTTGGCACCGCCATCCGTCCGTGGGACGACGGTTCGAACTTGGTGGCCAACGCGCAGAATCGTGCGCGCGTGGCGTTCGAGTGCATCGAAAAACTCGGGGCGCCCTTCTACGCCTTTCACGACCGCGCCATGGCCTGGCTGTTCCAGCACAGCACCAGCATGAAATGACTCAACTGCCCATCGGCCTGTTGTGTTGACCCGGGTCTGGGGTCTGGCGTCCAGGATTGGGGATCGTTGTCTTTCGCGGTTAATGAAAGTTTTCCGTCTTCTTCGTGCCCTTCGCGTCCTGGCGGTTAAAATTCATTGTGCGTTTCCGCTGGACTTCCGGTTCGTTTTGGACCAAGCCATGCAGGGTGAATTATGAAAGACAAATCGTCTGCAAAAGCAACCCCAGGCCGGCTGGAAGGCGACGTGGCTTCTGAAATCCTGGGTTACCTGACCAAACATCCCTCGGCGGAGGACACGCTGGAGGGCATCGTCCAATGGTTGATATTGGAAAAACATCTGCAAACCACGCCGGGCATTGTGGCGCACGCGCTGGCGCAATTGATTGAAAGGAGGCTCGTCACGACGCGACAGAGCACAGGCGGTCCGACGATTTATCACCTCATTTCCCCCTCGGCAAAGGCCGCGTAAAGCTGCGCCACGCGGCAGGCGGCGTAAGACGCGCTACGCGGGTGGGGGAAAACATCGAACATCCAACATTCCATCCTCCGCAACGCTGCTACGGAGGACAGGCGAACGCCGAACATCGAATCCAGAAAGCGGACGCCGCGGCACAGCGTCTCTTCGCAGGGTGGATGAGCGGTTTACTCCGGGTTTTGGAGGCAGGCGGCCAGGGCATAGACCAACGCGGCATTCCAGTTGATGGCGATTTCGTTGGTCCGGTAGTCCGCCTGTTCATCATGCCAATCCCCTGCCCTCAGATGCGGTCCGCCGACGAGATAACCGGGCCACGGGTCCGCCACGTTGTCGCCGCCGGAGCGGCGGTCGTGCGGATGCAGCGGCGGACGGAAACCGATGCCGGTGACGAACGACCGGCCGTAGCCGTTGCGGCCAAACAAATGATTCAAGGCGTCGAGGCAGGTTTCGCGATAGGCCCGCGTGGCAGAAGGCCGGCGAGCGTTTTGCATCAGAAGCTCCGCGCCATGCGCCGGGACGGCTGGCGTGGGTCTGCGAGTGAGACGGTCGGCGGCCATGAGCATGATGGTCTGGCGCGCCACGCCGCCATTGCAGCCCCAATAGTAACGCGAACCCAGCGGGCGTTCGTAACCGTCGCGGCTGGCGGTTTGCACGATGTCGTCCGCCACAGCCAGCAGGTTGCCGTGGACCAGTTTCACCAGGGCCGGGGCGCGGCCCGGTCGCTTTGAAAACAGGTAGGTGATGAGCCCCAGATTCTTCGTTTCATCCCAGTCAAAATCGCTGTCCACCTGGCCGTTCACCGCCTTCACCCGGGTTTCGAGGTCAAGCAAGACGTCAGGTGAGCCGGTGGTTTCCCAGAGTTCCGCCGCCGCCCACAGACGGTTTTGGGGAACGCCATTCTGCCGATGGTTGGGCTGGTTGATTTCATAGGGGCCGGTGCTGAAACCAGTCTGGTCGGCCGGATGATATTCCGGGTGGGCCTGCAAAAACTGGTAGCTCAATTGGGCGGCTTGCAGGCAACGGTCGGCAAAAGCCGGGTCGTATGGCCGGAAAATCCGGGCCGCCTGCGCCGTCATCCCCACAAAATCGGCGGTGGCCTCGCTGCCCCAGGGAGTGAAGTAGCGGTCCGCCGTCTCAGCTTCCGGCAGGATGAACCCGCCAAAGCTGCGGGTGGTGAGTTTATGATACACCGAACCGTCCGGCGCCTGCATGGTCAGCAGCCAGTCCAGCTCCCATTTCAATTCGGCCAGAAAATCCGGCAGCTTGCCGCCGGACTCCGGAAGGTCGAGGCGGATCGCCTCGAGTTGTGGGCCGAAATCCTCCCAGGCCCGGAACAGGGAACCGACCGTGATGCCGGCGTTGACGGTGTATTTGTTGTAATCACCCGCATCGTGCCAGCCTTTCGTGCCGTCCTTGTTGGTGTGTCCGCCGCCGACATAATCCAGCCACGCGTCGTTGGTGTGGCAGGCGGCGTGGGCGAAGGTTTCACCGTGATACGTCGCGCTGACGGCGGTGCCACAGCGCCACAAATAAAATCCGCGCATGACGGTGTAGTACGGTTTGCGGTAAACGTCCGCCGCGATGGGGAACGGCGCGGAGCGGCCCAGGCCCGGTACGTCGAGTTGATAGTTGCCGGGTTGTTTGAGCTTCGAAAAATCAGCCGTGGAAAGCTGCTCCTGTGTGTCCGGGTCCAAAACCGGGCCGGTGACTTTGCCTTTGAAAACCGTCGAGCCGTCGGCCAGGCGGATGACGGTAAAGTTCGTGCAGGGTGCGGCGATGGTCGCCTGTTTCTCCGTGCCGGGCAGGTAGCCGACGGTGTTGAGGCGAATCGGAAAGGATTCGGCGGCGGCCTGGACGGAAAGCGCCAGAATAAAAACCAAGGAACATCCAACAACCCATCCCGCAAAGCGGGACCGAACATCCAACAGACCATCGGCCGGCCCTTCATTGGATGTTGGATTTTCGACGGTGGATGTTCGATGTTTCACGCCAAAAATCAGACAGGAACTTCGCGTCATTATTCAACAGTCAAGCGATTTCCCGGCGCGAAAGCAAGCCTGCCGGGCTGGCCGCCGTGTCATCTATTTCACCGACAAGACCTGGTCTCCGGATTGGTCTAATTTGTTCCCCGATTTAAACCGGGCGGGATATGATTTTCCGTGTTCCGGCGTGGCGGTGCCAGGCAAAAAAATGATTGTCTGTAAGCGTCAACAAAACCATTATCTGTCAACTCTATGCAACTCCATTGGATCGACCTTGGCATCATCGTCCTGTATCTGATCGCCACGATTTTTGTCGGCTTTTGGGTTTCCAAACGGGCGTCCAAGGACATGAAGTCCTATTTCCTGGGCGGCAACAAGCTGCCCTGGTACATGCTGGGCGTTTCGAATGCGTCGGGCATGTTCGATATCGCCGGAACCATGTGGCTGGTTTACGTGACGGCCACGTATGGAATGAAAGGGACTTGGTTGCCGTGGCTTTGGCCGACATTCAACCAAATCTTTTTGATGGTCTATATGTCCATCTGGCTGCGGCGGTCGAACGTGATGACCGGAGCGGAATGGATCCAGACCCGGTTTGGCAGGGGCGTCGGCGCCACGGCTTCGCACATCATTGTGGTGGTGTTTGCGCTGGTGAGCGTGATCGGATTCCTGGCCTACGCCGCCAAGGGCATCGGCAAATTCGCGGGCGAGTTCCTGCCGGGGCATCTCTCGGATGATACTTATGCGTGGATCCTGATGGGCATCACGACGTTCTACGTTGTCAAAGGCGGGATGTTCAGTGTGGTGTTCACCGAAGTCATCCAGTTCTGCATCCTGACCGTCGCTTCCATCGCCATCGGCATCATTGCCATGGTCAAGGTCGCCCCGGACATGCTGGACAAGGTGATTCCCTCCGGCTGGCACGACCTGTTCTTCGGCTGGAACCTTGGTCTGAACTGGACCTCCATTCCCGAAATCAACAACAAGATCGCACATGACGGCTATTCGCTCTTCGGAATTTTCTTCATCATGATGTGTTTCAAGGGAATCCTGATCAGCGCGGCCGGCCCGGCGCCCAATTATGACATGCAGCGTGTGCTTTCGACCAAGGGCCCCCGCGAGGCAGCGCTGATGAGTTCGACGGTGAATGTGGTTCTATTCTTCCCCCGGTACATGATGATCATGGGTCTGACGATTTTGGCCCTGGCCTTCTACACCCCGGATTTGGCGGCGATGGGCGACAAACTGGACCTCGAAAAAATACTGCCGCTGGCGCTGGCGCGGTTTGTGCCGGTCGGCATTCTGGGTCTGGTCATAGCCGGCCTGCTGGCGGCATTCATGTCGAATTTCGCGGCGACCGTCAACGCGGCACCGGCCTATCTCGTCAACGACATTTACAAGCGGTACATCAATCCCAACGCCCCCGCCAAGCGCTATGTGTGGCTGAGCTATCTCGTCTCCTTCACGGTCGTCGTCGTCGGCCTCGTGTTCGGCCTCTTCACCAAATCGATTGACTCCATCGTGCAATGGATCGTGTCGGGTTTGTGGGGCGGATACGTCGTCTCGAACGTGCTCAAATGGTATTGGTGGCGGTTCAACGGCTGGGGTTATTTCTGGGGGATGGCCGTGGGGATTACCAGCGCAGTGGTGATGGCCTCGCCCTATGTCCTGCCCGGCGTGCATGACATCAACAAGTTCCCGATCATTCTCGGCGTGTCGCTCCTGGCGGCCTTGCTCGGCACCTTCCTGACCCCGCCCGAAAAGGAGGCTGTGCTCAAGGAGTTCTATCGCCGTGTGCGGCCCTGGGGATTCTGGGGGCCGGTCCATGCGCAGGTTGTCAAAGAAGACCCGGGCTTCCAGCGAAACAAGGATTTCTTCCGCGACATGTTCAACATCGTGATCGGCACCATCTGGCAGACCGGTTTCATCGTGCTCGCCATGTTCCTGGTGACGCGCCACTTCCATCGGGCCCTGCTTGCGCTGGGAGTGCTCGTCATCACCTCGATCATCTTGAAATTCAACTGGTACGACAAACTGCCGGCGCCCACGCCCGACCCTGTGGCTGAGCTTCAGGCCCAGCCCGACGCCGCCCCCGCTGCCGGGTAAACGTCCTTAAAAGCTCACATCAAAAAACAAAGTCATGCGCTTTGGACATTTCGACGACAGCAAACGGGAATACGTCATCACCCAGCCCGACACCCCGCTGCCCTGGATTAATTACCTCGGCTGCGAGGCGTACTTCGGCATCATCTCGAACACGGCGGGCGGCTACTCGTTTTACCGCGACGCGCGCCTGCGCCGCCTGACGCGCTATCGCTACAACAACGCGCCGTTCGACGTCGGCGGGCGGTATCTCTACCTCCGCGACAACGACAGCGGCGAATTCTGGTCGCCCTCGTGGCAGCCCACGCGCACCAAACTCGATAAATACGAATGCCGCCACGGCATGGGCTACACGACCATCGGTTCCAGTTACGGCAAGATTGAGGCGCAGACAATTTACTTTGTACCGCTGGGCGAGACGTTGGAAATCTGGAAGTTCCAGGTAACCAACCGTCGCAAGCAGGCAGCCAGGCTTTCCATTTTTTCAAGCATCGAATTTTGTCTGTGGGACGCGCAGGACGACGCGACCAATTTCCAGCGCAATTTCAGCACCGGCCAGGTGGAGATTGTGGACGAGGTCATCTATCACAAGACGGAGTATCGCGAGCGCCGCAACCATTTCGCCTGGTTTGCCTGCTCGGAGAAGCTCGCCGGGTTCGACACGCAACGCGACACGTTCCTGGGCGCCTACCGCAGTTGGGACAACCCGGCGGCGGTCGAGCGCGGCAAATCCTTCAACTCGGTGGCGCATGGCTGGGCGCCGCACGGTTCACACCACGTCAAAGTGAATTTGAAACCCGGCGAAACCAAGGAAATCATCTTTGTCCTCGGCTACCACGAAAATCCGGTGGACCAGAAATTCGACCCGCCGGATTCCCAGACTATCAACAAGCGGACGGTCAAACCTGTCATTGCCAAATATCTCGACGGCAAAAACGTCACGGCGGCTTTTGAAGGGCTGCGCCGATATTGGGACGGCTTGCTCGGCGTTTATCAGGTGGATTCGCCCGACCTCCACGCCAATCGCATGGTAAACATCTGGAACGCCTACCAGTGCATGGCCACGTTCAACCTGTCGCGCTCGGCGTCGTTCTACGAATCGGGCATCGGTCGCGGCCTCGGCTTCCGCGATTCGAACCAGGACCTGCTCGGTTTCGTCCACATGGTTCCCAGCCGCGCGCGGGAACGCATCCTCGACATCGCGGCCACTCAACTGGCCGGCGGCGGCGCGTTTCACCAGTATCAACCACTCACCAAGCGCGGGAACAACGACATCGGCAGCGGGTTCAACGACGACCCGCACTGGCTCACGCTTGGCGTGGCCACTTATATCAAGGAAACCGGCGACTGGAGCATCCTCGACGAACCGGTGCAATTCGAGAACGAGCCCGGTTCCGAGCAGCCGCTTTACGAACACCTGCGGCGCAGTTTTAATTACACATTGGAACGCATCGGTCCGCACGGCCTGCCGCTCATCGGCCGCGCCGACTGGAACGATTGCCTGAACCTGAATTGTTTCTCCGACACGCCGGGACAATCGTTCCAAACCACCACGAACAAGGATGGCCGGGTGGCCGAGTCGGTGTTCATCGCCGGCCTGTTTGTGCTGGCCGGGAAGGAACTGGCCGCCATTGCGAAAAAGCGCGGCTTGAACAAGGAAGCTGAACGCTGCCTGGCCGAAGCCGCGAAGATGGAGAAGGTCGTTTACCGGCACGGTTGGGATGGCGCGTGGTTCGTGCGCGCCTATGACGATTTCGGCAAGCCCATCGGCTCGAAGGTCTGCAAGGAAGGGAAAATTTTCACCGAATCCCAGGGCATGTGCATCATGGCCGGCATCGGCCTGAAAGATGGGAAGGCCAAACGTGCGCTGGCCTCGGTGAACAAACATCTGGCCACGAAGCACGGCATCGTGCTGCAGCAGCCGGCGTTCTCGAAGTATTACATCCACATGGGCGAAATCTCCTCGTACCCGCCGGGCTACAAGGAAAACGCCGGCATCTTCTGCCACAACAACCCGTGGATCATCATTTCGGAGACGATGGTGGGCAACGGCAACCGCGCCTTCGACTATTACACCCGCATCAACCCTTCGGCGCGCGAGAACATCGGCGACCGGCACCGCTGCGAACCGTATGTGTTCGCGCAGATGATTGCGGGCAAGGACGCGCCGACGCACGGCGAGGCGAAGAACTCGTGGCTCACCGGCACGGCGGCATGGACCTACTTCACCGCCACGCAATGGATCCTGGGCATCCGGACTGAATTCGACGGCCTGCGGGTTGACCCGGTGATTCCGGCCAAATGGAAGGGCTTCACCGTCACGCGCCGTTTCCGCGGCAACACCTATGTCATCGAAGTCAGGAATCCGAAAGGCAAACAACGCGGCGTGAAAAAGCTGCTGGTGAATGGCAGGGAAATCGCGGGCAATGTCCTGCCCGTGCGCCCGCCGCAGTCAAAGCCCATCCCGGTCGAAGCCGTGCTTGAGGGTTAGCCGCAAGACCCCGAGGAAAGGAATTACGAAATGATGAAGATGTACTCTTCCGTCCTGCGGGCGACGACTTGGTTCAGCGTCATCTGTCTGGGCTTTGTGTTGGTTTCGTGTCAGACCAAGTCTCCGGCGTCCAAAGCCCCGCCGGTTAATCAACCACTCCCGGTCCAACGCATCCAAAACGGTGTTCAATTGAACACCGGCAGGCTGAACGTCAAGGTGCAGTTCTATGCGGAAGACCGGGCTCGCGTCGTCAAGTGGCTGCCCGGCGGAACATCCGAAAAATCGAGCCTGGTCGTGATTCAAACGAACCTGCCGGCTTTGAACATCCATTTTCAGGAGAATGCCGAAACCATCACCCTCGGTTCCGGAAAAATTACATTGCAACTGTCCAAGGGCGACGGCGCCATTCAATATTGCACCGGCGACAACCGGATCATTCTGAAGGAGCAGGGTGAGGCGATGATCACCCCGGTCAGGATCGAGCATGAAACAAACGCGTTCAGCGTCCGGCAAAATTTCAAGCTCACGCCGGACGAGGGAATTTACGGTCTGGGACAGCACCAATCCGGTTACATGAACTATCGCGGACACACCGTCAAGCTGGTACAGGCCAACACCCAGGCGGTCACGCCGTTCCTGATTTCCACTGCGGGCTACGGGTTGCTTTGGGATAACTATTCAAAATCCATTTTTGCCGATGACCCTGAGAACCTGTCGCTTTGGTCGGAGGTGGCCGACAATATTGATTACTATTTCATTTACGGCCCGAACCTGGATCAAGTCATCGCCGGATACCGTGGGTTGACCGGGCAGGCGCCGATGTATGGCAAATGGGCTTATGGCTATTGGCAAAGCAAGGAGCATTATGCGAGTCGCGATGAACTTCTGGGCATCGCGCAGGAATACCGCACACGTAAAATCCCCATCGATGGCCTCGTCCAAGACTGGAATTACTGGGGTGGCAACACCAACTGGAGCAGCATGTTCTTTGACGAAAAAACATATCCAAACCCAAAGGAAATGATTGATATTCTTCACCAGCAGAACTTTCACGTCATGATTTCCATCTGGGCGGGACTTGGCCCGGCTACGGCGATCTCCAAAGATATGGAACAAAGAGGTTACCTCTATTCGCCTGTGGGTTGGGCCGGCTTCAGGTTTTACGATGCCTACAATCCGGCGGCGAACGACTTATACTGGCAATACGTGAGCAAAGGCTTGTTTTCCAAGGGAATTGACGGATGGTGGATGGACTCGACCGAGCCTGACATCGTCAATGCCCTGACCAAGGAATCGGAGGAGTATGAAATGAAACGGGTGGGTACCAATCACCTGGGTTCCTTTGCCCGCTATCTCAATACCTATCCGCTGCTCGACACCGAATCGGTCTATGAACATCAACGCAAGGAAACCGATCAGAAACGCGTTTATATCCTCACCCGCTCAACCTTTGCCGGCCAGCAACGGGCCGCTGCCACCACCTGGTCGGGCGACATCGGCGCAAACTGGGATGTCTATAAAAAACAAATCACGGCCGGTGTAAATCATTGCCTGTCCGGGATCCCATACTGGACGTTTGATATCGGTGCTTTTGTCATTGGAAGTTACGAAGGCGTTTTCTCGAACGGTGGCAAGGATCCCGCCTATCAGGAGTTTTATACCCGCATGTTTCAGTTCGGCGCCTTTTGTCCCATCTTCCGCTCGCACGGTTCGGAAACGCCGCGCGAAATCTGGGAGTTCGGCGGGTTCACCAATGTCCTGGTGAAATTCGATAACCTGCGTTATCGCCTGATGCCTTACATTTATTCGCTGGCCTGGCAGGTCACGGACCACGGTTACACCATCATGCGCGGCCTGCCCATGGATTTTACATCGGACAAAAAGACCTATACCATTGACGACCAGTTTATGTTTGGCCCGGCCATCATGGTCTGTCCGGTGACGGAGTACATGCTGCATCGACCGCCGGAGAACAGCATCCCCATAACGCCCGAACATTTCAGAACGAAAGACGGCAAGCCGGGCTTGACGGCCAGGTATTATAGTGATGCGGAATTCAAAACACTCTGTCATGAACAGGTGGAATCCAACATCAATCTTTTCTGGTACACCGGCTGGCCCGATTACATTACCAGCCCCAAATTTTCCATGCGCTGGGAAGGCAGGTTGATTCCGACGGAGACCGGGCCGTATCGCTTTCACATGAAAAGCTTCGGGCCAAAACGGGTTTTTCTGGACGGCAAGCAACTGACCAACAACTACACTTCGGTGGAGGCCTATACCATCCCCGTGGATCTTCAAGCCGGAAAGGAATACGACTTTGCCTTTGAGACCGCCAATTCGGCCTTGGGCGCTTTCCGGGCCCAGCTCTTCTGGAAGACTCCGGGAATTTTTGCCCGGGAAAAAATCGTCGAGCCGCGAGAGAAAACCAGGCCGGTTTATCTGCCCGCTGAAAATCAATGGGTGGACTTTTGGACCGGACAGACTCTTCCCGGCGGTCAAACGATTGTTGCGGATGCGCCCATCGACAAGATTCCGCTCCTGATCAAGTCAGGCTCCATCATACCCATGGGCCCGTTTATTCAATACGCGGCTGAAAAACCGGCCGATCCCATTGAATTGCGCATCTATCCCGGCGCCGACGGAAGTTTCACGTTGTATGAGGACGAGAACAACAATTACAATTATGAAAAGGGCATCCATGCCACCATTGCTTTTCACTGGGACGACGCCAACCGCCGGCTCACCATCGATGACCAGCAGGGCTCCTTTCCCGGCATGCTGAAGGAACGCAGTTTCAATATCGTCATTGTGGGCAAAGACCACGGAACCGGGGTGGAAACCACGGGCAACCCGGACAAGGTCATTTTATACCAGGGCAACCGACAAATCATTCAATTATAGACAGAAAACGGCGCGGTGTGAAAAAGTTGCTGATGAATGGCCGGGCAATCGCGGGCAATGTTTTGCCGGTGCGCGCGTCGCATCCGGAGCCCATCCACGTGGTGGCCGTGCTGGAAGGTTAATTACTTTTCCGCGGCGAAGACGGCGTAGCTGTTGGGCGGGAGATGGAGATTGAAGGTCACGCGGCTTTCCTCATTGTCCCGTCAGCGGCTCCCGGCTTGGATCGGGGCCGGGTCGCCGTAGATGACGCCCCGGCCGCCAGTGGTCAGATAAACCCGGCCATAAATGCGCGGATCGCCGATGATCATGGGGCGGTTGGGAATGCCGAATTGGTGCTGGTCGTCGTTTATGCGCACCCAAGTCTGGCCGTCGCCGTCGGAACGGTAATAGGCGTGAAGTTGTTCGATGTTTCCCAGCAGGTAGAGCGCGGGGAAAGTTTTCCCGGGCGCTGCCTTTCCGAAGCCGAGCGCGTCCACGCCGCCGACTTTGTTCAGCTTGGTGAAAGAGGCTCCACCGTCAGTGGAATGGTAAAGGCCGATCCCGCGGGAACCAACCCACAGATCTCCCGGCAGACCCGGAGTGGCTGCCAACACGCCGTCGCCGCGACCAGCACCCTGCGAACTGGGAAGCGCCGCCGCTGTCGGTTCAAACGTTGCGGCCGAATTCGTGCTGGCCATCAGCTTGCCAGTCTGGCCGTCGAACGCATAGAAACGCGAAGCATTGACCGGATCGGCAACGACACTGACCCCGGAAGGAAGTCTCGCGCATTTGGACCAGGTTACTCCGCGGTCCGTGGTGAAGCTGGCCGAACCACGTTGCAACACCCAGACAATGGTTCTGCCGTCGGCGCTCAAGGCAATCCTGCCTTGTCCATCATTCCCGCCCGGGGGATCACTCACGAGGGCTTCCCACGTTTTGCCGCCGTCTTCGGAGATGATGGCGTGCGCCGACAGGTCTCTACCGCCGTTGCCGATGCGGACCATCACTTCGGGTTTATTGGCGGCAAACGCCAGGTCTCGCGTGCTCGACAATCGCGGCCCGGTGAAGGACCCTTCCGCTGGTGAAACATCCATGTTGTCATGGCGGAACCCGTCAATGTCACCAACGCCGCTGATCAAATGGGCGCCAGCGGGCGGACTGATCAAAGCCAGCGGCACCGTTTCTTCGAGTCCTTGGTCGAGGAAAACCCACCGGGTTGATTTGCCTGCGTCGGCGGCGGTCGCATTGGTGCAGCACCAGATGCCGTAACCGGTGGTGAACAGCACCTGGTCCGAATTAAACGGGTTGATCACGATGGTGCCCATCCAGTGTGGTGTGCGGGTGGCAGTATAAGGCGCGCTGGAGTGGTCCCATACGGTTGTGTTGGTCTGCCAGAGTTGTGTCCAGGTCGCACCGCCGTTCGTGCTGCGGAAAATTTCATCGTGCGGTTTCCAGTGGCAGAACGTCGTGGCCATGATCGTGGACGGATGTTGCGCGTCCACCGCGACGCAGCCGTAGCCGAACGGCTGGTCGGAATCCTTTGGCTTGACCGGCGTGATGTCCGTCCAGAGGCCCTTTTGGGGGTTGAATTTCCAGATCGCGCCATCCGTCATCGTATTCGGGCCGGGCTCCTTGCCATAGCTGAGATAAAGGGTCCCATCGGAGGCCCGAATGAGGTGATTGGGGCGCAAGCCCACGGGTTGGTTGGCCACTACCAGCCAGGTGGCCCCGCCGTCGGTGCTGCGATAGAGGTTGGTTTCCGTGACGGAGATGGCGGCATACAACACGGGCGTGGGCTGGCCGGGCCGGTTGCCAGCCGGGTCAAACAGAACGCTGACAATGCCGACCGGCTGCTGGTTGAAGCCGAACCGGGGCCGGGAGTCGTCTCCCGACGCTGCTTCGCGGGAACTGACATCCGGGAAACCTTCCACCTTCTGCCAAGTTGCCCCCCGGTCGGTGCTTTTCCACAATCCGTCACGGCGTGAACCGAAAAAGAGGATGTCTCCATCATTCGGGTCCACAGCGAGCCGTTCGCCGTTGAAGCGGCCGGTTTCGTTGCCGCCCATTTTGAACGGGACTTCCGTGAGCAGCCAAGAGCGGCCCTGGTCGGCGGAGCGCAGGATGGCGGCCTTCCCCCCGCTGTAAATTCCGGCCGCCAGATAGACGCGGTTGGTATCGGAAGGATCCACCGCGAGACTTTCAATGCCGGTAAAATCAACGTCGCCAATTCCGTCCGTGAGGGGAATCCATCGTTGGGCGGAGTTGTCCCAGCGATAGGCACCGCCCACGTCAGTGCGGGCGTACATCAAGCCCTTTTGGCGGGGATGGGTGATGATGCCGGTGACAAAGCCGCCGCCGCCGATGACGACATTGCGCCAGGAGCAGGGTTCAGAAGACAGCGCCCGGGCCGGGATCGTTCCGTAAAGGCCGAACAGGACAAGCAGGACGGCACCGGTGACAATTCGTTTGCCAGGATACATTCGAATCAGTCCTTCCGGTCATTCGACATTCGCCGCCTGGCGAAGGTTCCAGATCACCTTGCCCGCGAACGGGTCGTTGGCGAGTTTGAACCCGCCGCCGCTTTTGTTCAGCACCAGTTCGTGCAACACGTTGTCCGCGGGCAGGCAAACCAATCCTTTCGCCGTCAGGGAATTTTTGGCAAAGACGACCAGGTCGAGTTGCGACCAGTCCAGCTGCAGGGTGGATTGCGCGAGCTGGATTTGCGGCAGCACGGTGCCGTCGCGCACCAGCATCACGACCGGAAGCGGTCCCGCTTCGATGTGCTGCCAGCCGCCGTCCCAGGCCTTGCCGGTTTGATAATCAATCCAAGTCCCTGGCGGGAGATAAACGTCGCGGGCGGTGGTATTTTCGTGGAACAGTGGCGCGACCAGAATGCTGGAGCCGAAGAGATATTCGTCCTCCACAAGCCATGAGCCGGGGTCGTTGGGAAATTCGATGAACAACGCCCGCAACATCGGCAGGCCGTGCTCCGAACTGTCCCTGGCTTGCGCATAGACGTAGGGCATGAGCCGATATTTGAGTTCGTCAATCGCGCGGAATTCGTTCATGAACGCGTCGCCGTAATTCCAGGGTTCCTTGGGCGCGATGCCGTGGCAGCGGCTGTGGGAACTCAACATCCCGAACGCGAGCCAGCGCGCGAAAAGGTTTTTGTCCATGTTGGTCACGGAATTGGCCGTGAAGCCGCCCACGTCGTGGCTCCAGAAGGAAAACCCGGACAGGCCGAACGACAGTCCCCCGCGCAATTCGGCGGCCATGCCCTGGTCGGTGCTTTCGGCGTCGCCGCCCCAGTGAATCGGATAACGCTGGCTGCCCGCCCACGCGCTGCGCGCCCAGATGATGTTCTCGCCGGTGGTTTTTTTGGTGACGTCAGCCACCGCTTTGTTGTAGCGCAACGGATAAAGATTGTGTTCGTAAAAACCCGTGCGTCCCGACGCATAGATTCCGTTCTCCGGCGCGGCCTCGCCAAAGTCCACCTTGATCGCCCCCACGCCCATTTTCAGCAGATGGGTGAGTTTGTCCTGGTACCATTCGACGGTTTTCGGATTGGAAAAGTCGAGCACGGCGTCTTCGTAGGGCAGGTTGCCCTTGGCATCGCGCACGACGAGATTTTTTTCCACGAGCTCGTTGAACAGCGTGTTCTTGGGCACAAAATACGGGAGCTGCCAGAGCGAGATGTGAAAGCCATCGTTCTTCAAATCGGCGATCATCTTTCGCGGGTCGGTGAAGCGGGAGGTGGAAAACTGGTAATCGCAACGCCAGTCGGTTTCGAACCAGCCGGTGTCGAGATGGATCACGTCGCAGGGGATTTTGTTTTCCCGCAGTTTCGCGGCCACGTCGCGGACCTGCTGCTCGGAGGAATAGGTGCAGCGGCTCATCCAGAGGCCGAACGACCAGAGCGGCGGCAGGGGCGATTTGCCGGTCAGCTTGGTGTATTCATCGAGGATTTCCCTGGGCGACCCCAGGAAAACAAACAGATCCAGTTCGTCATCCCCGAGCATCAGGGAGTTGATGCCGCTGAAGGAATTTCCGAAGTCGCAGGTGATGGGCGAGGAGGTGTGCAGGAACATGCCGTAGCCGCGGTTGCTCAGGAAAAACGGGATGGGCTTGTACAGGCCCTGGTTCTGGATGCCGTTCGCGTCGTCCGTCCACAGGACGATTTTCTGGCCGCGCTTGTCCAGGCCGGTGAACGATTCGCCGCAGCCGAAGATTTTTTCGCCGGGCGAAAGCGTGAACACCGCATCCAGGCTGCGCGAATAATCCGCTGCGCGGCGCACGAAGGAGAACGGCAGGATGGGCGTGAACGTGGTGGCATTGTCCGAATCGTGGTCGGTTTTGGTCAGCAGCCGTCCCTGCGCATCCCGGAATTCGATGTGCCAGGGTTTTTCGCAGATGGTGACCGAGCCGAAGTCGCTGGTGTAACGGTGGCCGCCCTCAACCCGGCTGTATTTCCAGGAATGGTCCTGGGGCACTTCGCCGGCCAGCATCAGCTCCCCGGCACTTTTCCGGAATTGCGGGCCGCTGGTGAGGCGGAGGCGCAGGGTCCGGGGTGAGACAAACTCAATGGAAAACGGCAGGGTGGGATTGGCGGCGTATTCGTTTTCCGGAAATTCGTTCGGGGTCACTGGTTTGATGACGGCCAGCATGTTGTCGAAGGCCTGGCGGGTGAAGTACTCGGAGCGTTGCCAGGTGATTTTGCCCGTGCCGGTGGCCGGATCGAAGGCCGCGAGCCGGTCTGCCAGATAATAAAGGTCGGAAAAATCCCGGAAATCGCCGCTGACATCAATCGGGTCGTTGAGCAACGGCGGGAGGGGATTGGCCGCGGCCAGCCGACCGGCGGCGCCCGTTAAAATGCCCGCCATCAGGCAGGCAATCATTGGCATGGTATTTCGTCGGTTATTCATGACACAAGTTGCGTCCATTCAGTCAATGATGGCCCGGTCCCGATGTCAATGTCTTGTCATCAAAATCAACGAGTCAACGGATTGGCCGTTCGTGCGGACCTTGCGGGAGGGGCGGGTGCAACTGGAGTATCGCGGCACGAAGTTGCGGTGGCGGGAACTGCCGGCGCGGCCCGTACGGGAGCAGTCCAAGGCCCTGCCGGTAAAGCCCGCCGTGGTAAAGCCCCTGGCGGCGAACCATCCGTGGCGGCGACTGGAGTGGGTGTGGGAGGAGAGTATTGGCGCGGCGTGAAGGCGCACGGGCGGACGATCCGGGCGGCGGCTTGGAAGGGGGTGGTAGCACAAACTTGCGACACGACCGGCCTCCCGGACCGGTTGCTTTTGCTGTTTCCGCCCGATATGGTCGGCGCATGAAACGATGCCTCTTCACTTTCGCGTTTGCCCTTTCCCTGTTCCTGGCAGTCACGGCTTTGGCCGAAAACACCGCCGTCATGCCCGCGCCTCGCACCTTTCCCACCAATTGGATGTCGAGCCACGAAGCCTTTGTGAAGCAGGCGAAGCAGGGTGGCATTGACCTGCTATTTCTCGGCGATTCCATCACCGCCGGCTGGCTTTGGGACAAGGGCGGGCTGAATGTCTGGAACAAACGTTACGCGCCGCGTCACGCCGCCGAGTTCGGCATCGGTTACGACCGCACCCAGAACGTGCTCTGGCGCATCGAACACGGCGAACTCGAGGGCATCAAACCAAAAGTCGTTGTGCTGCTCATCGGTACGAACAATGCCGGCAACGAAGACAACGGCAAACCGCGCAACACCACGCCTGAAATCGTCGAAGGCGTGGCGGCCATCGTCCGGGAAATCCGCACCCGGCTGCCGGAAAGCAAAATCCTGTTGTTCGGCATTTTCCCGCGCGGAGAAACGAATGACCCGGTCCGCAGGCAGGTCAGGGAAGTCAATGCGCAACTTGCGAGGCTCGACGACGGGCAGAGAGTGAAGTTTATGGACATTGGGTCCAAACTCCTTGCGCCGGACGGCACGCTGTCGCGGGACATCATGCCGGACTTGCTGCATCCGAATGAGAAAGGCTATCAAATCTGGGCCGACGCCATGGAAGACACCCTTGTCTCCGTGCTGAAGTAGGATGGTCGTGGGCGATTCCGGGGCCGCGCGACTTTGGTTTGACCCCTGCGCGTGTCATCAAAATAGATGACTCAAATCCCGCTCGAAAAGCGGGGGGGTGCTTGGCAATATCGCAAAATGCAACCGCTCCTGAGCCCAAACGGTAATTCTCTGTCCGAAGCTTCGCGCACAAGCGGGTGCCGGCCGGGAACATTTTAACTGGAATCCTTCAGTGAAGACCCGCTCCCTGTTTTCAGCCGCGCTGCCGGTGTTGCTGGCATTCGCCACGGCCCGCGCCGAATCCGTGCTGCGCGATTTTGTCACCGTCCGCGGCGACCGGTTGTTCGAAGGGGAAAAGCCGTATCGGTTCATTTCCTGGAATGTGCCGAACCTGCATCTGATCGAGGACACGCTTGGTTTTGCCGCCACGAATGCGTGGCGCCTGCCGGACCGGTTCGAAATCGTCGATGCGTTGAGCACCGTGCGTCAAATGGGCGGTGTGGTCGCACGCACTTATTCGATTTCGGTGGTGCGCGGGAACGATCCGCCGGCCCGGGCCAGCCATGTGCTGGGGCCGGGCAAATTCAACGAGGAAGCGTTCCGTTCGCTGGACCTGATCCTGCAGGTGGCGAACGAGCAAGGCGTCCGGCTTATCATTCCGCTGGTCAACAACTGGATTTGGATGGGCGGCCGCGGCGAATACGCGGGTTTTCGCGGCAAGACCAAGGATGACTTTTGGACCGACCCGCAGCTCATCGCTGATTTCAAGGAGACCATCCGGTTTGTGCTGACGCGCACCAACACCCTGACCGGCGTGCGTTACTGCGATGACAAGGCCATCCTGTGCTGGGAAACCGGCAACGAACTGGCATCTCCCGTGCCTTGGACGCGCGAGATTGCCGCTTACATCAAGAGCTTGGACCATAACCACCCCGTGATGGATGGGTTCGACCGCGCGTTGCGACCCGAAGTGCTCGCGATGCCCGAGGTGGACATCGTCACAACCCATCATTATCCCGGGCTTGGGCCGGCCCGAAAGTCCTTTGCTGAACTAATCCGCGAAAACGCGGCCCTGGCCAAAGGCAAAAAGCCCTATGTGGTCGGCGAGTTTGGTTTCGTGGACACAGCCGAAATGGAAGCAGCCATGAAGGTGATCCAGGACACTGGCATGTCGGGCGGTTTGTTGTGGAGCCTGCGCTCCCGCGATCGCGATGGCGGATTCTACTGGCACAGTGAACCATCGGGCGGCAACCGATACAAGGCGTTCCACTGGCCGGGCTCAACCATCGGCGCGGCGTATGACGAAATCAATCTCATGAAAGTGGTCCGTCGAAACGCTTTTGGCATCCGCGGCCTGACGCCGCCACCGATTCCAGTTCCTGCGCCGCCAATGTTGCTGCCCATCACCGACCCGGCGGCGATTTCGTGGCAGGGTTCCGTGGGCGCTGCCAGTTACACCGTTGAACGCGCGCCGGGGCCCGGCGGACCCTGGAAGGTCGTCAGCAAGGGAGTTGACGAAAGCTTCGTCCAATATCGCCCGCTGTTTGCCGATGAATCCGCGCCAGCGGGTGAGTGGTATTATCGTGTCCGGGCGAACAACCAAACCGGCGCCTCGGAGACTTCCAACGTGGTGGGTCCGGTCAAAGTCACGCACGCGACGCTGGTGGATGAACTCGCTGACTTTTCAAAAGTCCAGGCGCAGCAAGGCAAGCTGGAAATTAAAACGCGCGATTGCCGCAAGGCGAAGGAAGACGCGCACCGCGCTGCCGGCAATGCCGGCGATGCGCTGATTTACCGGCTGCCGGCGGCGATTGAAGGTTTCCGCGTGTCCGTCTTTTTCCCGCAGGACATCGCGGACCTGAAAATTTCAGTCTCGGCTGACGGCCAGACCTACCGCGACGTAACCGCCGGCCGGGAGATTTATTTCAATGGCGCCGGCGACTACAATTACTGGAAGCCGGGGTTGTATCATACCGAAAACATCAGCGGAGACGGGAAGTTCCTGAAAATCGAACTGACCGGCGACACCCAGATTGGGCGGGTGGAAATCATCCATGCTTTGGAGCCAAAATAGGCGGCGACCCGGAATTTTACATGAATTCAAATGAATTGAAGGATTTTTCGCAGCGCGCCAGCGACCAATTGTTCGGCCACATCCTGCCGTTCTGGTGCGGACCGGCGTTGGACCACGAGCAAGGCGGCTGGATGGGCTGGTTGTCCAATGATCTCAAGCCCGATCGCACGCAACCCAAGGGCCTCATCGTCAACAGCCGCATCCTGTGGGCGTTCTCCGCGGTTCATCAGGCGCGGCCCGACGCGTTGTTCAAGCAAATGGCCGGGCGGGCGTTCGATTTTGTCATGAATCACTTTTGGGACGCGCAGCTTGGCGGTGCGTTCTGGCGGCTGGATGATACCGGGCGCGTGCTGGACGATTCCAAAAAAATCTACGGCCAGGCGTTTTACATCTACGCGCTCGCGGAATATCACCGGGCTTTTGGTGTGCCGGTGGCCCTGGCGCGGGCCATTGATCTGTTCGAGTTGATCGAGCGGCATGCGCATGATCCCGGGCACGGCGGGTACCTCGAAGTGCGCCGCCGCGACTGGTCGGAGGCTGACGCTGAGGCGCGGCTCAGCGACAAGGACATGAGCGAGAAGAAATCCATGAACAACCACCTTCATCTTCTGGAGGCTTACACCAATCTGTACCGGATTTGGAAGGAACCGCGTGTCGAGCAGCGGCTTCGTGAACTCATTTCCCTCTTCGAACAACGCATCCTCGATCCCCGCACCTTTCATCTCCATCATTTTTTCAACGAGCAATGGCAGGTGCGCTCGGACACCTATACTTTCGGCCATGACATCGAGGGAAGCTGGCTGCTTTGCGAAGCGGCGGAGGCGCTGGGCGATGCGTCACTGCTCAAACGCGTGCAGGCCCTCGGCCGGCGCATGGCGGAGGGGGTGCTCCGGGAAGGCCTTGACGCGGATGGTGCGCTCCGTTACGAGGGGAAAGGCGGAAAAATCATTGATGCGGGCAAGGAATGCTGGCCGCAAGCCGAGGCCGTGGTGGGCTTTCTCAACGCCTTTCAACTCGCGGGCGGCCCGAAATTTCTCGAAGCCGCCCGGCGCGTCTGGGATTTTATTGAGCAGCAACTGGTGGACCGCGTTCACGGCGAATGGTTCTGGCGCATCACGCCTGAAGGCCGCGTGGATCCGACCCTGCCAAAAGTCAGCGAATGGAAAGGCCCGTATCACGGGTCGCGCGCGTGTTTGGAAACGCTCCACCGATTGCGCGCAATTTCCGCGGGCAAGGAGCAACACTGAACGGAGTATTATGAACCATGTCATGGATAAAACTGTTATCTGCTGGTTGTGCACCGTGGTGTTTTCCACGGGGGCTTTTGCGCAACCCAGCCGGGTCAGCGTCAAAGGCAATCATTTCGTCACCGCCGATGGCCAAACCATTGTCTTCCGGGGACTGGACACCAGCGATCCCGACAAGCTGGTGCGGAACGGCCAGTGGAACAAACATTACTTTGAGGAGGCGAAGTCCTGGGGCGCCAATGTTGTCAGATTTCCCGTGCATCCGGCGGCCTGGCACATCCGCGGAAAGAAGAATTACCTCAAATTGCTTGACCAAGGCGTTGCCTGGGCAAAAGAAGAGGGGCTGTATGTCATCATTGACTGGCACAGCATCGGCAACCTGTACGCCGGGAAATTTTTCCCCGGTTCATCGGAACTTTATCCACCCACGCTTTACGATACCACCCGGGAGGAGACGTTTGATTTCTGGAAGACCATGGCCAGACATTATCGCGGCAACAACACCGTCGCCTTTTTTGAACTGTTCAACGAGCCGGCAATCAACGCCGACCTGAAGCTGGGCGATTGCACCTGGCCGCAATGGAAGGGGCTTATGGAGGAACTCATCAAGGCCATCCGCGCCAGCGGCGGCACGGCCGTGCCGCTCGTCGCCGGTTTTAATTTCGGCTATGACCTGACGCCGGTTGCGAATGCGCCCATTGCCGCCGAGGGCATCGGCTACGTGGCCCATCCGTATCCCATGAAGGCCAAACAACCCTGGGAATCCCAGTGGACGTCGGACTGGGGCTTTGTTGCCGATAAATATCCGGTCATCCTGACCGAGATCGGTTTTTTGGAGCCGGAGGCGCCCGGCGGCTACAACCCGATCACCGGTAATGAAAGTTATGGCGACGCGATCACGTCCTATTGCGCCAAGCACGGCATTTCCTACACCGTCTGGTGTTTCGATCCGCATTGGGGGCCCACATTGATCAAGGACTGGAATTTTACGCCGACCCGGGCGGGCGCTTATTTTAAAAAAGCCCTGCAATCGAAACAACCTTAGTGTAAACTACCCCCTGCCATGAAACGCATCCTGTTCATCATCATCGGTCTGGCCTGCGCCGGCGCGCACGCTCAGAAGTTCGATCAACTGGCCTTGTCCCCGCAGATGGGCTGGAACAGTTGGAATAAATTTGCCGACAAGGTGAACGAGCAACTGATCCGCGAAACCGCCGATGCGATGGTGGCCTCGGGCATGAAAGACGCGGGATACCAATACATCAACATTGACGATTGCTGGCAGGGACAACGGGATGCCCAGGGGTTCATCCAGCCGGATGCGAAGAAGTTTCCGTCAGGAATGAAAGCGCTGGCCGACTACGTCCACTCCAAGGGATTGAAGCTCGGCATCTACTCGGATGTCGGCTACAAAACCTGCGGCGGCCGGTCCGCCAGCCGCGGTCACGAATTTCAGGACGCGCTGACTTACGCCCGGTGGGGAATTGATTACCTGAAGTATGACTGGTGCAACGCCGAGGGCCTGAAGGCTGAGGGAGCCTATACGACCATGCGCGACGCCCTGTATGCGGCCGGCCGGCCGATTCTCTTCAGCCTGTGCGAATGGGGCGACAACCAACCGTGGCTCTGGGCCACCAATGTCGGCCATTCGTGGCGCACCACCGGCGACATCTGCAATTGCTTCGACTGCAAAATAGATCACAAAACCTGGTATCAATGGGGCGTTTTGCAAATCATTGACAAGCAGGAGGGCCTGCGGAAATACGCCGGGCCCGGGCACTGGAACGATCCCGATATGTTGGAAGTCGGAAACGGCATGGCGGTGAATGAAGACCGCGCACACTTTTCGATGTGGTGCATGCTGGCTGCGCCGCTGATTTCTGGAAACGATTTACGGAGCATGTCCAAGGAAACCCTGGAAATTCTCGCCAACAAGGAAGTCATTGCCGTGAATCAGGACGCGCTGGGCGTTGAAGGGTTCAAGTATTCCGCCAAA
Source organism: Verrucomicrobiota bacterium (assembly GCA_050010435.1). Classification (GTDB taxonomy): domain Bacteria; phylum Verrucomicrobiota; class Verrucomicrobiia; order Limisphaerales; family UBA11358; genus UBA11358. Next base: position 602,473 of record JBEKKZ010000001.1, on the reverse strand, counting down.
GATGGTGTGGAAGTCTGGTTCAAGCCGCTCAGCAACGATGCCTGGGCCATGTGTGTTCTCAATCGCGGCACCAATTCGCAACCCGTCACCTTCAACTGGAAAAACGAAACCGTGACGGATGATCTCTCAAAAAGAGAAGCCAGGTTTGACACGACAACCTACCGTGTCCGTGATTTGTGGACAAAGAAAGATCCCGGGACCACCCAAAAGACCTTGAACGCCGAAGTGCCCGGGCACGACGTGCTGATGCTCCAGCTCAACAAAATGTGAGACGGCTCCGGGATCAGGCGGTCCGGCCCGACATCAAATCACTTCGCGAGAGCGGCGAGTTTTTCGTTGGCTTGGGCAATGACGGCCAGCGTACTCTGGTCGGTGTCGAACACGGAGTTCAGTCCCTGGGGTTCGCAGGGTGGGTCGCCGGTCAGGACGCCGGCGGAACCGGGTTTCCCGGCGTTAACCCGGCCTTCGCCGCCCCACGTCCAGAAGTTCGCGCCTTGCAGCGCCCGGCCTGTCCGGCATGACTCCGCCACTTGATTGAACATGCGACCGAAATAATCGTCGCGGGCGGTGGTGGGGCTGTCGGGTGCATACTGCTCGTGGTCGCGTGGCAGGCCGAATTCCTCCAGCACGAGCGGTTTGTGCAGGGTGTCGGTGGCCAGGGCGGTGTGTTGCTCGACATGTTCCCTCGCCCGGGCCGCCGCCGTCTCATAATCGGGCCCGAGTTGCGGGTCTTTCAGCCAGCCCCAATTCTTCAACCACATGTGCACGGTCACGTAATCAATCGCCGGGGTTTCATGCGCCCTGACGAAAACGCCGGGTTTCTGCAGACAGCCCCAGATTCCTTCCGAACCGGTGCAGACGAGATGGTTCGGGTCCTGGGCATGAATGAACCGGGCGGCCTCATCCACCCACTGGCAAAACACCGGAACACTGGCGTCCTTGACATCATCGGGACCCGGGCGTGGTTCGTTGGCCAGTTCCCAGGTCATGATGGCCGGGTCGTCGCGGTAAAGCCGCCCGTTCACCGTGTTGCGGCGCTGGATCAAATGCGTGACATATCCGCGGTAGAGTTCGTTCGCCGCCGGGATGGTGTAAAAACGCGCGGAAAACTGCATGAAACCGTGCCAGTCGCCGCGCGCCATCTCGGGGCGGTCGGGGTCGGGAATCGTTTCGCCGGTAATCCACCGGACGTATTGCGCGAAGCTGCCGGACCACTGCCAGTAGTTCGAAAGGAAAAGGATTCCCCGCATGTTGCGTCTGGCCATTTCGGCGAGGCAAAAATCCAGGCCGCGAAGCAAGTCCTCGTCCCAGTCGCGCGGGGCGCGGGTGATGCCGCGCGGAATAGCCCCGGCGAGCGGCGACGTTTCCGAACCGGCCAGCAGGCGGATGTTCGTGACGCCAATGCTCTGCAGGCGGTCAAGCTCGCGGACCAGGCGTTGGCGGCCTTCGGGCAGCGCCGGGTCGGACAGATAGCAGCCGTACCAAAGATTGGTCCCGATATAAAAATAGGGGCGGCTCTGCAGCTCAAAGCGTCCATTGCGGACGGCGACAAAATCGCCCGTGGTTTTCCGGGTGCCGGCGGGTCTGGCTGGCAGCCGGCTGCAGCCGGCCGCAATCAGCGGGACCGCCAGGGCGGTGGTTTTGATGAATTCCCTGCGGGAAACGGGTCGGTGACTCATGATTGTTTGAAGCGCAAATTATCTCTGGTCGAATCTTCAGAATGACCAATCATTGGTTCGCATGCACATGCGGAAAAAACATGGACGCTGCCCGACAAGGTTTAAAGCCCTTTTGATGTCGCACGTTTAGATGACATTTTTGGTTTTACATCCCGCTCTATCCTGCTCAAAGTTATGGTGAGCACAGTCGTTAATGAGCACAATTCATCCAGCAATCAACGGGACGCGGACCAAACGATGGGTTGTCCGGGCGATGCTGCTGTTGGCGTTGGTGTTGACGTCCGCGCGAACTGTCGTCGTCTTGGGCGCGGACACACCCGTCACGCCGAACGCTTCACCGCAAGTGCAGTCCCTGCTGGCCTACTTCTCGGACATTTACGGAAAAAAAATCATTTCCGGCCAGCAGGAAGGCTGGCGGGGGACGAATGATCTGTGTTTTGAACTGAATTATCTCACGAACACCACGGGCAAACTGCCGGCGCTGCTGGCGATGGATTTGTCGGGTTACACCGGACCGTCGCGCGGGCATGATACCAACCACACCCTGGCGAGGCACGCAATTGACTGGTATCAAACCCGGCACGGCATCGTCGAATTCTGCTGGCACTGGCGCGCGCCGATGAACGAGCCGGCGTTTTACACGAAAGACACGACCTTTGATCTGGCGCGCGGCCTGACAGAAGGCACCCCCGAAAATGAAGCGCTGTTGCGCGATTTGGATAAAATCGCGGGCGAACTGGAAGTGCTCCGCGACGCGCACGTGCCGGTGCTGTGGCGACCGTTGCACGAGGCGAACGGCCGCTGGTTTTGGTGGGGCGCACAGGGGCCGGAACCCCTCAGAAAGCTCTGGCGGCTGATGTTTGAAAACTTCACCGCCAAACACAAACTCAACAACCTCATCTGGGTTTTTTCACCCGGCGCGGAAACCGACCTCGCCGACTGGTATCCGGGCGACGCCTACGTGGATATCATCGGTCAGGACCATTATCCCATGGACGGCAATCACGGGACGGCAAAGGATATATTTGACGAGCTGACCGCCTTTGGCCGCAGGCAAAAGCTCATCGCCCTTGGCGAGAACGGGCCGATTCCCGATGTGAACGGGCTTGTCCGCGAAAAGGCCGGCTGGTTGTTCTTTACGACGTGGTCAGGGCCCGTGCTGACGGAAAAGAATTCGCCGGAACAACTGCGCGAGTGGTTCAATAATCCCTACGTGCTCAACCTGGGCGACCTGCCGGACTTTGATCATTATCCGTTTCAGCCGGCCGGCCCGGCGGTGCGACTGGGTTTTGCGGCCGCGCCGGGCGACGTCGCCGTGGGCGGTCTGCGCCGACTCCCGGTAACCGTGGCCGTTCAGGACAAAACTGGACGGACGGTTCGCACGGGAACCTTCACCGTTACGCTGGCATTGGAAAAGACTTCCCCGGGCGGTGCGCTGTCGGGGACCTTGACGGCCACCACCGTCAACGGCATTGCCACGTTTCCGGACCTGAAGATCAACAAGGCGGGAGACCATTACACGTTCATTGCCAAGACCGATGGTTTGCGCAGCGCCGCCAGCCCGGCCTTTCAGGTCGGACCGGGTGCGGGCATTGCGCGTGACTGGTGGACCAATCTTAAGGACGTCAATCTGACGGACCTGGACAATCTCGCCGAGCCGCCCACCGGCCGGGAAATCCTGGGCAAGGCTTTTGAAACGCCCGTGAGTGTGGCCACCAATTTCGAGGCGCGTTATCAGGGTTTTTTGATCCCGCCGATTACCGGTACGTACAAATTCTGGATCGCCAACGAGAGCGTTTCGGAGCTTTGGCTCAGCGCTGATGCAACGCCGTCAAAGAAGACAAAAATCGCGGAGGTGACGCGCAGCACACCTTACCGCAAATGGCCGCACACGCATGAGGCGGAATCGATATCGGTCACGCTGGAAGCCGGCAAGCGCTACTATCTGGAGGCATTGCAACAACAGCAATCCGGCTCCACCCAACTCGCCGTCCGCTGGCAGTTGCCCAATGGCGTCGAGGAACGTCCCATTCCCGGCTGGCGGCTGGTTCCGCCGGACGGGGAATGGTTCAAACCGCCATCCCCTTCAACCACGACGGCCCAAGCCCAATGACCAAAACCGACTTTGCGAACAAACTGAAACGACTCCAGCGGCGGCACGAACAACTGATCAAACGCCGCAACCCCCCGCAGAAAAACGGCAACGGAATTTTTGACCGCCATGAATTCCCGGTGTTGAGCGCCGAACACACGCCGTTGTCCTGGCGCTACGATTTCAACCACGCCCACAACCCGCATTTGATGACGCGGCTCGGCATCAACTGCGTCTTCAACGTCGGCGCGATGGAGTGGAACGGGAACATCGTCCTGATGGCGCGCGTCGAGGGCTGGGACCGCAAGTCGTTTTTCGCCGTCGCGGAAAGCAAAACCGGCGTGGACGGCTTCCGGTTTTGGGATTACCCGGTGCGGATGCCAGAGCTTGAAGACAAGGAAACGAACCTGTACGACATGCGTCTCGTCCGGCACGAGGACGGCTGGATTTACGGATTATTTTGCGCCGAGCGGCATGACGACTCGAATCCGGGAGATCTTTCGGCGGCCATCGCCCGTTGCGGGATTGCGCGCACGAAAGACCTGGTGAAATGGGAACGGCTGCCCGACCTCAAGACGAATTCATTGCACCAGCGCAACTGCGTGTTGCATCCGGAGCTTGTCAAGGGCAAGTACGCCTTCTACACCCGGCCCATGGCCGATTTCGCGGCCACCGGCAGCGGCGACGGGATCGGCTGGGGTTTGTGCGATGACATTGAGAATGCGGTCATCGGCAAGGAACAGATCATTGACCCGCGTTTCTATCACACGATCAAGGAAGGCAAGAACGGCCTTGGGCCGGCGCCGATCAAAACGAAGAAGGGTTGGTTGCATCTCGCCCATGGGGTGCGCAACACCGCCGCCGGCATGCGTTATGTGCTCTACCTGTTCCTGTGCGATCGGAACAATCCCACCAGGGTTATCAAGGCCCCCGGCGGCTATTTCATGGCGCCCGAAGGCGAAGAACGTGTGGGCGACGTGTCGAACGTTGTTTTTGCCAACGGCTGGGTGGCCCGCACCAATGGCGACGTGTTTATCTACTACGGTTCCTCGGACACGCGCACGCATGTTGCCACGACGACGGTTGAGAAATTGCTGGATTACGTGGCCAACACACCCGAAGACGGCATGCGTTCGAAAGTTTGTGTCGAACAGCGCTGTCGTTTGATCGAAAACAATCTTCGCCTGGGGACCGCGCGGCGAACCTAAGCGCTGAAAAACTGCAACCCATAAAAATGACCGTTCGTTTTCTTGCCGGAATGTTGATTCTGGCCGCATCCACAACGCGCGCCGTTGACCTGTCCGGTCATCACGAACCACTGACCGCATCAGGCGTTCACAATGTGCTGGACTATGGCGCGAAGGGCGATGGCGCGGCCGATGACACGGCGGCGATCCAGAGAGCGGTGGACGCCTGCGCTGCCCAGGGTGGCGGACAGGTTGTGTTGCCTGGTGGCAGGACCTTTCTCGCGGGAGCAATCACGTTGCACAGTGGAATTGATTTCCACCTGGCGCGCGGCGCGGTGTTGAAGGGGAGCGCGCGCTGGCAGGATTACGGCCAGGCGGGGGCGTTGCTGTTTGCGAAGGATGCGACGGGCATTTCCATTTCCGGCGACGGTGTTCTTGATGGCAATGACAAGGCGGTGTGGCAGGAACTCGCTGACGAACAGGCGGGTGGCGACGTGAACAAACCGGGATGGTGGCCGCAATCCTTCTGCGGGGTCTGGTGGCCGTTTGGTCGGAGTGCCACCGACAAGACATTGGCCGCCGGGCGGCCGATGGTGATTATTTTGATCGGGTGCCGGCAGGTGCGCATCCGGAACATCACCCTCTGCAACGCGCCGAGCTGGACGGTTCATCCGGTTGGGTGCGAGGACCTGGTGATTGATTCCGTCAGCATCGTCAACGATTGGAATGTGCCGAACAACGACGGCATTGATCTCGATCATTGTCGCAATGTGCGCGTTGCCAACTGCCACATCGACACGGCGGATGACGGCATTGTGCTCAAGAACACGCCAAACTTCGCGAGCTGCGGCCGCAGCGAAAACATCACCGTCACCGGCTGCACGATTGCCTCGCGCAGTTGCGCGCTCAAGCTGGATGAAGCCTACGCGCCGCCGGGAATTCGCAACGCGGTCTTCGACGCCTGCGTCATCCACCGCAGCAATCGCGGACTTTGCATTCAAAGCCGCGACGAGGGCGACATTGAAAACATTCTCTTCTCAAACATCACAATTGAAACCCGGCTGCAACCGGGCAAGTGGTGGGGCGCGGGTGAGCCAATTCATATCAGCCACCTTCCGCGCAACCAGGACACGAAGCTGGGGCACGTCCGCCAGATCCGCTTTAACAATATTCTCTGCAAAAGCGAGAGTGGCGTTTACCTTCGCGGCTGCGAGTCTCAACCGATCGAGGACATCGTGTTTGACAACGTGCGCGTGGAAGTCGCCAAGACCAGTGACCAGCCCGGAGGTTTTTACGATGACCGGCCTAATGGCCTTTTGCCCGGCGGGGAATTCAAAGGTATTTACACAAATTCCATTGCCGGCATCCACTGCGAGTTTGTGCGCGGACTGACGCTTCGCAACACGCAGGTGATCTGGAGCGGACCGTTGGAAGATTATTATGGTGCGGCGCTGGAAGTGCGCCACGTCGAAGGTTTGCAGTTGGAGCAATTCAGCGGCAAAGCCGCCCGGCCCGGGAAATCGCCGGACCAGATCATGGAATAGCAGAGGCGCGTGTGAATCGCCGGGTTGTTTCGCTTGGCCAGTCTGGCAGCCTCGGGCGCAGTTCCTTCACCCGGTTGGACGATCAAAAGGTCTGTGTGGAACAACAATGTCGGTTGATTGAAAAGCCCCTGCGGCCAGCCCGTTGAAAAGTGGAAAAGCCGCAGGCAATAAAGCTCTTTTTAACGAAGGGAATATTCAGCCATGAAAAACAAACGAACCATTCTCGTGCTGTTGCTCGGCTTGTGGTGCGGCGGGTGCAGTTCCGTCAGGCCGGTGACACCCAACGCTTCGCCGGAGGCGGTGGCGTTATTGAAATACCTTCACGGTATTTCCGGCAAACACACGCTCACCGGCCAGCACAATTTTCCGAACACGAAGGACATTTCCAGCCGGCGGGCCGCCGGGGCTTGGGGCAGGACGCCGGCCATTTTCGGCCAGGACTTCGGCTTTGCCAAGCCCGGCGACAAGGACGCAGTGGCCGCCAGACCGGACATCATCGCGGAGGTCAAGCGGCAGTACGAGAAAGGTTCGATCATCACCCTGTGCTGGCACGCCGTGCCGCCCACCGCGGATGAGCCGGTGACTTTCCGGCCAATCCAGGGCGGCGGGGCGACGAACAAGCTCGCCAGCGTGTCGGGCAGACTCACGGATGAACAGTGGAATGACGTGATCACGCCCGGAACCGAATTGTACAATCACTGGTGCGCCCAAGTGGACGTCATTGCGGGATTCCTGAAACAACTTCGCGACGCGCACGTGCCCGTGCTCTGGCGGCCTTACCATGAAATGAACGGCGACTGGTTCTGGTGGGGCGGCCGGCGGGGAGAGCGCGGCACGACGGTGCTCTATCGCCAGTTGTTCGATCGGCTGGTGAACCATCACCAGCTCAACAATCTGATCTGGATCTGGAGCGTGGACCGGCCGAGCACACCGCAACGGCAGTTCGCCGATTACTTTCCCGGCCGGAACTATTTCGACATTGCGGCACTGGACGTTTATCACGGCGATTTTTCGCCAGCTTATTACCACGACCTGTCGAAACTGGCGGGGGGAAAACCGATTGCCCTGGCGGAAGTCGGGCCACCGCCGACGCTGGCGGTGCTGGAACAGCAGCCGGAGTGGACCTGGTGGATGCTCTGGGCCGGCATGGTCGGGACCGGGCCGGATGCCAGCAAAGCCATGCAAACCCTGGTCAACGCCCCCTGCTCGTTGAGTTTGGACGATCCGGAATACGTCAAGGGCATCGCCCCGATTCGTGCCGCGTCCGGCTTGGCGCCATTATCACCCGTATCGCAGCCCGCGCAAAATTGATTTGCGAGGTTATGGCTGCCACACCGCGCGCCAGAATTGCTGGGTGACACCGGATGAAATCACATTGGTGATATTCAAAACATTTCCGGCCAGCAGGTTGGTCGAGACCGGGGTCCAGATGAACAAACCCGGTGAATGCTGGATGATGTAAGGTGTGCCCGGCTGGCCATGGAGTTGCAGGACGAATTGTCCCGGTTGCGGCAGGAGGGCGGACAGTTGTGCCGGACCAGGCGCAAAGGTGAACAGCGTCAAGGAATACGGCGGGAAGGAATTGGTGAAAACGGCGCCGGCCGGAACAACATTCGTCGCGATGTCTTGCGCGCCGGGAGCGGGGTTGTTGGTGCGCACGGCGTCGTCTTGCGCAATACCGTAAGAGCGGGCCATGGCCGTTGACAAAGGTGCGAAATTAGACAGGGAAATTTGCGCGTTGAACTTGGTGGTCGCGTCCTTGTTGATGACCAGCAGGGCAAGGGCGCCATCGGCCTTGCGGGCAGCATAAGCGGAGAGCAGCATATAGTCGCTGGTGGCGTCCAACACGGTGTCGCCCGGTCGGACGAAATATTGCAGCAGTTTTTCGGCGTAAAACGTCGGATAAAGGCCGGATACGCCATTAATCATGTTAATCATGCCTTCGTCACCATAGGTACGCCAGCCATAGATCGTCGGATCAAACGAGCCGGTGTCGTTGGTTCCGTTTCTCAGGTCCCACCAGAGGTAGGCGTTAAACTCGGTCTTCATGAGCTGACAGGCGCTGTCCGCCAGATAAAGCCCGTTGACAATGCTGGTCAGTTGTCTTCCCATGGCACTGGACGAGTCACTGTTGTTCTCGGTGCAGACGAGTTCGATGTTGGTGCCGGCGGATCCGATATAATCGCTGATCTGCTGGCGCATATCGGCCGCATCACTCGCCCAGTTGACCGCCACCTGCAGCAGCAGTGGATCGCTGTCCGCCGCCGGCACGGGAGTAACGCCAGGGGGGGTGTCTTCGGGATAAAAATGATAGATGGCAAAATCCGGCGTCACCCCCAGATTCTTCAAGGTCGTCAGCATGACCGGCGTCCAGCCGTAGTGGGTCTGGCCCGTGATCGGATTGACGACCGGATGTGCGGCATTGTTGGAATAACTATCTTCCCCGGGCACCATGACCACGCCCACCCGGATGCTCGAATCGGCGGCCTTCATCGCGGCGATGTAACCGGCGGCGCGAACCGCGTAGGTGTAAGGGTCATGCGCCGGAATGTTCGTGTCGGTTTCCCACGTGCCATAACATTCGTTGCCGATTTCCCAGTATTTGAACCCACAGTTGTTGGTTATGTTCGCCGACTTTACCCAGGCGGCCGCTTCATTGCTGCTGCCGGAACCGTAATTGACGGTAATAAAGACCTGGGCGCCGAGGTTGGTGGCAATGTAATAAAAATTTGTATTGCCGGCCCGGTTCGCGGCTGCTGCCCAATGATAGGTGTCGGACGTTGAACCGCCGGGCCAGCGCAGCGCCAGGCAGCCCGCCTCCTGAAGCAGCGGGAGCGTTTGAGAATTGCCCAGGTAGCTGTCCCAGGTGGCCGTGTTCACGCCAAACCAGCGCGCGTCCGCCGGCCGGATGGTTTGAGTGGCATCAACGCCGAGGTGCGTCAACGCGGGCGCGGGCGCGGCCACCAATTGAATGTCGTCCACGTAAAATGTTGGTTGAGCCGTGGCAACGCTGCCCTGAATCCAAATGCCGCTAAAATTTGCCTTGTTGGCCACGCCCAAGGAGGAAAGCGGAATGGTGAATTGCTGCCAAGAGCTGGCCGGCAAAGTTCCCAAGGAATAGGCCACCTGATTGGTGCCATCAAGCAATCCCCAAACTTGCACTTTTTGTCCGCCACTGGTGCCGCCGTTGATCCAAAAACCAAGACTGGCGTAGGGGGTGGTATTAAAATCCGAATGTTCAAGATAAAGCGCCTGGTAGTTGGTGCTGTCGGCAACACTGATGGAATCGTTGCCCGAATGAACCGGCGAACTGGTTGCCAGATTTACCGTTGCCCAACTCCAATTCTGAAAACCATTCACCAGATTGTCGGTATAAATGGGCAGGTTTGCCTGCGCAAAACCCGTTGAAACAGTGGTGAGAATTGCTGTGAAAAGCGAGAGAACGGTAACAAGACAATTACGCATACAAGACTGTAAATGTTGGGGAACTTTTAACGATCATTGCTTCAGGAAACCCATGGCAGACCTTCTGCAAAAAATTGATTTGCGATTGCACCCATAACGAGTCCATTTTCAGCATGTCACGTGCCGGAATCCAAAGGTAAAAAATCCGGTTCATATCATAAAGTACTACAAGTCTGCAAATTAACCAAAGCCACCGATGAAAAAGTTACGGCACTTTTCACCGTTGCCTTCCCCAAGGAACGGCTGGGAACGACCTGCCAGGTTACCAGTCAAACTCGGCAAAGCTTTTGGAAACACCAAACCTCCGGTAAAAAAAGTGCCGGCCTCAAACGAGGCCGGCACCTTGAAACCCATCAAACTTCAGAATTACTTCGCTAAGGCTTCACTAACTGGAAGAAGCCCGCGCCGCTGGACGGCAGCATGGGGCTCGTGATGAACGTCGAGTTATTGGCATTAATATTGTACAATATCGGAGCCGATCCGTTCGATGTCGTTAGTTGAAGATTATCAATATAAATGGTCTGAGACCCGCTGATGTTCCCGTCGTTGCTGATCTGGAATGTGAGCGCGCGAATTAAAGAATCAGCGCCACTTCCCAGGGGGATGCTGACATTTGCCCACGTACCCACGGAACTGCCTGCGGCGGTTAGCAATCCCTCGGCAAGACTAGTGGGGTTCCAATTGTAGGCTGAATCGCGAGCGATCACTTGAAAATAACCATAATCGCTATTCGTGCCTGCCGTCGAGGAAGGATCTATCATGATATCAAAGGACAATGTTCCGCCTGCTAAGTTTTGTGCGGAAGCGAAAAGGTCCATCGTGAAAGCCTCATTGCCACTTCCGCCGGCCCACGTCCACTTGAGTTGTACGGAGCCGGAACCAGAGCTGCCGCCTGCATCGTATGTCGGGCCCGATACCCAATCAATCGTGGGGGCGGAATCATCGCCAAAATCATAGGCTATCGCCATGGGCGGCGGGTTATAATTACGAGCGCTGGCAATAAAATTGGAAGTGCCGAAGGTGTTCACGAAGTTGGTTGTTGTAACCGATGGTCCTACAACATTCGACCAAGGACCCATCAGACTCGAAGCGCTTTGCAGCACGTAGTTGGGATTCGGTGGGGCCCATTGGAGCCAATACAGGGCATCGACCGGCGTTTCAAACACAGAGGAACTGCTACTGTAGCGGGCCACCAAGGATGAGGGGAGCGACGCGTTCACCAAGTTCACATTCAACGAGTTGAGCGAGCCGTTGATGTGAACGCCGCTGAGCACAACATCTTGGTAAAAGCCGTTATTATCAGGCTGCGTGCCCCAGTAGACCGTCACGGGAGAGACAAACGCGGCATCGTCACCCGAAGGGAACGCACAGGTGTTGGTGCTACCGGGACTCGCAAGCGTAATGTTGCCACTGCTGTCAATCGTGACGCTCCATGTGCCGACATAGCCGCTGGCATTGGTCACGGAACCCAAAAGCCCGCCGTAGGTGGGCACAATCGTGTTGGTCGAGGGGTGGCTCGGGTTCGGGCCAAACACATTGGTGTCTGAGCCATACAGCCAGGTGTTGTTGTTGGCCTGGTTAAGCTTGTAACGCAAATTGCCGACCACGCTGCTGTTGGTCTGGCGCTGTATGAAAAGAACCAGCGCATTGGCTTCAGTCCAATCCGGGGCGAGTTCCGTTATACTATCACCCGGAACAATCATGATGTGGACTTGATAGCCGGTGTAGCTGGCAGCCGGGGCTTGCGCGATATCGATGGAATAAGTCACCGGATTTGCACTGCCCTTCCAAGAATAATTTAAGTCCGGCGAGCCGGCCACAACGGTGGCGACACTTTGGCGGTCGCCGGAATTGCCATCATCGTATATGTTCAACCCCTGGGCGCTCGCTGGCGCCAGATTCTGCAAAATTTCCGGAGGCACCGCACCCGGATATTCCGCCTGGATGTCGTCAATCCAAAAAGCGAAAACTCCTGCTTCTGGGGGAGCTGTATTGGACCATTTGAAAAACTCCATACCTTGTACCTGGTTCTCCCAAGAATAAGCCCCGGGAGTGATGGGAACGTTGACCAACGCCCAGCCGTTGCTCGCGGTCAAGGGTATCCTAGCATTGCCAACCAATCCAAACGGGCTGTTGGGGCCGCTGGGGCCGTAAAAGTACACGTTAATCCCCGAAGTGCCCCAACCAGGGGTGCTCGCATAATCCTGGTCGTTGAAAGAGTTAATCCCAAGGGTGGACCAGGTTGTATCCCACTTGACCCAAAATGAAATATTGGTGGCAGTGCTCAAATCTATATAATCATACGGCGGATTACCAGGCCAATAGGCATTGCCGTTAAAACCATTGAAGATTTGCACCCCGCTGTGATACGATGTGTCCTCGTACCAATACAGTGATCCTAGTCCGTTGCCAGTGTGATCCGTCGTGTTGTCCCAGTACCCCTCCCATTCACTTTGCCATGAAACCCAAGTGCCTACCGCCGACGTGTCAAAAGTGAACAGGTTGGTTGTTACCTGAGCGCTGGCGGTTCCTGCCCACGCCAAGGCCGCGCCGAGGGCGGCGAGGCAGGTTAACTTTTTTATAAGGTTTTTTTTCATACTGGTTTTTTTGATTGGTTGCTGGTTTGGTTTTAAATAAGGAACTGGCTGCGGTTTGGGTTTGTAAAATTCATGGCCTCCCCGACCCTGTTTCTGCCATGCCCGGCCCCTGCGTTCATCTGGACGAAAAAAAGACAATTGACAGCCTGATAAATGCACTGCCCACCCTTGTCATGCAGGCACATTAAACGATCACTTATAAGACGTTTTTTTGTCACAAAGGTTATGCTAGGATAATAATAATCCCGTCAAAATTGTCATGTCATCTAAAATGGGGACAAATCCTGGTGGAATTAGGATAATTAATCACCCACCACCACCGTCCACATTCCCTTTGGACTTTTAAGCCGGACCTTCAAAGGGCCCGATGCGGAGCCGACGGTGTCTTCGATTCTTAGCATTTCCACGTGGCCATCGTGAAAAGCGTAGTTAAACCGGTTATTGTGAGCCGCGTACAACTGTTGCCCTTCGTTGTAGCCGTCACTTGCCGTTGCAATTGTCTGCTGGTTGATCGGGGCCGCCGTGTCAATTTGGTACAAGTTGCCCCAGCCACCGGGCGTCCCATCCGCGGTTTCCGGGCCGCAACAACAACAAGGCCAGATGTTCCCCTCACACCCCATGCTGCTGGCCAGTTCGCACAGCAGGATGGTTCCGCCTGGATCGCGAACTACCGAAGTTGGATAACCCTTTGCCCCCCAATCGGGGGTCGCACCACTCGATTCCCAGTAAATTCCGACACCATGGCGGTTCGGCTGAAACAAGTCCGGCAATGGATAGCTCCCTTGGCTGGGGACATCGGGGTTAACTTGAAAATCCGTCCCATAAGTGACACCCGCGCTGTTCATGGCATAGGTTCTGGGAGAAAACTGAAGATTGCCATGCGGATCATACATCCAGGAGATTTTTTGGAAAGTGTCGGCAGGACAGGCCATAATCTTGAGGCCGGTGGCGTCGCCCAACGCATCACCATCTGTCGGATCTATCGTATAGGTGCCCAGTTTTGCCTGATCCAGAGACAAACTACTGCTGCCGCCGATGTAGGGGTAAATCCAACTGTCCCAAGAAAGCACGCCCGCTGAGGCTTGATAACCTGCTGCCGGGAACATTTCCGAGTTGTCGCCAACGAACAAATTAATGCCCAAGTCAAGTTGCTTCAGTTGGTTCATGCACTGCATCCGTAACGCCCGGGACCTGGCTGCGGCCAGCGCCGGAAGCAGAATTGCCGCCAGGATGGCAATGATGGCAATGACCACCAGGAGTTCGATCAAGGTGAATCCACGTTGGGGAGCCGGTTGCGTGGTCTTGCGTCCGGCAAACCATTTTTGGGAATTGGAGGTGGAAACCATCATTGGAACTATACCTCATTTTGTTGAATCGTCCACCAGAACAATGAGTCCCCTGCCGTTAAAGACGTATTTCTTTCCGGGCGGCGGGGGCGGGACCTGGACACCGGCGAAGGCGGCCACTTCCTCAACATTGGTGGGGTTGCGGTGATTTTGGATTCTATATTGGATCACGGAGCGGTTCAATTGCTGCAAGACGGTCAGTCCGCTGTCGGCATTCGCCGCCGCTGTCGCCGACACGGGTGTATGCACCGGCTGGCTGGGTGCGGTTGTCGCCGCTGTCTCCTGGGTGGCGGTTTGCTCCGGCGCAGCCGTGGTGGCCGAAGGCGCGGCGCTTTCTTTCTTCCCGCAGCCGGTGGCAAACATTGCAACTCCCCAAATCAGCGCCAGATACAATCCTTTCTGGTGCGTCAACTGGTGCCACACAATCCGCACGGAACCCGTTTTCATATCAAAGTGGTTTGAACTGGTATATGAAAGAGGTTAACCGACACCCCCCCCAAAGGCAAAGTCACTCAAATAGGGGACAAGCGGTTTCCGCCAATTTCCATAGATTGCTCTGCACAACCAACCAATTATTGCCATGCAACTCAAGTTTTTGCTCCCAATGCTTGCCGCCGCCTTCACCGTGTTTCCCGTGTGGTTTGCCGCCGCGCAGCCCACACCCGGCCCGGCCGGTACCAACGACACCCCGCCCTGGTATGACATCCGGCAGTTCGGGGTCGAAGGCCGCGGCTGGAACGACACCCGGGCCTTTTATGATCGCCTGCCCGCCCGGGCCGAAACCATGGTGCGCAAACCCGTCTGGGAGTTGAGCCGCAACTCCGCCGGCATGTGCGTCCGCTTCGTCACCGACGCGACGACCCTCCGCGCACGCTGGGCATTGACCGAGTCCTGGCTTTACCTGCCCAACATGACGGCCATCGGCAAAAGCGGACTCGATTTATACGTGAAAACCGACAAAGGCTGGCATTGGCTCGCCGTGGGCCAGCCAACGGCGCAGACCAATGAGGTGACACTTGTCGAAAATCTCCTGCCGGGCAAACGCGAATACCTCCTTTGCCTGCCGCTCTACAACGGCACGAAATTTGTCGAACTCGGAATCCCGCCGGGCGCGACCATTGGCAAGGCCGGGCCGTGGGGCCCGGGCACCCGCAAGCCAATTGTTTTTTATGGCACTTCCATCCTGCAGGGACTTTCCGCGTCGCGTCCGGGCATGGTGCACAGCGCGATTCTCGGTCGCCGTTTCAACTGGCCGACCATCAATCTCGGCTTTTCCGGCCAGGGCAAAATGGAACCCGAGATGGCCGACCTGCTCGCCGAACTCGACCCGTCCGTTTATGTCCTCGATTGCCTGCCCAACCTGGTGGCCGGTGAAATCAAGGAGCGCGTTGAGCCTTGTGTCCGCAAACTCCGCGCGGCGCATCCGGACACGCCCATCGTGCTCGTGGAAGACCGCACCCTGCAGGATTCGTTCCTGATTGCCGGACGCATGGAATATTACCACCTGAAAGACCGCGCCGAGCTTAAAGCCGCTTATGAACGGCTGAAAAAGTCCGGCGTCAAAAACCTATACTACATTCCGGGCGAACATTTGTTTGGCGACGATGGTGAGGGCAGCGTGGATGGTTCGCACCCGAGCGACCTCGGTTTCATGCGCCAGGCCGACATCTTTGCCCGCGTGCTCGGGCCGCTGTTGACGCCAAAGAAATAACATGTCCTCGTCCGGCCCATCCGTCGAACCAACGACGCCTTCTGCTCCTCCGGATGGAGGACGGACCTCTCGCGGCCCTTTTGCCATCATGACCACCCTGTTTTTCATGTGGGGGTTCATGACGGTATTCAACGACATCCTGATTCCACGGTTCAAGGAGGCGTTTACGCTGAATTATCTCGAAGCGATGCTGGTTCAGTTTGCGTTCTTTGGCGCTTACTTCATCGGGTCGTTTTTGTATTTCGCGATCTCGGCCACGACGGGGGATCCGATTGCGCGGCTCGGTTACAAAAATGGCGTCGTCGTCGGGCTTTTGCTTTCTGCCGTGGGCAGCGCGCTTTTCTGGCCGGCGGCCACTGTTCATTCTTATCTCTTTTTCCTGGTTGCGCTTTTTGTCGTCGGCCTCGGATTCGCCATGCTGCAAATCGCCGCCAACCCCTACGTGACGATTCTCGGCCCGGAACGGACCGCGTCGAGCCGTTTGAACCTGGCGCAGGCCTTCAATTCCGTCGGCACGACCACCGGCCCGCTCATCGGCGGATATTTGATTCTCCAATACTTCGCGAAGACGGGCGTCCACGGCGCGGAATCCGTCAAAGTCCCCTATCTGATATTTTGCATCGTCTTTGTGATTCTCGCGGCGTTCTTCTTCTCGGTTCATCTGCCGCATGTCGGCGAAGGCAAAATCGAGCCGGGGGTCGGCGCGTTGAAATATCCGCACGTCATGCTCGGCGTGCTGGCGATTTTCATGTATGTCGGCGGCGAAGTTTCCGTCGGCAGCGCGATCATCAATTTTCTCGGCCAGCCGAACGTCGCGGCCATGCCGGCGCTCGAGGCCAGCAAATACGTCTCGCTTTTCTGGGGCGGCATGTTGGTCGGCCGTTTCATGGGGGCGGTGGAATTGAGCGAAATGAAGAAAATCAACCAGCAGCTTTTCCTGGCTGGCATTCCGGTTTTGGCATTTCTAATTATTTGCTTTGCCAGCGGCTGGCATCTGGCCAAAACGCAATTGGGGGTTGAACCAGTTACGGGCCTGTCCTTTGGAGACTTCTTTGGGGCCTGTTTCTCCAATGGTTTTGGGATTGTGGAAATGTATCTGCCGTTGCTCGTGCTTTGCTGGCTTCTCTTTCAATTCGGCAAAGGGCTTGCCAGCCATACGCTGTTCATCTTCTCGGGGACGATTGTTGTGTTGCTGGCGGTGGCGATTCTTTTTGGCGGCAAACTGGCGATGTGGTGCATCGTCGGCGTCGGTTTGTTCACTTCCATCGGCTGGCCGAATATTTTCTCGCTCGCGCTCGACCAGATGGGCGTTTACAAAAGTCAGGTGTCGTCCCTGCTGGTGATGGCCGTGGTTGGCGGCGCAATCCTGCCCGCGATTTTGGGGCGCGTCGCGGATGTTTGGAGTCTCCAGGTCTCCTTCATCGTTCCGCTGGTGGCCTACGCCTATGTGGCCTTCTACGGTTGGAAAGGACATCGGATCGGACGCAACCATCCGGCAGCCTGAAAAATCTTACTTGGAAGCCGCGCTGCGTCCGCGCTCGTCGCGGGTTGTGAAATGCCCATACTTGGCCACGGCCTGGGCGCGGGAACGCACATGCAGCTTCTCGTAAATGCGCCGGATGTAGGTGACCACGGTCGCCACGGTGATGCCGAGGTTGTCGGCGATTTCCTTGTATAAATAACCACACGCCAGCAATTCCAGCACTTCCCGTTCGCGCGGGGAAAGATTTACGGATTCATCCACCTGGGGCGCGGAGCGGAGAAAGGACTGCACCACTTTGCGGGCGATGTTGCTGGTCATGGGCGACCCCCCTGCATGGACGTCTTTAAGGGCCGTGAGCAATTCATCGCGGGGTGTTTGCTTCAAGAGATAACCGCTCGCACCGACGGCCAGGGCATCGAATATATGATCGGTGTCCTCGTAAACGGTAAGCATCACGAATTGCGTGTCCGGCAACTGTGGCTTGAGCTGGCGCACACATTCAATCCCGCTCATGCCCGGCAGATTGATGTCCATCAGCACAACGCTTGGCTTTTCCAACTGCAACTTCATCAGCGCGCTCTCGGCGCTTCCATACTGGCTCACGCAGCGGAATCCGTGCGCGTGCCGGATCCAGTCCGTAAGGATCTCCCGCGCCGGCCCATCATCTTCAACGATCGAAACCGCAATACTCACTACCTTTCCTTTTACATCCGATTTCATAAAGAGGGTTGTCATCTGTTTAGACTACACCGTTGCCGGGCCGCGCCCGACCATGGATTCAAACCATGCGTGCTCGCCGACATTATAAATTTTATTTGCATTCCTTGTCCAGTGGCCATGGATTTCGCCACCGCTGGCACGCCCGGCCGCCGGGTCCGGAAACGCATCCCTAAATGTTGCTCCGCGCGATAAACATGCATACCCTGAGTCCCGTGCCCCGGCGATTTAAATTCTCAACTTGTGCGCACCGGCAGACGGGCATTTCCACCGGCGCGGGGATCTTCTGGGTATTGCTGTGCGGCTTTCAACTT
The DNA here is from genome assembly GCA_050010435.1 of Verrucomicrobiota bacterium. Classification (GTDB taxonomy): domain Bacteria; phylum Verrucomicrobiota; class Verrucomicrobiia; order Limisphaerales; family UBA11358; genus UBA11358. The sequence continues at coordinate 584,338 of JBEKKZ010000001.1, read as the reverse complement.
TTGGGGGACACCAATTCGTCCGTGTCGGACTACTCGATTGATGTGTGGCAGACGGAACAGGGATTGCCCCAGGACTCGGTCACTTCCGTGATGCAAGCCCCGGAGGGTTATCTGTGGTTGGGCACGTACAACGGGCTGGTGCGGTTTGACGGCGTGCGATTCAAAGTTTTTGACACCCGCAACACCCCGGAATTCGGGGACAGCCGGATCACGAGTCTGCTGGAAGACGCGGACGGCACCCTTTGGATCGGCCATGAAACCGGCGACCTCACGCAATTGCGGGCCGGCAAATTCACCGCGGTAAACCTGGGCAACGGCTGGCCGGGCGGTACGATTTGGGCCATGGGAACCGATGCCGATGGGGTTCTCTGGTTGCTCAACAAGGAAGGGGCGTTGCTTTCCATGGCGGGCGAGAAATTGGTTATCCCGAACGCTGGATCCGGGGGAAGTGTGCCGTCGTTCGCCAAAGACAAGAACGGAGAATTGTGGGTGGTGCGGGGCAGTTTGCTTGGAACATTGAGAAAGGGCCGACTGGTGCCGTGGGTGCCCGGGGTACAACCGGACACCAGTGATGTTCAAATGGCCTGTGCGAGCCGGGATGGAGGCCTGTGGCTCATGGGTAGCGCGCGGGTGAAAAAATTGATTGGCCAGGGAACCGTCGTGGACCTGGGGCCAACTCCGTGGGGCAGGTTGGATTCGGTCACGGCATTGCTCGAAACAAAAACCGGCGATTTGCTCGCGGGAACCTTGCATGAAGGACTTTTTTTATTGTCGCCTGACGGAACCAACCTGCATTTCACGCGCCAAAATGGATTGTCGCATGATTGGGTGCTTGGCCTGTGCGAAGATCGCGAAAGGAATTTGTGGGTGGGAACCGGCGGCGGCGGTTTGGATGTCTTACGGCGGCGGAAAGTGGAAATGGTCAAGGCTTCCGATGACTGGCAGGGACGGGCCATCCTGTCCGTTACGCCTGCGGTCGAAGGCGGACTTTGGGTGGGAACGGAGGGCGCGGGATTGTACCGGCTGGACAAGGGGGAAGCGAAACCGTTCACGGAGACGAATGGATTGTTGAATTCTTTCACCTGGGCGGTGCTCGAAGACCATCTTGGTGATCTCTGGGTGGGAACCTTTGGCGGCGGCTTGTTTGTCCGCCACGATGGACAGTTCCAATTTCCCAAGGGCTTGGAAGATCCTGCCGCCGTCGTCTTCGCGTTATATCAGGATCGGCAGGGGGTGATGTGGGTGGGAACCCAGTCCGGGCTGGCCCATTACGCCAATGGCCAATGCACTTGGTTTACCCGCAAGGACGGGCTGGTGCTGCCCAGCGTGCGGGTTATCACGGAGGATGCCACCGGTGCCATCTGGTTTGGCATGTCGGGCGGAGGTTTGGGCCGGCTCAAAGATGGCAAACTCACACAGTTTCGCCGGCCGGACGGGTTGGCCAATGATTTTGTGTGGTCGTTGTTGGCCGAAAAAGATGGCACGCTCTGGGTGGGGACCTTTGGCGGCGGCCTGTGCCGCTTGCGGGCCGGCCGGTTCGCAACCATTTCCACGCGCGAAGGATTGCCGAACAACGTCATCTGCCATATCGCCGACGACGGGCAGGGGAATTTCTGGATCAGTTCCTATGGTGGGATTTTCCGGGTTTCCAAGGAGGAATTAAACCGGTGCGCCGACGGCCAATTGAAGGTGGTGAATTGCCTGGTTTATGGAAAGGCGGAAGGACTGAGCACCCTGGAGTGTTCCGGCGGCTTTCAATCCGCCGGCTGCCAGACCCCGGACGGACAACTCTGGTTTTCCACCATCAAGGGACTGGCGGTGGTCAATCCGGCCGGCGTAAAAATCAATCCCTTCTCCCCGCCGGTTTTAATCGAAGAAGTCATCGTGGATGACCAACTGGTGCCGCTGCCCGCTTCGGACCTGTCCGCTGCCGCCGCCCGGCTGCAAATTCAGCCGGGAAAACGTCGCTTTGAATTTCGGTACACCGGCCTCAGCCTCGTCGCGCCGGAAAAGGTGCGGTTCAAGTACCGCCTCGACGGCTTGGAGTCGGATTGGATGGATGTCGGCACCCGGCGCGTGGCTTACTACAGCTATCTGAAACCGGGGGACTACACGTTTCGGGTCATTGCCTGCAACAACGACGGGGTTTGGAGCGAAAGCGGGCCAACGCTCGCATTCACGGTGCTGCCCTGGTTCTGGCAAACGTGGTGGTTCACCGGCGGGGCCGTGCTGGCCGGCGTCGGCGTGGTGGGGGGCGCGGCGCGTTACATCACCCGCCGCCGGCTGCACAAAAAAATGGAACGTTTGGAACGGCAACGCGTCCTGGAAAATGAACGGTCGCGCATCGCCAAGGACATTCACGACGATCTCGGCTCCAACCTGGCGCGGATTATGATGCTCAGCCAGTCCAACCGGGCCGAGGGGGAGGATCCGCAACAAATCGTGACGCGCCTGGGAAAGGTTTATCTTACGGCCCGGGAGCTCACGCGGACCATGGACGAGATTGTCTGGGCCGTCAGCCCGCACCACGACACGCTTGACAGTCTGGTAAACTATCTGGGCAAGTTCGCGCAGGATTTTTTGAACGTCGCGGGCATCCGCTGCCGGTTGGTGGTGCCCATTCAATTGCCCGCGTGGCCCCTCACCGCCGAGGTGCGCCACAGCCTGTTCCTGGCTTTCAAGGAGGCCCTGCACAATGTGGTCAAACATGCTTCCGCCACCGAGGTGCGCGTTTCCCTCACCCTGGCGGAGTCCGGTTTCTCCGCTTCCATCGAGGATAACGGCATTGGCTTCGATCCCGCCGGCGTGGGCGTGGCCGCAACCACCAAGGATCCGCTGCGCATTGCCGGTGGCAATGGTCTGGCCAACATGCGTAAACGCATCGGGGGCATCGGCGGAGAATGCCAGGTGGACAGCGCGCCAGGCAAAGGGACCACGGTCAGGTTTATTGTCCGGGTGGAAAATTGATTTGCCGGGAAATTTTCGGGAGTGGAGCCAGCTGTCAGGATTGAACTGACGACCCACGGTTTACAAAACCGTTGCTCTACCGCTGAGCTAAGCTGGCATCTCCACCACCCACATTTTTTGCTTTGTCCGGTTTCCTGTCAAGCTTGCCGGAATAACATCACGCCAATCCGGCGATAAGCTGTGCCTTGACACGGGGGGTTTCATGGCTATCCTCGCACGTTCCGGTTTTTCACCCGGAAGGAAGCCGAATTAATTTATGAAACGCCAGTATCAACCATCGAAAATCCGCCGCAAACGGCAGCACGGATTTCTTAACCGCAATTCGAGCAAGAGCGGCAAAGCCACGCTGGCCAATCGCCGCCGTGTGGGCCGCAAACGCCTGACGCCGGTTTAACCCGCCGCTCATGCCCGCCCAGTCCCCAGACGCTCCCGCAAAGCGGGACCGGACGCTCCCGCAAAGCGGGACCAGACGCCTGCGTTTGGGCCGCGACTCGCGACTCAGGCAAAACCGGGATTTCGCGCGCGTGCGGCAACAGGGCGAGCGTCTGGCGCTCGGCTGTCTCATCGCCAACTGGCATCGCCTGCCAGACGGCGCGTCGCCGAAGCTCGGCGTCGTCACGAGCCGCAAAATGGGCGGCGCGGTGGAACGCAGCCGCGCGCGGCGTCTGCTCCGCGAAAGTTTCCGGCTGCATCAACATGAATTGTCACAACCGGTTGAACTGGTGCTGGTCGCGCGCAATTCGATTGCCGGACGCGATTTTGCCGGGGTCGAAAAGGATTTTCTGGCCGTGCTCCGTCGTGCGAGTTTGCTAAAGAACTAAAATGAGAGATGCCTGCCAAACTGGCGTAGCGGCTTTCGGCAGAAAGCCGCATTCCTTGATTTTTCAAACAAAATCCGGCGGTCTGCCGACCGCCGCTACGATTTTGATTATCGCCATCCGCGTCTATCGCTGGACGATTTCACCCGCGCAGGCATTTTTGTTTGGACCGGCCGGCGGCTGCCGTTTCACGCCGACGTGCTCGCAATACGCGATGGATGCGATCCGCGAACACGGCGCCCTGGCCGGCGGCTGGCTGGCGGTGAAGCGGATTTGTCGCTGCCATCCGTGGGGCCGCTGCGGGCAGGACCCGGTGCCACAGACAGAATTGAGAATTCAGAATTCGGAATTCGGAATCACCCCGGAGCATCCCCGTTAATTTATCATGGATCGAACTGGAATTATTGTTGTCACGCTCTGCGCCATCCTGCTCGTCTTCTGGTTTGTCGAGCAGCAGAAGTATGCTCCGCCGCGGCCGCAACCGCAGTCGGCGACCAACACGGCAACTGCCGCGCAAACCGTCACCGCAAATTCAAACGCCGTTTCGCCCCCGCCCAACGTGGTTTCGCTTCCGGTTTTCGACACCAACGCGCCGGAAGAATTGCTGGTCATCACCAACGCCCGTGCCCGTTACACGTTCACTTCGCGCGGCGGCGGGTTGAAATCGGTGGAATTGCTGGATTATCCCGAAACCGTTTCGCCGCGCTGGAAAAAGAAAGTGGCGAAGGACGGTGTGGCCACGCTGAACCTGCGCGCCCCGATGCCGGTGCTGGCAATCCTGGGCGATCCCAGCCTGATCGGCGACGGCAATTTCATTTTGACCACAAACGCCGACGGCGTTCGCGCGGAAAAGTTCCTTACCAACGGCCTGCGACTCTCGAAAGAATTCCATCTCAGCTCAAATTATCTGGTGAACGCGAGCGTGCGGCTGGAGAACACTTCGGACCAACCGCTCACGCTGCCCGCACAGGAATGGGTCATTGGCACGGCCACGCCCATGGGGCCGGATGATACCAGCTACACCTTGAATGAGGGGGTGATGTGGTTCAATGGCACGGGTGTGCAGGACCAGTCGTTGGGATGGTTTTCCGGCTCAGGCTTTGGCTGCTTCCGCGGCGCGCCGCGTTCGGAATATCTGGGTGGCTCGAACAACGTGGTTTGGGCGGCGGCGCACAATCAATTTTTCGCGCTGATGGCAATGCCGAAGGAACCCGGGGCGCAAATCGTCGCGCGCCCGGTGAGCCTGCCGCTGTTCCCGAATGTCGAGCCGGTGCCGGGCACGCCAGCCTTGCAGGGGGTGCAGAGCGCGCTCATTTATCCCGCCGCATCCCTGGCCGCGCATCAGGCAGTCGAACGGCAAATCGTCCTCTTCGCCGGACCAAAGGAATATCGCCTGTTGGCGCGCATCGGGGAAGGGTTTCAAAACCAAGCCGACCTCGTGATGAATTTCGGGAAATATTCGGGATTTTTTGCGAAGGCGCTGTTGCTGGCGATGAACTGGCTGCACGATGTGACCCGGCTGGGGTACGGCGGGACGATTGTGTTGATCACCGTGATCATCAAGGTGGTATTCTGGCCGCTGACGGCGGCGAGCACGCGTTCGATGAAACGGATGCAGGTACTCGCGCCGGAAATGCAGGCGCTCAAGGAAAAATACAAGGACGACATGCAAAAGTTCACCCAAAAGCAGTGGGAACTTTATCGCAAGCACAAGGTCAGCCCGATGAGCGGCTGTCTGCCGATGGCCATTCAAATGCCCGTGTTCATCGGCTTTTACACGATGATCCGCAGCGCCATTGAGCTGCGCGGCGCGCGTTTCCTGTGGATCGCGGATTTGTCGAAACCGGACACGCTGTTCATGATTCCGGGAACCAATTTCCCGTTCAACCTGCTTCCGTTGCTGATGGGCGGCGCGATGTTGTGGCAATCGCATCTGACCCCGCCATCGCCGGGCATGGACCCCGCCCAGGCGAAAATCATGCGCTACATGCCGTTGATGTTTCTGGTGTTTCTTTACAACTACTCCTCCGGCCTGGCGTTGTATTGGACGGTCAACAACGTGCTGACCATTGTGCAAACGAAGCGCACGAAAATGAACCAGGCCCCGGTTTCGCCCCCCGCAGTTTCAGTATTGACGCCGGTGTCAAAAAAGAAAAAATAAAAGGAAAACTGAACCCTCAACCCTCAACTCTCAACCCACCGATGCCCGCGCAACCGAAAGAAACCCTGGAAAAAATTCTCACGTCCCTCGGCTTCCCCGCCACGGTCGAGGAACATAAACTGGAGGAGGGTGTTTTGCTCGACGTGAAGACGGACGACGCCGGCCGGCTCATCGGCCGTCAGGGTCAGACGCTTTCCGACCTGCAATACATCACCAACCGGCTCCTCTTTCAGCAGGATACCAGCACGCCGAAGGTCATGGTGGACGTGGGCGGCTACCGCGCACAGGCGCGCGAGGCCCTGGTGAAAAAAGCCAAAGACGCCGCCGAAAAAGTCCGGCGCTGGGGCGACACGGTGGAACTGGAGCCGATGACGGCGTTTGATCGCCGGGTGGTGCATCAGGCGCTCAAAGACGATCCCGACGTGGAAACCCACAGTGTTGAGGTGGACGGCACGGACAAAAAAGCCATCCTGCTCCGGCCAAGACACTGACAACAGTTCTTTGGCGAAGGGGCGGGTGATGCGAATCCCTCGATTTCTACCCTTTTCAAAAAAAGAGCGCGGACCCACTGTCCGCGCTCCAAATCATTTGGGGCCCCGTGTACCCTGTCCCTCCGGCTATTGGTCAACGATGTTCAGCTTATAAATCGGCGAAACCGTGCTGGTGGACTTGGGCGCCGAGCCAACGGCGTTGTATTTGTAGTCGAATTTGAAACGATAGTCCACGGAGTTGACCCCCGGCGGCACCGGCACGAAGCCTTCCCAACGATTTTTCACCAGCGGCACGGGACGCAAGGGATACAGTTCGCCGTTGACGAGGACGTAAGGTTGAATGGTTTCCCAACGCAGCGACTGTTGCTGGGAATTAAAAGCAACTTCAACCGGATAAAGGTTGCTTGCAGTGCGCGTTTGTTGCAGCGGCGTCAGGCGCGTGAACATCCCGGCGCAACCGGTCAGCAACAATACCGATAGAACTGGCAGAAATTTTTTCCACATAATGGGGGAGCATTACACCAAGGCCGCCGGCTTGTAAAGCCGGATTTCAGCCGGATTTCATCGCTTGAAGTGCGGCTCATTTCCCGGTAAAAGTCCCTCCTCTATGAATTCTTCAAACCAGACCGCACCGGTTTCCAGTAATTATCGTTGGGTCATCTGCGCGCTCCTGTTTTTCGCCACCACCTTCAACTACTTGGATCGGCAGGTGATCAGTTATTTGAAGGAATTCTTCTGCACCCCGGTGGCGCAGGGCGGGTTTGGCTGGTCCAACACCGATTACGCCAATTTGACCGCCGTTTTCACGGGCGTTTACGCCTGCATGACGGTTCTGGCCGGATGGTTCATCGATAAAATTGGAACCAAGCTGGGACTGGCCCTGTCGCTCATCGTCTGGTCAGTCTGCGGGATTGCCAACGCCTTTGTCGGACGGTTGGTGATGATGCACGTTATTATCCGTAGCGCGTTCGCCGTTGGTGAAGCCGGCAATTTCCCCGCGTCCAACAAAACCGTCGCTGAATGGTTTCCCAAGCGTGAACGCGCCCTGGCCACAGCCATCTTCAACAGCGGCTCGAATTTTGGCGCCATGGTGGCCGCCCTCTTCGTTCCCTGGTGCATGGTCTGTTTCGGCGACCAGAAGGGGTGGAAGATGGCCTTCATTCTCACCGGGGCCGCCGGTTTTCTTTGGCTGATTTTCTGGTTCTGGCTCTACGACACACCCGGCAGACAGAAGCGGCTTTCCAAGGTTGAATTCGATTACATTCACAGCGACGAGGAAATCCCGGTCACGGATGCTGCCGCCGACAAAGGGAAGCTGGCCTGGTGGAAGCTCTTTGGCTACCGCCAGGCCTGGGCGTTCTTTTTTGGCAAGTTCATGACCGACGGCATCTGGTGGTTCTACCTGTTCTGGCTGCCGGATTATTTGACCAAACAATTCAACATGACCAAAACCCAGGTCATCCTGCCAACATTCATCGTCTATGGCGTGGCCATCGTCGGCAGCATTTACGGCGGCATCATTCCCATGACCCTTATTAAAAAAGGCATGCCGGTTTACCGGGCGCGCATGACGGCGATGTTCATCATTGCCTTGGCGCCACTGGCGGTATTAGCCACCCAATACTTTGGCAACGTTGAGCATTTTGGGAAAATGGCGTCCGTGTTGGCGGTGGCCATGATTTGTATCGGGTGCGCCGCACATCAGGCGTGGTCGGCAAACCTGTTCACCACGGTTTCCGACATGTTCCCGAAGAAGGCCGTAGGCTCGGTCACCGGCATCGGCACCGCGGCTGGCGGCATCAGCGGCGTGATCATCCAGAAGCTGGCCGGCAGGCTTACGGATGCCTTCAAACAAACCCCGCAGACCGCCTATCTCATCATGTTCATCATTTGCGCTTTGAGCTATCTGATAGCCTGGGGCGTTATGAAGGCGCTGGTGCCCCGGCACAAACCGATTACCGATCTGTAAACCTGGCGACAAATCAAAAAGACCGTTGAGGCGAAAACACCTCGACGGTCTTTGATTTTCCCATCGCGTTGAACCCACACCGGAAAAACAGGCCGCAGCTCGCGGAACTGATCCGGGGCGTCTGCTTATTAAAGCCAAAGCACAAAGTCGCCAAGGACGCAAATGGGTAGCGCCTTCGCGTAAATTTGCGGAATTCGTGTCAAGAACTCTGCGTCTTCGCGTCTTGGCGTTGAATGAATTTGAGTTCGGCTCGTCGGCCGCCTTGCCCCACCGTTTTTCCCCTTCCGCCCGGACAGGCTGGAAGCGTTGTGCCACTCTGTTTTGTGGCAAATAAATGCGGCGGCGCGCACGGCTTGTCCCGGCATAGCGGTGCGACGGCGGAAGTGACGCACCCCACCTTCACTGGTCTGGCTCTCGACCTTCGACTCTCGGCACTCGACCCTGTTTGCGGCTGAAATAGTTATCGCATTGCCTTCGCTCAAAACAAAAGCGCGGGCCGAAGCCCGCGCCTGAATCTTTTGGGTGGGGACGCCGCGCTGCGGCGTCCGGTCGGTGCGGCGCGCCGACCCTACCTTACACCGTGTAAGTCGTGCTGGCCGTCGTACCGCCGTGACCCGTCCAGTTGGTGTGGAAGAATTCGCCACGCGGTTTGTCCACGCGCTCGTAGGTGTGCGCGCCAAAATAATCGCGTTGTGCCTGCAACAGGTTCGCCGGCAACCGTTCGCTGCGGTAGGCATCGTAAAACGCCAGCGCCGTGCTGAACGCCGGGACCGGAATGCCTTTCTTCGCCGCCATGGCCACCACATTGCGCCAGGAACGCTGGCAGTCCTTGATCGCTTTCCGGAAGAACGGATCGAGCATCAGGTTTGACAGCTTGGCGTTCTTGTCGAATGCCTCTTTGATTTTGCCGAGGAACGCGCTGCGGATGATGCAGCCGCCGCGCCACATGAGCGCAATGCCGCCGCAGTTCAGATTCCATTTATGTTCCGCCGCCGCCGCGCGCATGAGCATGTAACCTTGCGCGTAGCTGACAATTTTCGACGCGTAAAGCGCCTGGCGGATGGCTTCGATGAATTTCTTCTGGTCGCCTTTGATGGTGGGCTTCGGCCCTTTCAATTTCCTGGCCGCGGCGACGCGTTCTTCTTTCATGGCCGAGACGCAGCGCGCGTAGACCGCTTCTGCCATCAGAGTAATGGGAATGCCGAGTTCCTGCGAAGAAATCACCGTCCATTTGCCCGTGCCTTTCTGCCCGGCGGTGTCGAGAATCTTGTCCACCAGCGCCGATCCATCGGCATCTTTGAAAGCGAGGATGTCGCGGCTGATTTCGATGAGATAGGAGTTTAATTCGCCTTTGTTCCATTCGACAAAAACTTCGTGCATCTGGTCGGGCGTCATGCCCAGGCCGGTTTTCATCAGGTTGTAGGCTTCGCAAATCAACTGCATGTCGCCGTATTCGATGCCGTTGTGGGTCATCTTCACATAATGGCCCGCGCCGCCTTCGCCCACCCAGTCGCAGCACGGCGTGCCGTCGTCCACTTTGGCAGCGATGGCCTGGAAAATCGGTTTGACGTGCGGCCAGGCGGCGGGCGAGCCGCCGGGCATGATGCTCGGACCGCGACGCGCGCCTTCCTCGCCGCCGCTCACGCCGGTGCCGATGTAAAGCAACCCCTTGCTCTCGACGTATTTCGCGCGGCGGATGGTGTCCTCGAAGAGCGAGTTGCCGCCGTCAATGATGATGTCGCCGGCTTCGAGCACGGGCAGGAGATGTTCGATGAACTCGTCCACGGCGGCGCCGGCCTTGACCATGAGCATGACGCGGCGGGGACGCTTGAGCAGCGCGGCCATTTCCGGCAGCGAATGCGCGCCGATGACCTTCGTACCTTTGGCCTCGTGGTTGAGGAAATCGTCCACCTTGGACACGGTGCGGTTGTAGGCCACGACGGTGAAGCCGTGGTCGTTCATGTTGAGAATGAGATTCTGGCCCATTACAGCCAGACCGATAAGTGCAATATCAGCTTTTGGTTCCATAAAATTTATTTGCCAATTCAAAAAATGGCGCGGAAGTATAACCGGAACAGCCGCGCAGGGAAACAATCATTTGGCTCCACCCGCCCATTTACGCGGGTTCTTCGCCTGCCCAAGTCCGTGCCGGCCTAGACCCCGCTGAACGCGGCGAACCCGCCGTCAATCGGGATCACCACCCCGGTCACAAAACCGGAGGCTTCGGCGGAAGTCAGCCACAGCAGCGGGCCGACCAAATCCTCGGGCGTGCCAAACCGGCTCATGGGTGTGTGCGTGATAATGGTGTTGGCGCGCGGCGTCAACGAGCCGTCCGGCTTGGTCAACAGGGTGCGGTTCTGGTCCGTGAGAAAGAAACCGGGCGCAATGGCGTTGACGCGGACGCCGACCTTCGAGAAGTGCACCGCGAGCCACTGCGTGAAATTGCTCACCGACGCCTTGGCGCCGCTGTAGGCGGGGATCTTGGTCAGCGGCCGGAACGCGTTCATCGAAGAAATGTTGATGACGGTGCCTTTGCCCTTGCCGGCCATCTCGCGGGTGAACGCCTGGGTCGGCAGCAAGGTGCCCAGGAAGTTCAGGTTGAACACAAACTCGACGCCTTTCGGGTCGAGATCGTAGAAGGTGATGATTTCCCTGGCCGCGCCGGCCAGGTCTTCCTTGCGCAGGTATTCGAGGCTGGTCGTGCCTTTGGGATGGTTGCCGCCCGCGCCGTTGAGGAGGATGTCCACCGGGCCGAGTTCCTTCTTTACCTTGTCGTTGGCCGCGACGAGGCTCTGTTTCTCCAGCACGTTGCACGCAACGCTGATGGCTTTGCCGCCTTCCTTGCGGATCTGCGCCGCCACGACCTCGGCGGCTTCCTGTTTCAAATCCGCCACGGCAACTTTCGCGCCGCACGCCGCCAGCGCCCGCGACAGGGTGCTGCACAAAACCCCGCCGCCGCCCGTCACGAGCGCCACCTGGTCCTTCAAATTTACTTTAAATGGAATGTTCATCCTTTTTCCCTCTATGTCTGGTTTGTTGTGGTTTGTTCTGTCAGTCCTTAAATCGTCCCCGATACGCCCACAGCCCGAGGGCGGGGTTCGAAATGTAAAAGATTTTCTCGCCGTCAGGCATCGTATTCCAGCCGTCCTTGAGTTTGGCCGGATCGTAACGCTGTGTCATTTGCTTCAGGTCGGCGTAGCGGAAGTTGACGCTCTCGATTTCCTGCCGCGTGAGCTGGCCGGGGCAATACGTGATGTTGAACCGGCCTTCCGACGAGCCGTGAATGAAATGCGCGGCCGCGCTGAGATTGTTTTGCAACTCGGCGTTGGCCTTCACCGCCGCCAGCGTCGCGGGCGTGCCGCGGTAGCCGTATTTGCGGATGAGACGGTCAATCTCCTTGTCCTCGCCGAACTCCTTCAATCCTGGCGCAAGCACAATCAACTCGCCGCCGTCGGCCATGGCCATGCGCGTGCGGTAGATGCTCTTGTTGCCCAGCCACGTGCTCTTGAATTCGGAGGGATCCAGGTGAACGATTACCTTTTGGAGCGGCGCGTCGAGCATCTCGAAATTGACCTTGAGTGAGAGCGCCGCGCCCTTGTCAAAACCGGAAATGTCATCGCTGATGTAAAGGCCGCGCACGACCAGCTTGCCGTCGTCGCCGCGCCCCACCACCGTGTGGACATAGACGATGGGCAGATGCTTCGTGAAATGTTCGGAGGCGTAGTTGAGGATGCGCCGCACCGGCGTGTCCGCGCGCCCCATCATCCGTTCCATGCCATAGGCCGCGCCGACGAAATGGCTCTTGTTGATGCCTTCCTGGCCGCCGGTGCCCACGAAGATGTTCTTGTTGTAACTGGCCATGCCGACGACCTCATGCGGGACAACCTGGCCAACGGACAGGATCAAATCGTGTTTGCCGGTCCAGATGAGATTGGCCAGTTGGGCCGGCCAGGGAAAATCCACCGCTCCGCCCGAGACCTGCTTCACGAAATCTCCTGGCACTTCGCCAACGGTGGTGATGCCCGTGCGCCAGTTGTGGACGCGGAAGAGGCTTTCCGGCACACCGGCGAACATCTCCGTGATCTGCGCCGGCGTCATTGGCGTATGCGTGCCCAGCGCCGGCAGAACGTCCGTCAAATGTGCTCCATAATAATCGTAAATGAGTTTGGTCAACACCCCCGCGTGGGAATGAAAGCGGGTGAAATCCGGCGGAATGGCCAGCACCCGTTTGCGCGCACCAAGGCGGTCAAGGGCTTGGAACAACCCCTTGCGCAATTCAGCCAACGGCAGCTTGTCTTCCACGGAACCGCGTTCGTAATAAAGCATAAATTTTCAGTCTTAGTCTGTCTTATCTCATGTCTTAAATTATCTCACTAAAATCGTGGTTTGCAACGCTTTGAGATAATTCAACAACCTGGACATCGGGTGGTTGCCCCTTAATTGCGTCTGAAAACCAGTAAAATGTCTCCAAATGTTGGCGGGTTGTAAAGAAATTTCCGGAAAATCAGTTTGGTTTAACAGTTCACATTTCATTTTTTTTGCAGACAAACCGCGGCGCTTTTGCCAATCATGTCCGAGGCTGCTGAGCCGCCCGGACATTTTGAAATTTTGTCCGGGAAATGACACAGCCGGAAATCTTAAATCGCGAGGAAAACAGAATGAAATATGGTTTGAACATCCCTGAAAAGGGCGCGCTGGACTTCCTGTCCATCGGCGCCCTGGTCCACCGCCTTGATACGGGCATCGTCCCCTTCCGCAAGGCCACGGAGTGCAGAATCCACGTCAGCGGCGGCGAATTCAACTGCGCCGCCAACCTCGCCGATTGCTTCCGCCTGAACACCGGCATCGCCACCGCAATGGTGGACTATCCCATCGGCGATCTGATTGCCGAGCGCGTCCGGGCGATGGGCGTGAAACCGTTTTACAAAAAATTCAAGCACGACGGTGTGCGCGGTCCGAACCACGCGACGGTCTATAGCGACCAGGGCCACGGCGTGCGGGCGCCAGTGGTGTTCTACAACCGCTGCAACGAAGCCGGCTCGCTGCTCAAGCCCGGCGACTTCAACTGGAAGGAAATCTTCGGCCAGGGCGTGCGCTGGTTCCACAGCGGCGGCATCTTCGCCTCGCTCTCCGAGACCACGGGCGAATTGATCATCGAAGCCATGAAGGCCGCCAAGGCCGCGGGCGCGGTGACGTCGTTCGACCTTAATTTCCGCCAAAAACTGTGGGACATCTGGGGCGGCCAGGAAAAGGCGTTGTCGGTCATGAAACGCATTGTCGAACACGTGGACGTGATCGTGGGCAACGAGGAAGACCTGCAGAAGGGCCTCGGGCTGAAAGGGCCGGATGTGGCCGCCAAGAGCAAGCTCGATCCGAGCGTGTTCTTCGGAATGATTGATTCGGTGGTGAAGAATTATCCCAAGGTCAAGGTGGTGGCCACCACGCTGCGCGAAGTCCACTCCACCAACCGGCACAGTTGGAGCGCCGTGGCGTGGATTGACGGCAAGACCCACACCGCGCCGACTTGCGAACTGGACGTGCACGACCGCGTAGGCGGCGGCGACGGCTTTGCGTCGGGGTTGTTCTACGGCATGTTGACGGGTGAATCGCCCGAGGAATGCGTGAAACTGGGCTGGGCGCACGGCGCGCTGCTCACCACGTTTCCCGGCGACACGACGATGGCGACGGTGGAACAGGTCAAGGCGTTCGCCAAAGGCGGCTCGGCCCGCATCCAGCGCTAAGGCATTTTTTGCAGGAACCACCGGCAGGACGCGAACCAAATCCACGTCCCGGTTTTTGTTCCAATCTTGAGACCCGTCAGAAAACCATTGGTGAAGGACTGCATTATTTTAATTTGCGCAGCGCGAAGAGATTGTGATAATTCCGCCGCTCTTTTTTGAGAAATGAAGATTTCCGTTCCTAAAGAAACGCATCCAGGTGAAACGAGAGCGTCCCTGACACCGGAGAGTGCCGCCAAGCTCGTCAAGCTCGGTGCGCAGGTGGAGGTTGAATCCGGCCTCGGCCTAGGCAGCGGTCATGCCGACGCCGCCTATACCGCCGCCGGCGTCACCCTCGCGCCGGATCGCCAGGCGCTCCTCTCCTCCGCCGACATGGTTTTGCGCGTGCGCAAACCGCCGGTTGAGGAAATTGCGCTGCTCAAACCCGGCTGTGTCCACGCCAGTTTGCTCGATCCGTTCAACGAAAAGGAATTGATCCAGAAGCTGGCCGATCGCGGTGTCAGCGCCATCAGCATGGAACTGGTTCCCCGCACCACCCGCGCCCAAAAAATGGACGTGCTCTCGTCCCAGGCAAACCTCGGCGGCTATGTCGCCGTGATTCTCGCCGCGAGCCACGCGAACAAGATTTTTCCCATGATGACAACGGCGGCGGGCACGATTCTGCCGGCAAAGGTGTTCATCATCGGCGCGGGCGTGGCCGGGTTGCAGGCGATTGCCACCGCCAAACGGCTGGGCGCAAAAGTGACCGCCTATGACACGCGGCCGGTCGTGGAGGAACAGGTCAAGTCGCTCGGGGCGCAGTTTTTGAAGATTGACCTCGGGGAAACCGGCCAGACGAAGGACGGTTATGCCCGGGCGCTGACCGAAGAGCAGGTGCAGAAGCAGCGCGACGCGATGAAAAAAACCTGCGGCGATTCCGATGTGGTCATCACCGCCGCCCAGGTTTTCGGCCGCCGGGCACCGATTCTGGTCACCGCGGAAATGCTCGGCGCGATGAAGCCGGGCAGCGTGGTGGTGGACCTGGCCATCGAGAGCGGCGGCAATGTCGAGGGCGCGGCCTTTGACCAGGTGATTGACCGCAACGGCGTGAAAATTATCGGGCTGGCGAACCTGCCGGGCCGCGTGCCGCTCCATGCCAGCCAGGTTTATTCCGCGAACCTGACGGCCTTGATCGAGGAATTTTGGGATAAACAAAGCAAGCAGTTCGTCCTCAAACTTGAGGACGAGATCATCAAGGGCTGCCTGGTGACGCATGGCGGAAAGATCGTCAACGAAAGGCTGGCGGGCGCCGGGCCGGGCAAACTGTCCGCCTGATTTTATGAGCGCTGAAATCCTGACCTTTTTCATTTTTGTGTTGTCCGTTTTTCTGGGCTTCGAATTGATCTCGAAGGTGCCCTCGATGCTGCACACACCGTTGATGTCCGGCACGAACGCCATTCACGGCATCATCCTGCTGGGCGGCATGCTGGTCCTGGCGAACGCGGAAAACTTCCTGGCGGTGGGGCTCGGTTTCATCGCGGTGATTTTTGGTTCGGCCAATGTGTTCGGCGGCTTCATGGTCACCGACCGGATGCTGCAAATGTTCAAGAAGAAGAAAAAATGAGTTCGTTCATTGCCATCACATTCATTGCGGTCGCAGTTTTGTTCATCCTCGGCATCAAGCTGATGGGTTCCCCCAAAACCGCCCGGCTGGGCAACCTGATCGCAGCGGCCGGCATGCTCATCGCCTTGATTGCCACCCTGCCGTTGCTCAGCCACGGCGATTTTCCGGGTTCGCACGGCTGGACAATGAATTACACGCTCATGGTCGTCGGTATTGTGATTGGGCTGGTGATCGGCGCCATCGGCGCGTATTCCGTGAAAATGACCGCCATGCCGCAGATGGTGGCGCTTTTCAACGGCGTCGGTGGCGGAGCCGCCGCATTGGTGGCGAGCCTGGAATTCCTCAAGCGCGTATCCAGCCCGGAAGGCATCACCGCCTTCTTCGCCATCACGATGCTGTTTGCCACGTTGATTGGCTCGCTGTCGTTTTCCGGCAGCATCATTGCGTTCCTTAAATTACAGGGCCACCTCGAAAAACCGCGCACTTTCCCCGGACAAAACATTTTCAACGGGCTCATCCTCGCCGTCATCCTCGGGCTGTGCGTTTATCTGACCGGCTGGGGCGCGAGCACTCCGCTTTTCGTCACAATGTTCGTGCTGGCGCTCGTGTTCGGCGTGGCGATGGTCATGCCCATCGGCGGCGCGGACATGCCGGTGGTCATCTCGCTGTTGAACTCGTTCACCGGCCTCGCCGTCGCGGCGGACGGCTTTACCATCAGCAACATTTCCATGATCGTTGCCGGAACGCTGGTCGGTTCGTCGGGCACCTTGCTGACGCTGCTCATGTGCCGGGCGATGAACCGCCCGGTCACCAAC
This sequence comes from Verrucomicrobiota bacterium, assembly GCA_050010435.1. Taxonomy (GTDB): domain Bacteria; phylum Verrucomicrobiota; class Verrucomicrobiia; order Limisphaerales; family UBA11358; genus UBA11358. The sequence goes on along the minus strand of JBEKKZ010000001.1, from coordinate 567,776 downwards.
GTCCTCTTCGGAGCGTTCGGCTCAACCACATCAGGCGGCGGTGCCGCTGGCACTGATGCCAGTGGACGCACCGTCAAGCCCATTCAGGCTGATGAAGCGGCCATTCTGCTCGGTTACGCCCAACAGGTCGTCATCGTGCCCGGATACGGCATGGCCGTGGCGCAGGCACAGCACCAGGTGCGCGAACTTTCCGATGAACTCGGCAAGCGCGGCGTGGAAGTCCGCTTTGCCATCCATCCCGTCGCCGGCCGCATGCCCGGCCACATGAATGTTCTTTTGGCCGAAGCCAACGTCCCTTACGACCAGCTTTGCGAAATGGAAGCCATCAACCCCACGATGGATCGCGTGGACGTGTGTCTCGTGATTGGCGCCAACGACGTGGTGAACCCCGCCGCGCGCGAGGATAAATCCAGCCCGATTTACGGCATGCCGATCATTGAAGCCGACCGCGCGAAAACAGTCATCGTGATGAAACGTTCGATGGCCGCGGGCTTCGCCGGTATTGAGAATCTCCTGTTCTACAAGGACAACACGCGCATGCTCTTCGGTGACGCCAAAGCCTCGTTGCAAACGCTCATTGCCCAGTTGAAGGCAAGTTGATCCGCTGGATCACCAGGGGCTGACGAAAATTCAGTCGCAGATTTGCGAAATTATCGTTGTACGCGCGCGCCGCCGTCTTTCATTAATTTTTCAACTTCGTCTTTCGACACCATCGAAGTGTCGCCGGGCGTGGTCATCGCCAGCGCACCGTGCGCTGCACCGTAATCCACGGCTTTCTGTGGATCGCCGGCGGTCATCAACCCGTAGATGAAACCGGAAGCAAAACTGTCGCCGCCGCCAACGCGGTCGAAAATTTCGAGATCAGGATATTTCCGGCTCTCGTAAAACCTGCCATCCATCCACGCAATGGCCGCCCAGTCGTTGACCGATGCGGTTTTAGCGGTGCGGAGCGTCGTGGCGGTCGCCTTGAAGTTCGGGAACATTTTCACCGCCGTCTCAATCATCTTCTTGAATGCGGTGACGTCAATGTGCAGCAGATTTTCATCCGCGCCTTCGACGCGGAAACCGAGGCAGGCGGTGAAATCCTCCTCGTTGCCGATCATCACGTCCACGTATTTGGCGATTTCCTGGTTCACCTCCTGCGCGCGTTTCTGGCCACCGATGGATTTCCAGAGCGAGGGGCGGTAATTCAAATCGTAGCTGACCACCGTGCCGTATTGTTTGGCCTTTTTGACCGCTTCGATGACCAGTTGTGGCGTGGTGTCGCTCAGCGCGGCGAAGATGCCGCCGGTGTGCAGCCAGCGCACACCCAGCTTGCCGAAAATGTGATCCCAATCGAAATCACCGGCCTTGAGCTGGCTCGCCGCCGTGTGGCCGCGGTCGGAAACCCCGACCGCGCCGCGCACGCCAAAACCGCGTTCGGTGAAATTCAAACCGTTGCGGGTGACACGACCAACACCATCGAACGGTAACCACTTGATGAATTCCGCGTTTACACCGCCCTGTAAAATGAAATCTTCAAGCAGATGTCCCACGTCGTTGTCGGCAAAGGCAGTGCCAACGGCGGTTTTCAGGCCGAAGCACCGGCGCAGGCCACGGGCGACGTTGTATTCGCCGCCGCCCTCCCAAACCTTGAATTCGCGGGCGCAGCGGATGCGCCCTTCGCCCGGATCAAGCCGCAGCATGATTTCGCCGAGCGCAATCATGTCGAATTGGCACTGGGCCTTGTCCCGCAATTGAATTGGCATAATTTTGTCAGGTTGTATGAAAACCGCGAATGGACACGAATGCAACCAAATGGGAACGCCGCAAATTGAATTCGGGAACGTTTCAAAAACTGCTGGCTTGGAAAACCGGCGTTCTAGCCCGCGCCCAAAGCGGATTGCGCCATCAGGTTCAAGCGCGATTGTGCCTGCTTGGACATGCCCGTGAAAACAAGCGAAACATGGTAGCCGGTGTGTTTGCTGCCGGAACAGGCAATGACCACGCCGCTGCATTGAATGCGACCATCATCGCGCGGGGATTGCAGCGCGACCGTCATTTCCGTCCACGGATTGAACGGCGTGGGGCTTCGGAATTCGATGCCGCTTTTGTGAATGACGACCGATTCGGCGGAAAGCTCCAAACGGGACTGCCGTCCTTCCACAGTGATTCGTTGCTGGAACGAATCAGTACTCTCAAATTTTTTGGCGCTCATAGACCTTAATCAAAGTAACACGCCCGGACCGGTCGTCAAATTAACTGTTTCAATGTAATGAATAAGATTTTACCATTCTATGACCGCCGCGCCCCAGGTCAGGCCGGCGCCAAAAACCATCATCAAAATTAAATCGCCACGCTGGATTTTTCCCGAAGAAACGGCTTCGTCCAACGCAATGGCCACCGATGCCGCCGACGTGTTGCCGTAACGGTCCAAATTGATGAACAATTGTTCCGGTGTGGCGCCAAGGCGTTTGCCCACCGCGTCAATGATCCGGCGGTTCGCCTGATGCGGGATGACGCATTTGATTTTCGAAATGTCCAATTCACAACGGCGCAACGCCTCCTGTGCCGCGTGGTACATCGCCTGGACGGCGTTTTTGAAAGTCTCGCGGCCGTCCATTCGCAAATAGTGAAGTTTCGCCGCGACCGAATCCGCGGAGGCCGGACAACGGCTGCCCCCGCCGGGCATGTGGAGCAAACTGCCTTTCGACCCGTCCGCGCCCATCACCGCAGTCAAAAGCCCGTGTGAATTCGGACGGCTTTGCAGAACCGCCGCCCCCGCGCCGTCGCCAAACAGCACACAGGTGTTGCGGTCCTTCCAATCCACAATCGAAGAAAGTTTTTCCGCGCCAATGACCAGCACGGTGTCATAGGTGCGCGACATGATGAACTGCTGTCCGACTTCCAAACCGTAAATGAATCCGGAACACGCCGCCTCCAGATCAAACGCCGCCGCCCGCCGGGCGCCGATTTTTTGCTGGACGATGCACGCCGTCGCCGGAAACGGCATGTCCGGCGTGATGGTGGCGACAATGATGAGGTCAATCTGGTCGGCAGTGACCCCGGCCTTTTTCATCGCCCGCTGCGCCGCGTGCGCCGCCATGTCCGAAGTGAATTCGTCCTTGGCCGCCTGCCGCCGCGATTTGATGCCGGTGCGCGTGGTGATCCATTCGTCCGACGTGTCCACCATTTTTTCCAGGTGGGCATTGGTCAGAATTTTCACCGGCACATACGAGCCGACGCCGGTGATGGAACAGGTGCGGCCTTGAAAATTAAACTTGGCGCGCGGGTTTTTAAATTTGGAGATCATGCGGAAGCGGGAACGGAAATTTCCGCGGCGGCCAGCTTTTCATTGGCACTCACAATTTCGCGGGCGATGATTTCGTTGACGTGATGCTGAACGGCATCCGCCGTCACCCGCAGTGCGCTGGCAACGGCGCGTTCGCGCGCCGAACCATGCGCCTTGAACACCATGCCGTTGAAACCGAGCAGCGGCGCGCCGCCATAGACCTCCGGATCCATGCGCCGGCGGATGGCTTGAAAGGCGTTTTTCACGAGATAGGCGCCGATTTGTCGTTTGGGATTGCGCACCAATTCGCGTTTGAGCATCGAAAACATCGCCACGGCCAGGCTTTCACATGTCTTCAAAACGATGTTGCCCACAAAGCCATCGCACACAACCACGTCCACGTGGTCCTTGAACAAATCATGCCCTTCGATGTTGCCAATGAAATTCAAGTCGAGCCGCTGGCAAAGTTTGAACGCTTCGAGCGTCAGTTCGTTGCCCTTGGAGTCTTCCGTGCCGATGCTGAGAATGCCCACGCGTGGTTTTTTGCGTCCCAGCACTTCGCGTGAATAAACATTGCCCATCACGGCAAATTGGGCGAGGTGCAGCGGTTTGCATTCGATGTTCGCGCCGGCGTCGAGCAGGACAAATTCATTTCCCTGCCGCGGAATGATCGTGGCAATGCAGCCGCGTTCCACGCCGGAGATACGGCCCAGTTTGAAAGTGGCCGCCGCGAAAATGCCGCCGGTGTTGCCGAGCGAAACAACCGCATCGGCCTGGCCGTCATGAACAAGTTCGGCGCCGCGGCCAATGGAACTGTCGCGCTTTTTGCGAAGCGCGGTGACGGGCCTGTCGTTCATCGTCACAACTTCGCTGGCATGAACGATTTGAACGCGCAGATCATGACAACCTATCGCGCCAAGCGCGGACTCGATTTCCGCCTGATCGCCGACCAGGAAAAGTGTGGAAATTTTGGGGTCGGCCTCCAGCGCGCGCCGGACGCCTTCGACGACGACCGCACACCCGTGGTCGCCGCCCATGACATCTACTGCTATTCGCATAGATGAAATAACGCGGAATTTCCGCGGCCCGGCGCAAAATCAAGTGCCCGCCGTGATGGTCAACACCTGACGGCCTTTGTAATAACCGCACGCCGGACAAACCCGGTGTGGCACATACGGCGCGGCGCATTGCGGGCACGTGCCGAGTTGCGGCAACTTCAGCACACTGTTGTAAGCGCGGCGCATGCGCTGCCGGCTGTGGGACGGTTTGCGTTTTGGAACACCCATAAATTCAAATTTACAATTTTAATTTGTCTAATTCAGCCCACGCGGACGGAATCAATTCTTCCTTGCCGCCGGTGTTTTTGGCCTTGCCGGTTTTTATTTTTTTCAATCCGCGACAGTCTGGTTTGCACAACGGATGCTGCGGAAGTTCGAGCAGCATATCTTCACGCACATACGGCGTCAAGTCCGCGCAATCGTTGACGACGGGCACCCGTCCCTCGCCTTCGAGCGGCAAATGGCACGTCCACGGATTCAATTCCAACTCGCGCTCGAACGGTTTCAAACAGCGGACGCACTGGCACTCCAGCGTGAGCCGCAACCAGCCGCGAAGCAACAGGCTGCGAGCCAGCATTTGAACTTCGAACTCATGCCGCAACGGGTGCGTTACACGAATCATTTCGTCGCGCGTGTCCAGATCCAGCTCGTCCACCGGCAATTCGCCGCGCAAAACCACGTCGTGCTCCTCCAGATGACGCAGATTGACGACGAGCGGCATGGTTCAGCTCCTTTTCGTCCCGGCGAATTTTTTCGCCAGGGCGTTCTGCACGTGTGCGGGCACAAACGCGCCCACGTCGCCGCCCAGCCGCGCGATCTCCTTCACGAGGCGCGAGCTGAGAAACGTGTAAGTGTCCTTGGGCATCATGAAAATCGTTTCGACATTTTCGTTCAGCTTGCGGTTCATCAACGCGAGTTGAAACTCAAATTCAAAATCCGACACCGCGCGCAGTCCGCGCACAATCGCCTGCGCTTTTCTGCTCACGACATATTCGACGAGCAGGCCGTCGAATGCGTCCGCTTCAACGTTCGGCAAATGTTTCACGGCCTTTTTCACGAGCGTGAACCGTTCGTCGAGCGTGAACAGCGGCTGTTTGCCGTCGTTTTTCGCAACGGCCACGACGACGCGGTCGAATAATTTGACCGCGCGCTGAATCACGTCCAGGTGGCCGTTGGTCAACGGATCAAAACTGCCGGGATAAATCGCCGTGCGCATCAAAATCACTTTAGCATTTACGGCGAATTTGACGAGGAAGAAAACGACGCCCCAAAATCATTTTGCCGGCGGCGTTTGCCACGGCACTTCGTAAATCCGCACGGCATCGCGAATACCCTTGACCGTGACCGGGAACATTTCGATGCAGGTCGAGGCCAGCGCCGGGTCTTCGCGGAGCAGGTGGTTGTAAGTTGTGTCGCTGATGATGATTCGGCCGCTGCCGGAAACACTTTCGAGCCGGCTGGCGAGGTTCACTTCGCGCCCGAAAACGGTGTAATTCAAAATGTGCGCGTCCGAGCCCATCAGTCCGACGGTCGCAAGGCCGGTATTGATGCCGGTGCCAAGCTGCAACGCGCGCAATGGTGGCTTGGGCGGCAGCCCGGCGGAAAGGCGCGCGCGGTTTTCGGTTTCGCGCGCGGTGTTCTGCGCCGTGCGCCTTTCATTCAAATCACGGATGGCGCGCTGCGCGTCAATCGCGGCCCACACGCAATCCGAGGCGTGTCTTTCGTTTGGCGTGGGCGCGCCCCAAAACGCCATGACGCAGTCGCCGATGTATTTGTCGAGCGTGCCACCGTGTTTTTTCACTGCGTCAGCGACGGTGGTGAGGTAAAGGTTCACCGTTTCGAGCGTTTCGCGCGCAGATTCTTCAATGCAGGTTTCCGCCACATCAGCCTCGAGCTGGTGCTCGCGGATGAAATCCGCCACGCGCTGCTGCATTTCGTCGGTCAACGTGGTGAACCCGCGCACGTCCGCAAAGAACATGGTCACTTCGCGACGCGCGCCGCCGAGGGAAAGTTTTTCCGCGCCCAGCAATTCATTCATCACATCCGGTGAAACGATTTTGGAGAAAACGGATCTGACGCGGCGCTGTTCCCGTTCCTCAAAAACCACGCGATACGTGACGAGGCTCAAGTGCTCGACCAGCATCGCGCCCGCTATGGGGAACACCAACGGGAGCCAGTAACGAAATTCCACGAAGGCATAAAATCCGGCAGCAACATATGCCAAAAGCAGCAGCAAAACCGCCGCCGAAGCCACAAATGCCCGCATTTGCCAGGTGAGAAAGGCCGTCAACGCGCCGAGAAAAATAATCAGCGCGAATTCCATTGGCAGCGATGCGCGGCGGATGAATTGGCCGGTGATGACGGAGTTGGCGACGTTCCAATATTTGCTGACCAGCAGCGTGTTTTTTTCCAACGGCGTTGCGCCAAGGTCCGTCAGGTCATTACCTTGTGCGGCGGATCCGAAGACGACAAGTTTGCCGCGAAAGTCATCGCGAAGTTCATTCGTCTGGCCGAGCAGACGCCAGCTGTCCTGTAAAAGCAAACTTTCAATCGGTGCATAGGTGAGGTGCGGGTCATCCTTCACCAACCGCCAATCAACATAAAAATAGCCATCGGCGTCCACCGGAATCACACGCTCGACATTATTAGCCCCGCGCAAGGTGATGCGCTCGTGCGGCAAATCCACATCAGCGTGGTCCAGATCAAGCTTCAACTCCTGCGCGGCAAGGACAATGCCCATGTGCCAGACGCGTTCGTCCGTGAACGGTCTGGCTTTTGTGGGTTGTCCCGCCAAAGCCTTCTTGCTTTTGATGTCCATTTCGCCATTTCCATCAAGCGGGATCTCGAGCGTCTGTCCGTCTTCCAACGGAAGGATGATCCGGTCTTTTTCGATCAGGATGTCGCTCAAACTCAAACCATTTTTTTGCGCCGCGTTTTCTATGAGCGGATGCCAGCGGCGGACAAAGCGGAAGGCCTTCACCCGGCGCAAGACGCCATCAGAGTCCTTTTCAGTCGAAATGTCGCCGAGGGTAAACGCGTTGGTCAAAAACAAATCAGGCGGCACGAAGCCGGGCTCGACGGCGAGGAGGACGTTTCCGGCCCGGCGCATCTGCAAGGCGAAGAAATCGTCGGATTCCATCAAACTGCCATCAGCCATTTGCACGGGCGGATGGTCGTGACGCAATTCGCCGAACAGCACGTCGAACGCGACGGTTTTGGCGCCTTGAGTGGATAATTCTTCAACCAGCCGTCCATAAACCTGACGTGGCCAGTAGAGGCCGAAGTGGTAGCCGAGTTTGCCGTTTTTAACGGCGGCGATGCTGGATTCTTCCATTGAGACGAAGGCGAGGTTGGTGGCGGCAGGCGCGGGAAAATGCAAAGCCGCCCGCGCGCGCAAGTCGTAGGTCATGCGCTCCAACCGCTCAAAAAAATCAAGCCGCAGGAGCCGGACGCCGCAAACGAGCGCGAGGACCAAAACGGTCAGAATGACCGGGGCGCGTTTGAAAGGTTTGAACTTCACCGCGCCCAATTAAACAAAAAACCAGATCAACTCAAGGCTGCTCTGGTGTCGCTAATTAAAAATCAAGTTATGGCGGTAACTGGTGTCAGACGAAGTTACCACCCCCACCACCCACCGTGGGAACCCCCGTGATGCCCTTGTGTCGGCGAAATGTGGCATAGGGTCCTGTCAAACGTGAAGTCAACATCTCCATAATACAATGTACGCAGCACATCGAAGATTTGATCCAACTCGGTAGTCAAGCCAGTTGGCAATGGGGTAATCAGACCGTTTTGGGGATTAAACTGGCTGCCTTCACCTACAACCACAGTAATTGGCTTGCCATCCGGGCCGATGATGGAAAGCACCACTGAACTTTGGTACCCGGGACTTTTGTCCTTTCTAGGAACCACGAAACACTTACCGGTCACATCCACATAGAACAGCGTGCCGCGGACTCCGGCTATGCCGTTGGGAATTTTAATAAGGTATTGGGACGCACCGGAAAGTTTTTTGACGCTACAGTAGATGCCACCTTGGCGCAAATCCAGTTCCGTGTCGCTAACGGTGTCCACTCCCGTGTCTGAAACGGTCAGCTTATCAATGGCCAGCATGGTGTCGCCCGTCATGCGAACGGCGTTTTGTTCCGCTGAAGGTCTGTATGAGATAAAGCCGCGCACGTCTGAATCCGCTGCCAGAGAGACTCGATCCGGTAGTGGATCCGCCTGAGGCATTAGTATTTTCTTGCCCAAAATAACGTCCACTGTTGCATCGTGCCCGGTCTGGATGACAGCGCCTGCCGCGAGAATTTTGCCCGCCACCAGCGGATGCCAGACACCATCTCCCAACGAGTACCTGGCCTCGCCCACAATGCGAACCACGGTGACCACGCCCGGCTGGATTGATTGTGCAGATGCGCCAGCAACCAGCGTCAAGACAAACCCGCAAATTGCCGCAAAGACCAAAGTCTGAACGTGTTTCATAATTGTCTTCCAATTTTTTTCTACCTGTTACCAGTATAAGGATAAACCGTCAAATGTCAACTTGGAATTCCTTGCCATTTTGCGCTCAAAAACCGGCGGGCAAAACGTTCTGTCCGGAGGCATTTTCGACGAGTTTGCGCTCAACGGTGTCCAGGTAGAAGCGGGCCATGTCGTTTCCGCGCACGTCAAGCCGCAATGATCGTTCCAGCCACGGCCGGGCGGCGGCGTAATTTCCAGCCTGAACGTAATGCCACCCAATGTTCGCCGCCGTGTAATAACCGTTGGGGTCGAGCGCGTCAGCGCGGTTGAAATACGGCCCGGCCTCATCGTGCTTTTCCAGCCAGTCAAGACACATGCCGTAACGCAAATAATTGTAGCCATCATGCGGATTGAGTTTCATGCTGCGCGCATACCATTGCATCGCCGTTTTTGCCAGGTCTTCGTAATCTTGTCCGCCGTCGAAGCTTTGGACCCGATAGGCTTCGCCGATGTTGTAGGCCGTTTCAAAATTCATCAACTCGACGTCAAATGCTTTTTTTAAATTTGCGGCCTGCGCTGGTGAATAAACCGGCGACTGTTCCGCCCGTGCCAGCCAGACCGCTTCATGCCCACGACGCCAGCCCTGGCCGCCCAAATAGGCAACACCTGCAACCAGCACCAAAGTGGCGAGCATTTTGACGGGCAAGCGCTCGCCCAGCCAGTGACGCTCCGTGGCAAACCGCAGGTTACTGCTCAACAGGGCCAGCAACGTCACGCCGAGAATTGCGTTGGCCGGAATGTGCAGATTGAAATCCACCACCGAATGCACCGCCAGCGCGAACAATCCAGCGGACGCGCCGAGGAAAAAGGCGAAGCGATTGCTCATGCCGCGGCCAAAATCATTTTCCGCCGGGCGGACATATTTCCACGTTTTCCGCAATCCCGCACCGAACGTCACCATGCCGGCGAACACGATGATTCCGCCCGCTGCACCCCAATCGGCCAGCAGGTTCAAGTAATCATTGTGCGCGCGGTCGGGACTCATCTGGACACTTTCCGGACGATATTCCCGGAAACGATAGTCGTAATGCGCCGGTCCGACGCCCCACCAAAAATGATCCCGCCACATCTGCTCCGCCGCCGTCCAGATGTCGAGGCGGACCGCAAAGTCAAGTTCCGCGGCTTCCCCGGGTGTTCCCACGCGGCGCATGTAACTGAGCGTCTTCGACAAATAATTGGTGACGAAAACCGTTCCCCCCACGGCCAAAACGACCAAAAGCAAAAAGGCCGGCAACCGGTGGTTGCGATGAAAAATCAATGTTCCCAAAAGCACCAGCAACGCCACGGCGACTGCCACCCAGCCGCCGCGCGAAAACGTCACAACCATCCCCGCCAGCATGACCAGAGCGGAGTAACCGAGCAAAATCCGGACGACCGGCTTCATTCGCCCCACCAAAACGCAAGCCGTCGCCAGCGGCAGAAGCATTTCCAGAAAGCCTGCGAAATTGTTCGGTGAAATGTAAGTGCCCGAGGCACGGCCCAGATAAGGCGAGACATAATCCCAGACCCGATTCGAGTGTGTCAAAAATTGGTAGCTGGCATAGCAGGAAATCCCCATCGCCAGAAAAATCAGCGTGAAACTGATGATTTGCACTGATTCCTGCCGGTATAAATTGTTGACGACGGCAAAAAACACGAACGCATACATCAACACCTGGATCATCTCCAGCCGTGCGACGTATTCGATGTCTGCCGTGAGATAACGCCCGACGGCCAGGGCCGCGAACGCAAGCACCACCCAACCCAGCGGCGGCCAGAGCAATTGTGGTTTCGGGCTGACCCACAATCGCAGCGCCCACACGAGCATCACGGCCACCGTCAATCCTTGAATGACGAGAAATTCCGGCGTGTCCACCGCGCCCATTGCCAGCGGGCCAAAAACCAGAATGCCGAGCACCAAACCCAGAATGCTCCGCTCGCACCAGCGATCCAATGTTTCCCGACTCATCCGATTTTTAATATGCCCGAATGGTTCCTTCGTGGCTCAACGGCAGAAATAAATTATTGCCGGCGTAAATCAATTCAATGGCGCTGTGCTGCGGACCGATCAAATAACCCGCCGTGCCGGTCGTCGTGCTGCTTTGGGAGGAGACGTAAATGCCGCTGTTGCCATAGGTTGTTGCCGTCGCCGCAAGCTGGCTGCCGTCGGCGGAGGAAGCAACGCCGGACCAGGCGGCCGACGGCGCGCCGTTGCGTTCCGTCCACGTCGCGCCGAAATCATCGGAAGTGAAAATGTTGCCGGCACTGGTGGCGTTATACACCACCGCCAAATGCGAGCCGTCCGCCGATGAAGCCACGGACGACCATGACGCGTTTGCGGTGGACGACACGGTTTCCGGCGTCCACGTCACGCCCGAATCGCTGGAAGTGTAGATCTGGCTACTGCCGCCGCTGCTGGCGGCGATCAAGTTGACGCCATCGGACGATGAAGCCAGCGCCGACCAGGTCAGGGTGCCGCTACCGGTTTGCTGTGTCCAATTCGTGCCGGAATTGGTGGAGGTATAAATGTGGCCGCCGGTGATTGCCGCGACGAGTTTCGTTCCATCCTCTGAAGACGCAACACAGGTCCAAAGCCGATTGCCCAAGCCGCTGGCCGTTTGTTCCGCCCAATTCGTGCCGGAGTTGACCGAGGTCCAAATCTGGCCGCTGTAGGCCACCGCCACGAGCTTGGTTCCGTCGGCGGAAGACGCGACGGAAGACCACGAACTGCTGATCCGCGCCGTCCAACTAGCGCCGGAATCGGTCGAAGTGTAAATTGGCCCGGACGCAGACGTGTAGTAAGGAGTGTAACCCACTGTCGCCACCAATTTGGTTCCGTCGGAAGAAGAAGCGACGGAAGACCAGTAAAGGGCCGTATTAATGGGTGAAGAATTGTGCAACACCCAAGTCGAGCCGGAATTGGTGGAAGTGTAAATGTAGCCGTTGTTGACGGTCGCCACCAATTTGGTTCCGGCGGCGGAGGAGGCAATGGCCGACCAATTGAGAGCGGAAGCGCCGGCCTTCCAGCTTTGGCCGATAGCGTCGGAAAGATTTCCGGCGGCGATCATTTGATTGGTATTCTGCGCGATGATCCATCCTCCCGCGCCCACGCCGGCGACTTTATACACATCGCCGACACTTGGCGACGAAGGCAGCGTCAATATCACCGGGGCGGTATTGTTGGTGGCGATATAACCGACGTTGGGCAGGATTTGAGAGTTTGTTCCCGCAACTGTCACCCAGAAGAACGCGCCCGGCACATTGGTCAGCCCGTGGCCGGCCCCGGTGAAGTTGGTGGCGGAAACGGCGCCGGCGAAATTCAAGTTGGGATTGCTTTGCAACGCCACGTTCGCGGACAACCGCGCATCGGGAATCGTGCCGATGAGACTGGTGGCCGGCACATTCGACAATCCGTAACCGTTGCCGGTAAAATTGGTCGCGATCACGCTGCCGGAAAAATTCACGTTGTTGGTAAGCACCGCCACATTGGTGGAAAGCAGCGAGTTGGGAACGGTTCCGGCCAGGTTCGTTGCCTGCAATGGCGCGGTCAATACCACCGCGTTTGAAGCGTTGATCGCCTGGATCGCATATGGCACGGAGGTCAGCGTCTGCCACGGCGAGAGCGCGGTGTAGGCGTTCGTGACGCCGTAGCCGCGCACGGCGATTTCCAGCGCGCGCGAACTGCCATTGAATACGCTCGCGCCGAAATCCAGCGCCACGGTGAACAGCCCGTTCGTGACGCCGACCGGCGCGTTGGTCAGCGGCCCGGCCACGACGTTGCTGTTCGCGTCAAAAATTCTGAACCGGAAATCGTAAGACCCAGTGGCGGGCGCGTTGCTGTTGTTCAACTGTCCCTGATAGGTGAACGCCGTTGTCTGCGCCCGCGCGGCCAGCGCCAGGAACAAAAACGCCGTCACCGCGTAAAAATTGAACTTCATATGCATGAGTTTATCATAACCGCATATTTCAACAAGTTGCAATGACTCCGCTGGACAAAGCCGTTTGTCCGGTTAGCCTTGAAGGATTATGACCGATCTGCGTTACAAGAAACTGGCGAAGCTGCTCGTGAATTATTCCACACAGGTCAAAAAGGGCGACCGCGTGCTGCTGGACATGATTGATGTGCCCGACGAATTTTCCATTGAACTCATGCGCGCCGTCCGCGCCGCCGGCGGCACGCCGCTGGTCGAAGTCCGCCATACGCGCATTTCGCGCGAAATGGTGCGCGAGACGAACGAAAAACACGCCGCACTGCTCCGCGACATCGAACTGTTCCGCATGAAAAAGGTCCAGGCCTACATCGCCATTCGCGGCAGCCTGAACGCGAGTGAAAACGCCGACGTGCCGTCCGAGCGCATGTCGCTTTACTCCCGCATCACGCGGCCGGTGCTGGATTATCGCGTCAACCGGACGCGCTGGTGCGTGCTGCGCTGGCCGACGCCGAGCATGGCCCAGGCGGCCGGCATGAGCACCGAGGCGTTTGAAAATCTGTATTTCGACGTTTGCACGATGAATTACGCGAAAATGGCGCGCGCGATGGTTCCGCTCGAACGCCGGATGAAACGCGCCGACCGCGTCCGTCTCATAAGTCCCGGCACCGACCTCACTTTCAGCATCAAGGGCATCGGCGCGAAAATGTGCAAGGGCGACCGCAACATTCCCGACGGCGAAGTGTTTTCCTGTCCGGTGAAAAATTCCGTGAACGGCGTGATTCAATTCAACACGCCGACGATTTATGCAGGAACAAAATTTGAAAACGTCCGGCTCGAATTCAAGGATGGCAAGGTGGTCAACGCGGCGGCGAACAACGCCAAACGGTTGAACGAAATTCTGGACACCGACGCCGGTGCGCGTTACGTGGGCGAATTTTCACTTGGGTTCAATCCCTACATTTTGAATCCGATGTGCGACATTTTGTTCGACGAGAAAATCGCCGGTTCGCTGCACTTCACACCCGGCCAGGCTTACGAGGAATGCGACAACGGCAACCGCTCGGCGGTGCACTGGGACATGGTGCTGATCCAGCGTCCCGAATGGGGCGGCGGTGAAGTGTGGTTCGACGGTGAACTAATCCGCAAAAACGGACTGTTCGTGCCGCATGACTTGAAGCTGCTGAACCCGGCGAATTTGAAATAATTTTCTACGCCGTATCTTTGAGCAGCGTCAGAAATTGTTTCATCGCCGGCGAAAGCACCTTGTTCTTTTTGTAAATCGCGGCGATCGGACGGTAAAAGCTGCCGTCCTCAATCGGCACGGCGGCGAGCGTTTGCTTGGCGACTTCCTGTATGACCGTACCCTGCGGCACAATCGAAATGCCCGCGTCAATTTCCACCGCGCGCTTCACCGTTTCGATGTTGTCGAATTCCATGGCGTATTTCGGGTCCACGCCGTGCTCCTTCAAAATTTTGTCCAGCGCCTTGCGCGTGGGAATGTCCGGCTCGAAACCAATGAACTTCTGCCCGGTCAGCGCCTTGAGCCGGATGGATTTCTGCCGGGCAAACGGATGCTGCGGATGGCAGATCAACACCAGGGGGTCTTTGTGCAGCGCAACGATTTCGAGCTTGGAGTCTTTGGCCGGATACACGACCAGCCCCATGTCCACGACGTTGCTGAGCACGTCATCATAAACCTGGTTGGCGCGGCGGTATTCGACGTGGACGTTGACGGTGGGGTAGCTCTTCAGGAATTTTTTGATATACGGCGGCAAATCGTGCAGGCCGATGCTGTAAATGGTCGCCACGCGAATCGTGCCGGAAATAATGTCCTTCAATTCCTGCAATTTGCTGTGCAGCGATTCGTAGGTCTGGATGATTTGTTTGCTGAAATCGTAAAGCATCTGGCCTTCGCGCGTGAGGCGGAATCTTTTCTTGCTGCGCTCGATGAGCAGCGACTTGAACAGGCGTTCCAGCGAACTGATTTGCTGGCTCACGGCTGATTGCGTGACGCCGTTGATTTGTGCGGCTTTGGTGAAGCTTTCTGTTTCAGCCAAATCACAGAATACTTTTAGGCTTTCAATTTGCATAATAAGCAAAGTTAAACATAACCCCACCTCTTAGTCAACAGCAGGTGTTTGCATCAGCACTTGTTTCACTTTCGCCAGCAATTCGTAGCTCGTGAACGGTTTCTGCAGATAGGGTGTGCCGGTTTGCTTGTCCGCCGGCATCACGTAGCCGCTGGTGCTCATAATCCGCGTGCCGGGCACGAGTTGCCGGGCGCGCTCGATGAATTCGCGCCCCCCCATTGTCGGCATGACCAAATCCGTGATGATTAGGTCAACTTGCACGTTGTCGCGTGAAAGTATCGCCAGCGCCTTCTGGCCGCTGTTCGCCGTCAGCACGCAATAACCGTATTCGGACAAAATCGTTTCGGCCATGGTCAGCATCAGACTTTCGTCGTCCACCACGAGAATGGTTTCCGTGCCGTGCAAATTTTCATCCGTGCCGGAGCTTTCAGGGATGAATTGCTTTTCCGCCTGCAAATAAACACGCACCGACGTGCCCGCGCCCGGCTGGCTGGACACCGCCACGCCACCGCCGTGATTCGTCACGATGCCATAAACCAGGGCGAGTCCCAATCCACGATGACTGGCGTTTTTCGTCGTGAAAAACGGCTCGAAAATTCGCGGCAATACGTCCGCCTCAATGCCCGGACCACTGTCGCCAATCTCAATGCACACGTAAGCCCCGGCGGCCAGATGCACGTTGCGATCCTGCGTCGGCTCGGCCAGCTCCACGTTGCGCGTTTGCGCAAAGATTTGACCGCTCCCGCCGGCGATGGCTTCAACCGCGTTCTCCAAAATTTTCGTCAGTGCCTGCTGCACTTTTGCCTCGTCAAATCGCGCCGAGAACAATTCCCGCTCCAATTGCGTCTTCCACGTGATTTTTGTCCCATGCTCGCCGCGGAAAAAATCCACGCAGCGGCTCACCACCATGTTCAAATTCCCCGGCGGCGCGCGGTGCGCTTCCTTTTCCTGACGGCTGAACACGGTGAGTTCATTGGCGATCTCCGCCGCGCGCGCTGCCGATTTTTCCACCTCCATCAGGGAATGCCGCCACGGATGCCCGGCCTCGGCCTTGCTCAACAGCAACGAGGTGTGACCGAGAATGCTCGTCAGCGCGTTGTTGAAATCCAGCGACACCGACCGCGCCAGTTGCAACGCGCACTCCAGTTTTTGCTTGAGCATCGCACCGCCCGCGTCCGGCGCAGTTTTGGTTTCGCCCGGGGCGTGCACCATGGCTGAACCCTCCGGGGTGGTTGCCGGCACCGGCACAACCGCGGGCAATAATTGCAAAACGAACCACTTGCGGCCCTCCGAATTGAAAGTGCAGATCGCCACTGTGAATTTCATCGTTGCGCCGTTCGCAACGCGAAATTTCAAATCCGCCGTCACGGTCGGTGATTTCTCCCAACGAGCAAAAAATTCCTCCGGCGTTTTGCCGTTTTCCGGCGACCAAATTGCCGACAACTGCGGGGATTCGGAGGCCAATGCCACGCCAAACGTGTTCGTTGCCGCCGTATTCGAGCGCAACACCACGCCGCCCGCATTCAATAGCAACGCCGGCCATGCCGCACTCTCCAAACCAAAGACAATTTCAGGTTTCATTCAACCCCACAGAGCATCCCAGCCTACCTTTCTTTTGAGAAATTTCAAGGAATGACAAACGCCGAGGGCAACAGTCCCCGCACCGTGAATTCCCTGATTTTGCCCGGCGCGCGGCTGTCCGCCACCCATACTTTTGCTTCCGGCGCGTATTCCGCGAGCAACTGCCGGCACGCGCCGCACGGCATCGGACCGCCGGGTGCGCGTGCAACAACCGCCACCGCGACAAAATTTTTCTTTCCGCTCGTCAGCGCGTTGAACAGTGCCACGCGCTCGGCGCAACACGTCAAACCGTAACTCGCGCTTTCCACATTCGCACCGGAAATGATTTCGCCATTTTGTGCGAGCAATGCCGCCCCGACCTTGAATTTGGAATAGGGCGCCACCGCCCGTTCCCGCGCCCTTGCCGCCGCCCGCACCAACTGCTGTTTATCAATTTTGCCCATATAACCCCACGAAATGTTTCAGCAGTTTAGCTGCCAAAGTCTTCACTCGCCCGGCGGTTTTCAACACTTCCGCGTGCGACAACTTTCGCCCGCTGATGCCCGCCGCCAGATTGGTTATGCACGAAACCGCCGCCACGTTCAACCCGCATTGTCGGGCCACCATCGCCTCCGGCACCGTGCTCATCCCCACCGCGTCCGCACCCAGCCGTGCAAACGCGCGGACTTCCGCCGGCGTTTCGTAGCTCGGCCCGCTCACCGCCAGATAGACGCCGCGTTGCAGCTTCAAGTTGCAACTTTTTCCGGCGCGGAATAACAGCGCGCGCAATTTTTTGTCGTAAGTCTCCGTCAAATCCACGAAACGCGGCAGTGGCTGCGACGCCCCCGTCGCAAAAGCTTCCGGCGACGAGGCGTCGCCACCACGAAGCGGATTCGTTCCCATCAAATTGATGTGGTCGGTCAACACCATGAAATCGCCCGCGCGGAATTTTTTATTGATGCCGCCCGCCGCGTTCGTCAGCAGCAAATCACGGATGCCGAACGCCGCCAGCGCGCGTACCGCGAATGTCACCCGTTCCATCGAATGCCCTTCGTAAAAATGGGCGCGTCCGCTCAAGACCAAAACCGGTGTTTTGCCGAGGTGGCCGAAATATAATTCGCCCGCGTGACCGCTCACGCTCGGAACTGGAAAGCCCGGAATTTTGGCATAGGAAATTTTCTTCTCCTCGCGCAGTGCGGCCAGGACGTGATGAAATCCGCTGCCCAGCACGATGGCCAGCGTCGGACGCAGGCGAGAGAGCTTTTTGAGCCGGGCGGCGGCAACTTCTAGACTTGGCTGTTTCATAATTAAGAACGCGTGGCGTTCAAACCTTCAAAAAGTTTTCTTATTTCTTCGTTCTTGCTTGATGCGGCAAGCTCGATCGCGTTGCTACCGAAAGAATTTCTGCGTTTCAAATCTGCGCCGCGTGAAACTAAAAGCTTCACCATTTCAAGATGTCCTTGACCAATCGCTTCGTGTAAAGCGGTGTGATCATATTCGCCATTAACATCAATTTCTGCGCCAGCGTTGAGTAAAATACGCGCAGATTCCACATCTCCCCAAGTGGCTACAATATGAAGCGGTGTTTCGCCAAGAAGACCTCTGACGTTTGGCCCATTGAGGTCAACTTCTGCAAATTGAATTAAATCTGCATCGCGAATTTCCGCCAAAACTTTTTCGGGGTCTGGATTCATGTTTGCTCGCGCTGGCTTGATTTATTCACCTTTTGCAATATCCTTATCTGCTCGATTTATGGAACTAAACAATGACGAAATCCGCCGTTACTCGCGACACCTGATTCTGCCCGAAGTCGGTCTGGCAGGCCAAAAGAAAATCAAGGCCACCAGCGTTCTGTGCATCGGCGCCGGCGGCCTCGGCTCGCCCATCGCCATGTACTTGGCTGCCGCCGGCATCGGCAAAATCGGCATCGTGGATTTCGACACCGTGGATTACTCCAACCTCCAGCGCCAGATTCTGCACACGGACGCCGACGTGGGCCGCCCGAAGGCGCAGTCGGCCAAGGAAACCATCGCAGGCATCAATCCGAATTGCGAGGTCGTCATCTACAACACCCGCATCACGTCCGAAAACGCCCTCGACCTCATCCGGCCCTACGACATCGTCGTGGATGGCACGGACAATTTCCCGACGCGCTATCTCACGAACGACGCCTGTGTGCTGCTCAAGAAGCCGAACGTCTATGGCTCGATTTTCCGTTTCGAGGGCCAAGCCAGCGTGTTCGCCCCGCACCTCGGCGGGCCATGTTATCGCTGTCTTTATCCCGAACCGCCGCCGCCCGGCATGGTGCCGAGTTGCGCGGAAGGCGGGGTGCTCGGCGTGTTGCCCGGCATTGTCGGCTGCATCCAGGCGACGGAAATTTTGAAGCTCGCCATCGGCAAGGGCAGTTCGCTCGTCGGACGATTGCTGCTGTTCAACGCGCTCGACATGAAGTTTCGCGAACTCAAATTGCGCCGCGACCCCGAATGCCCGTTGTGCGGCAAAAACCCGACGATCAGGAAATTGATTGACTACGAGCAATTCTGCGGCATCCCGCCCGAACCGGCCACGCCGCAGTCCAATCCGGATGAAGTCACCGTCCAGGACATGAAGAAGGCGCTCGACGATCCGAAGCTCGGCATCAAGGTCGTTGACGTGCGCGAGCCGGACGAATACGAAATCGCCCATGTCAAAGGCGTGCCGCTGTTGCCGTTGAGCCAGATCCAGCAGCGGTTCACCGAACTCGACCCGAACCAGCATTATTACCTCCACTGCAAGGCCGGAGTGCGTTCGCTCAAGGCGCTGGGCTTCCTGCGCGAGCAGGGCTTCAAATACCTCAAGAGTGTCAAGGGCGGCATCACCGCGTGGTCGGACGAAATCGATTCCAATGTGCCGCGGTATTGAACGCCGGTTGACTTTTGGGACGCCAAGGACAAACTAAGTCGCGAAAGGAAACTAACCGTGAAAACTGTGAAAATACCCATTCTGGAAGAGTTCAGAGAGTTCGCGCTGCGCGGCAATGTTGCCGACCTCGCCGTCGGTGTCATCATCGGCGCGGCATTTGGGAAAATTGTCACCGCGCTGGTTGCAGACGTCATCATGCCGCCCATCGGCAGGCTCGTCGGCAATCTGGATTTTACCAACCTTTACCTTCCGTTGTCGGACAAAGTCACGCAGGCGCAGGCAGCCTTTGCCGCGGCGAACTCCGGCCTCAAATTGCCGCTGGATGCGGCGCAAAAGGCCGGGCCGGTGCTCGCGTGGGGCGATTTCGTCACCATCATGCTGAATTTTCTCATCGTGGCCTTTTGTATTTTTCTGCTGGTGAAAGGCATGAACGCGCTCAAACGCCATGAAGAAGCGAAACCCACGCTGCCACCCGAACCGACCGCGCAAGAAAAACTCCTCATCGAAATCCGCGACCTGCTCAAGAGCCGGGCTTGATTTCCAATTCCGCGCGCAGTTTTTTCAAAGCCGCCAGGGCCGCGTCGCTCTCGGCGGCCTTTTTGCTTTTGCCGCTGCCGCGCGCGAGTTCAACCCCTCCGTGCTGCACCGTGCATTCAAACAGACGGTCGTGATCCGGCCCGGTGGCGGAAATGACGTGGTATTCCGGCGCCTCGGGCGAGCGCGCCTGCAACAGTTCCTGCAACTCGCCCTTCGGATTTTCGATGATCGGCAGCGTGTCCAGCCTGCCGAAGGCCGCGCCAAATTCGCGCAAAATAAATTCGCGCGCCGCCTCAAATCCGCCGTCCAAAAAAACCGCGCCGAGCAACGCTTCAAACGTGTCCGCCAGCGCGGACGCGCGTTCGCGTCCGCCGTGCATTTCCTCGCCGCGGCTCAAAATCAAATGCGCGCCGAGGCCGAGGGCATGGGCGTGTTCGGCCAGCGTGCGGCGGTTGACGAGTTTCGCGCGCGCTTTTGTCAACGGACCCTCATCGAACGCGGGAAATTTCTCGTAGAGCTGCTGCGTGAGGACGAGTTGCAACACGGCGTCACCGAGAAATTCCAGCCGCTGATTGTGCGCGGGCCTTCGCTGCGCTTCGTCCCCGTCAGGCGCGGTTTCGCCTTGCTCATGGGCGACGGACGGATGCGTGAGCGCCAGCCGCAGCAGCCCCTCGTCGCGGAACGTGTAGCCGAGGCGGGTTTGGAATTCGGCAAGAAGCATCTATGATTTATGATTTACGATTTACGATTGCGGGCGGTCGTTCGAGTTGCATTGAAAATTTTCGTCAATTCCTCGGCTTCGGCGCGCAGCTTGACCAACCGCTTTGGTGGCAACAGGCCGGCTCGTCCTGTCAATTCGATCCAAAATGACGTTTCGTCCGCCTCTTCCAGCACAATCGTAATCTTGTTGATGAAATCTGCTCTCGATTTTCCGCGCAGCGCGGCGCGGTAGTTGGATGCCACCGAACAGCCGCTGCGTGCGACTTGATTTGCAATTGTTCGGCCGGAGATTTTATTGGGCAGCGCATCCGCGAACTTCAAAATGCGAACAGCAAACTGCATCGTTCTTTCCTTGAGTTCAATCGGGCTCATAATTCATCAGTCTTGCCGGCGCGGAAAAATCATCAATCATAAATCGTAAATCATAAATTAGCTCTGCGCGGGCGTTTCGACCGGGCTGGTGGCTGGTAGTGCGGCCGCAGGTTCGGCCGGAGCCACAGGTGCCGGGGGATTCAAGCCGTGTTCGAGCAACGCCGCCACGTCGCGCTGGACGGCTTCGAGTTGATTCAGCCGCAGGTTCGGATCGGCAATGGTGAACACGTCGCCGGTCCCGGGCTGTTCGTAAATGAACACGCGCTTGCCGTCGCTGACGACCTGTTCCTTCACCTTGAGCACGTGTTTGCGTTCGAGCATGACGGCGAGGATGTAACCGGCTGGCGCGTAACGCGGATCGTTTTGCTCAATCAGCTTCCGCAGCAGCGTTTCGGCGGTGTCCTTGTGAATCGGATCGGCGGGCGGCGCCGGCGCTTCGTAAATCCCCTGCCAATGCGAGATGAACCCGGCGCGGTTGCGCGTGTCTCCGGCACTTTGCTTTTGCGAGCACGGCTCGCAGATGTCCGAACGCCGCAACTCCGGCGGCTCATCGAACAGCAACGTGTGATAGACCTGCCGGTCGGCAAACGGCTGGCCGCACGCCTCGCAGGCGTGGGCACGGGATTGAATGTTCCAATCGTTCATGAATTACGGGAGGATTATCGCGCCCGCAGCGAAACGCGCAATCCGAAAGCTTGTGACCGGACGCTGCCACCGGAACGCCGGATTTATCCGGCAGCCGGGTGAACCTCGTGCCGAATCGGAGTTCGGCGCTCCGGCAAAAAAACTCGCGGAAAATTCCGGATTCTGACAACGTTTGCGTATGGTACGACTGGTTTTGTTTGATGTTGACGGCACGCTCATTCACACGGGGCACGCCGGAACGCAGGCTTTTGCCAAAACCTTTGCCACCGAGTTCAATGCGCCCAACGGCGTCGAAAAAATCAATTTCCCCGGCCGCACCGACGTGAGCCTCGTCCGTGAATTTTTCGGCTACCACAACATCCCGGCCACATCGGAAAATTTCCAGCGATTCTTCGAACGCTTTGTTTTCTGGCTCGACCAGATGATCGCTCAAAGCAACGGCGAAATCTGCCGGGGCGTGTCGGAATTCCTCAACGATCTGCGCGCGCTGCCCCATCCACCCATGCTCGGCCTGCTTACCGGCAACATCCGCCTCGGCGCGGAAATCAAGCTGCGCCGCTACGGACTTTGGGATCTTTTTGAAACCGGCGGGTTCGCCGACGATCACGAAGACCGCAATCACATCGCCGCCGCCGCACTCGAACGCGGACGACGCGTGCTGGGGGAAAAATTGCGGCCCGAGGAAATCGTTGTGGTCGGCGACACGCAATATGACATCCGCTGTGGAAAATTCATCGGCGCAAAAGTGCTGGCCGTGGCCACCGGCGGCGCGGCGTTGGAAGAATTAAAACGGCATCAACCGGATTGGGCGGTGGAAGATCTGACGCGCGTGACGGCGCGGGAAGTCTGCGTACAGGTGTAGCAACGGACGTCAGTCCGCTCAAATATTGCATAGAATGAGCCGACTTACGTCGGCTGCTACGGTCAGGGGAAGGATTCAATGTCCGCCGTGGCAATGCCCGCCGCAGCACCCGCCACCGCCGTTGTTTCCCGACGGCGAATCGTTGCCGCCGGAGCCGGCGGAGGCGAACATGGAAAATTTCTTGGACAATTTCTTTGAACCGCAGTGCGGGCAGGCGGTTCCCTTCCAATCGCTGGAGCGGACGAGAATTTCGCTGTCGCGCCCGCACTTTTCGCAATGAAACTCGTAAATCGGCATGGGGAGAAAATAATCTTTTACGGCGGAATCACAAGGGGGAACAAATTTGACAGAAGGGAACGAAGCCAACGAAGATACTTTGTTTCCTTCGTTTGCTTCTGTTGTTTTTCACGGCAACAATTTTTCGCGATGCGGCAGATGGTCGCGATTCCAGCGGACCAAGGCGGCGTCACTGGTGTCTTCAAAAAGAAATTTCAGCGTCGGCGATTCGACGTGCCCGTCGCAAAAGACCACATTGGCTTTGCCTTGATGGCGCGCATAGCTTCTTC
Source organism: Verrucomicrobiota bacterium (assembly GCA_050010435.1). GTDB lineage: Bacteria > Verrucomicrobiota > Verrucomicrobiia > Limisphaerales > UBA11358 > UBA11358. The sequence continues at coordinate 544,762 of JBEKKZ010000001.1, read as the reverse complement.
TAGTGCTATCCACCATATCCTTTGCATCGAAGCTGCGCCATAATACCCAGGCACCATCTTCGACAATGCCATTTCCCCCATGAAATCCATCACCGATAGCCATCATCTCACTCGGACTGACAACTTCTGATTCATTCACTGCCGGAGCGGGCAGACGTAATCCATTCCAAACGTAATGCCCGCCAAGTCCAAGTGAATTGGTATCTTTTCGTGCGCTCATGCCATACCAATTGTAACCATAGTTGATGTATCCTGTGTGTTCCGGCCAGTTCGCCGGTTTGTTCGCAGTCGGACATTTCCAGACGCCTTGCTCAATCCATTTTGAAAAACGATTGGTGTCAGTTGGCGAAAGTTCATATTTTTGCAGAGCTTGTTCCCACACAACCGTATCTGAATGCGGATTTACCAACAACGGATAAGTGTGATTGTCCGTCACAAATCCCTGCAAAGCCAATCCAAGTTGTCGCACATTGTTGGCACATTGAATCCTTTGTGTCCTTCCTCTGGCTTGGGAAATTGCCGTCAGCAAAAGCGCGGCCAAAATTCCGATGATGGCGATGACGACCAGAAGTTCAATCAACGTGAACGCTGAATTTTGATTCCGGCGTTGAGCGGGCACATCCAAGCGATACTTCATTTCGCCTTTTCTTTCAACGGCCAACAACTAGTCTTCCCGCATGACACAATTACTACGTGCGATTGAAGATTCCGTCGCGACGCTTCGCGGATTGACGGGTTTGGAAGAGCCGCTGAATCGCGCGGCGAAAATGGTTCTGGCCTGCCTGACCTCCGGCCACAAGCTGCTCGTGTGCGGCAACGGCGGCAGCGCGTCCGACGCCACGCATCTGGCCACGGAATTTCTCTGCCGTTACGTCGCCGACCGCCGGCCTTATCCGGCCATTTCACTCACGGCCAATGGCGAATTGATGACCGCCGTTTGCAACGACTACGGCGCCGATGAAATTTTCGCGCGGCAGGTCTGGGGCCTGGGCGAAAAGGGCGACGTGCTTATCGCCTTCACCACCAGCGGCAAATCAAAAAATGTTTTGCGCGCGCTGGAAGAAGCCGGACGCAAAGGGGTCGAAAGCATCTGTTTTCTCGGACGCGACGGCGGGTTCACCAAGGGTGTGGCGACTTTGGATTTAATCGTATCGGGTGACAACACCGCGCGGATCCAGGAGGGGCATAAAATCCTTTTCCATGCCTTGTGTGAAATGGTCGAAGAAAAGCTGCCGAAATCCTGAGAAACTGGCGCTTCAGCCGGAACCCCTGTCGGTGACCGCCTGATAAATGATGAGGGTCAGGATGAAACCCCAAAAAATGGTCCCGCCGGCGGCACAGACCACGCCCCAAATCCGATAAGGCCGCGCCGCATTCCACATTTGTTTTTCTTTGACACGCACACGGCCTGAAATCCACAGCGCAGAGAGCGCGAACGGCAGCCCAATCAGCGGGATCAATCCCAACATTCCGAACACAAAGCATCGCATCGAGCTGTTGAGCATCTTGATTTTGGCGCTGGCATCGGCGTTCATTTTGTCCCCCTGGCTTCGGCCGGGCCGGGCGGCAGCGTCGCCCGGTCGGTGGCGTTGGTCTGGGAGGCGTTCAGCCGTTCGACCTGCCGCTGGTCCAACAATTTCAATTCACGATGCAAATGGAGCAGGGCGCTGCTGTTGGCGGTAATCAGCATCAACATGATCGCCAGCAAGGTGATAAAAATCAACACGGCTGAACCGCTTTGACGGTGACGCCGGGAAACAATGGATCGGGGAATTTTCATGGCGTCGGTTTGGCTGCCGCTTCGAACGTGAACAATAAAGGCAGGTGCGTTTCCCTACGGCGCGGTGTCAGTTCCAGTTCCCACCGCCAGGCGGCCACCGGTCCGCGGGTTTCCGTCACCATTTGCGATACTGTGACCTTGGGTAGCAGTAATTCCGAAAAATCCGATGAAGCGAGCTGGCGATGGACTTCGCCCGCATTGAAACTGTAAATGAGTTCATCGGTTCCTTGGGGAATTCGCAGCCGTTCGCCTTCCGGCGTGGTCTCGACGGCGATTTTTCCCGTGGCACTGCGAATGTCCGCCCGCCAGCGTTCGCCGGCATGCAAGGCGGCGGTGATGTCATCCGTCGCGTAATACAGCGCCTTCGAGTAATCCCAGCAGACGTAAAACGCCCCCAAGGCGAGGCCAAGAATCACCACGAACACCGACAGGTAAATCAGGCACTCAATCAAGAGATATCCCGCCCGGGCCCGGGCATGAAAAATGAGTGAATGCGGTTTCATTTGATGGTAACCTCGCGAACGACCGTGCCGATGCCCTGCCGTCGATCCGACGTCCATTCCAGGCGCAGATGCTGGCCGGTTTTGGTCAATTGAAAACGACCGGGCGGCAGATGGGCGGCGGCGTTGGCGTGAACGGTGTAAGGCTGCGAGCCCTCCGGGAAATTCCGCCACTCGCCGGCGGCCAGGACTTCCATCTCGCCATCCACGATTTCCATGACCGTGCCGCGAAAGTATTCGGCGCGCAGCAACCGTGTTTCCCGGACGTAGGAAAACGCCAGCGGCAGAATGGCCACCGCGAGAATTGCCATGCCGACAATCAGATCCACCATCATGAAACCGCGGTTTCGTCCGGGCGGTCGCGAAAAATATTTTGTCGTTTTAAATTTCATAACTCCGCTGCCGCCCGCATCATGGCAATCAGAATGCCGAACATGGCCGTCGCAATCAGCCCGACCAGCACGCCGTTCAAAATCACGAGTCCGCTGGCAACAGCGTGGGTGGCGGCCTCCTCCTGCTGGAACGCCTTGGCGTCGAGCGACTCGTGCCAGCCGCGCAGCGCGTTCAAGAATCCGCCGTGCGCGTGGGTGGCGTTCGTAAGCCGCCAGTGAAATTCGCCGCTGTCGTCAAACACACGAACGGCGTCATCCAGTTTGATGCCCTTTTCGAGTGCGGCAATGACACGCCTGGCGCGGCGGCGGCAGATTTCGTTCGCGGTGGAATCGCCTGCGAGCCGGACGGCTTCGGCTTCCGGCACGCCGCCATCCAGCAGCACGGCCAGCATGGCGGAGAAGGTTCGTTGCAGCTTCTTTTGTTTCCACGGCACGCGCCAGGTAATCCAGTCCACGACCGGAACCCTGCGGAATTGAAACCAACGGACCAGGCCCGGCCCACCGATGTAAATCACCGCCACCGACAACAACGCCAGGAAAATGACGACTTCAAATGCCACCAGCCAAAACGTGTTGGCAAAGACAAACTGCGTCAGCGGCCACAACGGAGCGCTGCTTCCGGCAGCCACTTCCTTGAATTTGGGAATGACCATCACCGACAGCAGGCAGATGATGAAGCAGGCGACCGGCGCAAACAGCAACAGGATGGCCATCATGTAGTGCATCGTACTGCGGACGGTGTCAGGGGCGACGCGCAATACTTCACGGCAGGCGGGCAGGACGCGTTTGAGGTCGCCGAGTTTTTCACCGGCGCGGAGAATGGCGGTGATTTGCGGTGGCAGGAAACGCGGAACTTTTTCGAGCGCCTCGCCCAGCCCGGCTCCGCCTTCAATGTGCGCGGCCACCATGTAAAAACGGACACCGATGGCGCGGTCGCGATTTTCGGCGGCGGCAAGAATGGCTTGTTCCACCGGCTGGCCGCGTTGCAGGACCGTTTCCGTGAGGTCGAGAAAAAACAGCGCGCGGTCGCGCCGGCGCATCGGCAGCGACAGCAGATAATGCATCAGCACGGAAAACGCGCCGCCCGGCAGCAGAATGAAAACTGCAGACCAAAACAGGGCGATTAAAAACTGGGTAAAATCATTCATGCGATTTTCACACCCGTCAGCCGCCACTCAAATTGTTTATCATGGCGATGAGCGGCAAAAACATGCTGATGACCAAAAAGGCCTGCGATAAAACAATCGCCCCAAGAAACAGCGAGGCAACCGGCAGCACCGAATAAAGCGCGACCTCGGTGCGGTAAATGGCGCGCGAGTGATAGATTTCCGCCGCGCGATTGAACCCGGCGGCCAGGTCTTCGCCCGCGCTGGCCACAACCCAGACGAACAGCGGCGGAATCATCCGGTTGACGGCGGCGACCTCGGAAAATTTCGCGGCTCCGGCGGCGAGATTTTTCCGCCACTGTTGCAAGTCGGCGGCAGCGGCCGTGCTGGTTTCAAGTTGTTCCACCAGGCCGATGGCGTCCGGAAGGTTGACACCGTTTTTCAGCAGCAGGGTTAACGACGCCCCGATCCGCGAGACGCCGGCCTCCTTGAACGCGGGCAGCCACCAGAGAAATCTTCCGCGCAGCCCAGGCATAAAAACGACTGACACCGCGAGCAAAAACAGGAAACCGAGCACCACTGGAAACACCCAGATGACTTGCAGGGTTGAGAACGCAAAAATAGTGGCCGCCGGGAGCCTCACTCCCATGCCGCCAAATACTTCTTTCATGGACGGCCCGATGACGTAGGTCCAGATGAACGCCAGCCCCGCCGAAATCAAAAACGCGACGAACATCACGATGAGCGGATAAACCATCATGCTTTTCAGCCGCATCCAGATGCTGCTCTGGCGCTGAAAATAATCCGCGAGCATCGTCAGCGCGCCGGGCAGGTCGCCGCTTTTGACGCCGACCAAAATCATGCGTTTGTAAAGTTCGGGCAGCTGGCGGCCTTTCAACGCGTCGGCCATCGGCGTGCCCCGGGCGAGGTCGGCTTCGAGCGACTGAAGTTCGGTGCGCAGCGAACCGGCGCGCATTTCCTGGCAGAGCCGCCGCAGCGCGCCCTCGAGCGGGATGCCGTCGCGCAGCATCGCGGCCAGTTGTTGGTTGAAGAAGGCAAATTCGTCCAGTTTCATAGGCCGAATACTCTTTGGTATTCTGCTTGATTGGACAAACCTCGCTGCAAAAGCTCACGCGCCGATTCTTCCAGAGGCCGGGCCGGGACCAATGCCGTCAATTCCCGCTGCCGAATTTTCGCGCGCATCGCCTCGTCCACCCGCAGCCATTCCACCAGCGGCACCCGGCCCTGATAGCCGGTGCGCAGACAGGCATCACAGCCGGCGCCGTTGCAAGCGGAACACAATTTGCGGATAAGCCGCTGGTTTAAAACCAGCTCGACGGCGCTTGCCACGGCAGAATGGTCGGCGCACATCACGAGCAGCCGCTCGAATACACCCCGGCACGACCCGGCGTGCAACGTGGAAATCACGAGATGGCCGGTGAGGCCGGCGCGGATGGCGAGCTGTGCGGTGGCTTCATCCCGAATCTCGCCGATGATGAGCACCTGCGGATCCTGCCGCAGCAGGTGCCGCGCGGCCCGGGCGAAATCGAGGCCGATGGCTTCGTTCACCTCGGTTTGCATCGTGCCGGGAACAATCTGTTCCACCGGGTCTTCGACGGTGATAATCTGGCGTCCGCCGGGTTCGACGAGATGGCGGAGGCAGGCGTAAATCGTGGTGGTCTTGCCGCTGCCGGCCGGGCCGGTGAGGAGCAGCAGGCCGGTGGATTGACGGAGAAACTGTTCCAGTTCGGCGACTGCGGCGGCGGGCAGGGACAATTCGCGGAGCGATATGGCCGGGGACGAATTGAAAAGCCGCAGGACGATTTTTTCGCCGGTCACGGTCGGATAAGTGGCCACGCGGATGTCGTTTTTGCTGCCGAGGTCGTCGCGCGCAATGCGGCCGTCCTGCGGCAGTGAATCCTGATACGTCTTCAGCCGCGCCAGGAATTTGATCCGGCCAAAGACGCGGTCGGCCACGTCAGTGGGAAGTTCCGTGCCGGGAGCAATGATGCCGTCGAGACGGAAGTTGACCTCGGCCGTCCTGCCGCGCATCTGGAGGTGGATGTCGCTCGCCCCGGCGCGTTCGGCCTGATGGACCAATTGCTCCAGAATTTTCGGCGCTGCTCCGTTTTGGTTTTTCTCAGCCATCATGGCCTTTCAAAGGGTGTTCCCATGGTTTGGACAGGGCCGCATTGGATTCGTTATGCGACAAATTTGACCACCGGTTTCAGAGCACACCCGCGGCGATGTCGAGGGCGCCCGCTGCCTTCAAGAATGTCCCGGTTCGTTTCCGGCCTTCCATTTGATGTTGCAGCCGATGCTGGGCGCTTGAAATCCGGAAGTGGTTTTCCCGGCGAGCACGGCGTCGAGCGCCGCGCGCACATCCTTGCCGGTGACGGGAACTCCGTTTCCGGGCCGGCTGGCATCGAACTGGCCGCGATAAACCAATCGTCGTCCCCGGTCGAAAAGGAAGATGTCCGGCGTGCAGGCGGCGTGATAGGCTTTGGCGACGGCCTGCGATTCATCGTAAAGATACGGGAACAAATAACCGGCGGCTTTGACTTCGGCGGCCATTTTGGCCGGGCTGTCTTCGGGATAATTCGCCACGTCATTGGAGTTGATGCCGACGATGGCCGCGCCGCGCGGCAGGTAATCGTGCGCCAGTTGCGCGAGTCCGGCGCGGATATGCTGCACGTAAGGACAATGGTTGCACATGAAAATGACGAGCAACGCGGGCTTGTCCTTGAAATCCGCGAGCGAGACGGTTTTCCCGTTGGTGTCCGGCAACCGAAAATCGGGCGCTGTCGTGCCGAGCGGCAGCATGGTGGAAGGGGTTAATGACATGCGGGGAATTTGGAACGGCACGCGGAATTTCGCAAGTGTCGAAGTTTAAGTTTGTTTCCCGGCGCCCGTGCGGCTTTCATTGGGTGAACACGTGAAGAACATTGTTTATTTCGATCTCGAAACGCAAAAGTCCGCCGATGAAGTGGGCGGCTGGGGCAACATCAGCCGCATGGGCATGAGCATCGGCGTGACGTTCAGCACCGGGCGCGGCGATTACAAGATTTACGGCGAGAAACAGGTGGACGACCTCCTCAAGGATTTGCAGCGCGCCGACCTGGTGGTGGGTTTCAACATTTTGCGGTTCGATTACGAAGTGTTGCACGGTTACACGACATTTGATTTGAGCCAGTTGCCGACGCTCGACCTGATGGTGGATTTGCAGAACAAATTGCAACACCGGCTGTCATTGGATTCGATTGCCACGGCAACTTTCGGCGTGGAAAAGACGGCGGAAGGCATGCAGGCCATCCGCTGGTTCAAGGAAGGCAGGCTGGCGGAAATCGCTGAGTATTGCTGTTACGACGTAAAAATCACGAAGCTGGTTCACGAATATGGCCAACACCACCGGCAGTTGCACTACCACAATCGGTTCGGGAAGAAAATGACCGTGCCGGTGAGCTGGTGAATCGGGTCAAAATCCAAAAAAATCCGGCGGCGGCTGAGCCGGCCCGGTCCGCTTCAAGGCGAGGAAGAAAGTTCCAGTTCGTGCAGCTTGGGCCCGACCAGATCGCCCAGATGATTGCCCGACAGGTACAGCACGAGACCAAAACCGGCCAGCGCCAGCACCAGAACGGCAAACGCCCAGAAGTGGCGTGATTCAAACCGTTCCAGCGACCGTGCGAACGCCACCAGTCCGATCAACGCGGACACGACGATGACGGCATCAACGCTCACGCGCTGCCAGTAGCTGCCACCCAGGTGAAGCCACATGCCAAACTCGTCAAACGTCAGCCCCAGGGCAAACCCGTACACCAGCGCGGTGACGTCGGCGGCTTGGCCAACCGGCCGGCGGAAGATCGCGTACCCGGCCACCGCCGACAGCAGGAAAATGCCGTAATTCAGGTGGTGAACGTGCGTCCCCTGCAGGAAGAAATAGAAGTTGGGAATCGAATGAGATATGATCAGGAAGACCATGGCCCGCGAAATGACAAACGTCAGGATGAAACTGAACAAGGCGCGGCGGGCCAGCCGATGCGGCGTGGCCTCGTGGTGAACCGGCTTGTGGGGGTGGTCGGATTCAGGGGTCATCGGCGGGTCTGTGGTTCTGTGGTTCAATTGGCGCGGGTCTGCTGGTAATACCATTGCAGTTGTTCCGGCGAGCTGTCCTCGTCCACGTTTTCCGTTTGAATCATTTCCGCGCCCCGCGCCGGCGGTTCCACGCCCTTGAGCTTCCACTCGTTGTCGAGCCGGCCAAAAGTCCAGAACTCGGTCCAGGGTGCCACATAGGGGTCCCGGTTGATCAACAGGTTGTTTCGCCAGACCGCTTTCTGGGCGTGGGCGCTGATGCGCACCGTGAATTCATCCTGCGACTTGTCCGGATGGTTCCGGACCAAAACCAGTTCCATCTTGCGCACGCAAAGATTGCGGAATTCCAGTTTCGTGCCCTGGCCGCCAAGGCGGATGAGTTCATTTTGCAGGCTCGTCGCCACCTCGGGAAACAATTCCGCCGTCGGGATGGCTGCCGGGTCGCCCTTCTCGCGCGCGAGCGTGACGTGCAGGAACACCTGCCGGGCGCGTTCCAGCATGGCTTGGCGGTCCCAGAGCTTGTCTGTCTGGACCAGGAAATTCAACAGGCGCTCGGTGCGCGTGGCCTTGGTCTCGGTTTCCTTCTCCAGCCAGGGACCGGCGGGCCCGGCCTGCCCGGCCTGGTCCCCGTAAACCTGGTCCCGCCCCGCATCGGTGAATTGCTCGAAGAAGTTTTCTTCCTTGAGCGCGTCGGATTCGCGCGTCTGATCAATCTCGCGCAGCAACCAGGCGCCGTCCTGCCGGTGGAACGTCCAGAACTCCTGGAAACGCGCCGGTTGTTCGTCGCCGCGCAAAAAGTCCTGCGTGCGATCGTCAATGTAATAGTCGCGCGCGCTGGCGGTGATCAAGGCGGTGAATTCACGGTCGTTTTCCTTCTCCGGGTAGCGGACATTCACGATGTCCACGCTTTCGATGCGCAGGTTGTCAATCCGGTTGATTTCGTGATTGCCAGCCAGGCCGCTCAATTGGGAGCAATGGTCCGCATAAAGATCCGGCATCAGGAGCGATTGCATCGACCCGTAATCCCGCGCCTGCCAGCACTGCTGCAATTTCGTGAACGTGGACCGGGCCAGCTCTTCCAGTTTTTCGGGCGCCATCGTCTGGTCCACCCGCGACAGGAATTCGAGCAGTTTCCGGGTCTTGACGCCTTTGCGATCGATCTCGTCGCGGCTGTAAAGGAAGTCCAAGTCTTCGTCTTCCTCCTGTTTTTTCTGGGCCAGTTTCGCAATCACGAAAATGATCACGAAGGCGCCGACCATCAAAAAGAAAACCGTCGGGTCGCCCGAGCCTCCGCCGGAACCGCCGCCGCCAAAGCCTCCGCCGAAACCGCCGCCGCCCTTGTTGTGAACCACGAAGCCATCGGCGACGAACGTATGCGGCGGGCCGGCCCGCAAGGTATAAACCGGCTGTTCGTCCTCCGTTGTCGTTGTCCGCCGGATGGTCGCCGGCGCCGTTTGCCGGCCGTTCCAAATGACAATCTGATCGCCGGGTTTGAATTCGCCAGCTACCTGAAAATTCCCGGTGGTCGAAAGCAGCGGGTGCTCGGCGGTGGTCCGCAACACGCCCTGGTCGGTTTCAATAATCCTTAACGCTGACCGCGTCGTCTCCACAAACTCGACGGCGGTTGCGACTCCCGCGCCCCGGGCATCGATTCCATAAACCTCGTCTCCCGGTTGGAGGGTTTCAATGGCGATGTCCCCGCGGGGGGTGCGGATCCGCGTGCCGGCGGGAAAACAACCGCCACCTTTATTGTGCACCGCAACACCGTTCGCGAAATAGGTGTTCGGCCGGTCGGTCTGCAGATTGTAAACGCGCGTTGGCCCCGAAACGGTTTCCAGACGGGTGATTTGCTGCTCGCGCAAACCGTCTGCCGACAGGACAAAAATCGGGTCGCCGACCTTCAATACCTCCAGCGTCTTGAACGTCCCGTTCCCGACATAGAACGGATGCTCGTGGGTCACGCGCAGCGTCATCTGCTCCGTGCTCACGATGATGTATTCGTTCACCTCATAAGTAATGATCCGGCGCACCGTGGTACGGACGATTTCCCCGCCCGTCGTGAAGGCGGGCAATTCGTCCCCGGGACGGACCGCGCTGATGGGGGTTTCCGTTCCATCGGCGCGCAGGATTGGGGTGTCCGGCAGAAAGCAGCCCTTGTTGTGAACCACCATGCCGTTCGCCAGGTAGGTTCCGCCGGGCGCAACGAGCAAATTGAACGCGGGCCGGACGGCCTTGACGCGGGCGACCGTTTCGATTTCAACCTGGCCAAAATGGCCCTCCTCGCACAGATAAAGCGAATCGCCCGGCTGCAGGCCCGATGCCACGCGAAAAGTTCCCAGTGCGGTCTGAAGCGGATGCTCCGCCGTGGCCCGCAGCATCCGGCCGCCCACACCAATTTCCACATAATCGGCCGGCTCGACTTCGCTGGTGGCCTGCACCGTGGCCGGTTGGAGCCGGCCATCCACCACCGCCCACACTGTTTGCCCGGCGGCAAGTCTTTCGATGGGGATGGGTCCGGCCGGGGTGTCAATCAGCGTGCCTTCCTCCAGGCAACCGCCGCCGCCGCGGCCCCAGGCGCCAAACGCCGCCAGCAAGCCCGCCAGCAAAAAGATGGTGCCTCGCGTTCTCACGCGGACATATTCGAGGCTGATGCCGGGCCTGGCCATTATAATGAGTCGCCGAATTTCCAACGCCGCTGCTGCCGCCGGCGGCTCAATGCAGTGCGGCAATGATTCCGCCGAGGACGGCGGCGGCCACCACGATGCTGACGCCAATGATGCTCGCGCCGGCAATCCGGCCGAAATATTGGGCCACCGCCACATTGCCGCGCGCGATTTCCTTGTCCTCATCAATGTTGGGCGTCATCCGCTCAATCAGGCGGGGCAGGACCAAGGATGCCGCCAGAATCAACGCAATACCGATGATGCCTCCCAAGGCCGAGAAGACCACGGCCCAGGCCATGTTTTGTGCCACTTCACTCATAATGGTTCCTTTGTTTGACGGGCAGAAAGTTGCAACCTGCCGATGAATTTGGCTGGAGAAAAGTTGTCCCGTGCCAATGTGCCAAGTCAACTTGCATGGGCGCATTAAAGAGCACCGGCCAGGAAAGGCAAGAGCGAATCTGTCCGCGGCGGGGAAAGCGACAAACGAAAGCTGGCTTGGAAAAAAGCTGCCCGCTCCCGTGAGCTGGTGAATTGAAATTCCAGGTTCCCAACTTCTGGATGCGTCAATTCCCGGGTTGCGGAAGCAAAGGGGACGATGCCCTAAAGACAAAAGGCCTGGAATTTTGAATTATTCCCGCCGGTTATTTTGGATTTTGTTTGAGGTTGTGAATGGCCCGCCTGGCGGCAAAAGCCGCCTGCAATGATTTTGCGGACTCGGCATCCAATTCCTTTTTGTGGTCGCTGTCTCTAAACCCCAGGTCAATGTAATCGTAGCTTAAACGTTCGTCGTGAATCTTGTCTTCATGGTTTCTGAAAAAAGCATCCAGGTTTTCCTGCAGTGCCGCATCTTTGGTAAATCCCAGGCTTTGCATTTCCACCACCAGGACCCCAATTTCTGTTTTCGCATAACTGGCGAGCTGCCGCAACAGCTCTTCCTGCGTGTCCCTTTGCGCTTTGGTTTCATCCGCAAAGCCTGACGGTTGATCCAGGACCCTTTTCAAACGCGCGTCAATTTTGTCCAGGTCGTCGTTTATCATGCGCATGTTCTTCGCCTCAAGCTCCTTTTGCGCTTCGAGTTTGATTTGCGCCTCAAATTGTTTCTGCACCTCTTCTTCCTTCTGCGCTTTGAGGGCCTTTTGTCCCTCCACTTGGTTCTGGGCCTGAAGTTCCTGGATGATCCGGTCTTTTTCCTGTCCGTCCGATAACAGGCGGACGACCACGCACGCCAGCGCGAGAGTAATCAGGAGATTCAACACCAAAATAAAGATATGGCTGGGTTTCATGGATTTCCGAATCGCTTTGGGAAAAAACAGTTTTCTAAAATCGGAGTAAAGACAAAAGTGTCTTAGGATTGTTTTTTCACGGAAAACGGGCCAAAAATGAGCCAAATCTAGTCCGGCGGGCCGCCGCCGTTGCACGCAAAAGTGGAATCTTCCGGGGAAGCGAAGAGCGAAGGCTGGCCATAAAATTTTCTGCATAGGCCCCGGCATCATAGGCAACGGCGAGCTTGTGGCGGCAACGATAAGCCGGAGAGAATGGCAACAATATGCGGTCACTCAAACGAAGCATCCCGTTGGCGACGGGAAGAAATTTCGTGTGGTCTTTTACAAAGAAAGCCGCGCGTGCAGTTGAACGCGCGAAGCGGTCATAACTTGAGCGCTGGACAGCACCGCCACGCGGCGACCCAAAGCGATTTAACGGTTTTGAAAATCGATGGTTGTCGCACCTTGGCCCACCAAGGAAGAAGAATGGCAGGATAATAAACACCGTGGAGAGGTCGGCTCTTTCAGCCAGTCAGACTTGCAACAAGGAGCATCCGTTGGAATATGGCCAATTTATTCTGGACATAAAACGAAATTGGCTTATTCATGTAATCAATCAGTCAGGAAAAAAACTTAAGCCTATGGAACCCTATGAAAACGAAATTCAAATCCCCCATTAGTGCCGCGGGTCATCTATTCGGCGGAATGGTCTGTGTGGGATGACAAGTGAATTAACAGCTATGCCTGAATGAACTGTCAATCGAAAATGGAATCTCATCTTGTCTTATGCCTCGGTATGAGCCGGGCTGGCTCTACGCTCCAATACAATCTTGCCAGGACGCTGGTCGAACGGCTTAAAGCAGGCTCCGGATTGGGGTTCTCGCTGGAGGAGGGCGAACTTCGCCGTCGTGTGGAGAGCATCCAAGATCAGCACATCGTTGGAGTGCTCAAGACGTATAATCGTGATCTTAATTGGGTTAGCGGATGGCGGGGTAGAGTAAGTATTCTATTTATCTACCGGGACCTGAGGGATGTGTACAGCTCTCAAAAAAAGAAAGGACGTGCGAATCTGGACGATTCGAATCTGGAGGATTTCATAACACGTACGAACAGCGACTTGGATGTGATTGAGAAGCTAAGGACAACTCACAGAATGTTGTCACAGAAATATGAGGAGGTCTTCTTGGATCTTGGAACCGCCGCAAGACAAATAGCCGACTTCCTCGGGCTACAGGCAAATGAAGATGATGTCGCCGTAACACGGCAGTTAAATACTGTCGATGCGGCACTTGCAGAAATCGGTCGAGCCTTTTCTGTGAGACAACGATTGGTCTGTCACATAAACAGGTTCTTGCGTAAGCAACATCAAAGCGGGAGGGCGGTGGCGAGTGCATTGGGTTTGAAGAGTGTTGTCAGAATGATGATTCCTTCCAATGATATCGTGTCTGGCGGCTTTATGCTGCACCCTGATCACATATCAATCAGCAGAGGACAGCCCGGCAAATGGAAGGAAGAATTACCCGAATGTGTAGCCGGCAGAATAGCAGAATGCTTTGAGAAGTGGCTTGAAGAACATGGCTATACCTGAATGTGCACAGCACGAGGCCAATAAGTATGAGAATCGGAGAAACATCTATTTCGCCCAGTCTTGTCACCGGGACAGGCAACATGGATTCAATCGCAGATGATGATGGCAATTCTCATGGCATCATCTATTTCGTTCGCCACGGTGCGACGAAGCTCAATCGAGAGTCCGGCGTGGCCAAAGATATTATCCGCGGGCATCTTGACGTTCCGTTGGCCGACTCCGGATATCAGGAAGCCCATCGCGTTGCCAGCCAAATCAAAAACTCGGCGGTGAGAACCTTGTTCTCTTCGGACCTTAGCCGGGCGGCGGAGACTGCGCGGATCATCGCCAAGAGCCTCCGGGTCACGGTCAGCTTCTGCTGCGATTTGCGACCTTGGAAATTAGGACCAACGATAGAAGGTCACTTCAGTGATGATGTTCAACATCAAATTGCATATTACTTTAAAAATCCCGATGAGTGTCCTGTAGGTGGAGAATCTTTCCGTGAGTTTAAGGGTCGGGTCTACGGAGCGATAGCCAAGATCAGGCGGCAAGCCCGACTCGGTCCGAGTGTCATTGTTACACACTTCCGCTGCGTAAAACTGTTTGAGGCCCGTACGACACATAACACAATCGACCCCCAGATATTTTTGAGTCATGGATGCCCCACTGGGACCATACGAATTCTATCACGCGGAATTTTTGGAGATTTCATCCAGTGAAGAGAGCCGACGCATGGTTGCCGGTTTATCCGTATAATTCTACTTAGTGGCGAATGCTTGTTTCGCCTGGTAACCTTTAGCCAGTGTGCTGGAATAATCGGCGGTGCCATTTGCATAAGATAGAATCAGTTTGTCTTGATTGCTTCAAAACTCACGACTTCGTTGTAGGCTTCCAAGGTCTGACTGGCAACACGGTCAGGCAAGTGGCGATGGCGGGCGACAAGGCGAGCGTTAGTAGCCAAGCGCGATCGCTCCTCCTTGTGTCCCAACAGTTGGAGGATGGCTTTCGCCAATTGGACAGAGTCGCCGGACGGAACGAGCAAGCCGGTTTTGCCATCTTGGACCATGGAGGGAACTCCACCGACCGCAGTCGCAATCACGGGCAGACCAGAAACCATGGCTTCGGCGAGAGAATTCGGGCTATTCTCGTTTTTTGACGGAAGCACAAAAACTTGGCTTTCGAGATGGTGCTTGGCGATCTGCTCTGCGGATTGGAAACCCAGTAATTCGACGTTGCCTGTAATTTGCAGTCGCGCGCAGGTTTCTCGATACCGGATTAGATCGCCACCGCCGACGACTCGCAGCGTTACACGCGGCCGCTCTTGCACGATTAACTTCAGCGCTTCCAAAAGCACATCAAGTCCCTTGCGCCTTTCGAGCGAACCCACGTACAGGAGTCGGTCCGCATCTTGAACCTGCCATTCATTTTGGAAATAAACGGGATTTATTGCCTCGTGGATGGTAAAGACACGTGCGTTCGGGTTTATCGAACGCACGAAACCGGTGTCGAAGCTGGTTCGGCAAGTGAAATACTTGCAGCGGCGCACAGCATCCTGCTCGAGGCGACGGATCAACCGAAAACGCAAACACGAGTCGGTCTTGAGAAACTCTGAGATGATTCCCTGAATCGAAATCAGACAAGGAAAACCGGAACGTAAGGCCGCCAGAGCATACGCAGCCTCGGTCCCATGGGCGTGGACGAGGGCAGGTTGAATGCGCCACAGTTCGCGTACGAGTCGGTGAACGTTAGCGGCGAATCGCGTGAGCACGTCTAGATGCAAGCAGCTTAGGACATCGCGGTGAAAAAACGGCACTCCGCTTTTCTGAATGTGGTAAACGATTTTTCGGTCTATCAGTGTCTGGCTATGATCAACCAAGCGGCTCTCGGTCAGCAGATGCAATTCCACACCAGGCTGCAGCGCTATGGAACGGGAGAGATTGACAATCCAACTACATACACGAGTGGGAGGAACGTGACGGCGAAGTTCTAGAGAGGGAGCTAGATACTCAATCGGATAAGGTGCTAGCCATGCAATTCTCATGTGCTGGGAAACAATGGCTCGCCATTAAGTTGTTCCGACTCGCGAATCTTCGTTGCAGAAATTGACATTATGTCATGCGGAGGGAAATGCTCAATTATGCTGTAGCCGACACTTCGACCAAAGTTAACCGATTCAACCGCAGGTATCACCATCGTCTTAACACGTCCTTCATTGATGAGATCCTTCAGCGCAAAGCCTATTTTCTCGCACACTTGCTGAGGGGTGAATGGGTTCTTCTCGCTTATAGGTACATCCATAACACAAATCAGCACCTTCTTACCCTCTTTGAGCGCCTGTTCAATAAGCCAGCGATGGCCTGTATGCCAAGGTTGCCAACGACCGATGAACATAGCATAATGGTCGTTTGCGAACGTCTCCCCTCGCCTAAAGTAGCGACTCGTGGGTAATGGGCTAGCGGCCAAGATAGTTTGGATGCAGTCATCCACGCTCATGCCGGTCGTATCAATATCCACGAAATCCTCCTGCGGAGGCTCGTAACCGTTGACAAAGTGAGCCTCACGACCACGCACCTCCGTTGTATGAACGTAGATTTCAATCACCGTCTCCCGTTTTTTGAAATCGTCACGTAGTCGACGATATGGCGAAACAAGTGCGGCTATAACAAAAATCCCCTCCGCATGAATTTTAGTCGCAAGTCCCTGGGCTGCGGCCATATTGTTTTTACGGCCAGCTTCCGAGTAATCAAAATTGCCTGTGATCGTTCGGAGATCATCGCCATCAATGTGAAAAGTCGAATATCCTCGGAGTTCCAAGACTTTTTTGAGGGCGTTAGCTAGAGTAGTCTTCCCTGATCCAGGTTGACCAGTGAACCAATAGATCATTGCCAGATCGGAATAACAGAGAAAAGCGTGTTAAGTCAAGCCCGTAAACGAGGTGGCGGTGTTCGCACGCTGCCCACGAGGACTAGTGCGCTTCGGGGCGGCGAGTTCGGCGTTTTCAACCGTTGAAACCATGCTGAACAGTTAGCCCTTCCATTCGATCAAGCCGTCTGGTGTCAACTCAAGCAAGTCCCCGAATTTGCTATCCGGGGAAAGCGCTTTGTAAGCCGCTTTCTTTCGGAAGCCAAGAGCTTGGAGCGCCGCGACTGCTTCCTTGCGGGTAAGCCGCTTCGCGCCATACGCAAGGGCCTCCGCAATGTCTTCGCGCGTAATCCTTTTGGCTGTCGCGGAAGACTCGGTCGCAGGCGGCTTGCTCGTATTGGCTTCCAGGAAACGGTTGGGGGTGGCGTCGTCTCTTGAAGTTCAATGGTTTTCTTTTCTGCTTTATCTTCGCCTGACAGAAGTCAAAGCAGGCCAATGCCGAGCAGGCCGACAATGACAAGGGGAGGTGCGATGACTGCGGCGGGTGCGAGTGTGGCGAGTATGGGGGCTGTTTGTTGTGCTTTCATGGTTTGTTGGGTTTTTGGTTTGTGGTTATGGATTGGGAGAGTGCCTTTTGGTGCCTCAAAAGTGGGTGACGTTGACCGGAAGTGGCCGAAGTGGGCCGAAGCACAAAGCGCGCGGAAATGCCTGTAAACACCGGCATTCTTTAGGGAAACGCTGAGTCCTTGAAGCTTTTCAAAATGGTGCCCGCGACAGGACTTGAACCTGTACGGTGTTACCCACTAGAACCTGAATCTAGCGCGTCTGCCAATTCCGCCACGCGGGCACAACGATTCGGCGGCCATTCTAATACGCGCCCGGCGGCGTGCGGGCAAGTCAAATTGAAAAACCCCCGCAGGTGGAGCGCCGGCCTCCGGCACGGCGGGAAGCAAGGTTCAATTCAAAACCTGCCGGGCCGGAGGCCGGCGCTCCCATCGGTCCGACCTGATGCCCACATCAATCGAGGTCGGGTTTGATGCTTTCCAATTCCAGCTTGAGCGCGTGCAGTGACATATTGATGTCGCAAATGAACGCGACGAGTGACGCAAACAGCGAACTCATGCAGGCGATGAAAATGAGGCTGGCGGATAATCCGGCTTCCCATTGGAGCAGCGCGGTCACAAACAGCGTGATGATGAGCGCCGACGCCAGCAGCGCGCTGAGCGCGGCGAGGGTGATGCTCAAACGAATCATCCGTGCGCGACGGTAGAGGATGGCCACTTGCGCCAGTGTTTGTTCGCGCTCGCGTCCGGTGCGCCCCGGCAAATCGCGCGCCAGTTGCCGCGCCCGGTCAATGGCGCGCCCCAACCGGTTGGTCATCGTGAGCAGCAACAGGCCGATACCGGAAATGAGGATGACCGGACCGATGGCCACCTGGAGCATCGGGATGATTTTTTCAAGCGAGGTCAGTGGCATAATTTAGTTAATCAAAAACAAAATGTAGCCGAAATCCAAGGCTTGAGGCAAGAACCGGCAAATAACGGTAGTGGGTCAGTTTGATGAAAGATGGTGAGCGGATGGAGATGAAATCACTAATTACTAAATCCGAATGACTAAAGAATTCCAAGTAAAAACCCTAAGCCCTAAATCATAATGACTAAAGAATACTCAAATAACCAAATGACCAAACCGCCCCCCACCGCGCATTCGTGCTTCGGATTTTGGGTTTCTTTCGTCATTATAGTTTAGGAATTAGTCATTCCGCGGAGATGCGCCGTTCACAGGGACCCCACTGGCGGTTCTTACAACTTCACCCACTTGCCTTTTTGGGAGGATTCCTCGACGGCGGCGAGCACGCGCTGGTTTTTCAGGCCGTCCTCGAACGTCGGGTGGACCGGTTTGCCCTCGACGCAGGCGTTCACAAAATCGGCGACCACATGAATGAACGTGTGTTCGTAGCCGATGCCGTGTCCCGGCGGCCACCAATGGCCGACATACGGTTGCACGCCGTCGCGCTCGGTCACGAGAATGTCGCGGAAACCCCGCCGGTCTTTCGGGTCGTCGCCATTGTAAAATTTCAGCCGGTTCATGTCCTCAAAATCAAAATAAATCGAGCCTTTGCTGCCGTTGATTTCGATGGCGATGTGATTTTTGCGGCCGAGCGCGTAGCGCGTGGCCTCCACGTTCGCCAGCACGCCATTTTCCATCCGCCCCATGAACATCGCCGAGTCCGGCACGGTGACCTTGCCCATCCTGCGCGCGCCTTTGGCCAGCGCATCCGCCAGCGGCCGTTCCGGTATAAACGTGTTCAGCAAGCCGCAGACCTGCTCGAATTCGCCGACGAGGTAACGTCCCAGATCAATGACGTGCGAGTTGATGTCGCTGTGGACGCCACAGCCGCTGGTCTCCTTTTGCAGCCGCCAGTCCAGCGGAAATTCCGGGTCGGCCAGCCGGTCTTGCGCGTAACGCGCGTGAAAATGAAAAATCCGGCCCAGCGCGCCCTCGCTAATCATCCGCTTCGCCAGCGCGATGGCCGGAATGCGCCGGTAATTGTGGCAGATCATGTGGACGACCTTCGCCTTGTGCGCGGCGGCGAACATCGCCTCGGCCTGTTTGAGATTCAGCGCCAGTGGCTTTTCGCACAAAACGTGCTTGCCGTTTTTCACCGCGGCAATCGCCATTTCCGCGTGAAAATTCGTCGGCGTGACGATGTCCACGATGTCAATCAGCGGCGACTCGACGATTTCATGCCAGTCCGTCGCGGATTTTTGCCAGCCGAGTTGCGCGCGGGCCGCCTGCACGCCGGCGGCGTGGCGTCCGCAAATCGTATGCATCTCGATGTTGGCCTTGAGGTTGAAGAAACGGGGTGCCTGCCGCCATGCATTGGAGTGCGCCCTGCCCATGAAGCGGTAGCCAATCAGTCCGACGCGCAAAGTCTTTGGCATGCAAAGTAGTGGTTGAACTGGATACGCCTGCCTTTATAGTGAGCCGCGTTGACCAAGTCAACGGCAACCGCACAAAATGCCAAATATGAACTTTACCACCGCTGAAATTGCAAAACACCTTGATGGTGAAGTCGTTGGCGATACCACTGCAACACTCACGGGCTTTGCTCCCGCCGCCAGCGCCAAACCCGGCGACCTCACGTTCGCCGAAAATGAGGACTATTTCGTCCGCGCCGAACAAAGCGCGGCGACCGCCATCATCGCCGACGACCGCTTTAAATCCGCCCGGAAAATCCTGATCCGCGTGCCGAATGCCCGCATCGCGTTCGCCAAGGCCATGGCGTTGTTCTTTCCCGAACGAACCTACGCCGCTGGAATTCATCCCACGGCGGTCATTGCGGCGAGCGCCAAGGTGGACGCCACCGCGCACATCGGACCGCATTGTGTCGTCGGCGAACGCGTGCGCATCGGCGCGCGGTCGGTCCTGCAGGCCGGCAATTTTGTCGGCGACGACTGCCAGCTTGGCGACGACGTGAACCTGTTTCCGAACGTGACAGTTTATCCGAACACGGAAATCGGCCAGCGCGTGCACATTCATGCCGGCACGGTGATTGGCTCGGACGGTTTCGGTTATGTGCAGGACGGCGGCGTTCATCGCAAAGTGCCGCAGATCGGAAATGTCGTTATCGGCGACGATGTGGAAATCGGCGCCAACGTGACGATTGATCGCGGCGCGCTGGGTCCGACCGTCATCGGCAAAGGCACGAAAATTGATAACCTTGTCCAGATCGCGCACAACGTGGAAATTGGTGAAGGCTCCCTGATTATCTCGCAGGTGGGCATCTCCGGTAGTTGCAAGTTCGGCAAATACGTCATCCTTGCCGGACAGTCCGGTTTTGCCGGACATTTGAAAATCGGCGATCGCGTCACCGTCTCGGCGCAATCGGGCGTTATGACCGACATTCCGGACAGCGAAAAATGGCTTGGCACGCCGGCGCAACCGGACAAACAGGCCAAACGCCAGATGATTGCCATCCAGCGCCTGCCGGACCTGCTCAAGCGTGTCGCGGAATTGGAAAGGCAATCCGGCAAGAAACCGAAAGTAATAGTCGCAAAGCGAAGACGGTAATTACTTTTTGCCGGGAAATTTGGAAAAGGGCGGCAACGCCCCGGTCGCGGAGCGACCGATGATGGTAGCCGGGGCTTTCAAGCCCCGGACTCATGTTCCCAATTTGTCACCGTCGCGGAGCGACGGTTGAATAATCGCCAATAATTTGCCAAGCTCGCCGCATGGCGAACACATTCACGTCACTCCATTATCACGTCATTTTCAGCACCAAACATCGTGAACCCTGGATTTTACCCGACCTTGAGAAGCGCGTCTGGAAATTCCTCGGCGGCATCGCCCGCGAAAACGGCATGAAAGCTTTGTTGATTGGCGGAATGCCGGATCATGTTCATCTGGCACTGGCCTTGCCACCCGCGCAATCCGTGAGCAAAGCCCTGCAACTGCTGAAAGGCGGCTCATCCAAATGGATCAAGGACGCCCTGCCACAAATGCGCGGTTTTGCGTGGCAGGATGGATATGGCGCATTCAGCGTCAGCAAATCCAACCTGCCGGAAGTCACGGCCTACATCCAAAACCAGCGCGAACATCACCGGGTAAAAACGTTCCAGGAAGAATTCCTGGCGTTTCTGATCCGCCATGGTGTGGAATACGACGAACGTTATTTATGGGATTGATTTCAATCGTCGCTCCGCGACGCCGGGGAATTATTCCATCCGATCCGTGGGATGAATCCCACGGCTACCGTCAATACATCGCTACGCGATTGAAAGATCGGGCGATAACGTCCGAACGGGTTGTGAATGCTGATTCGCAAAAGGGCGGCAACGCCACGGTCGCGGAGCGACCGATGATGGTAGCCGGGGCTTTCAAGCCCCGGACTCATGTTCCCAATTTATCACCGTCGCGGAGCGACGGTTGAAAAGCTCACACAACATTCAATCGCATCCAACAAACGCCTTCATGCACCGGCGAAAAATTCAGTTGTCAGCACGCCAGCAACCGGCTCATTTTAACCCCATGACCCAGCCAGCCACCCCCTTGCTTTCCGAACCCGGCCAAATTCGCGTTGGGCCGAATACTGTTAGACGTTTTTGCCGCACCGCTCAGATGAATAGATCCGTCCCATCCATGATTCGGCAGCGCACCCTGGTCGCCATTATTATTGCTTTGTTTATGTTTGCGCCAAACGGGTGGACCTCTTTGAAACCTTCTGATGTGACGCAAAGAGGACGAGAATTTTTGGCGAGCCTTTTGGACCCCGACTTAGGTCTGTTACCTGAGTATCGTGGTGCGAACGTCTATTGGCTGTTTCATGATAATTATCTGGCCGCGAAGGTGCTGGCCGTCAGCCATCCGAAGATCGCCCAGAGCATCATGGCCGCGATCCACCGCGAAGGCATTTATAAATCGGGCAGGATACAAGTAATTTTCGGAGAAGCCGAAGAACCCTTGCCGTTTCGTCAGCACCAACTGAAGGACGTACGTCGCGCCGGAAACAAAGTCATTCGCACCGAGGTGATGACCGACCGAATTTTCGATGACTGGGAAAGATATGCCGACCTCCTGTTTCTGGCATGCCTCACGGAAAAGAACCAGCCGGCAGCCCGTCAGCATTGGGAAGCAGCCCTGCGGTTGTGGGACGGCAAGGGATTCCTCGATGCCGCCGCCAAGCACGACCAACGTTATTCAACCTACAAGCTCGGCCTTGCGCTACTCGCCGCCAATCACCTATCCCCGCCCGCCGAACCACCGCAAGGCATGCTCGACAAGTTGCTGACCCTCCAAGACGACTCAGGCGGCTGGATCACCGATTACGATGCAACCGGCAAGAAGCTTGGTGTGGCAAATGTGGAAACTACTTGCCTCACCATTCTGGGCATTGAGGCGTTCACCGGGCAAAAACCATCTCAAGTAAAATGACCGAAATGACTAACGATCTGGAGTTGGTTCCGTTAAGCATCATCAAGATTTCTTGAGTTTTGGGCCGAGTTGGCGAGCCGCTTGTTCTCACCTTCAAGCTGACACCGGGCCGGCTGGTTTCATCTCCCGTTCGCGCAGCCAGGCGAAGATGACCGGCGTCACGATGAGGATGTGGATGAGGCTGCTCACCATGCCGCCGATGATGGGCGCGGCCAGCGGACGCATGACTTCCGAGCCCGGTCGCACGCTCCACATGATGGGCAGCAGGCTGGCAACGACGGTCACCACCGTCATCACCTTCGGGCGCAGCCGCAGCCGCGCGCCGTCCTTCACCGCCTGCAACAAATCGGCGCGGCTGAATTCCGCGCCGCGTTGCGCGCGTTTCTTTTCCACTGCTTCCTGCAAATAAACCACCATCACCACGCCGGTCTGGATGGCCGTCCCGAACAGCGCAATGTAGCCGACCCACACGGCCACGCTGAAGTTGTAGCCGAGCAGCCATTGCAGAAAGACGCCGCCGGTGAGCGCGAACGGCACGGCCAGAATCACATGCGCCGCCTCCTTGAAACTGTGATACACAATATAGAGCAGCAGGAAGATGATGAACAACGCCGCCGGCACGATGAGGCGCAGCGTGCGCTCGGCGCGAAGCTGGTTTTCATACTGGCCGCTCCATTCGATGGTCATGCCCGGCGGCAACTGGATTTCGCGGGTGATGCGCGTCTGCGCTTCCTGCACAAAACCGCCAAGGTCGCGGCCCTGCACGTTGGCCTGCACGAAGACGCGCAACCGGCCGTTTTCACTGTCAATTTCGTCCGGCCCGATGTCGCGGTGAATGGCCGCGACCTGGCCCAGTTGAATGAACTTTCCGGACGGCACCGGCACCAGCACGTCGCCAAGCCGTTCGATGTCGTCGCGTTCATCGCGCGCCAGCCGGACCTGGACCGGAATCCGCTCGCGGCCGGCAATGGCGGTGGTGACATTTTCGCCGCCCAGCCCGGATTGGACGACGTCGAGCACGTCCTGTGCGCGCAAACCGTAATGCGCAATCGCCGAACGGTTCAGTTCGATGTTCAGATACGGCTTGCCCTGCATGCGCGATGCCGCCACACCGGTGGCGCCGGGAATTTCCCGCACGATGCGCTCGACCTCAAAAGCCTTCTGCTGGATGGCGTCGAGGTTGTCGCCGAGGATTTTGATGCCGACCTGGGCGCGGATGCCGGTGCTGATCATCAGAATCCGGTTTTGGATCGGCTGCAAGAAGCCGGGGATGTAGCCGGGCACGTTGGAAAGTTTTTCCACCAGTTCATTGACAATTTTGTCTTCGGTCATGCCCGGCCGCCACTGTGATTTGGGTTTGAGCATGATGGTGGTTTCAATCATCTGCACCGGCGCGGGGTCGGTGGCGGTCTCGGCGCGGCCCAGCTTGCCGGCGACGGATTCAACTTCGGGCGTCTGTTTGATGACCTGGTCCTGCCAGGCCAGGATGCGTTTGACTTCCGTGAGCGACACGTCCGGCAGCAGCACCGGCATGAACAGCAGGCTGCCCTCGTTCAACGGTGGCATGAATTCGCTGCCCATGCCGTGCGGCAGCTTCGCTGCCAGTTGAGGGTTGAGGGTTGAGAGTTGGGACACAATTTTCGACGGCACACCGAAGGCCAGGACCAACGCCGCCACCAGTGCCGTCAGCGCCAGTCCCAGGACGGTTTTGCGGAACCGCAGCGCCCAGCCCAGAATCGGGTCGTAAATCCCCAGCAAAACGCGCATCAGCAGGTTGTTTTCCTCGGCCTGGAACGGCCCGCGGATGAGCGCGGCGCAGAGCGCCGGCACGAGCGTTATCGCCAGGATGGTCGAGCCGGCCATCGCAAACGTTTTGGTGAACGCGAGCGGATGGAACAATTTACCTTCCTGCCCGGTCAGCGAAAAGACCGGGATGAACGCCAGGATGATGATGACCATCGCAAAGAAAATCGGGCGGCCCACCTGCCGGGCTGCTTCGAGTGTCACATCGATGATTTCCGCGCCGTTGAGCCGGCGGCCCTTTTCCTTTTCGGCGCGTTCGGCATGGCGGACGACGTTCTCGGTCATCACGATGCCCGCATCCACGAGCACACCGATGGCGATGGCGATGCCGGCGAGCGACATGATGTTCGACGAGATGCCGAAATGGTTCATCAAAATGAACGCCATCAGGATGGAGAGCGGCAGCGGCAGCGCGACGATAAGGATGCTGCGCCAGTGCGCGAGGAAAATGATGACGGTCAGCGTGACGAGGATGATTTCCTCGGTCAACGCGTGCTTGAGCGTGTCAATCGTCCGCTCGATCAATTCGCTGCGGTCGTAAAACGGTTTGATGCTGACACCAGGCGGCAGGCCCGATGAAATCCGCGCGATTTTTTCCTTCACGGCCTTGATGACGGCCATGGCATTTTCACCGGTGCGCATCACGACCACGCCGCCGACCACTTCCCGGCCGTCCACGTCCAGCGCGCCGCGCCGGAAATCGCCGCCCATCTGGATGCGCGCCACGTCCTTCAAGCACACCGGCGTGCCGTTGTTCAGTTGCAACACGATGTTTTCCAGGTCCGCGTTGGAATTCACCAGCCCGATGCCACGAACGACGAATTCCATGCCGTTTTCCTCGATGATTTTGCCGCCGACGTTGAGGTTGCTCTGGCGCACGGCATCCATGACCGTTTGCAGCGTCACGCCGAACTGACGCATCCGCAGCGACGAGACTTCGATTTGATATTGCCGCGGGAAACCGCCGACACTGGCGACTTCCGCCACGCCCGGCACGGCGTTGAGCTGGTAACGCACGAACCAGTCCTGGATCGCGCGCAACTGGCCGAGGTCGTAGCCGCCCTGCGGCGACCGGGTGGGGTCAACGGCAAGGTAATATTCATAAACCCAGCCCAGGCCGGTGGCGTCCGGACCGAGTTTCGGCTCCACGCCCGCCGGCAAAACGTCGCCGAGATAATTCAACCGTTCCAAAACGCGCGACCGCGCAAAATAATTGTCAATCTGGTCGTCGAAAATGACCGTGATGAGCGAGAACCCGAACATCGAGCTGGCGCGGACGGTTTTCACGCCGGCCATACCCTGCAAATTCACGGACAACGGATAGGTGACCTGGTCCTCGACCTCCTGCGGACTGCGTCCCGGCCAGTCGGCATAAACGATGACCTGATTTTCACTGAGGTCGGGAATGGCATCCACCGGCGTCTGGTAAAGGGCGCGGACGCCGAGGCCGGCGAGCAGCACCGCGCCGCACACGACGAGGAACCGGTTGCGCAACGACCATTCGATGATGCGGTTGATCATAAAAAATGTGATTAATGACCGTTGGCGAGCTGCGCTTCGGAATCAATCAGCAAATTGCCGGTGGTGACGACCTTTTCGCCCGCCTTCAAACCGTCGAGCACCTCCCAGAATTCGTCACCCGCCCGCCCGAGTTTCACGGACCGCGATTCGTAATGGCCGCCGGCGTCCACATAGACAATCGGCCGGCCGCCCGGCCAAAGGACGGCGCTGCGCGGCACGGTCAAAACTTCCGGCGCGTCGGCGAGCACGCGGCCTTCGGCGTAAAAGTTGTTGAACAATTTGCCCGCCCCAAAATCACCGGCCCCGACGCCGGGATTGGAAAGTTCCGCCCGCACCTTGGTGCTGTCCGTGGTCTCGTCGAATTTTGCGTCCGCATACGGCTGCACGCCGTGCCGTTTGATCTGCGCGGTGTAGATTTTGCCCGGCATGGACGGCACGGTGATTTCAACGGTCTGGCCGACCTTGAACCACGGCAGGTCGCGCTGATAGGCGTCGAAGATGAACCACGCCGTCGTCCAGGAATTCACGCTGACGGTGCCGGCAACGCGCAACGTGTGGCGCAACGTGCGGCGTTCCACCACATCGGTCTGGACGTGGATGGTGCTGGCGCTGGCAGCATTGAGCGTGATCCCGCCGGTGGCGTTCGTGCCGGCTTCATCGGCATAAATCGGCACCAAATCCATGCCGCAAATCGGGCATTTGCCCGGCTGGTCCGATTTGATCCACGGATGCATTGCGCTCTGGTAATAAAGGATTTTTCGCCCGGCGGACACCGTGGCGCCGGGTGGGGATGGTGCCCGATGGAAAACCATCCACCATGCGCCAGTGCCGGCAATTGCCGCGACCAGGGCGATGATTAAAATTGTTTTCGTTTTCATAAATTTTCAGTTGTCTTCAGTTTCAGTTGCCGTTGTTTGCGCGCCGACGGGTAAATTTTCAGTTGATTCACGGGCACAAAAATCCGTGGAACAAACGAAGGCCGCGGTGTCCGGCCTGGGACACACTGCGGGCATTCAGAGGGTAGGAGTCAGATGAGCCGGGCGCAATGCCGCGCGTAAAGCGGCGTGCCGGATGCCGTCAACGGCGACACGAAGGCGGAAAAAATCGAACCCGCTTCATTTTCGGGCAAGGCCCAAACCATCAGGGCCGGAGCGGGAAGCAAAAATTGGTTTTGAATGCCGGATGGCGCGGGAACTGCGGGCGCGGACTGCGAACCAGACACGGGTTGCGCAGCACAGCAACTCATTTTGCCGCCGCAATGGCAGCAGGCACGGACCGGTTGCTGGGAGCACGCCGGCATTGGCGCGGCCGGCAATTGCGCCCACACCAGCAAGGAGCTGAACAAAATGGCGGAGAACCGTTTCACAAATTTATCCGCGCGCAAGGCAGCGGGTTCAAATCACTTTTTGGCGGCTGCGGCGTCCTGGATTTTCTTCAGGTATTTGGCCGGGTCCTTGTCGAAATCCTTTTTGCAGCCCGAGCAGCACAATTTGACCTCCTGGTCCTGATAGACAAAGACGTACGGTTTGCCCATCTCGCCGAGCTTTTCGCCGGACACGGGGCAGGTGGTCAGTTGGTCCGGCTTGGGCGGTGTGGCCGCCGCCGAATTTGTGTCGGCCGACACGCTGGCCAGCGGCAAGGCGAGAAATGGAACCGTCAGCGTAAGAACCCTAAGCATTTTCAATGTTTTCATAGTTAATGTCAGCTTGATGACACCCATTATACACCAGGTTTCCCAAATCCCCTCAAAAAACTTTTGCGGGATTTTCCGCGCGCCGGGGTAATGCAAATACAACCATTCGGCGGCGCAATGAAGCGCCGGCCAAAAATTGAAAAATAAAATATGAAAACTCGAATCCTCCTTATGACAATCGGCGCAGCCGCCCTGGCCGCGATCACCCTCAACGTCAACGCCGGCACCACCCTGCTTTCGCCGCGCGCCACCGGCAACCAGATCAAGGTTGTCCCCGGCATTACGGCGGCCCAATCGGCAAACACGGTCCAAACCGTCTCGCCCCGCGCGTCCGGCGACCAGACCACCACCGTGGCCAGCGTGGCGAACGACGTGAATCCCGTCATGGAATGCCACAAGATGATTGCCAGTCCCAAGGCCATTCAAGCCTGCGCCGCGAATCCCGCCGGCATGTCGGGCTGCTGCAAGACCGCCATGGCCGACAACACGGCGCGCTAACCATCAACCGGGTTGTCCCGGCCTGAAAAAAACCGTAAACTATGGGCGGCGGACAAAATCTCCGCCGCCCTTGAACCGATGAACAAAGAAAAAGAAAATATCAACCCTGACCCAGGCTTCGCCGAAGCGAGGGATCCCAAACTCAGTGCACTCCTACGCGAATCACGGGTCTCGCCCGCGCTGCTGCCGCGCTTTCGGGAAGGAGTCTGGCGGCGCATCGAGGAAGCCGCAGCCCCGGCCAGGTCCCCCGGTGGCATTGCCTGGCTGGATGCGCTGGTAACACTGGTGCTGCGTCCGCGATTTGCCTTGGCCACCGCCACCGTGCTGATAGTCGCCGGTGCGCTGCTCGGCGTGCGCAATGGCAATCAAATGGCGCACCAGGACGCCCAAGCGCGATACCTCGCGGTGGTTGCTCCCAATTTACTGCGTTGATGGCATGAACCGTTCGCTCGTCATTCTGCTGGGCGCGCTGGTTTTGGGCGTCGCGCTGTTCGGCGGTTCCTATTTCGCCGGCCAGCGCGCGTGCCGGATGACGCGTTCGGCGGACGACTTGAGCTGGCTGCGGGACGAATTTCATCTGGGCGACGCCGAGATGTCGCGCATCCAGAAACTGCACGAGGGTTACCTGCCAAAATGCGCCGAAATGTGCGCCAAAATCGCCGCCAAAAAATCGGAACTTGAAACGGCGTTGGGCCCCGACACGCATGTCGGGGTAAACTCTACAACCAACGTCAATCCGGTCGCCCAACAAAAGCTGGCCGAGCTCGCCGCGTTGCGCGCCCAGTGCCAGTCCCAGATGCTGCAGCACTTCATTGAAGTCAGCCAAACCATGCCGCCGGAGCAGGGCCGGCGTTATCTGGCCGAAATGCAGCGCTTCACTCTCGGTTTTCACGAACAGACCGAATCATCCATGTCCGGATCCATGGACCATGAGCATCACCACTGACGCCCAGCCTTCGCCGGAGGCTTCCGCCTCCGTTTCATTCCGGCGCGACGAGTCGGCGCGGCAAGCCGACGTCCGCGACCGGGCGGACATGGAGCGGTTGGCCACCGGCCATGACGCGGCGCTCAACGATTTGATGGAGCGTCACGCGACCCCGGTGTTCCATTTTCTCTGCCACATGGTCGGCAACGAAGATGATGCGAACGATCTCGCGCAGGAAACTTTTGCCCGCGTCTTCCGCGCCCGCGCCAGTTTCCGGACCAGCGAAAAATTTTCCACCTGGCTCTTCACCATCGCCGCGAACCTGGCGCGGAACCACTTCCGCTGGCGCTCCCGCCATCCAAACGTCTCGCTGGAGGTCGAAACCGGCGGATCGGAGCAAACCCTCGGCAGCACTTTGCCGGCGAATGATTTGGCGCCGAACGAACAGGCGCTCACCGCCGAACGCGCCGAAGCGGTGCGGACGGCGGTCAGCAAATTGCCGGAAGATTTGCGCGAGGCGGTTGTGCTGTGCGAATGGGAGGAACGCAGCATCGCTGAGGCGGCGGCGATTTTGGAAACGACGCCAAAAGCTGTGGAATCAAGGCTGTATCGCGCCCGGCAAATCCTGCGTGAACGGTTGAAGCAATGGCTGTAACGTGCTGCCGGCATCCTGCCGGCAGATCCATTTGAAATCGCCGACGAACGAAAAGTCAGAACTTCCGGCAGGATGCCGGAAGCACGTTATTTCGGCTTCAACTGCGGGAACAGGCGAGACGTCGTCAAAAAGCTGACGACCGCCAAAGGCTTTGCTTAGTCCGGCAACGGTGAGCATTACTTTTAATTAAAAGGAAGCGAATCAATGCCTACGCCGGCGGTGAATAATATACTTTGTGATTTTCCCGCCCTTGGTTTTTTTAATTACACGCCTCTTCGTTGTTTGAGTTCTGTAAGATGGCGGCGTCTCGGCAAGTCGGAGGACTTTTGCTTCGCCTATCCACACCTTCCATTGCTCAAGCAAGTCGTGTAATTCACCGTGATAAGGTTCTTGGAAAAGCAAAGTGAAGTCTTTGATGGCTTGATGTTGATTTCGAACCTTCGGTACTGGTTTCTGTGAATTGTTCGTCTGGAAAAGTGGAAGAATAGTTGAAGATGCCTCTTCTTCGACTGCGAATGAGGGTTTATTGACAAAATCGCCCATAAGTTCAAGCCCTTTGCCGAAACGACGGAGCGTGGCAGCAATAGCCACAGGGCTGTTGTCCACACCAATCCAACGCCGACCAAGATGTGAAGCAACATGCAGCGTGGTTCCCGAACCGGAAAAGCAATCCAATACAATGTCACCTTTGTTGGATGAAGCTTCGATAATTCGTGTTAAGAGACTGGAATTTTTTTCTGTCGGATAGCCGGAAATTGCGATGTTTTGGTTGTGGGCGTCGCGGTAATCCAACCAAATGTCCTGCACGGCCACGCCAGTACTTTCATCAAGGTAGATTTTTCGGCGCGGATTCCCCGTGGGCGACCAATACATTTCGCCACGCGCGTCCATTTCATCAAGCACACGTGGCGGATATTGCCAATGCTTGCCAGGTGGCGGCTTCATTCCCCGCCACGGCAGGCCGGTCTCTCCATTGCGAACTCCCGGCGCATGAACGGGAACTTTCTTGTAGCGGCGACCTGTGTCCGCTTCGATATATTGATATTCTTTGTTCGCCCGGTCTTCCGTCCACGATTCAACCGGACGATGCCAAACATAGTTTTCACTTTTTGTGTAAAAAAGAATGTAGTCAGCTACGTTGCCGTAAGTTTTACGCGTGTAATTCTTCGGGTTGCATTTCTTGCGCGTGATCCAACTCTGAAAATTGGTCCGTCCAAATACTTCGTCCATGATGGCTTTGGCATGAAAAGCCATATTGTCGTCGAGATGGACATAAATCGAACCATCATCGGCCAGTAATTCACGCAAAAAAATCAGCCGCTCCCGGAGAAATTCAAGATAGTGTGCGCCTTCCAGCAAATCCATGTAAGCGTCGGCTTGATTGCGCGATTGAAAGACGCTCTTGGTGGCGTAGGGTGGGTCAATGTAAACCAATCGAACTTTGCCACTGACGGCTGGGTCGTTTGCCAGCGTGGCCAGAATCGGCAGGTTGTCACCGTAATAAAGACGATTGGTATCATCACTTCGATGCTCTGGCCAAAGTCGATGGCAATTCGCCGGCGGGGTCAGCAGAATCTCGCGCTCTGGTTTTTTTCCTTCGTAATCAAGCCGGACATCGGTGTTGCTCGTCACCATGCCGTTTCCGACAGCCGCGTGTGGCGCGCTTTGCCATTGGGTCTTGGGAAGTCCTGTCGCCATAGAAGATTTAGGAAAGCAGCCACTCGCGCATAATTCGCTCTGGAATCATCCGTAAAGTGGCGACGAGAATTTTCCCTGGACGACTGCGCTCCAAATGTGCGTAGTCATTCCACATCGAGCCGAGCAAAAGTCCCGGCCCGTCATTAATGAAAATGACTTTTGTGCGGAAATGACGCTTCTTAGCGTAGTTCAGAATTTCATCGGCACAATTATGATAGCCTCCGGTGCGATCATCTTCCTGAGCGCCACCCCGGTCGGAATCATAGCGAGCTAAACCAATTGCCAGCACTTCTTTCTCTTTGGCATCGTAGATCACAAAATCAACAGGTCGGTCGGGTTTCGAATAATTCTCAAAAACCTCACCTAGCAAAACATCTTTGCCGGCCCGTTCCGGGCCTTTGATGTGCAAATTGGGGAACGTGGAGCGGAACAAAGAGAAGAATCTCTCGGTGAGGTCGTAGCCTTTCTTGCCCCGGTCTTTGTATTCCCATAACACCGCGCACAAAGCTTCGTCAGGCAAAGGACGCGAAGTGAACGCCGCCTGAACTTTCTGGATGGGACGAAAACCTTTGCCGAATTGATCGCAAATAGTTTTTGCCTTCGATTTCTGTTTTAGCATCTCCACGGGTGTCTCCGGGCTGACGTATTTGCGAAAAACCCGCGCCAGTTGGACACGCATCCAGCCGTCGGATTGCTCCGAGATTTGAAAGAAAAGCCGTCTCGAAGATTCAGATGTCTTCAGAAGCTGGCCAAACAGAACCAGAACGGGTTTATATAATTCACAAGCGTCCTTGAGGATGTCGGGATAATATTCACCAGTTGCGAGAGTAATCCAATTCCTCGCATCGGGCTTGTAGTCCGCGAAAGATTTTGGCTTGGTTGTGGTCGCGCGCTTCACTCGCGCGCAGTATTCCAGCAGGCCGGACGCGAATCAAGCAATGCGTCTCACCCCATTTCGGCTTCAACTGCGGGAACAGGATCACGTCGCGACGTTTCCGGTCAATGGCCCGTGCCCAATCGTTGCTTCAATCCGGTTTTGCAAAGCCTTTGAAAGTTCGGCCAGTTTGTCGGCTTCCCAAACAATGAAATTGTATTGCCGCGTGTCGAAATGGGTTTTCTCTAATTCATCTTTTCGGCAAAGCCATATTACTGGTAGCCCAAGTCCGGTCGCAAAGCCGGTTTCAAAATAAACCCCGCCGCGATGGCCTGTGAAATCTGCTACGAGAAATTTACTGCGACGAATGCCTGCAACAATTTCATCGTCAATTTTGTTGTTATGTTCCTTCCGATCGATCCGCAAAGGCTCATAACCAACAGCGCGAATTCCTTTGTCAATTGCAATCCATGCAGCGCTCATTGATTCATCAAACCACATTGCGATGAAACCGATTTGGCTTTGGATATTGGTCTGCTGCAAAGAATCAAGATGCGCCCATCCGGCAGGAGTTATGAAAAGACTTCCTCCATCTCGACCAACAAAATTCTTCTCTGCTATTAAATAGTTATGAAGAATATAGTAAAATTCTTGCTGGTCTTGACACCAAGCTACTCCGTAGAGAATTCTACCATAGGAAGGAAGATTTTTTAGTGGGCGGCTGTGATCATTTACATTAAGCGATCCCCCAGGTTTTGGATATGCTCTTGCAAGATATGCCAGTAGTTTATCCGCCTTTTCTGCAACAGACGGCGTGCGCAGATTTAAGAGAGATGCCACTTCAGTGGAGTTTAAGACACATCCGACATGCTCACTAATCCACCCAGAAAAATTAGCTGCTTGTTGCGGTGTCAATTTTTCCAAAAGCCTGACAGCCGCGTCTCCAACCTTAAAATTTCCACATCGAGGGCACTCAACGCTTGGCCCACCACCCAAATTCACAACTTTGGAGTCCAATTGGCAAATCGGACATGGTTGTAATTCACTCATTTCGGCTTCAACTGCGGGAACAGGATGACGTCACGAATACTTTCCTGGCCGAGCAACATCATGCACAGGCGGTCAATGCCCATACCCATGCCGCCGGCGGGCGGCATGCCGTGCTCGAGCGCAACGAGGAAATCCTCGTCGAGCTTTTGTTGTTCGCCGCCGGCCTGGTGTTCAAGGCGTTCGCGCTGCTCGATGGGATCGTTCTGCTCGGTGTAAGCCGGCGCGATTTCCTGGCCGTTGATGCAGCACTCGAACACCTCGACGGTCGTCGGGTCGTCGGGCGACAGCTTGGCCAGCGGCACGAGTTCCTTCGGCAAATGCGTGACGAATACCGGCTGGATGAGCGTCGGTTCGATTAACTTTTCGAACACCGCGCCGGTGACTTCAAAGTCCTCGTATTCCTTGCCGATTTCCGCGCCGAGGTCGTGGGCGCGCTGGCGGCGTTCCTTGGCGGAAATATCAAACCAGTCCGCGCCGGCCTTTTCGCGCACGAGGTCCTTGTATCTCACCCGCTGCCACGGCGGGGTGAGGTTGATGGTCTTGACGACCTTGCCCTCGGCGTCCTTGTGTTCGATGAACAGCGTGTCGATCACATTTTCCGCCACGTGACAGACCAGCCCCTCTACCAGGTCCATCATGCTCTCATAATCACCGTAGGCTTCATACGCCTCGAGCATCGTGAACTCGGGATTGTGTTTGCGCGAGAGGCCCTCGTTGCGGAAGACGCGGCCGATTTCAAACACCTTGTCCACGCCGCCAACCAGCATCCGTTTCAAAGGCAGTTCCAGCGCAATGCGGAGATAAAAATCGCAGCCGAGCGCGTTGTGTTTGGTGACGAACGGTTGCGCCGCCGCACCGCCGGGAATCGCCTGCATCATCGGCGTCTCGACTTCCACAAAGCCGCGTTTGTGCAGGAAATTCCGGATTTCGCGGATGATTTCGCTGCGCATCAGGAAAAGCTCCTTCACCTCCGGGTTCGCCATCAAATCGAGATAACGCTGACGGTAGCGGATTTCCGTGTCTTCGAGTCCATGCCACTTGGCCGGCGGCGGACGCAACGCCTTGGCCAGGATGACGAAGCCGGTGATTTTGACGGAAATCTCGTTCGTTTTGGTGGTGAACATCGTGCCGCGCACCCCGATGAAATCCGCAAGGTCGAGGTGCGTGAAGAGGCTCCATTGCTCATCGCCGAGGACGTTTTTCTGCGCGTAAATCTGCATCCGCCCGCTCTGGTCGCGGATGTCCATGAACATGCTTTTGCCCATGTCGCGATGCGCGGTGATGCGGCCGGCGAGCGCGACTTCGCGGCCCTCGGCATAATGCTCGCGTGCATGCTGGCAGGTTTCGCCGGGCGTGAAATTGTTTTTGAACGGGTCAATGCCCTTCGCCCGCAACGCGGCGAGCTTGGCCTTGCGCTGTTCGATCAATGAATTCGTGTCGTCCATACGGCAGTCGGTTCAGAGTGTGCCCAGTAAATCACAAAAACCGTCCGAGCGCACGAAAAAGGTGTCACTCCGTTCACATGAAGTGTTCGGTGTCCCGTCCCGCTCGGCGGAACGGCAATTGACAGGATGCGCTACGCTACCGCGGACCGCCTGAAGGCGGGACACCAAACCGGATTACCCCGGCTGTTTTACATGTGAAACCAGTTGTAGGCGTTCGGGAAAAGCCGCCAGTCAATGAGTATTTCCGAAATCAGCATGAACAAAATCATGCCGATCAATACCAGCGGACGGATCCAATTGTTTTTCACGCGACACAATGCGCGGTCGAGTCCGTAAAGGTAGAGCAGCAAAAACGGAATCAGCGCACCGAGCATCAACCGGCCGGACGTGAAATACGGGTGCGCGCCCGACGGATAAAAGCAGTCGCGGAAATCGTAGAGGATGGACAGAAATCCCAGGAACGCCACCGCGGCAATAAAACCCCAGAAGCCGAACCAAAGCGCCTGTCGCTGCGATGCGATCGCATCTGAGGAACGGGAAAGCAGGGCGATGACGGCCACCCCGACGAAACCGACGGATGAAATTGCGTAAATCGCGTCCACGACCGGCGACGCCAGCGGCTGGCGATGCCAGAGGAACTCTCCCTGCCAGAACGTCGCCATGAGGCCCGACACAAAGGTCCACAAACCATGCGGCGTGAAAATCGGATGCTGCCACCATTCGCGGAACGGTTTGTACGTCCAGTTGAGAAATTGAATTTTCGCCGCCGTGCCGGTGAAATCGCCGAAGGTGTGCTTGCACCACGCCAGCCAGGCCATCATCGGCAGGCCCGCGCACAATACCAGCACCGCCAGCGACGGGCCGGCGGCGCGCAATTTTCCCGACCTGGCCAGACATCCAATTTTGAACAGCACCACCAGACCGGACACGGCCAGGAGGGGCAGGTTGCTGATTTTGGTCAGGAACGTCGCCGCGAGCGCCAGACCGGTGAATGTTCCGAGCCGGACACCCGGGATTTCCGCGCGCAACAATCGCACCAGCAAAATGAACGCCGCGCCAAAAGCCAGCGGCGACAGAACATCATTTTGGATCGAGTAGAACGCGGTTTGCGGCACGAACGCGAGCAACGCCGGAACCCCGAGCCGTAAAAATTCCCGTTCCGGGAAAACCAATCGCGCCGCCACGTAACCCAGCCAGACCAGCGCGACAACGAAGAAAATGTTGAGGAAGCGGAGCCAATACAGCAAAGGCCCGTCGTGAAATCCGCACACCTTTCCCAGGCGCCACCACAAAGCCGCGAGCGTGTAATATAGCGGCGGCTGTGCCGCTTCATAATTTTTCACATTTTGCCACGCCGCCACCCGCGACGCCAACATGGGTTTGATTTTGTCCATCGGCTGGGTCCACGGTGGAGGGGGGTACCGTCCGCCCGGGTAAGTGTCCGGCGGCCACAGATATTCCGGCGTGTTGAAAATCACGAAATAGGGCATGGCTTCCGGACATGGCGTGTCCAGCGCCCGCGGAATGTGGGCTTGCGAATATCTCACCACCAGGTCGAGATGGGTCTGCTCATCCACGTTGTTGAAAAACGGGGCCGCCGCCGAAAAAACAAAAACGTGAACCGCGGCAAGCAGGCACAACAGCCAGACGATCCTTCGCTCCTGGGATTCTGAAAAAGGGGCGGGCGGATTGGAATCGGCGGCGTTCACACCATTTTGCATTGCGCGGTCAAATTAAAGCACGCGCGGCAAATCACAAGCCCGGCGCGGCGGGAAACGGTTCGCGTTACGTTTCACAACGCTTGTTCCAGCGTTTCGGTCAATTCCTCCGGCGTAAGCACAATCGGATTCGCCTTCATGCTGCTCGCTTTTGCGGCTTTGACGACCAAATCAGCGATGTGCGTTTGTAGAATTCCAAAACTGCCGAGGCGCGGAACTTTCAAATCGGTGACGAGTGCGCGAACCCATTGCACGCCATCGTCGGCTTTGGCCTTCGGATCGCCGGTGAGCCACCACGCTGCCTCTTCGTAACGATACAACGCTGCACCGTGCGGATCACGCCGGCGCAGCGCGCGGAGATTCATCGCCATCACGTGCGGCAGCAACGCGGCGCAAATCGCGCCGTGCGGCGCGGAAAAACTGCCGCCAATTGGCCCGGCGAAACCATGCACCGCGCCCAGCCCGGCGTTAGCCAGAGCCAGTCCGCCGAACAAACTCGCCACCGCCATGTCTTCCCGCGCGTTCTTGTCCTGCCCCTTGCTGAACGCCACGCGCAAC
This sequence comes from Verrucomicrobiota bacterium, assembly GCA_050010435.1. Taxonomy (GTDB): domain Bacteria; phylum Verrucomicrobiota; class Verrucomicrobiia; order Limisphaerales; family UBA11358; genus UBA11358. The sequence goes on along the minus strand of JBEKKZ010000001.1, from coordinate 508,166 downwards.
GACCGCGCCGCACGGCGAAGCCCCTCGACGCATAGTCCGTCGGTCATCGGGTTTGCGCGATTGCAGACAAATGGCTCAATGAGCTGGGTTAAAGCGTCCAAGCCGGTGCTGGCGGTGAGTGCGGATGGCAAGTCATAGGTTAATTCAGGGTCAACCACCGCCGCCCGGGCGAGCATCAACGGGCTGCGCAGGCTGACTTTCAATTTGTGTTCCGGCGACGCCAGCACCGCGTTGCGCGTGACTTCCGCGCCCGTGCCCGCCGTTGTCGGAATCGCGATGAACGGCGCAGACGGTTTGGCCAGCGGCTGGCCGCGTCCGATGATTTCGACGTAATCCAGCAGTTCCCCGTCGTTGGTCAGCATCGCGGCAATGGCCTTGGCCGCGTCCAGCACACTGCCGCCGCCAAAACCAATCACCAGTTCGCAACGCTCTGCCTTCGCCAGCTTCACGCCTTGTTCCACGGTTGCCAGTTCCGGCTCTCCCGCGACGGAAAAAGTTGTCGCGCTCGCGCCGGCAGATTTCAGATTGGCCAGGAGCCGTTCCACGCGACGCGCGTCACGTCCGGTCACGACGAGTGCACGGCGGCCAAATTCCCTGGCGATGGCGCCGGCATTATTGACCGCGCCCGCACCGAAGACGATGCGCGTGGCGATTGCAAATTCAAATTTCATGTTCGCGTGTGGCCGCGTTCGTGAGAATGCGGTTCTCCGCGCTTTCACAAGCGCGGCTACCAATTTTCGTCATCGGGGAAAAGGTTGTTGAACTTCACGCTGAAGCGCGGCTCGGCCATCATCGGCGCAACGGCATCCCGCCAGACCGGGTAATGCTTCGTTTCCTTGTGCGCGGCGGCGGCGTTTGCATCACGATATACTTCCACCAATACAAAACGCGTCGGGTCATCCTGCTGCTGGACGGCGTCGAAGCGCGCGACGCCCGGTTCTTTCAAGCTCTCGCGCGCGTTGGCGAGTGTCGCCTGTTTGAAAGCCTCCACCCACTCCGGCTTGACATGAACATGGACATGAACAACGAGCATGACGCGACGAATATGCGAAAGCGGGGAAAAGCTCAAGCCCCGGGACGGGAAAAATCAAAGTCACGGCCTGGGACGAAATTTCCCAACAGGCGCTTCGCTGTCCCTGTGCCGGGCTGGATAGCCGCGCCAGACTGGCCGCGCAATTTACATTGAACCCACGCGACGATCCTTCCACACTTACCAATCCTATGGGGGCACAATGGAAACAGGCCGGACGCGAAATCAACGCGCAGAAAAAAGGCCAGATGGTCGCCAAACTGGTCCGCGAAATCATGGTCGCGGCCAAACTCAGCGGTCCTGACCCCGACCTCAATCCGCGCCTCTTCGTCGCCGTCGAAAAAGCCAAAAAAGCTTCCGTTTACCGGGACACCATTGAACGCGCCATCAGAAAGGGCGCCGGGCTCGACACGGAAAAGGTCAATTACGAAACCATCGTCTATGAAGGTTTCGCGCCGCACAAGGTGCCGGTCATCGTTGAATGTCTCACCGACAGCCGCAACCGCACCGCGCCGGAAATCCGCAATTTGTTCAAGGCCGGCTCGCTCGGCCAGCCCGGCAGCGTGGCGTTTTTCTTCAATCACCTCGGCGTGGTCGAAGCCACCCATCCCGATGCCCATCGCGACGCGGAAGCCGACGCCATCGAAGCCGGCGCGCAGGAAATTGAACCGCTCGAAGCCGACGAGGTGCCCGCCGGACAGAAGGGCGCGCGGTTTCTCACGGAGATCAAGGATCTCGACCATGTTTCCAAGGCGGTGAAAGCCGCCGGCTGGAACGTCATCGCTGCTGAAATCCGTTATCTCGCCAAGAATTTTGTCGAAGTCAGCGCGGCTGCCCGCAAGGAAGTCATGGATTTTTTGAACGCCCTCGACGACCACGACGACGTGCATCGCGTCTATGCGGCGATGAAATAAATTTTTGAGATTTGCCGCCGGCTTAAAGACTGAAAAACTTCAAGACCTGCAATTCCCCCGGGAAGTGGAGCAGGATTTGATTCTCTTGCACTTCGATTTGCACCGGATGACGGGATTGCGAGTAATCCCACATCACGTGTCCATCGGACGGACTCAGCCGGTCCAAATCAAAATACAAAACCGGATTTTCGCCCGGAGTGATCATGGGGTTCTCCGCGGCGCGCGCGGCGTAGATAAATTTCCCGGAAAGGAAGCATTTGGCCCCGATGCCCTCGTTGCGCCACAGCACCCTGCCGGTTGCGGCATCCACTTTCAAAATCACGGGGTTTACCTTTGAGGATAAATTAAACTGCTGGGAAAATTGAATGGCATCCGGGCTGGCCGTCGTGCTGGTCACGTAAAGGCACCCCTTGCCGTCCGGTTGCACCTGGGAAATGCCGACGCTGGTGAGCCGCCAATGCACCTGGCCGGTCGCCGCATCGAAACCGGTCAGCATTCCCCGGTCAAAAACATACAAGGTGTTGCCCGATTCAACGCACGGCGGATCGGCTTCCGTGGCGAAATCCTCCGAATAATGAGGCGGGATGGAGTACGTGAGGCTGGCCGTCCAAAGATTCTTGTTGTTCTTGTCGAAAACATGAATGGAATTCCCCGCCACCAATACATCCCGGGTTTTGAGCGCGAAAAACGCGGGAGAGCCGATGACTTCGCCCGTCCAATCCGGGGCGGTGCTGGCCGGCCCCCGGCGCAAGGTGACCTGGTATCGGCTGGCATCTTCCTCTTCCACACCGCCGGTCTGTTCCCGGCGCAAGTCGTTGATCATCTGTTCGGAAGCTTCCATGCTTTGACCGGCGGTGAGATTGTCTTCGACCATGGATTTTTTCTGGGCCTTCATTGCCTGATGAGTAATCGTCTTGCGCTCGATTAAATCCACTTTCATCTGCACGACATTGGCTCCGTCAGGCACAAACTTGTCGCCCCAGCTTGTCCTTTCCCTGGCTTGGGCGGCGTTCGCCAGCTTCGCCAACGTCGCGTAGTCCGCGCTGTTGGTGGATAACGCGGTGGTGGGTGGTTGCGGCTGGCTCTGGGATGGCGATGCCACGGCGGCACCGGATTCAATCGGTACGGTTTGAACCGTGCCATTGGAAAACGCGATGCGGGTGATGGTTTCGCGCCCGGATTCATCGGAGGAAATCACCGTCATGCCACTGTCGCTTTGCGCCATGCCGAAGAACGGCGGGTTCAACGGTATTTCCTGTTTGCTGTTGCCGGTGTGCCGATCGTACTGCACGAGGTGGCCCGGAAACAAAATCCAAAGATCGTTCATCGTGGCGATGACGTGTGGCTCGGGATAAAGCCTGGCGGGTTCCTCGATATCGCCCCGGGCGGGATTCAACGGGACCGGCGCGGGGATTCCCGAATTCAAGGCGACCGACCACAGTTGCCTTTGTTCCGCCAAATCGAACAAGGTCATTTGGTTTGCCTTGATGGAAAGCACCTGGTTGGGAACCAGGAATTGATAGAACCGCGCCCGGTCACCGTGGGGAAGTTTCTCCGAATAAATGACGCGCGGATGCGAGCCGAAAAATGTGTACCAGATCCAGGCGCCCACAAGAACGACCACCAGGAAAACGGCGGCCCGCCAGATCAACGCGCCCACCCAGGCAACCCTGGCCTCGATGACCGCCCGTTGCTTTCCATAAACCGGCAAATCCATCCCGGTCTGTTCGGCACGCTTCCGGCAATAAGTCGAACAGACATAACCAAACTGTTCCATGCACTCGCCGCAAATGGGTTTGCCGCAAACCCGGCAGGTTTCCGTTGCCGGATTCTTCGGGTGCCGGGGACAAAAGGTTGCTTCGGAAGCCGGCCCGGTGCTGGTTGGTTGCTGTGATTTTTCCACTCGCGGCGCTGGGCCGCCTGGAGCAGGAGTTTCTTGAAGGACCGGGACCGGTGCGACGGCGGCGAGTTTCTGGCGAATCACCTCGTTGGCCAGATCGGTTCCGTCTGCGCCGCAACCGGGACAATTGACCCTCACCGGCATCCGGCCGTACACCGGCTCGACGTCAAACGCATAGCGCGTTCCGCACGGGCACTGGACTTTGATTTCCATGACTAGGGTTTCGGGTTCAGTAAAATGACGTTGGTCGCCTGCGGCAGGGAAAATGCCAGCCGGGCGGGAGTGTATTGGACGTTGCCGTCGCAAAACAGAAAATTGCCGCCGAACTTGTTGTGATTGTTGCCCGGCTTTTTGCCGTCGGGGGAAAAAACAATCTGCCCCGGCATTTTGGGCGCGGTGTCCACCTGCGCATCGGAAACGAGCGGCGCCTCCGAACCATCCTGGAGTGTCCGCCCCATGTAATCGGCGTAACTGATTTTTCTGTCCGCAAAGGGCTGGGCATCCGGCAACGGCTTGTCCTTGCCGCCCGGACAAATGAAAAATTCCGAGCCGGTCGTGTATTTCGGCACGAGCAGGCTCAACGGCGCCTCCGAGGTTTTTGCGCCGGGAACGGCCGGGAGCGCCCCGTTATTGTCCTGCGAAAAAGTCCTCAACGCGGCGTAGATGCTTTGCAGATGGCCCTGGCATTCCGTCAGTTTTTTCTCCTGATAACTTTTCGAGCCGGAACTGAGGAAAAGCGTGAACAGGATGAAAATAATCACGGCCACGAGAAACAATTCAAGCAGCGAAAATCCCGCGGCGGAGAATCGTGCAACCGGACTCCTGGTCTGCTTAATCACAATTCGTGTGTAGCAGCGGGCCAACAACGTGGCAACAGTTTCTTTTACCGCCTTCGACGCCAATCGAACCGGCGGAAGGGCAGGCGCCGCCAACACGCGCCAATCCAAACGGCAGGGACATCGCGCCGTCCCGACCGTCAATTCATCGCTGACAATTTGCCGGCCTCGGCTTCCCACTCAGGATTCAATTGCGCCAGTCTTTCCTGCGCGTGCAACAGCTCGCGGTTCACTTGCGCGGCATGGCCCGGCTTTTCGTAGGTTGCGGGGTTCTCCAACTCCATGGTGAGTTCGCCCAGGCGCGTTTCAAGTTTGAAGATTTCAGCTTCGAGCCGGCTCACAATTTCCTGCTGCGCTTTGCGTCCGCGGGAGCGGGCCTGGCGTCGCTCGGCTTCCAGACGCTTTTGATCCTTCCGGTCAAGGGAGGGACGGCTCGCCGCCGCCCCTGACTGTTTATTTTGGGACGGCGACACGCCGTCCCTCCCGGTGGAAATCAGCGCGGCGCGTTCGGACTGCGCCTTCGTTTTATCGAGATAATACTGGTAGCCGCCGGGGTAGCGCGTGAGCTGGCCGGCGTTCACGTGCACGACGTGGTTCGCCAGCGCACGAATGAAATAAACGTCGTGACTGATGAAGATGAGCGTGCCCTGGAACTGGTCGAGCGCATAGGCGAGCGCGTCAATGCTCGCCAGGTCGAGGTGTGTGGTCGGCTCGTCCATCAGGAGCAGGTTCGGCGGGTCGAGCAGCAGCTTCACGAGCGCCAGGCGGCTCTTTTCACCGCCGCTCAACACGCTGACCTTTTTGAACACGTCATCGCCCTGGAAAAGAAAACAGCCGAGCAGCGTGCGGATGAACTGCTCGGTGACGCGTTGCGGCGTGTTGAGCGCCTCCTCGAACACCGTGTGCGCGGGGTTCAACATCTCGACGCGGTTCTGCGAATAGTACCCGGCCTTGACGTTGTGACCCAGCGTGCGCGTGCCGCTTTGCGGGACGACGACCCCGGCCAGAATTTTCAGGAGGGTGGATTTGCCCGCGCCGTTCGGCCCGACGAGCACGATGCGCTGTCCGCGCTCGGCCTTGAAATCCACGCCGCGATAAACCACGTTGTCGCCGTAAGCCTGGTGAATGTTTTCGAGCGTGACGGCTTTCTGGCCGCCGCGGTGCGGCTGGGGAAATTTGAAATCAATCTTCCGCTCGTTATTCACCGGCGCTTCCACCTTCTCCATCCGGTCAATCTGCTTCAGCTTGGCCTGGGCCTGGGTCGCCTTGGTGTTCTTGGCGCGAAAACGGTTGACGAACTCCATCAGCCGCCCGATTTCGCGTTCCTGATTCTTGAACGCGGCGAGGAGTTGTTCTTCGTGGGCCTCGCGCTGTTCGAGGTAATCGTCGTAGCTGCCGCGGTAACGGATGAGCTTGCGCTGGCGGATTTCCAAGATGCTGCCGACCAGGCGGTTGAGAAATTCGCGGTCGTGCGAGATGACGACAATCGCGCCGGGGTAATTCTGCAAATAATCCTGAAGCCAGAGCAGCGCCTCGAGGTCGAGATGATTCGTCGGTTCGTCGAGCAGCAACAGGTCCGGCTCCTGCACGAGCAACCGCGCGAGGTGCGCGCGCATCACCCAGCCGCCGCTCATTTCGCGCGCGGACCGCTCGAAGTCGCTCTCGCGGAAACTCAGGCCGGCGAGAATTTGCTTGGCCTTCGCCTCGAGCCGGTAGCCGCCCAGTTGGTTGAAGCGGTCATGCACATTGTCGTGAATTTCCTCCGAATGCAGCGCCTCAACCGGGTGATCCGCTTCCCACGCCTTGATGATGCGGCGCAGCTTCACGAAATCCGGCGTGATGGATGTGGCGAGTTCAATCACGGTTTCGTCGCCGACCACCGCGGTTTCCTGCGGCAGGTAACCGAGCGTGACGCCGCGCTCACGGCTCATCTTGCCCTCATCCGGCGATTCCGTGCCGAGGATGATGGAAAAGAGCGTGGTCTTCCCCGCGCCGTTCGGACCCACCAACCCGATGCGGTCCTGGCGATTCACCTGCAGCGCGGCCTCGGCGAACAAAACCTGCCCGCCGTACGCCTTGCTGATGCCGGAAAGAGTCAACATGAAGGGGCAGAATCTACGAGGTAACGCGGGAAACTCAAGGATTCGCTGCGTGGATTTGGGTTGCCGGCAAATCCGCCTTGCGCGCCCAGCGAAGCTTGGCGGGCGAGGAACGCGGGTTGTCGTGGCGTTCCCCGGATGTCGGACGAATGATGTCCCGCGCGATATCCGCGTAATGTCCATCGCGGAAGCCCGCCTCAAATGCCCTTTTCACGCGCCGATCCTCGCCGGAATGAAACGTGAGAATCGCAACCCGCCCGCCCGGATTCAGGCACGCAGGCAAATGGCGCAGCAACATGTCGAGCGCGGAGAATTCGTCGTTCACCGCGATGCGCAACGCTTGAAACACGCGGCGCACGGTGAGGTCGGCGTCGTCTTTTTTCAAGCGCGGCAGCGCGGCGCGAATGGCGGTGGCGAGCGATTGGGTGGTGGTAAATTTTCCCCCGGCCAGTGCGTCGGCCAGTTTGCCGGCTTGTGGCTCGTCGGCATTTTCCTGAAACAGCCTCGCCAGCGCTGCGGGCGGCGTTTTTTCCAGCAAGGCCGACGCGGAAAAACCACGTTGCGGATTCATGCGCATGTCGAGCGGGCCATCGGTCTTCACGGAGAAGCCGCGCGCCGGATCGTCAAGCTGCATGGATGAAACGCCAAGGTCGGCGAGGATGCAATCTGCGCCTGCCAAATCTGCCCCCGCCAGCGCTTGGGGCAGGCCGGCGAAGTTGCTGCGGATGGCCGTGAAAACTTCCGGCCCGAAACCAGCGGCGCGCAGGCGGGCTTCCGTCTTCGGCAGTTCAACCGGGTCGGCATCCAGTCCGAGCAGGCGTCCGCCGGGCTGAAGCCGGGCAAGGATTTCCCGCGCATGGCCGCCGTAGCCGAGTGTGCAATCCACAGCCAGCTCGCCGGTCTTGGGCGCGAGCGTTTCCAGAATTTCCGCGACCATGATGGGCCGATGCGTGCCGGCGGGCGTTTTGCCGGACGCGAGGACTTTCGCGACGGTGTCGGCATAACGCTGCGGATCGCGCTCCTTGTATTTCTCCTCGAATCGGCGCGGATGTTTGCCGGAATAACGCAGGCGCCGGCGATGCGGTGTCGCGGGCCGGGAACTGTCCGGGGATGGCAAGGTGGCGTCGCTCACAGTGCGTTGGATTGTTTATTCAAGCCGGACATCGGGTAACGATTGTTCCGGAATTTTTCCGTCCCGGCGAGAAAACATGGCAGGGACGGAGTGGAAAATTGGGGAACGCTTGCTCACCATGCCCGCGCCGCCGACCGCGCTCAAACCGAGATGGACGTGATGCCAGTCGTTCCCCACGCCATCCTCCGTCGAATACTGGCCTGTCGGCGACACCCGGTTGCGGCCGCGCCTGCCTACTTGGAAGGTTTGGCGTTCCAAATCGCCAGCGTGTCCGCCGAACCTTGCGAGCGGACGCCGTTGTCGGTCAGGATTTCATCGGTGGCGGCGAGCATCTGCGCCCGCGGGAAAATCATCGTTTCGCCGTAACGGGTATTGCATTCGATGGTGATGAACTCGTCTTTCGCATCCCGTAAAATCTTCACGAGATGATTGAGGTTTTTGACCGGGATGCCGTTGACCGCTTTCACCACTTGTGACCTCGGATTGTCGTAGCCCTTGGCCAGCTTGTGCGGAAAAAAGGGTGAAGAGATGATTACCAAACCTTCGCCCGGAAACGCGGGTTGGTCCGACATGCGCGTGACCAGCGGATTGGCCAGGTTGCTCAAACGCGACATGACGGCCGCGCCGTATTTTGTCCGCAGAAGACCATCCAGATATTCATCCGTGGCAGCGGAAAAGACCAAAGGCCCGTAGATAAAATACGAGGGATAAGTGCTGTTCAGCCCGGGAATCAATCGCGGATAATTTGCTGAAACGGGCAGATTGATCTTCAGCTCTTTGCCGGCACGGACAATTGTCAGCGGCACGGTGCCATTGGTGGCGATATGCTGGATTTGATATTTGAATTTCACCCGCAGGTCGTCTCCCAGCTTGATCATGCCCTGGTCATCCACTGGAGTGTCGCCGATTTTGGTGATGACATCCCATTCCTTCAGCGGATAAGCCGGATCATCCTTGTAGGGTTTGTGAACCACTATGCCCTCGATGGTCGGGGGCAGCTTGAGAAACGAACGTAAAGCAGGATTTTCCAGCGTCTGTAGCTCATCATACATGGCCGGCTTGCCGTTATAATGACCATCGGCGATGTCCTGAAGGAACAAGTCTATCTCCTCGCTGGGAATGATGTAGCCAATATTCTCGGCCTCATTCAGGCGGCTGAACGTCAACCCGATCATCTTGTCGCCCACCACCGCCGGACCGCCGCTGTTGCCGGGATTGATGGCTGCGTCAATCTGGATGCGCAGACCGAAAACCGGAAAGTTATACGGGGAGAACTCTACACGCGAAACGATTCCCTTCGTGATTGAAAGACTGTTGCCTCCTTCCGGAAATCCGTAGGTCAGGACCGTATCCTTGATGCCTGGCAACGTCTTGGCCCGCGCCAGCGGCGGATGCGAGTCGAAAAATTTTTCATCATCCAGTTTGAGCACTGCCAGATCAATTCCCGCAGCGATGGCCTCCACCGTGGCGGATATTTTATCTCCGGCCTGATTCGCCTGGATTTGCACCTGGCTGGCATAATCCACGACGTGGGCGTTGGTCAATATGCGCCTGCCTTCAATCACCACGCCACTGCCGGTTTGATCTTCCGGAGACTGTTTTGTCCACGGCGTGTAAGGATCGGGGTAACGCACCGTGGCAAAAATCTTCACCACCGAATTTTCAATGGTGCCGGAACCGGCGCCGGTGGCGGCAACATTGGTGGTGGTAACCGGCGTTGCGGGTTCGGCGGCGTGGAAGCTGAGACATGAGGCGAACAGGGCGGCAACCATGAGCCGGGTTGCCTTGAAGCCGGCGGAAAATGAATCAAATCCCATAGATGAAACGATGCTAGATAATGGGCGGGATGCATGCAAAGAAAATGTCGTCCGGGCGCGGGAAAAACGGGAGCCGGTGGGAAAGGTTGAGCGCGGCCTGCGAGTGCTGTTGGCGTTCGTCAAGATCGCCGGTGCAACAGCGAACGACAGCGCCGCGAACGGACCCTGCATCAGCGGATGGTTTCCCTTGAAACCGGACTAAGGGGCTTGCGATTTTGGCCGGGAAGCGGGAGTGGCGCTCGTTGGCTCGGCGGCAGTTTCCTTGAGAAAATTATCCAGCACCCCCAGATAAGCATCGATGGAGTCGCCGGCTTCGGGACCAAGGTCGCGCTTGAGCTCCCGTAACTGGTCCGCGGACGACTTTGCTTCGCGTCGAAGGTCATCCATGTTCAGCTTTCCGGTCATCAAGCCGCTGACTAGCTCGTCGTAGTTGCTGGCCGCCTCGGGATTGCCGGCGAGCATCTGCTGGCGAATTTGCCCGATAAAATTCGTGTTCGCGCCCAGATTGCGAAACGCAGCGGACAAATCCACGTTGGTGTTCGCCAGGGCAGCTGCTGGAGCCGCCGTGGGAAGATTTGTGGACACGGAGACTCGCGCGATATTGGTTGCCGTGTTCGGCGTGGCGGCGTTCGTGCCAATCATCAGGCTCGCCACCTTTTTGCGCGGCACGTTGATTTTGCCCAGCATTTCGCTCTCCAACACCACGGTGTCCGCGGACACGGACAACACCTTGCCGGCGTAACGGTCGCCGTTTTGCATTTCCACCAAGTCGGCGCGCAGCCGGGGCGCGGCGACGAACATGAGAATGATTCCGGACAAGAAGAACAACTGCTGGGTCTTCATGGCAAAACGGTAGTCCATCGGAGGATGCTTCGCAAATAGGGCCAAGCACGCAGCGCGGGGAAAACGGGATGGTTAGGAAAGGTTGAGCGCTAACTGCCGGATGGCATCAAAGACAACTTTGAACTGCGCGTCATATTTCTTTTCCAGCGCGGCCAGTTTCCGGGAAAGTTCAATGTTGGAAGCGAGAGCATCTGTCGCAGCCGAATGAAGGCGCGAACCACTTGAACGCTGGTGGTGACCCTCCCCTTGACTGCAAGCTGAGGTTCAGGAAAATCTACTTCGAAAGCGTGAGCTTCAGACCCCAGTCATCTGCGGACGGAAAGTCGGGCACGTTGATCCAGCCCCACACGTTGGCTGCCAACACGCCTGGCCCCGCTTTTGACCACTCTCCCGTGCGCGGATTAAACCATTCCGCCTGGTAGCTTGCACGAGGCACCGCGCCGCGAATCATGCTTTTGTCCGGACAATCCTTTTCAAAGTAGGTGAGGAAAAAGTCCCTGGCCGGTGTGCGGGCGCAATATGCCCAACCCCGGAAGCCTTTGGCCAAATGCGTCTCACTCGGCGAAACCAGATTTGAATCAGGAACCAAATCCTGATAGCGGCGCCCTTCACCCATCGCAAACGTCTTCAGGTGTTTCATCTGGTTGGCGGAATTCCACTGGAACGCCTCCCACATAAACGGGCTCGAGTCCGGCTCGATGTCCGCGCCCCAAAGACCTTCCGCTCCGTAGATATGACCGGCCAGGCCACCGGAAAGGAAACTGCCGTACATGCCGGAGCGCACATCACGATCGTCTTCTTCCGTTCCGCCCGGAGCCCCGTATTTGTAGGGGGGATAGCGTTTATCCGCCATGCCGGCATAATAAGGCTCGCCGTTCAACGCCGGCCGCGGCGGGTTGGAATGGAAAATCTCCGTCAGATACCAATACGCGTCGTGCTCCCGCAGGTTGCCAATCTGATGGAACGTCAGCCATTGGTTTTCCTCCGGCCCGCCGAAGTTCATCAGGCTCGAAACCGACGCGTTGCAGGAAGCCAGCGTCCCAAACGGCGGGTGGCCAAACTTCCCGATGACCTGATTGGCCGCCTGATTGAGCTGCTGCGGTGAGGCGGTCATATCCGGATAGTCGTAATGCACGGGACTGTAGAGACAGTTATTTGCCTGGTAACGGCTCCAGACATATTGAATGTAACGGCTGTAGGACTCCGGCCAGTCGTAATACTTCGCCCAACACGCCGTGACATCCCGCCGCGCCACCTCGATGACCGGTATGAATCCCTGGGCGTTCAGATATTCAATCTTCCGGTCCATGAACTTGAAATAGTCCGGGTTGATGCGATCCATGTCCGGAAAAACCTGCCCGTACCCGGGCACTTTGCCGGGGAAAAGGAACGCGCGACCGCCTTCGTTATACATGTCTTTCGCGCGCCATTGATCGCGCGGTTTGTGATTGGCGATTTCCGCCTGATCCACCCACGCCGACCGAACCCCGAGGTTCGCCTGCTTGTCCAGCCAAACGTCCCACGGGGCCTCATCGGTGGCCCAATTCGGAAAGGCGGCGATGATGGCCACGGCGTTGAATCCCTGACTCTTTCGCAGACGCAAGTAATCTTTGAACCCGGCGTCCGGGCCGATGGGGCGTTCCTGGTCATCGTCGTTCCACTTGAAGCGATAGGTCACCGCCGCATACCAGGTATCGCCCAACAGGATATACGGTGTGCCATCGGCGTATTCAAAAGCATGGCCGTTGGCGGACGGTTTGATGAGCCCGCGACGAGTGGGCACGGCGTCCTTCTCGGCTTCGGACCATTCAACGGCCGTGAAGTTTCCCTGCTGATCGTTCAGGCCGGCGTCTTTCTGATTTGAGCCGCTGCGCCAGGTCCATTGGCCGGGTTGAGTCGCAAGGATGCGCACACGAAAAACATCGCCGCCGTCCCAGAACCCGAAACAACGTTTGTCGAATCCGGGACCTTTCAAATCCACCCAGACCTCCACGTTTGTGTACGGGTTTGTGTATTGGCCTTTTGCGTGGAAGGTCAGCTCGACCCTTTCCCAGACGTGTACTTCGTTCGCCGCCGCCATCACGGTTGGAAAAGTGATTGCAGCAATCAATACCATCAGTGGTTTCATGGACAACATTCTTTGACTGCAAAAGCGAGGCGTCAAACACGAATGGAAGGAAGCCGGGCCGGGCATGCTGGGCGTTGCCAACCAATTAATTCTTCGCCGTCGCCAGTTCCTCCTCGAAATTCACAATCTCCTTGATCTGCACCAGAAACGAAGTTGGTTGAGCGTTCATGGTTGAGGGTTGAGCGTCCGTCAGTTCTTGGCGGTAGCGAGTTCTTCTTCAAAATCTACAATTTCTTTGATCTGCACCAAAAACCACCGGTCGATTTTGGTTAAACCAAAAATCTCTTCGATGGTGAAGGCCGGCGCGGCGGGCGGGCGCGCCGGTCCGCCGCAACCCGCCGTCTGGTTTGGTTCCCGCCATTGAGCCGCTGTTCCCGGCCCCGGCACAGCCGGGCGGCGGCTTGAGCCAGAAAGCTCGGCAGGAGAAATAATGTCGCCTTCTTTCCCGGTTTGATGCTTCAATCGCGCCGGACTCGAAGCCAGAGCATCGCCATGAACGCATATCTCTTTACCGCCGGCCTCACCCAATCCCAAGTCCGCCCGACTGCCGGCCGAAGCGGACAGATGGTTGAGACTCTGCAGACTTGGGATGGCTGTGCAAGTGCGATCATTTACGGCGGCGACCCGGAACAGGCGCAAAAGCGGTTTGAAGCCTGGTGCCGTCAGACTCCAGAAGGACAAAACCCGGTCGAGACGGAAATCAAAAAGATCGTTGCCGCGCAGCTTGTGGATCAATTGCTCACTGAAACGGGCGGCAACCCGTTGGATTGGCTGCGGATTTCCCAACAGGTCAATGACACTTTGCAGACGACCCCCGTGGACGATTTTGAACAAGGCTATTGGGTGGACATCAACCAGGCCGTGCCCCCGGGAAAAACCAGTTTTGACGTGGAATCGCTGAGACGCGATCTGCCGGAAGACATCCGTTCCGGCTTGAACTGGTCGCCGGACAAAAAATTCTTTTTCCTCGTGAGCGTTCTCAGCCCGCGCCCATCGGCGGCAATCCCTGCCGACGAATGGGAATCCGACACGCCAAACCGCGACGACGCTGACGATGAAAACGAGAACAAAGAAAACCCGGATTTGGATGGGTTTGTCGCCACGCTGCCTGAAATGCGGGACAAGGAGGCCGCGGCGCTGGTGGAGGCGCGCAATTCCGTGGTCGCCGCGTGGCTCTGGCGGAACTATGCCGCCGACACCCGGCTCGCTCCGAACGAAATCCAAATTACCCCCTGTTGCAGTTTCATTCCGGTGGAATAGAGCCAGGGGCGCGGCGCAGGGAAAACGGGAGATGGTTGGAATGGTTGAGCGCGGCCTGCGAATATTAGTGGCCGTGCGCCAGCACCTGCGGCTGGGACGTTGCACACGCTACACGCCGGTTTCAACACAAAGGCGCAAGAGCGCGAAGTCACCAAGAGGTGGCCGTCTACAAAGACCTTTGCGCCTCGGCGGGGCGGCTCTGACCGTGTTGAAGTGAAACGAAGGCGGATGGCGTTAAACTCCCCAATACGGCTGCCGGCTTGTGCACCTGCTGGATCCGCAAGGCCATCCACTGTCGGTCCGGAAGATTGATGGCACGGCCCTGTTCGTCGGCAAAGGTATAGTTGTCCTTTTCGTGAATTGTGAAGATGCCGTCCACTGGAGTGATGGTCATGTTCCAAGTGTCGATGATGTCCGCTTTGAATTTCATGCCATTTGCGAGTTTGAATTTAGGCAGTTCAAACAGCCAGTTGGTCGGCCGCTCCTTGCCGAAATAGAGCAGGTAGTATTCGCCTTGCTGGCCGCCAAGGTTTACCTTCTGCCATTTGTCAATCGGGTCAATGCCCCCGGCTGGACCGTCCGCCAGCACCCGGCGCAGAAACGCCAATCGCGCGGGACTCTGGCCGTAGAGCCGGCCCCCATCCGAAGTCCAGAGCAGGCCCTGCGCATTGGAGATGGTTTCGCCGTGCGTTGCGTAGGTACCCGCCACCGTGGCATTCCAGAATCGGAACACCATTTCCTGCGCCGACAGGTTGCCCCAGCGTTTCCAGATGTTGCCCTCGTATTTGATCTCGTCGTAGAGGACCGGCTTGCGATAGACGTCACGATACAATTCGGCGCGCCCGGGGTCTTCCACCGTCGAGCCGTTCTGAATGCTGGCGTGCGTGACCCACGGCTTCGTGTTGTTGTAAATGAGGAATCCATTATGAATGGAACGCAAATGCCCATACGGATCCACCGCCTCCACCACCTGAAACAATCGGTCCCAGTCGGCCTCGGTCTTGTGCTTGTTGAAATCATATTCATTGGACAGCGACCACCAGACGTTGCGATACGCCGCCAGACGGCTCACGATATACCTGACGTAACGGTCGTCTGCGGCCGCCGGCATCCGGTCGAATCCCCACCGCCCTTTGTCGTAAGGATCAAACAGAATCACGTCCGCTTCAATACCAAGGTCGCGCAGGTCGCCCACGCGCTTTTCCAGATGTTGAAAAAACTCCGGGTTGAACCGGGAAAAATCCCAGCCTTTCGGCGGCGTTCCTTCGAAGGGATAGAGCGCCAGCTCGTTGGTCTTGCCGGGTTCATGCTTCGGAAAGACGCACATGCGGATTTTGTTGAACGGCGAGGCCGCCAAGGTCGCGAGTGTCTGGGCCTCCAGCGTGTTCACCATGTGCCACCAGTTGTAGGAAGTCGTGCCAATGGGCCGGTACGGCGTGCCGTCGGCGCAGGCAAAGTGATACGTGTAGCAAACCCGCACCGGGCCATGATTATTGGCCGACGGCGGCATGACGGTGAACTCGCCGGTGTGGCCTTCGAGTTCCGGGACGTTGCTGTCCGTCGCATAATGCCAACGCCCTTGTTTCTCCGGCATGAAACGAATTCGATAAATGCCATCGCCGTCATAAAAGCCCGCAACTTCAACCGAATTGGTGTCTTGGGTGAAACGGGCGGAGAGGTTCACTTCGACAAACGGGTTGCCGTTGGTCGGGCCGGCAAGGGTGATTTCAAAGATTTCCCATTGCTCGACGGTGGTTCCGGCGGCGGTGGCCGTCTGCGCCGGTGAAACCAGCAACGTGACGCTGGCAACGCAGATTGACATGACGAAGGCGCGCACCGGGCCACGCTATCTAAATTTTTCGCCCCCGCCAAGGCTTCTTGATTTCCGGTGAAGTACAGTTCGCGTACCAAATCTTGATTGCAACCCCTGCGGCTGGTGCTTCACACACAACCCCGCTCAGCTTTTGGAGCGCGACCTTCAGGTCGCTTCAGCGCGCGAAGTGGTGAGTCGTTGGTAAATCTGGTGCCGTTGGTAAGTCGTGAGATGAAGCGGCGTGAACGCCGCGCTCCAATGCGCGGTGCGGGGAAAACGGGAGACGGTGGGAAAGGTTCAGCGCGGCCTGCGAGTGTGGACGTGCTGCGTCCGGTACGTTGCATACACAAAATTTTATCGGGCATCCTGACCTTGCGAGAGAAGCTTGGGGAGCCGGTCGGCCAAATCCGCGGAGAACCGGCGTTGCATGTCACGATTGACATGGGTCAGATCTTCGTAGTCGGCTGGTGTTTGCTCCGGCAGATCACCTTGAGGCACAAGCACCACGCGGGAGTAACGGCTTTTGAGCCGGTCAAGGAAACGAATCATATCGGCATGTATGGCCGGATCGATCTGCCGGGCGAGGATTGGATTGTAGCCACCGACCAGCAAAATAACCTGGCGGTTCGCCTGCTGGCACCTGGCCACAAAATCCTCGAAGGCTTGTTTTTCAAAGTCGCTTACGCCTGATAGATGGAAGGCCGCCGCGTTTTCGCGCGCGCGCGCCTCAAGATCGGACTGAAGCGAACTGTCATATTGCAGTTGCTTCAGATTGATAATCGTGGGGCCGAACAAACGTTGAGCCAACACCTCCCGGCAACGGAAAAGCGGCAGCAGGTCACCGAATAATCCGGCGAAGATGTATTTGCCAAGGAAGTATCGGAACCCGCCCCGGCGCCATCCGTCTGGCACATCACGGAATTGGAAGAAGCACGGTAACGTTGCGCTGGTGGGACCTATGTAGAAGTACCCTTCAGTCACGTAACAGATCACCACCTGCGGGTTGGCGCGTCTGATTTGGCGCTCCAACAACAGCAAATCGTAACCCTGGACGCCAGCGTAGGTAAGTTTGGCGGTCCAGAAATTCGTGCCCAGCCGCTGGTTGAGGAGTTCTTCATTGATTTGTGCTCGGGTTTGACTTGAACCCATCAGAACGGCGCGGCGGGACATGGGGTTCTCCTCGAGGAGAATGCGTTTGAAATGGAATTGCATCTGGAGTTGAATGCCGGCACCGATACCCATTGCGCCCCAGAACAAGGCAGTGTTGCTGGCGGCATAAATCCAGAGGTTGAGGCAGACAAAGCCCGCAACGCCATGCACCACCCCGCGACAGTACTTGATCCGCGCGCGTATCAGCCGGTCGAGCAGCCCATGCACGGCGATCCACAGTAGAACCAGCGTTGCCAGCCAGAGCGCTTCACGCAACCGGTGCTGAACGAATGGAATTGGGTCACTGACATTGCCCTGTCCCAAACGGATTAACCCGCTGCCGAATCGCCCCGCCACAACCTGCGCTACCAGCCGACCGGCCAGCGCATAGCCGATCCAACTGGTCAGCAAACATACACCAGCGATGAGGTAAAACCGGTAGCGTCTCATGGTCAGAATTGAAAATAGATGAACTTCATTCCGTCAAAAACACCCAGGCCGGTGATGGCCGCCAGCGCGAGCGCCGTTGCCACGGCCTGCCAGCGGGTTTTCCAGGCCGAAAAATGATCCATTTTTTCGTACTGCCATTGGAAGAACAGCGCCAAGGCGCCGAGCACGATGATGGGCTGGACCAGCGGACTCACCCCCGCGGCCGGCGGCCAGTGAAACATGGCCCGCAAATAACTGAGTATCATCTGCACTTGACCGAACTTCGGGGGAAGTGACCCGGCTCGAAAGAGCAACCACCCGACACAGGTAATATGAAAAAAGAGCAAGGCGAACAGAAAGGATTTCGCCCGACGTCCGCTTTGGCTCCGCGTTTGGCCACTTGCTGCCTCCTTGAGCGGCGGCAGGTGGCGCGTGTCCCGTCCGGTCAAGCTTTGCCAGGCTCGATGGATGGCCAGCAGGGTGCCGTGGTAAAGACCCCAGAACAAGAAGGCTGTGCCCGCGCCGTGCCACAAGCCGCCCAGCAGCATCGTGATCATCAAGTTTGCATAGGTTCGGCCGGTGCCGCGGCGGTTGCCGCCCAGCGGGATGTAGAGGTAATCGCGCAGCCAGGTGGAGAGGCTGATGTGCCAGTTGCGCCAGAAATCGGAGGGGTTTGTAACCAAATAGGGAGCTTTGAAGTTTCTGACGAATTCAAAACCCATAAGCTTGGCGAGGCCGCGCGCAATGTCCGTGTAGCCGGAGAAATCCCCATAGATCTGAAATGCAAAAGCGTAAATAACGAGCCATGCGTTGGCGTCGGAGAAGGGTGCCGTGGGTTGGCCAAATCCCCAGCCTACAATTCCAGCCAGCCGATCGGCGATCACGACCTTCTTGACATAGCCCATCAGGATTAGCCAGATGCCATTGAGCACTTCAGCCGGATTGATGACTCGAGGGCGTTGGCATTGGGGAAGCAGAAAAGAAGCGCGGACAATCGGGCCCGCGACCAGGTGAGGGAAGAACGCAACATAAAGCATGAAATCAAGCGGATTGCGGGTGGCCTTGAGTTCGCCACGGAACACATCAATCGTGTAGCTCATGGAAAGAAAAGTGTAGAATGAGATGCCAATCGGCAGAATGATATGGAGCACCGGAAACGTCGCCTTCATCCCGAAAAAGGTCAGCACATGCTCCAAGGATCCGGCAAAGAAGTTGAAATATTTGAAAATGCTTAATATGCCGAGGTTGACGATCATGCTGAAAGAAAGGAAAAGTCGCCGTTTGGTGGGGTGAGGTTCCCGCTCTATCCAGCGCGCACACCAGTAATCAAAGAACGTTGTAAACAGCAGCAGCACCACGAAACGCCAATTCCACCAGCCGTAGAAAACATAGCTGGCAATCAGCAGCAAAATATTTTGCCCGCGGTGTTGCAGCCGGTAGTAAGCCGCCAGCACGATGGCAAGAAAAACGAGGAAAACCAGTGAGTTGAAGCTCATCCTTGCTTTGCCCTTTTACGAGTGGCAGATACCGGCTTCATGTTGCCGGAGAATGTGTTTCCCGAGTGGCAGTGATTTCGCCTCCGCCATTTCCTCCTCGAAATCCATAATCTCTTTGATCTGCGTCAGAAACGAAGATGGTTGAGAGTTCATGGTTGAAGGTTGAGCGTCGTTATCGCTGTTTTGACTTGGGCTTGTCATCGTCATATTTCACGTGAAATCCGATTTCGCGTTTGGGCTTCGCTGGTGGCGACATTAACTGCCGGATGGCATCAAAGACAACTTTGAATTGCGCGTCATATTTATTTTCCAGCGCCGCGAGCTTGCGCGCCAGCTCGGCATTCGAGGCCAGCATCTGCCGCAGCCGCACAAACGCGCGCACCACTTGAACGCTGGTCTGCGCCGCCCGTTCGCTGTTCAGGACGTTTGCCAGCATCAACGCGCCGTGCTCGGTGAAGGCGTAGGGCAGGTGGGGTGAAAACTTGAGCCGGGCGAGGTTATCACAATTTGTGACAACCTCGTTTTTCTCGATTTCAGTGAGTTGGAACATGAAATCCGGTGGAAAACGGCCCAAATTGCGTTTGACTGCCTGATTTAATGCGCCGGTCGAAACCCCATAGATATCGGCCAAATCGCTGTCCAGCATCACTTTCTCGCCGCGAATCGAAAGGATTGCCCTTACGATCCGTTCCATCGGAATCAAAGCCTTTTGCCCTTCCATTTCTCGCCTTTCTCCCAGAGGTGGTCACAGATTGTGACCGGTTCCTTTGCCTGCCATCGCCACTATTTTGAGGTCGCAATTTGCGACCTCACGTTTTCTGAATCTCCAGTCTCTCTGCTTTAACCTCACAGGTCTGGAGGCCTGTGCCACACTGCTCGTGGCACAGACCTCCGGTCTGTGAAACCGGCGCGCACGGAGTGCACGCCCTACCTGACTAATTCTTCGCCGTTGCCAGTTCTTCCTCGAAATCGACGATTTCTTTGATTTGAACCAGGAACCAGCGGTCGATTTTTGTGAGGTTGAAAATTTCTTCGATGGTGAAGCCGGCACGCAATGCATGCCGGATGAAGAAGATGCGCTCGGCGTTCGGCACGCTCAGTTTGCGGCTGATGACGTCGCGGGGAAGGATGTCGCGGTCGCCATAGACTTCCGTGCCGATGCGCCAGGGTTTGCCGTCGCCACCCAACCCGCTGCGGCCAATCTCCAGCGAGCGCAGGCATTTTTGCAGGCTTTCCTTGAACGTGCGCCCGATGCTCATGGCTTCGCCCACGCTTTTCATCTGTGTCGTCAATGTCGGGTCGGCCTGCGCGAATTTTTCGAACGCGAAGCACGGCACCTTCACCACCACGTAGTCAATCGTCGGCTCGAAGCTGGCTGGGGTTTCGCGCGTGATGTCGTTCTTGATTTCGTCGAGCAGGTAGCCGACGGCGAGTTTGGCGGCAATTTTGGCGATGGGAAAGCCGGTGGCCTTGGACGCCAGCGCGGAGCTGCGGCTCACGCGCGGGTTCATCTCAATGATGACCATGCGACCGTTGTCCGGGTTGACGGCAAACTGGATGTTCGACCCGCCGGTCTCGACGCCCACGGCGCGGATCACGGCAAAACTCTGGTCGCGCATGATCTGGAATTCCTTGTCGGTGAGGGTCTGAATGGGCGCGACGGTGATGCTGTCGCCGGTGTGCACGCCCATCGGGTCGAAGTTTTCGATGGAACAGATGATGACGCAGTTGTCGGCCTTGTCGCGCATGACTTCCATTTCGTATTCCTTCCAGCCGAGCAGCGATTCTTCGATGAGGATTTCCGAGACGGGCGAGAGGTCCATGCCGCGCTTGGCCAGTTCCTCGAATTCATCGCGATTGTAGGCGATGCCGCCGCCCGTGCCGCCGAGCGTGAACGCCGGCCGGATGATGAGCGGGAAACGGCCGATTTTGTCCGCGACGGCACGGGCTTCGTCTTGATTGTGCGCGGTGCCGGAAATCGGAACGTCGAGACCGATGCTGAGCATGAGTTGCTTGAACGCTTCACGGTCCTCGCCCTTGTGAATGGCTTCCGGCTTCGCGCCGATCATTTCAATACCGTGTTTTTCCAGGGCGCCGGAGCGGTGCAGGGCCATTGCCGTGTTGAGCGCGGTCTGGCCACCGAGCGTGGGAAGCAAAACGAGTTTATGGGGTGCTTGTAGCCGCGAACGTGAGTTCGCGGATTTGTCCGCGCTCTTACGAGACGCAGCTACGGAAGCGTCCACTGGCACGCCCAGCTTCTTCATTTCCTCCAACTCGCGCACGATGATTTTTTCGACGCACTCGGGCGTGATGGGCTCGATGTAGGTGCGGTCGGCAAACTCCGGGTCGGTCATGATGGTGGCCGGGTTGGAGTTGATGAGGATGACGCGGTAGCCCTCCTCCTTGAGCGCCTTGCAGGCCTGGGTGCCGGAATAATCGAACTCGCACGCCTGGCCGATGATGATCGGTCCGGCGCCGATGATGAGGACGCTGTGAATGTCCGTGCGCTTGGGCATCTTTCAATTTTCGATTTGCGACTCCGCACGCGCGGAGCGGTGTTGCCGATTTACGATTTGAGAACGACGCCATCGTTTGTCCACCGGCGTCGTCCAAATCACATTCAAACGGCGGAAGATTAAACACGAATTGAACGCGGAGCGAAAGGAAATTGCTGCTCGTAGCGGCGTCTCGGCAGAGCGCCGCCGATCGTTCGATGAGTTTGCGGCGCTCTGCCGAGTCGCCGCTACGCTTGGATCAGGCGGCGATTTGTCCGAGCAAGGGCGGGCGGGTTTCCTTATGCCCCGGCAATTTTTCGGAAACGCTGCTCAAAAATTCAATCTTCACCTTATCGCCATCGAAACGGCAGGTCACCGTGTCGTGATGGGGCGTTTCGTAAAATTGCCAGGTCATTTGAAAAGTGTTTTCGTCTTTCCAGGTGCCGCTGGCCAGGACCTTCGAAACCGGTTCCAAAGCGCCCACGGTCAGCTTCGGCGGAGTTCCGGGCATGTCGGTTTTGCCGTCCATCCATTTTTCGATGCCGCACGTGATGGGATGTTCGCCCCTGGCATCCTTCAAGGTGAAGGTGCAGGAATTTCCCCGAAACTTGAACGACACGCTCTGAACATTTGCGCCGTTCCCGATCTTGAAACTTTTGCCGGAAATTCCGGCCGCGACGGGTGAAGTCGCCTGCGCTTTCGGCGGCAGCAAGGCCAGGGAAGAAAGTTTTTGTTTCAACCGGGCTTGCGAATTTTTTTCCGGCGGCAAAACTTTTTCCTTCATCGCGGGCAAAAGATATTCCCAGATCAAATCAAACTCGCCGGGCACGCTGCCGCTTTCGCCGGTGATGCAAATCACGGCGTCCTGATCGGGCATGACGATGGTGTATTGCCCAAAAGCCCCGTCGGCGCGATAGGCATCATGCCGCGTGCGCCAGAACTGGTAGCCATAACCCTGGTGCCATTCGCTGGTTTTTTTGGCGTCCTCCGGGTCCTGTCCGGGCGCGGCCGGTTGCTGAATCTTGAACGTCGTCGCCTCTTCAACCCAGGCCGCGGGCAAAATCTGTTTGCCGTTCCATGTGCCCTTTTGCAAATACAATTGCCCGAATTTGGCGAGCCCTCCGGTCTGAATGCTCAATCCCCAGCCGCCGGTGTTGATGCCGCGCGGACACGTCTCCCAGGTCATGCCTTCGATTGCCAGCGGCTGAAACAAACGCGGCCCCAGATAATCAATGACCTTCTGCCCGGTCAGTTTTTGAACAATGGCCGAAAGCATGTAGGATGCGCCGCTGTTGTAAAGAAACGTGCTGCCCGGCGGATTTGCAATGGGCACAGCCAGAAACGTTTTCACCCAATTGTCCGTCTTGGTGATGAGCGGCGTCGAATCTTCAGCGTGACCGACCGACATCGTGAGCAGATGTTTCACCCGCAAAGCCGCGAGATTTTCATTGCTGCTGAGGGGCAGATCGTTCGGGAAAAAGGAAATCACCGGGTCCTCCACCTTCAATCTGCCCTCCGTCACGGCAAAGCCAACGGCGGTCGAGGTGAAACTTTTACTGAGGGAATACAGCATGTGATTCAAATCCGCCGCGTACGGCGACCACCAGCCTTCGGCGATGACCTGCCCGTGACGAACCAGCATGAAGCTGTGAAATTCATGCTGGCTTTTTCCGACCGCTTCCAAGAAGTCCAGAATCTCCGCTGACGACACGCCTTGCGCTTCGGGCGCGCTGCGCGGGAGTTGGTGAGGAATGGTTGGCTGCGCCGCGAGGCCTTCAGGAAAAGAGGAAGCCATGCTTAATCCGACGGCGCCGAGGCCGAGTTGTTTTAGAAATATTCTGCGATCGGAGGTCATGGCTTTGAGTAAATTAAAAGTGCCTGTGCCAACGCAATGATTAAAGCCGACCGGGCTGATTGCTTTTGCCAATTTGCAGGCCGGGTTTCTTGCAACTCAACTCCGGCGCGACGCGACCCTGCGACATGCGGTCCAGGCAGCCTTCCATGACGAGGACGCTGTGAATGTCAGTACGCTTGGGCATATTTTGCAGCCACGGATTGAATACGGATTACGCGCCGGGCGAAAGCGCAAAAGGGCGGAAGGCGTGAATCGCAGGGAAATTCCGAAATCCGAATGCCGAAAGAAATCTGAAAACCTTACGCCCGCCTGATCATAGTGGTGACAGCATCATGGCCTTGAACCCGGCCCTCAATGCGGTGTGAAGGCGGGTTGATTGGATGGGTTGGTTTCGTGCGAGGCTTTGCCGGTCATCGGCACGAATCGTACGGGCAACACGGCGCGTTCCTCCAGGCGCCCGCCCTGCTTGTGGAGCAGCACCAGGTTCTGGTCCCAACCCGGTCCGATGGGGATGATCATCCGGCCCCCTTCCTTGAGTTGTTCAACGAGCGGCAGCGGCACCTGTTCCGGGGCGCAGGTGACGATGATCGCGTCGAACGGTGCGGCTTCCGGCCAGCCCTGGTAACCGTCACCGGCGCGCACTTGAATGTTCGTATAACCGAGACGCTTCAGATCGGCCTTGGCGCGCTGTGCCAGCGCGTCAACGATTTCGATGGTATAGACCTCCGCCACAAGTTGTGCGAGCACCGCGGCCTGGTAACCTGACCCGGTCCCGATTTCCAACACGCGGTCCGTCGGCTTCGGCTCAAGTTGTTCGGTCATGAAGGCGACGACGAAAGGTTGGGAAATGGTCTGGCCATAACCGATGGGCAGCGGTCCGTCGTCATAAGCCCGGGGCCGGAGTTCTGCCGGGACGAATTCGTGGCGGGGGACCTTGCCCATGGCGGCCAGCACGCGCGCATTGGTGATGCCGTATCCCAAACTTGATAATTGTTCCTTCACCATGCGCCGGCGCTCGGCGGCGAAATGGTCCTCCTTACCCGCCGGGGTGGCGTTGGTCTGTCCGCGTCCTTCCCGGGGCAGGATTGACAGCGCCATGAGAATGGGCACCGCAATGTTTTTCACGTGCTTCAATGTAATCCCGTTTGCCGGCGCACGCCACCGGGAAAATGACGGGCTGGCAAATCTGATGATTTCTGTTCTGGCGGACGGCGCTACAACCGCGCGCTGTTCGATGTGCCGGCCAAAAATCCAAGGCGACCGTCTGCGTTGATTTCCTTGATGCCAGCGGTTCGTGTCCATAACATCGGTCTATGAATCCCAAAGGACGAGATTTTTCTGCCGACGGGCGCTTTCCGAAGAAACGATTTTTACTGGCTACGTTTCTGGCGATGTTTTGCGGGCTGCTCATGGGCTGCCCGCATAACGATTATACGGTCGAGCTGAAGCCCAAAACCAACGGCGTTGAACGCACGCTGATTTTTTATCGGGCTGACGGAATCAATTCCAACGGCGTTCCTAATTATCAAGCATTCCCTTCAAATGAACTCGCAGCCATCATCCGTGTTTATCCTGCGGAGGCGGTGAAGCCGGATGGGCAGCGGTATCTTGCCAAGGGCGAATTTGCCGGCCCGCTGCCCCGGGACGTCGGCGGCTCCGGCTCTTACACGAACCTGACCACAAGCCTCGGCGACGCCGGATTTTACTTGGAACGTTTTCGGGGCAACGACGATTTGGCGGCGAGAACAACCAGGCAATTTGCCGCAGCGGACAAAATCACCGATTTGATTATCGGCTGGACCCGCGCTGAATTTGGCCGCGAGCGCGGCTGGAAAAATCTCCGCAAGTTTTTGGACGAGGATTTCCGCCACGACCTCAAAAACGCGGGGCTGTATTTTTGGATCGGAGAAGTCAGCGATTTGACCGACACCAACACGCCGGAAGAATTCATGGCCCGGTTCGGCCAGTATTTATTGGAGCGCGGCTACTTCCGGCTTTCGGACGTGCCGGAATTGTATTCGAGCGATGGCAATTCTGCGCTTTCGTTGGTTCAACGGCTGGCGGCGGAAAAAATGGGGATACCAGCCAACGGACCATTGCCGAAATCCTTCGCCGTTCTGGCTGATTCCGCCGCGCTGGAAAATTCGTGGACAAATTATCTGGCCAAGACCGACCTTTATCGCGTCAAGGTGAAAGACTGGGAGCAAAAAAAGAAGGCGGAACCCGGCCTGAAAAAGCCCGCGCCGTCCGATGTGAAGGATGATTTGTTTGAAGCTTTGCTGGAACCGTTAAAGATCTTCGGCGACGAAGAAACGGATCACTTAACCGTTAAACTCGCACTCGATCGCGCCCCTAACCATTCCAACGGCCGATGGCAGAACGGATGGGTGGTTTGGGAAACCGACTTGAATGCGAATCGCGCACTGCCCGTTTTGTGTTTTGTTAGTTGGAGCAGGCCTGCGGTCGGATTTCAAGAAGCGCATTTCGGGCAGGTTATACTTGATGGCGATGATTTGACGGAATACTGCCTCTGGTTCAACAGCCTGAACGAGAAACAAGCCGGCGAGTGGGAAAAGATTTTGCCCGGCTTGCGACCCGGCCAAGGTCTCAAGGATAAACTCGAAGCTTTTAAGCGCAAAATCAAGTCGGATAGCGGACGCAATTCGCAAACCAACGCCCCGGTGGAAGAATCAGGGACAAATTCTGTTTCAAAGTAAGCGGGCCTGGTTCCCTGAATTGGGACGCAACCCCAGCTTTTTGTAGCTCAACTCCGTCGCGACGCGGCCTTGCGAGGTGCGGTTGAGGTAGCCTTCCATGATGAGATACGGTTCATAGACTTCCTCAATCGTGTCCGGCTCTTCGCCCACAGCGACCGCCAGGGAATTCACGCCCACCGGCCCACCACCGAATTTCACGATGACGGCTTCGAGGATGCGCTTGTCCATTTCGTCGAGGCCGTTCTGGTCAATTTCCAGCATCGCCAGCGCCTTGTCCGCGACGTCGGCGGTGATGCGGCCGTCGTGCCGGACCTGCGCGTAATCGCGCACGCGTCGGAGCAGGTTGTTCGCGATGCGCGGCGTGCCGCGGCTGCGCCGGGCGATTTCGTGCGCGCCGGCAGGCTCGATCTCCACCTTCAATAAACGCGCCGAGCGGACGATGATTTTCTCCAGGTCTTCGGCGACATAGTAATCGAGCCGCTCGCGGACGGCGAAGCGCGTGAGCAACGGCGCGGTGAGCAATCCGCTGCGCGTGGTCGCGCCGATGAGCGTGAAGCGCGGGAGATTCAGCCGCACGCTTCGCGCGTTCGGCCCCTGGTCAATGATGATGTCGAGTTTGAAATCCTCCATCGCCGGGTACAGATATTCCTCGATGGTTTTTTGCAGGCGATGGATTTCGTCAATAAACAGCACGTCGCCGGCTTCGAGGTTCGTCAGCAGACCGGCGAGGTCGCCGGCTTTCTCGATGGTGGGCCCGCTGGTGCTTTTGAGGTTCGCGCCCATGGCCTTGGCGAGGATGTAAGCGAGCGTGGTTTTGCCCAGGCCGGGCGGACCGCTGAGCAGGATGTGGTCGAGCGCTTCGCTCCGCTGTTTCGCCGCTTGCACGGCAATTCCGAGGCGCTCCTTGACCTTGAGCTGGCCGGTGAACTCGGAAAAGAGCGACGGGCGCAGCGTCAGTTCCAACGCCGCGTCCGGTTTGTTCAAAGTGGAAACCGCGCGTTCGTCCATCACTGGAAAGATGAGGAAACGCACCGTGAGCGACAAGGTCAAATGCGTGCGCCAAAGACTCGACCGTTTTTGCTCGTCCTCGTCCTCGTCCTCGTTCTCGAATTTAAATGGGTTTGCTTGGGACCGGGTTACAACCCGGAAGGAGTGAAATCATCAGGTTTTGGCTCAATCCAGTTCAATTTCTGGAGAGTTCTTTGCCAAAAATGGTTGGCGGCGAGGGGGAGCTTTGTTAGCCTCCGCCCGCGACAACTTTTTATGAAAAAAACCAAAATTTCATTGTGGGCACTTGCGGCGTTCTGCTTGTTCGGCCTTGCAACCAACGTGTTTGCCGGTGAGGCGGACATCAAAATTCCCGACTTGACCCAGGTGAAATTCGACGGGCTGGGCGGGGTCAGCGGCGTGATGCTCATGTACGTGGGCATTTTCCTCTGCTTCGTCGGCGCCTTCTTCGGACTGGTGCAATACAAGCAAACCAAAGCCCTGCCGGTGCATTCGTCCATGAGCAATGTTTCTCATACCATCTGGGAAACCTGCAAAACCTACCTGTTCCAGCAAGGCAAGTTCCTCGTCATTCTCTGGGTGCTGATCGCCGCCTGCATGCTTTTCTATTTCAAGGTGCTGGAGGAAAAAAGCCTCCGGGATGTGGCGGTCATCCTGGCCGCCTCCATCCTCGGCATTCTCGGTTCCTATAGCGTCGCCTGGTTCGGCATCCGTATCAACACGGTCGCCAATTCCCGCACGTCGTTCTCGGCCCTCAAGGGCAATCCGTTCGCCACGCTGGGCATTCCGCTCCGCTCCGGCATGAGCGTCGGCCTGCTGCTCGTCTGCGTGGAACTGTTCTTCATGATTTGCATCCTGGTCTTCCTCAAGGACCTCGCCGGCCCGTGCTTCATCGGCTTCGCCATCGGTGAATCGCTCGGCGCCTCGGCGCTCCGCATCTGCGGCGGCATCTTCACCAAAATCGCCGACATCGGGTCCGACCTGATGAAAATCGTCTTCAAGCTGCCCGAGGACGACCCGAAGAATCCCGGCGTGATTGCGGATTGCACCGGCGACAACGCGGGCGACTCGGTCGGCCCGACGGCGGACGGTTTCGAAACCTACGGCGTGACCGGCGTGGCGATCATCGCGTTTCTCGCCCTCGCGCTGGCGGCCAGCCCGACCATTTGCGCCACCCTCATCATCTGGATGTTCACCATGCGCGCATTGATGATCGTGACCTCGCTGGTGTCCTACTTTGTGAATGAAGCCATCAGCAAGGCCATGTTCGGCGGCAAAAAAGACTTCAACTTTGAAGCCCCGCTGACTCATCTCGTGTGGCTCACTTCAGCCGTGTCCATCATCGTTACGTTTGTCGCCAGTTGGTTCCTGCTCGCGAAACAGCCCGGCCTCGACGCCAGCCTTTGGTGGGTGATCTCGGCCATCATCTCCTGCGGCACCGTGGCGGGCGCGCTGATCCCGGAATTTACCAAGATTTTCGTCAGCACCACTTCCCGGCACGTCCGCGAAATCACCAACTGCTCCAAACACGGCGGCGCTTCGCTGAACATCCTGTCTGGTTTTGTCGCCGGCAATTTCTGCGCGTTCTGGATGGGGTTGTGCATTCTGACGCTGATGTTCATCAGCGTCCTGCTCGCCACTTACAACGGCTCGCCGATTGTTGCGCTGATGCCGGAGACCTTCAAATTTGCCGCGCCCATCTTCGCGTTCGGCCTCGTGGCCTTCGGCTTCCTCGGTATGGGACCGGTGACCATCGCCGTGGACAGCTACGGCCCCGTCACCGACAATGCCCAGTCGGTGTATGAACTGAGCCAGATCGAAGGCCGTCCGGGCATCAAGGAAGAAATCAAACGCGACTTCGGTTTCGACGCGGACTTTGAAAACGCCAAGTATCAACTGGAAAAGGGCGACGGTGCGGGCAACACGTTCAAGGCCACCGCCAAACCGGTGCTCATCGGCACCGCTGTCGTCGGTGCCACAACCATGGTTTTTGGCATCATCATGCTGCTCGAAAACATGTTTGGTGATGTGGTGAACAAGCTCTCCATCGTGCAGCCGCAGATCATCCTTGGCCTCATCATGGGCGGGGCGGTGATTTACTGGTTCACCGGCGCCTCCTGCCAGGCGGTCGTCACCGGCGCGTATCGCGCGGTGGTCTATATCAAGGAGCACATAAAACTCGACTCCACCACCGCCTCGGCGAAGGACAGCAAGGAAGTCGTCCGTATCTGCACCGTCTATGCGCAAAAGGGCATGTGGAACATTTTTATCGTCATCTTCTGCATGGCGCTGGCGCTGGCGTTCTTCAACTCGTATTTCTTCATCGGCTACCTGATCGGCATTGCGTTCTTCGGTTTGTTCCAGGCCATCTTCATGGCCAACGCCGGCGGCGCCTGGGACAACGCCAAGAAAATCGTCGAAGTGGACCTCCGCCAGAAGGGCACCGAACTGCACGCCGCCACCGTCGTGGGCGACACCGTGGGCGATCCGTTCAAGGACACCTCATCCGTGGCGATGAATCCGGTGATCAAATTCACCACGCTGTTCGGCCTGCTGGCGACCCAGATCGCGGTGACCATGCAGAAGGACCATGCGGTGGCCAAGGTGGCCATCGGCGCGTTCTTCTTCGTGGTGGCGCTGGTCTTCGTCTATCGCTCGTTCTACGCGATGCGGATTCCGGAAGAAGAAACGGTTGGAAAGTAATGCTGAGTTTTAACAACCGCCCTCCGGCCCGCGCCGGAGGGCGGTTTTGTTTTGACGATGCCGGCAAAACCCGAGCGTAGGACAGGCGTCCCGCCTGTCTCCATTTTCAAGGAACTCATTCAATTTGGATGCAATTGTAGCCTGAGCATACTCTTGAAAGAAACAGGCAGACTTGAAGTCAGAGACAGGCGCAACGCCTGTCCTACTGAATTGTCCGCCCTTAGGGCAAAACGTGGGCCGGGTTGACGGTGGTGCCGAGCGAGCAGGTCGGAACGTCGCCAACTTTTTTAATGGAATAAATGCCACCTTGCGGACACGGTGGAATTTTGCCGTCTTTGTTGAGCTTGATGTAGGGCGTCAAGTCATCGGGAAAGTTGATGGCTTCGCCGGTCTTTTTGTCTTTCTCCAAGGCGAACTCATTAGCTGCGGCGTCAATCTGGCGTAGGTTGTTGATGCAAGCATTCATTGAGCTGGTGCTTCTTGCCTTGATGAAATAGGGGGCGCCGGCTACAAAAATCCCAACACATAAATAGGGTAGGGCGACAAGAACTTTGGCTTTCCGCGACATTGGCAAACCTCGCTGAGTAATGAATAGCCAACCGCTGCAAACCAAACTTATGGCCAAAACTGCCAAGACTGAAGCGAAGCAAAAAGTTAGCAATGGCTCCGAGTCGCCCAAATTAGAAATTACCAAGAACGCGAGGCTGGCCGGCAAAAGAGCCGTAACAAAGCAACCAATCCCTAAAATCAGTTTGAGAGTTCGCATGCAATCAATCCAACACCATCCCGCGAATTCCGTTGCGGCGCTTTACCTTCTCCGTCCGCCGGGGGCGAAGTGGTAGCCGCCGTGGACACGCACGCCGCGCGCTTTGCCGGCGTAGCCGGCTTTGGGCTGGCCGGGTTTTCCCTCCTCAAACAGCATGGTGTATTTGTAATTGAAATTCTCCAGTTTCACCCGCGGGATTTTCTGGCTGATGAAACGTTCGATGGCGAAGACGTGGCTGCCATCCTCGGCCGTCATGATGGTGAAGGCGTCGCCGTGCGCTTCCGCGCGGCCCGTGCGCCCGATGCGATGGATGTAATCCTCCGGATGCTGCGGCACGTCGTAGTTGATGACGTGGCTCACGTCCGCAATGTCCAGCCCGCGCGCGGCGATGTCCGTTGCCACGAGCACTTCATACCGGCCGGAGCGGAAGCCTTGCAACGCCTGCTCGCGCTCCCGCTGCGTACGGTTCGAGTGCAGCACGGCCACGGCGTGATTGTTGCGCTTGAGCAACCCCACGACGCGGTCGGCCCCGTGCTTGGTCCGGCAAAAGATCAGCACTGAGTTGAAATTCACGCGTTTCAGCAGTTCGAGCAGCAGGTCGGATTTCTGCGAATCGGAAACGGGATAAATAACGTGCTTCACCGTTTCGGCCGGTGTCCGGCGCGCGCCGATTTCAATCGTTTCGGGACTGCGCATCGCCCATTGAATGAGCGTTTCGATTTGCGGCGGAATGGTGGCGGAAAACAGCGAGGTGTGGCGCTGGCGCGGGCAGCGTTCGACGATGCGACGCACGTCGGGCAGGAATCCCATGTCCAGCATCCGGTCAGCCTCGTCGAGCACAAGAAACTGGACCTTGTCCAGCCGCACCGTGCCGCGTTCGAGGTGATCGAGCAAACGGCCCGGTGTGGCGGCAAGAACGTCCGTGCCTGCGCGCAAGTCATCCAGCTGGCGTCCGTAACCGACGCCGCCATAGACGACGGAGACCTTCAAATTGGTGAAGCGCGCGAAATCGCGGATGGCCGTTTCCACCTGCGCGGCGAGTTCGCGCGTCGGTTCGAGAATGAGCGCCCGCGGGCCGGGCGCGTGCCGGTCCAGTTTGGTGAGAATGGGCAGCGCAAACGCGGCGGTCTTGCCGGTGCCGGTCTGCGCGCTGCCGATGATGTCGCGGCCGGCGAGAACGAGCGGAATGCCGCGGAGCTGAATCGGTGTAGGCGTGATGTAACCCGCCGCGCGCACTCCTTCGAGAACCGCGGGAGAAAGCCCTAACTTTGAGAAAGCCATAAGTCAGGTTAGCAGCGTGCAGGATTAAGGAAAGCAGGGATTTATCCTATTAACCGTAGCCGCGGACGTCAGTCCGCGCTGATCAAAATGAAGTTTGCGCTGACTGACGTCGGCGGCTACGAAGGTGACAAATTGTCGTCGGCTGCCGGTTCACTCGCGGGCGCATCGGCGGCAGGTTCGGCTGGAGCCGGAGCTTCAGCCGTTGCTTCCGCGGCTGGTTCCGGCTCGACGACCGGCTCTGGTTCATTCGCGGGAATTTCCGCCTCGGTCAAAACCGGGGCTTCCCCCGCCGGATCAACTGTCGTTGTCGTGGTATCGCCTTCTGCTGCTGGTTTTTCCCCGGCCGATTTCTTTTCCGGCTCTCGCCTCGGCGCAGCCTGGGTCGGCGGCCGGGGCGCGGGCTTTTTGGCCGTGTCCATCCGGCCGTCGGCAAATTCAAGGACGTGACCCTGATGCACCAGCCAGTGCAAATCGGCAATGATGGCGGTCTGTTCCGGCGTCGGCTCGGCGTTGGTTGTCCCGTCCCGCACAGTGCGGGACGGTTTTTCGGCACCAGACGCTCCCTCAGTCCCGCCAGTCGCGGGACTGGACACCGAACTGACCGGCGTCGGCGCCGGCACCACCGGCTTGATCTCAATGACCGCCGGCTGCGGCGTCGGCGCGAGGGCTTCGATTAATTGCCGCCGCGTGCACTTCGGATGGGCGTTGATGTAGCCAACAATGCGTTTGATGCTTTCCGAAACCGGCGTGGTTTCAAGGTCGAGAAATTGCGGGCGCGCGACGCTGACGTGCGTGAAGGTCTTGTTGACCTTGAAAAAATGCAGGCCGTGCGTGGCGAATTGCCGGCTGAGCCCGGTGGCCAGTTGCAGCGGAAAATATTTCTGCCGTTCCCAATCATTGCGCACGAGCTGTTGCAATTCACGGCTGCGCAGTTTGCGACTCGCCACGCCGCCGACCGTGTGCGATTCCACCGGTTTGATGATGGTGTCCTTGTGAACGGCGCGAAAATGTTTCTCCACTTCCTCCAGGTTCGGGAGCTTGAGGGGCTCCGGCACGTTGAGGCAGGTGTATTCGGTGGTGAAACTCTGCTCTTCGATCCATTTTTTGACGACTTCCTCGTCCCGCACAATTTTGACGCGCGATTTGAAGACCTCGAACGGCATCCGGGAGAACCGCTCGGCGTGCAGCTTGCGGAGCTGGTTCTGGTAATCGTGATAATTCGGCGGACCGAGAATCTTGCCGCTCAAGCCGCATTGCGCCACGAAAGTATATTTGCCCTTCGGCGGTTCGGTGGCCGTGCGTTCGGCCTGGTAAAACGTGGCGAAATGAACTTTGAGCACGTGCGCGATGGCTTCGTCCTCGCTTAACCACGGCGTGTCGTCGAGCGCGCAGACGAACAGCGGCTGTTTGACCGTGCCATCGGCGTTTTTCTTCACTCCGAGCTGCACGGCGTAGCGCTCCGGCTTCACCAGGACGATTTGCGCAATTTGGAACAGCGGATAGGCGCGGCCAGTCACCTTGATCTGGCGGGCGAGCGACTCGACGCCATTTTCGTCCGGTAAAAATGTGACGGTGATTTCCGGCAAAGGCGCGGGCGGCTCGCGAAGTTCGCGTTCGCGCCGGTCGTCGCGGCGGTCATCGCGCCGGCCAAACTCCCGTTTGCGGTCGCCGAACTTGGGCCCGGAACGCGGCGGACGGGGGCCACGGTGTTCGCCGAACGGCTCGGGACGCGGACCGCCCCGGCGGCCTTCGCGTCGGCGGTCTTCGCGTTCGGCGGGTTCGCCCGCGAATTTCGCGTAGCGATTGGCCGACGGCGCTTCCTGCGCCCAGGCGGGCAGGAAAAGCTTTTCCAGATCAATATCCACTTCGGAAATAGTGCTCATTTTGAGCGCGGGCGCGGGATCAAGCCGCTGCGCGTTTGGCAAGAATAGCATCCACGATTTTTTTGGCCAGCGCGGGTTTTTCGGCCATCGCCTTTTGCGCGGCCTCCTTGCCCTGGCCGATCAACTCGCCCTCGAATTGCAGCCACGCGCCTTTTTTGTCCACGACACCGGCTTCGATGCCCACGTCGAGTATGCAGCCTTCCTTGTTGATGCCGTGGTTGTAAATGATGTCGAACTCCGCCTCGGCAAACGGCGGCGCGACCTTGTTCTTCACGATTTTCACCCGCACGTGATTGCCGATGGCGTTGCCCGCGTCGTCCTTGAGCGTGTCCTTGCGGCGGATGTCAATGCGCACGCTCGCGTAAAATTTCAACGCCTTG
This sequence comes from Verrucomicrobiota bacterium, assembly GCA_050010435.1. Taxonomy (GTDB): domain Bacteria; phylum Verrucomicrobiota; class Verrucomicrobiia; order Limisphaerales; family UBA11358; genus UBA11358. Next base: position 474,232 of record JBEKKZ010000001.1, on the reverse strand, counting down.
CCGCCGGGCGTTGTTTCGGGATTGCCGAACATCACGCCGACTTTTTCGCGCAATTGATTGGTGAAAATGCACGTCGTCTTGGACTTGGCGAGGATGGCGGTGAGCTTGCGCAACGCCTGGCTCATGAGCCGCGCCTGCATGCCCATCGTCGCCATGCCCATCTCGCCTTCGAGTTCGGCCTTCGGCACCAGCGCGGCGACGGAATCAATCACAATGACATCGAGCGCATTCGAGCGGGCGAGCGTTTCACAAATGGTCAACGCTTCTTCGCCGCTGTCCGGCTGCGACACGAGCAAATCGTCGAGGTTCACGCCGAGTTTTTTTGCATAGCCCGGATCGAGCGCGTGCTCGGCGTCAATGAACGCCGCCAGTCCGCCGGCTTTTTGCGCGCTGGCGATGACGTGGAGCATCAACGTGGTTTTGCCCGACGATTCCGGCCCGAAGATTTCCACGACGCGGCCGCGGGGGATCCCGCCGACGCCGAGCGCCAGATCCATCGCCAGCGCGCCGGTCGGAATCACGTCAATTTTGACCAGCGCCCGCGCGTCGCCGAGGCGCATGATGCTGCCTTCGCCATAACTCTTGGTGATGGTGGAAATGGCGGCGTCGAGTTCGCGCTGGTGCGACGCGGCGGCTTTGGTTTCAGCGGCTGGCTTTTCGGCAATTTTAGGCGGCATAATTTCCCGGACTTTCGTTGTTGGTTTTACGGAATGCGACAGTAGTGAATCACCTGAAAATAGTCAAACGCCGGATGAGCGCCAGCGGGAAATTATCGAGCAGTGTTGCGGAATGAAATTGCTAGACAGGCGTAATGGGGCAAACCGTTCTTGCGTGCCAAGCATTAGCACCTCCGGTTTTTCCGCCGGTGAACCAGCCTGGCCATGATGGTGTCCAAGACGTGATCGAGGCGTTTGCCAGCGTCTTCCGCCAGAAAGCGCAAGACGAAATATCCGTTCTGCTGCAGCAGCGCATCTTTCCGCCGGTCGCGCCGGTAAGCTTCGGCGTCAGCCAAATGTTGCGCTCCGTCCAGATCGATCACCACGCCGGCCTCCATGCAAAACAGATCCACCTCCATTCGTCCCCAGCCATCAAAAGGAATTGGCAGTTCCACATTTAAACGGAAACGGCCGGTGGTTTCGGGCAGTGTTTCCAGCCGGCGATACAAAAAAGCTTCGCTGGCGCTCCGGGCGCGACCGGCTCCCTCGGCATCCGGTGACGAACTTCGCCTTGGCCCGGCGGGCGACCAGTTCAAAACTGCGGGCGGAAAGGTGATGACATTCATCCACCACCAAGTGACCGTAAGCCGCGACCCGGTCGTCCACGGTGCCTTTGCGAACGAGGCTTTGTATCAGCGCCACATCCAACGTGCCCGTAAGCTTCTTCCGCCCGCCTCCGAGCCGTCCGATCATTTTCGATGACATACCTAGAAACGCGGACAAGTGTTCGATCCATTGTTCCTGAAGTTGCTGGCGGTGAACAAGGACAATGGTATTCACGCCGCGTTGCGCAACAAACCAGGCCGTAATCACGGTTTTACCAAAAGCCGTCGTGGCGGCCAGAACGCCGGTGTCGTGCCCCAGCATTGCCTTTGACGCCGCTTGCTGTTCGGGCCACAACGTGCCGCAAAAGGACACGTTCAGAGGAGTGCCGCCGCAGCGTTCGTCGCGGACGACCGGCTTGATCTTTAGCGCCTGCAGGACTTGTTGCACCTCATCGAGGCAACCTCGTGGCAGGGCGAAATGCTTCGGGTGATTCTCGGCGCAATTGATAATTCTTGGCTTGTCGTAAGCCGGCAGGCGCATCGCCTGCGCCCGGTAAAATTCAGGGTTCTGAAATGCGGCCAGCCGGAGCAGACGATTGCGAAGGCCGGGCGGGAGATTCTCCTTGGCAACATAGATTTCATCCGCAAGAACCAGTTCAAGACTCTCTGGCAACGGCCCGATTATGGGCGGTTCCTTTCGCCGGCGCGACGGTGGCGCTGTCCAAGGCGTATCATCGTCCTCGTCCGCCGCTGCCATGCGCACTCCAATAATCCGTCCCTTGGATTCCGCGTCGCTCACCAGCAATTCGACTCGCGCCCGGCTGATCCTCCGCACCGACGCCAGAAACGACTACTGGTCTGGATGCGGTTTAAATTACCCATCGAGAAAAACCGTATTCCCCCATTGCCTCGCCTGCTTTTGCAGAGGCAACGCGATGAGGTTGCCAAACCCGCCTTTCGGCAACGTGTCTTGGTTGGGAAAAAGCCGGTCATACGAGCCGAGGCCGATTTCGGGGCGACTCTCCATCGTCTCGGTGAGAACGTGCGAACCCAATTTACGCGCGAGGCCGGCCGAAATGGCCTCTTCAAAGAAAAACCAGACGTGGCCGCTGTTGCCGGACCGCGACCGTTCCAAAGCTACCGGCAAATCGAGTTGTCGGCACGTTTCAAGAAAAGCCCCGGCATCCTCCTGCCAATTCTCCCGATCGAAATCCACCGCCAAGAAATGACAAGTCTCGTCTTGAAGCATGGGATAAACACCCATGACGAAGTCACGGCCTTGATCATCCCTACCCGAAAGGTGCCAGCGGATCACCTCGTCGGTGACCGGAAGCAAGCGGCGGTTGGGACGCTCGGCGCACTTGATTTTTGGCTTCTCGCAAACACCCCGGACCCATTCGTTTGCGCAAATCGGCTGGTAGCCTGCCTTCCCGGTCTTTCGACTCTCGAAACGGCGGGGATAAACATCGACCCTCCCGCGAAACAGCGACCGGAACAGTTCACCCTTGGCGTCAGGTGGAGAATCTTTTGTGACCGTTTGGCCCTTTTGATCCGAATCGCCGGCTTCAGGCATCGTTCCGCATTCCGAAATGGAAACATGAGTGGACACACCGCCAGCATAGCGAAGGACCGCGAAGGCGTCGAGGCCGCGGAAGCCGCACCCGCGCTGCACCTGCAAATTTTTGCTTCACCTGAAGTAAGAATTTGCATTGTCTTTTGGTGGCTGCCCGGACAGGCTGCTGCCGTGAAATCCAAGACTGAAGAATTTCTAAATCTGTTGCTGTGGTCCGCAGACCTGCTGATGCGGCCGACTTTTCGCAATCTAACCGATTCCTACGAAGGTTGGGTCTATCGCACTGGCATTTCGCGCCAGGTAGCAACGCTGGAACAACTTCAATTGCTGGAGCGTGACCCAAAGGCGACCGGCGACCGGCTCTATCGCCTCACCGAGCAGGGACGGCTCCATGCCTTGGGCGGACGCGACCCAGCAGTCCAGTGGTCACGTTATTGGGACGGGCGTTGGCGGCTCGTTTTGTTCGATGTGCCTATGGAACAGCATGTGCATCGGGGCCGATTGCGCCGCTATCTGCGTGCGCGGTGGTTTGGCTGCCTGCAAGGCAGTGTGTGGATTAGACCTGATCCAGTGCATGGCGAGCGTGAAATCCTCACGGGCGGAAAAATCAACGTGGAATCCCTTCTTCTGTTGGAAGCTCGACCATGCTCGGGAGAGAGCGATGCGGAGATTGTAGCGGGAGCGTGGGATTTTGGGGTCATCAATAGTCACTATGCCCGTCACCTCAAACTGTTGGACCAACGTCCGGGCGAGTCGCTCCGCAACAACGCCGCCGCCAGAGCACTTCAACGATGGTCGGCTGAAGAGCGGGCAGCCTGGCACGCCGCGGTGGAAATTGATCCACTTCTGCCGAAACGGCTCTTGCCGCCGGATTACTTGGGCTGCCAGGCCTGGCAGCGACGGATCGAAGTGCTCCGCCAAGCTGGGCAACAATTGCGGACGTTTCGTGGGTAAATTGGGCCATGCAAACTTTTGCTTCAGGCGAAGCAAAAGTTTGCATGGCCGTTTTCGCGCAGTTCTTAAAAACCAAGGGGCCGCGTGGCATGTTCTACAGAAGCCGTTCGCGAATTGTGCGCAATATTTCTGCCACAACTTCGCCTTTTGGCTGCGCGCCGAGGTTGCCTTTGCCGTGCAGGCGCACCGAGACGTTGCCAGCCTCCACGTCGCGACCGCCGATGACGAGCATGGTGTGCACCTTGGCCTTCTCGGCTTCGGCAATCTTCGCCTTGATCGGGTCGGTGCCGAAATCGGCGCTCACGCGGACGAAGTTCGCGCGCAATTCGTTCACAATCGGCTGGGCGTAGTTCACCAGCGCCGCGTCGTCGTTCAACGTCAGCACACGCACCTGGTCGGGCGCCAGCCAGAGCGGTAAATTGCCGGCGTAATGTTCGATGAGGAAGCCGATGAACCGTTCGTGCGTGCCGAGCGGCGCGCGGTGAATGCACAACGGCGTCTTGTCTGTGTTGTCCTTGTCGCGATAGACCAGACCGAAGCGTTTGGGCACGGCGAAGTCCACTTGGTTGGTGGCCAGTGTGAATTCGCGGCCGATGACACTCCAGACCTGCACGTCAATCTTCGGGCCGTAAAACGCCGCTTCGTTCGGCACTTCCACGTAGTTGATGCCGCTGCGCTTGAGGACATCGCGGACCATATTCTCGGTCTGAATCCACAGCGCCGGTTCGTTAACGAATTTCTGGCCGAGCTTGGCCGGATCGTGCGTGCTGAAGCGCATCACGTGCTTCTCGATGCCGAAAATCTTGAAATACTTCAGATACATCTCGTTCACCGCGTTGAACTCGGCGGCGAACTGCTCCGGTGTGCAATAAATGTGCGCGTCGTTCATGTTGAGCGAGCGGACACGCATCAAACCGAACAGCTCACCCGACTGCTCGTAGCGGTAATTGGTGCCGTATTCGGCCAGGCGCAGCGGCAAATCGCGGTAACTGCGCGGCTCCGCCGCAAAAATGCGGTGATGATGCGGGCAGTTCATGGCTTTCAAATAATAGCGCTGAGGATCGCCAATGTATGAAGCAAGCATTTCCAACTTGAATCCGTCCCACGCAAATGTTTCAAGGCGTTTGGAAAACTCGCTATCTTTTTTGCGAACGCTTTCAATTAACTCCATCAATTCGATTACTGAATGCCCTCTGTGATCTTTTGGAAGGTGACCAAGTTCAATAAGCTGATGGCGCAATACATTTAATGTTTTACGGATGTCTTGTTCCGCATTGTTAAGCGTTTGTTCCCAAATTCCAGTCGTTTCACGTAAAATCATCGGCGGGAACATTGATTCCTTGTAAAGAATCGGCAAATGACCGGAAGTTAAATACATTTTCTCCCGCGCGATGTGCGGCGTTTTGACGCGGACGTAGCCAGCCTGGAATTCGGTTTCCTTCGCCAGCTTTTCCAGTTCCTCCACGATGGCCGCGCCTTTGGGCAGCCACATGGGCAGGCCAGGCCCGACGTATTCCGTGTCGATGACGAATAGTCCCATTTCCTGCCCGATCTTGCGATGATCGCGGCGCTTGGCCTCTTCTACCATCTTGAAATACTCGTCGAGCTGAGTCTTGTTCTTGAACGCGGTGCCGTAGATGCGCTGGAGCTGCGGGTTGCGCTCGTCACCCTTGTAATACGCGCTGGCCACGGTGGTGAGCCGGAACGCACCGATGTTGCCGGTGCGCATCACGTGCGGCCCGGCGCACAGGTCAATGAAATCGCCGCTCTTGTAATACGTGATCGGCTCGCCTTCAGGAATGTCTTCCAGGTTGCCGATCTTGAATTTACTCGGATTGCCCGGACGCTCGCCGAGCGCGCCGAGCCGGCCTTTCCTGGAATCTTCCAGGGCCTGCTCGCGCGTGACGGTGATTTTCTCAAAGGTGTGGTTGGCCTTGATTTCCTTTTTCATCTCCTCCTCGATCTTCGGGAAATCTTCCGGCGAGATGCGGTGCGAAAGTTCGACGTCGTAGTAAAAGCCGTTTTCCACCGCCGGGCCGGAGGCGAACTGGGCGTCGGGCCAGAGCTTGACGATGGCGGTGGCCATGACATGGGCGGCGGAGTGCCGGATGCGTTCCAGCTCGGTCATTCTGGCGCGGTCGTCGAGTGTCTTGCGTTCTTTCGGCTCTTGCTGTTCAGCAGACATGGGGAAAGCTTAACCACAAAGAGACGAAGAAACCAAGCAGAAGAGATCTGGAAAACATCCAACATCGAACGCTCAACATCGGTGTTCGAAGCTATTGCCCTGATTTTGGCGCGGCAGCGTCTTGGACTGCGCCAGCCCTCTGGCGCTTTCAATGACCAGCGTCGTCCAGAGCGCCAGAGGGCTGGCGCACTCCAAAACCTATCGGCCGTTCAAGCCATTCATGTACAGGAGTGACGATGGTGTGTTTGCCTCTAAAAACTTTGCGGCCTTGTTGTTCAGAAAATTATCGCGCGGTTTTCCAGATGGTGAGCAGCGCGCCCAAGCCGCAGAGCAGCAGCGCGCTCACGGCCATCGCGCCGCTGTTGGCGTATTGCGGCAGGAATTGCAGCGATGCCGCGCCGACCGCCGGACCGAGGCAGTTGCCCACGCCGATGGCCGCTTCGTGAATGCCGCCGTGTTCGCTTTTGATTTCGCTCGCGTCCATCGAGTAAAACAACGACGAGTAATAAATCAGCCCGATGGCCGTGCCGAAGAAAATTTGCGCCGCGAGCAGCACCGCGAGGCTCGGCACGGTGAGAATCGCCGCGAACGAAACGACGAGGAGGCCGAACGCCGTCACGAGCCAGCGAAAGCGGTAATGCCAGCCGGTCCAGGACCACAGCACAAGAAATGTGCCGAGCCGCGCAAAGCACCAGAGCGAGCAGATGAATCCCGCCAGCATCGGCGAGAGATGCAACCGCGCGGCGAGGCCGGGAATGACGGCGATGAGCGTGTTGACGGCGATGTAGGCGAACGGGTTGGCGAGCCACGCCATGCGCAGAAAGGCCTTCGCCTTGGCTGGCGATGGCTGGTGGGGGTCGGGTGGCGGGGGCGCGGCGGGCGGTTTGTTGACGGCCAGACGGGCCAGTTCGGCTGCGTGATTTTGCAGCCAGAAGGTCAGGGCAAGCTGGATGAGCACAATCCCGACTGGCAAATAGAAGATGCTTCGGAAGCCGAACGTTTGGATGAAAGTGCCGCCGATAAAATACGCCGTCGCATTGGTCACCGCCCAGGTGATGTTGTAAATGCCAACGGCGCGCGGCACGCCTTCGGGCGTTTCGCCTTCGCTGACGAGGGCTTCAATCGTCGGCCAGATGAGACACATGCCGAGGGTCACGATGATCGCGGTGAGGATCAGGCCGGGCGCGGAGTTGAGTTGCGAACCGACAGCCAGCGAGACGAGCATGATGCTTAACCCGAGTTTGAGTGCGGTGAAATAACCGTAGCGCCGCGCGAACCGCCCGGCCTGCCAGGAAGCAAATGTGTAAGCCAATCCAAGCAGCGCGGCGAAGGCGAGATTGTCCTTGTCATTGAAACCAAACTGCGCCCGCATGAAAAAGTAGAGGTAGTTGAAGAAAAGCACCGTGGCGAAGGAATTCATTCCCTCGATGGTGTAACAGGCGGTCTTGAAGCGGAGCCCTTTTTTAATAGTCATGCTGGTTGGAAATCTCCCGGATGGCGCTGCGGCAATACCATTTGACCGCATCCGACATCGGCGGTTGCAGCTTATCCAATTCTTCGGCGGAACACCAGCGGATGTCGTGATGCTCGCCTGTCGCCAGGGTAAGATTGGTACGGACGCCGCGCTGCGGCGTCCGGTCGGCGCAGCGCACCGACCCTACCTTGGGCCGCGCCCAATAAATCATGCCGATGTGCTCATGGGTTTCGTTGATGCGGTGGATGTCGAGGAAACGCGGTGTGATGAGCGCGCGGGTGCCGGGACCGGTCGTGGGCGGACGTTCGCCGAGCAATTCCACATCGAGACCGCTCTCCTCCTTCGCCTCACGCAGCGCTGCCTGCTCCGGGTCTTCGTCCAGCTCGATGTGCCCGCCCAGCGGCAGCCATTTGTCCAGCTTGCGATGGTGAATCAGCAGAACCTTTCTGTCGTGGACGACGAAGATCGCGACGGTGAAGTCAATTTTTTCGTGGATGTGGGCCATGGATTTAGTCAGTAGTCAATAGTTCATAGTTGGTAGCAAGAACTGTTTTGCTACTGACCACTGACTACTGACTGTGAACTAATAGTCATAAAGCCCGCTGTCCTTCGTATAACCGCCGCCGCTGCCGCCGCCTTCCGGACCGCCCATGAAATTACCGAGCACATCGCCCATGTCGGCCTCGATTTTTTCCGGGTCTTCGCCGGCTTCGAGACGTTTGATGGCCGTGTCGAGTTCCTTCGGCACTGAACCCGGCGGCATGAGGTCTTTCATTTTTTCCATCATGTGCGCCATGTGCCGCGGATTGTTTTCGTCCAAGTGCTCCATGTCGCGTTCCATTTCCATCATGGCACGCTCGACGCGCGGGTCGTTGAAATCGGGCAGGGGCGCTTCGCCCCCGGCCATTTCACCTTTCGCCGACGGTTCCGGCAATCCGCGCGGCAGGGCGAACCGGCTGATCTGCCTGGACATTTTCTTGTTGCCGCATTTGGGGCAGACGGGCGGGCGGCCGGGATTCACGCGCTTCGAGAGAAAGCTGAAAATCCGGCGGCATTTCGGACAGGCAAATTCGTAAATCGGCATCGGAATTTACGATTTACGATTCACGATTGACGCGCCAGAAAATAATTTACGAGCCCGCGAATATTCGTCGGACTCGTAAATCGCAAATCGGATATCGTAAATGGAACACTTATCTCATCCGGTCGAAATTCTTCTGGAGAATCTGCCAGTCTTTCAAGCCTTTGACTTTTTCCATCAGGCCGCGATTGATCTCGGCTTCCTTCGCGTTTTTGGTCGGCTTGTTGATTTTGTAAAAAATTCCGAAGTAACCGGGGAAATCCGTGCCGGCGAGCTGGTAGGCGGCCTGTTCGTCGGTCGCGTCGTGATCCTTCGGAACTTCCTTGAACATGCCGCCTTTGCGGGGATTTGCGGCGTCAAACGCGCCTTCGTAAAATTCCACGCATTCACTCAGACATTCGATGAAGCTGAAGCCGTCATGATCCATCGCGGCCTCCATCATCGCCAGCACGTGATTGGGGTTCGTGGACGTGGTGCGCGCGACGAACGTGGCGCCGGCGGCGATGGCCTGTTTCATCGGGTTGATGGGATAATCCACCGCGCCCCATTGGTCGGTCTTGCTCTTGAAGCCGAGCGGCGACGTGGGCGACGTCTGCTTTTTGGTCAGGCCATAAACCCAGTTGTCCATGACGATATAGGTGAGCTTCACGTTTTTGCGCGCGGTATGACTGAAATGATTGCCGCCAATCGAATAGGCGTCGCCGTCGCCGCCGAAAACAAACACGTGCAAATCCGGCCGGGAAAGTGAAATGCCGCTGGCAAACGGCAGCGCGCGTCCGTGGATGTAGTGCGCACCATGCGCCTGCACGAAATACGGGAACCGGCTGGAACAGCCGATGCCCGCGATGCTGACGAAATCCTCGTGTCCCAGCTTCCGTTTCTCAATGAGCTTGAAATACAGCGCGAGCACCGAGAAATCGCCGCAACCGGGACACCACGTCGGGTGATCGGCGGCGAGTTCCTTTTTCGTCAGCCCCTTGCGTTCGGAATCGGGGGGCGGCGCCGCGACGGGAACATCCACGCGCACGGGACTTTCAGTGATCGTTTCGCTCATAAAACTTTATGACTTTGAAAATTAGACGGTTTTGGCGGCCTGGCCGTTCGATGACAACTTAAGCTTCACCGCTGCGAGAATCTCCTTCACCTTCCATGTCAGGCCGTCGGTCTTGTTGATGCCCCGGATCCGGGGATCGCAATAACGGGCTCGCAGCATGCCGGCAAGCTGGCCGTATCCGTAAAACCCCTCGTCGTTCATCTCCACAACGAACACGTGATGGAAACCGGAGAAAATGTTGTCCAAACCGTTCGGCAACGGATTGAGATGTTTGATGTGCAGCGACGAGATGCTGTCGCCGGCGGCGCGGGCGCGATCCACGGCTTCGCGAATCGGGCCTTGCGTCGAACCCCAGCCGACGAGCAGGATGTTGCCCTCCGGCGGGCCGTAAACCTTCGGCACGGGCACCGTCGCCTGGAGGGCCAGCAGTTTCTTGCGCCGCTTGGCGACCATGGCCTGGTGCATCTTGGGCGCGCTGGTCGGGTGCCCGGCTTCATCGTGCTCGAGGCCGGTCGCAACGGGATATTTGCCGCTGGCAATGCGCGTGCCGGGCACGACCCGCGGGACCACCCCGTCCGGCGCGGACAAATCATACGGCGTGAAATCGGGAACCATCGTCAAATCGGGCGAAATGTCCTGGCAGACTTTTTCGAGGTTTGGCTCGGGAAACGCCTCGATGCGCGTGGCGATGGCCTGGTCGCTCAAAATGAAAACCGGGACATTGTATTTGCGCGCGATATTGACGGCCTCGATGGCGGTGTAGAAACAATCCTCGACGTTGGCCGGCGCCAGCACGACGCGGGGCGAGTCGCCGTGGCTGCCGAAGCGGGCAATGTTCAGATCGGATTGCTCGACGCTGGTCGGCAAGCCGGTGGACGGCCCGCCGCGCTGGACGTCCACAATCACCAGCGGCACCTCGGCCATCACGCTCCAGCCGACCGATTCCATTTTGAGGGAAATGCCCGGCCCGCTGGAACCCGTGACCGCGACGCGCCCGGCATAGCTCGCGCCCACGGCCATGGAGACCGACGCGATTTCATCTTCGCACTGGATAAACGAGCCGCCGTATTTGGGCAATTCGCGCCGGAGCAGTTCCATGACGTCCGTCCATGGCGTAATGGGATAACCCGCGCCGAAACGCACTCCCGCGGCAATGAGACCGTAACCCAGCGCTTCGTTCCCATTCATGACGACCTGATGGCCGCCTTTGCCCGGGCCTTCGGTGAATTTGAAAGTTTCCAGCAAATTGCCGGTGTCGTAGGAATAACCCGCGTGAAACGCCACCAGCGCGTTTTTCACGATGCTTTCATCCTTGCCGCCAAAGCGTTCGGCAATCAGTTTTTCCAGTTTCGGCACATTGAGATCGAACGTCCGCGCGATGAGGCCGAGCGCGTAAATGTTTTTGCCCTTGTCCTTGGCCGTGCCGCCAATGGCCTCAACGGCCAGCGTGGAAATGGGAATACCGACGTGGTGGTAATCCTTCTGCCATTCGGGCTTTGGTTCGACGTGGTCGGCATCAAAAAGCACGATGCCGCCTTTTTTGAGCGAGCCGATGTGGTCTTCGTAGGAATGTTGGTAAAGCGCCAGCAGCACATCGGCCTCGTCGCCCGCGCTCAAGACTTCGCCCGAACCGATGCGCACCTGAAAAATGGAAGGCCCGCCGGAAATCGTGGCCGGAATCGTCATGAAGGTCATGACTTCCTGCTCGCTGCGGCCGGCCAGCCGCGCGAGGAATCCGCCGATGGCCTGGATGCCGTCCTGCGAATTGCCGGCGATGCGGATCACCGCCTCGTTGATTCTCGAAACTTTCGGCGCGCCACCCGGCGACGCGGCTGTAATTGTGTCACTCATGGAACTCCGCGGTTAAATATTTCTACGACGCAAGGTGAGATGGCTGCTGAAGATAAATCAGCGCGACACCGTTGCCATGTCACAGTAAGTCATTTGATGCGAACGTGTCAAATTCTAATGATAGATTTATCTCGTTGTAAACAAGCAATTTACATCGCACAGGCAAAACCTATTTTGAGTCCTTAGAGTTTTAATTAGCGACTCTGATTAACGCCGGCGGCCGGGGAAAATTTTCTTTTGGCTGACATTGCCGCCGCTTGCACAAACCAGGTTATGTGCGTAGCGTTACGGGGATAGAGATTCACCTGACGCAATACGAGCCATACGACGGCGCGATTAATTCACAATCCGCAAACTGAAATTTTAAATCGAATGAAGACGGCCTACGAACTCGCGATGGAACGGCTCAACCAAGCCGCTCCGGCCACCAAACTCACCGGCGCGCAGAAAAAACAGCTCGCGGAGTTGGATTCAACCTACGCCGCGAAAATTGCCGGGCGCGAAATCGCATTGCAGGACGAAATCGCGAAGCTGGCAGCGGCGGGCGATTCCGAGAAAGTCGAAGCCCTCCAGCAGCAACTGGTCAAGGAGCGCAAATCGCTGCAAGCTGAGTTGGAAGAGAAAAAGGAACAAATTCGCCGCAGCGCGGTTGCGAAATGAAATTTAGAACCGGCCTGCCGGGCCGCGGCTCACAGCGTGTTTGAATCAGATGTATGTCTGACAGCCCGCCTTCGTTTTACTTCGGCGCGGCAGCCTCCGCTCTCTTGCTTCGCTGTTGTAAACCGTCGCCGCAAATGTGCAGAAATGGGGTGAGGTTTCAAAAGTGAAAAGTATAGGGAAATAGCGCGCTCGCCAAGCGGCGAGTTGTAAAATCCCCCCGGATTGCTCCGGTTGGTAAATCAAATCTCGGTGCCGGCGCTCAGGCCGGCACCGAGGAAATCTCCCGGCGATCTGCCGAATTAACAGGCCGCAAAAGCCGGTTTAAAGGCTCTTCAACGGGCAGCAAAACCGAGACGGATTGCGCCTGGACATCCGCCCCGGACGCCCGACCGCACCGGCCTTTCGGCCGATTCTCAAAAACACGTTGAAGCGCGGCGTCCGAAGGCGAGCGCCAATTCTGGATGGCAGCCTTCAAGTCTGAAAATTTTATCTCAGCGCGGCCGGCCCTGGTTGCAATCAAACGCGCGTCCTCGATGGCGTTGGTGATGGCTTGGAAAAATCCTTTCGACGCCAGCGAGTAGCCGACAACGTAATCAATCGCCTCACGGCTTACAGCCGGCAACAACTTGCAAGCTACGCTGCGCAAATCGTCTTTGGTTGGCACTGCCGGAAGCACGAAAAATCGGCGGATGCGCCGGCGCAACTGCTCGCTCTGCCAGGTGGTGTTTTTTTCGACGATGGCGCGACGATCCCTAAACTCCGAAGTCGCAGAAATGACAAAGGGAACGCCTTCGTTATAGCAAGCGGTGTTCAGCCAGTTGATAAGTTCCGGCGGGGTGGACACGCGATTACCTGAAGGCAGCAGGTATTGACCCTCGTCAAAAACCAGCATCATCTTGGTGCGTTGCAAAAACTGTTCGACGCGCATTTGGACTTTGCTGGAAGAAAATCCGCCACCGCGCGCGATGCCGAGTGCCCTGGCCACTTCGCGGAAAAATCCGGTGCGATGGGTTATCCCTTTCAACTGCACATGCCGCGCCTGCCCAAGATGAAGCCCACACCATGCCTTGATGGCTGTTGTTTTGCCGATGCCCGAATCGCCTTCAACCAGGGCCGAGCGGCCGGTTTCAAGCGCGTAATCCAATGCCTCGAACACAACACGCCCGATGCTGGTCTCGACAAAATTTTCTCGCACCTGGTTTTCGCAACGCTTCTGATATTCAAACAGTGCGCCGAGCACGTCTTGGAAATAACGAAGCCCCATAGCCTCTAAACCGGCAGGCGCCTCTTCCCCGCGACCAGCATCCTCAAGCACGATCCGAACGATCTCCCTATACCGGCACGTTTCGTGTGGATCGTTCGTAACCGCCAGTTTGGGATCACAACACAGCCGCTCAATAAATTCGTCAAGGTTGCTATCGGCTAGACTCCGACATTCTTCGCAGAAATCGGTTGCCGTAGATTGGCAATGCTCGCGCTCAGGATCACCTTCCCGGTGCAATAAATCCCAACAGGTGTCGGTGTGGTGTAATTCTTCGTCAATTTCATCACGCTCAGCTTGAGTCAACCGCTTGCAGGGGCGGCAGCCAATTTTAATCATTGTCGGCGTGCCGATGCGTTCGGGGAACATTTCGAGCAGCTCGCGCGCGATCCGCTTGATGCCGCCTTCGCGGAGCGAAAGCGCCTGGAGAAAATAAAGGAGTTGCTTTTTTTTCGGCTCGTCGAGCATCGCGGCTTTGAACGCAACGACGATCCCATTCAGCCCGCGCAATTCTTCAAACTCCAAAGCGGAGGCCCAGCCATTTTGAGCACGGCGAGCACCCGGTTGAACACGGCGGGTCGAACTCATAGTGAGCCTCCGTTCTTTGGTCCCGCATTAAGTTGCTCCATTTCAAATTCGTGATAGTTAGGGACACCCTTTGCAAAGTTGCGTTTTCCAAGGATTGTGGCGTCTTTTTTGGATTTGAGATAGCCACACACTTCCCGGAAATGTTCTGGCGCGTATAAGTCACAAAGCAATTGGGAGCGTGCTATTCGTGCGGTCACAGACGAACTTATATTGCTGGAAAAGTTCTGGCCAAAGCTTTTGCCGGCGCTACGGAATTTCGTGAGCTGCTTAATCAGATAATCAACATACTCCCGCTGTCCGTTGCCAAAGGGCTTGAGCTGATATGTTTCCTTTGGAGCAACGTTCCGACTCGGTGCGGCATCGTGGCTGCGTGCGGCACGCGCCATCATTTCCAGTCCTTCGGCTGCCAAGTCATCGCCCGGCCGGACCAGCGCCGCCGGGAGGCCCAGCTTGCGGGCGCGTCTGGCGGCCGTGTTCACACGAATGGTCCTCGTTTGTTCAGTCTGTTGGATTTGTTCACGGCCGGCCTGGAATGTTTCAGCGACGTGCGCGGTTGCCGGCGCGACAAAGTTTTTTCGGAACGTCGGCTCAAATGCGGCCTTGAGCACGTGATAACGGGCGCGCGGGTAGGAATTGTGCCCCGCTGCTTTTGCCATCTCTGTCTGATAGGCCGTCCGGCCGTCTTCGCCATCGTGATCCAGCGACGCCAAAAAATCCACGGCGCCGGCGCGCTGAATCAATTGCGGGTTGCGACCGTTCAAATCCGTCACGCCGAGCAATTCAGGACATTCCGGGTCCAGCCACGCCAACACCTTTTGACCCCGCAGCGCGGATGAATTTTCGTCACGGTAAATGCAGGACGTGCCACCTATCTTGAAAGAGACTCCGTCCACACCAACCACGCGCTCGCTGACGTAGTGCGCCAGGAGGTGCCAGCATGAAGCATCGAATTTTGTCGGTGGATCGTCGTGCGGCCAATAAGATTCAAAAGCTCGATCCGGTGACATGCCGGCGAGAATCCGGCCTTGCTGGACCGTGCGATTGTAGCTCTCAACCAATTTGCCGAGTTCGTCCTGCCAAGCATTGAAGCTGAGAAAAAGTCCGTGCGGCTCAACGCGCCTGGCTTCTACCGCCAGCTTGTTGCGTCGCGTGTCCTCTGGGCAGTCCCGCCGTTCATCCCGGCCGCAATATCCCGGAACGCGCTCCATTAAATTTTGGAGCAAGCCGCCAACCAATTCGGCGGGTTTGGATCGCGCCTTTTTCGCGTGAATGAACTTCACGCCGAGTTGCGACCAGCCCGGTTTGATCTCTCCCCAGGATTTTCCTTCGCTCCATTCACGCGGAGCGCCTTTCACCATTTTTGCGCAGCGCCAGATTCCATTTTCAAGATACCAGACGAGCGGCAGTCCCCACTGCCGGCAAGTCCGGTTCATCAGCGTGCGGATCACCAGTGAGTTGTAGTTCCGTTCCGGTTGCAAAGAGAAAGCGATGATTTTAAGCGAGCGAACATCAATCATCAGCAGGCATTGCCCGCGCGTGAGAATCCACCAGCCCTTTCCGTCCGGCACGAACATGTAAACCGGCATCGTAAAATCATCCGCCGTCAGAACGTGCATCGAGCGCAAGCGGGAGTAATCGCGCCGCAGTGACGGGGTGGCATCATCTTTTGCTTTTTTGCCGAGCAGATGAGGCGCGATCAATTTCACGTCGCCGTGGACCGTGGAAAAGAGACGGCGGTTGACATGGGTTTTGTTGCTGTGCGGCGTGTTGATTAAATCCAAAGTTTGAGCCGAAAGCCCTGAGCGTTCGCCGAGCTGCCCCAGCTCGCGCACGGCCTGTGCGGTCCTGCCACCGCAATTGTGCGCCGAGTGCCACACCAGGCGGTCAATGTCCGGTTGCGGAATGGATTCGGCGCGGCGCGCGCCGCGCTTCAATTGCCGGCCGTCCAGGAGTGCGGTTTCGTCGCCTTTGGTTTCGCGCCACGCTTTCGTCTTGCGGTCCAGATTCACTCGCAAGGCGTTTTTTGATTTGGCCAGGAACGGCGCGCGCCGCCACAAGAAGCCGAGCAACCGGCGCTTTGCCTTCGTTGGTTTCTCGGCGGCGGCCAGTTCGGAAAACAGTTCAACGGCCTCGATCCACAGTGCGTCAATCTCAGTGGTGTTCGGATTTTGCGGATCGCCGAAATTGCCGATGCAGAAATTCAAAGGTTCAAAGTCCGCATCGTCGCCGGTGGACCTGGCCGCCGGCACGGAGCGTTTCAGATTGCCGGGCAGGAATAATTCCGGCCGGTGGAACTGCTCAAATCCTCGATCCCGTTCCAACGTGCGGTCAAAAAGATAACGCCACTTTTCCGCTTTGATTGCCCGGCCAAATTCCACCTGATATTGCCTAGCCCCGATGGCCTGCAATTCGGCATCGTCCAGAAGTGAATTTTTGCGGCGCTCAATGACGGGCATCAGGGCGCGCTGGAGTTTAAGCGCCTGCTCCTGCTGTTCGCTGCAAACTTCATTCCAAGGGATTTCCGGCTGCCAGGCGTCCGGCTTGCCGAGCAAATCGTCAATCGAGCGGAAGCCGCGTTGTTGCGTGATCTGCTGCAATCGCTCCTGAACGAAAACGGGCAATGAGTCAATGCGCCAAACGGCCGTTGATTTTCCCCGGACTACGCGACGGCCATCGGGAGCAACACCATTCAGCCAACGGCGAATCACTTGTGGATGTTTCCCCAATGCGGCGGCTATCTGCGCGGCCGTGAAAGCCTGCACCTGGCCTTTACTGTTGGGTGATGGAAAAATCATTTGCGGTGTTCGATGGCGGAAACGCGGGCGTAAAGGGTGGATAATTTGCCGTCGTTGCTCTCAGCAATGTGGACGAGTTTTTCGAGCAACGTTTGCATTTGGTCATTGTTGCCTTCGGTGGCGTGCACGGCGGCGGCGGCTTGCTGGAGGTTGTTGGCGTGGCCGGTGATTAAGTTGGCCATGCGCATGAGGAATTGCTGTTGGGCGGCATCTAGTTTGCTGCCGCCGAGGACCTTGTCGGCGAGGCCGGTGGCGGTGGATATTTCCCGGCTGCCAGTGTCGGTGGCCTGGCGGCTTTCTTCCTTGGAAAACTCGCGGGGGATTTCGCCGATGCGGGTTTGGTTTTTTTTGGCCTCGGCCTGGGCGGCCTCGAAGGCGGCACCAGCGGCGGCGGCGGCGTCTTTGCGCGCCTGGTCCTCGGCTTCGAGCTGTTTTAGACGTGCGGCTGCAGTGGCTTGGGGCTGCTGGGCGGCCGTTAATTTAGCCTCCGCTGCATTTATGCCGCGGAGATAATCTTCCTGCTTCAGAAAAGCGCGATTTAATGGTGCTTGGGCATCGGCCAAGGCTTTTTCGGCGTCGGTAACAGCTTTGGATTGGATACTTTCGGGGCTGAGTTGTTTGCGGAGGTTGGCGCGTTCGGTCTCGGCGTTGGCCAGGGCTTCATCAGTGTTGCGCTTGGCGGCGGCGGTGTGGTTGACTTTTCTTTCGAGAACATTCTGTTGCAAGTTGCGCTGATCGAGTTCGGCCTGGAGCGCGGCGATTTCGTGGGCGCCTTTGGTGCGGTCGAGATCGGCGATGCGTGAGGCGGTGCGTTCGCGGGCGGCGGCTTCGTCGGCAGCGGACCCGCCGCGGGCGCGGATGGCTGCCTCTTCCTGCTTGCCGAGGGCCTCAATGACTTTTTTTATGGCCTCCACTTGCAGGTTGTAGAGTTCGTTCTGGTCTTTGATTTTTGCGGATAGAGGGTCGGCCTCGACACCGTCGCGGGCGAGTTCGGCGCGATATTTGGCCATGCTCTGGCCAATGTCTTCGAGGACGCGGCGGTGGTTTTCCAGCCCGCCGGTGGCGGATTCGGCAGCGGCGGCGCCTTCGGCGTCGAGGGCCTTGTTCCAGTCGTCAAGATATTTTTTTGAGACTTGGTAGATGGCGGTGATGGCCAACATGCCGGCGAAGATCGGGTTGTAAAAGAGGGAGGTGAAGGCGTAACCGGCCTGACTGAACTGCGGCGGCAGGCCGTGCAGGAGGCGATGGAGTTCGCGGTGTGAGACATTGAGTTTCTCGGTGGCAACGGCGGCATCCTCGGCGGTGGCGGCGCCGGCAGTCTGGGCACCATTGACCTCGTCGAGCGCATTGCGCGCGGCGATGGCTTCATCGATCTTCGCGCGAAGCTGGATGAGGATTTCCAGGGTGTTGTCGGAGTCGTTCATATCAAGGGAAAGCAAAACAGGGTTTCGCGGAAGATGTGAACCGAAATTAACAGGCACCAGGATGCTCTTAAAACTCTTGTAATGGGCTTAATGGGTGCCCTTCCCTCAAACCCACAGTCTTGGCGCAGTGGCAGTCCGAATCGTGCAACCTGGGCAAAATCGGGCTTGCGGATTTTAAAGGTCACATGACCCTCCTTTTTTTCAAAAAGTCCACGGCGCTCTGGTAAACGATCAAAGGAGAACCGCCGGGTCCGGAATGCCGGGGCGTGCCCTTAACCAACCGGAGCAACCTTTGATCACAAAGGTTAAGAATGTGAGTTCCCGATACGCCCCAAGCCAAGGCAATTTCTTTTGCCAGGATTGATGGTGCGGGCGTTGGGAAAATCATCCGTTTCACCTCTTCCCATTCCTGCGATTCGGACATTTTCGACGGCTGCTTGCCTTCAACCAAATTTTGCACGCTGGCTGCCAGCACCCGCACCAATCTTGCCTTGGCCGCCTTGGCCTTGAGGTCGAACGCCCAGAGCAACCGGCCTTCCTCGATGGCGGCCAGCACTTCATCTTCGTTTTTCAGATCGGTAACACTGAGCACTGAAAAAATGCTCACGAGCGGGCGTTTGAAAATTGGCTTGGTGGCAGTGGCAGACATATTCAAATTTGAAAATCCAAATCCTTTTTCACGCGGCGACGCGGCACGCGATCCGGCAGCCGGCGCCGGATGTCGGCAATGACCTTGAACCGCAGTTGCGTCAGTTTCGTTTGCGCCTCCTGGATCGTCTTCAGCTCACCCTGCATTAAGTAAAAATCGGCAACCGGGAAGTGATAGCGGGCCTGCCCGTAGGATATTTTCAGCGGCTTGCTCGCGTGTTGGCCGCGCCCGAAGTTTCCACCGCGCGCCGCGAATTTCTCCCAAGCGGCCTTCATGGACGGCTGGCGGCCGCTGGCGCAAAAATTCGTGAAGCGCACCAGCACCGGCGCGGGGATCGCCGGCCGGCGTGGCTGATAATGAATCAGAAATGCCGCCGCCACTTCGCCGCCGTGCTTCCACCTGGCAAATGCGCGTTGCAGCGTTTTTCCCCCCAAAGACAAGCGGCGTTTGGGGTCGCACTTGAATGCGCGGCCATTGTTATATTTTGCCACACGGCGGAAAGCTTTCTGCTTTCGTTCGCCGTGATTGATCCGCGTCTGGACACTTTTGCAGGCACGGTGCAGCAGTGCGGCGCGTTCCGCTTGCCAGTTGGCCTTTGATTTTGAAGCGTGGAGGAATTTCATGGCTGCAGTGTTCGATATTAAAAGAACGGAGAGCCGGAACCGTGATCCCGACCTCCCGCCGTGCGCTGCCGTTTTCCTCCGCAGTCGGCAGCAAAATTGGCTATGGACCGGGAAGAAACTAGACCCGGTCCACAGCGGCGCGGCGCAAACATGCTCTGGCCATGAAGAATAACCGCGCCAATGAGCACCAAACCGCCGCGCAAAATTTTTAGATTGCAGGTCACTTGTTGTCAGCGGGTGGATTGTTTTTGGCGTCAAAACTCCAGTTCAGTTCGCCGGAAAGAATTTCGTCGGCGCGGGCGATGGCCGCTTTAAGAGTTCGCAGGGTGGAACCGTAGTCACCAAACCGATAGGAATACGTCCTCCAAAGCGATTCACACGCTGGGAGCTTGCAGGCGAGGGCAAAAGCATTTTCGTCATCCAAACAGTATGGGCGGATTTGAGATGCGATCCTCCGTGTGTATGATTCCAGGCTTGGCGTTAGCGCCGCGAGCGCCTCCCTGCCGAATTGCCGCAACAAATTCGTAATCTCCGACTGCTTACCAACAGACGTTCCTGCCGGAACATTGTAAATTTGAAAAATCTTGTTTGAGCACTGCGTAAGCTGCTCCCGCAGGATTATCAGTTCGGAGGCTACTTCCTTGCCTTCTGCATTGGAACTGAGTTCCAGGGTCTCGATCTGGCGTTGCAACTTTTGCTGCTGTTCGCTCAATCGCGTCAATTTGTCGTCCTCGGATTTTTGCTCGGCAAGCGCGATGGCGAACGTCTTGCGCAAGGCCAGGATTTCGGCGCGGTTTTTCTCTTTTATCACAATCTTCATGCTGTTATTTGGTTGATGGTTTTGCCTGCCCGGCGCTGCTGTGACCGGGCGCTGGCGGTTGATTACATCTTTGCTTTTTTCGCCTTTTTACTTGCCGTGAATCCCGCCCGATCCGCGAGGACCTGTTTGGCCGCATCGTGCGAGAGGAGCGTGCCGCTGGTGTAGCCGACAGCGTTTGCGGCCTGCACGATTGCGTGATGAGTTCCTGAATGGCCGTTTCGGATTTTATAATTTCGGCGTCGGCGTCGGCCTTGGATTGCAAGGCGGCGACGGCTTCGACCACTTGGTCGTCCGTCACTTCCTTGGCGCCTTTGCGGGGCTTGAGTCTCAGCAGAGCAATCAATTTTTCTTTCATGGTTTTTTAATGGCTGAAAGTTGACGGTTAAGTGTCGGTTGACGGTCGAATGATTAAACGGGTTCCTTGGAGAGCAGCTCAACGGCTGCCCAAAGATCGGGGAAGTCGGACTTGCAGCGCGCAATGGCGGCATCGTAATCGGGGGTGCCCTGCTTCTGTGCCAGTTCCACCAGGGCGGCAAAAATCTTTGCCGGGTTGAGGGGTTGAGCCTTCGAGCCGTTTCCAACCCACGCCGCCGCAAACTGCTCTTGTGTGGCCGTGGCTGGCAGCCAGAAAAGTTTTTTGAACTGTGGCGATCCAACGGGCGCGCTGCCGTCAGCCGTGTTGACAAATTGCACACTGGCGCCCCCAGCCATCGTGGCGATCAAGTCGGGATGCTCTCTTGCCGCCGCGTTGTAGGCGGCGTGGGGACTTAGGCCGGATCGCGTTTTCTCATTCACGAACTGGAAAAATTCCTTTTGGGCCCGGCCTTTTTCGGGCGTGGGTTTAGCGGCCTGGCGCGAGTTAAAAAATTGCACCGTCTGGCGCGAACGCCCGAACGCGCCCATCAAAGTGGCGGCGTCGGGATGCGCGCCGGCGGTGATGCGCCAGGCGTCGCTATAGTTGCGGTGCCGTGTCGCCCTGGTTTGATTGACGAGTTGTGTCCAGTGCTGCGAGGGATTCATTTTGTTCCTTGGTTTGAGATGCGTTCAGATTCGATCTGTTTTTTGAGACGGGCCATCAGGCTCGCGCTCTGCCGTTGCCCGCTTAACACACGGGACAAATGGCCGTGCGTAACGCCCAACGCCTTTGCGCGCCGGACTAAATCCAGCCGCTTTGGCCTCGCTTTTACTGAGCGTGCACATTTCATTAATGGGAAAATACAGTTTTACAGAATGTTGTAAAGACTTATTTTTTACACCCATTTTGGTAGAGTTTAAAGGGTATGGTTAACGAACGCGAAAAATTGATTGGTGCCAGGCTGCGTGCATTTCGGGAAACCCTGCAGATTCCAAGGTCAAAATTTGCGGTTAAAATTGGATTTGGCAGTGAGCGCATCGCCAGTTATGAAGCGGGCCGGGCGCCTTTGCTCTATGAAGTATTTCGGGCCGTGACACAACATTATCACATCAGTCCGCGCTGGCTGGCAACCGAAGTTGGATCACCAAGGCTTCCAATCCCGTTTAACGACGCTGCGATCTTGGAGTCGGTTAAGCCCCGCGCTCTCTTCAGCGAAATTTACGACACCCATCTTTCAGCTAGATTGGAATCGGATGCTCTCGAATCAGGAAGGCACATTGATGCGTTTGAAAAAAAGCTGGACCGCCTTTGGGGCTTTTTGGGCGATGATTCGATCTCCATGTCAACACGGGAAAAGTGGGCAAAACGATTCCTTAATCCGCTGGAGCGGCTCGAAAAAAAGGTGAGCCGGGATTTAAAGTTGCGAAAACAGGTTGCCGAAAAGGTCGTTAAATTATCAGACTTGACGAATCCGGCAACATCGTCTAAGCTCATGGGCGTGAAAGGTCAATGGCCGGCACTCAAGCGAAAGCTTCAGGAAGCGACCGCTGAACCGGGGTTAAAATCCAAATTGGCAGAATTTCTCAAGGTGGATTTGACTCGCGTTTCACAGTGGTTGACTGATGCGAAAAGCGCGCGTGAGCCCGGGGCTGAATACGCACTCAAGATGCTTTACTGGGTCGAGCATCCAGAGCTGCAAAAATAAAAATGCTCTGGTGTGCGCGAACACGCCAGAGCGAAGACCCGCGAAAGGAAATCACTTGCATGAAAACCTCAAATCGAGTCCAACGAAACGGTGCCACTAAACCCGCGCCGTCTCAAGCCAAAATCCAAACATTGTCCGCGCCGGCTGAATTCAAGATTGTCCGCTTGCGCGAGTGTCCCGTGGATAGTCCAAAGATTGACATGCCACTGGAAGTGGTTGATTTCTGGCGTGAGCACGTCGTCTCCGCGCCGTGGTTCAAAGACGACAAGGAGTGTCTCTGCGTTTTTCTGCTGAACACACGGCACCGGCTGCTCGGCTTTGAACTGGTTAGCCAGGGCACGCTCGACACGGTTTTGACGCACCCGCGCGACGTATTGCGACCGGCGACCTTCCAAAATGCGGCGGCCATCATCATCGCGCACAATCATCCGAGCGGCGACCCGACGCCGAGCGAGGCCGACATCAAGGTCACGCGCGATTTAATCCGGGCCACACAGTATTTGAAAATCGAATTGCTCGATCACGTTATCATCGGCGATGTGCGGCGTGAAAAGAGTTACAGCAGCTTGCGCGAGTTGGGATTTTTTTACACCAACGATTCCGCTCCGGTCCCTGCGACAGTGGCGGTTTCTGCCTCAGCTGGACTGGACGCAATAGACGCTTTGGACTTGTTGAAAAACTGTGCGTCGGCGGCCATTGCCCTGGCCATGATGAACGCCAACAAAATTAAGGATAGCACGAAAGCCAACGCTGGCTGGGAAGATTTAGAAACAGCCTCGTTTCAAGACGGAAACCTTGAATTGCCGCGCCTCCTGGCGGACCAATTCGAGAGTGATTTGTTAGCTTGGCGTGCCGAAGTGGACCGAATGGTTCAGAAAGCGGAGCTGCCTGAAGTGCCGGCGGCTGGCCCCTGCTTTCCGTCACATAACATTGAAAACGCCGTCAACGCCCTAAAGCATCTTCTCGAACTGCAAGGAGACGAGATCAGCAACCGCAATAACAACAGTTCGTTTGCTTGTTCCTTTTTGGTTGTGGACCGTTTGGAGTCGGCATTCGACAAAGCCTGGAAAGCTTTTGGCAACCTCCGGCGCACCCTGGATGGTGGAAAAATCCCCCAAGCGGCCTGACACAAAATTTTTTTTATGGAACCACATGAACCGCAATTCGATCCGGACCACAACTCTGAAATCTTTCAGAGTATTGTCGAGCGCATGGCTAGAGCGAAATGGATCACAGGCACGAATCTGGTAAGGCCAGAGCAATTCTGGATTTCTTTGACCGAGCTGGGTTGTCAACGTATCGGAAAGGCCAGCGATGCTTTGATAAAGTTAGCTCCAGGCCTTTTCAAAGCCGAAAATATCTCGACCCTGACTGCCGATTCAATTAAGCAGCCTACACCTGCTGATTTGTGCTTGATGCTCCTTGAGGTCATGCCGGTTATGGCCGAGTTGCAACCGCCGCCGTTTTCCCCTGAGGAAGAAGATACGATAATTGCAATGCTGGCGTGGTTCGCCCTTGCAAAAGGCAAGGTCCAAATTCCACCCTCGCGCCGTTTTCCACCCTCGCGCCGTTGATTGCTGGTGTCTTGCTGTGCCAAGGTTGGCGCCGGCCGGAATCGAACCCTAGCCGGCGTTTTTGTTCGAGGGCACTTCCAAAGGCTTCGTCCTGGTTGCCGGCGGATTGCGCGCTTTGGGAACGTTTTTTGAGGGATTAACGCGTTCTCAACCCGCCTTTAAATGGCCCGATTTCGGGCCGCAGGTTCACTTTCACATGGAACAATGTTCCATGTTCCATGTCCGGCGAAATGTGCAGAGTCACATGGAACATTCTCTGCGGTCGCTCAAAACGCATTGTCTTTATTGGGTTTTATCGTGTTCCATGTGACTCTGCACATTTCGCCAACGCCCTCAATTTTGCCTCGTTTGGATTTCCGGCTTTTGCACATTCAGAATCCCTTGATTTCCGCCTAATTCCGGCTTCTTCCGTATAATTCCGCCTTCTGCACAAATGCACCGACGAGTTGCACAGTGAGCGAAGCCTGGTGCGCGCGAGAGGACTTGAACCTCCAACCCTTGCGGGACCAGATCCTAAGTCTGGCGCGTCTGCCATTCCGCCACGCGCGCAACCGGCATCAACTTGCGCCCCGGTTCACAAAATCTCAAGCCCGGTTTTGCAGCGCGCGATTGCGCAAGCCGGAAGGTTTGTTTAGGTTCATGTCATGTTACTTTGGTTCAGGTTGGTGAGCGGTGCCTGCGTGGTGTGGCTCGCTGTCGCATTGAGTGGTTGCACGCCGTCGGGGCGAAGCCAGTTGAGCGAGGAAAAAGAGCCGCATTTCGTTCTGGGCAAAAGCCGCGTCAACGCAATGGATTTTCAAGGCGCGATTGAAGCGTTCGAGCAATCGCTGGAGGCGAATCCCCATTCAGCGACGGCGCATTTTGAACTCGGCTGGCTTTACGATGAAAAGACATCCGATCCCGCCGCGGCGATTTATCATTACCAGCAGTATTTGAAATTAAACCCGAATGCCGACAACGCGGATGTCATCAAACCACGCATTTCCCGCTGCAAACAGCAACTGGCTGCGGACGTATTGCCGCTGCCGAGCGCACCCGCCGCGCAACAACAGTTGGAAAAACTCTTCGAGCAAAACCGGCAATTGCAGGACGAAGTCGGCAAATGGCGCGCGTACTATGCCAGTCAACTGGCGGCGGCCAAAACCAATACGACCCCAACCCCGGTTTACAGAGCGCCACAGCCAACCGTAAATCCAACGCCGGTTCAACCGGCGCAAAATGTTTCCACCACGCCAGCCGGTGTGAACACGGGCCCTCCCACAAATCCGAAGCCAACCGCCGCCGCGCCGCGCACGCACACGGTCGTCGCGGGCGAAACGGCGATGGGCATCACGCGCAAATTCGGCGTGAAACTCAGCGCATTGCAGGCGGCAAATCCGGGCGTGAACCTGGGCCGGATTCGCGCCGGCCAGGTTCTGAACCTTCCATCATCCTGATCGGCCCGCATGATTCCGCGCGTCACATTTCTTTCGATTGCGGCATTTTGGATCGCGATGAACATGCTGTTATGGCGCTCGGAATATGGTTCGCGCGGCAGTGGCACTCCCGTGCCGGTGGATTTGGTGTGGCGGAAAGTTTTGACCGCGCCGGACACCTCTTCACTCACGGTTTATCAAGACGGGCAAAAAACCGGCTTTTGCGAATTTTCCACCAGCGTCGAACAAGCCATGGCCGTGCTCGATGAAGACAAACCGCCGCCGGAAGGCATCGTCGCGCGCGCCGGCTACCAGATCCGGTTTGATGGCAACGTGAGTGTCGGCGAATACACAAACCGGCTCACCTTCAATGGCCGCATTCAATTTTCGTCCAGCCGCGCCTGGCGCGAATTGAATCTGAAATTATCATCGCATGGTGCCGCGGTGGAAATTCATTCTGCAGCCACCAACCAAACCATTCATTTGAAAATCACCGGCGACGGCGCGGTCATCGAACGGGATTTCATCTTTGCCGATTTGCAAAATCCCAACACGTTGCTGCACACGTTCGCGGGGGATTTCGGCGGCGGACTGTTGAGCGATCTGGATTTGCCTGCCGTTCCGCAAACCCCGGCTGCACTCGCCAGCAGTCTTCGTTGGGAAGCACATCACGATCGGCTGATGGTGGGCCGCGAGCCGGTGTCGGCCTACCGTCTGGAAACGCGCGTGCTCGACCATCCGATCGTCATTTACGTCAGCACCCTGGGCGAAATTTTGCGCGTTGAATTGCCGGGTGGCATGACCGCATTGCTCGACCAGCTGGGCGGTTCTTGAAACGCACGCCATGATCGAATTCATCAATCTCGTCAAGAAATTCGGCGACCTCGTGGCGGTCAACGACATAACGCTCACCGTGCCGCGGGGCGAATTTTTCGCCATGCTGGGGCCGAACGCCGCGGGAAAAACAACCACGCTGAAAATTCTCGCCGGCCTGATGAAACCCACCTCCGGTTGTGCGCGGGTGTGCGGGTTTGACATGCAATTGCAACCGCTGGAAGCGCGGCGGCACATTGCTTACGTCCCCGATTTTCCGTTTCTCTACGACAAGTTGACGGCTTGGGAATTTTTCCGCTTCACCGGCCAGTTGTTCCAGATGGATGACGCAAGAATCGAGGCGAACGCGCAGGAATTGGTCGCGCGTTTTCATCTGGATGAATTCGTGAATCACCCCCTCGAAGGCCTTTCGCACGGCACGCGCCAACGCGTGGCCATCGTGTCCGCGCTGCTGCACGACCCGGAGGTGTTTGTGATTGACGAACCGATGGTGGGCCTTGACCCGCAGCACGCCCGCGTGGTGAAAGACGTGCTGAAAGAACGCTCAGTCAAAGGCATGACCGTGCTCGTCTCCACGCATCAGTTGAGCGTGGCCGAGGAAATGGCCGACCGCATCGGCATCATTCACAACGGACGATTGATTGCGGTGGGCAACCGCGATGAACTCCGCAAACAAAGTGGGGCTTCCGGCCTGCTCGAAGACATATTCCTGGCACTGACTGCAAACGGAAAGTGAGGCAGCGGGTAGAGTGCTATTGTGCCCAAAACCTGTCATGCAGGCGCCAGCATGACCCAAAAACTTCTTTTTTGCCATTGACGAATCCCCATATTGTGACAAATTGTCACTCTGTTGCGACATTGTATTTATTGATTTTCTCCAATGCCAGCGCCCAAATCCAGTTTTCTCGACAAGGTGCTTGGCCGCATCGGGCGGCTGGACGCGGAAGGTCTGCAAACTGTCGTCCAGCGGCTTGCGCGGGAGCGCAGTTTTCTTGAAACACTGTTCAACACGATTGAAGACGGCGTGCTGGTCGTGGACGAACAGGGTCACGTCATTTATTTCAACCAGGCCGTCACCCGATTGATTGGTTTGCAACCCAGCGTCGAAGGACAGCACATCACAACTTTGCTGCCCGAGGTGGATTGGGAAAAGATTTCGCGGGCGGATGGCACAGGTGGTGAACGCATCACCCGTCACGAATTTGAAGTGCATTATCCACGTCCACGTTTTTTGCGGCTCTACGCCGCGCCGCTGGACGGCGAAGCCGCCGGCAGTTCCGGCGTCGCGCTCATTTTGCACGACGCGACCGAGGCGCGGCAGAAGACCTTTGAAGCGATTGAGAGCGAACGCGTGCAGGCGCTCACGCTGCTCGCCGCCAGCGTCGCGCACGAAATCGGCAATCCGCTCAACGCGCTGCACATTCATTTGCAACTCATGGAGCGCGCGTTGAAAAAACTCAAGACGAATGCCGCGAATCCAAAATTGAGTTCGCGACCGCGCTCGCAAACCTTGTCGGCCGAGGCTGACACGGCGGATATTTCCCGCAAACTGGAGCAATACCTGGGTGTGGCCAAAGGCGAAATCAACCGGCTGGATTACATCATCACGCAATTTTTACAGGCCATCCGCCCCGCGCCGTTGCAATTGAAAGTGACTTCGCTTAATGCCGTGGTGGAAAAAACGCTCGAATTGCTGCGGCCGGAATTCGACAATCGCGGCCTCACCGTGAAGTCCAGGCTGGCGCGCCAGTTGACCGCCACGCCGATTGATCCCACGCAAATGCAGCAGGTTTTGGTGAACCTCGTCAAAAACGCGATGCACGCGATGACCAAGGGTGGCACGCTCGCGTTGCAGACCGGCGAAGGCGCGGATGGCGTTTGGATGAGCGTTGCGGACACGGGCGGCGGCATTCCGCAGGAACAAATCAACCGCATCTTCGAGCCGTTTTTCACAACGAAGAAAAAAGGCACCGGCCTCGGCTTGATGATCGTGCAGCGCATCGTTCGCACGCACGGCGGCAGAATTGAACTCGAAAGCCACGTCGGTCGCGGCACGACCTTCCGCGTCTGGCTGCCATTGCATGAACGCAAACCGCGTTTGCTCGAGGAAAAAACCGACGACGCGCGACGCTGAACAATTTGTGACAGAGAAACCGACATTATTGATTGTGGATGACGAGAAACCAACGCGCGACGGCTTGCGCGCGGCGCTTGAGGATCGTTATGACGTTTACGTGGCCGAAGATGCCAGGGCGGCCATGGAGTTGCTCGAACGTGAAAATTTTGATGTGTTGCTCACGGATTTTCGCCTGCCGAACGAGGACGGCTTGAAGCTCATCGCGCGCGCCAAGTCGCTGGCCCGGCCGCCCATCTGCATTTTGATGACGGCTTACGGTTCGGAGGAATTAGCGGTGGACGCGATGAAGCGCGGCGCGGACGATTACATCGCCAAAGGGCGGCTGCAAATTGACGAATTGGAAATGCGCATTGCCCGGTCATTGCAGCGGCAAAATCTCGAAGTCGAAAACGTTTCACTGCGTCAACAACTCGATTCGAAGTTCGGCCTGGAAAACATCGTTGGTGAATCGCCCGTGATGCAGGAGATTTTTGAAATTGTCCGGCAAGTCGCGCCCACGCGCGCGACGGTGTTGCTGGCGGGCGAAAGCGGCACGGGCAAGGAACTGGTGGCGAAGGCGATTCACCAGCTCAGCCCGCGCGCGAAACAGCCGCTGGTCACGGTGCATTGCGCCGCGCTCGCGCCGACGCTGCTGGAAAGTGAGTTGTTCGGCCACGAAAAGGGCGCGTTCACCGGCGCGCACGAGCGCCGCATCGGCCGTTTCGAGCAGGCGCAGGGCGGCACCCTGTTTCTCGATGAAATCGGCGAATTTGACGCGACGATTCAAGTGAAGCTGCTCCGCTTTCTCGGCGAACGGACGTTTGAGCGCGTCGGCTCAAACAAGACTTTGACCGCCGATGTCCGGCTGATTGCCGCCACCAACAAAAATTTGGAGGAACTGGTCAAAGCCGGCGCGTTCCGCGAGGATTTGTTTTTCCGGTTGCGCGTGGTGGAAATTCAATTGCCTCCGTTGCGCGAGCGGGCGGGCGATATTCCGCTGCTGGCGCAAAGATTTTTGCGCGAGTTCGCGCACGAGAACGGCAAGCCGTTGAACGCTTTCACGGCGGAGGCGCTCGAATGGCTGATGAATTATTCGTGGCCGGGCAACATACGCGAGTTGCGCACGGCCGTCGAACACGCGGTGGTGTTGTGCCGCGGGGAAAAAATCTCGGCGCGCGATTTGCCGCCGCCAGTGCGGGCGGGTGGTCAATCCGGCAATCTGGCGCCATCGCTGGTGCGAAATGATCTGACGGTGAGGGAAGCGGAGAAACAATTAATCATTCGCGCCTTGAAAGAAACTGATGGCAATCGCACACTGGCGGCGAAAAAAACTGGCATGAGCCGGCGAACGTTTCATCGCAAATTGCACCTGTACCATTTGGAAGGATTTTGATCTATGCCACCGAGGGAGCTGATTCAGAAACTGATTCACATGTCGGAGGTCGGCGCGGGGTCGCGTTATCTGCGGTTTCTCGTGTTGGGCCTGGCGGTTGTGGGTCTGGCGTTTGTTTACAATTTGCGCGCGTATCGGAATCTCGCCACACAAGAAGCGATGGACTCGGCGCAACTGGCGCGCAACATCGCGGATGGCAAAGGTTACACCACGTTGTTTATCCGCCCGTTCAGTCTTTACCTCGTGCAAAGCCACAACCAGGCCAAACATGCCGCGGCGCCGGCAACCACCAACCTGGATTTCGCACAAATCAAATTCAACCCCCACCCGGACCTGGCAAATCCGCCGGTGTATCCGGTGGTACTGGCCGGACTGATGACCGTGCGGTCGTTTCGATACCCGGTTGAACTTAAAAAACCTTTCTGGAGCGACAACAGTCGTTTCTGGCGTTATCAGCCGGATTTTCAAATTGCGATGTTCAATGAGGTTCTTTTGCTGGTGGTGGTGGTGCTGACATTTTTCCTCGCGCGAAAACTGTTTGACGCGAACGTGGCCTGGCTGTCGGCGCTTTTAACCATCGGTTGTGAATTGCTGTGGCGATTCAGCATCTCGGGCCTGTCCACGATGTTGCTGATGGTGATTTTTCTGGGGCTGACGTGGTGCGTGTTGCGGATCGAAGAAGTGGCGCGCGAACCGCAGCCGCGCATAACCTGGCTGCTGGGGCTGGCCCTGGCGTCAGGCGTGTTAACGGGCGCGGGTGCGTTGACCCGGTATGCGTTCGGCTGGACGATTATTCCCGTCGCGTTGTTCCTGTTTTTCTTCAGCGGGCAACGGCGGGTGTTGCACGCGCTGGCGGCTTTAGGCGCCTTTGTGGTTGTATTGATCCCATGGGTGATCCGCAATTACGCAGTCAGCGGCACGTTGTTTGGCACGGCGGGTTTTGCAATCGTTGAAGGAACCGGTTTGTTTCCACGATTCCTACTGGAACGGTCGGTGCATCCCGACTTGACGCACGCGTTGTGGTTCAAGCTGTATGTGATGAAACTTCTGGGGAACGCGAATGACATTTTGGCAAACGGCCTGCCAAGGCTGGGCGGCAGCTGGGCGAGTCTGCTATTCCTGGCGGGTTTGCTGTTGGGTTTTCGCGGGACAGCGGCGCGGCGAATGCGTTATTTTTTGCTCCTGTGCCTGGGCACGTTCATTGTTGTCCAGGCGCTGGGGCAGACACAGCTTTCAGATGAATCGCCGGAGGTGAATTCCGAAAACCTGCTCGTGCTGCTCGTACCGTTGGTATTCTGCTACGGCGTGAGTTTTTTCTTTACCTTCCTGGATCAGATGAAACTGGTGGTCCCGCAATTGCGCTACGTTGTCATTGCGGTATTCGTAGCGCTGTCGTGTTTGCCGATGATTTTGATTTCCACACTCTTATCGCCCAAGGCGATGCCGGTGGTTTATCCGCCGTATTATCCGCCGGACATCCAGCAAACTGTGGGCTGGATGAAGGAAAATGAACTAATGATGAGCGACGTACCGTGGGCGGTCGCGTGGTATGGTCGGCATCAATGCGTTTGGCTGACGCTAAACGCGCAGGACGATTTCTTCGCCATCAACGATTACTTGAAGCCGGTGCAGGCGCTCTACCTCACGCCCGAAACGATGAATGGCAAATTCGTCTCCGACTTGGTGCGCTCCGGCGAATACAGTTGGGGCAATTTCATCATCAAGGGAGTGTTGCAAAATCAAATTCCGCAGAGTTTCCCGCTCCGCAACGCGCCGACCGGCTTCTTGCCTGACCGCCTGTTTCTCACGGACCGGGAACGCTGGAAAACAGCACAATAGATCTACGCCGATGCCCGCCGCAACCGGTCGGCAATGCCCGACCATTCCGGCGATTCCGGCGGCGTTTCGATGACGATCAATCCCGCGCCCGCCTCGTCACAACGGTGCAACTCCGCGTAAATCGCCCGCGCAAACGCCTCTGCGTCATGCGGAATCACGCTCACCCGCGCAAAACGTTCCGCCGATGGAATGTGCGTATGGGCAATGACGTGGCAATCCAAAAGTTGAGACTTGAGAGTTGAGACTTGAGAGTTCAAATCAGCATCGTCACGCCAGCTCAGAACCAACAACCTCGCTTTTGGCGAATAATGTCTCTGCAACCTTCCCGGACTCCGGAGCGTTCCGCCATGCCCGCTGTTGAATTCTGAATTCTGAATTCTGAATTCTCCAACCACGGCGGCCAGCGATTCAGCGTGAATCATTCCCGGACGCAAAACTTGCGGCGGCGACACCGTCAAATCGAGCACGGTGGATTCGATGCCGATTTGCGATTGGCCGCCGTCCACGATCAAAGAAATTTTGTCGCCGAGCTGTTTGCGCACATGTTCGGCGTTCGTTGGTGAAACCCGCCCGGACAAATTCGCGCTCGGGGCGGCGAGCGGGAATCCGCATTCGCGAATCACCGCTTGAATAAACGGATGACCCGGCCAGCGCACACCGACCGTCTTGCCGCCCGCGGTGACCCTGCCGGGAATTTCCTTTGCGCACGGCAGCACGAGTGTCAGTGGACCGGGCCAAAATGCCCGCGCCAATTTCCCCGCCGGGTTCGGCCACGCCGTTACGCAGCGTTTTGCCATTTCGACGCTCGCGATATGGACGATAATCGGATTATTCGCCGGACGGTCTTTGATTCGGAAAATTCTGGCGACGGCCTTTTCGTCCAGTGCGTTCGCGGCCAGGCCATAGACCGTTTCCGTCGGCAGTGCCACAACTTCACCTGCCCGCAACAATTCCGTGGCGCGCTTCACAGCGGCGTCAAACAACGCGGGCGTGTGCGTAAACAGGACTTCAGCGGTCACGCGCTATTCATAGTGCAAGGCGTCAATGGGGTCGAGCTTTGACGCTTTCCACGCCGGGTAAAATCCGGAGATAATGCCGATGATAGCGCTGGAAATGAACGCGATGGCGATCCAGGTCACGGGTGTGACGGTGGGCATGTCTTTTATGTAGGCGACAATTTTTGAAAAACCAACGCCGCCGACGATGCCGATGGAACCGCCAATCGCGCTCAACGTGACAGCTTCAATCAAAAATTGCACGAGGATGTCCGCCGCGCGCGCGCCCACGGCCATACGGATGCCGATTTCGCGTGTCCGTTCCGTAACGCTGACCAGCATGATGTTCATGATTCCAATGCCGCCGACAACGAGCGAGACGGCGGCGACGCCCGCGAGCAAAAAACTCATCGCGCGCGAAGTGGCCGTGACGGCCTGCATCAATTCCAACTGGTTGCGCACGGTGAAATCCTGTTCCTTGCTCCGATGGCGCACGAGCAGCAAATCCGTGATGTCCTTTTGCACGCTGTCTATGACCTTGTCGTTGGCGGCTTCCACCAGAACGTCGTTCACAAACGTGCGGGTGGTGATGCGGTGCATGTGACTCGTATAAGGGACGACGACCGTGTCGTCTTGATCCTGCCCGAACAGATTAAAGCCTTTGGGGGCCAGCACGCCGACGATAAGAAATGGGAGGTTCCGGATGCGGATGGTCTGGCCGACTGGATTTTCGTTGGGAAACAACTGGTCGGCCACGGTTTTGCCGATCACGGCGGACTTCGCGAGGCTGCGCACATCCTGGTCGGAAAACATCGCGCCGCTGGCGATACTCCAGTTGCGGATTTGCGGATAATCGGGCGATTCACCCATCACCTGCGTGTTCCAGTTAAGGCCGTTCGCCAGCACTTGAGCGCGGTCGCGCACTTCAGGACTGACGGCCACGACGTTTTTCAACCCGGCAATCGCCTGTGCGTCGGCCACTGTTAGCGTCGGCGCGCTGCCCCAGCCGCCGCGCATTGCGCCGCTGGTGAAATTGCCGGAAAAAACCGTAATCACGCTTTCGCCCAGGCTGCTGACCTGGTCCTCGACCTGTTTGGTGGCGCCGGAAGTCAGGCTCACCGAGCCGATGACGGCACCGACGCCGATGATGATGCCGAGCATCGTCAGCAGCGAACGCATCTTGTTCCGGCGCAGTGCCCGCCCGGCGATTTTTAGTGAGGCGAAGATTCTCATGACGCGAGTTTGACGGCCTGTTGTGCCGCGTGAAGCTGCTGCAATTCCTTTTCCCCGAACGAGCGGTTCTGCACCGGCTCGTCGGTGACTATTTTCCCGTCACGCAGGATGACCATGCGCTTGGTGAAACGCGCCACGTCCAGTTCGTGGGTGACCATGACGATGGTGATGCCCTGGTCGTTCAACTTTTGGAACACGCCCATGATTTCGATGCTCGTCTGGCTGTCGAGGTTGCCGGTCGGCTCGTCGGCGAGCAGCAAGGACGGCTGGTTGACGAGCGCACGGGCGATGGCGACACGCTGCTGCTGGCCACCGGAAAGCTGGTTGGGGTGGTGGTCGGCGCGGTCACCGAGGCCCACCAGATCGAGCGCGTGCAGGGCGCGTTCGCGCTGTTCGTGCGACTGGATGCGGTGGCGGTTGTAAAGCATCGGCATTTCGGTGTTTTCCAGCGCCGATGTGCGCGAAAGCAGGTTGAAACCCTGGAAGACGAAGCCGATTTTTTCGTTGCGGACATCAGCCAGCGCATCGCGGTCGAGCGTGGAAACGTCAATGCCATCCAGCCAGTAGTGCCCCCTGGTCGGGCGGTCCAGCGCGCCGATCATGTTCATCAGCGTGCTTTTGCCGGAGCCGCTCGCGCCCATGAGAGCCACGAATTCGCCCGGAAAAACTTCCAGCGAAATCCCGCGCACCGCGTGGACATCCACTTCGCCGGTGTGATACACCTTGTGGATGTCCGCGAGCTTGATGACGGGATTGATCTGCACGGCAAATCGGATCAACGCATTCTGGGGAAGCCGCCGCCCAACGGGTTCGATGTCCGAGCGGCCTGTGTGCCGGTTGAAACCATGCCGGTCACAACCCGCGCGCCCGCGTCCAGCCCTGAAAGCACCTCGGTCGAAATGCCGTCGCTGATGCCGGTCTTGATCTGCGCCGCCTGTAGTTTTGCATCGTTACCCGTGCCTGAAAGCACATATATCGTGTGAAAAACCGGGCGTTCGCCGCGCGGGTGGCCGCTGCGATGGCCCTGCCCGCCAAACGTGCCGGCAAAATTGCCGCCGTTCGTGGCCGGCTGCGTCGCGGCAGAATTGGTTTCCACCATGGCGGAATCCGGCGGATGAAAACGTAGGGCGGCGTTCGGGATGTTCAACACATTTTCCCGTTGGGCGATGACGATGGAAACGTTCGCCGTCATGCCCGGCTTCAACTTGTAATCCGAATTCGTCACACCGATGACGCAGTCGTAAGTAACGACATTGTTGACGGTCGTCGGCGAATTCCGCACTTGCGTGACGACTCCTTGGAAATTCCGATACGGATACGCGTCCACCGTGAAGTCCACGTTCTGGCCTTCCACCACGCCGCCAACGTCGGCTTCGGCCACGCTCGAATCAATTTGCATTTTCGTCAGGTCATTCGCGATCTGAAAAAGCGTCGGCGTGTTGAAACTGGACGCCACCGTCTGGCCGAGGTCTATCGCGCGCGAAATCACTATGCCATCCACCGGCGAACGGATTTTGCAATAACCCAGATTTGCGTTCGCGTTGTCCAGCGAGGCTTGTTTGATTTGCACCGTGGCTTCGGCCTCGTGCAAGTTGGCGGTGGCCGTGTCGTAATCGGAACTGGAAATCAATTTGTTCGTGAACAACTCGGCGCTACGCTCTGCCTCGGCCTGCTGCAATTCCAAATTCGCCTTCGCGTTGGCCAGATCGGCTTTGGCTTGTTCGACCGCCGCGTGATAAGTCGAAGGATCTATTTCCGCGATGACCTCGTTGGACTTCACCATTGAATTGTAATCCACGTTAAGTTTATTGATGATGCCCGAAACCTGGCTGCCCACCGTCACGTTCACCACCGGATTGAGTGTGCCCGTCGCCGTCACCACCTGCGTCAAATCTCCCCGGGCGACCGTGGCAACCTGGTAATCCGGCGCGTCGGTGTGACCGCGTTTAAAATACCAAACGCCGCCAACGATCACCGCCACAACGGCAAAAATAATGATTGTCCATTTGATCCAACTGCTGCCCGGTTTGTCTGCCATAAATTTAATCTATTCGCTGCTCCTAGTTGAGACAGCGCCAGCGCCCGACAAGTTACTGGATTTTGCGCAACTGTCCACGCTTTCATCCGCGCGCACTTTCGGTTTGAGCCAAACGCGCCGGGGCTTAGAATTGTCCCGTGCTTGAGAAGTTCATTCCACAACTTGCCGCCGCGCGTCCGCTCGCGGACGAACAAGTCCGCCTGGCGGTTGAACAATTGACTGACGAAAACGTTCCGGCCGCCGGCAAAGCCGCTTTTCTGAGCGCGCTTGCGCAAAAAGGCGAAACCCCCGGCGAAATCGCCGCGTTCGCCCGCGCCCTGCGTGACAAATCAATTCAACCGCCGCTCGATGCCGAAACCCGCGCGCGGGAAATCCTCGACGTCGTCGGCACCGGCGGCGACCGGCTTGGCACGTTCAACATTTCAACCACCACCGCCATTGTCTGCGCCGCCGCCGGGGTGACCGTCGCCAAGCATGGTAACCGGGCGATTACTTCACAAGCCGGCAGCGCGGACGTGCTCGAAGCTCTCGGCGTGCGCATTGATTTGACCCCGGCGGAAGCCGCGCGCTCATTGCGCAAACATCACTTTGCGTTCTTCTTCGCGCCAAATTACCATCCCGCATTCAAACACATTGCCCCGGCGCGCAAACTCTGCGCCGAACGCGGCCAGCGGACGATCTTCAATTTTCTCGGCCCGCTGCTGAATCCCGCGCGGCCTTCGGCGATGCTCGTCGGTGTGCCACGACCGGAATTGTGCGAGCCGCTCGCCCGGGTGTTGCAATCGCTCGGCGTGCGGCGCGCAATGGTTGTGTGCGGATCGGTCCCGGCGGCGAGTCATCTCGATGAATTTTCGACCCTGGGCCCGAACACGGTTGCTGAATTTTATCAGGAACGCGGTTTTGCCACGTCCATTTTGTCACCGGAACAATTCCCGGTGCAGTCGGCGAAGCTGGCGGATTTGATCGGCGGCGACTGCAAAATCAACGCGGAAATCGTGCGGCGCATTCTGCGTGGCGGGGAACGCGGGCCGAAACTCGACGCCGTCCTGCTCAACGCTGCCGCCGCGCTGTTCGTCGCGGGCAAAACGGAGTCGCTGGTTGAAGGCTGGGATTTGGCCGCTGAAATTATTGATGACGGGCGTGCAAACGCGAAACTGGCAGAACTCGCCCACTGATGTTCACGGCGATTCTTCGGCGGCTTCAGTGGTTTCGGTGATTTCCTGCGAGGCGTAGTGCAGACCGAGGTTGTGCTGGGCGGTTTTATCGCCTTGCCGCGCGGCGCGGATGAACCACTTCACGGCCTCCTGCTGATTTTGCTCCACGCCGCGTCCGGTTTGGTAACAAAGGCCAAGATTGCACTGCGCGGGCGCGCATTCCTGTTCGGCGGCGTCGCGATACCATTTGACGGCCAGTTTGAAATTTTGCGGCACGACCTGGCCCGTCTCGTAAAAGACTCCCAGATTGAATTGCGCCGCCGGGTAGCCGCGCTCCGCTGATTCGCGATACCATTTCACCGCTTCGGCGTAATTCTGCGTCACGCCCTGGCCGGTTTCGTAGAGCATGCCGAGGTTAAATTGCGCGGCGGGGTCGTTTTGTTCCGCCGCTTCGCGCAACCACTTGGCCGCCTCGCCGAATTCCTGCGGCACACCGGCGCCGTTCAAATAACACACGCCGAGGTAACACTGCGCGACGGGATCACCCTGTTCGGCCGCGCGACGGAACCATTTCACCGCCTCGTGATAATCCTGGGTCACGCCCTGGCCGTTTTGGAAACAGACACCGAGATAACACTGCGCCTGCGCGTCGCCCTCTTCGGCGGCGTGGCGCATTGCCTCAAACGTTTCCCATGTGCGACGGTTGCCTGCCATTACGTAAAAATTGAAAATTCAACAACCTTTTTGTGCCGGACTTAAAATAGATTGTGTTCGCGCAAATTCAAGCCGCGAATTCATCGGCGCGTTTTCACTTCCGCTGCGCAAACCGGCCTGCTAAAAAGCTCTCATGGCAACCCCATTAACCATCGGCTTTCTCGGCGCGGGCAAAATGGCCACGGCGCTGGCGCGCGGCTTCATTCGCGCGGAAATTGTTTTCCCAAAGGAAATCTTCGCCAGCGATTTGTCTGAGGTGGCGCGCGCCGCCTTCACCAAGGAAACCGGCGCCAAAACCACCGCGTCCAGCGCCGACGTTTTGCAATTCGCGAACGTCCTTGTTCTCGCCGTGAAACCCGACCAGGTCGCCGGGGTTCTGGCCGAACAGCGCGGCAATTACACAAATGAACATCTGCTGATTTCCATCGCCGCCGGGGTGACGCTTGCCAAAATGGAAGCGGCGCTGCCCGCCGGCGCGCGAGTCATTCGCGTGATGCCCAACACGCCCGCGCTCGTGGGCGAGGCAGCGGCGGCGTTTGCGCTCGGCAAATCCGCGACGGCATTGGATAGTGAACTGGCAAAGAAACTTCTTTCCGCCGTCGGCATCGCGTTTCCAGTGAAGGAATCGTTGCTCGACGCCGTGACGGGATTGAGCGGCAGTGGCCCAGCCTATGTTTATCAATTCATCGAGGCGTTGAGTGACGGCGGTGTGGCGGCGGGGTTGCCGCGCGACATTGCAACGAAGCTCGCGGCGCAAACGGTTTTGGGCGCGGCCAAAATGGTTTTGGAAACCGGCCAGCATCCCGGCGCGCTCAAAGACCAGGTCACCAGCCCCGGCGGCACGACGATTGAAGGCCTGCATGAATTGGAAAAAGGCAAACTGCGCGGCGTGGTGATGAGCGCCGTCCGCGCCGCGACGGAGAAATCGAAGAAGCTGGGGCAATTTTAATCGAAGTCCGTTGAAAAATGTGGCAAATAATTAAAGCGTCGCTTACGGTTCAATTTAGTCGAATTGCGTTTGTTTTGTATGCGGCCTTTTTCACTTGGCCTCTCTGGAAATTCCGGCACACAGCTTCCCAAGAAGGGCTGGTAATTTTCGGATGCTTTTTGTGCTTTTCTCTTCTTGGAATTTTTTACTCTTGCATTCGCGCTCGTCATTCAAGGTGGATAATGTCGGTGATAATTATTTTAATTCCAGCGGTTGTTCTAGCACTGATGATTCGCATGAAAATCTTCAGCAGCCCGCAATCTTGGTGGGAGTGGTTACTTGAGCCGCTGCCTTTGATTGTATGGTTTGGATTTCCAGTCATATTCGCAGTTTTGCTTTTCAAGGATAAAAAGGCGGACAAGTATTTTGCGGGGACTTGAATAGCCTTGCACCTTGACGCCGCATTTTCACAGTGGCACTTTGAAACCATGATTGAAACCTTGGAAATCAAGCGCATGAGTTTCGCCGAGCGGCTGCAAGCGATGGAACTTCTCTGGCGTTCGATGGCCGTCGAACCGGACAAATTGGAATCGCCGGCGTGGCATAAAAAAATTCTCGAAAAGCGCCTTGCTAAAGTTGAGGCGGGCAAAGGCGAATTTCTCACGGTTGCCCAACTCAAGAAGCGTCTCGCAAAACGCACCGCATGAGAAAAGTCATCGTCCTGGCCGAAGCTGCTGAAGACATCGAACAAGCCAGGAATTTTTACGACGCGCAGGAACCCGGCATTGGCGATTACTGTGCCGATTCACTGGTGGCTGACATTGAAAGTCTCGCACTTTACCACGGAATCCATTCCCGTTATTCCGGATTTTACCGAATGCTCGCCGAGCGACTTCCTTTCGGCATTTATTACCGCGAAACCGAAACGGAAACGCAGGTCTTCGCCGTTCTGGATTTGAGGCGCGATCCCAATTGGATCCGCAAAGAACTTTCGTGGCGCGGTTAAAACTTCGTTCGCTGCAGCGATTCAAGCTTCAACGCTTGGCGATCAGTTCCCGCACATCCACGGCTTCCATACCCGCCGCGCGGATGGCGGTCATGCCGAGATCGGTATCCTCGTACGCGCGACAAAATTTCGGCTCCACGCCAATCCGCCGCGCGGCTTCGAGAAAAATGTCCGGCGCGGGTTTCTGGTTTTTCACCATTTCGCTCGTCACGATGGCGTCGAACAGATGCCGGATGTTCAGGCGCTCCAGCACCCGGGTGATGATTTTTTCCGTGCCGCCGGATGCAACGGCCATCGGGATTTTGCCATGATTCGCCTTCGCAATCTCCACAACGGCGTGGATGGGTTCGATTTGTGAAAGAGTCGTCAGGTAGGTTTCTTCTTTTTCGTGCGCGACGGCGATGTGGTCGAGCGACCGGCCCTGTTCCTGCGCGAGCAGCTTAAGAATGTCGCGCGCAGGAACTCCGCCGAGCGAATAAAAACGATCTTCGGGGAAATGGAGTCCATGCCGTTGCGTGACCATGTGCCATGCACGCCAGTGCAACGGCATCGTGTCGGCCAGCGTGCCGTCGCAGTCAAAAATGAGACCGTGTGGTTCAAAGTGTGTGGTTTTCATTTTCGTCAGATGATGTTCGTCGGTCTATAAAGTAGGGCAGCGTTTCCAGCCTGCCTCCATAAAAAATCCCCCGCTTAAGCGGCTTTCTCAAAATTTGAGACAGGCAAGATGCCTGTCCTACGTTCTCAACGCCTCCAATCGTTTCTCCAAATCATGTGTCATCAGCGGCTCGAGCAGCGGGTCGAGTTCGCCTTCAATGAAGTTCGCCAGGTTGTACAGCGTCAGCTCAACGCGGTGGTCGGTGACGCGGTTTTG
The DNA here is from genome assembly GCA_050010435.1 of Verrucomicrobiota bacterium. GTDB lineage: Bacteria > Verrucomicrobiota > Verrucomicrobiia > Limisphaerales > UBA11358 > UBA11358. Next base: position 433,809 of record JBEKKZ010000001.1, on the reverse strand, counting down.
TGGAAAATTGTAGGTGCGGATTTTTTCGCTGCGTTCGCCGCTGCCGATCTGGTCTTTGCGCTGCGCGGCATATTTCGCATTTTCCTCGGTGATTTTGCGTTCCAGCAGGCGCGAGCGCAGGACTTTTAACGCTTTCACCCGGTTCTTTTGCTGCGAACGTTCATCGGCGCAACGAACAATAAGGCCGCTGGGTTTGTGGATGATCTGCACGGCCGAGTCGGTGGTGTTGACGCCCTGACCGCCCTTGCCGGAAGCGCGGCAGACGTTGATTTCCAATTCCTCCGGTTTGATTTCGATGTCCACCTCCTGCGCCTCGGGCAAAACGGCGACGGTGCAGGTGCTCGTGTGGATGCGGCCCTGCGCCTCGGTCGCGGGCACGCGCTGGACCCGGTGGACCCCGCTCTCGTATTTCAGCCGCTTGAAAACGTCCGTGCCAATGATGGAAAAAATGATTTCCTTGAAACCGCCGAGATCGGACGGATTGGAATCCATCGTTTCCACCTTCCAGCCGCGCGCTTCGGCGTAGCGACAATACATCCGGTAAAGATCGGCGGCGAACAGCGCGGATTCCGAACCACCGGCGCCGGCGCGAATTTCGATGATGGTGTTGCGCGAATCGGTCGGGTTGGGCGGCAGAATGCCGAACTGGATTTGCTGCGCGAGGCGTTTTCCCTCGATTTCAAGCCGTGCAGCTTCGTCTTTGGCGAGTTGGGCCAGTTCGGAATCAGGCGGTTCGCTTTTCAACAGCGCGCGGTTCTCGTCCAAATGGGCAAGTGTTTTCAAGTAGCTTTCGCCATACGCGACCAGCTCCTTGAGCCGGGCGTATTCCCTGGACAATTCCTGTGCGCGTTGCGGGTTGTCGAAAACTTTTGGGTCGCTCAACGCGGCCTCGACCTCGGCAAAGCGCCGGGAGAATTTTTCAATGTGCGGTCGCAGATCCATTTTTGATTTTCGATTTCAGATTTACGATTGACGCGTCAATGGTAAATCGTAAATCGTAAATTTCACGGGCATTTGCTTTGGAAAAAGAAACCGCCTGCCTTCTGCCGAAACAGAGCGCAGGCGGATAAATATCGGAAAGCTACTTCTTTTTCTTGCGGGTTGCCGCCGCCGCCTGGGCGGCCAGGGTCTTGGCGGCACGTTGCTGGAATTTGTCCACGCGGCCGGCGGTGTCCACGAACTTCTGCTGGCCGGTGTAGAACGGGTGGCACACGTTGCAAATGCCCACGATGATTACGGGCTTGGTGGAGCGGGTCTTGATCTCATTGCCGCAGGCGCAACGGATTTCCGCGTCCACATATTTCGGATGAATGTCCGTCTTCATAAAAAAGGGCTGCAAACCTATCAGGAAATCGCCGGATGACAAGAGGGAATTTGATTTAAAGAACGGATTGATTTTCGTCTGCTGATTGATTAATGTATCTGCAATGAACGGCATGAGCGAATACTGCAAAGACGCGCTGAAACTGGCGGTGGTAAAAAAACTCGGCGCGGGCGAGGGATTTTCTGCAAAAATCCCCGGTTTTGCCGGTCTGGTTGTGTTTGCTCCGACGCGCGCCGAAGTGATGAATGAATTGAAATCCGCGCTGGAAGGCTGGGTGGAATTGTCGCTGGCGCGTGGCGATGGTTTGCCGGCGCTGCACGATTTGGCCGTTGTCGCTTAACCAGCCGAAAGCCAGTCTTCGCGGCTGATTTCCGTTTCCCTCAAAATTTCACTGACCATTCCCACACCCAAAACTCCGCCGTGCGGATTGGGAATCGGCAGTTTCATTGCGCCGCGAACCATGAACTCATGCTTGCCGCCTGAAACCGGGCCGTCCCATCCGAGATTTCGGAGACGCTTGATCAATTCCCGCCGCGTTATGGGTGTCAATCGCATATAATTTCCCCCTAAATTCGGTATTCAACTCACCCGTAAAAATTGCGGGTTTGAGTCTTACTAAGAGGCTTTTATTTTTTTATGACATTCGGATGCAAGATTTATTTCTAATTTTTTCGGGTGGTAAAATTGACGCGCCTAAAATTGGATGTTTTAATAGCGGCAAATTATGGAGCTAAATGAAAGGGCATGGGCAAAGTCGTTGGCTGAACGTCTCGTCAGAGACTTGTCAGGATACGGAAAAAACGAATCCACGATTGCCGTGACGGACGGCAAAAAACTTCCTTACAAGTGCGAGATTTACAAATATTCCGGCGACGACAAAGCAGAGCCGGACGTGTCCAATTATGAAACTGATTTGCTGGTCAGCGATAAATGGAGCGACGGTCGGTGGGTGCCTCGTGTGGTGGTCGAATGCAAGCTGGCCATCACCACACATGACTCGCTGACGTACAGTGCAAAGGCAGCGACACATAAGCATGTCCACCCTTATTTACGCTACGGGATTCTTGTTGGCAATTTAAAGAATCAGGCGCTGCCAGGACGACTGGTAAAGCACGGGGCGGATTTTGATTTCATGCTGAGTTGGGAAGAGCAAGACCCCAGCAACAATGAATGGCAGCACTTTTGCGACCTGCTGCGGCAAGAGGTGGACGCGTCGAGAGAATTGCAGGAGATGTTCACAACCAACCGTTCATCACAGCGCAAGCGGTATCATTCACTGCATCGCAAGCTTGTTTTGGCGTAAGTAATTTCAAATTAAGGGATTTATATACATTGTTACCCTAATTATTTAAATGGACATTTGGCGAGAGGTAAAAATCGCCGGTTTTTTGCGCCCGTCTTTTCATGTGATAAACCTTCTCGCCATTCTCGGTATCGGAATTGACAAATTCCCAGCCATATTGTCCGAGGATGTTCGCCGCCTGGTCGAGGGAATCCACATTGGTTTGGATTGGCCCTCCTTTCGCAAAGATTACCAAGTTTTGATTCGTGTAAAACAGGCTTTTGGTGTCCCATGACATCGTTTTGGTTTCAAATTTCTCCTGCGAACATCCGAACAGCAAAAGCGAAGCGAGGAAAATTGCGATTTGGGTTTTCATGGTTCTCGGATTAAGGTTCTCTTGGCGGCGTTTGGTCAGTTGCCTTGACGATGTTTTTCCCCGCCGCCTTGCCTCTGGCCAGTTTGATCGCCGCACGCTTCCCGACACCGCTGCCCATTGCAACCGATCTCAGGATGTTGTTGAACTCGCCTTTGATTGGCGGAATGATTTTTTGTGGCCTGCTCATATTGGTTTTTGAATCAGTGTTTTGTAAGGCAACTGTGCGCTGTTTGCAACTCGCGCAACCACGTCTGAAAATACGCTCTGCATTCCATTGGCGCGGCGATTGAAACGGAACGTGAACTCATTCACATACCGCTGCAAATGTTTCTTGCTCATCTGGTGATAAACACCGTGATAACCGCGCTTGAACAACGCCCAAAATGATTCAATGCCGTTCGTGTGGCAATCGCCGTTGACGTATTCCTTCGCCATGTGGTCAACCGTGGCGTGATTGAATTCCGCTTTCAGCCCGCGATAGCCAACCCATTTGTCAGTGTAGAGCGTTGCGCCCGGTGCCACGTTGGTTTTGATTTCCTTGTGCAAATCTTCCTTGCCGACAGACGCAACAACTTTTGCCCGAACTTCACCAGTGCGAGTTTTCATCCCGAACACCGGAGTCTTGCCCGTTCCGCCAGTGCCGCGTATCGCAGCCTTGCGCTGCTTGGCGTGCATGTTCTTTGACAGCCCGCCGATGAAAGTTTCATCCGCTTCAATCTTCCCGAAAAGTTGTCCCTTGTTTTGCTGGTGAGCTTCACGAATCCGGTGCGCCATGAACCATGCCGTCTTTTGCGTCACGCCGACGTGCTTGGCAACTTGAACGGATGACATGCCCTTGCTGGTGGTTGAAAGCAGGTAAATGGCGATGAACCATTTCCGCAACGGCAACTTGCTTTCGCCAAACACCGTGCCGGTCTTGATAGTGAAATCCTGTTTGCACTTGGCGCAACGATACCGCTTGCCATCTTTGAACGTGTAAATCTCCGTGTGGCCGCAATGCGGGCAATACTCGCCATTGGCGAAACGGATGCCAGCGTAATGCTTCAAACAGGTTGCTTCATCACAGAAATAATCCATGAACTCTGCCAGCGTCTTAAACTCAAATGTCGTTTTCATTCTGTAATCAAGTTACCCTAAATCGTTGGGGTTGTCAAGTGTCAAAATGACATTATTTATACTCGTTTTTCTCCTTTGTTTTCAATGGTTTTGTTCATGGGTTGGAAGTTGGTTTGCCAGATTTGTCAATTCTTTTGAAATTTCCCTAACTTCATCACTCAATGGGTTTCGATCATTGCCCCTGCTTGTCATTGCCGCTTTATAATAAAGTTCATATAGCTTTTGGGTGTCTCGTCCCTCTTCGTCCAATCTGGTTTGTATCAAGCGGGTTTTATCGTCGAATTGACGACGAAATTCTAAGCCCTTGTTCCATACTTGCCCATTATTTGATGCGGCTAGCTTGTCATAGTCATCGGCATATTTGGCAAATTCTGCCGCAAGATTTTTGGTGTGAAATTTCAAAATCATCTGACTTTGATAGCCCGGCGATTGTTCTTTTAATTGTATCAGTTGAATGCGGACCGATGCAGCGATTAAAGCCGTGCAGAAAACAGCCAGAGAAACACCAAATAAAATGCTTTTCCAGCGGGTTTTCTTCATGGCGTTCTCCTGCTGTTTGAACCACGCTTTGAATGTCGGAGAAAGAGCACAAGCGGCAATCCAAAGGCCAATACCATACAACAGGTAATCCCCAAACGATTTGAAAAGGATGCAGAATGTGTCCATGAGACAAGAATGATTGAACCACCTAAATCGTCAACCTTTTCAGCATTTGACAACCCTTCATTTTTGGCGTCTGATGAAGTCCACGGCGAACCAGACCAATTGCATTTATGTACCCGAACCAAGAACTTGATATTGTCGAGGCATTTCTGAAAGCACACGCCCCAAGTGAACACGTTACTGGGGCGTTCCAGACCATTAGCGAAAAGGTGAAATCGTATGATGCAGTAGTGGAATACTACGCGAAACAAAGTAAACAGTTGCAGGAACTGCTTGATGGTAATATAGCATTGAGTCTTACGATACTCGCAGCGGGCGGCAAAAAGTGAAATCTCGCGGCCATCCGGCAGTTTTACTGTGCGCCTTTTTTTCAAAGGCCACCCCCTAACCCCTTGATTTCCGCCTTATTCCGGCCTGTTCCGGCTAATTCTGGCAGGGTAACATTGTATATAAGTCCCCAAATTAAGACACCGCTTAAATTTTGACTACACCCCGCCAATCCACTTGCGGTCCTCCCAAACGGCCTTGAGGGAAGTCAGGTTGCGGGAATCAAAAACGTTTTTCGCCGCCGAAATCAGCCTGCCTTTTTTTAAATTGTTGAAGGCGTCGCTGGCGCTGATGGCGACGAATTGCAGCACGCTCGGGTCGCGGTAACAGTCAATCATGCAGCGGGTGCAGCCGTCGCGAATGAGTTTTGAGTCATCCCACTCGTGCACTTTGCACATGGGCTTCTCCCAGAAATGACAGCGGTAAAGGTCCAGTTTCCAGTCGAGGTAAAAATATTTGTGCCCGCCGAGGCAGCCGAACTTCTCCTTTTCGCCACGCAGATGCCGCTGCATTTCGGTCAGCGATTCTGCCGGATTGACAACCGGGAAACGGCTGCGCTGTTTCATCCGTTTGATTTTCTCAAACACCTCAATCAACTCATCCTTTGAGTAATTGACCAGCCCGCTGTCACTGAAGCTGAGATAGCTGCTGGCCAGCGAAGTCAAGGGGTAACTGAACGTGCAGCTTTTGAAGCCCAGGGTTTCGAGAAATTCCGGGAGCCGGTCATAATCGTCAATCAACCGGCTCGCCGTGATGCTGGCCGTGGTCTGGATGCCGGCCGAGTGGAAGAATTCGTTGGCGCGTTTGATTTTCCTGCAGACATCCGGCAGGCCGCGGTTCTTCTCGTGTTTGGAAACATTGTGCGCGTCAATGGACATGATCACGCTGCTCAGGCCGTCCCTGGCGAGGCCGCGCATATTTTCCTCAGTCCAAAGCCCCCCGTTGGTGCAAATCATCGGATGAATCCCGCGCTCCGCCGCGTAGCGCGTCATGGCACGCAAATCGCGATGCACCATCGGTTCGCCGCCAACGAACAACAGATAGCCGATGTGATTTTTGACGGCGATGTCAATGACGTCGCGCGTCTCCTGCAATGTCACGCTGTGCCGGGCTTTGGGATCAAACTTGGAGCGGGCAAAACCACAGAAATCACAGTCCGCATTGCAAATGTTCGTGACGGCAAACTGGAGATAGCCCGGTCCGCCATGATTAAGCACTTCGGCGGCAATTTTGAGCACGCCCTTCTTTGGCCGCATGACCGGCTTGGAAAAGTCTGATGCCGGCGCCGCCGGAGGACCGGCTGCGACAACACGCGGAGTGGTTTCAACTGAAACGTTGTTCATTACGAATTACGACATCTTGCGGCCAAGAAATGTTGTGGGCAAACCTTCTTTCTTTGCAAAAATTGTTATTAATGATTTTCCCTTTGCGCGAATGGCACGTAAAGTTTAATGTTTTTTCCGGTTTGTCCGATGGTGTAACGGTAACACAGCGCCCTTTGGAGGCGTTATTCATGGTTCGAATCCATGTCGGACAGCCAAACAATCACTTCACATTACCCGTCGAGTTCCGATTCGCAAGCACTGCAAGTTTCGGCATCGGTTGACAAATCGTTTCCTTCGCCAGCCCCGCCACACCGCTTCAACCAAACCATGAGGATGCTGATGTCCGCAGGCGACACCCCGGAAATTCGGGCCGCCTGACCGATGGAAGTTGGACGAATTTTTGAAAGTTTCTGGCGGGCTTCAAGGCGCAAGCCTGGCACCGACGAAAATTCAAAAGAGTCAGGAATCTGCTTGTCCTCCAAGTTTTTGAATTTCTCAACTTCCGTCTCCTGCCGTTCGATGTAACCGGCATATTTGATGGCAATCTCAACTTGCTGAATTACTTCCTCGGACAGAGCGTCATTGCGATTCGGCAAATCTTTGTAGCCAACTTTAGGTCTGGAGAGTACTTTCGCCAAAGAGTTGTTTACATAATACGTTGAATATAAACTGCTTAGTTCGTTTAATATGGCTTTCTGTTTGGAGCAAAATTTTGAATACTTACGTTCGGGTAAAAGACCGATTTCATGTCCAATGTCTGAAAGCCGCATATCAGCGTTGTCTTGACGGAGCAAAAGCCGATATTCAGCGCGTGATGTAAACATACGGTAAGGTTCAGTTGTGCCTTTAGTAACTAAATCATCAATCAGGACTCCAATATACGCCTGATCGCGCCGAAGGATGATTGGATCGAGGGAATTGACTCTTCTGGCTGCATTAATGCCGGCGATGATTCCCTGACCGCCAGCCTCTTCATATCCGGAGGTTCCGTTGATTTGTCCGGCTAAAAACAGATTCTTGCAAGCCTTAGTTTCCAAGGACGGCAGTAATTGTGTTGGGTAGGCGAAATCATATTCCACAGCATAGGCTGGACGCATGATTTCAGCGTTTTCGCAGCCTATAATTGTCCTGACCAATTCCACCTGGACTTCAAACGGCAGACTTGTTGAGAAGCCGTTGACGTAGAATTCGTCAGTTTCAACCCCCTCCGGCTCAAGAAAAATTTGATGCCGCTCCTTTTCGGGAAACTTCACAATTTTATCTTCAATTGACGGGCAATATCTTGGCCCTATTCCTTCAATAGTGCCTGAATACAAAGGAGATTTGTGTAGGTTTGAGCGGATTATTTCTGCGGTCTTTTGTGTAGTAAATGTTATGAAGCAACTCAATTGGCCATTGATTTTATCTAGGATTGATCCTTGCGGGTATTTCCCGGCGGAACGGCCACTGCCAAACAAATTTTTGGCCGATTGTTCCATGTGGAACAAATCATCCTTCCAGAATGTGAAATAAGGAACTGGCTCGTCGCCCGATTGAGCTTCTGTTTTGGAGAAATCAATTGAGCGTCTCAGAAGTCGTGGCGGAGTTCCGGTTTTTAGCCGGCCAAGCTCAACGCCGATTTCTTTAAGTGACGTTGACAGGCCTAATGCGGCCAAATCGCCAGCTCGTCCGCCAGGCTGCTGATTCGATCCAACATGCATCAATCCCCGAAGAAATGTCCCCGTCGTTATTACTATTGTCTTTCCGATGTACTGGACTTCAAGGGTGGTTTCGACTCCAAAGGCTTCCCCGTCCTTGTGAAGAATTTTTGCCGTTTGTCCCTGCTTTAAATCTAAATTGGGTTCCGATTCACAGACCCATTTAAGCCGAAATTGATAAGCTTTTTTGTCGCATTGAGCTCTTGGCGCCCAAACCGCCGGACCTTTTTTTGTGTTCAGCATCCTGAATTGCAACCCGGTCATGTCTGTGGCCTTGCCCATTTCTCCCCCCAAGGCATCAATTTCGCGCGCCAGATGCCCCTTGGCGAGTCCGCCGATGGCAGGGTTGCAAGACATCTGTCCGATGGAATCTGCATTCATGGTGAGCAGCAAAGTTTGACAGCCCATTCTGGCAGCAGCCAATGCGGCTTCAATCCCGGCGTGACCGGCACCGATAACAATGACGTCGTATTGTTTTGAATAAACGAACATTAGAAATTAAATTATAGCATATTTCCGCTTTAATATGCTGTCATCAAACAATTTACAAATTATTCTTTCCTGATTTGTGGATAGATATTCGCATATTTTGAAGATGTGTTCAACGTCATCTTCCGCGCCAATTCCTTTGGAGATTTCTTCAACACTAAACTCCGCGCCGGGTTGTTTGGAGAGAAAATCCAACACCTTGCGCTGTGTTTCAATCACCTTACCGGCGGCCTTCTTGCCAGCCTCGACACCAGGTTGGTGGTAGGCATTGATGTTGATTAATGAGGCGTAAAGGCCGACAGCCCGCTCAAACAATGCGATGAGCATTCCAACCACAAAGGGAGAAACTTCTTTGACTGTGATGGTAACGGATTCCCTGTCCTTTTCAGCGAGTGCTTGGCGGGTTCCCAGAAAAAATCCGTGAAGATAATCCCCGGATGTCACTTTGGATTCAACCTCCAAGCTTTGGTTTTTTCCATCCTTCAAAACCTCTATAAAGGTGACAAAGAAATTGTTCAGCCCATCCCTGAGTTGTTGAACATATGAATGTTGATCTGTTGCTCCTTTATTTCCGAGAACCACAATCCCCTGATTGACCACAGTTCGATTCAAATTTTGCTCTTTTCCGAGTGATTCCATCACGAGTTGCTGGAGATACTTTGAAAACAGCTCTAAACGGTCTTTGTAGGGTAAAACGACCATGTTTTTGGTTCCTTTACCGTTACCTGACTCGTACCAAGCCAGTGCAAGCTGGGCTGCTGGGTTGACTTTAACGTTAGACAGCCTTGTAGCTTTGTCGCATTCACAAGTTCCTAAAATTAAATTAGTTATGTCAATTCCTTGTAAAACGGCTGGTAATAACCCGACCGCTGATAACTCGCTGGTTCGACCACCAACCCAATCCCACATTGGAAATCGCGTTAACCATTTATTCTTCATGGCGTGCTTATCAAGTTCGCTGCCGTAAGTGGTAATGGCGGCGGCGTGTTGTCCGAAATGAAGGCCTGCGTGCTTGAAAGCATTTTCCGCTACCAGCATTCCGTTGTGGGTTTCCCTGGTGCTGCCGGACTTGGAAATGATAATGCAAAGGGTTTTGTCCAGATCGGATCCAATTGTAGCAAGAACCCTGTCCATGCCGTCCGGGTCGGTGTTGTCAAAGAAAAAGGGCTTGAGCTCGTCGGTACGCGGATCACCCAAAGCGTGGGCGACGAATTGCGGCCCCAGCGCCGACCCGCCAATACCAATCAAAAGGTAATTTTTGAACGCCCCGCCAGCACCGTGAATTTTACCCGCGTGAATTTTAGCCGCGAAATCCTTGATTCGGGCGACGGTATCTTCAATTTCCTTGCGAATTTCCGGCGATGGCGCGAGCAACGGGTTCCGCAGCCAATAATGTCCCACCATCCGATTTTCATCCGGATTGGCAATGGCCCCAGATTCGAGCGCTGCCATGTTGGCGAACGCCTTTTGCATTTGCGGTTCCATCGCCGCGAAGAATGTGTCATCCACATTCATCCGGCTCAAATCCACGGCCAGCCCAAGCTTGGGAAACTCAGTGTAATACTTTTGAAATCGCTCCCACCATTCCAGCTTTGAGTAATTCATAAAATTGGAAACTCCGTCGAATAAACTCGACGGTAACGTCTGGCAAGACAATAGCGTGTACGGCCGAATTCGCAATGAGCGGAATCTGGAAAATTAGGGCGCTGAATTACACCCGAAGTTTCAGGCAATCTACAGGAAGTCAGTCAGCCTCGCACCTTGCTTATTTCACCGGTAAAGTGATGCGAATGGTCGTACCGGAACCAATTTGTGACTTGATTCGGACATTTCCATGATGTGTTTCGATAATGCGGCCAACGATGGCCAAACCCAATCCTGTTCCCTGGGCCTTCGTTGTACTCAAAACTGCTGTGAAGGCACGTTCTTGAACTTCCTTGCTCATGCCGCCACCGGTGTCCTTGAATTCCACCGTGACGTGCGTTGCCCGCGGATTGCTCCGCGGCAAACGGATGGCTTTGGACTCGACCGTGAGTGTCCCGCCGCCTGGCATGGCCCCGGCGGCGTTGAGGATCAAATTCAGAAACGCCTGTTCCAGTTGCGGTGCATCACCCATCACGACCGGCAAATCCGGTTGCAATTGACGGACCAGGCGGATGTTTTGATTCGCCAGCTTGTGCCGCACAAGTAATCCAAGCTCGTCCACCAATTCATTCAAATTCACTGGCGCAAGCTTGGGCTCGGTTGTGCGCGCAAACGCGAGAATCTGCTCGACGATCTTGTTCAGGTGCTCGATTTTCGCGTCAATGATCCGGGCGTCCTTCGCGCGCGGGTCGCCGTCCGGAAACTTCAAATCCAGCGAATGATACAGCAGCTTCATCACCGTGAGCGGATTGCGGATTTCGTGTGCGACCTCGGCGGCCAGCAGGCCGAGCGCGGAGAGTTTTTCGTTCTGCCGCAACTGTTCCTCGACGTCCACGACGCGCTCATAAAGCCGCGCCTTTTCAATCGCAATCGCCGACAGCTCGGCCAGCGCGCTCAAAATGCTGATTTCCTCGTTGGAAAAACTATACGGACGGCCCGTGTAAATGCTCAACGTACCGATCGCCTGGCCGGCAAAGATCAGCGGCACGCTCAGCAGCGAAACCAATCCTTCGCACCGCGCGACTTCGACATGCTGATAACGGCTCGACTCCTGGACGTTGGTGACCTGCATCGGTTTTTTGCGGCGTACCACGACGCCGAGCAGGCTGTCGCCGACGGCTAATCGCGGTTTGTTGATGTAGGCTTCGCCCGCACCGTAGCTGGCGCGCAAATCGAGCCACTCGCGGCTTTCGTCCAGCATCATCAGCGAGCACGTCCGCGCGTGCATCAACACGCCCGCTTCGCGTGTGATGGCCTGTAACGCTTCGTCAAGATTCAACGTGGAGTTGATCGTCCGGCTCACACTGGCAAGGGATTCGAACAAATGCGCCTTCAGTCGCAATTGCTCATAGAGCCAGGTGTTTTGAATCACCTTGGCCGCTTGCACCGCCAGTTCCTGAAGCAATTCCTGATCTTCCGTGGTGAAGGCGTCCGCGCGATCTGAATCCATGTTAAGCACGCCGCGCGTTTCACCGTTCACTTCCAGCGGCACGGCCAGTTCCGACCGCACACTGCGACGCGCCATCACGTAGCGCGGGTCCTGCGTCACGTCGCCGACGCGCGCGGGTTTGCCGGTGCGCGCAACCCAGCCGGTGATGCCTTCACCAACGCGCAATTTGAGCCGCGTTGCCGCCGACGGCAGGTTTTGCGACGCGTGGATTTCCAGAAAGCCCGACGTGGGATTGATCAAGACCACCGAGCCGCTCGACGCGTGCATCAGCCGCACCGCTTCGCTTACGATCAATTGCAGCGCTTCCTGGGGTTCAAGCGTGGAATGAATGACATTGCTCACTTGATAGAGCAATTGCAGCCGCTCGTAACGCGACATCCGTCTGGAATGCTCGTCACTCACAATCGAAACTCAAATTCATCGCACCCGCGCCGTCAGCACCAGGCCCGTCGTCCCAAAAATCATATTGGGCAGCCAGGCCGCCAGCCATGCGGGTAGATGGCCGGCGGAGCCCAGCGCGAGACTCACCTGTTGAATTACAAAATAGGCGAAGCAAATGAAAATGCTGCCGGCCACGCCGACGAAAAGATTCCGGCGCCCCGAAGCCGCGCCAAACGGAATGGCGATGAGCACCACAACCAGACACGTCCAAGGCGCGGCCAATCGCCCGTGTAATTTGGTGAGCAGCCAACTTGCATCCGCCCGCGGCAAATTCGGATTTAACCGCAAATGATTATAAATGACTTTGAGCGGAATATCCGCCCGGCGGGAATTGCGGAGGTTCCGATAGCTGCCGATTTTGATCTCGTCCTCAATTTCCGCCGGTTTTTCGGTGAATTCCGGCATCGCCAGCGCATTTGTTTGAAATGAGGGCAACAGCGGCGCGCTTGCGTTCGTCTGCGAGTATCCCGCCGCGTTGAAAAAAGTCCAGACGCCGGTGATGCGAATCGCGCGGTCGGCATACAAGCGGTGGCTCGAACCGTCGGGCAACGTCCAGTTCACCTGCGGCTTCAGCATTTCGGCAGTTTTCACGCGATATTCAGCAATAAACCATGTGCGATGATCGCGCGCATTGGTGAAGCCGAAGTTGCGGAATTCGGCCTGTTTTCCCGCATCGCCCGGCTTTTGCACATAGCGGTTCTTGATGCGGTCCGCCCAATCCGCGCCGCGTGGCACGCACCACTCGTTTAGCACGAACAAAACCGCGCTCGCCGCCAAACCCACGGTCAGATAGGGTACGCACAAGCGCCACAAACTCACACCGGCCGCACGCATGGCGGTGATTTCATTGTGACGCGCGTGATTGGTCAGGGTGTAGAGCAATGCCAGCAATAACACCACCGGCAGGATCATCACCAAAAATTCCGGTGTCATCGCCACATAATACTCAATGATGTCCGGCAGTCGCAGTTTGTCGTCCTGAAAATCCGCCAGATTGTTGAAGGCGTCGAAGGAAATCCAGAAAATCAGAAAACCGCCGAGGCAATACGCCAGAGGCGTGAGCAATTCGCGGAACAGATATCGGTCAAGCAACCGCATTGTGTGGTCAGAGTAAGCGGGGCGAGTCGTAGGGAGCAAGTTTTGTCGTCAGCGCAAAACTGATCCGCCGGACGAAGCTCAAAGCGTATCACTGGTTTTTGCCCGCCTACGCGTTTCGCGCCACGGCGCGGCAGCCTTCGCTCTCCGTTCTGGCTCGCCGAGCCGTAGCTTATAGCGAAGCGGAGAGCGAAGGCTGGTGGGTTGGCAGGGACTCGAACCCTGGACCAACCCCGAAAGCTTTCGGGGCTGCTCTATCGCAACCGGCTTTGCAACATTGCCAGTGCCAGTCGTGGATTCTTCTTACGCTTCATCTCCCGTTCCAAGGCACGTGCCTCGCCTAAAGCGGCCAGTTCCACCGCCGCCACGATTTTCAGGTTGTCACCCAATCGTTTCGTCGAGTGCGTTTGGCCATGCCGGCGTTCCAGATTGGTTGTTGAGCCGATGTAGTGTCGCCCGGAATCGCCGCGCAGAATGTAAGCCCAAGCCATTTTCTTGAAAGTGGTGGGTTGGCAGGGACTCGAACCCTGGACCAATGCCTTAAAAGGGCACTGCTCTACCAACTGAGCTACCAACCCACAAAAATAATTATCCATCAAAGCTGGGGCTTAACCCCCACACCAACCCCGAATACTTTCGGGGCTGCTCTACCAACTGAGCTACCAACCCGCCAAGGTGCCAAAGGTTATCATCCTAAAACAGTCGCCATGCCACGCAAGGTTTTTCGCGATGAATTGAGGCCGAAAAGCCTGCAGGCCGCATCCTGACTTCCAGACCATTCAGTTTTTGCGATTTGTCTTTTTGACCGCACGGGTTAAAGTGATTTCATCAAAACCGCCACTTGCGTAAAATTCTGGGGCGTGCGCGGCTCGATTCCGACGCCGGGACCGACGACCGTGCGCTATGGCGGCAACACGTCGTGCGTCGAAGTGCGCGGCGGCGGAGAAATCATCCTCCTCGACGCGGGCACGGGGCTGCGTGGGCTGGGCCGTTCGCTGCTGTCGGAATTCAAGGATCAGCCGCTAAATCTGACAATGCTGCTGACGCACACGCATTGGGATCACATTCAAGGCCTGCCGTTTTTTGGGCCGATTTACGATTCCCGCTGCCGGCTGCGGATTTTGGGCTGCGAAGGCACGCGCAAAGGCTTGGTCAATGCCCTGACCGGCCAGATGGAAAGTACCTACTTTCCCGTGCCGTTCAACAAACTGCCGAGCAACATCGAAATCGAGGAACTCAAGGACTTCAACTTCAACATCGGCCCGGTGTGCGTGCGGGCGATGCGCGCGAATCATCCGGGTCTTTGCGTCGGCTACCGGCTGTTTTCGCCCGACAGTTTGATCGCCTTTTTCCCCGACACCGAACCGCGCACCGGCGGCAACGACCGCGAAATGATCGAATTTATCCGCGACGCGGACGTGCTCATTCTCGATTCGCAATACGATTCCGCTGAATATCAGCAGCACCTCGGTTGGGGGCACGGTTGTGTGGATGATTCGGTCGCGCTCGCGCTGCAAGCCGGGGTCAAACAACTTTGTCTGTTTCACCACGACCCGGACCACGACGACAGACGAATTGACGGCCTGGTCAAACACGCGCGCCAGCTCGTGGCCAAACAACGGGCGAAACTGCATGTGGACGCCGCGCGTGAAGGAATGACTATTGATCTGCCGCTCAAATCGGTTTCTCGCCGTAGTTGATGGCCATCGCGCCGCCAAGCAGGTTGATGACGCGCACATTCACTAGCTTCAGTTCGCGCATTTTGGCCGCGACGGCTTGCTGCGCTGGATAATGTTTCAGCGATTCGAGGATGTAGGCGTAGGCGTCCGCGTTGCCGCAAAACAGCCAGCCGACGAGCGGCACGGAGCAACGCAAATGACCGAAATAAATTGCGCACCAAAGGGCGTTCGCCGGTTTGCCAAAATCAAGCACAACAAGCCGCGCGCCGGGTTTGGCGACGCGGTGCATTTCCGCCAGGCCTTTTCCCCAGCTCGTCAAATTTCGCAAACCGTAACCGACGGTGACAATATCGAATGATGCGTCGGGAAATGGAATTTGCTGCGCGTCGCCCTGAATGAATTGTGGATTGGATTTGAGGTTTGAAATCTGAGATTTGAAATTTTTCCGTCGCCGGGCTTCAGCGATTTCAAGCATCGCCTGGCTGAAATCGAAACCGGTGACCTCCGCACCGCGCCGCGCGAGCGCCAGCGCAAGGTCCCCGGTGCCGCAGCACAAATCAAGCGCGCGATTGCCGGATTGAACGGCGGCGAGTTCGACGACGCGGCGTTTCCAGCGCCGGTGCAACCCGAAGCTCTGCAGGTCGTTGAGCAAATCGTAACGCCGCGCGATGGCAGCGAAAAGGTCATTGACCTTTGCCGCGCGTTGTTCGCCGGGAGTGTAGAAAACGTTGCTCACGCGACAGTTTAGCACATGGGCAGGCGCAAAAGTCAAAGTGCATAAAATTGCTTTGCGTCAGCAGAAGTGTCTGGTAGGTTGGCATAAAATTGGCTGTTACAAAGCGAATTGTTGTTTAATCGTGGAACTATGAACGCCGAGTCTGCCCCAGCGAGCCAGAAGAAAATCTTGGTGGTTGATGACAACGAAGTCATCCTCAAGACAATTTCCCTGAAACTGCAAGGTGCTGGTTTTAAAGTCATTACCGCCTTGGACGGTTCCGAGGCGGTCGCCGCCGCGCGCAAGGAAATCCCCGATTTGATTCTGCTGGACATCAATTTTCCGCCGGAAGTGGACGGCGTGCCGTGGGACGGTTTTCGCATCATGGATTGGTTTCGTCGCCTGGATCCGGCGAAGAAAATCCCCATCATCATCATCACCGGTCTGGAAGACATGAAAAACAAGGAGCGGGCCACTTCCAGCGGCGCAGTGGCGTTTTTCCACAAGCCCATCAACCACGACGACTTGCTCAAGGTGATTCGTGCGACGTTGGGTGGTTCGGACAAGCCAGCCTGAAATCGGGCTTGTAAATCCGGCGAGTTCGCATAGCCTGTCTTTTTTCTTCTGGAAGCGAGCGTAGCTCAGCCTGGTAGAGCATCACGTTGCCAACGTGAGTGTCGAGGGTTCGAATCCCTTCGCTCGCTCCAATTTTCAGTCAGTTCTGGGTCATGCTACACCAGATTGTGAAGCTGGTTTTGGGCGTTTGAGTGCGGATTTTTGCCGGTAGTTGGCTCCATTAAATGGAGCGCACCTACGGATTGAAACCTGAAATCCGTTTTGTCCGCGAAATGGACACAACTTGCCAGCAAGAAATGTTTTGACGGTTTGATTCTAGCTTAGAATGATACTGAATTACTCGAAATGTCCCAAGTTGTCAGGGAAATAGGTAAGGCTTAAAGTCTCAAACGCCAATACAAATGCCTCGCTGTTTGATGGGTTATTGTGCAAAACATGAATAAAATCGTCAAACCAGTGACGAAAATTAGAAACATTTAAGACTGAATCAATATGCGATTCGCTTTTGCCCTCGGCACAAACGGCCAACCCATGAAGTGCAGCCAAGACTTCATTGTCCATTGAATGGCGGTATGATTTTGAGTCCGTCCGTTCCGGGACAAGCTGTATTGGCTTATTCTTTCCGATAGACGAGGCCATCAATCCGGCCACTTTGTGCCATTGTATCCCGCCGGGAATTTTATCGCGGGCAATAAGTCCATCTCGCATTACGAGATAATCTTCGATTGCCACGGCAGCAATGGATGGACTAAAATACGTATTTTCTTTGATTTCCCGATAACGGCCCTTCATCATTTCGTATGCTCCATTGAGCATAGTTATACGTTTTTCTCTTATTTTTTTACGTTCTGGCGTTGGCATAAAAGTGAAAAATTCCTTTATTTATGGCACTCTAATCAAAGAGCACCATAGCTAAAAGACACGAACAAAAAGAAACAGCTTATTGCTTAATAAGCTTATACCCAGGATTGAACTTGGAGATTATAATCGCAAACGCCTTCAAGCCTCCTTCGGCTGAAGACTCACGAGCGGAATTAGGACGACCAACAGCATATGTCTCCCTAATCTTGGCAGACGAATTGACAATCTCCTTGGCTTTTCGCTTAGAGTTCTCAATTACTGTTTTGACTTTGTTGTTGTCCATAATATAAAAACACTCCATCTTGCGCCCTTTTATTAGGGCTTAAGACTCGGCGTTCATCACGGCAAAGAAAGTATTGCAGCTTTGGCGCGGCCACCAAAGCGGAAATCCCATGTATTTGCGTGTTTTTCAATGGCTCATTTTCTTTAGAAAAAACATTGACTTTATTCTATAATCATTCTAAAATAGGTTTGTGAACATTGAAACTAAAAAAGATAACGGTTCTGGTGAAAAGCGAGAGGCGATTCTTTATCCCTACACTTCGCTTGCGCCTTCTTTGAAAATTTCTGATGCGGTAAAAGAACTTGGGGGCGCAAGAAGTCCCGTGTCCAAGAGCAGTTTGGCCGCGCATTTTAAGGAAAGCGAAAAATCCGCGTCTTTTTTGCAGCGCATAGCGTCTGCAAAAGCTTTTGGTCTAATCAGTGGCAGAAGCGATTACAGCCTAACCGAATCCGCTAAACAATATTATTTCCCCACAGATGAAAGCGGCAAATCCAATGCGCTTTTGACGTTTTTGGCTGCCCCTTCAAGTTTTGCGGAAGTGATACGACGCTATGATGGCGACAAGTTGCCTAGTCGAGAAATTCTGGCGAATGTTTTTCAGAGAGATCTGAAAGTTCCTGAAAGCTGGAAAGAGCGGGCGGCGGCATTTTTTGAAAATTCAGCGCAATTTATCGGGGTGCTTGATGAAAAGAGATTTTTGAGAGTTAAGGCCGCGCAACATGCTGCGGAATCACCATCAACTCCGGCTCATGCCAGCGAACCGCATAAAACAACGCCGAGAGGCGCAATGTTTTTCGGTGGCGGTCAGCCGACCTTCTTCAGCGACCAAGAAGAGCATTCGCTGTTTTTGGATAAAGATAAACAGAGGAAATTTTCGATTAACAGTCCGCTTTTTATTTCGCGTGCGGAATATGACCGCATCTGCAAATGGATTGAAGTGACATTGATTGTTGAAGATGAAAAAAAGCCTTAAAGATTTTGGGAACGGGCGGGGCAGTTGCCTAGACAGTCAATCTGTGCTTCATAAGCCAGAGACACCCCGCCCTAATCCCCAAAAAAGAACAAACTGAAATCATGCCCTGCCGGTGCTTGACACACCAACAGGGCGCAACCAAAGGCCAAAGACCAACGGTTGCATATCGTGTAGATACAGCGACACGTTAAATCTTTGGCCGAGAAAGGTCAAGTGACTACGTGTTTATGCTGTGGCGGTGAATCAAAGTATTTCGCCAAATTCCAGAATAAAAATCGTGTTGTGCGCCGGTTTCGCTGCGTTCGTTGTGGCAAGACGTTTTCAGAGTCGCAACCACTGGACGGCCTGAGAATCGAAACCCAAAAGGTTAATGAAGTTGTCCGGTTGTTGTGTGAGGGCGTTGGCATTCGAGCCACAAGTCGTTTGACCGGACTTCACCAACACACCATTTTGAGCATCCTCGAAACCGTGGGCGAGAAGTGCGCGACTTTCCATGATGCCACAATCCGAAACGTGCCAACGGCCAACGTGGAAACGGACGAGTTGTATAGCTACGTTTTTTGCAGACAGGTTAAAAATCGCACAAAAGACCCTGAGCGTGGCGAGCAATACACGTTCCTAAGCTTTTGCCGTGATTCAAAATTGGTCATTTCATTTTTCACCGGCAAGCGTTCATGGGAGAACACACATGAACACATTCAAGATTTGAAAACCCGGCTGGCGAATCGTGTGCAGATTTCAACCGACAACTGGAAAGGCTATCGCGGGCGTCAGGGAGCCATTCAAGAGGCTTTTGGAGTGGACGGCGTCAATTATGGGATGCTGACAAAGGTCTATGCTAGAAGCTCACGCCCCGAACTTTATTTCGGCCCGCAGGTCTGCATTTTGTGCAGAAAGACACCAATGCTCGGCCAGCCCGACATTGACAAGATTTGCACTTCTCACGTTGAGAGGCAAAATCTGAACATTCGGTTGTTCAATCGCAGATTCACACGGCTGACTTTGGGTTACAGCAAAAAGATTGAAAATCTGCGCCATTCCGTTGCCCTGTTTGTCTGCTTTTGGAACTTTTGCTGGAAGCACACCACAACGAAACAGACGCCAGCGCAGGCCAGCAAATTGACCGACCATGCGTGGACAGTGCAGGAATTGATTGATGCTGTTTCAAAGCCTGAACTTTGCACAATCTGATGTTGCATTACCCAGTTCTGGCACGAAATCCGCTGGCTATCACCCAAAAATAAACGATCATTTCATCATGGCCCAGCCTACCAAACCCGTCGCCCTGAGCATGGAGCAAATCGGCGAGTTGAACCAAAAACTCTCCGCGTTGCGACACGACCTGAACAACAGTCTTTCGCTGATTGCCGCCACGGTGGCATTGATTCGCCACCAGCCGGCAGTCACCGAACAAATGTGGAACACACTGGCCGAACAACCCCGCAAAATCGGCGAATCTTTTTCGCAATTCTCCCGCGACCTGGAGGCGGCGCTCCACATCATGCGGTCTTGACCGCCCGGATTCAAAACGGCTTTTGACTTTGGCCGGGACCGGTTTTTTGGCAGACTCGCGCGCGATGGAACAAACCGAAGCGGATCTGATTGCCGCAGTGTTGCGAGGCAATGCCGCCAGTTTCGAACCGCTGGTGCAAAGGTATTCGCCGCGTGTCTTTGCCACCGCCCGCCGTTACGCGCGCCGCGAAAGCGAAGTCGAAGACATCGCGCAGGAAGTCTGGCTCAAGGCGTTTGAAAAACTCAAAAGTTTCCGCGGTGAAGCTCCGTTTGAACACTGGCTCATGCGGCTGACGGTGCGGACGTGCTACGATTTTTTGCGCGGCCATCAGCGCAACCGCGAGTCGCCATTTTCGGATTTGACCGAGCCGGAAAACGACTGGCTGGAGCGGTTCGTGGCGCAGCCGGAAACCGCTTCCGAAAATGCGGATGCGGCCAAGCTGCTCGTCGAGCGCATTCTGGAACGGCTTTCGCCCCCGGCGCGGCTGGTCATCACGTTGCTCGAAATCGAAGACCGTTCGGTCAAGGAAATCGCCCAACTCACCGGCTGGTCGGTGCCGCTGGTGAAAGTGCGTGCGTTCCGGGCGCGGGCCGATATGCGAAAGATTCTGGCCAAAATGGCCAGGGACAAGTATCTGTAACCCGGCATTGCCTGTCGCCGTCTGAAAAATCGGGGTTTGTATGAACATCGCTGATCTGCAAAAGAAATTGCTCGCCGCCGCCCGCGCCAACCCGCCGGGCGACCGCGTGCCGTATGCGTTTGAAAAGCGCGTGATGGCCTTGCTCGTGGCTCGCGCCGCAACCGATTATCTGGCGTTGTGGGTGCGCGGGCTTTGGCGGGCCGCCGTGTCGTGCGCGGTCATTGCCTTGCTGCTCGGCGCGTGGGCATTTTTCAATCCGACGGCTTCGACCAATGCCGACGATCTTTCCCAGAATTTTGAAAATACGCTGCTGGCGTCCGTGGACCAAAGCGATCAGGCACAATGAATTCATGGAAAATCATTCTGCCGATAGTGGTGATTTTTGGCGCGGGTGTGTTGACCGGCGGTTTGCTGGTCAATTACGTGGAGCAACCGCATCCAAAAGATATTCAGCGTCCGCCGGACGAATTAAACCCTCATCCACAGGCGAATAATCGCGACCTCGACCAGCCGCTCCCGCAGGACCTGCCCAAACCGCGTCCGCCGGAAATGCTCAGCAAGCAATTTGTGCAGCAACTTGACAAGCCGCTTCATCTCACGCCGGAACAACGCGCCGCGATTGCCAAAATTGTCGCCGACGGCCAGGAACGCAACCGCGAGATTTGGACCAATGTCGCGCCGCAGTTTCACAAGGTGCTGCAGGATGTCCGGCTGCAAATTCGCGAGCAGCTCATGCCGGAGCAGCGGAAACAGTTTGAAGAATTGCTGAAACGGTTTCGACCGGCAGGACATCGCCCGCAACCGCCGCCGAATTCGC
Organism: Verrucomicrobiota bacterium; assembly: GCA_050010435.1. Taxonomy (GTDB): domain Bacteria; phylum Verrucomicrobiota; class Verrucomicrobiia; order Limisphaerales; family UBA11358; genus UBA11358. Next base: position 412,523 of record JBEKKZ010000001.1, on the reverse strand, counting down.
CGTCACCCACCAACAAACCGCCCATGATGGAGCCAACCAATCTGCCACCGGGCGTTTGATTTTTAGTTTCCGTCCAGCAACACGCCGATTTTTTTGCGCAATTCCCCGGTGACCGAATCCATGGAGCGATTGGCGTCCACGATATTGAAGTCGTAGGTCTTTTGCAAACGCCGGAACACGGCCTGAATCGCGGTCTGATATTTCACAAAGCTGTCGAACATGTCGCGCGACAGGCCGAGATCCATGCCGCTTTCCCAATAATCCAGCGTCGCGCTTTTGGCGAGATTGCGCTGAACGAGCTCCTCCGGTTCGACGGAAAGATAAAACACCGCGTCGGGTTCGAGCGCGATGCCATAAAGATTTTTCAGCCACGCCTCATCCATGCCGCGCGCCATGTCGCGCGCCATGAGCGTGTAAATGTAGCGGTCGGCCAGCACGATGAAACCCGCCTTGAGCGCCGGCAAAATGATGTTTTCCAACTGGTCGGCGAAATCCGTCGCGTAAAACAAACTCAGCGTCGTCCGGCTTAAAATATTTCCTTCCTGCGCCCCTTCGAGTTCGGAACTCACGAGCGTGGAGCGTTTCAAACCGACCTGCACCGTGGCATGGCCGCCGGTTTCGAGGCTGTCCACCAATCGCGCAATTTGCGTGGAGCGGCCCGAACCGTCCGCGCCTTCGACAACGATCAATCTGCCCGTAAGGTCCTCAAGTCGAACGCCGGGAATGCCGTGTCCGTAAAATCGGCGGCATTTGTTTGTGGGTTTGGGATTTGTTTTCATGCGGCCGAATCCTCTTCCATCTCCGTTGCCTTGCCGCCGGGCGGAGCCGATGGCGGCAACGGCAACGGGCTGCGGCGTTTGAACTTTTTCAAATCAATGCGTTCGCCCACCAATTTGCGCACGAGCGCCTGCTGTTTTTCCACGTGCAGGTTGGCGTCCATCACGACGAAATTGAATTCGCCGCTGATGGCCGTGTATTGCTCCAAAATGCGGCCCTGAAAAATGCGGAAGCTTTCGTAGGGATCGTTCGACAACCCCAAATCCATGCCCGCCTCGAAAAATTTCAGCTTCGGACGGCCTTCGAGAATGCGGTTGAGCGACACTTCCAAATCCGCCTTGAAGAAAATTGTGAGGTCGGGCTGGGCCGCGAAATTGTAAATGCCACGCACCCATTCGGACGGGCAGCCGCGCACCACGTCGCGCGCAAACGCGGTGAAAATGTAACGGTCGCACAAGACCACGTAGCCCGCCCGCAACAGCGGCAGCAAATGACGCTCGTAGCGGTCAGCGAAGTCAGTGGCGTGAATGAGACTGAACGTCGTGGGCGTGAGCAGTTCGCGCTTTTTGCCCTTGCTCGTGGCCGATTTCACCAGTTCCGACGAGTTCCACTCGCTGAAATAAACCTTGATGCCCTCGGCTTCCAGCCAGCGCTTGAGCAGATAAATCTGCGTGGACTTGCCCGACCCGTCGAGGCCTTCAACGGCGATAAGTCGTCCCGGAAAATTAAGTTCGGCAAACGTTTTCATCATTCAATCCGGCGCATTTTTTGATTCTATGCAATCTGACGCGGCTCACAAGCGCAAGTTGATAACAGAATCGTCGCAATCAACATGGTTAAATTTGTGTGAAAGTTTGTGAAACGATTCACAATTTAACTTGTTCCAATTGTAACCGCTGTTTATGTTAGCTTGCGCGCCCTCTTTTGAGGCGCGTGTTTATGCAAACACGGAGCGAAATCGGCTACGATTCTAAAATTGAAGGCGATGTCATCGTCACACGCATTGATGCGGCCTTGAACTGGTTTCGCAAAAACTCCCTTTGGCCGATGCCGATGGGCCTGGCCTGTTGCGCCATTGAATTGATGGCTGCCGGCGCGAGCCGGTTCGATATTTCGCGCTTCGGTTCGGAGGTCATGCGTTTCTCGCCGCGACAATCCGACGTGATGATCGTTGCCGGGACGGTCACCTACAAAATGGCGACGGCGGTAAAGCGCATTTACGACCAGATGGCCGAGCCGAAATGGGTCATCGCCATGGGCGCCTGCGCTTCGACCGGCGGCATGTATCGCAGCTACTCCGTGCTACAGGGTGTGGACAACATCATCCCGGTGGACGTTTACGTGGCCGGCTGTCCGCCACGGCCCGAAGCATTGCTGGACGCGCTCATCAAACTTCAGGGCAAGATTCAGCGCGGGCCGTTGCTGGCGACGCTGAAGAAAGCAGACTGAATTTCCAATCACGGATGAACACGGATAAACACGGACATGGAATTGGAGTGATGGAGTACTGGAGTGCTGAGGTTCCAACAGTTCAATACTTCACCACTCCAACACTCCAATACTCCCTTCTCTCGCCGTGACATCTCTTGACCTCGCCAATCAATTCAAGGCCAAGTTCGGGGACGCGCTCTCCGAATCGGCGGAGTTCCGCGGCGAAATCACAATCCAACTCGCCAACGCGGAACGCATCACGGAAGTGTGCGAATTCGCCCGGAAGGAATTGGGCTTCGATTACCTCGTGGACATCAGCAGCCTCGATAATTACGGCGAAGACCCGCGCTGGACGGTCGTTTATCATTTACGCGGCCTCGCGAATCGCTGCGAATTGCGCATCAAAACGGACGTGAGCGAGGAAAAATCCGAATTGCCGACCGTCATCGGCGTGTGGCGCACGGCGAACTGGCACGAGCGCGAAATCTACGACATGATGGGCATCCGGTTTCGCGGTCATCCCGATTTGCGCCGGATTTTGATGTGGGAAGGCTACCCCTATTTCCCGTTGCGCAAGGATTTCCCGCTTGCCGGCAAGCCGAGTGAAGTACCGGACGTGGCGTTTTCCAAGCCCGCGCCGCTCGAAGGCGGGCCATTCGTGACCGCGCCGGGCGGCAAGGACGCCATTGAACGCGAGCCGCGCGTGCGGACGCCGGAAGGGTGATTTTCATGGCCACCGTTCAAGACACTGAAATTCGCGACCCCGCCGCACGCGCGAGCGATGCGGTTGAGGAATTGCGCGACATGCAGGGCGAGAAAATGGTCCTGAACATGGGGCCGTCGCATCCCGCCACGCACGGGGTGCTCCGCATCGTGCTCGAACTCGATGGCGAGCTCATCACCAAGGCCAGCCCGGATGTGGGTTATTTGCATCGCGGCGACGAAAAAATCGCCGAGAACATGACCTACACCCAGTTCATCCCTTACACGGACCGGCTGGATTATCTCGCGCCGCTGGCCAACAACGTCGCTTACGCGCTCGCGGTGGAAAGATTGCTGGGCATTGAAAAGAATTTGCCTCCACGCTGCCAGTACATTCGCGTCATCTGCGCGGAGCTGGCGCGCATTTCGTCGCATCTGCTGGGGCTGGGCGCGTTTGGATTGGACCTCGGCGCGGTCACAGTTTTTTTGCTCACGTTCACGGAGCGCGAAAAAATTTACAATCTCGCCGAGGCGCTGTCCGGCGCGCGGTTCACGACCAGTTACACGCGCATTGGCGGCGTGTCGCGCGACACTCCGCCCGGTTGGTGCGATGCTGTCCGCAAGTTCCTCAACGAAGTCGTCGTCAACATCGCGGAGATGGAGACGTTGCTCACGCGCAACAAAATCTGGGTGGACCGCACCCGGAACGTGGGCGTCATTTTGAAGGCTGACGCGATTGACTACGGCCTGAGCGGGCCGAACCTGCGCGGCAGCGGTGTGGATTACGACCTCCGCAAGGCACAACCGTATTTATGCTACCGCGATTTGCAATTCGACGTGCCAGTCGGCTCGGTCGGCGACTGTTACGACCGTTACCTCGTGCGCATGGAAGAAATGCGCCAGAGCGTGTACATCTTGCATCAGTGCCTCGACAAAATCCCCGGCGGTTTCGATAACCAGTCAAAGGAGCCGGTCAACGTGGCCGATGGCAAAATCGTTCTGCCGCCGAAGGACAAAGTCATGTCGGGCATGGAGGAGCTGATTCACCAGTTCATCCTCGTGACGCAAGGCATGAATGTGCCGCCTGGTGAAATTTATTTCGGCCACGAGAATCCCAAGGGCGAACTCGGTTTTTACATCAACAGCCGTGGCGGCGGCACGCCGTACCGGATGAAGATTCGCTCGCCCTCGTTTGTGAACCTGAGCATTTTGTCGCACCTGTTGCCGGGTCACATGATGAGCGACATAACCGCGATTCTCGGCTCGCTGGATTTCGTGATGGGAGAATGTGACCGATGATTTCCGAACCAGACATGAAACGCAAAGACGCAAAGATGCCAAGGCGCAAAGGGTTTTTCTTCCTTTGCGTCTCTGCGCCTTTGCGCCTTTGCGTTAAAAATTGAAATGAGTTTCACCGTTCCAGCAAATCTTGAAACCGAGATTGACGAGCTGATTTCGCATTACCCCGTGAAACGCGCGGCGGCGCTCATGGTGCTGCACGCCATCCAGGAGCATTTCGGCTGGATTGCGCAGGAAGCGGTCGAATGGACGGCGCAGAAACTCGAATTGCAGCCCATCAACGTTTACGAACTCGTGACGTTTTATCCGATGCTCCGGCAGGAACCGATGGGCAAATATCAGATCAAGGTCTGCCGGACGCTGAGCTGCGCGCTGGGCGGCGCGTATGAGTTGCACAAACATTTTTGCGCGAAGCTGGGCCTGGACGCCCACAAAAACGGCCCGCAAACGACGAAGGACGGAAAGTTCACGGTCGAGTTCGTCGAATGTCTCGCCAGTTGCGGCACCGCGCCGGTGATGATGGTCAACGACGACTTCCACGAAGCCGTCAGCCATGCCAAGGCCGATGAAATTGTGGGGAAATGCAAATAGCGCCATGCGACTCGTAAATCATCAATCGAAAATCGCAAATGGCGAATGGCTGCCCGACATGGATTTGAACCATGACAAACAGATCCAGAGTCTGCTGTGCTACCGTTACACCATCGGGCAAGCCGGAGCGTCGGACAGGCTAAAGACTTTTGTGAGCGAGTCAAGTTGCCAAACCGGAGTCCCGCAGGGACGCGAGAAAGTAGCCCACGGTTTTAACCGTGGGTTGCCGGTCAGATTTGTATCAAGTCCCGCAGGGACGAAAGAAAATCAACGGCCTCAGGCTCTGGCGCCCCTCCGGGGCTTGGTTCATTTTGAATTGGTTAACCGACGGTTCAAACCGTGGGCTACTCTCGTTCGCCCCGCTGGGGCTTCGAATTGATATGCCGCAGGAATACAAATTGATTTTAAAATACGCCGACGAGCCGGGTTACACGCCGGACATCGAATGCTATTTGCGTCATGGCGGCTACACGGCGCTCAAAAAGGCGCTCGCCCTTCAGCCGAAGGATTTGCCGGACGGCAAAAAACTTTCCGGCCCGGAGCAAATCCGTCAAGGGGTCATGGCCTCCGGCCTGCGTGGTCGTGGCGGCGCGGGTTTCTCGTGCGGATTGAAATGGAGTTTTGTTGACCGCAAGAGCGGCAAGCCGATTTACCTGATTTGCAACGCCGACGAATCCGAGCCGGGCACGTTCAAAGACCGCCAGATCATCTACAAGGACCCGCACCAACTCATCGAGGGCATGATTATCTCTTGTTTTGCGAACGATGTGCATCTGGCCTACATCTACATCCGTGGCGAAATGCCCGATGGCGCAAAGCTGTTGAACCGGGCGTTGCAGGAGGCGCGTGCGAAGAATTTTCTCGGCAAAAACATCCTGGGCATCGGCTACGATTTGGAAATGCACGTGCATCGCGGCGCGGGCGCCTATATTTGCGGCGAGGAAACCGGCCTCATCGAATCGCTCGAAGGCAAGCGGCCGTATCCGCGCATCAAACCGCCGTATTTCCCGGCGGCGTTCGGCCTGTGGATGTGCCCGACCATCGTCAACAACGTCGAGACGCTCTGCAACGTGAAGCACATTGTTGCCATGGGCGGCGCGGAATTCGCCAAGCTCGGCACGCCCAACAATACCGGCACCCGCATCGTCAGCCTCAGCGGCCATGTCAAGCGCCCCGGTTATTACGAAATCGAAGTCGGCAAGGTCACGATTGGCGAACTGATCAACGATCCCCAATTTGGCGGCGGCTTGCGTGCCGGGCGGAAACTCAAGGCAGTCATCCCCGGCGGGTCGTCGGCAAAGGTTTTCAAGGCGGGCGAAAAATTCAAAATCAAGGGCAAGGAAGTGGACCTGCTCGATTTGCCCTACGATTTTGATACGCTGATCCAGGCCGGTTCGATGAGCGGTTCCAGCGCCATCATCGTGATGGACGACTCAACCGACATCGTCGAAGCGCTGGCGAACATCGCCGAATTTTACGCGCATGAAAGCTGTGGCCAGTGCACGCCCTGCCGCGAAGGTTCGCTCTGGCTGAGCAAGGCGCTGCATCGCCTCACGCACGGCGAAGGCCGCGCGCAGGACGCGGATTATCTGGTTAAAATTGCCGACAACATTCCTGGCGGCCGCACAATCTGCGCCTTCGGCGAAGCCTGCGCATGGCCCGTCCAAAGCTTTGTAGCCAAGTTCAAGGACGAATTCGTGGCCAAAGGCGCAGCGGACGAAGAGCGACGCGCGAAGGAAGCTGCTCCGCCAACGGAATCAAAACAATTGATCGTTGCACATCACTGATTTCAATGTCCACCGCAGCCACAACCGAAACCAAGTCCGCGCCGCCCGCGATCGAGAAGATCAAGGTCAAGGTGGACGGGCGCGAAATCAAGGTGCCGCGCCTCATGGCCGATTGGTCGGGCAAACTGACACCAACGACCATGATCCAGGCCTGCGAGCTGGCGAAGGTGGACGTGCCGCATTATTGCTATCATCCGAAGCTGCCCGTCGCCGGTAATTGCCGCATGTGCCTCGTCGAGTTCGGCACACCGGCGCTCGGGCCGGATCGGAAACCGATTTTGAACCCCGACGGCACGCCGAAAATCATCAAGTCGCCGCGCCCGGCCATCGCCTGTACCACTCCGATTTCGCCCGGCATGGAGATTTACACGAACACGCCCGGCGTGAAACAAATGCGCGAGGGCGTGCTCGAATTCCTGCTCATCAACCACCCGCTCGACTGCCCGATTTGCGACCAGGCGGGCGAATGCAAACTACAGGAATACTCGGTGGATTACGGCCAGAGCGCGAGCCGGTTCGTGGAGGCCAAGGTTCACAAGCCCAAGGTGGTTGACCTTGGTCCGCGTATCATGCTCGATGACGAACGCTGCATCCTCTGCACCCGCTGCATCCGGTTCACCAAGGACATCGTGGGCGACGACGCGCTCGGCATCGTCAATCGCGGCAGCTTCAACGCGCTCACGGCGTATCCGGGCAAGGCTTTCGACAATAATTACACGCTGAACACCGTGGACATTTGCCCGGTGGGCGCGCTCACGTCCAAGGATTTCCGCTTCCAGATGCGCGTGTGGTTTCTCAAGGAAACCAAAAGCATTTGCACGAGCTGCGCGACCGGTTGCAACATCCTCATCGGCTCGCGCGAGGAAAAAATTTACCGCTATGCGCCGCGCGAAAACAACGCCGTCAACGGCCCGTGGATGTGCGATGCCGGCCGGTTGAATTACAAGTGGATTGGTCGTGAAGACCGGTTGAAGGAAGTTCTTGTCAGCGTGGGACAGGCTTCCAGCCTGTCTCCTTCCAACTCCGGTCAGGCTGGAAGCCTGACCCACTCCAAAGCAACTTGGACCACCGCGCTTGGTGAAATCGCGGAGAAACTGAAGAAAGCCTCTCAAGGTTCGATCGCCATCATCGCCTCGGCGCGGCAGACCAATGAGGAACTTTGGCTGCTCAAAAAGCTCGCAGACAAATACGGCGCGCTGACGGATTCCATCGGGCGCTTTGGTGAAGGTGACAAGTTGTTGCTGAACGCCGATCGGAATCCGAACAAGACTGGAGCGCGGTTGATCGGCCTTTGTCAGGCGAGCGCAGGCATTAAAATGATGCCGATGGCCGAATTCATTCGCGCCGGGAAAATCAAAACGTTGATTGTTTTTGGCGAAGACGTGACCAGGCACGGTATTGGCGCGGACTTGCTCGCCAAACTGGACACGCTCATCGTGAGCGACATTTTGCCGAATGCGACGACGAAGCTGGCGCATTATTTGTTGCCCGGCTGCGCCCACGCCGAGAAGCGCGGCACGTTCACGAACACCAAGGGCCGCGTCCAGAAATTCATGAAGGCCGTCGAACCGCCCGGCGAGGCGCGGCCCGAATGGGAATTTTTGCACGACCTGGTTTACAACGTCACCGGCCAGGACGGTTTCCTGCCCATCGAAGGCTTGTTCAACGAAATGGCGAAGGGCGTGCCTGCATTCAACGGCTTGACGTGGGCGGGCCTCGGCGACACGGGCCTGACGGTGAAGATATGACAACACTTTTAACGCAAAGGCCGCAGAGCCCGCAAAGTTGCGCAGAGAAGAATAAATCTCTCTGCGTTTCTCGGCGTTCTTTGCGTTCTCTGCGTTGAAATCGAACACCATGATGGATTGGCTGAACAACTTGAGCGACGCACAGCAATTCGCGCTCTTCACGGGCGTGAAGGTCCTGGCCGCGTTTGTCATTCTGATGACGATGGTGGCGTATATCGTGCTCGTCGAGCGGCGCGTGTGCGCGTTCATGCAGGACCGCCTCGGGCCGAACCGCGTCGGGCCGTTCGGCCTGCTTCAACCGGTGGCGGACGGGGTGAAGTCGTTCTTCAAGGAAGAGTTCACGCCGGCGCACGTGCGCAAAGTTTATTTCATCCTGGCGCCGGCCATTGCCCTGATGCCGGCCATTCTCAACCTCGCCGTCATTCCGTTTGGATCGAAGATTGGCAATCAGCCGATGGTGCTCGCCAATCTGAATGTCGGCATTCTTTACACGTTCGGCATCGTGTCGCTCGGCGTGTACAGCATCGTGCTGGCGGGTTACGCGGCGAACTCGAAATACCCGTTCCTCGGCGGCATCCGCTCCAGCGCGCAGATGATTTCCTACGAAATCTCCATGGGCATGTCGGTCATCCCGGTCTTTCTGCTCGTCGGCAGTTTGAATCTCAACGACGTGATTGGCTATCAAGCACACGGTCTTTTAAGCTGGCTGGTGTTCAAGCAGCCGCTGGCGTTCGCGATTTTCCTCGGGGCGGCCTTTGCCGAAACCAACCGCACGCCGTTCGATTTGCCGGAAGCCGAGCAGGAACTGGCCGGCGGCTACAACATCGAATACAGCTCGATCAAATTTGCGCTGTTTTTCATGGGGGAATACGCAAACATGATTCTCGCGTCGGCGATGATGGTGACGCTGTTTTTCGGTGGCTGGACGCTGCCGTGGTTCGGCCTCGACCAGACCGCGACGACGTTGCTGGGCGGCATCGCGCACATCGCGATCTTTCTGGCGAAGGTGTTTGGGTTCCTGCTGCTGTTCATCTGGGTGCGCTGGATGTGGCCGCGCTTCCGGTACGACCAGTTGATGGATTTGGGCTGGCGCCGGTTCATTCCGCTGGCGCTGGCGAACATCGTGGTGACGGCGGTGATTTTGTGGATGCAAACGTAATAATGAATGCCGGACTGACAAATAATGATGGTCGTCTCTCATTAACACCCTGCTTTAGCGGGGTGTTGGTAAGGGACGAAAGACGAAAAACTGTTTTAACAGTTTTCTACGTGACAGAAAGACCGTGGAAATGAGTCAAATCTATGTCTCTCCATTCCTATTCGCGTGTCTGGCTGCATCTGGTGTGGGCAACGCTGGAACGTCGTCCATTGCTGGACAAGCCTGCGGCGGCAAAGCTTTCAGGGTATTTGGCAGATTATGCGAAGCAGAAAAGCATCTACATGAAGATCAATTTTGTAAACGCCGACCACGTTCACGCGTTAATAGATTTGCCAACAAATCTTTCCATCGAGGAAGTCATGCAGTTGTTCAAGGGCGGCTCATCACACTGGATCAACGAGAAAAATCTGGTCGCGGGCAAGTTTGGTTGGGGACGCGGTTACGGCGTATTCTCTGTTTCGGAGTCAGGCGTCGCGGAAGTTTGCACTTACATTTCGAATCAGGAGGAACACCATCGGAAACGGGATTTTGTCGAGGAATTAAAATTGTTCGTCGAACGATACGGGCTGGAGTGGCGCAAAGATTGAAACCGTTGAAACGGTTTCCGTTCACCCAGCCGATTTGCACCCCGCTGAAGCGGGGTGTTAATGAGAGTAGGAATCGCGCGAATCGGTTTGTTCGCGCAAGAGAATTGAAATGATCGTCAAACGCAAACCATTGAATCTTTGGGAACGGCTTTACCTGCCAGCGATGATCGGCGGGTTCAAAGTCACGCTCCGTCACTTCTTCAAGCAGAAGGTGACGATGCAGTATCCCGAGGAAAAATGGGCCGTGCCGGCAGACTATCGCGGCGCGCCATATCTCGTGCGCGATCAGGAAGGCAACACCAAGTGCGTCTCGTGCCAGCTTTGCGAATTCGTCTGCCCACCCAAGGCGATCAAAATCACTCCGCCCGGCCCGACCGGTCCGCTGGCCGACCGCCCGAACGCCGAGAAGATGCCGCTCGAATTCGAGATCAACATGCTTCGCTGCATTTTCTGCGGCTTTTGCCAGGAAGTCTGCCCGGAGGAGGCCATTTTCCTGCAAAAGGATTATTCGCTCACCGGCACGAGCCGCGCGGAGATGATTTACGACAAGGAAAAACTCCTCGCGCTCGGCGGCACGCACGGCGGCGTCCAGAAGTGGAAACACAAGCTGGAAGAGGCGAAGGAACAGGAAAATTTTCCGGTGAAGGTTTAATTCAAAACAATGGGACTGCCTGACATTTTATTTTACGTATTCGCGTTCCTGACGCTGTTGTGCGGCGTGCTGGTCATCGCCAATCCGTTCAGCCGCAACCCGGTCACGAGCGCGATGTTCCTCGTCCTGACCATCATTTCGATGGCCGGGCTGTTCGTGCTGCTGCACGCGTTCTTCCTCGCGGCGGTGCAAATCCTCGTCTATGCAGGCGCGGTCATGGTGCTGTTCCTGTTCGTCATCATGCTGCTCGATCTGAAGGAGGAGGAACGCCGCCGGGTCAAAAAGTTCGGACTCGTCGCCGGACTGGTCTCCGTCGGCGCCATCGTGACCATTTTTCTGAAAGTGCTGCTGGCGTCCAAACCCGGCGCCGATTTGCCGGTACCGATGCTGGAAGGCGAACCTGCCGCGCTCGGCAAACTGTTGTTCACGCAATATCTGCTGCCGTTTGAAGTCGTTTCCGTGCTGCTGCTCGTGGCAATGGTGGGTGTGATTTTATTGAGCAAGAAAGACCTGAAATGAGAAAAGAAAACGGAGTATTGGAGAGTTGGAGTGTTGGAGTACTGCAAAAATGCAGGCCCCATCACTCCATCACTCCGCTGTATGACACCCGGACTTGAACATTATCTGGTCGTCAGTGCCCTGTTGTTTTGTCTGGGACTGCTCGGCGTCGTCACGCGCCGCAACCTGCTGGTGATGTATATGTCGCTGGAGTTGATGCTCAACGCGGCGAACCTCGCGTTGGTCTCGTTTTCCCGGTTCAATAACAACCTGAACGGCCAGATTTTGGTGTTCTTCATCATTACCGTCGCGGCGGCGGAAGTCGCGGTCGGCCTCGCGCTCATCGTCGCGCTCTACCGCAAACGCCAGACCGCGCACGTCGAAGACCTGACGACGATGAAACTTTAACCATGAACGACAGTCTCTATTCAACTTGTAGCAGCCGACGTGAGGAGGCTCTAACTTCTCTGCGCCGTGATGCGCGTTGCGTGCTGCGTGATGCAAGTCAGAGCCTCGTTACCCCGGCTCCGGCGTCTGAATTTCGTAGCCGTCCCGCATTGCGGGATCAGTCCGCGCACTCTGATTTGCGTGCGAACCGTTCAAGTCAGCGCCGACTGACGTCGGCGGCTACGTTCGGTGTTCGATGTTCCCGTTTCAACTGATGAATTGCGTAATTTTACCCTGGATCATCCTGTTCCTGCCGCTGCTTGCAGCGGCGGTGATAACGCTTTTCACCCTGCACTGCCGCACGACCAGCGCGCTCCTGTCCATCGGCGCGATTGTCATCGGTTTTGTCCTTACGATCGTTTTCATCGCCAACAATGGCTGGACACCAACGCCTTCCGAGCTGACGACCAACTGGTTGTCCATCGGCAATTTGAACGTGGATTTCGGACTGAAACTCGACCGCTTGAGCCTGATGATGATGCTCATCGTCACCGGCGTCGGCGGGGCGATCCACATTTATTCCTTCGGCTACATGCACGAAGACCACGGGTTCTCGCGCTTCTTCGCGTGCCTGAGCCTGTTCACTTTCTCGATGCTCGGTGTCGTGCTGGCGAACAATTTCATTGAGCTCTTCATTTTCTGGGAACTGGTCGGCGTGTCCAGCTACCTGCTCATCGGTTTCTGGTTTGAAAAACCCAGCGCGGCGGATGCGGCCAAAAAGGCGTTCTTCACCAACCGCCTCGGCGACTGCGGCTTCCTGCTCGGAATCCTGGTGGTGTGGACCGCGCTTGGCTCGCTGAATTTCAGCGCGCTCCAACAAACCCTCACCGCCAATCCTGCCGCTCTCGGAACCATCGCCAGCATCGCCGGACTGTTGATTTTCTGCGGTGCAGTCGGCAAATCCGCGCAATTTCCGCTGCACGTGTGGTTGCCGGACGCGATGGAAGGACCGACACCCGTCAGCGCATTGATTCACGCAGCGACGATGGTGGCCGCCGGTGTTTATATGCTTTGCCGGATTATTTTCCTGCTCGATCCGACGGCGCTACAGGTCATCGCTTACATCGGCGGATTCACCGCCTTGCTCGCCGCATTGATTGCCGTCCAGCAAAACGACATCAAACGCATCCTCGCCTATTCGACGCTCTCGCAACTCGGCTACATGGTGATGGCCGTGGGCCTGGCCGGACCGACGCCCGCGATGTTCCACCTGACCACGCACGCCTTTTTCAAGGCGTTACTGTTCCTGGGTGCCGGCTCGGTCATCCATGCGCTGCACGAGGAGCAGGACATCTGGAAAATGGGCGGCCTGTGCCGGAAGATGGGCATCACGTTCTGGACGTTCCTGATCGGCACACTGGCCTTGAGCGGCGTGCCGCCGTTCAGCGGATTCTACTCGAAGGATTCAATCCTGGCGCAGGCGCTGGAACAAAGAAATTATCCGCTTTTTGCGCTCGGCGCGGCGGTGGCCGGTTTGACAACGTTCTACATGTTCCGGCTGTTCTATGTCGCATTTGTTGGCAAACCCAAGACGGAAGCCGCTGGCCACGCCCACGAATCGCCGGCCGTCATGACTTGGCCGTTAATTATGCTCGCCGTGTTCGCGGTCATCGGCGGGGTCATTCCCATCAGTGACATTTACCTGGCCCAATTCACGGGTGAAACCCCCAACTTGTCGCTGATCCAGAGAATCCTTGAACCATTGCATGCACCTATTCCCATGTTTGCCGGTCTGGCTGCAGTTGCCATTGGCTGGTTTGTCGCACGGGCATTGTATCAGAATGCGACGAACGATCCACTGCCCGCAAAACTCGGCGGTTTTGCCACGGCGATGAAGAATCGCTTTTACTTCGACGAGTTTTACGAGGCCACTTTCATCCGCGCGCATGATTTCATCGCCGCAGTGATGGATTGGATTGACCGCTGGGTGGTGAATTGGGGCGGCATCGGTCTGGTTCGCGGCGGCACGGATTTCACCGGTCGTGCGTTGCGCCTTATGCAAACCGGCAATCTCCAGACCTACGCCTTCCTGTTCGCGCTCGGCGTGGCCGTGGTGCTGTGGCTCGTTTTAGGGAAATGAACGCTGTTTTTCAACGCAAAGACGCAGAGACGCAAAGACGCAAAGTCGGAAGCAAGTGCTTTTCCCTGGCAGCTTGGAGGTTTTGCGTTTGGGTGTTTAAGAAAGGTGGGCTGGCATGAAGGAGAACGAGATTGCCAAGATTATCGTGGACGCCGCGATTGAGGTGCATCGCGAACTCGGTGGGCCGGGCTTGCTTGAAGATGTTTATGAGGAAGCATTGACCGAGGAGTTAAGGCTGCGGGGGTTGAAGGTAGAGCGTCAGCTTCCCGTTCGGATTACTTACAAAGGCCGTGTTCTCAGCAAACCGCTCCGGCTTGACATGAAAGTTGAAGGCCTGGTGCTTGTGGACAACAAAGCCGTTACGGAGTGGAATCCCATCTTCGAGGCCCAAATGCTTACTTATCTGCGGCTGACCGGCCTGAAATTGGGACTGGTTATCAACTTCGGCGAGCAGTTCGTGAAGAACGGTGTTCACCGGGTTGTGAATGGATTGCTGGATGATGTGGATTTTAAACCACAGCTGAAGCGCAGGAATCAAAAAGACGGTCAAAATTGAAAATCGTGTTAAATAAACGCCAAGACGCCAAGACACCAAGACGCAGAAAACGTAAAATGTTTCCTTTGCGCCTTTGCGCCTTTGCGCCTTTGCGTTAAAAAAAGAAATGTCGCCTTTGACTTACATTTTCGGTTGGCCGCTGCTGGCGGCGCTGGCGCTGGTGTTCGTGCCGCGCAATTACCGCGTCATCATCCGCGCCGTCGCCGTCCTCGCCACGTTCATTTCGATGCTGCTGGCGGTGAAAATGTTTTGCCAGTTTGTCACCGGCCATGCGGGCTACCAGTTCGAGCAGCAAATCCCGTGGGTCGAATCGCTCGGCATCAGCTATCACGTCGGCGTGGACGGTTTGAACGTCGGATTGATTTTGATGGGCGCGATTGTGGCGTTTGCGGCGGCGTGTTGCTCGTTTGAGATCAAGTCGCGCGAAAAGGAATTTTACATCCTGCTGCTGGTGATGAGCGGCGGCATCCTTGGTGCGTTCGCGTCGCTGGACCTGTTCTTTTTCTATTTTCTTCACGAACTCGCGCTGGTGCCCACATTCATCATGATTGGCGTCTGGGGCCGCGGCGAACGGAAGAATTACGCAACGTTCCAGATCACGCTTTATTTGAGCTTCGGGGCACTCATCGCGCTCGTCGGCCTCATCGCGCTTTACCTGCAAGTGCCCGAAGCGCAACGCACGTTTGACATCCCGAAGCTGACAAAGTTTTTCCAAGAGAATCCGATGACCGTCGGTGCGCAAAATTTCATCTTCCCGCTGTTGTTGTTCGGTTTTGGCATACTGGTTTCGCTCTGGCCGTTCCATACCTGGGCGCCGCTGGGTTACGGTTCCGCGCCGTCGCCAACGGCAATGCTGCACGCGGGAGTGCTGAAAAAATTCGGGCTTTACGGGTTGATTCGCATCGCGCTGCCGTTGCTGCCGCAGGCGGCGCAACACTGGATGCAAATTCTCGCCTGGCTCTGTCTCGGCAACATCCTTTACGTCGGCTGGGTGGCGATGCGGCAGCGCAACCTGAACCGGCTCATCGGCAATTCGAGCGTGGCGCACATGGGCTTCGTTTTCCTCGGCATCGCGAGCTTGAACCTCATCGGCGTGACGGGCGCAGTGGTCATCATGATCGCGCACGGATTTCTTGCGGCACTGACGTTTGGCTTGAGCGGCTACATTTATCGGCAGACCGGCACGCTGGAGATGGGCGAACTCGGCGGGCTGGCGCGCAAACTGCCGTTCATCGGCACGGCGCTGTTGATGGCGGCGCTGGCCGGCTGCGGTCTGCCGGGCTTCGCGAATTTCGTCGGTGAAGTCACGGTGTTCTTCGGTGCGTGGAAGGCGTTTCCGCTCGTAACCGGCCTCGCGCTTTGGGGCGCATTGATGATCGGCGCGCTCTACATGCTGCGCGCGATGCGAAACGTTTTGCACGGCCCGATGCCGGAAAAATGGTCGGGCATTCCCGACGCAGCGCACGTCTGGCGCAAGCTGCCTTACGCGCTGTTGCTGGCAAGCCTGCTGATATTCGGCTGTTTCCCGCGGTTGCTGACGGAAAAAATCATGCCCGACGCGGAAAAAATTGTGAATCTGGCCGCGCCAACAAAAGCTGCGTACAAAATGGTCGTGCAAGCTGACTTTTCCCAAATCCGAAATCCGAAATCCGAAATCCGAAATTGATGAACGCTTCCTTGATAAGCCTGGAAATTGGGGTGGTCGGCCTCGGCCTCGTGCTGCTGCTCGCGGATTTTTGGATGCCTGCCGAGCGCCGACGCTTCCTCGCCTACGGAGCCATCGCGGCACTGGGTGTGTTGCTGGTCACGAACCTGGGCGATTGCGCCACCGGCACTGCGTTCAACGGCATGTTTGTGGAGGACGGACTGGCGATTTTCTTCAAACGCTTCTTTCTCGTCGCCGCCATTCTCGTGCTGTTCATGTCAGCGGAATTCTCCGACCCAGGCTGCGCCGGAGGCTTCGCCGAGGCGGGCCGCATCGCGTCGGGCATTTCAGAGTATTATTCGCTCATCGTTTTTGCGCTGTCGGGAATGCTGTTCGCGGCATCCGCCAACAACTTCGCGATGCTGTTCGTCTCGATTGAGCTGATCACCGTCACATTTTACGTGCTCACGAGCTTTCAACGCGGCCGGCTCGTGTCGCTGGAGGCGGGTGTGAAATACCTGATTCTCGGCGCGTTGTCGTCGGCGTTCATGGTTTATGGCATCGCGCTGGTGTGGGGGACGACCGGCAAGCTCAACTTCAACGAACTGGCATCAGTCGCCGGCCAGTTTACCGGGAATAAAATCTTCCTGCTCGGCGTGGTGCTGGTGCTGGTCGGCCTCGGATTCAAAATTGCCGCCTTTCCATTCCAAATCTGGGCGCCGGACGTTTATCAAGGCGCGCCGACACCGACGACGGCATTTCTCGCCGTCGGCTCAAAAGCCGCCGGATTCGTTTTATTGCTGCGCGTTTTGTTCACGGCGATTCCAGGCGTAACGGCACATTGGGCAAATCCCCTGATCATCATCTCCGGCATTACGATTCTTTACGGCAACTTGTGCGCGGTTCCGCAGCAAAACCTGAAGCGGCTGCTCGGTTATTCGAGCATTGCGCACGCGGGTTATCTGCTGCTGGGCGTGGCGGCGTTGAGCGCGAGCGGACAGGCGGCGATTCTTTATTACCTGAGCGGTTATCTGTTCACGGTGCTGGGGGCGTTCACGGTGATTTGCCTCGTGCTGCGGCATCTGGACCGCGAAGATATTTCCGCGCTGGCCGGATTGAACCAGCGTTCGCCGCTGCTGGCCACGACGATGACGCTGGCGATGGTGTCGCTGGCGGGCATTCCGCCAATGGCCGGATTTTTCGGGAAGTTTTTATTGCTGAAAGCCGTCCTGGAACAAGGCGCGACGAATCCGGGTTACTATTGCCTCGCGTTCACGGCGCTGGCGGGCGTGGTGATCTCGCTTTACTACTATTTCGGCGTCATCCGCTCGATTTACTGGAGCAAGGACGCGCCGGCGGATTTGTCGCCGATTTTACTTTCCGGTCCGGCCAAGGTTACCATCGCGATTTGCATCGCCGGAATGTTCTGGATCGGGTTGTTTCCGAACCCGATGCTCAGCCTTGCCACGACAGCGGTGAAAGCGCTGGCTCGGTAATCTTCCGGCAACAAGCCTTCGGCTGAAAGAATTGATGTTTGCTAATGTTTTAAAATCATCATATCTTATTGCAAAAGTATGAGAATCACGGTTGATATTGAAGCTTCCGAATTGCGGCGGATTCAAAAAGTCACCGGTCAGAAGAAAATGTCTCCCGCCGTCAGCCAGGCGCTGTCTGAATTTCTGAAATTGCAGGAACGGCAAAAGTTCATTGAACGCGCGTTGTCCGGTCAGACGGATTTCGCGCTGACCAACGAGGAATTGGAAGCCGGCGACGTGTATGAAACTCGTTGACACCTCGGCCTGGGTGGAGTTTCTGCGGCGCAAAGGTGATGCCAACGTGAAACATGCGGTCGCCCGGCTGCTCCAGGCGGATCAGGCCGCCTACACGTGCCCGATCCGATTTGAGCTTCTGAGCGGCGTGAAAGCCGGCGAAGAAAATGATCTGGAACAGGCTTTTGCCTTGGCCCAGCACTTCCGGTTTGAGCCGGACGATTGGCGCGCGGCGGCGTTACTCGAACGCCAACTGCGCGGCAGGGGATTGATCCTCCCCCGGAATGATTTGTTTGTGGCCACGGTCGCGATGCGAACCAACCTGACTTTGGTTTGCCGCGACACGCATTTTGACACGGTCAGGAAAGTGGCGGGTGATTCGTTGAAAGTCGAACAATTGTAACTTCGGTGAATCTCGCCACGAAGGCGTTGAAAGTGTTCAGGAGGTAGTGGCAACTAAACGTATTGGGCTTTCCGTTGAGGATACATTGCTCTTACACCACGCGCATTTGCACGGCATCCACGATTTCCGTGCCGGCGGAAAGGGTGCTGGATTGGTTTGTTCCACGGTGCGCCATTGGGTTTTGTCCATCAGGTCACCAGCGCGGTGCACGGGGAAAAATAGCTCACTTTGAACTTGTTTCCGGGGTGTGGATTGGAGATTAGTGGCCCCACGGCAATGGGATTCGCTTCTTTAAGAAAAATCCAGCCCTCGGCTGGCCAATGGCTTGGAATCATCGGTATCAGCCTGCTTTTTGCCGCACTGCGATGGAATAGCTTCAATGCGCCTTTGACTCCCGATGAAGGCGAATACGCTTACGCGGCGCAATCGCTGGAGCGGGGCATCGCTCCTTACGATCACGCTTTTATTCAAAAGCCGCCGATGATCATTTACAGTTATGCGGTTGCCGACCTTCTCTGGCCCCACCTCTTTTGGGCCCCGCGTTTGCTGGCCGGTCTGTTTGTGGCGTTGGCGACGGTCTTGCTGGGATGGATTGCGCGCCGCGAATTTGGGGGTGGTTTTGCCTGGCCGACCCTGTGGCTGGTCACTCCGATGATTTTGCTGCCGGGCATTGATCAGTTTGAGGCCAATACGGAAATGTTTCTCCTGCTGCCGCTCCTGGCGACGATTGCCATCTACGTTTACAGCCGGCATCAGGGGCATAAACCACGATTCTGTTTTGCCGCGGCCTTTCTTGGCATCACGGTCCTGCTTTACAAATACACGGTGTTGCCACTGCTGCTTTTCCTTTGGGTGAACTGGCTGATTGAGGTATATCGTTTGAAAGGTGCGGCTTCCCTGTGGCAATGTTTGGCTTCATCATTTTTGGGAGCCCTGCTCGCGGCCATGACCATTCTTGGTTATTTTTTGGCCCACGATGGTGGCGCCACGCTGTGGGAATGCACTGTGCGTTTCAATCGCTATTACGTGGAGACCGGCACCTTCGGATCCGTCGGTCTGCGGTTTAACCTGAAATTGTTTTGGGCCAAATGGTGGATTTTATTCATCATCCCTTGTGCCGCGCTGGTAAAGCCAAAACCCCGCCTCGGCTTTTGGTTTGGAATGTTGATTGGTGCATGGCTTTGCAGTTGTGGCAGCTGGTATCGCCAGTATTACATACTCGCCATGCCGTTTTGGGCGTTGCTGACGGCCGTTGGCCTTTCATCGTTGGCTTCGCCAATCGCACAATATCTGGCGCGTCCGCAGAAGTGGATTGAAGGCGCACTCCTGTTTGTAATTGTACTCATCGTGTTAATGCCGGATCTGGCGTGGTTGACCTATACGCCGGAAGAATTTGTGGCGAAAAATTTGTTTGAGACCGGACCCTTTCTCGTGGCCCGACCAGCGGCCGCCCGCGTGGCCGAATTAAGTTCCCCGGATCAATATGTTTGCGTCATCGGTTCAGATCCGGAAATTCTTTCTTACGCACGCCGCATAAGTCCCACCCGATTCATAACCGCCTACCAGCTTGTGTTCCAAACCCCGGTAAAACGGCTTTACCAGCAGCAGGCCATTCGCGACCTGCAACAACATCCGCCATCATTGGTTTTGACGACCCGATGGCTGTCGGTGGAATCGCCCCCGTCGGAATTCATGGTTTTTGTCAAAAATCTCCTGGCGCACGATTACCAGCGCCTGGGCGGTTACGTCATCAAAGACCGGAAAATATATTGGTCCGAACCGTTGACGGACCAGGAAGCCGCACATTCCATTCTCACGCTTTTCAAACGCAAAGATTCTTTGGACGCCAATGCAACTTTGGAAAAATAACCTTTTACGCCGCCCCTTCACACCACCCGCATCTGCACGGCGTCCACGATTTGTTCGCCGACGAGGATGGAGCCGATGATGACCCCCGTGGCGCCGGATTTCAGCCGGCCCTGTTTCACGAGGCTTTTCAGCGCCGCTTCGATGGTGTTTTCCGGGTTGATGAGGTCGAAGGGGACGACAACCGGAGTTACGCCCCAACTCAGGGTCAGGCCGCCGGCCACTTCATTGCCGGGGCACAACGCGTAAATTTTTGAGTGGCGCGGGCGGAGCCAGCCGACATAACGCGCCATGTTGCCGCTGCGCGTGATGACCAGGATGGCCTCGGCCCGCAGTTCGTTGGCCATGACCACGGCGCTTTTGACCAGTTTCTGGCGCGGAGTGGTCAGGTCGGAGTGCTCGAAAAAGTTCGCGCCGCCGCTGCGTTCGATGCGCGTGGCGATGCGGTCGAAAACCTCGATGCATTTGAGCGGATATTTGCCGACGGTGGTTTCGCCGCTGAGCATGATGGCGTCGGCCTGCTCGAACACGGCGTTGGCGACATCCGTGACCTCGGCGCGCGTGGGCATGGGCGATTCAATCATGCTTTCGAGCATGTGCGTGGCGACGATGACGGGTTTGCCGACACGCAGGCACGTTTTGACGATGCGGCGCTGGACGATGGGCAGTTCCTCATATGGGATTTCGATGCCGAGGTCGCCGCGCGCGACCATGATGCCGTCGGCTTCCTGCACGATGGATTCCAGGTTGGTGACGGCCTGCTGGTCTTCGATTTTGGCGATGACGAGCGGATGGAACCTGCCCGGCTCGAAAAGTTCCCTCAACTGAAGCAAATCGCGGGCTTCGCGGACGAACGAAAGGGCGATCAAGTCCACGCCCACTTCGAGTCCGAGCCTGACGTCCTTGATGTCCTTGGCGGTGAGCGCGGGCAGGCTGACTTTGACGCCGGGCAGATTGATGTGGCGGCGGCTGCCCAGTTTGCCTGCCGTGAGAACTTCGCACTCAACCTTGTTGCCGTCCTTGGCGAGCACCTTCATTTCGATGGCGCCGTTGTCAATGAGCACCACGTCGCCGACGTTGATGTCGTTGACGAAATTGGCGTAGTTCACGTCCACGGAGCGTTCCTCCTCGCTGCGTTCGCCGCGGACGGTGAGGGTGAATTTCTGGCCGGGCTGCAAATCGAGCGGCACGCCGATGTCCCCGGTGCGGATGGCCGGCCCCTGGGTGTCCATCATGATGCCGATATGAATCCGGCGCGCGGCAGCAGCGGCGCGAATGTCTTTGACGATGCGGCGGACCCAATCATGCGGCGCGTGGGACATGTTGAGGCGGAAAACGTTCACGCCGGCGTCCATGAGCTTGCCGAGCATTTCCGCGGACTCGGTGGCCGGGCCGAGGGTGGCGATGATTTTCGTTTTGCGCCGCGTGTTCGATTCCATGGGTTGAAGAATAATTGCGAATGGGGGGAGTAAAAAGGATTTATTCAGACGGGAGAAAGAATTGAAATGGACTTGCCATCATCCGTCCGGGCCGCCATATTCATTCTAAATTAACAACTGATTTTATGGCTGACGTGGCAAACAAATATCCTGAGAACGTTGCGGGCAAATTCTACGTGGACAACCAGTGCATTGACTGTGACCTGTGTCGCGAGACGGCGCCGGATAATTTCAAACGCAACGACGACGGCGGATACTCGTTCGTCTACAAACAACCGGCATCGCCGGAGGAGGAAGGGCGTTGCAAGGAAGCCAAGGAGGGCTGTCCGGTCGAGGCCATCGGCGACAACGGCGCCTAGTCTGGCGCCACCGCGGTGGAAATGCCGGAGTCCGCCGGCAATGAAACGCGGACGACCCCGGGCTGGCCGGCCTGGGGCGGGACAATTTCCAGCTTGCCGTGGTGCGTCTCGATGATTTTCCGGCTGACGGTCAATCCCAAACCCAAACCAACGTTGCGCGTGGTGAAAAACGGCGCGGGCGCCTTTCGCGCGGCTTCAGCGGTAAAGCCGGACCCGTTGTCCTGAACTTCAATCTGAACGTCCGGCGCGCCGCCGCGATGGGCATCGGTGTGCAACGTGACGCCGATTTTCGGCTCCTTGGGATTCGCCTGAAGCGCATTGAGCATGATTTCAGCCAGCGCGTGTTTGAGCGCGGCGCGGTCGCCGGTAATGACCACGGGTTTGCTCCCATCTTCAAGTTGCAATTTGCCGGCATCGGCGGACTGATGTTTGCGCGCTTCCTGGTAGGCTTCCTCAATCAATTTTCCGACGGGGAAAGTCTCCTGTTCGATGTGCCCTTCGCGCGCGAGAAAACGCATTTGATTGATCAACCGCGTGACGCGCTTGACGCCGTCGGCGAGGGCCTGGTCGAGGGATTCGCGGAATTCCCGGTCCTTGTATTTCTCCGCGAGCAACTGCTGGTGCGTGGCCAGCGGCACGAGCGCGTTGCCGATTTCGTGCGCGAGCCGGTCGGCCATGGCTTTGATGAGGCGCAGATTGGCGGCCTCGACTTCCAGACGCCGCAACTGTTCGGTCTGGGTGAGATCGTCGGCGGTCAGCAACGCGGAAACGGGCACGGTGGAATTCCCATGCTGAAACGGCACGACACTGACGCTGTAAACCGTGCCCGGCGAATTTTCCGGTTCGTAGCGATAGGGCCCCATCGCCGCGCCGGTTTTCAGGACCTGGTAGATTTTCGCGCCGAGCACCTGCGGCAGATCGCTGAATTCGAGTTCGCCGGTGCGTTTGTTTTTCTGGCCGAAGTGGCGGCGCGCGGCCTTGTTCGCGTGGAGCACTTTCAGGTCGCGTCCGACGACGATGCACGCGCTGCTGAGTTCGCGCAGCACGTCGGTCATCATCTCATGGTTGCCGGCCAGCCGGTCATGCAGCTCGATATTGCAGAGGGCGAGGCCGACCTGTTCCAGCAGATGGAAAATGAGTTCCAGTTCGACGTTGACCAGCGGTTCGCCGGTGATGCGCACGTCGAAAACGGCCACGCCGGCAATCGCGTCACGGGCGGGAATGGGCACGGCGACCTGCGCGCCGAGCAATTCAAATTCCTTTTGCGTTTCGACGTCGGCGCGCGCCTCGTCGCTGTCGCGGCGGAGAATCCGGCCGAGCCGGGAAAGCTGGCCGCCGATGCCGGAATCGAGCGAGAGTCCCAGATGTTCGAGCAACCCCGGCGAAAGGCCGATGGCGGCGACGGCCCGCAAACGGCGGCGGTCCTCCGGCAAGGATGTTTCCGTAAGCGGCGAGGGACGGTTCAGGAAAATGGCGGCGCGGTTGACGCTGAGAATTTCGCGGAGGAACAGCAGGAATTGTTTCAACATCGCCTCGGCGTCCAGTGAATGGGTGAGAATGGACGAGAAATCGCTCAGCACATCGAGCGTTTGTGACGCGCTGATGACGCGGCTGGGCGACGGTTCGGGCGTTCGGAAATACGGGCCTCGCGATGGCATCGGCGCGGGCGGCGGCGACGTTTGCGCGGGTTGCCGGGTTGCCGGCGCATTCCATAAACGTTCCAACAACGAATTCAAAAGCCGGCTGCGAACGGGTTTGGCCAGCACGTGGGTGACGCCGCGCAAAAAAGCCTCCTCCTCCCAATCGGATTGGGTGTTGGCCGTGAAAGCGATGAGGGGGGTTTTGGCGTCGCGGCGGCGGAGGCGTTCGATGACCCAGACACCTTCGACCCCCATCAAATCCACGTCGAGAATGCAGGCGTCGGCCAGTCCATGCACGAGCAGCGGCTCGGCCTCATCCACACTGAGGCGATGAACGACCCGGCATTGTTCCGGATTCAGACTCGCGCGAATTGTTTCGGCGAAATCCGGATGAGGAGACAATACCAAAATGGTTTTCATCGCACTTCCAAGAAAAGTTGCCCGTACTCGGTTGCCACTTCTGACTGTGTATAATCCACAATTCAAGCCCAAAGGTCAATGGAATCTTGACGCAAGGATGTGGATTTTATGGCGGAAAACCTGAAAATCACCCGCTGGCGAGCAGTTTTTCCCAAAGATTTTCGTTCAGCAGCGCTTTTTTGAGGAATTCCGTGTCGTCCGGCGATGAAACGACCGGTTCGGGCCTGAGCGGCAGGCGGAGGGTGAACGTCGTGCCGTAACCGTGCTGGCTTTTGGCTTCGATTTTGCCGCCGTGATGGTGGACGATGAAAAAGCAGGCAATCAGATTAATGCCGTATTCGGACGGCACGCTGCCACGCACGACGAACGGATCGAAGATGACGCGCAAGGCTTCCTCCGGCAGGCCCGGCCCGTTGTCGCTGATTTGAACGACGATTTCCGGTTTGGCCCCGGCATTCTGCAATTCCGCCGAAAGGGTGACGCGGCTGCCGGCGGGCAGCATGTCCAGTTCGTCCTTCAGCAATAATTCAAACAGCCGGCAAAATTTCGGCTGGTCCACATGCAGCGCGGGCAGCGAATCGGGAATCTTGTTTTCAATTTCGATCCGCCGGGCGGCGAATTGGTCCTGAAGCGGGGCCAGCGCCGCACTGACGGTCTGGTGCAGCAACACTTCGTCGGCGAATTGCGACGAGGCCTTGTTTTCCGACGCGGTCCAAAGGTCCTTGAGCAGGCCGTTGATTTTTTCGATCTGCAACTGGACGTTCTGGTGATAGTCCTTCCAAAATTCAGGGTTGCGCAGGCTGTTCAAATCCGTTTTTTCCTCGGCCATTTTCCCGGGCGCAAGGTCGAGAAAGGTTTTTACCGCGACAAGGGAGTTGCGGATATGATGGCTCAACCCGGCGGCCAGCAGGCCGAGGCTCACGATGCGGTCGGCGATCATCATGTTGCGCAACACGGACATTTTTTCGCGGAGCAACTGGTCGCGTTCGGCCTGCACCATGAAAAATTCCAGGCCCTGCCGGAGCGTGAGTTCGAATTGTGGCGGATCCCACGGTTTGGTGATGTATTTGTAAATCGCGCCGCTGTTGACGGCGTCAATGGCGGCGTCCATGTCCGTGTAAGCCGTGACCAGCAGGCGCAAAACCTGCGGGCGCAATTGCCGCGCCCGGCCCAAAAGCCAGACGCCTTTTTCCCCGGGCATCCGCTGGTCGGTCAGCAGCAGGCCGATCTCGTCGGCGTGCTGTTCGAACAGTTTGAGGCCGTCCTGGGCATTGGCCGCCGTCAAAATCCGAAACTGATCCCCAAAGGCGCGCGTGAAGGTCTTCAAGGACTTCTCCTCGTCATCCACGTAGAGGATGGCGAATTTTTTATAGTCGTAGAGATTTTCCATGTCCGGCTTTCAGTGGGTCGCCTGATTTGTCCTGACGGGGAATTCCAGCGTAAATTCACAGAATTTTCCCGGCTCCGTTTTCACCGAAATCCTGCCCCCGGACTCCTTCACGATGCGGTAGCAGATGCTCAACCCCAGCCCCATGCCTTCGCCCACGTCTTTCGTGGTAAAAAAAGGGTCGAAAATCTTGTCCACAATGGCCGGGGCGATGCCCGGACCGTTGTCGCGAACCGACAAAATGCTGCTGCCGTTCTCAATCCGTCCTTCAATCCGGATGGTTGGCTTTTCGTCCCGGAACGGCTTCGTTTTCAACGCATCGATCGAGTTTTGCAGCAGGTTTGTGACCAGGTGGATCAATTTGTTCTTGTTCACCCAGATCGTCTGCTGCCCGGCAATCTGCTGGTCGATTTGTACTTTGTCCCTCCACTCATTGCTCAGGAACCGCAGCGCCGAAGCGACCACCTCCGCCACCGCCACCTGATCCCGGCTCTCGGTTTCGGGATGCGTAAACATCTGCAAATCCGAGACGATGGTCTTCACCCGTTTGACGCCTTCTTCGACATCGTTCAAAACCTCGGTGTAATCTTCCTGTTGCCCCGGGGCAAGGTTTTGGCCCTTTTTGCGCAGGGTAAAGAGGCCGGTGATGGCGAAGTTCAGCGGATTGTTGATTTCGTGGATGATGCCCGCGCTCATGCGTCCGAGCGACGCCAGCTTCTCGGTTTGCACCAATTGCATCTCGTTTTCCTTGAGTTGTTGGAGACTCGCTTCCAGTGCCTTGCGGCTCTTGTCCAATTCGCAACGAAAGACAAACTCGCTGACCCGGACCCGGCTGTGAAAGTACGCCCCCACGATGATGGCGATGCCGGGGAACACCAGGAAGAACAGATTGTTCAGGAACATCCCGAAGTTGGCCCCGGAGGCCGAAGGCAGGCTGGCCGCCAGGTACAACATCAAGACCAGCAAAACCGAGATGACACTTTGCCGGAACGTCCAATCCAACACCACGGCGAGCACCATCAGCACCAGGGTCAGCCCCGCATAATACGGTGACGCGGCCCCTTCGGTCGCGTAAATCATCCAGGCAATGGTCGCCGAGGGCAGGAACAACAGGACGACGCCCATGAAATGATAATGCTCCCGGCCGAACCGGGTCCCCAGAATGGGAAGCAACCCCGCCATCAACGCCGAACAGAGCAGCCGCGACAGGAAAAAGGAAAACACGTGCTGCGGATAAACATAGTGGTCCAAACCGCAAAAGAGCGGCACCATCACAATTCCCAAAAAGCACCCCAGCCGGGTCTTGCGCAGGGTGATTTCCCGCTCATGCTCCTGATAAGCGGCGCGAAATTCCTGGGGGATGGTTTGCATGTCAATCCGGTTTGCCGAGATGCAGGAACAAATTCACCGACGTCGGCTCGGTGATCACCCGGGCGGCGTCCCGGACCCGCTCCGGAGCGAGGGCCAGCATTTTCCCGCGGTCGCGGTAAATCAACTGCCAGTCCAGCACAAATTCGATGAAGTTACGAAACGGTTTTGAGTCGTTCATGTTGGCCACGATGACCGTCCCCCCCGGCCGCAGCCAGTCGTAAAAGAGATTCATCAGGGACTGGCAGGTCGGTTCCGACAAATAATCAAACAGGCCACCGCAATAAATCAGGTCGTAACCGGGTTCCGAGGCGAAATATTCCTGGTGGGCGTTCTGGCGCAGGAGGTGATGCACCGATACCCGCCGGGTTTCGACCCGGGTTTGCTGGGAAAACTGGTTTTGGGCCTGGTTGATTTGACTGCGGGCATAACCCAGGGTTTCCTCGTTGAAATCCAGCAGCACAAAATCCACTTCGTTGGCCAGGGGTGTTTCCTTCACAAAATCCTGCACTTCGCGGGCCGGGCCGCAGCCGACGTTGAGAATCCGGGCCCGCCGGCCCGAACGCACCACCCGCGCGGTTTCCTGCAGGAGGTGGTTTTTGAGGTGGGCGACCCGGTTGCGCACCGATTGGGCCGGCCACTGGCTGACCAGCAAAAAATGGATCAGCTTTTCATAGAGCGATCCGCCCTCGGGCCGGTTGCGATAAATCATGTTCATCATCTCGTAATCTCCCGCATAGCCCAGCGGCTTGTAAAAGGTGCGCTGGCCAAAGGGACTGCATAAAAACAGGGGTTGCCACTGGCGGCGGACGAACTCCTGGTGCGCTCCGTAATGTTCCTCCGGGATGGCGTAGGCGAGTTCTTCAAACCTCTCATGTTGGGCGTTGAAGGCGGCAATGACGCGCCGGGCGACGGCGTCCAGGGTTTCAAATTCTTGTTCGGGCCGCCGGCTGTCCGGGCGTGTCCCCCGGTCAAACTCGACCTGCTCCAGCCACTGCCGCGTGGCCACCAGGAAGGCCTGGATGTCCGTCACCTGCGCTTTGAACTCCGATGAAACCTGGTAGTTTTTCTGCCACTGCCGGAAAAAACGGCTGTAGGCCTGCTCCCAGTTGGGGCCGGCGGCGGTAGGTTGCAGGAAAAAATCGGTCTCCGCTCCCAGGTCGTCCAGTTTGACTTCGCAGATGATCCGGGTCCCGGCGTCAATCAAACCGCCCACCACAGCGCGGCCGGAATAAACCATGCGGCCGTCCATGAGGATCTTGAATTTATCCAGCACTTCCGACGTGCGTAACACCACGGCCGGGTTGCAAAACTCAAATGCCACCGCGTAACGCGCCAGCCGCAGGATGGCGCCGCGCGTTTCCCCGCCCTCGCGGGTCTTGAAAACGGCGATGTTGCCATTGACGTCGCGGGTCTCCGGCGCAACTGCTTCCGGCACGGCTCCTTTGGCCGGATGGAGCAGGCCGTTGGCGCCCTTTCCATTGCCGTTGCCGTTGGTGATATGACTGCTCATTTTCGGAGGCATGAATAGCCCATTTTCCAAGCCAAAACAAAGCGATTATTGTGCCCCGTCCCAACCACTTTACATCAATAATCGCCGGCCGGTAACCACAATTTGGCTCATTTTGAGCCGCTTGAGCCGCAAAATTATCGGCCCCTTTGCCCAAACCGACAATGCTCAATTTAGAAATGCCATCCCACCGACACCGGCATGGCATGGCTGATGAAATCGTGTTTGCCGTCGGTGGTCTGTCCGGATGTCAGTCCGGGCGGGGATGACGGGGTGCTGCCGGCAACCGTGGGGGGGCCATGGCCGGACTGATCGGCGACATCAAAATTGAAGTTTTTTTTCCTTGCCGCCGGTTCCCACGCTGAACCAACGCCGGATCGGCCCGGTTATTTCGCCATCAAATCAAACTTCCGCAGCAGGTCCGTGAGCGTGGCGTTGAATTCAGCGGGCTTCTCCAGCATGAGCCAGTGGCCCACGCCATCCATCGTCCGGTAATCCGTCTGCGGCGAGAGCGAGTGGACGTAGCTTTCGTAATCGGCGTTCCACATCGGGCTTCGGGCATTGATGACGAGCACGGGCACGTTCACCTTCTTCAAGTCCCAATCGGGCTGGTCCGGGCCGAACATTCCTTCCATCGCGCCGACCATCACGTATTGCGGCGTGGCGAGGATTTCGGACAGCACCCGGTCGCGCAACGCTTCGGTGCCGGGAACGGGAAAAAAGGAACCGACGAATTGTTTGACATGCTCGCGATATTCCGGCGTGCCGAACTGCGCGACAAATTTCTCGGCGTCATCGGGGGTCCCATCGGGACGGCGCAACAATCCGTCCACCGACACCAGCGCGGCGACTTTCTCCGGCGCCTGCCGGTAAACGCAGCAGATGACCGGCCCGCCCATGCTGTGGCCGACGAGCGTGGCTTTGTCCACGTGCGCATCGCTCATCACCGCCAGGACGGCGCTCGCGAAGAAATCCGGCGTGTAGGCGGTGTGCGGCTTGTCGCTCTGGCCGTGGCCGGGAAGGTCAATGAGGACCAGCCGCGCCTTGTCCGCGAAGGCCGGGACCTGCTCGCGCCAGAAGCCGAGATTGCCCGCCCAGCAGTGGACGAAAACAATGGTCTGCCGGCCCCCGCCCACCGTGACGTAGTGGACCTTGTTCGTGCCAAAAGAGGCAAAATGCGATTCCCCGTCGGCCAGCGTTTTGGGTTTCGGCGCGGTGGCGCAACCGGCTAACGCAAACAGCGCGGCGGCCACGCCGGCGAAACGAACAATTTTAATCATGCCCAAGGTTCCCTTTCTCATTGTGATTAATCGCGGGATGCTACGTGGACGGCGTCGCATCGGCAATAATTCAGTTGTCCGGTTTTGAGCAGTTTGATTGCCAAATCGCCAAACGGGATTAAAAACGCCAGCCCACCGACACCAACACGGCATGGCTGATGAAATCATAATTGCCGTTGGCGGTTTGCCCGGTTGTCACTCCGGGTATGGATGATGGCTGGCTGCCGGTGACCGTGTGCGTGGGGCCATAACCGAATTGATAGGCGATGTCGAAATTGAAATGCTTGCCTTTGTAACCCGTTCCGGCGCTGAGGAAGTAACGGTCCATATCCGCCGCGAGCGGGGTATAATAGGCATTCGGCACGGAGTTCTCGTTATAGACGAACCCGGCGCTCACCTGCCAGCCGTTGTCAAAATACCGCGTCACGCCGAACTCGTACATCCAGCTCGGCTGCCAATAGAGTTTCAAATAAACGTCTGGCGCGAAATTCTGTGGGGGGTTTACCTGGTGGATGTGGTTCGATCCAAAGCTGCTCCAATCCGTGTAATCCGCATCAAACTCAATGTTCCACTTTGGCGTCGGCCGGTAGGAAAGGCCGCAAACAACGGTGAAAGGAAACTTGAAGTCCGTTTGCGCGGATTGTTGCGAGTATGGGGTGGTGGGTTGTTTCTCGACGCTCGTTTGGCCATCCAGTGTGACCGTCGCCGAACTGCGGAAGGTCGCGCCGATTGAAATTTGGTCAATCGGTTGCCAGAGCAGACCCAGATTGTAACCCACACTCCAGCCGTCGCCGGTAAAGCGGAAGAAGTTGGTTAACGGAAGTTGGTGGATGCTCAGGCCTTGCTCCAATTCCATGTTCGCATAGTTCACCATCACACCGCCGCCAATTGAAAAATTAAACGGCAGTTTCACGGCCACTACCGGATTGATGGTCACATAAGTCAGTGAGCCGCCAATGGCCACCGAGCGGAAGCCGGTGTCCTGCGGCCAGCTCGATTTTCCGCCAAAAGGCGCGTAAACCCCCAGGCCAAAGCTCACCGGTATCGGCATGTTCGTGGGAGTGTACGTGTAGAAAATCTGGGGGACCACGGCGTAATTGTCCTGGTTGTCATAAGTGTGGCCGTGGTTGGGGGCGCTGCTCGGGGGACTGAAGCTGGAGTCGAGATAGATTCCATAAAGGCCGCCCCGAAGCTCGTTGCCTTCGAGCTGGGTGATGCCCGCCGGGTTGTAGTAAATGGCCGACGGATTGTCCGCCGTGGCCACAAACGCCTCGCCACGCGCCGTCGCAAAAGCATCCTGGTCCGGCAGCCCGAAGCCATTCGCCGAGGCTTTCATGGCCAAAGCTCCTGAAACCATCAGCGCCAGCAGCCTCAAGGTATTGCGTCGGTTTATCATCACCGGTTCATGGGTTCCAACAACAGAACGAACGCCGTAGATACGCATGGATGCCGCGCCGGAGCAAGCAAATCCCTTGCCGCCGGGCACAACCGGGCACTTGCTTCGGAGTTGTAGCGGCAGGCGGGACGCCCGTTTCTACGGTTTAGGCCAGAAATTGGCAACACCTTGTGAATATAAGGTTTGTGAAAGATCAGCCCGTTGTCTTCCGTAATGTAAACAGGCGAACATGTTGGATTTATTTCAAACCAACTCCTGCCGGGTTTCAGGCCGGCTTTACTTTCATCCGGCATGGGGTAAATTAGGCAGCGTGAAAAAAGCCGTTAGATTCATGGTGGGATTTTTGTTGTTTGGATCCGCCGTTTTTCCAGCCCAAGCCGCCTTCACGTCGCTCCATGTTTTTGGCGACTGCATTTCCTCCACGACCAGCAACACAGATATCGGACCATTATACTACGGCCAACGCTACTCCAATGGCCGGGTCTGGGTTGAAGTACTGGCGCAGCGACAAGGTCTGACTCTTTACCCCACCAACAACTGGTCTTACTTCTATAATTCCAGCACCACCATGGTGGCAAGTGTCAGCAGCTTCCAAGCCCCATCAGGTGTGAACATGAGCAACATCCTGTTTGTCATCTGGGTCAACTGCGCTGATTTGTGGTTCCCGGCGACGTACAGTGGCACGAGCATGGCCCAATGGACCAACGCCATCAATCAGTCTCAAACCAACCATTATAAGGCCGCCACCAATCTTTATGCCAAGGGTGCCTGCACATTGATCATGCCGAATGCCGTGGATCTTTCCACGATTCCGGCGTTTAACACCTCCGTCAACGCGAACTTTATTCACCTAAGGTGCCTTGATTACAATGTCGCCTTTTCCAATACCTTGAATCGAATCAGGGCGTCGTGCCCCAACCTGACGATTTATGAACCTGACTTTTTCACCCTGCTTACCAACATACTGGCGTACCCCGCCAACTATGGAGTAACCAATGCCCTATTTAATTATGGACAGGGTAATGTGAGTATTGATGCGGTGGATAGCATCCCATCGTTAACCGTTACGAACAATCCGGGAACAAATTACATCTTTTGGGATCCGACGGACCCCACCGCGAAGGTCCATATGTGGATGGCCAATCTCACCCAGCAACTCATCTCGCCGGTGCAAATCAGCAATATCACATCACTCAACGGCAGCAACCAGTTGGTTATGGCCAACGTCCCGATTGGCCAGAATGGTCTGGTCCTTGGCCGCACGAATCTTCTGCTGGGGAACTGGACGACCAATGTCACCTTCATCAGCTCCAATGCAACACAATCGGTCTTTGTCACGCCCTCCGGTCCGGTGTGGTTTTACCGGCTGAAATTCCCCTACTCCTGGACTTGGCCGTGACCCGCCGGCCATAGCAGATCATATTGTCATTGGCGCACAAAAATTCACGCGGAAATCTCACGGACATTTCGCGCTGCTGGCAAAGCGCCAGAGGACTGGCGCACTCCAAGACGCTTCGCGGATTTCAGGAATCATCGTGTCGCGCGCAGCGTCTTGGACTGCGGTACCGATGCATCGGCACCGCTTTTCCCAGAGGCATATCAAACTGTGCCCATGTTATCTGGAACTGCTATAAGCCATTTTTGCCAGCGTTTCGTAGCCCCAGCGCAGCATCCGCTCGGTGGTTTCCCAGCCGATGCAGGAATCGGTGATGGAGACGCCGTAACGCAGGTTCGCCGGATTTTTTGGAATCGGCTGGTTGCCTTCGTGAATGTTGCTCTCGACCATCAGGCCGATGAGCGACCGTGTGCCGTCCACGCGCTGCTGAATCACGCTCCGCCACACGTCCTCCTGCCGCGCATGCTGCTTTTCGGAATTCGCGTGGCTGCAATCCACCATCAGCACCGGCGGCAGGTTTTCCGATTTCAATTTTTCCTCCGCCGCGCGGATGCTGTCCGCGTCGAAATTCGTCTGCGCCCGGCCGCCGCGCAACACGATGTGCGCGTCCGGATTGCCCGCCGTGCGGACGATGCTCGTGACGCCGTCCTGGTCAATGCCCAGAAAACTGTGCGGATGCCGCGCCGCGCCCATCGCGTCAATCGCCACCTGCAAACTGCCGTCGGTGCTGTTCTTCAAGCCGACCGGCATCGAAAGGCCGCTGGCCATTTCCCGGTGCGTCTGCGATTCCGTCGTGCGCGCGCCAATCGCCGCCCACGTGATCAAATCGGCGATGTATTGCGGCACGATGGGGTCCAGAAATTCCGTCGCCGCCGGCAGGCCCAGGCCGGTGATTTGCAGCAGCAGCCGCCGCGCGATTTTCAAGCCCGTCTCGATGTCCTGCGAACCGTCGAGGTGCGGGTCGTTGATCAAACCCTTCCAGCCGACGATCGTGCGCGGCTTTTCAAAATAGACGCGCATGACAATTTCCAGTCGGCCGGCCAATTCCTCGCGCAGCGCGTTGAGCCGCCCGGCGTAATCCAGCGCGCCCTTTTCATCGTGGATCGAGCACGGGCCGATGATGACGAGCAGGCGCGGGTCTTCGCGCCGCAAAATGCGGATGACGCGTTCGCGGCTGCGCGCCACGGTGGCGTTCGCGGCGTCGGTCGTCGGCGACTGCGCCTTCAATTCCCGCGGCGTCAACAGCCGGACGATTTCCTTGACGTGTAAATCCTGCGTCCGAAACATGATGACCAATATAGCGCAGGCTGGCTTTGCGGAAAGGCTGAACTCAATCGCCATCGGACATGGCGCATCCGGGCACTGCCCTGGGAACGCCGCATTTATGCGGCAGCCCAAGGTGTACGATGCACCGCTCTGCCGGATGAATCCGTAACGATGCAGTTGGAATTGGGGAGCACACGCGCCCCCGCGTGTTCTGACCGGCGCCCCGCCGGTCGGAGCAGGGCAACGCAATCACCAAACGGTGACGGGTCGTACGGCGCAAAAGTGGTTGGCGAGGCGCCAACCACGGCACGCGAGGGCGCGTGCGCTCCCCCTGCAATGGAATAGATACGGATGAATCCGGCGTTCCTTCCCGGGAAAGGTGTTTTCAAGGTGGTGGTGGCAAAAATGCGCCCGGCTCATACCCGAGGAATCAAACGTTCTGGTGTTGGGACGGTTTTTGGTTTATTTATGCACCGTTATGAAAAAACCAATCTTGACTATGCTCGCTCTGGCCTGCGCCGGGGCGGTCCGCGCCGGCATCCACACCCAAATCGTCGAATATAAACAAGGCGACACGACGCTCGAAGGCTTCGTCGCCTACGACGACGCCATCAAAGGCAAACGACCCGGCGTCCTGGTCGTGCACCAGTGGCTGGGGTTGACCGACTACGAAAAACATCGCGCGGAAATGCTCGCGCAACTCGGTTACGTCGCGTTTTGCGCCGACATTTACGGCAAGGGCGTCCGCCCGCAGAACACGCAGGAGGCCGGTGCCCAGGCGGGCAAATACAAAGGCGACCGGCAACTGTTGCGCGCCCGGGTCAACGCCGGGCTGGACGCGCTGCGCCGGCAGCCGCTCGTTGATCCGAAACGCATCGCGGCCATTGGCTATTGTTTTGGCGGCACGACAGTGATTGAACTGGCGCGCAGCGGCGCGGACATCGCGGGCATTGTCAGTTTCCACGGCGGATTGGATTCGCCGACGCCCGCGGACGGCAAAAACATCAAAGGCAAGGTGCTGGTTTGTCATGGCGCGGATGATCCGTTTGAGAAACCGGAGGACCTGGCGGCATTCGAGAGCGAGATGCGCGATTCAAAGGTGGACTGGCAGCTCATCAAATATGGCGGCGCGGTCCATTCCTTTACCCAACCGAATGCGGGCAACGACAATTCCAAGGGCGCGGCTTACAACGAAAAGGCGGACAAGCGTTCGTGGGAAGCCATGAAGCAGTTCCTCGCCGAGATTTTCAAATAATTTTTTGGGAGGGACGGCGTGTCGCCGTCCCAAAATTTGGGTCTCCGACACGGCGACCCTCCCAAATAAAATACATGCGCATCACCGGCGGCAACGCAGCACGGCGGATTTTGAAAACGCCGAAAGGTCTGGCCGTGCGTCCGACGCCCGACCTCGTCAAGCAGGCGGTTTTCAACAGTCTTGGCGCGCGGGTTGCCGGCGCACACGTGCTGGAACTTTTTGCCGGCACGGGCGCGTTGGGCCTCGAATGTCTGAGCCGCGGCGCAGCATCGGCGATGTGCATCGAGAAGTCACCCAAACACGCGGAATTCATCCGCGCCAACGCCCGCACCGCCAGCCTTGATTCGGCACTGGAAGTGCGCGTGCAGGACGTGTTCACCGCCCTGGCGCAATTCGCCGAAGGCGGGCGGCAATTTGATTTGATTCTGGCTGATCCGCCTTACGGCGAAAAAAACATCGGCCGCCGCTCGACGTCATTGGCGCAGCAACTCCTCGACGACCCCCATTTGCCGAAGTTGCTCGCGCCCGGCGGACGATTTGTTCTCGGTCACACGAAACGCGACACGCTGGAAATCGTTACCCCCTGGAAGGAAGTGAATTTGCTCAAGCATGGCGACAGCCTGATGCGGTTTTTTGAGCGCGCTCAAACAATGGTAGGAGACGACGTAAGGAGTCTCTAATTTCAGCCAAAAGTCTCCGTTGATTTGAGTCTCGTTACCTCGACTCCTACAAACGGGTTCAATCCTTCGTTGCCTGCTTGACCGCCTCGCGGATGGTCTGCTTGAATTTCCCGATGCCCTGGTCGAACGCGGCGGAGATGGGCAGCAACGAAATTTTGCGAATCTTCTTTTTGAACTGCTTCAGGTTTTTCCCGGCCGCCGCCTCGTCCATTTTGTTCGCCACCACCAGGCGCGGTCTTTCAAGCAGCGTTGGATCATAAAGCTCCAATTCGTTGAGCAATTGTTTGTAATCGTCCCACGGCGCACGGTTGTCCGTGCCCGCCATGTCGAGCAGCAGCACCAGGATTTTACAGCGTTCGATGTGACGCAAAAAAGCGTGGCCGAGGCCGACGTTGCGATGCGCGCCTTCAATTAAACCGGGCACGTCGCAAACCGTGAGCCGGTGCCAGTCGGCATATTCGACGATGCCGATTTGCGGATGCAGCGTGGTGAACGGATACGGCGCAACTTTCGGGCGCGCCTTGGAGATGGCCGTGAGCAGCGTGGACTTGCCCGCGTTCGGATAGCCGACCAGCCCGACTTCGGCCATGATGCGCAACTCGAAAAGAAAATCGCCTTCCTCGCCCGGCTCGCCCGGTTGGGCGAAACGCGGCGTCTGGCGCGCCGCCGTCGCAAAGTTCCGGTTGCCCAATCCGCCACGACCGCCTTTGCACAAAATGAATCGCTGGCCGTGCTGGGTAAGGTCGGCAACCAGTTCGCCTTTGGGTGATGAACCGGCGGAAGCTTCACCCGCACCTTCCCTGCTCAAATCAACTTCCTGTGCCAACTCGCTGCCCGCGCGTCGAAACAACGGCCGTTTGCTGGCGCTGGTTTTGAAAGTTGGCTTTTCGTCCTCGTTCTCGTCCTCGTCCTCGTCCTCGAAATTCCCCCCCGTTTTTGCTGCCGTAGGCAACTGCCACACCAGCGTGCCGCAGGGTACTTTGACGACGAGGTCCTTGCCCGCGTGGCCGTCCATGCCCTTGCCCAGGCCCGCCTCGCCGGCCGGGGCGATGAGGCGCGGCTGATAATACTGGGCGATGAGGTTGTTGAGGTCGTGGTCGGCCTGCAAAATCACACTGCCGCCGCGTCCGCCGTTGCCGCCGCTCGGCCCGCCCTTGGCGATGTAAGCCTCGCGATGGAACGCGATACAGCCTTTGCCGCCGTGCCCCGCGCTTGCGTAAATTTTTATTTCGTCAACAAACATCTGTTCATCGTAGGAGCCGACGTGAGGAGGCTCGCTTTTAAAAACCAGAAACGGAATCTGTTCAGAGCCTCGTTACCTCGGCTCCTACAAGCAACAAAAAAGGCGAGGCTGAAGCCCCGCCGTGAAATTCATTGGCGCCGTTTAATTCTTCGCGGCGGGTTCGGCCTTCACATTCACACGATGACCACCCTTGTCGAAGGCAATTTTGCCGTCCACGAGCGCGAAAAGCGTCCAATCGCGCCCGGTGCCGACGTTTTCACCCGCGACAAACTTCGTGCCGCGCTGCCGGACGATGATGCTGCCGGCGGTGACCGATTCGCCGCCATACGTTTTCACGCCCAGCCGTTTGCTGACGCTGTCGCGACCGTTGCGGACGCTGCCTTGACCTTTCTTGTGTGCCATAAATTTTTGTTTGTGACGAGTGACGGGTGACGCGTGGCGTGACCCGGCATTTTCGCGTCACCCGCCACTCGTCACTCGTCACTTCAAGTTTTGATTTCCTTGATCTTGACCACCGTCAGTTCCTGGCGATGCCCGATGGTTTTGTGATAGCCTTTGCGGCGTTTCATCTTGAAAGTGAGTTTCTTCTCGCCGCGCTTGTGCGCCACCACGTCGGCCAGCACGCTCGCGCCGCTGACCGTGGGCGCCCCGACCGCGACCTTGCCGTCGCGATTGACCAGCAACACCCGGTCAAACGTGAACGGCTTGCCGGCCTCGACGGCCAGACGTTCGATTTCCAGCGTGTCGCCCGCGGCCACCCGATACTGTTTGCTACCGGTTTCTAAAACGGCGTACATAAATTGACCCGCAAAGGGTTGAATATTAGGCCAGAACCGTGCCGGCCTGTCAACGCCGGATTTAATAAAAACGCCACGCCAGCCTTGTTCTGCTCAATTTTGGGAAATCAGGTTGCTGCCGGTGCCATTACGGTGTATCATTAAATGCGGTCGCTATGAAATCGGGGCTTATCATCGGATTGTGCTTGTTTTCGCAGATGGTTTTTGCGGATGGACTTCCGGTCATCACGGTTCCGCCCGCGAATCAGATCGTGTCGCCGGGTGGCACGGCGACGCTGACGGTTACCGCGACCGGCGCCACCAGTTTCCAGTGGCGGTTCAATGGCGTGGACATTTCCGGAGCGACGACCTCGACGCTGCAAATCCCGAATGCCCAGACCACCAACAGCGGTTATTACATGGCGG
The DNA here is from genome assembly GCA_050010435.1 of Verrucomicrobiota bacterium. Lineage (GTDB taxonomy): Bacteria > Verrucomicrobiota > Verrucomicrobiia > Limisphaerales > UBA11358 > UBA11358. The sequence continues at coordinate 374,685 of JBEKKZ010000001.1, read as the reverse complement.
TGGCGGAAAACGCCACCGGCTGGGTGCCGAGTCAGATGGCCTGGCTTTCGGTGGTTTCCGGTTCGGGTGGCGTAGTGCCTTTTTCAAATAAAGCCAACAACTATTTTCAAGGACAGGTGTGCGACCCTATGGGCAACCCCGTCAACAACGGTTCGGCACAAGTGGTGGCAGGCCCGGCCTTGGATCAAATGCAACCCGTTGGTATAAGCGTGGCGGTTGCCAATGGATATTATGGCAGTTCGTCCCTGACCCGAACCGTCTCCACCATTGCGCCCGGACAGAACGTTTACTATCAGGTGGTCGTCACTTATACGAATTCGGGCATTGGCTATACGCAACCATCTACGGTGTTGAATTTAACTGCAGGCGGCGGCAGCTTTCCGACGCCTTCGGCTTCCGGCCTTAAATTCCCGGCTTGGTGGGCTGGTGAAGGGCTTGAGCCGGTAATAGTGACCTACTTCCCAAACACATCAACCAACCAGGTGCGGATTCCCGGTGAGACTTTCAGTTTGACCAATTCTTATTTCGCCTACACAGACTTTGGAACACCCACAGCACAATGGAGAAAGAATGGCAGCCCAATCGCCGGTGCGACGAACTTTCCAAACATTGAGCCCGGCTATGACGGAGGCCACATTGTAGCCGGCATTTTCCAAAGCGTCCTGACGATAACCAATGTACAACCTGCTGACGCCGGGATTTATGATCTCGTTGTCATCGGAAACGATTGGATTGTCGGCCCCAAGACGGTTTTAAGCATCCAAATCACGAACGGCTTCGGGGTCTTTCTGTCTCCGCGATTTGGGGGCACCAATTTTGTCTGCGACCTGCTTGGCGCGGCGGGAAGAAACTACGCCATTCAATGGTCAACGAATTTGACTGACTGGCATAACTTCACCACCCAATACAATTCCACCGGCACAATCACCTTCAGCAACACCCCGGCTTTGGGGAGCGCGCAATTTTACCGGGCCTGGCTTCTGCCTTGAACCAGTTCGCGGCACCGAAGCTGTCGTTCCTGCTTTTTAATTTCTTCGCTCAACAATTCCTCCGCCGACCAGCCGCGCGCCTGCGCAAGCTCCGCCAAATCAAAAAGTTGCTTTGCCAAGACCGCTTTGTTCATTTTTTTTTGCGAAGAAGTTTGGGCGGCGCGGCAGCTCCGATAAATCGCGAGCGGGCGCCGCCCTGCCGCCAAATCAAACAAACCCGCTTTGCGCGCCTTTTTCACCAGTTTCTCGGCGCGGAGCAGTGCGGGCAGGTGTTTCGGAATGCCGTCGAACGCGGAATGACGGGCGTGTTTCGTCCCGTGCTTTTCCGCCTTTTTTATTTTTTCCCAGTTGGCCCAGACTTCGTCCACGTCTTTGACTTTCGTCGTGCCAAAGACATGCGGATGCCGGCGGACGAGTTTATTCACGAGCAGGCGGCAGACTTTCTCAAAATCAAACGCACCGCGTTCCTTCGCCAACTGGCAGTGGAAGACAATTTGCAGCAGCAAATCGCCGAGTTCTTCGGCCATCTCGTGGTCATCTTCCGCCTCAATGGCGTCAATCAATTCATAGACTTCCTCAATGGCATGGCGGCGCAGCGTCCGGTGGCTTTGCTCGCGGTCCCACGGACAGCCGTCGGGCGAGCGCAGCCGGGCCATGACGCGCAGTAAATCCTGGATGGCGGGTTTTTTCTTCATTTAATTTAAACCACGGATAAACACGGATGGACACGGATTAAAAATGGTAGGGCGGGCAGTCCTCTGCCCGCCGCTCGTCCAAAGGCAAACCACGGCGCGCACGGAGTGACGCGCCCTACCAGCATCCGTGTTCATCTGTGTCCATCTGTGGTTAAAACAGCTTTACAAAATCACGAGGTCATCGCGGTGAACAATTTCCACGCGCACCAGTTTGCGACCACGCACCTCAGCGGCGCTGAATTTTGCAATACCGCGCGCGAATTCCGTTCCGTCCAGATCGCATATCCGCACGACATCGCCGGCGGCGAATTCACCTTCACAGCGCGCCACCCCCGGCGGCAGCAGGCTTCTGCCCTTCTCGCGCAAGGCCAGCTTCGCGCCGTCGTCCACGAACAACGCGCCCTGGGGATGATGGAAAAACGCAATCCAGCGTTTGCGGCCCTGCAACTTTGTCGGCTGCGGCACGAACAGCGTGCCTTCGTTTTCCCCGGCGAGAATATTTGCGAGCACCTGCTTCTTTTTGCCGGACGCAATGACGAGCGGGATGCCGGAACGCACGGCGATCTTGGCCGCCTGCACCTTTGACGCCATGCCGCCGACGGCAGTGTTGCTGTCCGTGCCCCGTGCGATTTTTTCGAGGTGGGAATCAATTTTTTCGATGACCGGAATCGTTTTCGGATTGGCCTTGCCGAAATTTTCGATGACGCCATCCACCGTGGTTAAAATGACGAGCAGGTCGGCGGGTAGCAACGACGCCACCAGCGCGGACAAGGTGTCGTTGTCGCCGAATTTGATTTCGGTGAACGACACGGCGTCGTTTTCGTTGATGATGGGCACGACACCGCGCCCGAGCAGCGTGACGAGCGTGTTGCGCGCGTTGAGATGGCGTTCGTGATGTTCGAGATCGTCGTGCGTGAGCAAAACCTGCGCGACGTGCAAATCGTGCCGCGCGAAAAGCTCGGCATACATCGCCATGAGGCGCGACTGGCCGACGGCGGCGCACGCCTGCAATTCGGCGAGTTCGCCCGGACGTTTTTCATAACCCAGCGCGCCCATGCCCGCGCCGACGGCACCGGAGGTGACGAGCACGATTTCCCTGCCGGATTTTCTCAACGCGGCGACCTGCGCGACGAGCTGTTCCAATTGCGCCGGGTCGGGTTGTTTGCGGCTGTCGGTGAGCACGCCGGTGCCGAGTTTCACGACGATACAGGCGGCGGTTTTGACGGATTCACGATGCACGCGACGAAATTAGAAGAAAATTCCCGCGTGGAAAATGTTAAAATGGTCGCCAACTTTTGCCGGGGAACCGGGTTACGGGCCCTGGGAGCGCCGCCGTCCCGGCGGCAGGTGAAATTGTCCGACGCATTCCGAGAAGCCGGCGGGACGCCGGCGCTCCCAGGAAAGATGCCGCCCATTCAATTTCCGAGCGCGCTGTGCTTGGGCAGATCCACCAATGATCCAAAAAAATCTCCCCCGCGCAACGCGACGAGCAACGCCAGACCCGTCAGGTCGGCCCGCGACTTCACGTTTTTGATCACGCAGTTTTCGAGGCCGATTTCTTGCGCGCGGTTGAGCCGCTGATCTTTCAAGTCAATGAACTTCGCCGTTCCGACGGAGACATTCAGCACGTCAATGGACTTGAACTCGAAGCCGGTCTGTTTCTTGAAATCCGCCGCGCCATTGCCGCCACCGGATTTTTTCGATGGCCAGGCGACCCCGAGTGAAAAAATGTTCGTGCGTCCGGCCTCGTTTTTCACGATGTCGAGTTCACCCAGGTTGAAGCGCAGGAGCGTGAGGTGAATCTCATGCCGCGCGAGGGCGGCGCGGTCGTATTCGACGTGAATTTCCCGGATGTCGAGAACCGGCGTGCCGCCAAAACCCGGCGGGTTGTAGAGTTTTAGATTCTGAATCGTCACCGTCGGCTCGGTGAGGCTGAGCGAAAATCTTCCAATCTCCGCGTCCATGCCGGTCTGGGCGCGGATGCGATGTTCGACCCAGACCCGGAGAATCGAATTGAGCGACAGCAGCAGGATGACGATCGACACGACCGCCAGAAGAAACAGCCGGAACAGCCATTTGAACAACCATTTAATCATTTTCGATTTACGATATACGATTTACGAGCCAGTATTGAATTGCGAATCAAATCGTAAATCGTCAATCCAAAATCGCAAATCACACTGCCACGTCCTCCGGCCGCACTTCGAGACATTCGTCCTGATCCTCCCAAATGACGGCGGGATAAAGATTCAGCAGCTTCGGCGCGAGTTCGCGGCCCGCGCGCGCGAGCAAACGCTCGGCTTCTGCCGCGGCGTTTTCATAGGCGCGGTCGTAATCACTCGCGCGACGGCGCTGATGGTCGTCCCAATGCGCGACGGCGTGGACGGGTTCATATTGTTGCGCCCATAAATCGAGTTCGGCGCGGACGTCAGCGGAAATTTCGTCGAACGGCACGAGGGTTTCGTTGCAATGCTGGCAAATCAAACCCGACTCGCGCACATCACGCGTGAGCAGCGGCAAAAACGGGGCGCGGCAGCACGGCGATTCCGCATAAGCCGCCGGCGGCGTGGCCAGCCGCTTGAACCAGACCTGCCGGTCGTGCGCGAGCTGCGCCGCCAGCCGGTACGCGCCGATGAGCGGATGCGAGAGCCGCCACGCCCGGCCTTCGAGCTGGCCGAGCGTTTGCGCCAGCCAGCGCCCGAGCGTGAGGTCGTCCCAGTCCTGAAACGCCCGGCCGTATCCCTTCCACAACGAGTCGAGCGGTGAATCCGATTCAAATGCCATCGTCGGCAGGATGACGCGCGGGGGGAATTTTGTCGAGCGGCGTTGCGAAAATGGAGCCAATGGCCGGGATTGAACCGGCGACCGACGGTTTACGAAACCGTTGCTCTACCGCTGAGCTACATTGGCTTGCGTCTGTCAACCAACCCGCACGTTTTGAACGTCCCCTATTTTGGGAGAGTTAAAGTCAACGGCAAGCCAATTCGACAGGCGTCCGGCCCCCGGCTGTCACGGGCGCCGCCGCCAAACGCCACCGGCGAATGAGCTTGCCCCTGACACAAACGCACGCACAATGTAGTCGCTTGGAACGCAGCGCATCGCGCCGGCCCGGGCATTTTGCGGAAGGGTGGCTGAGTGGTTAAAGGCACCTGACTCGAAATCAGGCGTAGTCGCAAGGCTACCGTGGGTTCGAATCCCACCCCTTCCGCCAGTTTGTTCCCGGCCTTCCCGCCGCCAGCCGACTTGCATCTTGTAAAGATTGCCTCCCATTTTATCATCGCCGCATGAAATCACGGGATTGGGCACGGCTGGTTTTGGGTTTGTTTTTCTGTTCAGGTGCGACGGCGCTCGTTTACGAAGTCATTTGGTCAAAGTTCCTCTCGCAGATGTTCGGCAGTACGATTTATGCACAAACCGTCGTATTGGCTGCTTTCATGGGAGGGCTGGCCATCGGCAACCGGATTTTCGGGAGTTGGGCGGGCCGGTTGCAACAACCCGTCCGGGCCTATGGTTATCTTGAAATCATCATCGGCATTTGCGCATTTTCCTTTCCGATGTTTGACCGGCTGGCGGACCGCGTCTTTGTCGCCGTTGGCACCGGCATTGCCCAACACACCGTTCTGCTCCTGGCCCTCAAGGGCACATTAAGCGCCATGCTGTTGCTGGGGCCGACCATCCTGATGGGCGGCACGTTGCCCTTGCTGGCAACGTGGCTGCAATATTTCTTCCCGGATGCCGGTCGTTATTCGGCCCGTTTTTACTCGGTGAACAGCTTGGGCGCGGTGGCCGGTGCGGGGCTCGCCGGTTTCTGGCTCGTCCAAAATCTCGGCATGATTTCGGCGCTGCAAATGACGGCGCTGGTGAATGTAACGATCGGTGCGGCGGCCATCCTGCTCAGCCATCAATTTCAAAGACAACCACCCCCGGACGGGTCCGCGCCGGTGACCGAACCGGAAGTCACCCTGCCGGGCACGTTGCGTTGGGCGGGGGCCATCGTTGCCCTGACCGGCGCAGTTTCAATGGGACTCGAGGTGCTGGCCTCGCGTTCGCTGGCCATGATCTTTGGTTCTTCCCTCCAATCGTTTGCCCTGGTGTTGATGGCCTTCATTCTGGGAATCGGTTTGGGCAGCGCGTGGATTGCCTCGCCGCGCCGGCGCGAGTATTCAAGCGAGAAAACAATCGTCCTGTTGTTATGTCTGGCAGCGGCATGGGTGACGTTGCTGGTCTTCAACATCGAGCGATGGGTGGATGTTTATCGCATCGCTCGCACCGGTTTGGGGCGGACCAGCGTGGGCTACTTGTATCATGAATTGTTGTCGGCCGGGATTTCTCTTCTAATCTTTGGCTTGCCGGCAGCGTGTATCGGCGCGGTTCTGCCTTTGATGATCCGGGCCGTGTCGCATGAGGGTGCGCCGCTGGGTTTGAAAGTCGGCACCTTGCTCACGTGGAACACCCTTGGCGCCGTCGCGGGCATCTTATTGTGCGGTTTCGTGCTGATGCCGGCGGTGGGTTTGCGCAACGCTTTCGGCGTGCTGGCCTTGACACTCGCTTTGGCGGCAGCAGCCCTTGCGTGGCGATGCAAATGGCACCCCGGCGCTGGTGCGGCGGCCGGCGTGACCGCGTTTGCCATCAGCTTGTTTATTTTCAGCAATGAGGGTTGGCGGAATGTAATCAGTTCCGGGGCGTTTCGCTCACGGGAACTTGAATTTGTCCCCAACCTCATGTCGTTGCGGAAACAACACATCAAGATTCTCTTTTACGAGGACGGGCCGGATGCCACGGTTTCAGTGGAAGAGGGTGATGGTTTTGGCTCGCCGCCGGAACGCGTCCTGCGTATCAATGGCAAGCCGGATGCCTCGACCCGCAGCGATCTGAGCACACAGTTGTTGCTGGCGCACCTGCCGATGCTGGCCCGGCCGGGGGCAAAGGCTGTTTTTGTTTTCGGCCTCGGCTCGGGCATCTCGGCCGGGGCGCTGCTTGCTTATCCCGTTGAACAAATAACGGTGGCGGAAAATTGCGAGCCCGTCATCCATGCTTGCCGGTGTTTCACCAACTGGAACCACGGCGTGCTCGCAGACGCGCGCGTGCATCTCTGGCATGAGGACGCCCGCACCGTGCTCAAGCTCAATCCCCGGTTTTACGATGTGATTGTGGCGGAGCCTTCAAACCCGTGGACGGTTGGCATTGGCAGTGTGTTCAGCCGTGAATTTTATGAACTCGCCGCCCACCGGCTGAAACCTGGCGGCATCATGGCCCAGTGGTTTCATGTCTATGAAATGCACGATGGCATCGTCAGTCTGGTGCTGCGCACGTTCAATTCGGTGTTTCCGTATGTTGAAATCTGGGATCCCGGTGGCGGTGACATCGTAATGCTCGGATCGCTGCAACCGTGGCTGGCCGGCCCGGAGGTTTTCCGGCAAAGCTTCGGGTTCACGGGGGTGAGATCGGACCTCGATTCCATCGGCATCCATTCTCCGGAAGCACTGCTGGCGCGACAACTGGCGTCGCAACGCACGGCTTCCGCCATCGCCGGTGACGGCCCCATTCAAAGCGACCTTTTTCCCGTGCTGGAATACGCTGCGCCCCGCGCGTTTTACGTCGGCGTCAACGCCAAAATGTTCGAGCGCTTCGACGAGCGGACGCGCCAGCAGGCGGTTGCGCCACCCGATAAACTCACCACCCTTCACTCACTGACCCTGGCGGATGTACGCTCCGTCTTTTTCCCGTTTTCCACGGTCAACGGGGAACTGTTGGACAGCTTGCTGGGGAGGGAGGCGGGTGCGAATGTGCCGTGTGTGTTCAAGACGAATGCGCCACCGGCAATGTCTGAAGGCCCGGATGAAAGCGCCGCGACCTTAAGCCGGGCGGTGGCCGCTCTTCACTCCGGTGATTGGAAGCAAGCCGGGCAACTGGCTGCACTTGCCCTGCAGCAGAATCCAACTAATTCACAAGCGGCATACGTGACACGTATAATTGATCGAGAACAACAATTGCCGCCGGCGGCTGACAGCCCTTCGGCGCGTTGAGCGCGAATAAGCCGACTGCCGTTTCAACTCCCGGTGGAGGTTCGACAAAACCGCCTCGTGTGATAAAATCTCACTGCGAGAAAAAAATGGAGACACGCCAGACAATTCCATCCGCTCCGCCGGAAATTTCCGCCGAAATGGAACTTTCCATCGGCGGCATGAATTGCAACAACTGCGCGCGGCATGTCACCGAGGCCATCCAGGGCGTGTCCGGCGTGCGCAGCGCAACAGTGATCTTGGATGCCGGACGCGCATCGGTGCGCTGGAATTCCGGCGCGGAGCAAAACGTTTCCGCGGTCATCGAGGCCGTTCAGAAAGCCGGTTACACGGCGAAGGAAATCCAGGCCGACACTTCCGCTGGCTGCGAAACCAGACACGCAAGCTGGCAAATCAATCTCTGGCTCGGCATCACTGTCACTGCCGCGTTGATGATTGGCGAATGGGTTTTCCATCTCGCCATGACGCCGTGGTTTCAATGGCTTTCCTTTGCGCTGGCCGGCGCGGTCCAAATTTTCGCCGGGGGAAAATTTTACCGCGGCGCGTGGAACCAGCTCAAAATCGGCAGCTCGAACATGGACACGCTCGTCGCTCTCGGTTCGACGACCGCGTTTGGCTACAGCGCGTGGGCGTTGCTTGGGGGTGTGGGCGGCCATGTTTATTTCATGGAAGCCGCCGCCATCATCACGCTCATCAGCTTCGGCCACTGGCTGGAAGCCCGCGTGAGTGCGCGCGCGTCGGGCGCATTGGAAAAATTGCTGAATCTCGCGCCCCAAACCGCGCGGCGTGTAGCCGCGGACGTCAGTCCGCGCAATTTTCTTGATCTGCGCCGACTCGCGTCGGCGGCTGCGGAAATTGAAGTCCCCGTCGCTGAACTGAAAATCGGCGATCTGGTCGCGCTCCGCCCCGGGGACCGCGTGCCGGTGGACGGCATGGTGACCGAAGGCGATTCCGCCGTGGACGAGGCGATGCTCACCGGCGAATCCACGCCCGTGGATAAATCCGCGCGCAGCGAACTTTACGCCGGCACGGTAAATTTGAACGGCCGGCTCGTCATGCGCATGACCGCCACCGGCGAAAGCACGGCACTGGCGCACATCATCGCCGCCGTGCAACGCGCCCAAACCAGCCGCGCCGACATCCAGCGCCTCGGCGACCGCGTGAGCAGCGTCTTCGTGCCGGTCGTCGTTGCCATTGCCATCGCCGCCGCACTTTGGTGGGGGCTCGCGCCGGAATCGGCCAAACACGTTCACGATTTGCTCGCGCCATTTCTTTGGCCGGTGATGACTCCGACCGGCGCGGCAACGGCGTGCATCATCGCGGCGGCGGTTTTAATTGTCGCGTGCCCGTGCGCGATGGGTTTGGCGACCCCGGCGGCCATCATGGCCGGCGCCAACACCGCCGCACGACGCGGCATCCTGATTCGCGACGGCGTGGCGCTCGAAAAGGCCGGGCAAGTCACCGCGGTGATTTTTGACAAAACCGGCACGCTCACCGTTGGGAAGTCGGACGTGGCGAAAATCTGGCAAGGTAGCACAGGCGTCCCGCCTGTCTGGAATATGGAAGCAAAGGCAGGCGTGACGCCTGCGCTACTTTTAGCTACTTCGCTTGCCCGTTCCTCGACCCATCCCCTCAGCCAGGCGATTGCGAAATTGTCGGCGAATGCAATCGAATTGAAGGATTGGAAGGAAATTCGCGGCGCGGGCGTGGAAGCAAAAATCCAACCCTCAACCCTCAACCTTCAACCCTCAACATCGCTGGTCCGGCTTGGCTCGTTGCGCTGGCTCAAGGAGTCAGGTGTGGATTTGGTGTCGGGCGGCAAATTCATCGCGGAATGGTCAGGACAGGGCGCGACGATTGTCGGTTTGGCCGTTGACCAATCACTTGCCGGTTTGTTCGCCGTCAAAGACACCGTCAAACCGGGCGCGCGCGACGTGGTTGAAAAATTGCACCGGCAGAATTTAAAAACGTTCTTGCTCACCGGTGACAACGCGCTTACAGCGACGAGCATTGCCGCGCAATTGAACATCACGGCAGAAAATGTGTTTGCCGAAGTGCGCCCGGAGCAAAAGGCGGACTTCGTGAAAAAACTTCAGGCGCAAGGCGAGCGCGTGGCCTTCGTCGGCGACGGCATCAACGATGCGCCGGCGCTGGAGCAGGCCGACCTCGGCATCGCCGTCAGCCGCGCCAGCGACCTCGCGCGCGAGGCGGCGGACATCATTTTGCTCAAGTCGGAAATCGAAGCGGTGCCGGAGGCGCTCGGTCTGGCGCGGGCGACGTTGCGGACGATCAAACAAAATCTGTTCTGGGCATTTTTTTACAACGCGCTCGGCGTGCCGCTGGCCGCGCTGGGATTCATCAGCCCGATTTTGTGCGCGGCGGCAATGGGCGTGTCGGACTTGATTGTGATTGGCAACGCGCTGCGGTTGTTGCGCTGGCGTTAAGCGCAACGGCGCTGTCAATGAATGGGAAGCATTGCCTGTTCTCCGTTAATTTCCAGCACCACCCAGTCCTCACCCAGATCTTTGAATCGCACCGGGATTGGGCCGTCGGGCGTTTGCGTCAAGGCCGTTTCCCCGAGGAAAATGGTATAGATCTTCGCTCCGGATTGAATTGTCACCGCCGATTTGGCGGCGTTTCTGGTGACGCCTTTTACAACAAAAAATTTGGCAAGCGCTTCAACCGGTTTTGCCGGACTCTGTGATGCTGAGTTGGTGGGCGTGCTTTGCGCTGGCGGGTTGGTTTTGGTGGCAGCTTCCCCAGGCGGTTTTACCAAGTTGGTGGACGCGCCTGGCGCGGGCAGGTTTGTCATGGGAGCAGCCCCTTTGGCCGGCTTGGTTGAGTTGGCGGGCACACTTGGGACTGGCGGGTTGGTTTTGGGGGCGGCTTTTTCAGCCGCTTTTATTGGGTTGGCAGGCGCGCTTGGGGCGGGCGGGTTTGCCTTTGGGGCCGGCAGGTTTGTTTTGATGGCAGTTTGATATTCTTTTTTTATTTCCTGCTGCTGCGTGACGATTTCAAATTCTTCGGAGTTTCTGGCCGACGGCCGCAAATCGCCCATCAGCGATTCCAGGATGAAGAGGTTCACGCCGAACAAGAGCGCGTAGGAAATTGCGACGGTGAAAAGGACGTCAACATAAGGCGCCTGGGTGACTCTTTTAAGGCACAGCAACAGCACGGTAACCACGATCGGAGTGGAAATGTAAGAAGCAAGGTAAATTCCGATGAAATGGCCAAGGGTCATTTGCAGGATCTGGTCCAGGCCGGTCGCGAGCGCTGCCGATCCCAGCAACCACAGAAAATTGTATTCAAATCTTTGGTCGAGTTTTTGAATCTTGATCATGCCCCAAAGCAGTCCGAGAAGGATCGCCGTTTGCAGGGCGAACTCGATGAACCGGGGCAGAAGGGAGCCAGACATTGAGTTATTCTTCTTCGGGGCCGTCCAAAATGACAATGTTTTTCTTGTCGTAATTCGCGTTGACCCGGTCTGCGTGAAACCCAGGGGCGAAGTCGTGGCGGACCTTTTGGCGGCAATCAAAGGGTGGCGGGCGTAGCAACGTGCTTCCGGCATCTTGCCGGAAGATCTGACTTCTTTGAGTGGGTTCGCTCTGCCAGCAAGATGCTGGCCGCACGTTTATTCCTCGCCGTCGCCGGATTCAGCTTTACGTTCTCAACGGCGGGGTGAGCGTTCGGGCAGACTCGTGTCCACCCTGGCGTAATAAGTTTCCTCGCCGAACCGCGCGTCGGCTTCCTGCTGCAATTTCTGCGACGGCGTGACGCTGAATCGTTCGTTCGTGTTCACGAAGATGACCTCGCCGCCCGGACGCATGAAACAGAGCAGCAACGGGCATTTGCCGGGGTGTGCCGCCACCAGTTCGCGCACGGATTCCAATTGCTCCGGTTTCAGGTGCGCGGTGTGCAGCCGCAGATGAACCTGCCTGGTGAACCGCCGGGGCGCGTCCTCCAGCGGCATGATTTCCTGCGGAAAAATCTTCGGGCGTTCATCGCCAGTGTTCACTTCACCGATGACGAGGATGGCTTTGTTGGGTGTGAGCCATTCGCGATATTTGTCGTAGTTCTCGTTCATGCAAAGAATCTGCACCGAGCCTTCGAGGTCTTCGAGCGTGACCATCGAGTAAGGCTTGCCGCTCTTCTTCGACACGCCGTTTTGCACCGCGGCGATCAATCCGCCGATGCGCGTCAGGCTGCGATTCGGCAGCTCCGCGAGCTTCGCCGTGTTCGTCAGCGCGTATTTCTCCAGAATCGGCGCAAAGGGCGTCAGCGGATGTCCGGTGACGTAAAATCCAAGCAACTCTTTTTCGTGCGCGAGCAGTTCGTGCTGCGGCCATTCGGGCAGGTTGCTGATGGATTCCGGCATCGGCGGCGCCTTTTCCTCCAGCGCGCCGAAGAGCGAACTTTGTCCGCGCTGGCGATCAGCGGCGATGCTTGCGGCGCGGCCCAAAGTGCGTTCGATTTGGGCGCAAAGCGTGGCGCGCGTCTGCCCAAAACCGTCGCAAGCGCCGGATTTGATGAGCGCTTCAAGAATTTTCCGATTCACGGTGCGGCCGTCCACGCGCTCGCACAGATCCGAGAGCGAAGCAAACTTTCCGCGGTCGTTTCGCGCCTTGAGAATCGTTTCCACCGCGACTTCGCCCACGCCCTTGATGGCCGCGAGACCAAAGCGGATTCCTTGACGTAGCGCAGCCGTCCCGGCGGCATCCGAACCTGCAGGCGAGACGCCTGCGCTACGTTCCGCCGGGGCGAAATGGACCTGGCTTTCATTGACATCCGGCTGCAAAACCTCGATGCCAAACTCTCTCGCTTCGTTGATGTACTGGCTCAGCTTGGCGGTGTCCGCCATGTCGTTCGTCATCATCGCGCAGAAAAATTCAACCGGATAATTGGCCTTCAGGTACGCGGTTTGATACGCGACAATGGCGTAGGCGGCGGCGTGCGATTTGTTGAAACCGTAGCCGGCGAACTTTTCGAGCAAATCGAAAATGTCATTCGCCTTTTTTTCGGGGATCTGGTTTTTCTCCCGGCAACCCTTGACGAAAATGGCGCGCTGCTTGGCCATTTCCTCCCGCTTTTTTTTACCCATGGCGCGCCGGAGCAAATCCGCGCCGCCGAGCGTGTAACCGGCCAGCACCTGCGCGGCCTGCATCACCTGTTCCTGGTAAATCAAAATCCCGTAAGTCTCGCGCGCAATCGGTTCGAGCAACGGATGCTCGTATTCGATTTTCATCTCGCCGTGACGGCGTTTGATGAATTCAGGAATCAGCTCCATCGGGCCGGGGCGATAAAGCGCGACCAGCGCCGTGATGTGTTCGACGGAACTGATTTGAAATTTGCGGCACAAATCGCGCATCCCGCCGGATTCCAATTGGAATACGCCGAGCGTTTCCGCGCGATTGAGCAGGTCGTAGGTTTTTTGATCATCGAGCGGCAGGTTGTCGATTGGCACTTCGATGCCGTGCGTACGCCTGACCATTTCGCACGTGTTGCGGATGACCGTGAGCGTCTTCAGCCCGAGAAAATCCATCTTCAGCAGGCCGAGGTCGCCGACGGGATTCATCGCGTATTGCGTGACGAGCGTGCCGCTTTCGTCCTGCTTGAGCGGCAGCAAATTCACGAGCGGCTGGTCGCCAATGACGACGCCGGCGGCGTGGACGGAGGCGTTGCGCGTGATGTCTTCGAGAATGAGCGCGGTGTCAATCAACTCGCGCGTGACCTCCTCGTTTTCATAGGCCTCCTTGAATTCCGGCGATTGCTTGAGCGCCTTCGTCAGATCCATTTTCAGATCGAACGGAATCATCTTCGCCAGCCGGTCGCACTCGCCGTAGCTCAAACCCATCACCCGACCCACGTCGCGCACGACGGATTTCGCGCCCATCGTGCCGAACGTGATGATTTGCGCGACGGAATCGCGGCCGTATTTCTCGCGGACATACTCAATGACATCGGCGCGCCGGTCGTCGGCAAAATCAATGTCAATATCGGGCGGGTTGACACGCTCGGGATTAAGGAACCGCTCAAACAGCAGGCCGTAGCGGATTGGGTCAACGTTGGAAATCTCCAGCAGGTAGGTGACAATCGAGCCGGCGGCGGAACCGCGCGCCACACAGGCAATACCGTGTTCGTGGCCGTAACGGATGAAATCCCCGACGATGAGAAAGTAACTGATAAAACCGGTTTTTTCGATGACCGTGAGTTCCAGTTGCAACCGGTCCATCACGGCTTTGATGGCCGCAGCGACGGCGGGATCGTTCAACGTAGCGCAGGCGTCTCGCCTGCCTTCCGCCTCGGAAAGATTTTCTTTCGCGCCTTCAGCGCCGGGCAGCCGGGACGGCTGCGCTACATAAGTTGGCAACCGTTTTGGATCGTCAATTCCCTCAACGACGAATTCCTTTCCCTCGGCCCTGGCGTGAATCGTATAGCGGCGGAACAATCCTTCCACGATCAGTTTGCGCAGATAACCTTCGCGCGTGAAATGTTCCGACGGCGCAAAAACCGGGAAATGCAATTTGCCAAACTCGATCTCCAGGTTGCACTTCCCGGCAACTTCGAGCGTGTTTTTCACCGCGTCGGGGGTTTCAGCAAAGCGCGCTTTCATTTCCTCCGCCGTGCGCAGGTAAAACTGCTCCGGCTCGTAGCGCATCCGTTTCGTGTCGGCAAGCTGCGTCTGCGTGCCGATGCAAATCAGGCAGTCGTGCGCGTGCGAATGGCTTTTCTCGATGTAATGAACGTCATTCGTCGCGATGAGTTTAAGGCCGAATTCCTTTGCCCACGTGATGAGGTGCCGGTTGACCTTCGCCTGTTCGGCGATGCCGTGGTTTTGCAATTCGAGGTAAAAATTCTCCGGGCCGAGCGTCTGCTTGAACCAATCCACCGCATCGCGCGCCTTGTCCAACTGGTCTTTGAGGATCCAATCCGGGATTTCGCTCGCGAGACAGCCGGACATGGCGATCAAGCCTTCCTTGTGCGTGGCCAGGATTTCCTTGTCAATGCGCGGCTTGTAATAATAACCCTCCAGATGCGCGGCGGTCGTGAGCTGGATGAGATTTTTGTAGCCGGTCGCGTCCTTCGCCAGCAGTCCGAGATGATGATACACGTCGCGTCCGCCACTGCTGGTTTTCTTGTCCCGCCGGCTGCCCGGCGCGACATAAACCTCGCAACCGATGATGGGCTTGATGCCCTTTTCGCGCGCCGCCTTGTAAAAATCAATGACGCCGTGCATCGCGCCGTGGTCGGTGATGGCGAGCGCGGGGAATTTCAGTTCATGCGCCTTGTCCACCAGCCGGTCCACCCGGCAGGCGCCATCGAGCAACGAATACTCGGTGTGCAGATGAAGATGAACAAAGTCCGCGTGCGACATGACATGAAGTTACTCTTTCGCGCGGACGCGACGCAAGGAAGTGATATTCCCCAAACGGTTTAATGAAAACGTGTCAAGCGGTTCAACTTGAACAGTCCGCAGGTTTTTCATCATATGTCCCACCATTTTCCGCAAACCAAACGGGGGGGAAAATGAGTGGTTTGGAGTCGTTGCCGGGACAGCAACGACAGCCCGCGAGACGCGGGCGCTCCCATTCCAAATGCTTGGTTCCGGCCAAGCGGCGGGCCGCAACGCGCGGTTGGCCATTTATTTCTTGAAGAAATCCTTGATGACTGTGGCGACGCGCTGGATTTGCGGGTCGGTCAACTCCGGGAAAATCGGCAGGCTGAGACATTCGCGCGCGGCTTTTTCGGCAACGGGAAAATCGCCGGGCTGGTGGCCGAGATTCGTGTAACACTTTTGCAGGTGCACCGGCCACGGATAATGCAACGCGCAACCGACACCATTGGCTTCAAGATGTTTCTTCAAATCATCGCGGCGCGGATGGCGCACGACGTAAAGATGATACGCGCTTTCGCCCCAGGCGGCTTCGCGCGGCAGTTGCAGCGGTGTGTCCGCCAGCAGTTCATGGTAGCGATGCGCCACGCGGCGGCGTTCCGCCGTCCATTTTGCCAGATGTTTCAGCTTCACGCCGAGCACCGCGCCTTGAAAACCTTCCATCCGGTAATTGTACCCGACTTCGTCGTGATAATAGCGCACGGTGGAGCCGTGGTCGCGCAGCGCGCGGGCGCGTTTGTCAAAAGCCGGGTTGTTGGTCAACAGCGCGCCACCCTCGCCGCAGGCGCCGAGGTTTTTGCCCGGGTAAAAACTGAAACAGGAAATTTCACCGAACGTGCCGACGGTTTTGCCCTTGTATTTCGCGCCGTGTGCCTGCGCGGTGTCCTCGACCAGCGGGAGTTTATGTTTGCGGCAAACCGCCAAAATCGGGTCCACGTCAAACGGATGGCCGTAGAGATGCACGGGCATGACGGCTTTGGTGCGCGGCGTGATGGCGCGTTCGACCTGCTTGGGGTCGAGATTGAAAGTGGCGTCGTCAGCGTCCACAAAAACCGGTTTCGCGCCGACATAGGAAATCGCCCAACTCGTGGCCACAAACGTGAATGGTGTGGTGACGACCTCGTCGCCGGGGCCGACGCCGAGCAGCAGCATCGCCACGTGCAGCGCCGAGGTGCCGCTGTTGAAACCGACGCAGTGTTCCGCGCCGATGAATTTGGCGAAGTCCTTTTCAAACTGCGCCACGTCCGGACCGAGGCAGAACGAGCAATTGTCAATGGTCCGCGCAATCACGGCGTCAATTTCCTTGCGGAGCGGCCGCAGTTGCGCCACGAGGTCGAGATAGGGAATTTTGTCGTTCATTTCGCCGCTGAAAATAATCCGGTTGCGCGACAACAAACAATCCAAATGTTCGGCGGTTTGTTGTAGCGGCGTCTGCGACTGTCGCAATATAACCAGCGGAGGGGGCGACGCTCATGGAGCGCCGCTACAATTGAGTGTTTTCACCCCGGCTTTAAAAGATTTTGCAGGCCAGCCAAGACCTGTTCGGGCGAAATCGCTGCCATGCAGTGATTTGCGGCCTGACAGACGTGCGAGTTTGGCTCGCAATGGCAGGGACCGCCCGTGAGGATTTGCTGGCGTTGGCCCATCGGCCCCCAGCGCGCGACCGGGGTGGGACCGAACAACGCGATGAGCGGCACGTCCAGGCCGGCGGCAAAATGCATCGGCCCGGTGTCGCCGGTAATCAGGGCTCGCGCGCGTTTTAACACGGCGAGAAACAGAGCCATGTCCAGCGCTGGCAGCACCGAAACTTCCGGCGCGAGAGCTTTTAATTCGGACACCAACGCATGTTCGCGCGCATTTTGGCCGGGTGTGAATGTGAGCCGAAGCCCTGCCGCCGTGGCCATTCGGTTCAGCGCCGCCCAATGAGGTACGGGCCATTGTTTCTTCGCCATCCCGGCGCCCAAGTGACAGATGACGGCCTTCTCCGGCAGCCACTGCGCGGCGGCATGGTCCAGGGCGGGATCGGCGCGAATTTCAACGGTCATTGGATCAGGCGGCGTGATGTCCCAGGCCGAGAGCAGGGCGAATGGGCGCAACGCTTCATGGCGATCCGGCGGCGCCGGAGCGACGCGTCGGTTGTAGCAAAAGCGGCGGCCCGGGAAACCCTCGGGAAGATCGAGACCGGACCTTTCGCGCGCCCCGCACAGCAGACTTAAAATCGCGCCCCGGTCGTTGGCGCCAAAATCCACCGAACGATCGAATCGCTCGGCGCGCAGCGCGCGAACCAAGGGCCAGGACTGTTTCAACCGGGCACGACCGTGCGTCCGGGGCATCGGCCAGACGCGCGTCAGGCCAGGCAGATGCTGCAAAAGGGGAGCCACCCGTTCGGCCACGAGCACATGGAGAACGCAATCGGGGTAACGCCGGCGAATCGCCCGAAGCGCGGGAGTCAGCAGCACCGCATCGCCCAGGGATTTGAACTGGATCGCCAGAATTTTCAGCGGCGGCTCCATATGATTGAGGAACAGATTATGACCACAGATTCGCCCGGCGCGAGAATTTTCCAGGCCGACCGGGGCAAATTCGCCTTTACGCCCTTCGCCGGGTCGTTTATTGCTCCGCCCTGTGTCCAAGAGGCCCGACAGTTCCACCACAGGACCCGTCTTCACCAAACAGTAATGGCGATGGCAATGGAACCAGCTAATCAGGATGGCACGCGACCGGCGGATGACGGCCGGAGACGGGGAACGCCTTTTCTCAAGGATGGAAAATTGTTCATCATCAGCCTCCGGTCGGGGCGTCTCGCCAACCGGCTGATGCTGTTTGCCCAGTTCATCGCCCTGGCGGAGGAACAGGGACATCGCATAATCAACTTCGCGTTTCATTCCTATGCCCACCTTTTCGAGACTACGCGCCGGGACATTTATTGCCGGTATCCGGTTGCGCTACGGCGTAGCTGGCTGGACGTTGTTCCCGGCGTGGCCGCCGCGCTCCGCAAAACGCGGATTTGTTACCAGCTGGTCTGCTACGGCAGCATTTGGAACGAGTACTTCCCGATTTTCGGCCGGCAGGTGGTCACGCTGCGCGAAAAGCCGGGGTCAAAGGTCATGCCGCTGGATGAACCGGGGATCCAGGCCCAAATCCGTGACGCCCGTATTGTCTTCGCGCATGGCTGGCTCTTTCGTGTGCCGGGCAGTTGGGTGCAGCGGCACGCGGGAAAAATCAGGGACTATTTCCGGCCCATCGAAGAGTATGCCCGCGCCAGTCGCGAAGCAGTGGATCGCTTGCGGCGTGACGCGGATATCGTTGTCGGGGTTCATGTCCGCCATGGTGATTATCGCGTCTGGCGGGGCGGCAAATATTTTTTTCCCGCTTCGCGATATGCCGGCTGGATGCAGGAACTGGCCGCGCAATTCCCGGAGCGCAAGGTCGCCTTTTTCGTTTGCAGCGACGAACCGCGGAACGCGGACGAATTTCCCGGATTATCGGTTGGACTTGGCACCGGGTCGGCGATGGGAGATCTCCACGCCCTGGCCGGGTGCGATTACATTTTCGGACCCCAAAGCACCTTTCCCCAATGGGCTTCCTTTTACGGCAATAAACCGCTGCTGCTCCTGAAGGATATCAATGACCGGCTGGAACGCGCAAAGTTCCGCGTCTCCTGGCTGGATGAATAAAGTCAGCTTTGGAACTGAAGTTCGTAGAGCTTTTGATAAATGCCCCCGCGCTGGACCAATTCCGCATGTTTGCCCGTTTCCACGATCCGACCCTGGTCCAGCACCACGATCATGTCCGCGTGCAAGATCGTCGAGAGCCGGTGGGCGATGCACAGGGTTGTGCGGCCTTTCATCAATGCATCGAGCGCGTTCTGCACCGCCCGTTCGGACTCGGTGTCGAGGGCATTCGTCGCTTCGTCGAGGATGAGAATGGGCGCGTTGCGCAGCACGGCGCGGGCGATGGCCAGGCGCTGGCGCTGCCCTCCCGAAAGGGTGACCCCCTTTTCCCCGATGACGGTGTCAAAGCCGCTGGGTTTTTCCGTGATGAATTGATGCGCGTAGGCATGCCCGGCGGCGGCGATGATTTCCTCCCTGGTCGCTCCGAGGCGGCCCAGCTCAATGTTTCGGCGGATGGTATCATCGAACAAGATGGTTTCCTGTGTGACGACGGCCATCTGGTTGCGGAGATCGCGCGTGGCAAACTCCCGGATATCCACGCCGCCAACACGGATGGCGCCGCGTTGCGGGTCGTAAAAGCGCAGCAGTAAATTGGCGAGCGTCGTTTTACCCGATCCACTGGCCCCCACGAGGGCAACCAGCTGGCCGGTCTTGATTTCCAGGTTGATGTCATGCACCGCCATCTTTTCACCATAGGCGAAATGGACGTGGTCGAACTGGATGTCGGCCCCCGCCGCCTGGAGCCGGCGGGGCTGGGCCGGCTCAGGAACGGTGCTTTGCGTTTCCAGCAACGCAAAGGCGCGTTCGCTGGCGGCGCGCGCCTGGATGATTTGGTTTTGCAATCGCGTCAGGTTTTTCATCGGCGGATACATCAGGACAATGCTGAAGATCAGTTGCAGAAAACCGGCGGAATTGGGCCGTGAATTTGACAAACAAATCAAATAGGCCAGCAACAAGGCCACCCCGCACGCGCCCAGGAATTCGATCAACGCGGCGGGGATTTCATTGGCGCGCACGATGCGCATATAATTGCCGACCGATTTGCGAACGGTGGCGCGGAATTGTTCGGCAACGATGTTTTCGAGATTGTAGGCCTTGACGACCCGGTGGCCCGTGAAGGCTTCGGTCATGATTTGCGTCAGTTCGGCAAATTGCGTCTGCATCTCACGGCTGGCGCGCCGGATTTTGCGGCTGTAAATGACAATGGGGATCATGCCCGCCGGCAGCACCACCATGGAAATCAACGTGAGCTTGGGCTGCTGCCAGAGCAACAGGCCCAATACGCTGACCAGGATGATGGGATCCCGCACGATGATGGAAGTCGCGCCACTGAGAATATTTTGGAGCGAAGCGGTGTCGTTCATGATCCTCGAAATGAGCTGGCCCGTGGAGGTCTCGCTGTAAAAACCCGCGGAGAGATTCAACAGGTGCGCAAACAGGCGCGTGCGCAAGTCCGCTATGGTCCGGGCCGCCGTCCATTGCAGGAAATAAACATTCAGATAACCGAACAGTCCGCGCAAAAACGCAATCAGCGGAATCGCCACGATGAGTGCCGCCACGGCCCACTGATGGCTGTGCACGCCACTTTCAAGCGCCGCCCGCGCATTTTTAAACCATTCCTCCGCAAATGCCGGCAAATGACGCATCGGCAACTGCACCCCCCCATTTTCGTCGAGCGACGGGAATACCGCCCCATACACAAACATGGCGGTGGCAATCATCAACGGCGCAATCAGACCACCGATGATTCCCGTCAGCACGCCGAGAAACAGCCGCACCCGATAGGGTTTGGCCAAACGCCAGACTTTGAACAGGAAGGCCAGCATAAGTTGCCGCCAATATGCGGCGGCCGCGCGCACAAGGCGAGCAGTTTGTCGGCGGACCAGGCGCGCGATTTCTTTTGCGAGCCGCCCGAATAGGGCATAGGATTTGCGCGGGTCGCGCGCCAATCGAGGCGCGCGGAACCTCATTGATTTCAACACCATGCCGGAACCGGTCAGCCTTTACATCATCGCCTGTCAGGAAGCGGCCAACCTGCGGGAGGTGCTGCCGACGGTTTTGTGGGCGGATGAAGTTGTGGTCGTGGATTCTTTCAGCACCGACGACACGGCGCAGATTTGCGCGCAGTTCGGGGTGCGTCATGTCAACATTCCCTTCGATGGCTTCGGCAAATTGCGCAATCAGGCGCTGGCTTTGCTCAAACATAATTGGGTCGTGAGCATTGATTCTGACGAACGCAGCACGCCGGGATTTGCCGCCGAAGTGCGCGCCACCCTGGCCGGGCCGCGGCACGCGGCTTATTTTGTGCCGCGCCGGAACACGTTTCTTGGCCGGCCCATCCGGTTTTGCGGGATGTATCCGGACTATCGCCAGCCGCAGGTGTTCGACCGCCGCCAATTTCGCTATCGTGAGGATTTGGTGCATGAGGGATTTGAATGCGCCGGCAGCATCGGCTATTTCAAAAATCCGATTTTGCAACATCCATTTCCCACACTCGCCGTCGTGATGGCCAAAAATGAAAAATACACCACGCTGATGGCCCAACGCTATTTCGCCGCCGGCCGCCGGGCGGGGTGGTCACATCTGGCGTTTCATCCGTTCGGCGGTTTCGTGAAGAAATATTTTTTCCAGCAAGGTTTCCGCGAAGGCACGCACGGATTTTTGATCGCGGCGCTGCACGCCTATTACACCTTTATCAAATACGCCAAGTTGTGGGAATTGCAACGGCAGACCAAGGATCGGTCCTGACATGGATGTTTCCGTCATCATCATCACGCGCAACACCTGTGCTTTGACCGGCAACGCAATCCGTTCGGTCCAGGCCGGGGGCGATTCGGTGTCCAAGGAAATCATCATCGTGGACAACGGCTCGAACGACGACACCGCTGCGGTGCTGAAGCACGATTTTTCGTTCATCAAACTCATCCGTTCTGAAACCAATCTTGGCTTTGCCCGCGCCTGCAATCTCGCGGCGAAACAGGCCCACGGGGAATTTTTGTTGCTGCTGAATTCCGACGCCCGATTGGCGCCCGATGCGCTGGAACTCGCCAGCGCATGGATGCGCGCCCATCCCGACTGCGCCGTGGCCGGAGCGCAACTGCTCAACGCGGACGGTTCGCGCCAGAATTCCATCGCCAATTTCCCGACGCTGGCCACGGAACTGTTGAACAAGTCGCTGCTGCGCCGGTTGTTTCCCCGCCGGTTCCCCGGCAAGGAACATCCGTTTGCCGGGCCGGTGGAGGTCGAGACGGTCGTGGGCGCGTTCATGCTGATCCGCAAGGAAGTGTGGGACAAGCTCGGCGGCCTGGATGAGCGCTACTTCTTCTTTTTCGAGGAAACGGATTTTTGCCTGCAAGTTTACCGGGCGGGCCTTCGGGTGATGCACCTGCCCGACGTGCGGGTCTGGCATGACCAGGGACAGACGGCGAAGCAAATCTCCGCTGGGGCACGGATTGAATACTGGCGCTCCCGCTACGCCTATTTCCGCAAATATCGTGGCAACGGTATGCGATTGGGACTGCGTGCCGGCTTGGGCGCGCGTCTGCTGGTTGATGCGCTGGGGAGTGGTTTATTGACGCTGTTGACGCTCGGTTGTTCCGGGCGTTGGCGCGGAAAATTCAACGTGCAGTGGAGATTGATTCTCTGGCATTGCCAGGGTTGCCCGGAAGGGCAGGGCCTGCCACGTTAACCGCCGGGCTCTGAACGCCGGGAAATCCGACATGGACGCAAATCCAAACATTCTGCTGATTCGCCTCAAATCCATCGGCGATGTCCTGTTCCTCCTGCCCGCCGTTCACCGGGTTCGGGGAAATTTCCCCGGCGCAAAAATCACATTTCTCACTTCCCGGGAAAATGCGCCGTTGCTGGAAGGTTTTCAGGAGGTGGACGAAGTCATCACGCTGGATCGCGCACGATTTCAGAGTGGAAATCCCCAGGCCATTTTGTCGGAGGCGTTTTCCCTGCTTCGCCGGGTGCGCCGCGGAAAGTATTCACTCGTCGTGGATTTTCAGGGATACGGCGAGACGGCATGGCTGGCGTGGTTGAGCGGCGCGCCGCAACGCTGGGGCAGCGTGTATGGCCCGGGACGGCGCTGGGCTTACACACGCGGCGTGACGCGCAACGATCGCATTCATCATGTGGACTGGTATCTCTCGCTGCTGGAGCAATGCGGCCTTCGTTCGGGAAAAATTCTCAACGAATTCGTTCTGCCGGAAGAGGCGCTGAACGAAGCGCGCCGGTTTTTTGCGGTTCACAACTTGAAAACCGACCGGCCCACGCTCTTCCTCCAGCCGTTCACCAGTTCGCCCAAAAAAAACTGGCCGCTGGAAAATTATATTTCAATTGCCGGACACTGGCATGCGCGCGGAGTCCAGGTTCTCTTTGGCGGCGGACCGTCCGAACGCGCCGCGTTGGAACCGGTTCGTCAGGCGGATTTCCCGGTTTCCGCCGGAGTGCCATTGCTCGTCACCGGAGGGCTGATGAAACTCTCTTCCCTCATCCTCGGCGGGGACACCGGCGCGTTGCATCTGGCAGTGGCGATGGGCAAGCGGGTGGTGATGATCCGGGATTCCATCGCCCCGGGCAGGCCTTATCCTTATCAGCATCCGGACTGGGCGGTCATCCCCGCAAATGGCCGGGACGTTCCCGGCATCGAGACCAGCGCGGTCATTGAGGCGTGCGCGCAGACTCTCGCCAAACAAGCCGGTCAGGCTTCCTTTTGAAGCGCATCGGGTGGAGGAGGCTTGCTGAACAACTCGTAAACCCATAGATTGTACGCTCATGAAGTCCAACAACCAGTGAATTCTCAAGGACCAGGCCGCAATGCTCTATTATTGCAAAACACCCAAAGGCAATTTTGGCGATGATTTGAACCCCTGGCTCTGGCCCCGTCTGGCTCCGGAAGTCTGTGACGAACAGGACTCCACGTTGTTCGTAGGCATTGGCACCATCCTCAGTCACCACATTCCCTCCAAACCGGTCAAGGTGGTGTTTGGCGCTGGCTGCGGGAAGACCGGTCCGTTGCCTAAAATTGATGACCGATGGAAGATCTACTGCGTCCGGGGTCCTTTAACCGCAGCCCGGCTCAACCTGGATCCGGCACTTGCCCTGGTAGATCCGGCCATTCTGGTCCGCCGTTTTTCAAATCGCCCCGTCGGATCAAAATATCCGGTCTCCTTCATGCCCCACCTGCAAAGCATGCCCCACGCGGATTGGGAAGCGTTGTGCGCTCGCATCGGATTTCATTGCATCGATCCCCGATCCGGCGTGGAACGGGTCTTGATGGAGATTCAGAAAACGGAATTATTGCTGGCGGAGGCGATGCACGGAGCGATCGTCGCCGATGCCTTGCGGGTGCCTTGGATTCCGGTGCGCATGTACAGCCGGTTTGCCGAGTTCAAATGGCAGGATTGGACCCAAGCAATCCGTGTGCCCTTGAGTCTCGCAGACGTTCCACCGATTTATGCACGGCCGCCGAACGGTTGGAAGCGGTTGGATTATGTGGTCAAGAAGAGTTTGGCCCAGGCGGGCTTGGGCAAGGAAAATTGGAAGCGACTTGGGACGCGGAGCCACACCGAAGAGGAGATCGGTCAGTCGTTGCAGGCGCTGAAAAAAGTGCCGGAAAAACAGAATCCTTGTCTGAGCAACGATAATGTTCTTCCCCAGCTCGAAGCGCGTCTGTTGGAAAAACTATCCGATCTTCGCGCAGCCTGGAAAAAGCGCCCGTCGGCGCTGCCGGCCAAGGCGGCGGTATTGCCGTAATGAATCCGCCAGGAAACGGAAGGTCTGGTGGACCTGACCCAAGTGCGAAATTATCCGTTTATTTTCACCCCTATGCCTTTTGGCCTCCATCGCGTTTTGCCGGTTCTATGAAACCAACCTGTAGTGCTTCTTCCGATAACGCCAACCCAGCCAGCGCTCGAGCGCGAGGATGACGCGATGCTTTCGTTCCTTGGCCGTTAATCGGTGGCCCGGGCTGGCTTGAAAAACACCGGTCGCCGGTGGCAACCAATCCTGAATCGCTTTGGGATGGGTGCCGGCGAAGCGGCACAAGGTCTGTGGATCAATTTCGGAATAATCCGTCGTCATGACTGATTTGCCCCAATATTTCGAATTGCTGCTTTTCTTCAGCCCCAACTGCGTGGCCGTTTTCAGCCAGCCGTAATGGTAAATCGTCGCGCCGGTGTGCGCGGCGCGTGGATAACGCCCGCGCTTGTGGTTTGCCATCACCAGAAAGAAAAGCCCTTTTGGAGCCCAGGCGGGAATCGTGTTGCGCAGAATGCGCGGGGCGGTGCGATACCAGGCCGGCGACCAGGCATACGTATTTGCGTTGCCATAGAAATGAAGGTAATCGAAGACCAGCGCCTCCACTTTATCGTCCGGCAAATGTTTTTCCATGGCCGCGTGAATTCTCGGCAGGTCGTTCTCATGAACCACTTCATCCCCTTCCAGGTAAAACGCCCAATCGCCCGTGCAATTGAACAGCGCGATGGATTTCTGCTGGCCATAGACGAAACCTTTGAAGCTGTAATCGCTCCGGATGCGTTCGTTCCATTGCGTCGGGATGATGCGAATCTTCGGGTCGCCGATGCTGCGCAGCATTTTTTCGGTGTCGTCCTCGCACGGGCCGAGCGCGATGACGAATTCATCCACGATCGGCAAAACCGAACGGATGGATTCGGCAAACGGATAGCCGAGCTTCTGCCCGTTGCGCAGAAAAGTGAATCCGCTGACTTTCATGCGTTACTTTTGCAAAACATCCTTCACCGCGCAATATGCTTCCTCAACCGTCAACCTTTTCAAACAGTCCATGCCGCGCTGCTCGTCGCAACCACGCACACCCGTTTCCAAACAGGGACACGGACGGCGGACGACGCGATGGCCCGTTCCCCACGGCGCCCAGATTTTGTCATCCGACGGCCCGAACACGGCGACCACCCGCGTGCCCACGGCGGCGGCAATGTGCATCGGTGCCGTATCCACACCCAAAAACAAATCCGCCTGACGGATGAGCGCGGCCAGTTGTCTCAGACTCAAATCGCCGGGTTGGATTTGAATTTTCTGGCGGCACATCCCGGCCACCTGTTCGCAAATTTGAATTTCCTTCGTATCCGGCCCCGAGGTCATCATGACATTTGCGTTAAATTCAACCTGCATCCGGCTGATCAAGGCCGTCCACTTTTCGGGTTCCCAGCATTTATAAAGCACACGCGCCGCGGGATGCACGACCACGCGCGGGCGGGAACCGTTGTTCCAGGCCCGCCACTGGCTTTGCGCCCAGGCCCGCTCCTCCGGCGTGGAATTCAACACGAGCGCTCCCGGATCCAATTCAACGGCGGATGGCCCGGTCGCAAATGAACGAATCAACCCGGCGTTTTCCTTCACCTTGTGCGCCCGCGTTTCCGGACGCGGGCAAAGATGGGTGTAAAAGTGGTTCTTGCTCCAAAGGCCTCCCCGCGCGCGATAGCCGACCCGCTGCGGGGCACCGCACAAAAAGGCGTAAAGCGCGCCGCGGTCGCTGTCGGTAAAATGCACCGCCAGATCAAACCGTTGGCGGCGCAGCGCGGCAATCAACCGAAGGCCATGCGGAATCTGCACCAGCCGCTCCCAAAGTGATGCCTTGGTGCGTTTGTGCATTTGCTGGTTGCCGGTGATTTTCCCGTCCGTGTAAATGCGTGCAATCAAGGGATGATTTTGCAACACCGGCTCGGTGCCGGAGCGGACGAGCGCGGATATTTCCGCTTCCGGGTAAAGCTGGTGCAGGAGTTCCAAGGCGGGGGTCATCAACAATACCCCGCCAATGTGGCTCATGTTGATGGCCAGAATCCGGCGGACGGGCGGGGCGGCGGTGGCTGCGCTCATGTTGTGTCTTGGAATGATGCTCCAAATTTTTCCGTCCGGCGCAACCCAATTTGCTTGAAACAAAACCACCTCACGCCGCCCGGCCGGGAAAAGTCCGCCGTTGGCCGCCGTCGCCGGATGTCAATCCCCGAGCAGCTTCTTCAACTGCTCGCGGGCCGCGGTTTCACGGGAATGGCCGGCTGCTTTCGGCGCCCAGGTGCGGTGGACAAACTCAAAATACTCGCAGAAATTGCCAGCGTGCTTTTCCAGCACCGGCTCGGCCCGGCGCTCGCGGCATTGCTGGGCCGCGCGCGGGTCGTAATACGCGCAGTTCAGGCAGACGCGCAGGTCGGCCCGGCAGCGCATGCAGGTCTCGCCGCGTCCCGGCTGGCCGGTCAGTGTCCATTCCTCGCCGCAGTTGTGGCAGTGACGGGTCATGCGGATTTTGGATTTGCGATTTTGGATTTGCGCATGCGCAAACTTTACTCTCGTAAATCGTAAATCGTAAATCGTAAATTGGCGGCAAACCATCCGGTATGAAAAAGGTTCTGGCGCCGTTTTTCTGGCTCCTGCTTGCGCTGGCCGGCGCGGCAGCGTACGCCACGCTGGCATTTCGCCGGAGCGAACCGGTCAACTCCGCCTATATTCTCATCGCGGCAGTCTGCACCTACGCCATCGGCTACCGGTTTTACTCCAAATGGATTGCCGCGCGCGTGCTGGCACTCAACGACCGCCGCGCCACACCGTGCGTCATTCACGACGACGGCCGGGATTTCGTGAAGACGAACAAATGGATTGTCTTCGGCCATCACTTCGCGGCAATTGCCGGGCCGGGACCGCTGGTCGGGCCGGTGCTGGCGGCGCAATTCGGCTACCTGCCGGGGACGCTGTGGATTCTCATCGGAGCCGTGCTCGGCGGCACGGTGCAGGATTTCGTAATCTTGTTTTGCTCGATGCGGCGGGACGGCAAATCGCTCGGCCAGATGGTGAAGGAGGAATTGAATTCGCCGGTCGGCTTCATCGCGGTGCTGGCGATTCTGGCCATTCTGGTGATTATGCTCGCGGTCCTCGCGCTCGTCGTTGTCAAGGCCCTCGCGGAAAGTCCGTGGGGCATTTTCACCGTGGGCGCGACCATTCCCATCGCGCTGTTGATGGGCTGTTACATGCGCTTTGTGCGCGTCGGAAGGATTCTGGAAGCTTCAACCTTCGGCGTTACGCTGCTGCTGCTCGCGGTGTGGGGCGGCAAGCTGGTTTACCAAAGTCCGCACTGGTCGCAGTGCTTCGGCCTGCGCGACATTACCATCGCCTGGATCATCATTGGCTATGGCGTCATCTCCAGCAGTCTGCCGGTGTGGTTGCTGCTCGCGCCGCGCGATTATTTGAGCACGTTCATGAAGCTCGGCACCATTTTCGCGCTCGCGTTCGGCATCCTGCTCGTGTTGCCCAATTTGCAAATGCCCGCGCTGACGCAGTTCACGGACGGTTCCGGCCTGGTCGTCGCTGGAAAAATTTTTCCGTTCTGCTTCATCACCATCGCGTGCGGCGCGATTTCCGGTTTTCACACCCTCATCGCCAGCGGCACGACGCCCAAGCTCATCACCCGTGAAGGTTATGCACGGCCCATCGGTTATGGCGCGATGTGTTGCGAATCATTCGTGGCCATCATGGCGCTCATCGCCGCCTGCGCATTGGAACCCGGTGTCTATTTCAG
The DNA here is from genome assembly GCA_050010435.1 of Verrucomicrobiota bacterium. GTDB lineage: Bacteria > Verrucomicrobiota > Verrucomicrobiia > Limisphaerales > UBA11358 > UBA11358. The sequence goes on along the minus strand of JBEKKZ010000001.1, from coordinate 346,364 downwards.
CATGAACGTCAAGGGCGATCCCGCCGCGACCGTGGCGAAAGTTTCCGCGCTCAATTTTCCCGTGACGGTGGAACAAATGGATTCGCTCGCGAATGGACTGGGCGAGAAAACCCTGTTCGGCCGCACCGGCGGCGCGGCCACTCTGGCGGTCGGCATGGCGCACATTTTTTCCAAGGCCGTCAACGGTCGCGGGCTCGACCTCTGGTATCACTTCGCCATCATGTTCGAGGCCCTGTTCATCCTGACCACGGTTGATGCCGGCACGCGCGTGGGACGTTACCTGCTGCAAAGCATCCTTGGCCGCGCCTGGAAACCGCTGGGCGATCCGAAAAATTTCCTCGCCACGCCGGTCGCCGCCGCGCTGATGGTCGGCGCGTGGGGATGCTTTTTGATTCAAGGCGTGCGCGACCCGCTGGGCGGCGTCAACTCGCTCTGGCCGCTGTTCGGCATCGCCAACCAGATGCTTGCCGCCATCGCGCTGTGCCTGGCCACGACGATTATTTTAAAAATGGCGCTTGGAGCACCGAACTCTGATTCGGCGCAAAAAAGTTGGAGTTCACGCTTTAGCGTGCCGCCGGACAAGCTAAAGCTTGAACTCCAACACGCCGGGTCGGAGACCGGCGCTCCAAAACGCTCGCCCACGCTCGCGCTCATCACGTTCATTCCCCTCATCTGGCTGGTGGCGGTGACCTTCACTGCCGGCGTGGAGAAAATTTTTCATCCCGACCCGCGCATCGGATTTCTGGCGCAGGCTCATATCGTAAAGGCCAAAATTGACGAATGTGAAATGATGGAACGTTCTTTGGTGCGTCCGGAAGAAGCAGGCAACTTTACCAAAGAACTTCAGGCGGCCCAAGCGGATCTGCCGAAAAATCGCGCGCTCTATTTCAACAATCTGCTCGACGCCACCGTCGCCGGAATTTTTCTGGTTCTCGTCATCGCGATTGTTTTGTTAAGCTTGCGCGAGTGGTTTTTGCTGCTGTCGCGGCGCAAACCAGCGGTGTTGCATGAGACGGAACCGGTCTGGCTGCCGGATTATGCCGTGGCCGAAGGCAGGCCGTTGCACATCGCAGGCACAGTGGCGCTGGCTTTGGCCTTGGCGAAGGAATGGTCCGGTGAATCGCATCTGGAACGCGCGCGGCAGTGTGAATGTAGCCGCGTTTGTGAAAACGCGGATGTTCCGCGAACTCACGTTCGCGGGTACGACAAAACCGCGCAGCAGATTTATGTCACAGCCACCGAACAGCGGTTCAATGGTGTGCGGCGTTGTTGTTGAGAAAACATGAAAGTCGGTTTATTTGGCGGTTCGTTTGACCCGGTTCACCTGGGACACCTGCTCGTCGCGCAGGCGGCGATGGAGGAGCTGGGGCTGGAGCGGCTGTTCTTCATTCCGGCGGCGCAATCGCCGTTCAAGCCGGAAAGCCGGCCCGCGCTGGCATCCGCCCGCTTGCAATGGCTGCGGCTCGCGCTCGCGGGCAAAACGAATTGTGAAGTGGACGACCAGGAAATTCGTCGGGGTGGCGTTTCCTACACCATCGAAACCCTGCGCGACTTCGTGCAACGATTCCCGAAGGCGCAGTTGTTTTATCTCATCGGCGCCGACAACGCGGCGAAGCTCAACGAATGGCGCGAAGCCGGCGAATTGGCGAAGCTCTCGGAATTTGTCGCGATTCCGCGACCGGGCGGGGCAACGGCGAATTTTCCGCCGCCATTTCGCGGACGGATGTTGAAAGGTTTTCCGCTGGGCGTGTCATCGTCGGAAATCCGCGCCCGGGTGAAGGCGGGTTTGCCGGTTGACCATCTCGTGCCGCCGCCCGTGGCGGAAGCAATTCGCAACAGCCGGCTTTATCTTTGACCGATTGTCCTCGTTCTCGTCCTCGAACAACCGAGGACGATGGACGAGGACGAGAACGAGGAGGATTTCAGGCCCAAAAATTTATTCGTGTCCATCCGTGTCCATCCGTGGTTAAATTCTCCCGGCAAATATGGATTCAAAGAAACTCGCCCGGCTCTGCCGCGAATTCGCGGACAACAAAAAGGCGGAAAACATCGTCATCCTCGACGTGCGCGAGCTGTCGTCGGTGACGGATTATTTCGTGATTGCGTCCGGCACGAGCGAACCGCACTTGCGCGCGATTGTGGACGAAATCACCGACCAACTGCGCGAGGAACACGGCGTGCGGCCGCGCGCGGTGGACGGCACGGTGCATGGCGCGTGGGTGGTGCTGGATTTTTTTGATGTGATTATGCACATCATGCGGCAGGACGCGCGCGAGCGTTACGATTTGGAAAGTCTCTGGGGCGACGCGGCGCGGGTGAAATTGAGGAAGAAAACCACCCGAAAAAATTTGTGAGAGCCAGCATCAGGAGGCTCGCTTTTGCAATATCAACAATTCAGAGACTTCTCACATCGTCTCCGGCGGGCTGCTTTTCTGCGGCATTTCGTTCGACGCTTTCACCATTTCTTCGAGGAGCTTTTTGAAATCCTCCAAACCGGTGGACGGGATGATGATGGTGTCGCGTCGTCCGCCGACGTCTTCGGTGATGCGCAGGAACCGGCCGCGCGGATTTTCCTTGAGCGTGAAGACGAACGTCTTGCGCTCAATCTGTACCTGCCCGGATTTCAGCGTGTCCTCTTGAACCGGTGGTTTGGGCTGGCCATAAGGAGGCCGTCCATAAGGTGATGGTCGTTCGTTTGAGATCATAATTTCCCGCTGAAGACGCCCTTAGCGCCCAATCCAGCTTTAGTAAGAATTTCGACCGCAACGGCCGTTTGTCAACTGACAAAATCTACAAAATGTTGGCGGCCAGTTCGGCGAGTTCGGAGCGTTCGCCCTTTTGCAATTCGATGTGCGCGGCGATGGTTTCGGAGCGGAAACGGCTGACGATGTAATTAAATCCGTTCGATGACGAGTCAACATACGGATTGTCAATTTGATACGGGTCGCCGGTGAAAATAATCTTCGTGCCGTTGCCGACACGCGTGATGATGGTCTTGGCTTCGAGCGGCGTGAGGTTTTGCGCCTCGTCAATGATCATGAACTGGTTCGCAATGCTGCGTCCGCGAATGTAACTCAGCGCCTCGACGACGATGCTGCCGGAGCGCATGAGATCGCCGCTGCGGCGATGATCGTGCCCCATGTTCAGGTCGCTCAACATTTCGAGCGCGTCGTGAATCGGCTGCATCCACGGCGCGAGTTTTTCCTCGAGCGACCCGGGCAAAAAGCCCAGTTCCTTGCCCATCGAAATCGTCGGGCGTGCGACGACGAGCCGGCGGAATTCGCGGTCGATCACGGTGCGCTTCAATCCGGCGGCCATGGCGAGCAACGTTTTCCCGGTGCCGGCCTTGCCCATGAGCGTGACGAGTTTAACGCGGTCGTCGAGCAGCGCGTCAAAGGCGAAGTGCTGTTCGCGGTTGCGCGGCTTGATGCCCCAGACTCCTTCGCGGCAGTCAATGATCGGGATCAGCTTCGTGCCGGTGGCGGCCACCTTGGTCAGCGCGGTGCGTTTGAGATTCGTTTCGTCGGTGAGCGTGCAGTATTCGTTCGGAAAATATTGTTTGCCGGAGTCCAGGTCCAATTCGCCGTTGGCGCGGAACGCGGCCATTTTGTTCGTGGCGATGGACATTTCCATCATGCCGGTGTAAAGGTCGGTGATGAACACGCGGTCGGTTTCGTAATCCTCGGCTTGCAAACCCAGCGCGTCGGCCTTGATGCGGAGGTTGATGTCCTTGCTGACAAGGATCGTCGGATTTTTCGGCTGCGCTTTTTGAATGTTCGCGGCGAGCGAGAGAATCCGGCTGTCCACGCTGTTGCCATTGATGTGAGCGTCGCCGTTGACGTGGCCGTTCTTTTGAAAGGCGATTTGTAATTTGCCGCCGTTGGGCAATTTCACGCCTTCGCTCAGGCTGCCCTCGCCGCGGAAACCGTCGAGCATCCGCGACACGCTGCGCGCATTCTGGCCCAGTTCGCTGGACTCGCGCTTGAAGCGGTCAATTTCCTCGATGACTTCAATGGGAATCAGGACGTGGTTGCCCGCGAAGCTCAACAGGGAATTGGGGTCGTGAAGGAGGACGTTGGTGTCAATGATGTAATTTTTCACGCGCTGAAATCGGTGTGTTTGACCTTCTTCATCCGGCGATGCCATTCCTGGATTTGTTTGTGCCGTTTGGGCAACTGGTAATGGCCGGAGTAGAGAAAATTTTCGAGCATGCCGAACAAATCGAAGTCCACAAACCGCGGGCGGTCTTCGAGGATGAACGGCAGGTGCGTCAGCATCATCTCGAACGGCAGCAGGCGCTCTTCGAGTTGCTGGAGCCAGACCTTCTGGTCCTTGCGCCACTGGTCCAGGCAGCCGCGGCCAAATTTGCGCTCCTTGAACCGCAGATATTGCAGTTGGTCGGACGCCGGCACGGTTTCCTTCCAGTAAATGTCGTTGAGCCGGAACGCCGCGCCCTCGATTTCATTTTCGATGCAACGCCAGAGGATGGACTGGACGTCGCACCATTTGTTGGGGAACAGGCCGAGTTCGAGCTCCTCGTCCAGATATTTGGCCACGACCTGGGAATCGTCGCTGATTTCGAAAATGACGTTTTTGCCGTCCTTAATGATGGGGACGCCGTAATAACGCTGCTTGGTGAGCTTCCAAACCAGTGAACGCTCCTGCGGGGGGATGTTGGTGATTTTGAAGCGGACTCCGGCAAATTCCAAGATGCGCCGTTGAACGATGCAGAACGGACTCCACGGAAACTGAATCAACTCAATCATGTCAAAAGTTCAAATTGCGTCACTGACGGGCGCACTTTAGGACTCGCTCTCCACGCTGACAAGCGCAAACATCGCTTTACACTTTCGCGCCGCGGGACTAAAGTCGCCACATGGCTTCTGATTACGATGCAACGGAGTTTGTGGACACGGATTTCCAGGCGCAAAAATCGCCTTACGGCACGCCCGCACCCAACGACCCGCTCCGCGCGCCGACGCGCGACGAGGTGGACCGCAAGGTCGTCGAGGCGCAGCAAAAACTCGCCGAGTTGAAACGCGCGCAGGATGACTTGGAGCGCGAACGCGCCGCGCTCGAGGAATTGCGCCGCCGCCAGACGGAATTTCAAACCGGCCGCCAGGAAATGATTCACCATCTCACGCGCGGCCTCGGCCTGCTCGAAGAGGCCGAGTTCAATGCCCGCCGCGACGCCGAGCAAATGGTCAAGACCGTTGCCGATTTTCGCGACGCGCTCGATAAAATCCAGGCCATCCACGATGAAACGTGGACGAAGGACAATTTCAGCATCGAACTCACCCGCGGCCTCACCACCATCGAAAACGCGCGCATGGAATGGAATGCCGCGCGACTCAAATTTTCCGTCCTGGACGGCGAACCGGGTGGCGGCGACGCCGCGCCGCCAACGCCCGAACCGGAGCGGTTGCCATTCGCCAATGCCAGTTTTGGCGAGCTGTGCAAATTTGGTCTGGCGATGACCTGGCCGCTGGTGCTGATTGCCTTGGGCGCGCTGGGTGTGCTGTTTGCCGTTTTGATGCGGCACTGAAATTGTCGTATGGGGCCCGCGAAGAAAAAAAATGACCCGCTTTCCGACCGTTCGCGCGCGCTCACCGACCAGATTGCCGCCCTCGAAACCGAAATCAAGAAGCTCGATACGCAACTTCAGCGCGCGCCCACGCCGAAATTTCGTTCCACCGCCATTCCGCACGGTGCGACCATCGCGCGCGCGCACGAACCAGCCCCGCCGCTGCCGCCGCCGGTGCAGGAGCCGGTTTTCGAAGAGGTAAAACCCTTGTCCGACACCGAGGAGACTGCCGCGCCCGACCAATTCAACGAACTCGGCGTCCGCAAATACGATTTGCCCGCGCTCTTCAACCGCCTCCGGAACCATTTCCGCCGGCCGACCACGAACAATCCGCGGCTCGTCGCCTATCTGGCCGCCGGCGGCGTGCACGGCCTCCGTCCGATGCGCTACGAGAAGCGCGTTGCGCGCAACCGCTTCATCTTTTTCGCCGCCGCGCTGTTTTTTTTGTTGCTCGGCCTGATTCTGGTTTTTGTCCACAATCACTGACTGGCTGCGAATGAAAACGCGATTGGTCGAACTGCCGGTCTCCACGCGCGATGGTCAATTTGTCGCACGCTATTCGGAAAAAGGCTTGGCTGAACTGGATTTTCCAAGCCGCGAAGCGCTTGTCGCGCCGAAGCGCAGCGAAGGCGGACGCGTCCCTGCCCCAATCCGCCGCTGGCATCGCGCAACCGCTGCCGCGTTGAAAAATGTTCTCGCCGGACGTTCGCCCGGGAAATTTCCGCCGCTTGACTTGTCCAACGGCACAACGTTTCAACGGAAGGTTTGGAACACGTTGCGAAAAATCGCCCGTGGCCAAACTAAAAGTTACGGTGAAATTGCCCGAGCCTGGCAGACCGAAGGCCGTTCGTGCCGTCGGTGGCGCGTGCGGTGCGAATCCGGTTCCGGTTTTGGTTCCGTGCCACCGCGTGCTGGCCGCGAATGGAAAGATTGGCGGCTTCTCCGGCGGATTGGATTGGAAACGTAAATTGCTGGCGAAAGAAGGAATTAATTTTTGAAGTGCAAAATCAAATTAAGACATTTTTCGTTTGTTTCGCTCTTGCTTTAGTGGCGTCCTGTCTTTCTGCACTACTTGCAAATCATATCGGTATTTTATTTCTGGGAATGGACACATTTTTTGTTATCTTCGCCGGAACAATAGTTTCTTTGGTTTCGGTCTTGATCACGAAATGGATTTTTAAACGAAAAGGTAAACAATTTAGCAATAGTTTGCTCATTGTTGAGACGATTTTGGTGTCGCTTGTCATTGTAAATTCTCTTTCTTGGTTTCAAACGCGCAGCTATTTGAAATTTTTTGTAAATCCCATTCCCAATAGCGTTCATCTTCATCAAGGCACGACAATAATGTTTGCCACTTTTGTGCATTTTTCGGCACCACCTGAAGTCGTTGTAAAAATCATTCAGTCACATCAATTGCTCGCAGTTACAAATGATTCTCCTGAGCAGATTGAGCAAAAACAATGGGAAACTCTCCTCGGTGGCTGGTGGCAACCAGCCGCGATGTCCAATCCAAAATTTTTTATGCGTCATCACCAAGATTTTACGATTCAAGGCTGGACAGAAATGTTGTGGGTAAATGAGGCGACAAATGAAGTGTTTGCCGTCACAAGCCGTTAAATTATTCCGCCGTCAGCCGGATGATATCGCACAACGGCGTGCGCGGACGAAACTTCACAAAGCGTTCGAGCTTTTTCACCATCGGCTTGCGGCGGCGCATGTCATTGAAGCCCGGCGCGTCGGTGACGCCGAAGCCCTTGGGCGAAGGCGCGTAGGCTTTTGCATACGGCACGAGTTTAAGTTTTGATTTCGAGCCGAGTGTTCTCACGACGAGCCGCGCGAGTTCTAGGATGCTGATTTCTTCCGTGCCGCCGACGTTGAAAATTTCGCCGCGCGCCTTCTTACAATTTTGCAGCCGTACCAGCGCTTCCACCGCATCACGCACGTGGCAAAAACACCGCGTCTGCGCACCGTCGCCGAAAACCTTCAGCGGCCCACCCATTTTCGCCGCTGCAATAAAACGGGGCAGCACCATGCCGTAACGCCCGGTCTGGCGTGGACCGACGGTGTTGAACAGCCGCGCGATGATAACCGGCAGCGATTTTTCCCGCGCGTAAGCCAGCGCCAGAAATTCGTCGGTAAGCTTCGAGCACGCGTAGCTCCAGCGCGATTGCCCGGGCGGGCCGATGAGCAAATCGTCGTCCTCACCAAACGCGGGCTTCCGGCTCTTGCCGTAAACCTCCGAAGTCGAAGTGAGCAGCAGCGGCGTGCGTCTGGCCGCGGCGACTCGCAGCAAAACCTGCGTCTCGTGAAAACTCGATTCCAATACGTTCAACGCGGATTTTACCACCAGTTCGACGCCAACGGTCGCCGCCAGATGAAAAATGAATTCCGCGTTCGCGGCCAGTTTCGGCAGTTCGCGACACGCGGAAATTTTGGATTGGACCACGCGCAGATGCGGATGCGATTTGACCGCGCGCAGATTTTCCAGGCTGCCAGTGGAAAGATCGTCAATGACGACCACCCTTTTGCCCTCGGCCAGCAAACGCTCGACGAGGTGCGACCCGATGAAACCCGCGCCGCCGGTGACGAGAATGTGCGAGGATGGAGTCCGCCTTCGCTTTGCTTCCGCCTTCGTCCGACTTCGGCGAGACGAGTCGGCGCGACGAGGATGGAGGATGGAGGATGGCATCTTACTTCAGCGCTTGCGCAACGGCTTCCGCGAGTTTCTGCCGGAACTCAGGACTTTCGATCGTTTTTGCCTCGTGCGGATTCGACAGATAACCGCCTTCAATCAAAATCGCCGGGCGATTTTGTCCGCGCAAAACCGTGTCGAACCGCGAATGACGGACGCCGCGATCTTCAATGCCCGTCGCGCGCAACAATGCGCTGTGGACACGGACAGCGAGTTGGAGATTTTGCGCATCAAAGGCGTTATTCGGCAAATGTTCCGACCACGGGTCGGCAAAACCGCGCGTCAAAGTCGAAGGCATTCCTGTCGGCGTAATGCAATAGGTTTCAAGACCGCTGGTTTTTTTATCTTGGTCCAAAGTCGAATTAAAATGCAGGCTGATAAACACATCCGCATGATGCGCCTCGGCGAAAACGACACGGTCTGAATTCGACACGGTTACGTCGCTCGTCCGCGTCAGAAAAACCCGCCAGCCATTCGTCGCCAGCAGCGGCGCGAGCCGCAGCGCCCAGTCGAGTGTGAATTCCTTTTCAAACCGCCCGTCCAGAACACTGTGGGTGCCGACGTTGGAGCCACCATGACCCGGATCAATCACGATGACGCGATTGCCAAACGTCAACGGCGGCCCGAACAACAGTGTTTCGAGATTTTTCTGCAAATCGAGGCCGTGGACGAAAACCTGGTCGTCAATGTATTCCGGGGCGAAGCCGAGATTGATTTCCGTGCCATTCCAGCTCACTTCGCGGCTGCCGATGTCCAAAACCATCGTGCCGTTCGCCGACCCCACCGCATACGTGGCTACGGGGGTGCGGGAGATCAAATGCGGTTGACCGATTTTGTTTTCGGCCGCCCAGCGATCCAGCGAAGTCCACGTCGTCACCGGCGCAGCGAACGATGGTTTGGTTCTGGCGGTTGGCGTCACCGGCCTGAATGACCGCGCCGCGGGGAATCGTTTAACGACGTTGGTGTCCGACCAGTTCAATGAAGAGGCTTCATTGGACATGATCGGCGGCGACGAAATAATTTCTTCGGGCGGGGTTGATGTGGTTGCACACCCCGCCAAAAAAATTAACGCGACGAAAAGGACAGCCCATGGCTTGGACACGCAGCCATTGTGCGGATGATGAAACCGGACTCAAGCTGTTTTGATAAATTCCCAATTGTCCTCGTCGTCGTCCTCGTTCTCGTAATTGTATCGCCGGTTTCGAGAACGAGGACGATTCTCGCGCGCGGCTTGTCCGCGACGGTGGATTCGTTCATAATTTGCCAGCGACAAACACCTTTGCTTGAAAATACTCGTTGCCATCACCGGAGCCAGCGGCGCGCTTTACGCGCAGCGGTTGCTCGATAATTTGGATCCTCGCGCGCATGAAATCCACGTCGTGATGAGTAATTACGCGCCGCAGGTCATCGCCGAAGAACTGCCCGGCGGCCTGCGCCTGCCCGCCAGCGTGAAAACACACAATGTCAAAAGCATGAACGCGCCGTTCGCCAGCGGCTCGAACCCGCCGGACGCGATGGTGGTCATCCCCTGCACGATGGGCACGATGGGCCGCATCGCGCACGGTTACAGCGAGGACGTTTTGCTGCGCGCGGCGGACGTGGTGCTGAAGGAGAGGAAAAAACTGATTCTCGTCCCGCGCGAAACGCCGCTCAGTCTGGTGCATGTCAAAAACATGGAACTGCTGTTGCTGGCGGGCGCGGTGATTCTGCCGGCAAACCCGGGTTTTTATGCCGGCCCGAAAACAATTCAGGAAGTGGTGGACACCGTCGTCGCGCGCGTGCTCGATCATCTCGGCGTGCCGAACCAACTCGCGCCGCGCTGGGCGGAGGAAAAGGAGTAACCACGGATGAACACAGATAAACACGGATTTATTGGTAGGGCGGGCAGTCCTCTGCCCGCCGCCCGTCAAAACACCAAGCACGGCGCGCATGGAGTGACGCGCCCTACCAACTGATAATTTTCCCATATCCGTGTCCATCTGTGTTCATTCGTGGTTGAAAAAATGTTTTCCTTGATAAAAAAATGGGCTTCCTTCGTGCGCTTTTCGCACACCGTCTTCGCCCTGCCTTTCGCGCTGGCGGCCATGGCCGTCGCCGCACGCGATAATCGCGGCTGGCCCGGTTGGCGGACGTTTGGACTGATCCTCGCAGCGATGGTCTGCGCGCGGACGTGCGCGATGGCATTCAACCGCATCGTGGACCGCAAGTCCGACGCGCTGAATTTGCGCACGGCCAACCGCCATTTGCCCACCGGACAAATTTCACTGGCGGGGGCAATTGCACTTTGTGTTTTGTCAGGGGCAGGATTGGTTGCCACCAGCTATTTTCTCAATCCGCTGTGTTTTTATCTCTCGCCGGTCGCGCTCGTGGTGATTTGTTTTTATTCGCTCACCAAACGGTTCACGGATTACACGCACGTTTTTCTCGGCCTCGCGCTCGCGCTTGCGCCCGTCGGCGCGTGGCTGGCGGTAAAAGGAGAATTCGGCTTTGCGTCACCCGCAGGCATGTTCTCGTCACCCGAGTCCTTTTGGGCTTGGGAACAGGCAGCGCGTGTTGGCATGCAGCCGATCGTACTGGCGTTGGCCGTCGTGTTGTGGCTCGTCGGCTTCGACGTCATTTACTCGCTTCAGGATTACGAGTTCGACAAGTCGCACGGGCTGCACTCACTCGTTGTGGCGTGGGGACAAAAAAACGCGTTGCAAGCGGCGTTCCTCGCGCACATGGTGATGTGCGGGCTGCTCCTCGCGTTCGGCCTGCTCTGCCGGTTTCGTATCGCCTACCTCGTTGGCTGGATGATCATCGTCGGCTGCCTGGTGTTGGAACATTGGATTGCGCGCCGCCGCAGTCTCGACTGGATCAACCTCGCGTTCTTCCGGCTCAACGCCGTCGTAAGTGCGGTTTTTTTAATCGTGACGGTGGCGGAAGTGGTGTTTCAGGGCGGGTTTCGGCTGCGGTGAAACATCGAATCTCCAACACTCAACATCCAACATCGAATCAAAAGTCAGCGGGTTCATTCGAGGTTGGGCGTTCGATGCCCGCTCGCGATTTATCGGAGTTGAATGTTGAATGTTTCTAAAATTTTTTCCGTAACATCCATCGTGATTTGCTTCTGAGTTGAGTGTATGAGTGGCACCAAAGTGACCCCGTCAGACATCCCGAAATGTCCGCAATGCGGCACGCCGCTGCCGGCCGGCGCGCTGGCCGGACTCTGCCCCGCCTGCCTGCTGAAACAGGGCACCGCCGCCGAAACCGCCACGGGCGGGCAGGCACCCCCGTTCCAGCCGCCGCCGGTGGCTGAACTCGCGCCGTTGTTCCCGCAGCTCGAAATCCTTGAACTCATCGGCAAGGGCGGCATGGGCGCGGTTTACAAGGCGCGGCAAAAACAATTGGACCGCCTCGTCGCGCTCAAAATTCTTCCGCCCGGCATCGGCTGCGACGCCGCCTTCGCCGGACGCTTCGCGCGCGAAGCCAAGGCGCTCGCAAAGCTGAATCATCCCGGCATCGTCACACTTTACGAATTTGGCCACGTTCAAAGTAGCGCCGGCGTCTCACCTGCGTTTGGCGAAAGGGAAAATGGCAAGGCAGCAGGCGGGACGCCTGCGCTACTTTACTTCTTCCTGATGGAATTCGTGAATGGCGTGAATTTGCGGCAATTGCTGCACGCGGGTCGCATCGCGCCGCGGGAGGCGCTGGCCATTGTTCCGCAAATCTGTGACGCGCTCCAGTTCGCGCACGACCAAGGCATCGTCCACCGCGACATCAAGCCGGAAAACATTTTGCTGGATCGCCGCGGACGCGTGAAGGTGGCGGATTTTGGCCTGGCCAAGTTGGTGGGTGAGTCAGGTAGGGCGGGCAGTCCTCTGCCCGGCGCTGGTATGCAGGTGGACGACGGCGCGCATCCCGCCATCGCGGGACGCCCAACCGATGCGCTGACCGACGCGGGCAAGGTCATGGGCACGCCGAATTACATGGCGCCGGAACAGGTCGAACATCCCGCTGAGGTGGACCATCGCGCGGACATTTACGCGCTGGGCGTGGTGTTTTACCAGATGCTCACCGGCGAACTGCCCGGCAAACGCCTCGAACCGCCGTCGTCGAAAGTTCAAATTGACGTGCGGCTTGATGAAGTGGTTTTGCGCGCGCTGGAGAAGAAACCCGAACTTCGCTACCAGCAAGTCAGTGAAGTCAAGACGATGGTGGAAACGATTGCGACGACGCCCCGTGCGTCCGACGAATCCGCGCCGACGTCGGACAGCCTGCCGAAGGTTTCCCTGTGCTACGTCAGCACGCCCGAACACCTGCGCACCTTCCTGGGCCGCCTCCTTTACAACTTCCAAGCGAAGGGCGAATTGCGCTTGGACAGAGAAACGCTCAGCTTCGACAGCGGTTGGTCGGTGGTGAAGATTCCCCTGTCGTCCATTTGCGCATTGGCTGCAGGTTGCTATCCCGTGTCGTTCATCAAGATGCTAATAATGCCGGGCAATTACATAGCGGTGACCTTCACCGAGCACGGTGCTTCACGCACACTGTTGTTCACTCCAACACCGCCGCTCAATACGGTCCGGACTTGGGTGAGGTACCATTTGACGAATCCCAAGAAGAAAATCTGGGAGAACGCGATAGTCTTAAACGAATGGTCTTTTGCGCTGCAGGAGGCCATTCGAGCCCGCACCGGAAGCAGGCTTCCGTTGGGTCATCACTCCGAGGCAAAGACTCCGTCCAGGCGGAATCAGGCACTGTGGTTTTTTCTATGTGTGGCATTTATCGCAATGCTCGGCAAGCGACCGTTGCTGGACACGTTGAGCGGACTGTTGCCTGGCCCCATCACGACTGCGCTTGCCTTTGTCAACTCACTCCCCGGCATGGCCCGAGTTGTGGCGGGGATTGCCATATCCATCATTGACGCTGGTTTGTATCTGTTCCTCATAATATTCCTCGTCAATCTCCTCACCAAGCTGGCCGTGACCGTGGGACCCCTCTCGCGTAAAAAATCGATCCAATTTGCAAATTCATTTCCCGCCCAGCCCACCGATGATAAATCCTGGCTGGCAATCGTGGACAGCGGGAAATATGCGGAAAGCTGGGAGATGGCGGCGGATTCCTTTCAGCGCACCATCAGCAAAGAGGAATGGGTGGGCCGGCTGGAAAAAGTCCGGCGACCACTGGGTAAAGTCATTTCCCGCAAGTTGCGTTCCCTGAAGTTTCCCTGCAAGTTGCGTTCCCTGAAGGACGCCGCCGTTGGGACGCGCGTGGAACAGAAATTTAACACGACGTTCGACGGCCTGCCCGCGGCAGTGGAAACCAGTACCTGCTCCAAGCAGCCGGATGGCAGTTGGCGAATCACCGGCTATCTCATCCGCCCGGCTGGCAATGCCGCGCTGGCTTGGATCGCATTATTTTTCGCCGGTTTGAGCGGCGTTTTGGGGATCGTGACTTTTTGCCTTTTCCCGAACCCTCCGGCAGGTTTGGTCGGGTCAATTCCCGTGGCGGCGTTGCTTGGAATTTTTCTTGGAATTCCAGCGCGTGCGAATCGTCACGGCAAACGTGCCATCGCCATCGGCGGCGTCAACCTGGCGATCTGGCTGATTATTCTGGCCGCCATCCATTACCATTCGGAAAAGTCCTTTTACATCGGTCAAACCTATTTCCCCAAAGGTGATTCCTTTGAAATCACCTCCGTGGAGCGATCCACCAACCGGATGGTCGTCAAAGGTCATTACAACCTGGTCAGCGCCGACTGCGCGCAACTGGCGCTCTATATCACCGCAACGAATCGTGCCGCCGGCATGAACGTTCCCACCGGCTGGGAACAGTGGATGGAGATTTCCAGGGGACGGGGGAATTTTGAACTGACTCACACCAATCTGGCTCCGGGGCTTCCCCATGTGTGGATGTATACCGATGGCGAAACACTCGCCAATCTCTATTTTGGAACCAAGGCCGAAGCCCTTGAAGAGAACAAGGCAAACTGGATCACCAATGCCACGCCTGCCTCCGCCAAACGTCATTTGCGCAAAGAAGACACTTACACCATCACCTCCGTTATCCAGGTTCTTGAACCCGTCAATCCTGCCGACATGAACGATGATTTTCAGGACGCGCGCGTGCTGGCACAGGACAAAGACTCCTGCACGGTTGAGGTGACCTATTATCCGTTCTACCGACCGGCCATTGGCGAGAACCCCAATTGGCGCACGGACGACGCTGGAATGACCCAGTACCTCAACCCAACGGCCACCGAGAACTGGGACGAAGTCATGCGGCGTGATCTCATTGCGGAACTCCGTCAGGCGAACATTGACCCGGATCGCCTGACGGACAAGCAACTCGTCGAACAGGTCTCAGCGTGGGCCATAAACCGTGCCCATTCGACACATGCCTTCTCCATCTGGGGCGTCTATTTCCCGGATGGCAAGCCCGCAGTCTATCCTCCATTGCGGGACGCGTTCGATCGGGAGAAACCTGATCCGACTTGGACCGATCAGCAAATGTTCGAGCAGGAGGTGCTTGGCCGGTCCATGTTCTACAATAAAGTGCATGGCTCTTGCACCTCGTCTGCGGTTTCCCTGGCCACGATCTTCCGCGCATTGGGCATCCCGACCCGCATCATCTTCTGTATTCCACCATTCGACCCGAACGATGATGCTCAGGCCCGGATGTTTTATGACAATATTCATCACAATCAGGCGCGCGAAACCGTCCGGGCTGCACTCGACGGCACCAGCGGCTTTGAAAACCATCTGTTCAACGAGGTCTATGTTGACCATCACTGGGCACGGCTCAATTACAAAACCCTGGGACAGCCGAGCCTGGATGCGCATTATTTTGGACTCTTAACTCACATTTACACCTGCTCCGACCTCAGCCAGGTGCCGCTGGCGCAGACCTGGGGAATGCGTTACTTCAAATATCCGGCAGACCAGCCAAAACTCTCCTCGGTAAACCCGTATCGCCTGATCTCCGTGCATGACCATTTTGGTGCCAACGCACACCTGGACAACCCGCCGGCTCCGCCGGCCGAACTGCGGACGGTCACGATCATCGGGCTGTACCCCAAGGGTTCTCCGGCGATTCCAGCGTGGGTCAAGGAGGAGACATGGCAGAAAACTGGGACGGATTTTCTTATTGCCGGTCAGGAATGGGTTCCCGGTGGTTCTTATCACCAGATGAGCGCATTCGAGAAACGGGCTGGGCAGGAGTTCCTGCTTGCTGCACCGGAGCATCCAACCGTTAAGGCGCACTTGAATCGCCTTACCCTGAGTAGTGGCGACGGCAGTTTCCAGGCGTACGCCGCACAGTTCGCCACCGAAGACAAGGCCAGGCTGGTCCCCGGAGTCGCCTACAACATTCAACCGATAAACACTAGCGAGATCTACCGGTGGGTCGTAGCGCCGGACATCACGCTGCTTATGTTGAAAAACGACAAGCTGGCGCAAAATGAAAATGCCCTTGAGAAAACTGCGAATTCCCCGGCTTCGACCAACTCGATAGCCCCCGATTTGAAAAATAATACCGGGGCGGCCGATGCCGCGGCGCAAAAATGGCTGGCGCTCATTGATGCCGGGAATTATTCCGAAAGCTGGAAAGAGGCTTCGGCGATTGTTCAAGGCGCAGCGACGGAACAGAGTTTTGCAAATTCGATGAATACTTTCCGCAAGCCGCTCGGTGATCTGGTGTCACGCAAATTAAAATCGGTGGAACACATGACGGAAATGCCCGGCGCGCCGGACGGACAATACGTTTTGATACAGTTCGAGACTTCATTCGCCAACAAGAAATCCGCGGTGGAAACCGTCACGTTCATGCTGGAAAAAGATGGCCAATGGCGGGCGGCGGGGTATTACATCAAATGACTTGACCAACCCAAACCATCAACCAACGAACTCATATGAAAGGTCCTCTGCTTGTCTTGCTTGTCATCGTAATCGTCCTCCTGGCGATCTGGGACGGGATATGGAAACTGATTGCCATGTGGAAGAGCGCGCGCCACAACCAATTGGCGTGGTTCATCTGCCTCGCCATCTTCAGCACCGTGGGCATTTTGCCCATTCTCTACATCCTGTGTTTCCAAAAAACCGCGCCACCCGCGTCAACCAAAATGTGAGCCATGCCGGAAAACTTCGCCCCGAATCTGGAATAACCATTTAAGAACGGGCCTGATGAAAAAAAACGCGGTTCCATTCATCGTGCTCGGACTTGTTTGCGCGGGCTATCTGATCTTCATCGCCGGGTCAGCCTCGCTGCTGCCGGAGCGGGTGGCGACTCATTTTGGTGGCGGCGGCGAGGCAAACGGTTGGATGAGCCGTTCCACGGACCTGGTCTTTTTTGGCGGGTTGGGTGTGGGCCTGCCTTTGTTTTTTATTGTTCTTTCTCTTGCGGCCGGATTGCTGCCGGCGCGGTTTGTGAACCTCCCGCATCGCGAGTATTGGCTGTCGCCGGAACGCCGGGCGCAGACCCTCGCCTACATCTCGCGCCAGATGATTTGGATGAGTTGCCTGATGGTCTTGTTTCTGGCGGGAATCCATTGTTTGACGATCCTGGCCAACCGCGTGACGCCTCCGCATCTGCCAATGGGTTTGTTACTGGCGCTAACCGGCGGTTTTCTGTCCGGAGTTGTGGCATGGAGCATCGTTTTCACACGCCATTTTCTAAAAACCCCGTGACTTCAGGACATTTCAACCAACATCCGGATGCGTATTCTCATGTAAGAGACGAGGTAACGAGTCTCAAACCACAGTTGAAAGTTAGAGACTCCTCACGTCGTCTCCTACAATTTCTGACATGACCTCCGAGCACTCAACCCCAGTCACGAGTACTCCCGGCGACATCTTCGCCACGACGCACTGGACGGTCGTGCTCGCGGCGGGCAAACGCTCCACGCCGCAATCCGATCGCGCGCTGGAGGAACTATGCCGCACCTACTGGTTCCCGCTCTACGCCTACGTCCGCCGCCGCGGCCACACGAAGGAAGACGCCGAGGACCTGACGCAAGCCTTCTTCGCGCGCTTTCTTGAGAAAAATTATCTCGAAGGTCTGAGCGCCGAACGCGGCCGTTTCCGCGCCTTCCTGCTCGCGTCCTTGAAAAATTTTCTGGCCAACGAATGGGACAAATCACGCCGCCAGAAACGCGGCGGTGGTGTGACGCCGCTGTCCCTCGACTGGCAGACCGCCGACACGCAATTTCAAATCGCCGCCACCGCCGAGCCCAGTCCCGACAAGGCGTTCGACCGTGAGTGGGCCGTGACCCTGCTCGCCAAGGTCATCAAACGGCTGCAGGCTGAGTGCGAGGCGGATGGTCGGGATAAACAGTTCGCGGAGTTGAAAATATTCCTCACCGCCGGCAAAGGTGAGTTATCCCATGCCGACGCTGCCAAAGCGCTGGGCATGGACGAAGGCGCCGTCCGCGTGGCGGTGCATCGGTTGCGGAAGCGTTACCGGCAACTGCTGCGCGATGAAATTGCGCAAACCCTGGCTGATGCCGCCGATGTGGACGAGGAAATGCGCGCGTTGTTCGGGGCGTTTTCAGCGTAGGACGGGCTTCCAGCCTGTCTCTGACCCACGACAACCTGCCGCCGATTCCCACAGAAACATGAAAACCGGCAAGAGGCCTTTCCTGCGCGGGAAAATATCCGCTTGACAAGCATTGCAATGCTAGGCATAATGTTGCCATGCTTTCAAAAGAACTGGTAGCTGCCTCAACTGTGCCGCTGGTGCTCTCCGTGTTGACGCAGGGCGAGAGTTACGGTTACGAACTCATCCAGCGGGTGCGGGAATTGTCCGGCAACCGGATTGAATGGACCGAGGGTATGCTGTATCCCGTGCTTCACTGGATGGAAGATGAGGATTTGATCGAGGCCGAGTGGCGCGAGGCCGAGACCGGCCGGAAAAGGAAATACTACCGGCTGCGCAAGGAAGGCCGCAAGGCGCTGCAGGACGAACAACAACAGTGGCTGACCGTCCACGAAACATTGACAAAACTATGGAAACCACAACCTCGTTTGATCTGAACCGCGCAGTCCAACAGTGGCGCGAAAACCTTGGTCAATCGCCTGCCTTCCGCGGCGAAAACCTCAACGAGCTTGAGTCTCACCTCTGCGACTCCATTGCCACATGGCAAACCCGCGGGCTGTCCGCCGAGGAAGCCTTCATAGTCGCGGCGAACCGGATCGGCAAAGGCAACGCGCTGGAGCCGGAGTTTGGCAAGGGAACGGGCAGGCCATCTGGATCGACCGGCTGTTCTGGATGTTGATCGGCTATCAGGTCTGGGGCTTTGTTTCAGGCGCCATCGGGCTCGTCACTGGCAACGCGTTGCTCCTCGGGTTGCACGGCGTGGGCTATGACTTCAAATCACATGGCCATACCCTTCTCGTGGCCTTGTTTACGCTGGTGCCTCTGGCCGGATTTGCCGGCAGCCTGGCGCTTTGCTGGTGGTTGTTCTGCCGGAAAGGACAACGATTTGGCCGCTGGTTGAACCGGCTGTTGTATCGCCGGGCAACCTGGGTTCTGGCGTTCGTCACGCTCTACCTGCTTTCACTCTCTATCCCACTGATCAGTGGGGGGACGCTGACTTTATTGTTCACAGCCGTTGGCCGGGAAACTGTTGGTGAGATCGCCCTTCCGCAAAGTTATTCCTCAATTATCATGCATCTCACCACGCCCGTTGTATCTATCGGGCTCACCTTGTTTCTGGCCCGCAAGCGCCTCCGCTTGAGCTAGGCGTAATAAGCTTCCCACGCTCGTCCAACCAGGCATGGGAACGCCGCCGCCGATCCGGCGTGCTACAATCGGTTGCGGATTCGAGCCGGGTCGGAGACCGGCGCTCCACTTGCAGATCTCCCGCGTTTGCTTTGCCGTGCGAAAGCTGCTTTACTTTGCGGAAGAACGAATTGACCAGTCTGACAAATGGGAACACAGCTCAAATGCCCAAAGTGCGGGTCGCTGGTTTACAGCCGGCGACATCCCGTCTGCGGCCGCTGTGGGGAAAAATTGCCGGAATCTCTCATGTTTAATCCGGTAGTCCGCAAGAAGGTCGAGGAAATGATTGAACAGGACAAAAAACGCGAGGAATGGGGAAGCAAATTCCCAGGCCACGACACGGGCAGTGCGGGCATTATTGGCGGAATTTAATAAAACGATGGAACAATGAATTTCTTCGTTCAACACAGCGGGTTGCGCGACCTCTATGACAAGGTAGCCGCCGGGGAACGCCTTTCCGAGACCGATGCGCTTCGGCTGTTTGAATCGAAGGATTTGAACGCCGTCGGCGCCATCGCCGACCTCGCGCGCCAGAAAAAAGTTGGTGATCGCGCCAGCTACATCGTCAACCGCTACATCAACTATTCGAACTATTGCATCCTGTCGTGCCAGTTCTGTTCGTTTGCGCGCAAGAAACGCGACGCGGACGGCTTTGAGTTGAGCACGGACCAAATCGTCGAGAAGGCGCGGGAAGCCTTGAAACTCGGCATCACCGAATTGCACATCGTCGGCGGACTGCATCCGTCGCTGCCGTTCAGTTACTACACCGACATGCTCAAGGCGTTGCGCGCACTCAACGATGAAATGGTAGGGCGGGCAGTCCCCTGCCCGCCGAGCGGCGCGCAGGGGACTGCGCGCCCTACCCCCAAGCTGCATCTTAAATGCTTCACGGCGATTGAAATCCTGCACCTCGCCTGGCTTGCCAAAAAATCCGTCGAACAAACCTTGATTGAACTGAAGGCTGCCGGTTTGGATTCGCTCACCGGCGGCGGCGCGGAAATCTTCCGAAAAGAAGTCCGCTCCGCCATCGCCAAAGGCAAGGAATCCGCCGCGGAATATCTGGACGTGCATCGCACATGGCACAAGCTGGGCGGGCGCAGCACCTGCACGATGCTCTACGGCCACGTCGAATCATTGGCCGATCGCGTGGACCATCTGCGGCAATTGCGCGCGTTGCAGGACGAGACGCATGGGTTTGTGGGTTTCGTGCCGTTGCCGTATCAGCCGGAGGACAACGACATCCCGGTGGAAAAGCCGCCGACCGGTTTCGACGCGTTGCGCACCATTGCTGTGAGCCGCATCTACCTCGACAACTTCGACCACATCACGGCGTATTGGGTGGGCATGGGGTTGAAACTTGCGCAGGTGGCGTTGAGCTACGGCGCGGACGACCTGCACGGCACCATCATCGAGGAACACATATTCCACATGGCCGGCGCGACCTCGCCGCAATTGCAGACCGAAGCCGAAATGATCAAAGCCATCCGCGAAGCCGGTCGCACACCGGTCCAGCGCAACACGTTTTACGAGCCGATCAAAGTTCTGGAAAACCCGCCGGAACCCGCGGCAACGGAAAATTCGGTGCGTTCCAAAGTGCTGGAGGATAATCTGGCGACGGCGTGAACCTTATATTATGAGCGCGCGATTCAAGGTTGGACGCAATGCAGCCTGCCCTTGCGGAAGCGGTCAAAAATACAAGTACTGTTGCGATGGCAAAAAAGACTGGAGCGAAATAATTTCCCTGGGCCGCTCTGAACAAGTACGGCATTTAACAACAAGAGGGAAAAATCTTGTTTTCTTAGGCGAGTTGGCTGCCGCGCTAAAATTTGACTCGCTTGAACCAAAATCGCGAGCAGATATTAAAAAGGCATTCACTCCAAGTGCGGTGCAGCAAATTTATGGAACGGTTGCTGATCTCTGGCCAGATAAACAAGATTTGGAAAGAACGCTTGCGGGGGAAAAGAACAAAACGACTGGGCTTTATGTTGGCACGTATGAGCCGGAGGTAATCTTCCGTGGGGTCACACGCCACTGTATTTATTCCGACACAATCCTTCTGGTTGACCCGTTTCTTCATCCGCTCCGGCTTCGTCCCGAATACAATCCGCTGGTTCATCCAGAAGAGCATCGCGTAAGTGCAATTATTGCCGCAAACATTTGGTTTTCGTTAGCTCCTTGGATTGAGGCGGGCATTGTCAAATTCATTCGTGTCCCAGGAGATTTTGACGCAAACCTGATGCATGAATCTTACGAAACTCAAGACGCTCGGCTAAAAAAGCACCCAGAAATACAACAGCTTTTAGATAAGCAAGCCGATGAATATGCAAAAAAGGAAAAAGATTTCAGATGGTATTACATTTTGAGTTTCCCAGATGAAAAACTGGTCGCGGACTTCAAATCATTTTGGCCTGAAGCGACAAAAGAAGAGATCGCTCTCTTTCTTAAAATGATCCAGCAACGACGCGACGATCATCCTTATTACGTCGAGCCTCATTTTCTAGACGGCGGGAAACGCGCTTCCGAATTCATTGCCCGGACGACTGGAGCTAATTACGAGATGGCCAAACACACCGCCCTTTTAACTGGATCGCATCTCATAACCGACATACCAAGCCGCTGGAAAGAATTGGAACTAGATCGCACGGAGTCGTCTATTGATGCAAAAAATTGGAGTCCTTTTGCCAAGGCATTTCAAGAACTTGAGTTTAAGTTTCTACAAAATGTTCCCCTCAATGCCGCCCTTAAGTTACGAAAAGAAAACCGCCTTGAAGATATGCGAGGATTTATGAGGAAGGTTTGGAAATCTTGCGGGCTTGACGCTCCCTTTAGCGAAGAAAAGTCAGCAAACCTTTCTGCCGAGCTTCAAGAACGAATCCGTGACGCGGAATCTGAATGGCGAAAAATTGATAGCGAACTGATTCGTTGGTTTGGAGGGTTGGGTGCGCTTGCAACTCCATTCATTGCGGCCGGAGGAGCAACTTGGATTCCTGCTGCTGTATCAACAGTCGTGGGTGGTACCGCCGCACTAGCTCACTCACAGCATCAACGCACGACATTTGAAAGAAAGTATCCAGCAGGCTTCTTTCTTGACCTGAAGAAAAAATCGGGAAAATGAGAAGGCTCAGGCTCAGGACCGCGACTTTTTCCTGCCCGGCCACCCGGCACGGCATCATGGGTAGGCATGCGAATCCTGGTGGTCGAGGATGACAAGAAGATCGCGCCGTTCGTGGTCAACTACCTTTGCGCCTTTGCGCCTTTGCGCCTTTGCGTTAAAATCTTCGCGCATGTCTGCTGACACACCCAAATTCCGCATCGGCTCGGTGCAATATCTGAACGCCGTGCCGCTCACCCGCGGCATCGAGGGCGAAGTCGTTTTTGCCACGCCCGCCCAGCTCGCCGAAATGCTCCGCCGCGATGAACTCGACGCCGCGCTCGTCAGTATCACCGAGGTTTTGCTCAATGACCGCTACGACATTCTCGACGGCCTTGCCATCGCATCGCTGGGCGAGGTTTACAGCGTGCTCCTCGCGCATCGCCGTCCGCTGGAAAGCATCACGGAGGTTTTCTGCCACACCGCGTCGCTGTCGGGCCTGAACCTCTTGAAGGTCCTGCTGGCCGAACGCGGGTTGAAGCCGGAGTTCAAGCCGCTGCCTGACCATTTAAAAGCGGCGGAGCACGACGCGGTTCTAATCATCGGTGATCCGGCGATTGATTTTCAACGCGCACCGCACGAGCACGAAATTTTCGATCTCGGCACAGCGTGGTATGAACTGACGAATCTGCCGTTCGTTTATGCCGTGTGGGCATTGCGGCGCGGGATTGAAAACAAGGAACTGTGCCGCGAACTGCGCGAGACGAAGGATTTCGGGATGGAAACGCTGGATTACCTCATCGAAACCCGCGAGGAATACGACGAGGATTTCCGCCGGGATTACCTCGGCTGGCATGTCCACTACCACCTGGCCGAGGACGAGAAACGCGGCATCTTGAAGTTCGCCGAACTGCTGCAAAAACACGGACTCGGGCCGGTGTACGAGCCGAAGTTTGTGTCGTAGCCGCGGATGTAAATCCGCGGATTTTGTCGGGGCAAACCGCCGATTCACATCGGCGGCTACGATTCTCCTTCCAACCTCGCCAGGGTTTCCGGGTCGCGCACGTCCACCCAGCGGCCCGGGATTTCCAGTCCTGCCAGCTTTTGCCCCGCGGCAATCATCGCGCTGACGGCGTCGGTCAATTCGTATTCGCCGCGCGGTGATTTTTGCAGACGCGCCGTGAAGCCGAACAGCGGCGGGCGGAAAATGTAAATGCCCGCGTTGTACCAGACCGGGTCGCCGGGCTTCAGCCAGCCGTCGCGACGCAATTGCCCCAACTGTTCCGGCGACGGTTTTTCCACCAGCCGTTTCAGGCAAAATTGTTCGTCGAAAAAATTCAGCCCGCCCTTGGTCGCGTCCTCGCCGCGGGTGACGGTGATGACGCCGGCAAAATCGCCTTCGCCGAAGCGCCGCAGCATTTGCGGATACGTTTCGAGCGGAACCAGAATGTCGCCGTAAGTCAGCAAAAACGGCGAGTCGCCGATAAAATCCTTTGCCAGCTCCGGCGCCTTGCCCGTGCCGTCCTGCACGACCTGCCGGCCGAATGCGATGCGCGCGTTCCATTTTTTGCCGTCGCCGAAATGATTTTCGACAACCTCAGCGCGCCAGCCGGTGACGATGAAGATGTCGCGGACCCCCGCCGCGACGATGCCGGCGACGATGTGTTCGAGGATCGGTTTGCCCTGCACGCGGAGCATGGGCTTGGGCAACTCGTTGGTGAGTTCCCGCATGCGCGTGCCCTTGCCGGCGGCCAGGATGACGGCTTTCACGGACAGAATTTAACCACGGACCCGTCCTTTGTAGCAATACTGCGCCCGTCTTCCGTAGCAGCACTGCGGTGGAGCGGGTGGATGAACACGGCGTAAAGCCGCGTGGCGGACACGCCGCTATACGCGGATGAACACGGATTTTTCACGCCAGACGCTTAAATACAAACTGCGTAATCGGCGGCTAGAACCGCGTCTGCTTTTCCAATTCCTTCACGCGCCGGTCAATGTCAGCGCGTTTGATTTTCGTCGTCCGCGTCAGGCCGAAGCCTTCGCAGCAGAACGATGCCGTGACGCTGCCGTAAACCATCGCGCGCCGGATATTCGAATCAATCGAGCCTTTCGCGGTGGCGAGATAACCCATCATGCCCCCGACGAATGAATCGCCCGCGCCAGTCGGGTCTTCGACGGTGTGCAGCGGATAGGCCGGGCAGATGAAAAATCCCTTTGGCCCGGACAAAATTGAGCCGTGCGAACCTTTTTTTATGATCACATACTTTGGCCCCAGCTTGTGGATTTTTTTTAGCGCGGCGAACAGATTATCTTCCCTGGTCAATTGCTGCGCCTCGCTGTCGTTGAGCACGAAGCCGTCCAGGCGCGGCAGCAGCTTCAGCAGATCGGCCAGCGCAATATTCAGCCATAAATCCATCGTGTCGGCCACGACGAACTTGGGCCGGCGCATCTGATCGAGCACGTGAAGCTGGAGCGCGGGCGCGATGTTCGCCAGCAACACAAACGGTGTGTCCTGATGCGCCTTTGGCAACGTCGGCGTGAAGGTCTCGAACACGCCCAGTTCCGTCGCCAGCGTGCGGCGGTTGTTCATGTTCGCCTCGTATTCGCCCGACCAATGAAATGTTTTGCCGGGCAAAATCTGCAAACCTTCGAGGTCAATCTTGTGCCGCTGGTAAAGTTGAAGGTATTTCTTCGGAAAATCCTCGCCGACGACGCCGATTAATCTTACGGGGCTGAAAAAGCTCGCGGCCACGGCGGCATGGCTGGCCGAGCCACCGAGCAACCGCGGATTTTCCGCGTTCGGAGTTTTAATGGAATCGAGTGCCGTTGAACCGACAATAAGAACGCTCATGTGTATTTAATAATTGGGGAATTGTCCGTGCCTTCAGACAATGAAAACGCGCCCCTCGCCCCCGGCCCTCTCCCCGATTAGCGGGGAGAGGGAGAAAGCTGTAGCGTTCGGCCTGTGGCCGAATCGAATCGAGCCACAGGCTCGACACTACAACCTCCTCGCCCCGCCCGAGCGGGGCGAGGGTGGCGCGAAGCGACGGGTGAGGGGATTTTAATTTCATAGGAAGCCGGCAATCAGTAACTGCCTTTGCTCTTTTGAATCAGTTCGATTTCGTAACCTTCCGGCGCATCAATGAACGCGAAGACGGTTCCGGAGGAAGTCGTCGTCGGGCCGTCGGAATATTTCAATCCCTGCCTGGCAAGGTGCCTGCCGAATTCTTCGAGGTTGTCCACCTCGAACGCCAGATGCGTGAGGTCGGGTTGCACCTGCACCGAGCCGCCGGCCGGGAAACTGCAAATTTCAATCTGCTCGTCGCTTTCGGGGGCTTTGAGAAAAACCAGTTCCGAGCCCCGCGGCGATTTGTGCCGCTGGATTTCTTCGAGGCCGAGCACGTCGCGATAAAACTTTATCGTGCGTTCCAAATCGTTCACGCGATAGCGCGTGTGCAGCAGTTTTGTGACTTTGCTCATGCGCGAAAAGTTAGCGGGAATTTGAACAGGAGGAAACAGAGAAAACGGAGATGTTAAACAGAGTTCTCCGTTGCCTCCGTTTTCTCCTATAAAAAGGGACGCAAACTAGCACTGCGGCGGAACGCCGTATTCATGCGGCAGCGAACCCGCACAATTTAACATCCTGCCGGATAAATCCGGCGTTCCTGCCGAAACGATGCGCCTAGATTTTTTCCAGCATCATCAAGGTGCGCCCTGTAACAAGGTTTGCCGCAGTTTTTCATTTCCCCACCGGTGATTCTGCGGCATGATGGATTTGAACTATGGGCAAGCGACGCGAAGCGCGCGAACGCACCGTGCAATTTTTGTTTCAGCACGATTTGAACCCACCGGAAAATCTGGATCGGGAGCTCAATGAATTCTGGGACACCCAGCGCGCGGCGGCCATCGCCGGGGAAAAAGGCCCGGCGACGTGGGGCCAGCCGGTCGAACTGCCGCCGCCCACCGCCGGGGAGGTCGAAATGCGTCTGTTCGCCGATCCGCTGATTCGCGGCACCCTGGAGCATCGTGACGCGATTGATGAACACATCAAAAAACATGCGAAGAACTGGGAGTTCCATCGTATCGCCGCAGTTGACCGCAACATCATGCGGCTGGCGATTTACGAGATGCTGTTCCGCGAGGACATCCCGCCCATCGTCAGCATCAATGAAGCGGTGGACATCGCCAAAAAATTTTCCACGCAGGACAGCGGCAAATTCGTCAACGGTAT
Source organism: Verrucomicrobiota bacterium (assembly GCA_050010435.1). Taxonomy (GTDB): domain Bacteria; phylum Verrucomicrobiota; class Verrucomicrobiia; order Limisphaerales; family UBA11358; genus UBA11358. Next base: position 320,011 of record JBEKKZ010000001.1, on the reverse strand, counting down.
TCTCGACAAAGTGCGCAGCGAGTTGATGCGTCCGGCGCGAATCGTCAAATGAAATTCGCCGACCTTCATCTGCACACGCATTTTTCCGACGGCACGTTTTCACCGGAGGAACTGGCCGGGCACGGCCAGCGGCTCGGCTTCGCAGCACTGGCGCTGACGGATCATGATTCGGTCGAGGGTTGCGCGCGCATGGCGGCGGCTTGCGGCACGGCGGGCATTGAATTCATCGCCGGCACGGAACTCACCGCCGAGCACAACGACATCGAGGTTCATCTCCTCGGCTATCTCGTGGACACGCAGAACAAAAAACTGCTTGTGGAAATCGCCCGGTTTCAGGCCGTCCGCCAAAACCGCATCCGCGAAATGGTGGCGCGGCTCAATCAATTGAACGTGCCGCTCGAAGCCGGGACCGTTTTTACGCTGGCCAATTGCAAATCACCCGGCCGTCCGCACGTCGCGCGCGCACTGGTGAAGGCCGGACTTTGTAAAACGTCCGATGAGGCGTTCGAGCGTTTTCTAAAAAAAAACCGTCCGGCGTGGGTGCCGAAAGCCAAGATGTCCGCGCTGGAAGGCGTCGAATTGATTCACCAGGCCGGCGGCCTCGCCGTCATGGCGCATCCCGGTTTGAACCGCACGGATGAAATCATTCCCGCGCTCGTGGACGCCGGACTGGACGGCATCGAATGTTTTCATACCAAGCACTCGGCCAAAACCGCCGAGCGCTATCTGGAAATTGCCGACAAGTTTAATCTGCTCGTGACGGGCGGCTCCGATTGCCACGGCTTCAGCAAAGGCAAACCACTTATCGGCACCGTCAAGCTGCCCTACGAATGCGTGGAAAAGCTCAAGTCAAAGGTCGAGAGTCGAAAGGCAGGAGCCGTCAATCCGCAATCCGCAATCCGCAATCCGCAATAGTTCATGGGACTTTTCCAGAAATTCAAAGCCGGCCTGCAAAAAACGCACAGCAAGCTGGCACACGAAATCAAACGCATCGTCACGCGTTCACCCGGGCTCGACGTGGTGTCCCTCGAGGAACTTGAAGCCGCGCTCATTGCCGCCGACCTCGGCCCGGCCGTGACCGCGCAAATTGTCGCTGCGGTAAAGCACACCTACGAAACCCAAGGCAGCGCAGGCCTCGATGTTTTCGCCATCGCCCGTGCCGAAGTGGAGAAGAGTCTTGACTCGAATAAAACTGATTTGGTTAAAGCGACGCACGGCCCGACGGTCGTTTCCGTGGTCGGCGTCAACGGCACGGGCAAAACCACCACGGCCGCCAAGCTCGCGCATTTGGTTCAAGCGCAGAAGAAGACCGCCTTGCTGGCCGCGTGCGACACCTTCCGCGCCGCCGCCATCGAACAAATCAAACTGTGGGGGCAGCGGTTGAAGGTTGAAGTCATCGCCGGCGCTTACGGTGCGGACGCCGCGTCGGTGGCGCATGATGCCGTCGCCGCCGCGCAGGCGCGCAAGGCGGATTATCTGTTCATTGACACCGCCGGGCGCCTGCACACCAAGCACAACTTGATGCAGGAATTACAGAAGCTGCATCGCGTCATCGGCAGGCAACTACCCGGCGCGCCGCACGAGGTCCTGCTGGTGCTCGACGCAACGACGGGCATGAATGCGCTGAACCAGGCGCGCGAGTTCAACAAGACCGTGCCGCTTACCGGGTTGGTGGTGACCAAACTCGACGGCACGAGCAAGGGCGGTATGGTGGTGGCCATCCAGAAGGAACTCGGCCTGCCGATCAAATTCATCGGTCTCGGCGAGCAGCCGGACGATTTGCAGCCCTTCGACGCAAAACAATTCGCCGGAGCATTGTTTGCTGAATAATGGCCTGTGTTATTGAAAGGATTGAAACTTGTATGAACCGGGCAGCGCGTGTAGATGTGAACCGCATGAATCAATTCACGCGCCGGGTCTTGTTTTTCCTGTTTTTCTTGTCCGGGTTTTGCAGCCTCGCTTATCAGGTGGTTTGGACGCGAATGGCTTTTGCCTCCTTCGGAATCATTACTCCGGTGCTTTCCGTGGTGTTGTCGGTATTCATGCTGGGACTGGCCGTTGGAGCCTGGGCGGGCGGGCGATTTATTGCTTCACTGGTTGAGAAAACCGGGCTTTCGGCAGTCGTCTTTTACGCTTGCGCGGAATTATTGATTGGGCTGGGGGCGTTTGCGGTTCCGAAGCTCTTCGCCGCGGGCGAGTATTTTTTGCTGGCAGCGGGTCAAACCAATTCCATCGGCTACCTTTCCTGGTCGGCACTGGTTCTGGCGTGTTCCATTCTGCCCTGGTGCCTGTTCATGGGTGCGACCTTTCCCTTGATGATGGCTTACATCCGGGAGCGGGATTGTAAAAACACGGAAAGTTTCAGCTTTCTCTACCTGGCAAACGTGCTGGGCGCGATGAGCGGCACTCTTTTGACCGCCGTTGTTCTGGTGGAACTGTTGGGGTTTCACCACACGCTTTGGGTGGCTGCCGCAGGCAATTTCACCATCGCCGTCATCGGCGGTTATCTGGGCTGGAAGCAACGAGGTTTCGTGGCCGTTGCTTTGACGGAAGCGGAACGTTCAGCCGGGCCAGGCAACTTGTCCTCACCCGGCAATGCCCGCCGCCGGCTCATAAAATGGATTTTATTTTCAACCGGTTTTGCCGCCATGGCGATGGAGGTGGTTTGGACCCGCGCGTTCACACCGGTCTTGAAAACCCAGGTCTATTCCTTCGCCTTGATTGTTTTCGCCTATTTGGGCGCCACCTTTCTCGGTTCATGGTGGTATCGCCGGGACCTGCGAAGGAATTGCCCCAGTTCGACGGGGACATTGATTTCCGCGCTGGCGATGATGGTTTTTCTGCCGGTACTGGCCAACGATCCGCGGCTGGTGGCGGCATACTTCTGGACCAATTCCATGGATGCAGTCAGCGCGATCATTGTGCTGGCCAGTCTCTGTCCCTTTTGCGCCTTGTTGGGCTATTTGACCCCGGGCCTGATTGATGAATATGGAGCCGGTCAGCCGAAAAACGCCGGTCAGGCCTACGCCATCAATGTCCTGGGCTGCATCCTGGGTCCGCTGTTCGCCTGTTATGTTCTGTTGCCTCATCTGAGCGAACGCCACGCATTGATCCTGCTCAGCCTGCCCTTTTCCGTGTTTTGCCTCCTCCTTCGCAACTCCCAATCCCGGCGGCAACAACTGGGATGGGGACTGACGGTCGGTGCTGCTCTGACGGCATCACTGTTCCTGGTCAGGGATTTCGAGACCATGCTGCTTCGCACCCAAAAAAACACGGTCGTCCGGCGGGATTACGCCGCCACGGTCATTTCCTTTGGCGAGGCGCGCGACAAACACCTTCTGGTCAATGGCATTGGAATGACCATACTGACACCGATCACCAAATTCATGGTCCATCTGCCGATGGCTTTTCACCCGGGCCGGCCCGAATCCGCGCTGATCATCTGTTTTGGCATGGGCACAAGCTATCGCTCGGCGTTGAACTGGAACCTAGACACGACCACGGTGGAATTGGTGCCGAGCGTGACAAAAACCTTTGGGTTTTATCACGCGGATGCGGCGCGTTTCATCAATGACCCCAATGGACATGTCGTCGTTGACGATGGAAGGCGTTTTCTCAAACGCACCTCGAGGAAATATGACATCATCGTGGTGGATCCGCCGCCGCCGGTGGAGGCGGCGGGTTCCAGCCTGCTTTATTCCAAGGAATTCTATGAACTGGCCAAACAGCATCTGAAGCCCGGTGGCATCCTCCAAATGTGGTTTCCCGGCGGCGAGGTTCACACCGGCCAGGCGGTCATCCGGTCAATCAATGAATCGTTCCCTCATGTCCGCTGCTTTCTTTCCGTGGCCGGATGGGGAACCCACATACTGGCTTCCTTCGAACCCATCGAACAACTCGATGCGAATCAGCTCGCGGCGCGGATGCCCGAAAGTGCGAAGAAGGACCTTTTGGAATGGAACGATTCCCAAGACGCCCCAGCTTATATCGGGCTGGTTGTTAACCGCGAGGTTTTCGTCCCCAGGCTCCTCAATCCTGACCCTAAAGTCCAAATCACCGACGACCAACCCTACAATGAATATTTTCTGCTGCGGCAGGTGGGTCTGTCCTGGCATTGATTCGCGCTTACCATGGACACGCGCCGAAAATTCTTTTCCAAAAATTATTTGAATTACATGCGACAAGCCATAGGTCTGGCGCGGCGCGGCTACGGCACGACTTCGCCCAATCCGATGGTGGGCGCGGTGCTGGTGAAAGGCGGCAAAATCGCCGGGCGCAGCTGGCACCGGCGCACAGCGGGCTTGCGCGCGCGAAAATCACCGCCCTTCACGCCGTGCGCGGGTTGGGTGGTTTGCATGACCGGCGGTCTCGCCTAAGTTTTTTTGAAGCTTGTCCCGGGCAGACATGACGTGTAGAGGGTACGCCGCATGAATCAATTCACGCGCCGAGTTTTATTTCTCCTTTTCTTTCTATCCGGCTTTTGCAGTCTGGTTTATCAGGTGGTCTGGACGCGCATGGCGTTCGCATCCTTTGGCATCATCACGCCGGTGCTGTCGGTGGTGTTGTCGGTTTTCATGCTGGGGCTGGCCATCGGGTCATGGCTGGGCGGGTATTTCATCGCTTCCCTCGTGAAAAAAACCGGGCTTTCCGCCGCCGTTTTTTATGCCGGAGTGGAATTGCTGATCGGGCTGGGTGCGTTTGCGGTGCCGGATTTATTCGTGGTCAGCGAACGCATCTTGCTGCCGGCGGGCCAGATGAATTCGTTCAGCTATCTTTTGTTCTCCGCGCTGGCGTTGGCAATCTCAATTTTCCCATGGTGCGTGTGCATGGGTGCGACGTTTCCGTTCATGATGAGCTATGTCCGGGAGCTGGACGCCCGAAACACGGAAAGCTTCAGTTTTCTTTATCTGGCGAATGTGTTGGGGGCAATGAGCGGAACATTTTGCACCGCCGTCATATTTGTGGAAAACCTAGGATTTCATCACACGCTCTGGATCGCCGCGATGGCAAATTTCACCATCGCTTTCATCAGTGGCTGCCTGGCGTGGGAACAGCAGCAGAAAAAAACTTCGCCGGTTGAAGCCGAGGTCAAAAGCGAGGCGCCAATGCCGGTGGAAATCTCCAAAATGGGGCTGAACGGGTTGATCTTGTTTTCAACCGGCTTCATCGCCATGGCCATGGAAGTGGTCTGGACGCGTGCGTTTGCGGTGGTCCTGAAGACGCAGGTCTATTCCTTCGCCCTGATCGTGTTTAGTTATCTGGGAGCGACCTTTTTGGGCTCACTGGCGTATCGCCGGGATTTACGCCGGAACCGGGTCAGTTCCAAAGTCCAACTTTTTTTTGCGCTGGCCATCACCGCTTTCCCGCCGGTGGTGGCGGGCGATCCGAGGATTGTTTCAGAAAAATATTGGAACTTCGACATTGACCCGGTCAGCGCCATTATCCTGCTCGGCAGCATCTGTCCGTTTTGCGCGTTGCTGGGATATTTGACGCCGAGCTTGGTTGACGAATGCGCCGCCGGCCAGCCGCGGCGTGCCGGACAGGCGTATGCCATCAATGTCTTGGGCTGCATTCTCGGCCCGCTCGTTGGTTGTTATCTGTTGCTGCCGTTTGTCAGCGAGCGCTGCGCCTTGATTTTGCTGGGACTGCCGTTCATCGTCTTCTGGCTGGCGCTGTGCGGTTCTCAATCCTGGTTTCGTCGCGCGGGTTTTGGGCTTGTGCTGGCAGCTGTGCTGGGCCAGACGATTTATTACTCTTATGATTTTGAAGGCTCGATGCTTAAGAAAGCCAGGAACGCCATTGTTCGCCGCGATTACATGGCTTCCGTCATGTCGTTCGGAAGTGACATGAATGACAAAATGTTGCTGGTTAATGGTATTGGGATGACCCGATTGACGCCGATCACCAAGCTCATCGCCCATCTGCCCCTGGCGTTTCATCAGGGGCAACCCAAATCAATACTCGTCTTATGTTTTGGCATGGGGACGACGTATCGTTCGGCCTTGAGTTGGAATATTGACACAACCGTGGTGGAACTGGTGCCGAGCGTGACCAAATCCTTTGGATTTTATCATGCCGACGCGGAAAAATTTATCAACAATCCCAATGGCCACATCATTATTGACGACGGTCGTCGCTATCTCAACCGTTGCGGGAAAAGATTTGATGTCATCGTGGTGGATCCGCCGCCGCCTGTGGAAGCCGCCGGTTCCAGTCTGCTCTTTTCCACGGATTTTTACACGCTGGCCAGGCAACATCTGAACACCAACGGCATAGTGCAGATGTGGTTCCCTGGCGGGGAATCTCTCAGCGCGCAAGCTGTCATCCGCTCCATCAATGAATCCTTTCCTTATGTGCGTTGTTTCCCGTCGGTCGAAGGCTGGGGGATTCACCTGCTCGCTTCCATGGAGCCAATCGAACGATTTGACCCGACGCAACTTGCCGCCCGGATGCCTGCCGGCGCGAAAAAAGATCTTTTGGAATGGAACAATTCCCAGGATGTGCCGGCTTATCTTGGGCGGGTGATCACCAATGAATATTCAGTCCCATTAAGTCTCAACCCTGATCTTAATGTCCAAGTCACTGACGACCGGCCTTTTAATGAATACTTTCTGCTGCGCCGCATGAAACATTAAATCTTCAAAGCCCGTGATCACGAAACGACAAAGGCACACGATGCGCAATTACGAGTTGAGTTGGATGCAGAAAGTCTTGCGCCTCGCCCGGCGCGGCTACGGCACGACTTCGCCGAATCCGATGGTGGGCGCGGTGTTGGTGAAGGGCGGAAAACTCATCGGGCGCGGCTGGCATCGGCGCGCCGGCGGACCGCACGCGGAAATCGAGGCGCTCCGCGACGCGCAAAAGTGTGGTCACTCACCGCGTGGCGCGACGCTTTATGTGACGCTCGAACCGTGTTGCACACACGGCCGCACGCCGCCCTGCACGGACGCCATCATCGCCGCTGGCATCAAACGCGTGGTTGTCGGCGCAACGGACCCGAACCCGAAACATTCCGGCCGGGCTTTCAAAATCTTGAAATGCGCTGGGATTGAAGTCGCTTCACTTGGCAAGGGTAGGGCGCGTCCCTCCGTGCGCGCCGTTTCGGGTCTTGCCAGGCAACGGCGCGCAGAGGACTGCGCGCCCTACCAATCATTGGCCGATGAATGCGCGCGGCTGAACGAGGCGTTCAACCACTGGATCGTCCATCGCACGCCGTTCGTCACTGTCAAAGCAGCGATGACGCTGGATGGTAAAATCGCCACGGCCAGCGGCGAATCGAAATGGATTACCGGCGAAGCTGCGCGCGCTTACGGCATGAAATTGCGGCAGGGAGCGGATGCGGTTCTGGTTGGGATCAATACGATTCTGGCTGACGATCCATCGTTGACCTTTCGTTTAAACGCCCGTTCCAAGGGAAACATCGAACATCCAAAACCACGGCGCATTGTTCTGGATTCGATGGCGCGGACGCCGTTGGCAGCGAAAGTTGTGAGCGATAAACATGCGGCACTGACAACAATTGTGGTCGGCAAACGCGCGCCGAAGAATCGCATGGCTGCCCTGGCCAAGCGAGTGAACGTCATCGTTGCGCCGGTTAAAAAGGTGGGGCGCGTCACTCCGTGCGCGCCGTTTTCGGGAGACAATTCGCGTTCGCGGCGCGCAGAGGACTGTGCGCCCTACCAACAAATTGATCTTCGTTGGCTCATGCGGAGGCTGGGCGCGGAAAACGTGACGAGCCTGCTCGTGGAAGGCGGCGGCAAAGTGAACGCGTCGTTTTTGCTCGGCGGTTTGGCGCAGCGCGTGTCGTTTTTTTACGCGCCGAAAATCCTGGGCGGGCGCGATTCGCGCAAGGCTGTCGCGGGAGACGGCGCCAGGAGTCTGGCTGAGGTGATTCGACTTCGCGACGTGGAATGGAAACGGATCGGGCCGGATTTGCTGCTGACAGCGCGGGTCATTCCGTAGCGGCACCTCGGCAGAGTGCCGCCATTTTGAATCAAGTTTGCGGCGCTCTTCCGAGACGCCGCTACGAATCAAAGGCGGCTCGACAGGGTCTCGCGGCAGCCTTAACTTTTCCAAAATGTTCACAGGCATTGTCGAAGAAGCCGGAACCGTCGAGCGCATCCAGCCGGCGGCGAAAGCCATTGAACTGACCGTGCGCGCCGGCGTGACCGGTCGCGGCTTGACGCTGGGCGGCAGCCTGGCGGTGAATGGTTGCTGCCTGACGGCGGTAAAAGTGGCCACGCGTGGAAAATTCAAGCTCGCGCAATTTGATCTGCTCCAGGAAACGTGGCGGCGCACCAACCTGCAATTTGCCAAACCCGGTTCGCTGGTGAACCTGGAACGGCCGCTGCGGGCGGACGGCGAGTTCGGCGGGCATTTTGTGACCGGCCACATTGACGGTGTGGGCAAAATCATCCGCTGGGAACGCGCGGGGCAGGACTACGTGCTCGACATCGCCGCGCCGCCGGAAGTGATGCGTTACATTGTCTTCAAAGGCTCGGTGGCGGTGGACGGCATCAGCCTCACGGTGGCAGGCGTGCAGAAAAAAAGTTTCCGCATCTGGATTATTCCCCACACCTGCGAAATCACGGCCTTGCGGGAGCGGAAGGTTGGTGACACGGTGAATCTGGAGGCCGACCTGCTGGGCAAATACGCGGAAAAGTTCATCGCGGCGCGCGGCGGGCGTTGACCTGGGCGGGTTGAAGATTGCCGCGCAGGTTGTTTACGGCGGGAGAAAGTGCGATGTTGACCGGACGGCCTTCCCGGCAAAGTGAAGATGCGCGAAACCGAGACAGTGAAAGCAGCAAAAACGGACCCGGCTTCAAAGCCCCTGTCGCCCGTGGTCCAGCACCCGAAAAAGGGCGGTACGCTGGCCGACCTGCTCGACCGTCACACAAAGGTGGGCGCGCTCTGGAAACCGGAGGACGACCGGGTCCGTTGCGTGGCGTGCGGTCACCGGTGCCTGATCGCGCCGGGCCGGCGCGGGATTTGCAAGGTGCGCTTCAATGACGGCGGCCAGTTGCGCGTGCCGTTTGGCTACACCGCCGGCGTGGCTTGTGATCCGGTGGAGAAAAAGCCGTTCTTCCATGTGCATCCCGGCAGCGACGCGCTCACCTTCGGCATGTTGGGCTGCGATTTTCATTGTTCGTATTGCCAGAACTGGGTAACGAGCCAGGCGCTGCGCGACGAAGCGGCGTCTGCGTCTTTCCAGACGGCCACCCCGGAAGAATTGGTGAACGCGGCACAACGGCACGGCGCGCGGCTGGTGGTGTCGAGTTACAACGAGCCGCTCATCACCTCCGAATGGGCCGTGTCCGTCTTCCAGCCAGCCAAGGCACAGGGCTTGATGTGCGCTTTTGTTTCCAATGGCAACGCGACACCGGAAGCACTCGATTTTCTCCAGCCGTGGATCGCGGCCTACAAGGTGGACTTGAAAGGTTTTGATGATCGCCGCTACCGGACGCTCGGCGGCACGCTCGACCATGTGACCGAAACCATCAAAAGAATCCATCAACGCGGCATCTGGTTGGAAGTGGTGACCCTCGTCGTGCCGGGTTTCAACGACGACCCGAAGGAACTTCGGGACATCGCCCGATTTCTCGTCTCGGTGAGCCGCGACATTCCGTGGCACGTCACCGCATTCCATCCGGACTACAAAATGACCGGCCCGCGCCCGACGCCGGCTGACGACTTGCTGCGCGCGGCGGAGATTGGAACCGAAGCCGGGTTGCGCTTCGTCTATGCCGGCAATGCGCCCGGTCGGGTGGGCGAATGGGAAAACACGCGCTGCCCCGGCTGCGGCGAAACCCTGATTGTTCGCAGCGGTTACTTGATTCGTGACTACCAAATCACTTCCGCGGGCACGTGTCCGCACTGCGGCGTGGTGATTCCCGGCCTCTGGCCAACGGACGGCCCGGCCGCCGGCCAATACCGCCTGCCGCGCCGGGTGGATCTGAAATGAAAATACGCGCCCAATTCAAGCCTGCAGCGGAAACCACGGCGGTGCGTCTGCCGGCGGTGGCGGGACAATTTTATCCGGAGAACCCGGAAGAACTACGGATGATGGTGGACGGTTTTCTGGCGGCTGCAAAAACACTCTCTGACAAAATTCCGAAAGCCATCATCGCGCCTCATGCCGGCTACCCATATTCCGGGCCCATCGCCGGCTCGGCCTACGCCTGCCTGGCGCGCGGGCGCGGCCGGTTCAAACGCGTGGTGCTGCTGGGACCGTCGCACTTCGTGGCGTTTCCCGGATTGGCGGCCAGCAGCGCGACGTTTTTCCAATCGCCGCTGGGGCCCATTCCTGTGGATGAGGCGGCGCTCGCGCGGGTCCGCGCGTTGCCGCTGGTAACGACGCTGGATGCCGCGCACCAGCGCGAACACAGCCTGGAAGTGCATCTGCCGTTTCTGCAAATCGCACTGGGCGAATTCAAACTGGTCCCGCTGGTTGTGGGCGACGCCGCGCCCAACGAAGTCGGAGCGGTGTTGAACGAACTCTGGGGCGGCCGGGAAACCTGCATCGTCGTCAGCTCGGACTTGAGTCACTACCACGATTATCAGACGGCGCAACAAATGGACCGCGAGACGGCCCGCGCCATCGAGTCGTTGAACGGGGAGGAACTGGACGGCGACCGGGCATGCGGTTGCCAGCCGATTCGCGGACTCCTGTGCGTGGCGAAGGAGCGCGGCCTGCGGTGCCGCACCGTGGATTTGCGGAACTCCGGCGACACTTCGGGCGGGCGCGCCCGCGTGGTGGGCTACGGCGCCTTCGTCTTCACGGAAGACTAAAAATCACTCGCCGGAAACCGTCACCACGATGGTGCGGCGGTGCGGTTTGATGTCGCACTCCAGGTGGAAGATTTGCTGCCAGATGCCCAGCACCGGTTTCCGATCGGCCACCGGCACGGTCAGGGACGGCCCGAGCAGCGTGGCCTGCAAATGCGAATGGCCGTTGCCATCGTGCCAGGCCTGTTCGTGTCCGTAGTCGCGGCCCGGCGGAATGAGTTTGTCCAGAAGGTCGGGCAGGTCTTCCAGCAGGCCCGGCTCGTATTCAATGGCACCCAGCGCGCCGGTGCTGCCGACGTTGAACACGTGCGCCGTCCCCGTACGCACACCGGAATCGTGGACAATCCGCGCCACGTCCGCCGTGAGGTCGTGCAGGTGGCGGTGGCCCCGGGTTTCCAGCAGGATTTGTTTTTGATAAACCATGTCCTTCTCTTGCGTGGAATGGAGCAGGAACGCAAGCCTGATGGCGGGTCAATTCGCGCCGATGGGAAAGCGACGCGGACTTCCAACCGGTATGGCCGCTGAATTTTACGGGACGATGGACGAGAACAAGGATGATCAAGTCTTTTGGATTTTGCAGGCGGGACGCCCGCGCTACTTTTCAAATCGTGCCGCCGCATATCGGAACGGATTGACAGGGCCGGGCTAGACGCTAATCTGCAATCACAATCAGCCTTGCGGTGTTTGACCACAGACCTTTGCCTGCGGGAAACAGGTTGAGCAACGAAAACCAGACAAGAAAGGTAGACATATATGAATTCAAAAGAGTTGTTTGCGTTGTTTCTGCGGATCGTCGGGGTTCTGGGCGTCATATTTATCGTGCGTCACGCCCTGACATCGGCTCCCACGTACTCGCTGTTGCCGGTGTACCTGCACATCAAGTGGCTGGTCGGTGTGCTCGTGAGTTTTTACTTGATCCAGGGAGCGCCATTACTGATGAAGTTCGCATATCCGGCGAAGCCAAGCAGCCCGGCGCCATAGCCGGAGGATGCTCTGCGTTGCCGGGAAGGCCCGTGATTTTGAGGCAATCCGAGTGGATTTCCGGCCGCCGAAGTAGTATTTCCAAGACACAGGCCGGACGTTTCATTTCGACTGTCTGCCTTGCCCTTACCCGGCGCGCGTTTCCAGAGGCGCCGACATGGGCTTGAATTGCGCCGTGCAATCCATCGTCGCATTCGATTTCCCTACCGCTTGTGGGATTGAAGTTGAAGTCAGCCTTCGACCGGCGATAAATCCAGGAACCGCGCCTGCGGGAGGTGCTCGGCGATAATCAACCGGGCGAGGTTCACCCAACGTTGACAACGGTCGAGCACGATGCCGTCGGACGTGGCAATGATCTCGCCGGTGTGCGACAGGACGTGGTCGGGGCTGAAGCTCAATTCCACTTCCATGTTCCAGCCGGCGGCGGCGGCGGTTTCAAGGATGAGGGTCTTGAGGCGTCCGCTGTTGGAAACCGGCTGGTCGAGCCACCAGCGGCAGCGGCTGGCGCCCAGGGCCGCGGCGGTTTCGCCGACCAGGCGCAGGACAGGAATGGTTTCATTCACCTTGCGATAGCGCCGGTGAATGCCGGCGATGTCCCGGCAACAACCGTCGCGGCACAACAACACAACCCCGCCGGCCAGCGCGCTTTCGAGGACGGTCAGGACGTTATAGCCATCGAGCCAGAGTTCATTTCCGTGAAGCTGGCCGGGCTCGACGCGGAGTTTTTGGCGGCGTTGAACGTCTTCGTAAGCACAGGCGTGGCGGGAGACGGCCATGCGTTGGCGGCTGGTGAGGTTGTGCCGGTTGCCCACCAGTTCGACGGCCGAGCGCGGGGCGTAGCCGCGGTCGAGCAGCCAGCAGAGGTCGGCGGCGGCGGCGCGCAACGCGCGGAGTTGCCGGGCGGCAAAGAGCCGTTCGTCCTGAGGAGCGAGGCCCCGGTGTGTTTGATGCCGTGCCACGGGGGAAATAAAAATTTTGGTGTGTCTTTATGACTCCGCTCCAACCTTTTTTCAAGGACAATAGCTCTTTGCAGTCTCATTTTAGGGTATCCCCCATGAGGAGGGGTGCCGATTTGAATCCGTCCTTTGCTCACAAAGCTTTTGTTGCTGTTTGCGATTTTGTTCCACCCCCGACTTCGGTCGGTTTTGCCGCTCACGCGGCTGACGGGCTGCGCGCGGCCAAGAGGCCATGCTCGCCCAAAACCTCCTTCATCGCTCACGTTCCAAACGGGTACACACGCGGACGGGTTTAGATGGGTACCACGGGACTTGCCTCGGCCGGCCTTTGCGGGTAAGAAAATCGTGTGTCACAAAAGACCTTCCCAAGGCGAATGTCTATTCGTGGACGAATGTTGCCGGTCTGGTGGGGCGGCTTGATTGCTCTCCTTGTCTTCCTGGCCTATCTCCCCGCCCTGCGCGGCGGGTTCATCTGGGACGATGACGAGTATGTCACAAACAATCCGCTGCTCACTGCGCCGGACGGTTTGAGACGGATTTGGTTTTCGATGGATTCGCCCTCGCAATACTTTCCGCTGACTTACACGGTCTTTCGCATTGAACGTTCACTCTGGGGCTTGAATCCGGCAGGTTATCACTGGGTCAATATTTTGCTCCACGCAATCAATGCGGTGTTGGTCTGGCTGTTGCTGAAACGATTGAGTGTGCCGGGCGCCTGGCTGGCGGCGGCGCTTTTCGCCTTGCATCCGGTGCAGGTGGAATCGGTCGCCTGGATCACGGAATTGAAAAGTGTCTTGTCGCTCTTTTTCACTTTGTTGACGCTGCTCTGCTGGATTGAATTTGTCGGGGAACGATCCAAGCGATTTTGGTATGGGCTGGCGCTGGTGTTTTACGCGCTGGCGCTCTTCAGCAAAACGACGGCTTGCACCCTGCCGGCGGCGCTGCTTTTGATTCTGTGGCTGAAAACAAAACCGATTGACTGGCGGCGGCTGGCTCAAGTTGTTCCGTTTTTGGCGATGGGTTTGGGAATGGGACTGCTGACGGTGTGGTGGGAGCGATTTCATCAAGGCACGCAGGGGAAACTTTTTTCGATGGGCTTGCTGGAACGCATTCTGGTGGCGAGCCATGCGCTCTGGTTTTACGCGGGCAAATTGTTCTGGCCGGTGAATCTGACATTCAGTTATCCGCGCTGGGCGATTGAACCCGCCAATCCATCAGCTTATAGCTGGCTGGTCATGGAAATCGGATTAGGCGCGGCGATTTTTTTCACCAGACGATTTGTCGGGCGCAGTGTTGAGGTGGCGACATTGTTTTACGTGGCAACGTTGAGTCCGTTGCTCGGTTTCGTCATGCTTTACACGTTTCGTTACACGTTCGTAGCGGACCATTACCAATATGTCGCGAGCATCGGCTTGATTGCACTCGCAGCGGCGGGAATCACCATCGCATTCAAAACCAAACCCTTTCTCAAATCGGTAGGTTGTGGAGCCTTGCTGCTGACGCTGGGCATATTGACCTGGCGGCAGGCGGGGATTTACCGGAACCTGGAAACCGTCTGGCGCGACACGCTGGCCAAAAATCCGGACTGCTGGCTGGCCCACAACAATCTGGGTACCCTCTTCGCCGATAAGGGCCAGTTTGATGAAGCGATCGAGAACTATCGCCAAGCCACCCAGATTAATCCGAATTCCGCCGTCCCGCTGTACAGTCTGGGTCTTGCCCTCGCCGCCAAGGGCCGGTTCGATGAAGCGATCGAGAACTATCGCAAGGCCATTCAGATCAATCCGGACTATCGCGACGCGCTGAACGATCTGGGTATCGCCCTCGCCGATGAGGGTCGGTTCGATGAAGCGATCGGGAACTATTACAAGGCCATCCAGATCAATCCGAATTTCTCCGAAGCGCTGGACAATCTGGGTGAGGCCCTCCTCCATCAGGGCCAATTTGATGAAGCGATCAAGAACTTTCGCAAAGCCATCCACATCAAACCAAATTTCTCCGAAGCGCAGTACAACCTGGGTAACGCCCTCACCGCCAAGGGCCAGTTTGATGAAGCGATCGAGAGCTATCGCAAGGCCATCCAGATCAATCCGAATTTCCCCGAAGCGCTGAACAATTTGGGCCTCGCCCTCGCCGCCAAGGGCCGGTTTGATGAAGCGATCGAGAACTTTCGCAAGGCCATTCAGATCAAACCGAATTTCTCCAACGCGCTGAACAATCTGGGTGGGACCCTTTTCCATCAGGGCCAATTTGATGAAGCGATCGAGACTTTTCGCAAGGCCATCCAGATCAATCCGAATTTCTCTGAAGCGCTGGACAATCTGGGTGTCGCCCTCGCCGCCAAGGGCCGGTTTGATGAAGCGATCGAGAACTATCGCAAGGCCATCCAGATCAAACCGAATTTCTCCGAAGCGCTGAACGATCTGGCGTGGGTACTGGCCGCCAGTCCCGATGCCGACCTTCGCAATGGGGCCGAGGCGGTCCGTTTGGCCGAACGCGCGTGTGAGCTGACTCATTATGGCGAACCCTCGTTCATCGGGACGCTGGCCGCCGCTTATGCCGAAGCCGGCCGTTTCCTGGAAGCGGTGACCACGGCGGGAAAGGCGGAGCAGATCGCAAACGATGCCGGGTCTAAAAAACTGGCCGAGGAAAACCGGCAACGGCTTGAGCTCTACCGGACCGGCAAACCCTATCATGAGCCGGCCCCAACAGTGCATTGAGTTCCGTTGAACATCGCAGGTTTCTCCTAACCAGCTTTAGACAGAACTCATCTTCAAGCCCCCCACTAAAGCGGGGCGTGCCATGCCCGCGCCCGCAAGGTTGCACGCTCGCAACCTCACACGTCTGTCCGAAGGCCGGGCTACATTTTGTGCAAACTCTGTGCAAATTTCCTGAAGATGCCCATTTTTAGGAAAATTGGTGCGCATAGCAGGACTTGAACCTGCACGGGTTGCCCCACTACCACCTCAAAGTAGCGTGTCTGCCAATTCCACCATATGCGCACCCGCCCTCATAATGAACCAAGCGGCGGCACTTTGCGCAAGTTGAATCGAATCCTGTGCGCAAGGCGCAGGTGCCCGCAAAATTTTTCGCGCGTTCTTTTTAGTCGCCCAAAAACCATTGCCAGCCGCGCCAGCGATCGGGATGCGCGGGGTGGAAACCTTCGCCATGCGTCGGCCTCAAATCCCATTGCATCAGCAGGCCGATGCTATGCGCGCCGCGGCCGTGCGACCGGATGGCGTCAATGCCGTAGGCATAGTCGAGCATGATTTTGAAACGGTCGGATGGCGAGCGATACAAAATGCCGCCGCCCACGCCGCTAAGCCAGTTGCCCGGCTGCTCCTCGCCAGGCAGATAATCCACAAACGCGCTGGAGGCATTGACATCCAGATTCCAGCGCTGGCTTTTATCGAGCGGCAGAAGATAAT
This sequence comes from Verrucomicrobiota bacterium, assembly GCA_050010435.1. Classification (GTDB taxonomy): domain Bacteria; phylum Verrucomicrobiota; class Verrucomicrobiia; order Limisphaerales; family UBA11358; genus UBA11358. The sequence continues at coordinate 303,861 of JBEKKZ010000001.1, read as the reverse complement.
TCGCGTTGAACAGCACAAATTGCCGCGCGCTGATTTCCTGGAAATAATACCCGGGCAGCGACAGCGGAAATTCCGCCACCAGCGGCAAATATCCACCGAGGCGATACGCGCTGAAACGGTCGGCGTCCACGCTCGTGCCGGCCGTCAGCCGCACATAAAAATTCTGCTGGCTCTTGGGCAGCGTGTAGGACAACGCGGCTTCCGCCCAAAACAAATGCGACTGCTCTTCGACTGCGCGGTCGCCGTTGATGCCATACGTCCCGGAATCAGTGCGAAGCTGTCCTTCGTACCAGACGGACAATTCCATCGCGAGCGCCGGGAACAGCGTCGGTTCGATGCCGCCCCAGCGCAAGCCGGTGCGTACGCTGAACTCGCCGCGATCCTCCGGCAGTTGGAATCCAGAGGCCGTGCTGTCACTGCGGTCGAAAGTGGAATAGTGCGCCGTGCCGCGGAGGATCAGGTTCAACGGAATCAGGTCGCCGGGGTTGAACAGGTGATAAACGCTCGCGGAAATTTCACCGCCGCTGCCCTCAAAAGACTGGCTGGGATAATAGGTGCCGCCGTGGATTTCGTTATAGCTGTCCGCGAAACCGCCGCCCGCCAGACCGATGGCGAAGTCCGTGTGCGGCCCCAGCCCGCCGACAAAGCCGAATTCGGAATCCAAATACACCGGCGCCAGCGCCAGCCGCAGCGTCAGGTTCGTGCACAGGAAATTCGGCTGGTTGTGATAGTAAAACGCGTAGCCGACGAACGGCGCGTGGCCTTCGAATGCCTGATTGTAGCCGAACTGGATCAGGTCGCGCTTGATCGGGTCAATTTGCGCGGAGACGAAGATCGGAGCGGATAACGTCAGCCACAGCAGCGCGCGCCCGATTTGTTTCATCGCCATTTTCGTAACGCAAAGCCGCGCCGCCAGCAAGCGGATTTGGACGGGCCAGTGCGTGTATTCGATTATAATCGGGGCGCGGGTTTGCCTCGCAACCGGCGATTCTTCCGTGCAATGACGAATCACTAAACCATAATGCCTAAAGAATGACGAAACAATTCCTACGCCCTGACATTCTGAATTGGTCATTGGGAATTCTTTAGTCATTAGGATTTAGGAATTAGGAATTCGGTCCCCGTCCGCATCCATTTTTCGCCAAACCAATCCGTCGGCGAGCGCACTCCCCGCTGGACACGCGGAAAGTTTTCCGGCCTACTGTTGCGCCAATGCCGCCACTCAACGCTGAATTGCTGGCCAAGGCCAAGTCGCTCGGTTTCTCCGACCGGCAACTTGCTAATCTTTCCGGCCAAACCGAGGACGAAATCCGCAACTTGCGGAAGAAGCTAAATCTTGTGCCCAGCTACCGGCTCGTGGACACCTGCGCCGCCGAGTTCGAGGCCTACACACCGTATTATTACTCGACCTATGACCGCGGCGACGACGAGATCAAAAAGACATCAAAGAAAAAGGTGATGATTCTCGGCGGCGGACCCAATCGCATCGGCCAGGGAATTGAATTTGATTATTGCTGTGTCCATGCGGCGTTCGCGCTCAAGGAAGACGGCATTGAGACGCTGATGGTCAACTCGAATCCTGAAACCGTTTCGACCGATTACGACACCAGCGACAAACTTTTTTTCGAGCCGCTCACGCTCGAAGACGTGCTGCACATTTACGAACACGAGCAATGTTGGGGCGCCATCGCGCAGTTCGGCGGGCAGACGCCGCTGAACCTCGCGCTCGGCCTGCAAAAAAACGGCGTCAACATCATCGGCACTTCGCCCCAAAGCATCGAAATTGCCGAAGACCGCAAGCTCTTCGCCGCGATGCTCGACAAACTGAAAATTCCGCAGCCACCCAACGGCATCGCCACCAACGAAGTCGAAGCGCTCGCGGTGGCGAAAAAACTGGACTATCCGGTTCTCGTTCGACCGTCATTCGTCCTGGGCGGGCGCGCGATGCAGATCGTTTATTCCGACGCCGAGCTTCAGCATTACATGCGTTTTGCGGTTGAGGCGTCGCCGGAACGCCCGGTGCTCGTGGACAAATTTTTGGAAGACGCGACCGAAGTGGACGTGGATTGCATTGCCGACGTTGGCCAATTTATTGGTAGGGCGGGCAGTCCTCTGCCCGCCGCTCACCCAAACGCCGAACACGGCGCGCACGGAGTGACGCGCCCTACCGAAGACGAAGGCCACATTGTCATTGGCGGAATGCTGGAGCACATCGAATTTGCCGGCGTTCATTCCGGCGACGCCGCGATGGTTTTGCCGCCGCACACACTTTCCAGGAAAGTCATCGAGACGATTCGCGACCACACGCACGCGATGGCGCGCGAGTTGAAAGTCATCGGCCTGATGAACGTGCAATATGCGGTGAAAGGCGAAAAGGTTTACGTGCTCGAAGTCAACCCGCGCGCATCGCGCACCGTGCCGTTTGTGAGCAAGGCGATTGGTTTTCCGCTGGCCAAACTCGCCGCAAAAGTCATGGCCGGAAAAACCTTGAAGGAACTCGGCTTTACCAGGGAAATCTGGCCGAAGTATTGGGCGGTGAAGGAATCCGTGTTTCCGTTCAATCGCTTTCACGGGCAGGACATTTTGCTCTCGCCGGAAATGCGCTCGACCGGCGAGGTCATGGGGCTCGACGCGGATCATGGCATCGCCTACGCGAAATCACAAATGGCCGCCGGCTCACCGCTGCCGCTCAGCGGAAAAGTTTTCATCAGTGTCAGCGACGCGCACAAAAAGGAGGTCGCGGCGGTGGCAAAACAGTTCGCCGACCTCGGCTTTGAACTGGTGTCCACCGGCGGCACGGCCGCGGTTTTGGAAAAGACGGGCCTGAAGGTGCAGCGCATTTTCAAACTCGCCGAAGGCCGGCCGAACGCGATAGACCTGCTCAAAAACAAGGAAATCCAGCTCGTCATCAACACACCCGCCGGCGAGTCGCCGCGCGCCGACGAAGTAAAAATCCGCACCACCGCCGTCTATACCGGCACACCCATCATGACGACGCTCAGCGGCGCCAAAGCCGCCGCCCGCGGCATCGCCGCGTTAAAAAAGAGCGGTTACGGCGTGCAGACGTTGCAGGAGTATCATTAGTAGGACAGGCGTCCCGCCTGTCTCCATATTTGCAGCAGGAGCCGGGCTGATCATCTCGCACTGGGTGAAGAAACTTCTACCTCACGTGATGCTTGTCAAGCGAATGGAAGCGGATAGTTTATCGCCATGAAAGCGAATTGGTAGGTGTGGGCGCTTCTAGTGCTGATTGCAGGCGCGGTTCAATTGTCTGCTCAACAAAGCGAAACTGCTCGCAAACATTTCGAAGACACCAAAGCCAAAGCAGAAAGGGGAGATGCCATAGCCCAATTGAATTTGGGCTTCAGCTACGAGAATGGCGATGGCGTGGTGAAGGATGTGGTGGAGGCGGTGAAAAGGTATCGCAAAGCTGCCGATCAGAATTACGCGCCGGCTCAATGTTATTTAGGTGCCTGCTACGAAAATGGCCTAGACGTGTCGAAAGATGAAGCGGAAGCGGTGAAGTGGTATCGTAAAGCAGCTGAGCAGAATCCTGCAGAGCGAGTTTTTCGCTACAGATGAGGGCCGCAAACGGCAGGCTGCGGACAGCGAGCGGATTATTCTCAACTTTCTTTCTGCAATAGAACGTGCCAAAGAATTGGAAGATCGAGTCAGACGCTCGACCGAATGATGAGAGAATGTGAATTACGCGGTGAAGAGTAGTTGAGCTTCCTCGAATCCGTGCCGGCAGTTTCCGCCAAACTCAAAGAGCCCGTCACGACTGACCGGAAGTTTGAGGATGTGGTGAAATCCGCACAGGATGCCGCCGTCCTTGTTCTGGTTTATTGAAGGAGCGTAGCGGCGACTCGGTAGAGCGCCGCTATTTTGAATTCAGTCAGCGGCGGTCTGCCGACGCGCCGCTACGAGCGGAAGTTTGAGGGTACCAATTTTCTCGACAGGCGCGACGCTTGTCCTACTTTGACGGCGGTGAAATCTGGAACAACCAATCTGCTCCCGCTGCTCAAACAATATTTCGGTTTCACCTCGTTCCGCCCGTTGCAGGAGGAAATCATCCGCGATGCGCTGGCCGGGAAGGATGTCTTCGCGCTGCTGCCCACCGGCGGCGGCAAATCGCTCTGTTTTCAACTGCCCGCGATGGCACAACCCGGACTGACGGTCGTGGTGTCGCCGCTGATCGCATTGATGAAAGACCAGGTGGACGGGATGCAGGCCGGCGGCATTCCGGCGACTTTTCTCAACTCTTCGCTCGGCCAAAACGAATCACGGGCGCGGCTCCGCGGCCTGCACAACGGCGAGTTCCGCCTGCTCTACGTCGCGCCGGAGCGGCTGATGCTGTCGGGGGTGCTTTCGGATTTGCAGCGTTGGAACGTGCGTTTGCTGGCCGTGGACGAGGCGCATTGCATCAGCGAATGGGGACACGATTTCCGTCCGGAATACCGCCAGCTCGCGGAGTTGCGGAAGCTTTTTCCCGAAACGCCGATGATGGCGCTTACCGCCACCGCCACCGAACGCGTGCGCGCCGACATCATCAAGCTGCTTGAGCTGCGCGAGCCGCGTTGCTATGTCGCCAGCTTCAACCGTCCAAACCTCACCTACCGCGTGCTGGCCAAAAGCAAGCCGTATGATCAAGTGTTGGAATTCGTCCGCGCGCGGCCAAAGGAAAGCGGCATTGTTTATTGCCAGTCGCGCAAGACCGCCGAGAGCGTGGCCCGGCGTTTGAACGAGGACGGAGTAAAAGCCAAACCGTATCATGCCGGGTTGACACCGAAGGAACGCACCGAGCACCAGGAACTTTTTCTGCGCGACGACGTGCGGGTGATTTGCGCAACCATCGCCTTCGGCATGGGCATCAACAAACCGAACGTCCGTTTCGTCATCCATTACGATCTGCCGAAGAACATCGAGGGTTATTACCAGGAAACCGGCCGTGCGGGCCGCGATGGTCTGCCGGGTGAATGCGTGCTGCTCTTCAGTGCGGGCGACGTGATCAAGCAAACGCAGTTCATTGACGAAAAGCCGGATCCGAAGGAACAACAGATTGCGCGCGAACAATTGCAGAAGATGGTGCATTACGCGGAATGCGCCGGTTGCCGCCGCCGCGAACTGCTGGCGTATTTTGGAGAGGATTGGAACGCCGGCCTCCGGCACGGCGAGTCCGCACAATCGCAGGATGCCGTGCCGGAGGCCGGCGTTCCCAACTGCGGCGCGTGCGACAACTGCCTTTCACCGCGCGCCACTTTTGACGGCACGCTCGCCGCGCAAAAATTCCTCTCCTGTGTTTATCGCATCCGCGAGAACACCCGGTTTGGCGTCGGTTTGAACCACGTCATCGAGGTCCTGACCGGCGCGGACACGGAGAAGATTCGCAAGTGGAATCACGAACAACTCTCGACCTACGGCATCGGCGGGGAACACCGCCGGCCGGAATGGGCGGCCATCGGGCGGGAATTGATCCGGCTTGGCCATTTGCGGCAAACGTCCGGGAAATTCAGCGTGCTGGAGCTGACCAATGACGGGCTGGCCGCGCTCAAGCAACGCCGGAAGGTGACCCTCACCAAACCCGTGACGGCGCCGGAACCGAAAGCTCATCGCGCGGGCGAAATCGCGGGCGACGAGGTGTTGTTCGACCGGCTGCGCAGACTCCGCAAGCAATTGGCCGACGAGCGCAACGTGCCGGCTTACATTGTTTTCTCCGACGTGGCGCTGCGGCAGATGGCCCGCGATTATCCGGCGAGCGAGCGTGAATTTGCGCGCATCAGCGGCGTGGGCGAAAAGAAACTGCGCGAGTTCGGCGATGTGTTTCTCGCCGAAATCGCCACCTATTTGCAAACCAATCCGCGCCAGATTTTCGCCGACGATTCGTTCGCCGCGCCGCCCGGACGCAGGTAGGACAGGCTTCCAGCCTGACTCCATATTCACAAGTCAGAGACAGGCAAGACGCCTGTCCTACTTTTTCTCTTCCGGACTCGATGCCGGCGGATTGGTTTTTTCAAAGTTCAGCGATGCCGAGTTGATGCAGTAACGCAAGCCGGTGGGTTTCGGGCCGTCGTCGAAAAGGTGGCCGAGGTGGCTGCCGCAATGCGCGCAAATCACTTCCGTGCGGTGCATCCCCAGACTGTCATCGTTGCGCAGAATGACCTTTTTCTCCGCGGCCAGATCATAAAAACTCGGCCAGCCGCAGCCGGAGTCAAACTTGGTGTCCGAGGTAAAAATGATCTCCCCGCAGGCCGCGCAGCGGTAAACCCCTGGTTCCTTGGTGTTCCAATAAAGACCTGTAAATGGCCGCTCCGTGTCGGCCTGGCGCAGCACACGGTATTGTTCCGGCGTCAATTCCTGGCGCCATTCCGCGTCGGTTTTGGTGACTGGGAATTTCATGGTTTGATTCGTGGTTGAACTGGCGGTTTCAGGCATGGCAGCGATGTTGTTCGTCGGCGAGGCATTGCAGCCCACAGCCAAAATCAGCGCGCCGAGCGCGAACAAGTTATACCATTTCCCGATGAAAATCGGCACATTTCCCAGACGGTAGGGCCGTGCTGCTGCGCGGCCATCATGCCCGGCGGCGCAACAGCGCCGCCCTACCCATGGCACCGATTGTCTCCGGGAATTGGTATTAAACCTCGCTTTCATGATTCGCGTCCGAAAGGGGTCAAAAAAATTATCCATTGTCGGGACTGGCTTCTTTGCGGCGGCGAAGGTCCGCACGCCGGAGATTGCGGCGCGGGGGAGGCGCAACTGGTCGGGCCGACTGATAGTAATACTCCGGATTCCACAATCGGCCGCGCAGTGCATTCTCGAAGCCGTGTGGCCACAGAGGCGAAGCGCTGCCGGATGCCCCGGCCCCCAAAGCCTCCAGAGCCGCAGGATCGAACAGTTTCTCGAAGAGCGGAAAAATCGTTTCCTCCTCCCGACGAAAATGCTCGCGGGAAGCCTTAAGCCCCGCCCTCAGGAACCGCACCGCCTCGACGAACTCCGCAGCCAACGTGGCGTGTTGAAGGCACACATCAATCTCCTCATGGTCCTGGTACAGCTGATTCAACTCGCCCTTTTCCGCCAAGGCGTGGTCCAGCGCCGCATAGGCCAGGTTCTGTTCCACATCGGCATGGCGGGAGAGCACCCCTTCGACCAGCCGGCCGAGCAGCCGCACCTCGGCCACCGTCCGCACGTCAGGCAGAAGGCGGTCAATCTCATCAAACAGCTCGCAAAACACAGCGTGCTCGGTGGTCAGAAAATTTGTAATGATATTATTTGTGTTGATGGTATTCATGTGAATAGTTTATATCCACCAAGTGAAAAGCGCAAGGGGTGAAGTTGTGACTGTCGTGTTATTTGCGCGGGCGGCGGAGGCGGGGCTTGGTGGCCGGCGACAGCACCGCCTGGACCGCATTATGAAACGCATGAATTATCGGAAGCTTTCTCCGCCGACGGACGCAACACGCGATACCGGTGCGTCCACGGATCAATCCGGCACGCCGCGCGGTAATCGCAAAAATCGCACGGCGTCTCATGGCCTTTGCGATACGGATCCACCTGCGCCGCGCCGGAAAAAATCGCCCGCCCCATTTCCTTCAACTGCGCTTCAACGCGGTTGAACAACTTTTCAAATTCCGCCTGCGGCAGCGCTTCCGTCGAACCTTTGCGCAGCGAGCCGTCGTGATTGCGGTTGTAATTAAATTGGTCGCCGCACGGCACATCCGGGCGGTTGTCTAACTTGCCCAAAAAACTTGCGTCAAAACGTCCGGTGTGACGATAGGCAAGTTTGCGCGCGTCGTCCGCGTCTGCCAGCGCCTCATCGCGCGTGTTGCCGTGTTCGTATTGGCCGCGCAGGTTTACGTAAAAGACGCCCGCTGGAATCAGTTGTTGCACGCCAAACAGCGCGTGCGGATCCGGCCAATGACGCACCGCTGCCAGATACGCCAGCAATTGCAATTGCACGCCGTGCTCGACCAGAATTTTGTCGAGTTTTCGCTGGCCGGATTTGTAATCCATCACCACATACAACGCGCGGTCGCCGGTTTCACGGTACAAATCAATGCGGTCAATCCGGCCTCGAAGCGTGAGTTTGTGTCCTTCGCCCAAATCAATTTCCCACGCGGGCGTGCCGCCGGCGCCGAAACCAAATTCGAGTTCGGCCACCGCCGGATCAAATTCGTATTGTCCGCGCATCCAGGTTACGAGCGTTTCGACAAAATCCTGCAACGACTCCGCCAGCACGCGCGCGGTGAACCGGCTTTGCTCGCCGGTGCGCAACAAGCCGTCGCGGTAATTCAGCACGAGAACGGCGGCGATTTTGCCCACGCGTTCACGGGCGTCCGGCGGTGTGATGTCGCGCCAGCGTTTGCCTTCGGCGCTCAATTGCTCGTGGAACATTTTCAACACCTCATGCTGAAAACTGCCCTGCTCGCGCGCATCCAGCTCAAAAACCTTCCGCTCCTCGGCGCGCAACCCGGAATGAACGAAAAACTGGAACGGGCACGCGGCAAACTCCTCCAGCCGGCTCACCGAGGAGTGCAAGGTCGGGCCGAAAAGCTTTTCCGCGAGCGCGGGCGACAAACTTTCCGTCGAATCCGGCTCGCGCAAGGCGCGCAGATTTTTCATCCATTCAATCAACGCCGGAAGCTGCAACAATTCCGACCCATTCTGCCTCCTGCCTTCTGCCTTCTGCATTTCGATCAGCATCGGTGCGATTTCGCTCACGTGTTCGGTTTCGCCCAAATCTGCATCCGCGCTGAATTCTTCAATTTCGAGTCCGGGGAAAATCCGCCGCAGATGCGCGATGAACGGCGACGGATTCAGCGTCTTGCCATCTGCGTCTTGACGCGAAAAAGTCACAACGAGTTTTTCGCTGGCGCGCGTGCAGGCGATGTAGCCAAAGTAACGCTCGCGCGCCAGGCGTTCGCGCAAATCGGGACCAGGCGCGCCGGCGCGTTGGCTCATTTCGTCGCGGTCAGCGTCCGTCAGAATCGCCGGCGCGGCCGGCGCGGCGGGAAAAATCGTCTCGTTCACGCCGAGCACGAGCGCCAGTTTCAAATCGGGATTGCGGGCGCGGTCAATCGCGCCGATGAGCACTTGATCGAGCGCGGGCGGAATCACGCCGACGGTCAGGTTCGCGAGGCCGGCTTCCAAAATCGGCAGCCATTCGCGCAACGGCAGTGCCTCGTCCGAAAACGCGAGGGCGACGTTGTCGAGCCACGTGTTCATTTGCTCCCAAACGGTCTGGTGGATTGACGATTGACGATTGACGATTGACGATTTTTCCGGGTCGGCCAGGCTCCAGCGTTCCAAGGTTTGTTCAACTTTCATCTCTGACCAAAACTCGCGCAAGGCGTCCGCCAGTTGCGTGCCCGTTGGCCTGTTTTTCCAACGCGCGAGTTGCACGGCAAAATTTTGAAAGGGCGGCAAAATTATTTCGCGCAGCCGTTCGAGGGATTTGGACAATTCGGGGTTTTCCACGATTTGAAGGGGTTCCCGCCATTTTGCGCCGTGCCAGCCACGGGCGAGCGCCTCATTTTCAAGCCGGTCAACTCCGCACGCACGGAGCGGTGTTTCCGCTTCGTCCGCGAACGAAAAACCGGCCTTCAGTGCGGCGAACCAGTCATCGTGCGGCCAGTCGAATGTGACCGTGCGGAGCGAGCTGCGGGTCAGTTCGGCCAGGGGGTGATGCGCCACAGATTCCCGCCGGTCGAGAAAGAACGGAATCCCGTAGCGGCGAAACACACGCGCCAACGGCTTGTGATAGCCGTCGAGATCCCGCACGAGCACGGCGACATCGCGAAAACGTCCGCCGCGGCGGACGAAGCGCAAAATCTCGCGAGCGGCCAACGTGGCCTCGGCCCCGGCGTTGGCACACGCGACGATACGGAGTTCATTGCTTGGGGTGAGACAGGCCTCTTGCCTGTCTAAGTCAGGCTGGAAGCCTGACCCACCCTGCCAACGCATTTCCAGTTGTTGCAGTGCCGGACTGATGAAACGATTCTTGCCCGGATCACGCTTGAGAATTCCGACGCTGACTTCGCAATCCGGCAAATTTACGATTCGCTGGCGGCACTGTTGAAATGTTTTGCCGACGGGCGACCAGATTGAGAGCCATGAAGTTTCGGCTGCGGGTTCGTTTTCCAGGCAAAACGCCAGTGTCGCGCGACCGCAAAATGGGACGACGGCGGCGAGCAAATCCAGTTCCTGCGGCGTCATTTCCGCAAAGCCGTCGAGCCACAGGCTTTGAAAGTCGAGGGTCGAGGGTCGAGCGTCGAAAGCAGAACGCAGTGTTTCGGTGGCCACATCGAGCAGGCGGTTCGTGTCCTGCAATTCGTGTTCAGCGAGCCAGTGCGTGTAGGTGTCGAGCAGCAGCGCAAGGTCGTGGAGCTTGTCCTGAAGTTCATGGCGCAAGCCGGTGCGCTGCGACAACGAACGAAGTTTGGCGGGCGTGAATTGGTGCTGTTGCAGTTCGCCGAGCAACTGGCTGAGTTGTTGGGCAAAACCAGGGCGGCGGGCGCTTTGGCGAAACAATTTCAATTCGCTTTCGTGCCGCAGCAACAGGGCGCGCAAGACCATCACCCGGCCTTCCTCGGCGAGCAATCCCGATGGCATCGGGACGCCGCGCGCGTCCAGGACAAACCGCGCGAGCCGCTCGAACGAAAAAATGTTCAAGCGCGTGTACCCTTGCGGAGCGCTATCGGCGAGCAGTTGGCGTTCGAGTTGAAACGTCGCCTGCTTGGGCGCGAGCAAAACCAGCGGCGGGCCTTCCGGCGATGCCGCCAAGGCGGCACGGATTTCCGCGAGACAGCGAAACGTCTTGCCGCTGCCGGCCGGACCGAGGAGAAAATGCGCTTGCACGGACTTCTTTTCGCGCATAGACGCGAAATCGCAAGGCAATTTATCGCCAAATTTTGGCAACGGTTGGTTGGTGGAGGGCCGCGTTTTTTGTTTTCTTTCGGAAAAGTCGCATTATTATTCCTTCCCATCGGGGAAATCCCGGTTGGTTGATAACGACAATCAAATTCGAAAACTTATGCCACTGACACATACCAAAGAGCTGTTTGCAAAGGCGTTGAAGGGTAAATACGCGCTCGGCGCGTTCAACGTCAACAATATGGAGCTCATCCAGGCCATCGTTGAGGCCTGCGAAGAGGAAAAAGCACCGTTGATCCTCCAAATCTCCAAAGGCGCCCGCCAATATGCCAACCCGGTCTATCTCAAAAAACTCATCGAGGCGGCGGTCAGCCTGTCCAACATCCCCATCACCGTCCACCTGGACCACGGCGACACCTTCGAACTGTGCAAACAGTGCATTGATGAAGGTTTCACCAGCGTGATGATTGACGCCAGCCACGAGCCGTTCGACAAGAACGCCGAGATTTGCAAAAAAGTCGTGGATTATGCGCACAAATACAACTGCTCCGTTGAAGGTGAACTCGGCCACCTGGTCGGCGCGCAATTCGACGAAGGCGAGGAAGGTGGCGGCCATTCCACGAGCGGCCATTACACAAACCCGGAAGAGGCCGTTAAATTCGTCAAGGAATCCGGTGTGGACTCGCTCGCCGTCGCCATCGGCAACTCCCATGGCGCCTATAAATTCAAAGGCGAACAACACCTCGACCTCGAACGCCTCAAGGCCATTAAAAAGGCGCTCATGGACGCCAATCTCGGCGACTACCCGCTGGTGCTCCACGGCGCTTCCAGCGTGCCGCAATATCTCGTGGCCGAGATCAACAAATACGGCGGCAAGATGCCCGATGCCCAGGGCGTGCCGGAAGCCGACATTGAAGTCGCGCGGCGCGTGGGTTGCACGAAGGTCAACATTGACACCGACCTGCGTCTGGCCATGACCGCCGGCATCCGCAAGGTATTCGTGGAAAACCCAAAGGAATTCGATCCTCGCAAATACCTCGGCCCGGCACGCGCCTATGTCAAGGATTTGGTCCGGCACAAAGTCAAAGATGTTCTGTGCTGCGCCGGTCATGCCTTTGACTGAGCGAAGTCCCAATTCGGTTTTGGAAGGGTCGGCATTTTGCCGACCCTGACTTTTATTTGGAGGGCAGCGATGTGCCGTTCTACTGTACAAGAACAATAAAGTTGGAAACTGGTAATTCAGGCGAGTAAAGACGTTTGCGTCCGTCTGTGGCTGCACGCCGAAATGCTAATTCGACCCGGCTATCACATCGCCGCCGCCGAACAGCGTCGAGAAGGAAGTCTGATAGGATGGCAGGCTGATTGCTGCAAAGCAGGGTTACCAATGAAAACACCGCTGCATATTCTGCATTTGGAGCATGATCGGAATGATGCTGGACTTGTACAGGCAGCCCTTGAGGCCGAAGGCATTGCCTGCACGGTGGAGTGTGTTGAAAGCCGGGCCGATTTTGTTACGGCGCTCGAACGCGGGAACGTTGATCTGATTCTTTCGGACTATTCGCTGCCCGCGTTCGACGGGTTGTCCGCGCTGGAAATAGCGCGCACAAAATGGCCTGCCATACCTTTCATCATCGTGTCGGGGACGCCGGGCGAGGAATTGGCCATAGAGTCGCTCAAGCGCGGTGCGACAGATTATGTTCTGCAGCAACAATTATCGCGAATCGTACCAGCGGTGCGCCGCGCCATGCAGGAAGTCGAAGCCCGTGCCGAACGCCAGCGGCTCGAGGAGCAGTTCATCGAAGCGCAAAAAATGGAAGTGATGGGCCAGCTCGCCAGCGGCGTGGCGCATGATTTCAACAATATTCTGGCCGTCATCATCGGCTACAGCGATTTGATACGTCAGGAACTCGGCCCCGACCATCCCCTGCGCAAATATGCCGAGGAGATTTGGCAAGCGGGGGAGCATGCGACCAGGTTGACGCGACAACTCCTCGTCTTCAGCCGCAAACAGAAGGTGCAACCCGTCGTGCTCGACCTCAACGAGGTGGTGAAAGACCTGGACAAAATGCTGCGGCGGCTCATTAACGAGAACATCGAATTGACTGTAGTCCCCGGAAAACGAATCGGACGGGTCAAGGCTGACGCAGGCTACGTCGGGCAAGTGCTGGTAAACCTGGTCGTCAACGCCCGTGATGCCCTGCCCAACGGCGGCCAACTCTCCATCGCTACCAGCAACGTCACTTTGGACGAGAATTATGTGCGCACGCACCCGGAGGTGACTCCCGGCGACTATGTGATGCTCGCCGTCAGTGACACGGGCGTCGGCATGACCGACGAAGTCAAAGCGCACTTGTTTGAAGCGTTTTTCACCACGAAGCCCAAGGGCAAAGGCACGGGTTTGGGTCTGGCCACCTGCCAGACCATCGTCAAACAATCCGGTGGTCATATCGTCGCTTACAGTGAGTTGGGCAAAGGCACGACGTTCAAAGTTTATTTCCAGCGAGTGAACCAACCTCTCGAGGTTGCGGCTCGACCCACCCCAAGCGGGCCGTTGCCGCGCGGCACGGAAACCTTGTTGGTCGTGGAAGATGAGCCGGCCGTGTGTCATTTGGCCAATAATGTGTTGGGAAATCAGGGCTACACTGTGCTCTGGGCGATGAACGGTCAGGATGCATTACGCGTGGCTCGTGAGCATAAAGGGCCACCGATTCGTTTGGTCATCACCGATGTCATCATGCCGCAAATGGGCGGCAAGGTGATGGCCGAGTGGCTGAAATCCAGTTATCCAGATCTTAAAATCCTCTTCACTTCAGGATACACGGACGATGCCATCGTGCATTATGGCGTGTTGGATCCCGGCGTCGCGTTCCTATCCAAGCCCTACACCCCGGCCACCCTCACCCGCAAAGTACGTGAATTATTGGATACCCAATGAACCAAGCCACTTATAAAATGCATCATAAACCCCTGAGGAGTCTGCTCCTGTTGGGTTCCGTGCTCCTGTTCATCGGGGGGCCTTTCCAAGCCTCGGCGCTGGATCCGAATCGAAGCATTTATCAGTACAATTGCCGGACGTGGAGGCGGGCCAACGGGCTGCCCGCCAATGCGGTCACGGCGATTGCACAAACCGAGGACGGACGTTTATGGTTGGGGACATCCCAGGGATTGGTTTTTTTCGATGGCGTGGGGTTCCGCGTTTTCAGCCTGTCCGGAAAGGAGGGCATCGAGAGCAAGGTTATCAACGGCCTGGCGCGGCGTTCCGGCGGGGGCCTTTGGTTCGGACTGGAGCGGGGGAGCTTCGGCTATTTTGACGGCGAGCTATTCCATTCGTTGCAGCGAGACGAGTGGGGCGGGCCTTTTGCGACCGTGCATTCCGTGCTGGAGACGCATGACAGAAAAATGCTGTTGGGAGGGTCCGGGCTGGCCGGAAACTGGATAAACACCAATACCTTCAACTCGCTGCTGCCTACCAACAATGCAGATGTGTTCTCGATATACGAAGACCCGCACGGGCGGATCTGGATGGGAACGGCGGAACACGGGCTGTTCTACTGGGAGAACGGGCGCTTGACGCCATTTCCCGACCGGACACTCCGGAACGCGGTCATCTCCGCGATTGCAGTGGACCGGGCCGGAAACATTTGGGTGGGAAGCGCAAGCGGATTGCGGTGTTATGGACCCAACTTTCGGCCCGTGCCGTCGCCTGAATTCGCTTCCCAACCGAAGGCGTTGCTGATGGACCGGCATGGGGTGCTGTGGATCGGAACCGTCAATTCCGGCCTGGTTCGTTACCAAGGGGGGGTGTTTACCTCCCTGCGCAAACAGGACGGGCTGGCCAGTGATCGCATCCTGTCACTGGCCGAGTCGGACGACGGGAGTTTGTGGGTGGGGACCGAAGACGGCTTGAGCCAGTTGTCGGATGTGAAGTTCCCGATCTTTTCCACGACGGAGGGCCTGTCCCTGGAGGCCTGCCTTTCGGTGGCGGCATCGCCAAGCGGCGGCATCTGGGCGGGCACGCCGAACGGCGTGTCCAACTACCGCGACGGGCAGTTCGCGAATTTTGGCTTCAACGGGGCGGATGGCTTCCGTTCGCGCTGGATCAAACGAGTCTTCGCGGCCCGCAACGGCGACGTGTATTTCATCGGGGCCCGCAAGAATCTCGACCGGTTCCGCGATGATCACGTGGTCATGAGCTGGACCAACACCGCCTGGCCGCGCGCGGTGGCGGAGGATTCGCACGGCATCCTGGTGGCATTGGCCGGAGATTTGATGCGCATTGAGAGCGATAAATTGGTGCCCATTTGCCTCGCCGACGGGTCAACGGTTTCGCTGCGATGGATTAATGACCTGTTGGTGGCGCGCGACGATTCGATCTGGGTGGCCGCAGCCGGAGGAATTTTCCAGATCAAAGATGGCGTACTACACAACTGGTGTGAGGAAAACGGCCTTTACCAGAGCACGTTCTTTTATCTGTGTGAAGACGATAACGGCGCCATCTGGGCGGCGCAGAACACGGGGATAGCGCGTTTCAAAAACGGCGTGTTACGGCAAATCACCCGGCAACAGGGACTGCACGAGGATTTCGTTTACGCGATTGTTTCCGACAAGCTGGGCAACTTCTGGATGGACTCAAACCGCGGAATCTTCCGCGTGAGCCAGCGCAAGTTGAATGCGGTTGCGGATGGCACGGCCGAACGCGTGCATTGCAGCGTGTATGAGGGTGAGGACGCGGTAAAGACCACCGACAAGAGCGCCCAAGAATACTCCGGCTGCCGTTCGTCGGACGGGCGGATTTGGTTCCCCAGTTCCAAGGGGGTCATCATGATTGATCCCGCCAACGTTTCCACCAATCCCCTGCCGCCGGTCGTCTCCATTGAGCGCGTGCGCATCAACGGCCAGGAATATCGTCCGGACCAGGAACCCGTGCTTGAACCGGGTCCCGGCAATCTGGAATTTGACTATTCGGCGCTGGATTACCAGGCGCCGCAAAAGATTCAATACCGCTACAAGCTTGACGGATATGAATCCGACTGGGTGGACGCCGGCAGTCGGCGCTCGGCCTTCTACACGAACCTCAAGCCCGGCCGCTATCATTTCCAAGTGCAAGCGTGCAACGCAGATGGCGTGTGGAACACCACCGGGACCAGCTTTGCCCTGGAATTGCCGCGCCGGTTCGACGAGACCATCACGTTCCGGGTAATGTGCCTGGTGGTTGCCTTGGGGTTCGGCGTTTACGTCTGGTGGGTCTGGCACCTGCGGCGGCGGCACGTCCAGTTGCAGCAAACGCGTGCTCTCTTGGAATCCAAAGTCCAGGAACGCACATCCGAATTGCGGAACGAAATCGAGGAGCGCATACGGGTGGAAGAAACGTTGCGCGAAAGCGAGGAAAAATTCCACCAGTTGGCGGAAAACATCACCGATGTGTTCTGGATCACGTCGCCGGACCGGCAAAAGATATACTATGTCAGTCACGCCTACGAACTGATCTGGGGCCGCCCGGTCGCGGAGCTGTATGCCCATCCGCAGCAGTGGCTGGAAGCGATCCTGCCGGCGGACCGTGAACGCGTCCTCGCCGTCTTCGCCACGCTGATGGGCAACGAGCCGCGTGTGAGCATTGAGTATCAAATCGCGCGCCCGGACGGCGCCGTCCGCTGGATCCACGACCGCGGTTTCCAGGTACGGGATGCCGCGGGCAACGTGGTTCGCCTCACGGGCATCGTGACCGACATCACCGAGCACAAACAACTCGAAGCGCAATTGTTTCATTCCCAGAAGATGGAAACGGTCGGCAAGCTGGCGGGCGGCGTGGCGCACGAGTTCAACAGCATCCTGACCGCGATCATCGGCCAGAGTGAATTGCTGATCGAGGCTCTTCCCTCGGGGGGTCCGCTTTCCCAAAATGCGACCGAAATCAGCAAAGCCGCCGACCGGGCCGCCGTGCTCACACGGCAGCTCCTGGCGTATGGCCGCAAGCAATTTCTGCATCCGAAAACCCTCGATCTCAACCAAGTCATTGCCGGCATGGAAGGCATGCTCCGCCATCTCATGGGTGGTGACGTGAACGTGCGCATCCTTTCGGACGCCGGCCTGCGCGCGGTGAAGGCGGACGCCGGCCAGCTTGAGCAGGTGATCATCAACATGGCCATCAATGCGCGCGATGCCATGCCGCGCGGCGGCAAATTGACGCTGGAAACCGCGAACGTGACGTTCAATCATGAGAGGGCAGACCGCGATCCAGAAATGAAACCGGGCGATTACGTGATGCTGGCCATCACCGACACGGGCACGGGGATGAGCGCGGAAGTAAAAGCGCGCGTGTTTGAGCCGTTCTTTTCCACCAAGGACGTCGGCCAGGGCACGGGTTTGGGCCTGGCCACCTGTTACGGCATCATCAAACAAAGCGGCGGTCACATCAGTGTGTACAGTGAACCGGGCCGGGGCACCACGTTCAAAATCTACCTGCCGCAGGTGCAGAGCGAGACCCCGGTTCGTCTCCAGCTTCGCGAGCCGCCCGGCCTGCCGCGCGGGACGGAGACGATCCTGTTGGTCGAGGATGATCCTGCGTTGTGCGAAATGGCCGCTGAGTTCTTACGCCGGCTGGGCTACGTCGTGCTGGCGGCGGCCAATGGCCTGAGCGCCCTGCGGCTGGTCGAACAACGCGGCAAAAAATCCATTGACTTGCTGTTCGCCGATGTGGTGATGCCGCAACTGAACGGCAAGGAACTCTCCGAGCGCGTGGGGGCGTTGCATCCAGAGACGCGAATCCTTTTCACCTCCGCCTACGCCGAGAACGCCATCGTTCATCAGAAAGTGCTGAGTCCCAGCGTGGCCATTCTGCAAAAACCGTTCACGCCGTCAGCACTGGCGCACAAAGTGCGGGAAGTGCTGGATCAATAGGGACGCCGGACACGAGGCTGCGCACAGAAAACTTCTGGATTCATGAAAATCTCAGATGGGGTAGGCGAGCATTCGCTTCCAATCATGCAGGATTAAAATAGACGCCTTGAGCCGCTGTCAACGTTCAGAAACCTCACTTCAAAACTTCAACCATCACAAAAGAGTAATTTTGTCCCACA
This sequence comes from Verrucomicrobiota bacterium, assembly GCA_050010435.1. Taxonomy (GTDB): domain Bacteria; phylum Verrucomicrobiota; class Verrucomicrobiia; order Limisphaerales; family UBA11358; genus UBA11358. Next base: position 285,919 of record JBEKKZ010000001.1, on the reverse strand, counting down.
TGAGATCCAACCGCACATCGAGTGTGCCATAATTGCTCAATTAAAATGCTGTGACCAAGTTTCAATTACTGCGTAGTTGGTTGGTTTTCAAACTGATGTGACATTTTTAAGCTTATGGCATGTCAAAAGCTAAAATAGACTTGAAACAATTAACGAAAGGATAACTGTATGAATCTGACACGATATCAAAGACCAGAGTTGGCTTGGCCTGGTTTCGGGCGGCTGTCGAGCTTGTGCGATGAGCTGGATCGGCTGTTTGAATCGCCTTGGACCGAGTTGGCCCGTACTTCGCAACTGTTGAGCGGCTGGACTCCGGCACTCGACGTACACGAGGACAAGGACAACTTTGTTGTCCAGGCCGAATTGCCCGGCATGAAACGGGAGGAGATTGACGTTTCGTTGCACGACGGGGCGTTAAGCATCTCCGGCGAACGCAAGACGGAAAAGAAATACGAGGAAGCCGAGGTCTATCGGACGGAGCGCTTCTTTGGTAAATTCCAGCGCACGGTGACGTTGCCGACCCCGGTGGCGGCCGACAAGGTCAAGGCTCAATACAAGGACGGGGTTCTGACCATCACGCTCCCGAAAACCGAGGAAGCGAAGCCGAAACAAATTGACGTGAACGTGAACTGACCCGGCGGGGCGCGATGTCCCCATCGCGCCCGGCCCAAATTTCAACGAAAGGAAAAAACATGAAAGCCATTATGCAAGCCGAACCCAAGCCGGCGGCCGAACGGACGGAGTACCAGGAATTCGTGGTGCCGGTGGTGAACATCTTTGAAGCCGGGGACGGCTACGCCCTCGAAGCGGAAATGCCGGGCGTCCGCAAGGACGGCTTGGAAATCACGCTGGAAGGCAATGAAATCACCGTCGTCGGCCGGCGCGCGACGGACCCGGTCAATGGCGAGTTGTTGCTCCATGAATGTTCCGCGGCGGATTACCGGCGCGTGTTCGAACTCGATCCGGCGATTGATACGAACAAAATCTCGGCGAAGATGGAGCAGGGCATGCTGACACTGACGCTGCCGAAGTCCGAGCGGGTCAAGCCGCGCAAGATCACCGTCAGCGATTGAGCCGCTGATTTTTGAGGGCAAATCCCACGACCCGCGGTTGTGGGATTTTTGTTTTAGAATGAGGGCTGAGGGGGATTTGAACCATCCGTTTGAATCCTGGCAAAAAAGGTTGGCGGGTGGAGCGATCACACACGAATTAACATCGCCCACAACCCGCCAAAGTGCCCAGTTCTCATTGGGCATGGCAAACCTAACCCATGGCGACAACTTGGCAAGTGATTTTGGAAAAATAATTTCCATCTTCAGGGTTGGGTTCGTATCTTTTTTCAAACATCCTTACATCCGGTTCGGATCGCCCGAACCATCAACGATGCCGAAGAAACACAGGAAGCTGGAATTCGCATGGCTGTTGCTGTGCGTTGGTTCACTCATTTTTCCCGCGCGCGCGGGCGCGACCGACCAGTCCGGTTTGCCGTTCATTGTGGATGTTTGGAGCACCAAGGAAGGGCTGCCGCAAAACTCAGTCATTTCGGTGATTCAAACCAGGGATGGATACATCTGGCTTGGAACGCTCAATGGCCTGGTGCGTTTTGACGGAAATCATTTTACTGTTTTCAATGAATACAATACGCCCGGTTTGAACAGCGACCGGATTGTTTACCTGTTTGAAGACAGTCACACGAATCTTTGGATTGGAACAGACAACGGCATGGTTGCGATGGCGAAAGATGGAAGAATCACCAACTTTCAAATTGGTGGCGGCGGCCATGAAGGGCGGCTCGTGTCGGCTTGTGAAGATTCAAGCGGCACGGTGTGGCTTTACACAGCGGACGCTCATCTGGGCCGCTATCAAAGCGGGGGGCTGGATACCCTAAACCTTAATTTAAACCCATTCGCGATTTGCCGGGTGATTGTCGCCGAAAAATCCGGCCCGCTCTGGATCGGCGAATACGGGGTTGGTGAGCCATGGGGACAAATATTTTCATTTCGACCGTCCAATTTTCATCCGCCAGCCCTCGCGATTGACCAGTCGATCCGGGTGAAAAAACTCGATTTCATCCTGGCCGGGCAACGCACCGGGACCTGGCGATTGGTCAATGGACTGGTCCAGAAATGGAACGCCACGCAACCCGAAAAAGATTTCGGGCCCTTTCCGTGGGGCAATTCAACCGTCACTTCCGCTTGTGAAGACCAGGAAGGAAATTTGATCGTCGGCACGTGGGGCGGGGGCGTTTTCTGGCTGGGCGCGGATGGAAACTGGCGGCACATCTCGACGGAGCAGGGATTGTCGTCTGCTTTTGTGCTTTCGCTGTGCATGGACCGCGAAGGGAACCTGTGGGTGGGAACCGACGGCGAGGGTCTGGATCGAATCAAAAGGAAAATTTTCAACACGCCATCCGAACATCGTTCGTGGGTTGTCCAATCGATATCCGGGAATAAATCCGGTGGTTTGTGGACGGCTTTCAACGCGCATGGCGTGACTTGTTGGATTACGAATTCAGCGCAAGATTTCGGGGTGGGTCGGGGTTCCAATGCCTGGGCGGTACTGGTGGATCGCCAGCAACAAGTCTGGGTGGGAACCCGGGATGAAGGACTTTTCCAATTTCAAACCAACCATTTTCAACCCGCGCCCGGCGCAGAAATCCTTGGCCAGCAAATTTTCGTCTTGTTCGAAGATCATCAGGGATGGCTGTGGGCGGGCACCCAAAACGGTCTGGCGCGCTGGAACGGAGAAGACTGGAAGATTTTTACAACACCGGATGGTCTGGTGGTTCGCGCCATCGTGGAGGACGCTGAAGGCAGTCTTTGGATTGGAACGGAAAGCCGCGGGCTGGTTTTTTTCAAAGCCGGGAAATTCATTTCCTATCAAGAAGAGGAAGGCGGATTGCCCGGCAATGATATTTCCTGTCTTTACCTGGATCGGGACGGCGTCTTGTGGGTGGGCACCTCCGGTCACGGCCTGGCCCGCTTTTATAAGGGAAAGTGGACTCGTTATTCGACCGACAACGGGCTGGCCAGCAACAGCATTGATTACATCATCGAAGACGGCGCGGATTGTTTGTGGATCGGCTCCAATGCGGGATTGATGCGAATTCAAAAACAGTCGCTGAACGATTTTGCCGATGAAACGGCGAACCTCATTTCGTGCCGGACTTATGTCGAAACCGACGGATTGCCGACGCGCGAATGTTCGGCCGGTTCACAACCCGCTGCGTGTCGCACACTGGATGGCAGATTATGGTTCCCCACCACCAAAGGTTTGGTGTCGGTGACCCCGGCGGACATCAAGCCCAATCGCCAGTCGCCGCTGGTCATGATTGAATCCGTGCTCGTCAAAGGCCGGGAGCAAAAAACAAATCGGCTGGGTTCGGCCTGGCGTCAGTCCGTCACGATTCTGCCCGGTCACGAACAATTGGAAATTCATTACACGGCCTTGAATTTTTCCGCGCCCCGGGAAGTGCGGTTCAAATATCGTTTGGAAGGCCACGAAACCGCCTGGATTGAAGCCGGCGATACGCGCGTGGCTTATTATAGCAAAGTGCCGCCGGGGAATTATCGTTTCCATGTCATTGCCGGCAATGAAGACGGCGTGTGGAACGAAACCGGCGGGGTTCTCGACGTGTTGGTGCAGCCTCAATTCTGGCAGACGTGGTGGTTTCGCACCGCTGTGATCCTATGCCTGGTGGGAATCGTCGTTGCGGTGGTACGTTATTTTTCCACGCAAAAGCTGCGGCGCCGACTGCAATTGCTCGAACAACAGGAGGCGCTGGAAAAGGAACGCTCCCGCATCGCCCGCGACCTGCACGATCAACTCGGGGCGAATCTCACGCAAGTGGCGCTGTTGAGCGAAATGGCGGAAGCCGACAAAAATTCCCCGGCGGAAATTGAATCTCATGCGCAGCAGATTTCCCAGGCCGCGCGCGAAACGACCCGTTCCCTTGATGAAATCGTCTGGGCGGTCAATCCTTCCAACGACACGCTGGAAGGCTTGACCAATTACGTCTGCAAATACGCGCAGGAATACCTCGCGCTGGCCGGATTGCGTTACCGCGCGGAGGTGCCGGCCCAATTGCCGGCGATCACCATTCCACCGGAAGTCCGCCACAACATTTTTCTCGCCTTTAAGGAAGCCGTCAACAACGTGGTCAAACACGCGCAAGCGTCCGAAGTCCGGGTGCGATTGCAATTGCAGCCCGGCAATTTTGCGCTGAGCATTGAAGACAACGGGTGCGGCCTGGGTGGTCAGGACGCAAATGCGACACCGGCGAGAAACGGACTTCGCAACATGCGCAAGCGAATGGAAGATATTCACGGAAAATTTTCGATCGGCCCCGGAACCGGGGGCGGAACGATTGTGTGCCTGGCCGTTCCTTTTGGAAAGACGGTTTAGAAATCAGCGCTATGCCCATCACCGTTTCCATCGTCGAAGACAATGACAAGCTGCGCGGGACGCTGGCCCGCCTGCTCGACCGGTCGGACGGTTTCCGCTGCCTGAGCCAGTACGCCAGCGCCGAGGACGCGCTGAAAGACCTGCCCCAGGCCCGCCCCAATGTCGTGCTGATGGACATCAACCTGCCCGGCATGAACGGCGTCGAATGCGTGCGGCAATTGAAGTCGCTGGCGCCGGGAATCCAGGTCATGATGCTTACGGTTTATGAAGACACGGAAAATATTTTCAACGCGCTGACGGCGGGTGCCAATGGTTACATGCTCAAACGCACCTCCAGCAAGGAACTGCTGGAAGCCATTCAGGAAGTTCACCGGGGCGGTTCGCCGATGACGATGCACATCGCGCGCAAAGTCGTGCAATCATTTCAACAAACGGCGGCCACGGCACAACCCGCGGAAAATCTTTCCCCGCGCGAACAAGAAGTGCTTGATTTCCTGAGCCAGGGACTCCTCTACAAGGAAATCTCGGAGAAATTGGGTATCGGTTATGAAACCGTGCATACCTACATCCGCCGCATCTACGAAAAGCTACAGGTCCGCACCCGCACCGAAGCCGTGGCCAAATTTCTCCGCCGTTGACCAAATTTCAATGATTTCCCTTTGTTTTCAAGGGTTTGCGTGTAACCAGAACTGGTGACTGGCAGGGGACACGGCCTCTGGTATCTTAATTCCATCGTTGGTATGCAGAAACGCAGTGTTCTGTGTGTGAAGCAAGGCGTATGTCTGCGGCGCCGCAGCCAACAAAAAGTTCGTAGCAGCGCAGCTACGAGACGTTGATTTAAGCGCTTAGTTCTCATTGAGAGGCCGGAGTAGTGTCCGGCCTCTTTCTTTTTTACTTCATCCTTCGCACTGGATTTCATTTGCAGCTTGGGGCCACCGGCTGCCAAATCGTAAATCGGCAACACCGCTCCGCGCGTGCGGAGTTGAAAATCGGAAGTGCTGGCCTGCCGGGTCGAAGCTCGAAGTTTTGCCGTCGCACCGGCCCGCCTTCGTCCGCTTCGCGGGACTTTCGCGGCCACAGAAAGCTGCCGTCCGGTGGTCGCGGCGGCCGCGGTTTCACTGGCTGCGGGACGCCCTCCGGGAACAGCATGTTCAGCGCCTCCACGCCGATTTTGTCATTTGCCCCGGCACTAGCGCCCGGTTTGGCTGCGGCTCCCGCTGGTTGCGCCAACGCCGCCCAAGAGGAGGTCTCAGCGGCACCCCGTTCGGTCGCGGCACGCCCTTCCGGGAATAGCCAGTTCAGGAAGTCCTGCACCGACTTCAGGTAGGACGGACGATTGAACGTTCGCTGGCTGACAAAATTGCAAGGTGCGCCCCGGCAATCGATACCCGTTCCGGCTTGACGGTGTTCGTGACCGGAGTAGAAGGGTGACATGAAAAAGATACCTCTCCTGATTCCCGTGCATTGCACGATCCTTCATTTTCTCGCCGCTCTTCTCATGGTCGCGTTGCTTCCGCTGGCCCTGGCGCGTGTTTGATTGTGCCGAGAGGGGGAAAAAACCGCATTTCTGCCAGTTTGGGCTTGCTATACTTTTGCTATACTTATGCGCGCCGCTTCGACAAAGCACGCAAGAGACGGCAAAAGCACAAAAGCGCACAGGCTGAAATCTCGAAAACGCATAAAACAATTGTATTTACTGCCATTTAATACACTTTCCCGTTGTGGAAAAAAGGTGGTGGTAGGTGATGGATTCGAACCATCGAAGGCATAGCCAGCAGATTTACAGTCTGCCCCCGTTGGCCACTTGGGTAACCTACCACGTAAGGGACACAGATTAAGCCAAACCAGCGCAGCCTTGTCAATCCGCACGCAAATTCGATTCGTCCCCGTCCTTCTCCTCGTTCTCGTTCTCGAATTCATTGGGTTTCGAGGACGATTACGATTTGGATTCAACCACAGTTGCAAATGCTCCTTGCTCTTCTTAGCCTGATGGGATGTTTGATTCGTTAAGCGGCAAACTCCAGAACGCCTTCAGAAATTTGCGCGGGCTCGGAAAAATTTCCGAGGCCAACATCACCGACGCCCTCCGCGAGGTCCGCATGGCGCTGCTGGAAGCCGACGTGAATTTCAAGGTCGCGCGCGATTTCATCGAGCGCGTCAAAACCAAGGCCATCGGCGCGGAAGTCATCCAAAGCGTCCAGCCCGGCCAGCAAATCATCAAAATCATCCACGACGAACTCGTGGACCTGCTCGGCTCGACCAACGCCGGGCTGAATCTCAGCGGCAGCCCAAGTTGCATCCTGATGGTCGGTTTGCACGGTTCGGGCAAAACCACCTCGAGCGGCAAACTCGCACGGTTGCTCCAAAAACAGGGACGCCAGCCGTTGCTCGTGGCTGCGGACGTAAACCGCCCGGCGGCGATGGATCAATTGGAAACGCTCGGCAAACAGATTGAAATTCCCGTCTTCGTTAAACGCGGTGAAACGGATGTTCTGAAAATCGCCCGCGAAGCCCTCGATTTCGCCAAAGCCGGCAGCCGTAACGTTTTGATTTTCGACACCGCCGGACGATTGCAAATGGATGAGCCGCTCGTGCAGGAACTCGTCCGGTTGCGTGACCTCGTGAGGCCGCAGGAAATTCTGCTCGTCCTCGACGCCGCCACCGGCCAGGAAGCCGTCAACGTCGCCACGCATTTCGACCAGTCGCTGCAAATCACCGGCTCGATTTTGACCAAGCTCGACGGCGATGCGCGCGGCGGCGCGGCGTTGAGTTTGAAGGCCGTGACCGGCAAGCCCATCAAGTTCGGCGGTGTGGGTGAAAAGCTCGACGAGTTCGAGCCGTTTCATCCCGAACGCATGGCGTCGCGGATTCTTGGCATGGGCGATGTCGTCAGCCTCGTCGAGCGGGCCGCCGAAACCGTGGACCTGGACGATGCGAAGCGCATGGAAGAAAAGATGCGCAAAGGGCAGTTCACGCTGGAGGATTTTCTGGACCAATTGCGCCAGATGAAAAAACTCGGCTCGCTGGAATCCATTGTCGGCATGTTGCCCGGCGGCGCGGAGGCATTGAAGCAAACCGACATTTCGAAGCAGGAAAAGGAATTCAAGCGCATGGAGGCGATGATTTGCGGCATGACGCCGCAGGAACGCAAGAGCCCGCAGATCCTCAACGCCAAGCGCCGCGTGCGCATCGCCAAAGGCAGCGGCGTGAGCGTGACGGAGTTGAACACGATGCTGAACAAGTTCGGGCAAATGCAGCAGATGATGAAGAAGATGGGCAAGTTCCAGAAGATGATGGCGAAGATGGGCGGCGGTTTGCCGGGGATGCTGCGGAGGTGACGACTATGAATGATCAGCGTCTTAAAAAATGGATTGAGGCGTCTATAGGTGTGTCGCACATTGAACCATTTATGATGCCGGTTTTACAAGGGTTAGGAAGTTTGGACTGTCAGCTCATACAGCAAGATGAAAGGTTTTTGCGTCTTCCAGAAAATCAACGAGCTACGATTCAGGAAGCCACTTTGCTTACCGAACGATTTACACTTTCCTACCTTTGGGTTTTGGGCGTTTACGAACTTGTTCGAACATTGGATCAAAAGTGTCATGCAAATAAAAATCTGCTTGATGAACCATTGCGCAAGAGAGTCAACACATTGAAACAACAAATAGAACGCCTGCGAATTCCGCTTGCCAAAATGGCACCAGCCAAACGAAATCCCAAAGATAGTTCTATTGCATATCCAGCAATTAGCCGTGACCACGGAATCGCATGGCAAATTGCGGCTAACGTTTTTATCTCACGCAGAGAAATTTCCGACGTAATGCTTCAGCTTGGTTGCGATATTCGAGAACTTGCGTTGAAGCAAGCATCGGCCCGCCGACATTGATTCCGTGTTTTAAGCAATAAACTCCGTTATTCACGTGTTTTTGCGCCCTCCATTTCATACCGGTGTGTTCTTATTTGAGAATCCCAACGGGATTCCATCCATCAGCCCAAGGTTGCGACGAAGGAGCTACCTTGGGTTTGCGTCCAAAACAAATTCTACCCTGAAAGGGTTGTATCCCTGCGCCGCACAATTGATAAAACCCCGTTGGGGTTTTAATTTGTTTGGTTCGTTTACCCAGAGGGTAGTCCGCTAGCGCGTCCAACCCTGGGCTGATTGACGAAATCCCTTTGGGATTTTTCTTCGCGGCTTTGCGTTAAATCACGTCGGCAATGGTGTCCCTACATTAATTCCGTGCTTCAGGCAATACGCGCCGTTGTCCACGTATTTTTGCGCCCACCATTTCAAACCGGAGCGTTCCTTTTTGGTCAATTGGCGCACGACCTTCGCCGGGGCGCCGAGTACTAGCGAGCCGGGCGGGATTTTCATTCCCTGCTTCACCAGCGCCTTCGCGCCGATGAGCGATTGTTTGCCGATGACCGCACCATCCAAAATCACCGCGCCCACGCCCACGAGCACTTCGTCCCCGACCTTGCAGGCATGGGCAATCGCGCCATGGCCGTCGGTGTAGCAGCCGACGTGAGTCGGCTCTGACATCGCTTTGGATAAGATGGAGCGGACTGACGTCCGCTGCTACGAGGTTCATGGGCCGGGTGAATGGCTTGTTTAACCAAATTAAGAGACATCGGTATTTTGCATTTCACTCGGCGCGCACAAGGGTTAAAATGCAGATGTCCTATGACCAAACCGGTTTCTCATCGTCCCGCACCGCCACGCCGGAGATTGCCGCGCTCTTTCAAGGATTTAACCCCGTCCAAACATTTCAATCCGCGCACGTTTTTCCGTGAACTCGTCTGGAAAGCGTTGCTCACGCCGCGGGTGGGCCAGTCGCGGCGGCCGGTTTTCCCGAAACTCATCCGTGGCCAGGTTGCGATTACCTGGATTGGCCACGCATCGTTTTTGATCCAGTTCACGAACCTGAATGTTTTGATTGATCCGAATTTTGCGAACTGGCTGTTTTTTTTGAAGCGCATCAAACGCTCCGGCCTGAAAATCCAGGACCTGCCGCGGATTGATCTGGTGCTGCTCACGCACGCGCACTTCGATCATTTTCACAAACCGACGTTGCGCCGGCTGCCGCAGCCGAAAATCGGCGTGATGCCGCGCGGCGTCGGCGATCTGGCGCAAAACCTCGGTTTTGCGCGCATCATCGAGCTGGATTGGTGGGAAAGCTTTTCGCAACGCGATTGGAAGGTGACGTTCACCCCGAGCCAGCATTGGGGGGCGCGCACGTTGCGTGACAGCCACCGGGGTTATGGCGGCTTCGTGCTGGAACACCAAGGCCGCCGGATTTACCACGCGGGCGACAGCGCGTATTTCGACGGTTTCAAGGAAATCAGCAAACGGCTGGCGCCGGAAATCGCGTTGTTGCCGATTGGCACGTATCACCCGGAATCGTTTCGCCGCGTTCACATGGGGCCGGACGAGGCGATGAAGGCGTTCAAGGATTTGCGCGCGCACTGGCTGGTGCCGATGCATTACGGGACGTTCAAATTGTCGTTCGAGGCAATGGACGAACCGCCGCGCTGGCTCCGTGAGATCGCCGCGAAGGAAAACCTCACGCAAAAATTGCGAATGCTTGACGAAGGTGTGCCGGTGGTGTTTTGATCTTGAAGATTGCGCCGCCCGAATATGACCGACGACAACGGCAATTCCAACTCATCGCCCCTCGACGCGGTTCGGCGTTATGTGCCACTCGCGGTTTGGGCCATCGTCATTCTGGTCGTTCTTGCCATTCCGCTGAAAATCATCAGCTATGGCTTTTTGCCGGGCGACGATGCGCTGCGTCACGCGGCCAAGGCGGTGAGCGGCAAACCCTGGCCGGATATTCTGGTGATGGGTCCCGCTTTCAAGATAGATCACAACTTCGGCTGGCACTTTCTGCTGCGGCAAATTTTTCTGTGGAGCAAATGCAGCCCCGAAGGGCTGGTCTTGTTTGCCGTCGTGGCGTTGTTCACGTTGGTGAGCTGGTCGGCGTTGCCGTGGTTAAAGCGGCCGGAAGCCTGGTTGATTGCCTTGACGGCGGCGGCACTCACGTCGGACGTCCCGTTGCGGTTTTTAATCGGGCGGCCATTTTTGGTGACGATTGCCGGGTTGCTGACCATTCTTTTTGCCTGGCAGGCTCACGGTTCATCTCCGCTCAAATGGTGGACGGTGTTGTGGATGGCACCGTTGATCGCCATTTGCACCTTCGTGCATGGAGTGTGGTATCTCTGGATGCTGCCGGTGGCAGCGTTTTTCCTCGCCGGACAATTTCGCTGGGGATTGATGCTGATTGCGGGATGGTTGGCGGGAGCATTCCTGGGCGCTTCACTCACCGGGCATCCGTTTGAATCTCCTTACCAGGCGGTCGTCATGGCCGCCCGGGCCTTTGGCATGCACACCACGCAACGCACGCTGGTCATCGAATTCCAGTCGTCGTCGGGCGATGTTTTCGCGCTGATCCTTCTGGGTGGCCTGTTGATTCTGCGTCAACTGGCCGGTTTGAAGGCGCGACCACTGACCTCCAATCCGGCGTTCTGGCTCGCCGGTCTCGCGTGGGGGCTCAGTTTCAAAGCGGTGCGTTTCACGGAAGACTGGGGCTGGCCGGCGCTGATGGTTCTGGTCACTTGCGATTTGCAACTGCTCCTGCAAGCGCGATTCGCGGCGGACTCTTTCAAGCGCCTGGCGCTGACCTGCGGACTTGCGGCAATAACGTTCCTTGTCATCACCAACGATTACAACAGCCGCTGGACGTATAATCTGACCCAGCAATATCTCACGCCGGACAATCCCGACCTCAACGGCTGGTTGCCGGAAAAAGGCGGCATCCTTTATTCCGCGGACATGACGATTTTTTATCAGACATTTTTCAAGAATCCCAACGCGGACTGGCGATACATTCTTGGCTATGAGCCCGCCCTGATGCCCGACGAAGATTTCCAGGTGTATCATAAAATCCTGTGGAATTTCGGCGACGCCAAAGCCTACAAACCGTGGGTGGACAAAATGCGCCCGCAAGATCGCCTCGTCCTGCGCGGCGGCCGGGGCAGCTTGCCGAACATCCCGCAACTGGAGTGGGAGTATGGTGTCAGCGGCATCTGGATTGGACGGTCGCCGCGCACCAACGCACCGCCGCCCGCACCGACCATTCCCGCAACGGCGACGCGCGAAACTTTAACCAATTCGGTGAATTCAGCGAAGTGACAGCGCGTCGAATTCTTTGGCCAGCGCAAAATCCTTTTCCGTCAAACCGCCGGCGTCGTGCGTTGTGAGCGCGAGCGTCACCTTGTTCCAGCGGATGTCAATGTCCGGATGATGCCGCGCTTTCTCAGCGAGTCCGGCGACGGCATGGACAAATCTTATCGCGGCGGGGAAATCATTGAACTGATACGTCCGCGCAATCGTCGCGCCTTTCTTTTTCCAATCCGGCACGGTGGCGAGCGCGGTTTTGACCTCAGGAGCGCCGAGTTTTTTCATGAGTAACAGATGGCCCAGGTTGGCCGGATGGTCAATGGCCAATGCCGCTCATCCTCGAAGCCCCCCCCCCGGAAAATCGAGGACGCGAGCGTGGACGAGGATGGAAAGTGAAGCAAATCAGAACCATTCCTTGCGTCCGTCCACATAAGTGCGCACAAACTCTTCGTCGGACTTGCACAGGTAAATGATGCCTTCGATGAGGCCGATGAGGTGTGTCACCACCCCGGCAATGCCGCAGGTCAGGATCGTCACCAGCAGCATGACCAAACCTGCGCCGGTGTAGCCGAGGATGAATTTGTGAATGCCGAGCGAGCCGAGCAGAATCCCGCAAATGCCCGCCGGAATTTTGTTTGACGCCCGCGATGCAACGGTGGATGGAGGTGCCGCGATCGGCGGCGGAACCGCTTTCAGTTCGGATGCAAATTCAGAAAACGAACCCAGCGGTTTCCATTCCTGGGAACCTTCCATTTGCACGAGCGTTTGTGCCTTGACGCGGTTCTCGGCAATCCAGTGCCGAATTTCCTCCGCGCTCACCGGGCCGTATTGCTGGCCGTCCACTCCTACGATTTTATACATAACGCGCCTTTCTGGTTTCAGTTGTTGTTACAAAAGCTTTGGCGGTTTGCCGGGCAAATCCGCCATCCGTGGCGGAATGGGTTTTGGTTCAACCTGCCCGTCCGCTTTTGCCTGACGCAACAAACTTAAACTCGTGACCAGCGACCACAACCAGCTTGCGCCGAATAATAACAGCCCCCACTTCCACATCCAGCCGGATGAATCTGGCGGAACCGGGTCGCCGAGTTGCTGGAGAAAAACGCGGCGGAATAATTCAAACATCCAGCCAACAATCAAAACAAAACCCGCCAGGGCGAGCAGCAATTGACCGATTCCGGCAAAAACCCGCCGCGCCATCAACGAGCCAAGGCCCGGAGTGGCGCATTGATTCGTCAAAACACACGTCCATGCTCGGGCGCGGCTTAACGGTCGGGCGGTCCGGACGGTCATGGTTCATCAACCGAATTGCGATTTCACTTCCGGCTTGTTCAAAACCACCAGCGCCCAAATGCCGAAGGGCAGCCCCAAAACGCAGCAGGGTGAAATGCACGGCACCATGGCCACGATGCTGGCGGTGAGCGCAAACTGATAATTTTGCAATTTCTGCATTTTTGCCGCGCCGATGAGAACGATGACGCCGACAACCCCGGTGATAATGTCCTGAACAATTCCCAACCCGCCGCCCAGCGTGCTAAAAAGTTTCTGCATCTGCGGATCTTGGATTTGCTGCAGGCCGATATGAACTCCGCTCAATACCAAGACATTGTACACCAACCCCAACCCTACCAAGACCAGGCCGACGATGGCTGTCACTTTAAGTCCGATGGCGGGGCCTTTGACCAGTTGCAAGGCCACATCGCGTCCGGCATCCGTACCCGCCACGGGCCCAGTCAACGGCGGCGGCGGCGCGGAACTGCCAGCCAAGGCGGCGGCGAATTCAGGAAACGCCGAGAGCGGACGCCATTCGGTGTCGTTTTCCTCCTTCGCCAATGATTGTGCATTGAGCCGGCCATCGGCAATCCACCGGCGTATGTCGTCCGCCGTGACCGTGCTGTATGGTTTTTGATCGCCGCCGATGATGGTGTAAGTCGCCATAATTTTGTCCCGTGTTTGCCGACTTCTAGTTCATTGGGCGCAAAGGTGCAAGCCGTTTCACTGTAGCAGCGGTCTATGATCGTCGCTGATTTTCGGTGCTCATACAGTGGTGCTACAATTTCACGTGTTGCGCACGAATAATTTTCCCGGCAGTTGCTTGACCACGCGCTTCATTTCCAGACCCAGCAACGCCACGCTGACCGCCGAACTCGGCAAACTGCTGCGCCGGATGACTTCGTCAATGCTCGATTCCTCGTTGTTCAACGCGTCATAGACGAGTTTTTCGTTTTCGGACAGGGTGAGGGCCGGGAGCACGCCGGTCTCGCCCGGCGACGGCGGACGATTGCTCCCCGGAAACAAATATTCGAACTCGCTCAAAACATCCTCCGCGCCTTCGCACAGCTTCGCGCCTTTTTTGATCAAGTCGTGGCAGCCCTTGCTGCGCGGCGAATCAATCCGTCCGGGCACGGCGAAAACCTGCCGTCCATATTCCGTCGCAAAATTCGACGTGATGAGCGCGCCGCTGTTCATATCCGCCTCGACCACCACCGTGCCGAGCGTCATGCCGGCGACGATGCGGTTGCGGATGGCGAAGGATTGCTTGTCCGCGTTGCGGTTGAATGGATATTGCGTGATGACCGCTCCGGATTCGGCAATGCGCTCGAACAAATCCCGGTTCTCCGGCGGGAACACGATGTTGATGCCCGTGCCGAGCACGCAAACCGTCCGTCCTTTCGCCGCCAGCGCGCCCTGGTGCGCCGCCGTGTCAATCCCGCGCGCGCCGCCGCTCACGACCGTCACGCCGACATAGGCCAGTTGATAGGCGAGTTTGCGCGCGGTCTCGATGCCGTAATGCGTCGTCATGCGCGAGCCGACCATCGCCACCGCGTTTTTGTCCTTCGCGGTCAGCGCTCCCCTGACGTATAGCACCAGCGGCGGGTCATAGATTTGCCGGAGCGATTCGGGATAGTCCTCATCGCTTTGAATCAAAACGTGGCAGCCGAATTCCTGGATGCGCTTCAATTCACCGGCGAGGTCAACGGTTTTCTCCCAGCCGGCAATCGCCGCGGCAGTTTCGTCGCCGATGTTGCGGACGCGGCGCAGTTCACTCTGGGACGCCTGAAGAATTTTGGGCGCGTCGCCGAAATGTTCCAGCAGCAGCCGCGCGCGCACCGGGCCGACATGCTCGATGAGGTTGATGGCTATGAGCGCCTCGCGCGAATCCATCCGGTTTGCATAACGGGTTGTGATTTTTGCCGCAAGCCAAAGTTTGCCCGTGATTGCATTTCGCCGGTTTTCTGTTACTTGATTGCCGTGCCTGATCCCAGTCTGTTGCTCCTCATTCCGGCTTACAACGAGGAGCGCCGCATCGAACCGGTGCTGCGCGACTACGCGCAATTTTTTGGAAAAAATTATTCCGGCAAATTTCAACTCGTCGTCGTGCTCAATGGCTGCACCGACAATACGCTCGGGGTGGTTCGGCGTGTCGCGGCGGAATTTCCGGCGGTTCTTCGGGCGCTGGAATTTAAAGAGCCGATTGGCAAGGGCGGCGCGCTCATCGAAGGCCTCAAGCTCGCCTCCTTCGGCGATTTGATCGGTTACGTGGATGCCGACGGCGCGACGCCGCCGCGGGCGTTCCTGGATTTGGTCCGGCACATTGGCGACGCGGACTGCGTCGTCGGCTCGCGCTGGCTGCCGGATTCGGTCATTCATCAATCGCAGGCCGGCAACCGGCGATTTGCCAGCCGGGTGTTTCACACCATCGTGCAATTGTTCTTCCGGTTGAACATCCACGACACGCAATGCGGGGCAAAAGTGATGAAGCGCGAAGTTGTGGAAAAAGTTCATTCCTTCCTGCGCATCGCCGACATGGCATTCGACATCAACCTGCTCGTCGCCATCAAGCGCGCCGGTTATCGCATTCGCGAGGTGCCGACCGAATGGACGGATCAAGCCGGCTCAAAAGTCGTGTTGTTTCATTCCTCGCTGACGATGTTCCTTTCCGTCGTGCGCCTCCGGCTGATTTACTCGCCGTTTTACAAATGGTTGCGTCCGTTGCGTCCGCTGGAAGGCTGGATTTACACCAAACTCCGGGCGCCGCGACCGTTGCCGGGGCCGGACTTGGGAGCTGGGAGATAGCCGATCGAAGTTGGGGTGGCCCGGTTGATGTGAAAACCGCCATTCCTCCCCATTTCTAAACTCCTATCTTTGATCTCCGGTTTTGCC
The DNA here is from genome assembly GCA_050010435.1 of Verrucomicrobiota bacterium. Lineage (GTDB taxonomy): Bacteria > Verrucomicrobiota > Verrucomicrobiia > Limisphaerales > UBA11358 > UBA11358. Next base: position 270,177 of record JBEKKZ010000001.1, on the reverse strand, counting down.
CCACGTGAACCCTGCGCACACGGCCAGCAGCAACAGGTTGAAAACGCCGAGCGTCTGAAGCATCATCCTCAACCCAGCTTGCGGGTCGGCCAGATTTCCCGCGTGCCGGCCAACCACCGCCAGCGCCACGCCGTAGGCCGCCGCCAGCGCCGCCAGCGCTGGCACAATACGAAAATTCGCCCGCGCGAGCAGATTATTGATGAGCACGTTCGCCAGTGCCAGCGGCACCATCGCCCATGCATACCACGGCAACGCGGACGAAGCGACCTGCACAAAGGTAATGTTGTAAAACTGCTTGATGATCCATGGCCCCAGAATACACAACCCGCCCGCTCCGCCCGCCGCCAAAATTCCCGTGCCGAGCAACACCGGTCCGAGTAGGCTGTTTTTTTCCGACCGCGCCGCACTGTGCACAATTTTCGGAAACATCACCGTCGCTAGCGGCAGCACCAGCCACAGGAGTGCGCGCGACAAGGTTCCCGCGCCCACGTAAAACCCCGTCACATCTCCGGGAAAATACGCCTTTACGAACATGGTGTCCGCCGTGAGGAAAAATTGAACCGCGCCGAATCCCAGCATCAGCGGAATAATTTGCGCCAGCAAACTCCGCCAGTCAAAGGGCTGCGCCGGCAGTTGCCATAACGACCGCGTTTGCCAGATGCCGATGCCGACCGCGACGGCCAGTCCCAGGCAAACACCCGTCATCATTCCCGCCGCATAACCCCCCAGCAGCAATACGATAAACGCCGCCAGCCCCAAACGGCCCACGCCGTTGAAAATGTTCGACCAGCCCAGCCAGAGAAAACTTTGCTGCCCTTGCATCACGCCCCAAAACATCGGCAGCCAGAGCGAAAGCAAAATGACCGGCAGCGTAATCCACAATCCGGCGGGATTCGTAATTTGCCAGCGCTCCAAAATGTCCGTTTGCCAGATCCATGCGCCGCACACCACGACCAGCCACAGTCCAAATGTCCCCAGCCAGGCCAGCCGGATCATGCCCGCCAGTTCGCGTTCCCGGTTCGTGGCCAGCGCCTTGGCCGTCTGTTGCGCGAACACCATCTGCAACGGCATGTTCGGCACGCACATGACCACCGCCAGCAACACGCCGAACACGCCATATTCCGCCGCCGGTATTTTTTTGGCGAGCAGATGGACCGCCCACATCAGTCCGCCGCCTCCGACGTTGGCGATCATCAACCAGCCGCTTTGCCGGAAAAAATGCCCGTGCTGCGAAGTTGAAGTCGCCAGCGTCGCGGCGGTTTGAGTTTTCTCTGCAAGCATGAGCGTTGGACAATACGCTGCCGGCCCCGTTCAGGGAAGCGATTTTAGAAAGTTCAGAAGCAGGTTTTTACCGCGTTCCAGCGAATCCAGCGAAATCCATTCATCCGCCGTGTGCGCCTGCGCAATGTCGCCGGGGCCGAACACCACGCTCGGAATGCCACCCGCCGATAACACCGCCGCATCGCAGAAAAAATCAACGCCCGCGGGCCGGGCCTGGCCGACACTCCGCAAGAAGCGCCGGACCATTGGCAGCTTCGGACTTGTTTCCAGCGACAGGCATGGCGCGAGCTTCGTGCTGGAAATTTTCGCCGACAATCTCCTCGCGCGCAGCAACGTGGCAATTTCCCGCCGCACACTCATTTCCGTTTCGCCCGGCAGCGTGCGCCGATCAATCGTGATGACGCAACGGTCAGGCACGATGTTCGGTTGTGCCCCGCCGGAAATCATGCCGACGTTTACCGTCGCCGTGCCGAGCAGCGGATGCCGGCGGCGGCGCAATCGCGCGGCGTAATCGGTTTCGAGCATGTCCACAATGCGCGCCATTTCATGGACGGCGTTTTGACCGAATTGCGGCGTCGCACCATGCGCCGCCTTGCCCCGCGTTTCGAGTTGAAGCCACAAGCTGCCCTTGTGCGCCGTGACGACCTGCAATCGCGTCGGCTCGCCAACGATGGCCAAATCTGCTCTCATCGTAGCGCAGGCGTCTCGCCTGCCGGGTTCGGCCACGACAGATTGGGGGTGCCTGAGTCCCGCGGGCCGCAGGCGGGACGCCTGCGCTACCAATGCGCGCGAACCGGCTTGCGCGTTTTCCTCGTCCACCAGACCGGCAAAGATAATTTCAGTTTCACTCGGACGTGATTTTGTTCCCGCCAGCTCGCAAAGCGCGGTGAGCATCGCGGCGACGGAACCTTTGGTGTCGCAAGCCCCGCGCCCGTACAGCCGGCCGTTTTTCCGGCGCGGAACAAATTGCGAATCGTCGGCGCTGACGGTGTCGAGGTGCGGCGCGAGCAAAACGATCTGGCGGATTTTGTTTCGCGGCAAGAGGCGGACAATGACATTGGAACGACCGGGCAAAACTTTTTGGAACTCAACTTCGAGTCCGGCGTGAGCGGCGACGGTGGCGAGAAAATCCGCCACATTCTTTTCACCGAATTTGACAGTAGCGCAGGCGTCCCGCCTGCAACCGTCGACCGAAGGCAGCAGGCGAGACGCCTGCGCTACGGGGCCGCGCGTCCTTGCCACGCTTTTGGGAACAAAGGCGGGATTCACGCTGGGCAGCGCGATGAGTTCGGCCAGCAGTTTTTCCGTGCGCGTCATGGCTTTAGAGTGGCACAGGCTTCCAGCTTGTGAAAAGTAATTACTCCACCGGCCGGAGGGCTGTGCCACTTTTCCACTTTCTTCTCGACACGGGATTTTTGTGGGCGTAAAAATACAAAACGATTATGAAAATCTGGGAAGTTCGCTTCAAAAAGAAGAGCAAGAAACCCGATCTTGTTGAAGCTGCAAACCACCGTTGCGCTAATGATCGGACGACATACCAATTCTTTGATGATGCTGGGAATGTGGTAAAAAGTTTTCCAGCTATCACCATTGAGGATGTCGGGCTATTTTCAGACCCTGACGATCCTCAATGTTACAAAGTGTAGATACGTTTGACATTTCAAATTGGCGCTCCGCGTAAAATACATATGAACAGTGTGAAAATCATGTTCGTCTGTCTTTTCGCCATTCTCTGCGGCTGCGGCCCCAGTGCCAAACAGTTGGCCGAACAAGAGGCCATTCAGAAATCCAGGCAAAACTTTCGCGAAGCTGTTGCCGCGGTCAAGGTCTGCACTGATGGCTCAACCTATGAGGAGTTCCGTGAGAAACGGCTGGCTCTGGAAACCAGTTATACGGCCAACGAGCCGGCTCTTGCCGACAAATCCAAAGACTTTAAACAGCTTCTGCAATTAATGAAAGCAACTGATGCCCTATGGGATTATCAAATTAAATTTCCAGAGATTGAGCTTTCTGCGGGAAAAGGTTCTGGATGGGTCGCTCATGGTTGGGCACTGGATCCATGGGAAGCCATGCTGATTATTAAACCCCAAGTGGCAGAGAAGGCTGATTATAAAGGAGAACAATTGCGAAACGATCCAGATTTCTATGCCAAAAACTACGTTCGCCGCGGCTTGACTTTAATTTCCAAACAATGCGACGCGATTTTGTCACAATGAGTTCTGCAAGTGGGGCGAAATGATAGCCTTCATTAGCTCCTTTCGTTATGACTATTTTCATTATGATATTGCGATTGAACGTCTCGTCGCACGGCTTCTGGCTGTTCGTCACGGGCAAGGAGTATTTTCTCGGCTTCGACGATTTTCCATGGTTTCGCGACGCGCCGGTAAGCCGTTTGTTCAACGTGGAATTTTCCCACGGGAGTCACCTTCATTGGCCGGAACTGGACGTGGATTTGGATTTGGAACGCATCGAGCACCCGGAAAAATTTCCGCTCGTGGCGCGCGCGTAGGAGTTCAAACAATTTCCACCGGACATTTCGGCAGCGCGATGAATCCGGCCAGAAGTTTTTCCGTGCGCATCATGGCCGCAGAATGTCACAGGCAAAAGCCCTTGGCCACTTTCTTCTCGACACAGAATTTTTGCGGGCGCAAATATAACGCAGTGAGTGGTCGTCATTATTAAATCGAATATGAGTCGTGTGGCACATAATTTTATTGATCAAACCGGCACTAGATTTGGAACGCTGACAGTAATTGGTCGCGCTCCGACAAGAAGACGTCGTAAGGGTAAAGCATGGAAATCGACAAGTATGTGGTATGTGAGATGCGATTGCGGAAAACAATACTCTATCCCGTCCTCAAGTATTGGAAGATCAAAAACTTGTTTCCGATGTAAATATAATTCCAAATCAATCTTCGCCGCAGGAGATAAAGTTGGATGCCTGTTAATTTTGGAACGCTGTTCCGCCAATACAATCGGGAAAAGCTACACGACTTACAAATGTAAATGCGCGTGCGGTAAGGTTCGTTACATGACGATTGGACATCTTAAGGAACGAGATTACAGCACTTGTGGGTGTGGCTTTGAAAGACATGGGTTTGCCAGCAAGAAGCCGGAAAACCGTAAAGCTAATTTAATGTATCGGCTTTGGTCTAATATTAAGGACAGATGTCTAAATCCAAGGTGCAAGTCATACAAGCATTACGGTGGCAAAGGAGTGCGCTTTTGTGAACGCTGGATGACATTCACCAATTTCTTGGCCGACATGGGATACAAACCAGAAGGTTGTTCAATCGACAGGATTGATCCCGACGGCGATTACTCTCCAAATAATTGCAGATGGGCAAACAATAGAACACAATCTTTGAATCGTGGGTTCAACAAGGTGTATAGGTTTAACGGAGAGACAATGACGTTGGCTCAATGGGTGGCAAGAATTCAATCGGAAGGAGAAATGGTTTCTTTGCCAGTAGTACCAGAATACGAAAAGTAAAATATGAAAATGACAGGCAACATACTAATCACTGGATCGGATGAATCAGACCGCAGCGTCTTTGCGGAAATTCTTAAGGAAGGATTTACTGCCCGTGGAATTAAAGCAACCATTGTTAAACTTGATCCAAATTCTCCAAGAGAAGGAGGTAAATCAGTTGGCTATAAGCTCCGCGCCCACTTTGATGTTGTCATTATCTTTGGTTGCTTGGATGCAAAGAAGGATGAGGCTCGTTACAAAAGTATTGCGCACGATGCACGTTCACAAACTTTTCATCACATAAAAATCTCAAAGAGTTAAAACCGGGCATTTCGGCAGCGCGTCGAGAATCCGCAGCCAGCGCCGTAGGCGCGACATCTTTGTAGAACCCAATTATGTAAAATAAATCCAGCTCCGTCAGGAGCTGGCATATTCGCCATTGCCCTGCCGATGTCGCTCCTGACGGAGCTTGATTCATTGGCGTCGTCAAACTACAAAGATGCCAGCCCTACGGGCTTGAAAAATCGGCAACAGCGACACATGAAAAAAATTCCGTTGAAGAATCAAAAACGCAACAGGCGGCCAAGCCGCAAGCCGCGCCTTTCGCTTTATGATCGAACCAAAGACCTTTGCGGCAGTGTCTCCGGTCTGTCGGATTTGTCCACGCGCAAACTCATCGGTTATGGCCTGGCCGCGATTGAGCTGTCCGCAGATTTTTTATTTTGAATTTTTTCGTCTGTGAAAATCAGCGCAATCTGCGGACGTTCTGAAAGTTCACACTATCTCCACCGGACACTTCGGCAGCGCGTCGAGGAAGGCCTGGCCGTATTGCTTGGTGAGCACGCGATTGTCCAGCACCACGATAATGCCGGTGTCGGTCTTGGTGCGGATCAACCGGCCCACGCCCTGACGGAATTTTAATATTGCCTCCGGCAGTGAAAATTCGCTGAAGGAATTCCCGCCGCGCGCTTCAATCGCCTCGATGCGCGCCTCGATGAGCGGATGGTCGGGCACGGCGAACGGCAGCCGAGTGATGATGACGTTGCTCAAGGCCTCGCCCGGCACGTCCACGCCCTGCCAGAAGCTGTCCGTGCCGAACAACACCGAGTCCACGTCGTCCTTGAATTTCTCCAGCATCGTCGAGCGCGGCGTGCCCTTGCCTTGCACAAAACACGCGACGCCCAGTTTATTGAAAAACGGTTCCATCCGCTCGCCCAGTTCCTGCATGAGCTTGTAATTGGTGAACAACACAAATGCCTTGCCGTGGGTCTGCTTCACGAAATGCGCGACCCAATGTTCGAGCGCATCGGCGTAACCGGCCTCACGCGGGTCGGGCATTTTGCTGGCGACGAACAGTTTCATCTGCCGTTCATAATCGAACGGCGTGCCGACCTGAAGTTGGGTGGCCGATTCCGCGCCGACGCGGCGGACGAAATAATGTAGCGCAGCCGTCCCGGCTGCACGGGGTGAAGTTGCTGGCGGGTTTGTTTTGTCTGGGGATTGCAGGCGGTACGCCTGCGCTACGGGTGCGGCAGCCTCTTTCACCGAAGAACCTGCTCCGAGCCTGAATGTTCCTTCTGGCAATCCAGCCTTGGCCGGATTTTCCCGAATGTAGGCGGAGAACTTCTCCAACTGAGCCTCGTTACGAACAAGGCAGTCGAAACTCTCCGGTTGCCAGAGCGAACCATTACGGTTCAACAGCCCGTTTATCTCGTGCGCCGTGAACGATTTCCATGAATGGGTGATTTCCGCCAGCAAGGCGTCACCCAACGGTCGCACCAGCGCGTGGACATGATTGGGCATGATGACGTAATGCCCCAAAACGTAACGTTCGCCGTCAAAATGACGCAATGCTTTCTCCACGATGGCAGAAGCCTCCGGATTCTTCAGCACACATTCGCCCTCACCGGCATCGAGCCATTGCTGAAACCGTTCGCTGAACTGCTGATGGTATTCGAGGCGATCAGCCTCGGAGTGGGGCTCCGGATGTTTTTCCAGCCACGCCTTCAATTCGTGCTCCCACTGTTTGAGCTTCACCGACGGCACAGAATCGCCCAGTCGGAAAGTGACAAAATAGGACGCACCAAGCTGCCGCCAATGGGGAAGGTAACGCCCATAATGGGCAACAGGCGTGGAAGGATCAAACGGTGTGTAGAGTAGCGCAGCCGTCCCGGCTGCACCGGCCTTAATTTGCTGACTGCTCAGGCTTTTCCCTTCCCCCCTTCCCTGCAGGCGGGACGCCTGCGCTACTTTGGTGCCCAGCGTGGCACTCGTCATGATGATGCTGGTGTCGCTCTCGAACAAACGCCGGCGCAAAAAATCCGCAACATCAATCGGCGCGGCGTTCAACGCGAGATTTTTGTGCGCCTTGCCGCTGCGTTCGACCCAGTAAACGTGGTCCGTTGCCGTCTGACCAAGAAAGGCTGCAATTCCCTCCCGGAATTCGCTCAGGCGGCGGTTGCTCTCCATCAATTCCCGTCCGATGTGATCGTCCTCGCTCATTTTGATTAAATTGCCGATGGCTTCACGCAATCGTTGAATGGGCAGCGTGATGTTGTCTTCGATCAATTCAGGTCGTCGGATGCGAAGCTCCGTCCACTTTCTTCTGGTAGGGCGAGACTCCGTCGAGCCGTAACTGCCGCCTTTGGTTGAAGCTGCTATTTCCTCGCAAGCCTGCTCGACGTTTGCAAAAAAAATGTCGGATTCCTTCAACAAGCCCTCCACCAGCTTGCCCTCCCGGCGCTCGAACAACGTGGCAAACAAGCCCTTTTTGGTGGTGGGATTCCAAAGCCGATGCAAGGTGTAGCGCAATTGCCCGTTCGATATGCTGAGGCCGATGTATCTCGATGCCACGGCCTCCATCGTGTGCGCCTCGTCAAAAATCACGAAGTCGTTCTTGAAAAGAATCCCTCCCTCGATTTCCTCTTCCGCCACGCCCAGCAAAGTGAAGAAAAGGGTGTGGTTTAATACCAGCACATCTGAGGAAAGAAACTTGTTCCGCGCGCGTTGAAAAAAACAAACGCCACGGTCTTTGCCAAAGTCCGATGGGAAGCCGCAGATTTTTGAGGAACACAACCCGCGTTCGGAGCAAACTTCCGCCCAAACTTTCGGGTCCGGTTCAATTTCGAAGTCGGAAATACTGCCGTCCTTCGTTGTTTTCGACCACTTGACGATGCGCTCCAACTCTTTTTTTTCAGAGGATGTAAACAATTTGCCGCCCTGCTGCACAGCCTTGTCGAGCCGGTGAGTGCAAAGGTAATTGCCGCGGCCCTTGAGCATGGAGAAGCTGAATTTCCCCGGCAAAATCTGCGCGAGCATCGGCAGGTCCTTTTCCGTAAGCTGCTCCTGCAAATTGATGGTGTGCGTGGAAACGATGGCCTTCTTTTTCTGCGCCACCGCGAACAAAATGGCCGGAATCAGATAGGCCAGGCTTTTGCCGACGCCGGTGCCCGCCTCCACGGCGAGATGCTCGCGGTTCTGCAATGCCTGCGCCACGGCCACGGCCATCTGCTGCTGCTGGGGGCGATACTCGAAATTCTTCGCGCGCGACAGCAACCCGTTCGGCGAAAAAAACTCTCCAACCTGGAAAACCAGGTCTGCGCCGGCGGGTTGATGTTCGGTGGGCGCAATCACGGCGCGCGAATATGCCGATGAGTTGGTTCCCCGGCGAACAAAAAATCCAGGATTCCCAATTTTGCCGCCGGTTTGTTCTTGGGTTGATGAGGAAGTCCACAAAGGCGGTTTTCACCATTAAAAGCCAATAACCAGACGAATCGTTTTCTTTATCAGCCAGATATTGTGGTATTACGTATGCTTCAAATCGGGTGTATTCGTCCCGAATGGTTCATTGGCTGTTGTTTATATGAGGTCGCACGGACCATTCCGGATGAAAGCGGCAGAAAATGCCCGGTATCGAACCGGTATAAGATATGAATTCTCACGCCCAGATAAAATCGGTTGATGGCATGTATTCAAGCATCGTGCGATCGCAGATTTTCTCATCCTTGTCCGGTCGAGGAAGGCCGTGCCGGCGGTTGGTCGGCACCGCCGGGTGCCTGTTTTTCGCCTTGGTGCCGGCGGTTTGGGGCCAGACTACGGACCCACTGCCCGTGGCCACCGGGGTTCTGACGAATATTGGCGAGATTTGGGACGCGCAGCACAGGAATCGGGATGAAGAGTATCGGATTCGGACTGAGGTGGTGATTTATTACTTTGATGCCGAGTGGGGCAATGCGTCGGGAGAATGTCTGGGAATTCCCCGATGGCTGCCCATCTTCGACTCGCCCTTTGCCTTGAAAGCCGGCCAGCGGGTCGCCATTGACGGGGTGATCATACCCCTGCGTGAGCGGTTTGTCTGGGACAAAACCCGAATTCGAATCCTTGAAGAAAAAATGGAACTCAAAGCCGAACCGGTGCTCGACCTGAGCCACAACCCCCAGGAATTGAAGGATCGTTTGGTATCAGTGGAAGGTCTGATTGACAGCAAGATGGATGATCCAACGCACTGTACCATCAATTTTCTTTCCGCCAACATACTGGCCCAGGCCTATGTACTGAAGGGAACAAACAGTGTTCCGCTTCGTTTCAAGGTGGGCGATTTCGTTCGCATGAGATGCGTTTACTCCCCCCAGTTCGATAAAAACGGAAAATTGAGCGGTCTCTCCTTGTGGGTGAACAGCCCGGCGGATATCCAGGTCGTCGGTTCGTTGAAAACCGATGCGCGCTTCACCATTCCGATCTCTTTGAGCGAAGACATCCGGTCGGGCGCGCCGGCGGGCACTACGGCCCGGGTGGCGGGCATCGTACGCAGCTATGAACCGGGCAAGTGGGTCACCCTCTGGGATGCCACGGGACAAGTCATGGTCCAGAGCAAACAAAGTCAACCGCTGCGGTTCGGGGATCGGGTCGAAGCCATTGGCTATCCCGAACTGGAGGGTGTGCAGCAATGTTTGCACGATGGTTTGTATCGGCTGGCAGACCCAACCAACACAACCGTTTCCGCCTTGATGACGATCACCAATACCCTGCCCTTGCGCCTGGCCGAGCAAATCCGGGACTTGAACCCCGAAGCGGCTGACCGCCATCTGCCGGTCAAACTTCGCGGAGTGGTCACCTGGTCGCATTCCAGCACCCCTTTTGCATACGTGCTGGATGCCAGCGGCGGGATCCGGGTGGTCAATCCGAAATGGGACGAACCCAACACCGCGAAACCGGGGACGATTGTGCTGCTGGAAGGCGTGACCAGCGAGGGAGGTTTTGTGCCCATGGTCACCAACGCCGTCCTGCGCCGGGCGGGATGGTGGAACATGGAAGAGCAACGCCTGGTGACCCTCGAACAGACGTTCACCGGAGTGGAAGAGGGCAATTGGATAGAAATGCGCGGATTTGTCCGGGACGTGATGCAAACCAACGGTCTGGTGCGTTTCGATCTGAGCACGTCGAGCGGAGAATTCCAGGCGTGGACCCCGGCCTCGCAATCCTATGATTCGCTCAAAGGATCGATCGTTCGCGTGTGCGGGGTATGCTCTGCGGTTTCCAATGCGCGGCACCAGTTGACGGGGATTCAGATCTGGACGCCGGATGTAAAATACATCCAGATTGAAGAGCCCGCGCCCGATGATCTGTTCGCCCTGCCGCTCCGTCCGCTGGCCAACCTGCGGCGGTTCAACATGGAAAGCGCGCTCAATCAGCGAATCCGCACCTCCGGCACCGTCGTCCTTCACGTGCCGGGTCGTTACCTGTATGTGCAGGACGGCGCGGACAGTGTCCTTGCCTTGAGCCAGCAACCGGACGCTCTTCAGCCCGGAGACCGGGTCGAGGTGGTGGGTTTTCCCGGCGAGGAAGGCCAAAAATTTCTCCTCCGTGAAGCGGTTTATCGTCGCCTCTCCAGCGGCGGAGAACCAAAACCTGTGCAATTGTCAGTAACGAATTCCGTTGATGTGAATTTGGAGGGGCTCCTGGCGAAAGCCGAGGGGACCCTGCTAAACAAGGTGGAAAAAGACGGCGAAACGCATTTGCTCATCCAGACCAAAGATTTCGCCTTCGAGGCCGGCCTCAGTTCAACCGCAACTGAAACCGAAAAAGAACTGCCGGCCTTGGCGCTGGGCAGCCGGCTCGCCCTGACCGGGGTTTATGAAGTGCAGAGCGATGAATACGGGCTACCGCGTTCATTCCTGCTCCACCTCCGTTCCGGGAACGATGTGCAATTGTTGCAGCGACCGCCCTGGTGGACGCTGGCGCGGCTGTTGCGGGTGCTGGTCGGGGTCCTCGCCGTGTTTCTGATCGCATTGATCTGGGGCATCCTGATCGCGCGCAAAAACGCGCTGCTGAATCAGGCGCAGGCAGAACTACAAACGGCCAACGACCAACTCGAAATCCGCGTCGCCGAGCGGACACAGGAACTCCAGGATCAGGTCACGGCCAAGGAACGGGCCCGCACCGAGCTGGCCCAGGCGCAACGAAGCCTCATGCTGGCTTCCCGGCAGGCGGGCATGGCCGAAGTGGCCACCGGCGTCCTGCACAACGTCGGCAACGTCCTCAACAGTGTCAACGTCTCCGCCACCTTGCTCCGCGATCAAGTTCGCAAATCGGAAACCCACGCGCTCCTGCAAGCCGCCGAATTGCTGAAACAGAAAAACGGAGACCCGGGGGCCTTCCTGGCCTCCGATCCCCAGGGGAAATTGATGCCGGAATTCATCATTCAAATCGCCGGGCAACTTCGAAAAGAGCAGGAAAACACTTTGCACGAACTGGAGCAATTGGCCAAAAACGTCGATCACATCAAAGACATCGTCGCCATGCAGCAAAGCTATGCGCGGGTTGCCGGCATCATCGAAAAAGTGTCCTTGGCCAGTCTGGTGGAAGACGCCCTCCAAATCAATTCGGCGGCGTTGACCCGCCACGGAGTCAAGGTCATCCGCCGGTTTGAAGAAGTGCCGCTCCTGATGCTCGACAAACAAAAAGTCCTCCAGATTCTGATCAACTTGATCCGCAACGCCAAGTATGCGCTGGATGAATGCACCCGGGATGAAAAGCGGCTCATCATCACCATCGCCAAAACGGACGGGGAATGCGTCATGGTGAGGGTGGAGGACAACGGCATCGGCATTCCCCCGGAAAACTTGACGCGCGTTTTCTCCCATGGGTTCACCACGCGCCCGCACGGCCATGGCTTTGGCCTTCACCTCGGCGCGCTCAACGCCCGGGAAATGGGCGGCTCGCTCTCCGCCGCCAGCGAAGGCACGGGACGCGGCGCAACCTTTACCTTGATTTTACCCCTGCAGCCACCCGTCAGGAACTTATGAATCCACCCTCCGCCAAACCCGGCAACCGGATACTCATCATTGACGACAACGCTTCGATCCATGCGGATTTCCGGAAAATTCTTGGCCAGGAGCAGGACCCGAATGTCGGGTTGAACCGCGCCAAGGCGCTGTTGTTTGGGGAGAGCACCGCCGCTTCGCCGCGCGCTGATTTTGTGATTGATTCGGCTTTCCAGGGTCAGGAGGGTTTGGCGATGGCCAAGCAGGCCGCCGAGGAAGGCAATCCTTACGCGCTGGCGTTTGTGGATGTGCGGATGCCGCCCGGATGGGATGGCGTGGAGACCATCAGTCATCTTTGGAAATGCTGTCCGGAAATCCAGATCGTCGTCTGCACCGCCTATTCGGATTATTCCTGGGAGGAGATGACTCACAAACTGGGTCACTCCCCCAATCTGGTCGTGCTCAAGAAACCTTTCGACAACATCGAGGCGCTGCAGCTCGCCCATGCGCTCACGGAGAAGTGGCATTTGAACCGCAAGGTGCAATCCCAACTGGATGATCTCGACTCTTTGGTGCGCCGCCGGACTTCAGAATTGGAAACCGCGAATGCGAACCTGAGGCACGAAATCGCTTCGCGCATCAAGGCCGAAGAACGTTTTTCCAAGGCTTTCCACGCCACCCCCATCCCGCTGGTCATCCAATCGCTGCATCCTGAAATCATCATTGATGTTAATGAAGCGTTTCTGGCCATGCTGGGAGGCGAACGGCCACACGTGGTCGGTCGCGCCCCCGTCGAACTCGGCTTGTGGGAGGATCCCCGGCTGGCGGAATTCGTCCGTCAAACCCTGCAAAAAAACACTTCGGTCCGCAACCACGCCTGCCAGTTGCGCACGCTCTCGGGAGAGGGGCGCCAAGTGTTGTTGTCGGTCGAACCGTTTGAATTGGTTTCCGGCCCGCATTGGTTGTTGATCCTGCAGGACATCACCAACCAGATGAAATTGGAGTCCCAGTTGCGCCATTCCCAAAAGATGGAGGCGGTGGGGCAGCTCGCCGCCGGAGTCGCCCATGATTTCAACAACATCTTGACGGTGATTCATGGCAACGCCTCTTTGCTGCAGGATCAACTCAGCCAGGACCCCTCCTGCGCCGAATCGCTAAACGACATATCCATCGCCGCTGAAAGGGCCTCCCGGCTCATCCGGCAACTGCTGGCTTTCAGCCGCAGACAAGTGCTCAAGCCCGAAGAGCTCAACCTCGGGCAGGTGGTCAACCATCTGGAGGAAATGTTGAAGCGGCTTCTGGGGGATCACATCACTTTTGAAGTGAAGGCCGCCCCCGATCTGCCGCCCGTCCAGGCCGACCTCGGCATGATGGAGCAAGTCATCATGAATCTTTCAGTCAACGCCCGCGACGCCATGCCAAAGGGCGGAAAGCTGGCCGTTGGCATTGATGCCGTTACCATCACCAACGATGACGTGCAAAAAAATTCTGAAATCCGCCCCGGCCAATACGTCTGTCTCTCCGTCTCCGACACCGGCTGCGGCATTGCGCCGGAGCTTTTACCCCGCATCTTTGATCCGTTTTTCACGACCAAAGAAATCGGCAAAGGCACCGGTCTGGGCCTGGCGACGGTTTACGGCATCGTCAAACAACATCATGGCTGGGTTGATGTCCAAAGTGCCGCCAATAAAGGCACGACGTTTCGGATTTTTCTGCCGGCCGGCACGGAAAATTCCCGGCCGGAAGACCCGTCCCAAACCCCGAAAACAACCGCTAAAAAAGGAACGGAGTGTGTGCTCGTGGTTGAAGACGAAGACCGCGTACGCACCCTGACCGCCGCCGTGCTGCGCAAAAATGGCTATCGCGTTCTGGAGGCGGCTTCCGGCAAGGACGCCCTGGATGTCTTCCAGGACCACAGTTCTGAAATCGATTTGCTGTTCACCGACGTCATGATGCCCGGAAATCTTCTCGGCGATGAATTGGCCACCCGCCTGCGCGCCACCAAGCCCTCCCTGGCCGTGCTGTTCACTTCGGGCTACACCCCCAAAGTCAACAAAACCGAATTCCAGGGCGACGGGAACTTCCTGATCAAGCCCTTTACTCCCACCCAAATGCTCGCCACCGTCCGTCAATGTCTCGACCATGCATTGGTTGAAAGTGGCAAAACAAAAATTTGAGCCGGCCGCGCTTCTTCGGCCATGCCGGTCAAACGCATCAAGGCGACCGGTGGTCCGGCAACCGGCAGCGTTTCAAACCGCGTAGCTGCTTAATAGGACTTTATCACCGTCGTCGCACCCGGTGCGAGCGTGATTTTATTTTGTCCCACGTTGCCGGATTCGACATAGACCATTTGCCGGTGTTCCGCCGGGTCGAAGTCCGGCATGAGCTGCGTCGTCCACGGATTCCAAACCACGGTGGCCGCCGAGCCGCTTTTGTCCACCCGGACCGCACGGCGAAATTTCGCATCGCGGATTTCCACCGTGTCCGGGGTATCGGGATAAACCCGGTTGGTCTCCGCCGTGATGCGGATGGCGGCGGCGGATTCCAATTTGCGCGCGCGCTTGTCCGTCTTGTCCAGGTAATGCGCACCTTTCAGGCCGGCGATGGAAACATCGAGGATGTCGCCGAAGGCGAAATAGGTGTGCAGGCAATTCTCGAAGTCAAAACTCCGGTCCGCCGATTCATTGGTGGCAATCAGTTCCATCGCCAGTTGGTCGGTGACGGCGACAACAAATTCCGCGCGATACGCCAGCCGGGCGGCATTGGCGGTCGTTGACGGCCGCCGGAAGCGGATCGTTACACCGCCGTCGGGCGGGGCGGCGGTTTCAATCAAGTCCCATTCCGTGATCCGCGCAAATCCGTGTATCACGTCACCTTCGCGCTGGCCGAACCACGGAATACAAACCGGCACGCCGCCGCAGATCGCCTTGCCCGCGGCAAACTGGCTGAGACGGCTCACGAACAGCAGCGGCGGTTCGCCCTTTTTCTGGAAACCGGTGATGTGCGCGCCGTGCAGATAAATTTCCGCAGTGCTGCGGCCGGTTGTGATGTTGATTTTGGGCAGGCCGCCGCTGCCGTTGGCGAACGTGACACGACCGGGGATTTCAAATTTGCGAAGCCGCGCGGGAAGGATGGTAATTCCCATAAAACGCGGAATGTTTTAGCACAGGCGACCGGAAGGCACAGGTTTTTGTCATGCTCCGAAGCGCCGGCCTCCGGCCCGGCGGCAGGCTGCGCCCGATTACCGTAAAAAATGAGCGCGCCCCGGCTGGAACGCTCTCAAATCGGCTGTTGCCCTGCAACGCAATTATGGCGTCATTGGCTTCCCTGCGGCGTTTCCGTTGCCTGCGGTCTTCCCACCAGCGCAATCCGGCTCGCTACATTGACACCGTTGATTTCGTCATAGCTGAAAACCAGTTTGTCATTCGGCTTCAGGTCGGCCAGTCGTCCGTTGATTTTGCCGTTGATCACGATGGCGCAATTGTCGCCCAGGTTGAATTTCTTCGTGTCGAGCAGCGACTTGGCCTTGACGGTTTTCATATCGAGATCAATCGCCGTCAGCGAGCCGGTGAACGTCTCGCTGGTCTGGGTAATTTTCCGTGCGGTCGGCTTGTCGTTCAGGGTTTCGTAAGTCACCGTGACGTAATTGCCGGTTTGAACGTCCGCCAGCGAGCCCGGCTTGTCCCCGCGGAGCACCACCTTGCAGTCGCCCGCGATGGGGAACGTCTTGTCCCTGCCGCGCCCGTGCAATGTTATTGTGCGTTGGCCCGGGTCACAGGCCTTCACCGTGCCCTCGTAACACATCGGTTCCTGTGTGACACGGTCGGCCACGAGCACGTCGTGCGCCTCTTGATAAACGACCTCGACCCGCTGGCCCGGATGCAAATCGCCGATCGCACCTGCGCCTTTGTCCACAAAAGTGTAGGCGCAATTATCGCCGAGGTTGAACGTCTTGCTCGTAAAAAATCCTTCCAAGCCAAGCGTGTGTTCCTTCGCGTCAACGGACACGACCGTGCCAGTGTAGGATTTGTGCGGGATGGCGTTCGTTGCCGTGTCATCCGCCGACGCTGTGAGTGCGCCCGCCATCGCCAGGACCGACACATAAACCGTCGTCCAGGTGCGTAATGCTTTTGTTTTCATAATAATCATTGGAGAAGTCTAACCGGCATCGCGTTCAACCTCCACAACAAATCCTGCCCGCCAAACAAATCCATCTGCGGCGGCGGGGCGGGTTGCTTGAGCGGGTCGCGCTCCTGCGGACGTCCCTGAGTGGGTGACTGCGGGAGTGGATTTGTCCCAGGGAAGAGCGCCGAAGAAAAATGGCAACGAGCCTTGCAAAAATTCTTTCCGCAGATTTGTCAGTGCCTGCCCGGCGGTGATGGTGGCGCCGGCTGGTTTGTATTGGTCATTCCCGGTGAATTGGTCATTCCCGGTGAATTGGTGGCTTGAGTCGCTGCCGCTTCCGCGGCCTTTTTGGCAGCTTCCTCGGCCGCCTCTTCTTGGGCCCGTTTTTCCCTGTAAGCCTTCTCATCCGCAATCATCTGCTCCCGCAGTTGCGCCATCGCCCGTTTCTGCTCCAAATCAAATTTGGCGGCCTTCTCGGGGTCGTACCCATAACGCCGCTGCCAATCATCGGGAAGCAGATTGAACGGGACTTTTTCCATCCCCAGTCCGCCACCGTCGGGAACGTAGCTGATCGTTAATCCCGCCGGATCCACCCTTTCAATGCGGAACTCATGATAAACCGTCCCCAATATTGTTACCAGCGTGTCCGATGAAATTTCGTTTGTCCCCTCTGGTGGAGACACCGGCTGATTGGTTTGGGCCAGGGCCTGTCCCATCAGAACCACCGATAAACCAATGATGAAAATGATCGTTTTCATGTTTCGTTTCATGTTGACCGAATTGGAAAGAGAATCCCGCGCCACTGGCGCGTCCGGGCTTCCGGTTTATTCCAATTCAACCCCCAAATCTTTTAACAATATGCTTTTCGCCCAACCAGCCTTTTTCTTCAGTGCCCGAACAAATCCATCTGCGGGGGCGGGGCGAGTTGTTTGAGCTTGTCGCGATCCTGCTGGCGGCGTGGACTCTGGCGCACAGTGCCTTCAGGCGTAAGCTCGGACTCTTCAAGGTTGCCGAGAATCACCTTGGCGCGTTCCAAAACTTCCTGGGGCACGCCCGCCAGCCGCGCGACGTGGATGCCGTAGCTCTTGTCCGTGCCGCCTTCGACGATTTTGCGCAGGAAAACAATCTGGTCACGCCATTCGCGCACCGCCACATTGAAATTTTTCAATCGCGGCAGGCGTTGCGCCAGTTCGGTCAGCTCGTGGTAATGGGTTGCAAAAAGCGTTTTCGCGCCGACCTGGTTGTGCAGGTGCTCGACGATGCTCCACGCGAGGCTCAGGCCGTCGAATGTGCTCGTGCCGCGCCCAATTTCGTCGAGCACGATGAGGCTGCGCGGCGTGGCGTTGTTGAGGATGTTCGCGGTCTCGGTCATTTCGACCATGAAGGTTGACTGCCCGCGCGTCAGATCGTCGCTCGCGCCGATGCGCGTGAAAATCCGGTCCACCAAGTCAATCCGTGCCTCCACTGCCGGGACGAACGAACCGGTGTGCGCCAGCAGCGTGATGAGCGCCACCTGCCGGATGTAAGTGCTTTTGCCCGCCATGTTCGGCCCGGTGATGAGCGCGATTTGGGGGAACGTAGCGCAGCCGTCCCGGCTGCCCGTTGGTTTTTCTATGTGTGACGCGGATGCAGGCGAGACGCCTGCGCTACTGGAAGAACTGAGTCCGGCATCATTCGGCACAAAGCGTTCGTCGGCGAGATTTTGTTCGAGCACGGGGTGGCGTCCATCGCGAATTTGCAGCACGCCTTCATCAGCGACTTGCGGCCGGCAATAATTGTGCAGCCGTGCCGTCTCCGCAAAGGACGCCAGCACATCGAGTTGCGCCAGTGCGCTGGCGGTTTGCTGGATTTTGGGCAATTGACCGAGCACTTCCTCGCGCACACGTTGGAAAAGCTCATATTCCCGTTTCACGCTGCGTTCCTCCGCGCCGAGGATTTTGCCTTCCATCCCCTTCAGCTCGGGCGTGATGTAGCGTTCGCCGTTGGCAACGGTCTGCTTGCGGATGTAATGCGGCGGGACCTTGTCGAGATTCGATTTCGTGACCTCGATGTAGTAGCCGAAGACGGAATTGAACCGGACTTTCAGTGAGGTGATGCCGGTGCGTTCAATTTCCTGCTGCTGGAGTTTCGCAATCCAGTCCTTGCCGCCGCGCGTCGCGTCGCGGAGTTCGTCGAGTGCCGCATCGAAGCCGTCGCGAATCATGCCACCCTCTTTCACGGCGAGCGGCGGGTCCTCCACGATGGCGCACGAAATCAACTCCACGAGGTCGGGCGATTCGGCAAGCTGGGATTCAAGGTCGCAAAGTAGCGCAGCCGTTCCGGCTGCCGCGTTTTCTTCCGGCAATTCCCGCAGTTGGCCGGTTTGCAGGCGGGACGCCTGCGCTACGTTTTGCAGAATTTGTTTTACTGCCGGAATCTGCTCCAACGCCATGCGCAGGGCGACCAGATCGCGCGCGTTGCCGCTGCCGGTGCTCAACCGGCCAAGGGTGCGTTCCAGGTCGCGCACGTTCGCGAGCTGCGCGCGAAAACTGTCGAGGCCCGCCGAGTTCCCGATGAACGTCTGCACCGTTTCCTGACGGCGGCGAATGGGTTCAACGGCAGCCAGCGGTTGCGAAAGCCAGTTGCGCAACATCCGCGCGCCCATCGGTGTGACGGTGCGGTTGACCACGCCGTAAAGCGACGCATTGCGCGGCGCATCGTGGTGGAGCGGCTCGAGGATTTCGAGATGCCGCAGTGTCGTGTAATCCAGCGCGAGATAGTCGCTGCGGCGATAAAACGACAGCCGCGTGAGATGCTTCACGTCACGCCGCAGGTGTTGCGTGAGATAATGCAGCACCGCGCCGGCCGCGCCGATGGCGGCGGTGCGGCCCTTCAGCCCGAAGCCGTCGAGCGACACAACCTTGAAATGGTCGCGCACGGTGTAAAGCGCGGTTTCCGGCGCGAATGTCCAGTCGTCGTAGCCATTGAGAATCCAGCCTTGCCCCGTAGCCGCGCTGGTGAAAGCGCGGTTGTCTGGCACAGGATTGGCGGCGGTCTCCCGACCGCCGCTACGAAGCAGTTCGCGCACAGCCACCGACTCACCCGGATAAATAATTTCCGCCGGGCGCAACCGCTCCAATTCAGTCAGGAGGGCTGACCCGGCCTCCAATTCCGTGGTCATGAAATCGCCCGTGGTCAAATCCACCAGCGCGAGGCCGAAGGTTTTTCCCAGCGGGTAAATCGCGGCGAGGAAGTTGTTGCGTTCGGCCACCAACATTCGTTCGTCGAAATGCGTGCCGGGCGAAAGGATTTGCGTCACCTCGCGTTTCACGAGTTTGCCGGGCCGGGCGTCCTCGAGCTGATCGCAGATGGCGACTTTCCGGCCGGCTTTGAGCAGCCTGCCGATGTAGGCGTTGGAGGCATGATGCGGCAGGCCGCACATCGGCACGCCGTTGCGGGCAGTGAGCGCGAGGTTGAGGAGTTGCGCGCCGGTCTGGGCGTCCTCGAAAAACATCTCGTAAAAATCGCCGAGGCGGAACAGCAGCAGCGCGTCCTTGGGCAGTTCGCCTTTGATGCGGCGATACTGCGTCATCATGGGAGTCAACTGGGTCTCGGCGGCCATCGGCGGGAAAGTTAGGCGGAAAATTTCACAAGGTCGAAACGAAATTACTCACAAGCCAAAATTGTTTCAATAGGTTGACTGTCCAAAGTAGGTAGTGCAATGATTATTCCGATATGAAGCTGGGTTTAAAATTCTTGGTTTGGGTGTTTTTATCAGCCTCTTGTCCCGCAGCTCAAACATTGGTTGTCTCAAATTTCCCAGAGCCGCCACAACAACGAGCAGCGTGGATGTTTTCTACGAATGTCATTTCTCCTGAAATTTTGGCGGCAACAAAAACCCTTTTTGACCAAGGCTTGGCTGATCCACGTGGTTGCGAATATCGCGAAATTGAAGTTCATGTCGGTGATGTCTGGAGAGGCGATGGCGGTACAATTAAAACACACGGCTGGGTTTTGTCCAATTCGCCAAACAGCAACCAAACCTTTGCGGTCTGCTGGAATGGTCTGGTTTATCCAGTTGTTTCCGTGGGCGCACAAACCAATTTACAGGCGGACATGGATTTGTTGATCAACGCCGCTTCAACAAATAGTTCAAGAATGAGAATGGCGCTGTATGGCCGGGCCATCCGTGAAAACACGTCGGTCGCCACGGATTCCATCTTGCCAATCAAAGCCTGTCTGTTGCTGCGGCTTGGTGAAAATGATTTGGCGGCCAAAGTTTGGAGCGCTTGCAGTGACAGCCTCGAAAATGCGCGCGGGCAGGAACAAGCCAAAGACCCATATCTCATGCTTGCCGGAGATTGGGCCTGGTCGCTTTTTGACCGCACCATCTGCGCGCACATGAGAGGCGATGTTCCACTCGCTTTGGTTTCGGTGCGGAAGCTGACGGAAATTCAGCCAAAGATTGAAGCCGAGGCAGCAAAACGCGGATTCCCTCATCCCGGCTACAACGATACGCAAAAACATGAGAATGAAAGACCATACATTTATTTTCTGGATCAATTGCCACAACTGCTTGCCGACTTGGAACGTCGCGCACATGAACCAAAACAAAAAAATGTCATTGAAATCGGACTCACAAATTTTCCAAACCGGTCAGAACGGATTGCGGTTTTAATTGAAGCCCTTGATTTGGTCAACGCCCGGCAATGGGGACAACCAGGCGGAGTGGCTTTGTTTTCTGACCCGATTGTTGCTGCCTTGATTCAAGAAGGTGATGCCTCTGTTGAACCACTGCTTGATTGTTTTGAAAATGACAAACGATTGACCTGTTCGGTCAGCTTTGGCCGTGATTTTTTCCGCGATCGGCATATACTGCCGGTTTCTAGCGCGGCAAAATCCGCACTGCAACAAATTTTGCACGCGCAATTCCAGAGCGCTGCGGAGATTCGCGCTTATTGGAAACAGAATAAAGGTTTGAAACTTGAAGATCGCTGGTATGCAACCTTGGAAGACGATCAAGCCGGGCTGGGTCAATGGTTGCAAGCTGCGCGCGACATTATGCAGCCGGATAATGTTACTGGTGTGCCCGGCAGCGGTTATTCTAGTTCCACTCCATTGAAAGCCGGAGAAAAACCAAAATTCCGGGGCGAGATTTTACGCAGCAAAAAAGACCCATCTGTGACGGATTTGCTGTTGAAACGTGCAATGGAAGTGGCCGACGACGCTAATAAAAAAGATCAATTCATGGGCGTTGATGCAATTCGCAACGGCACTGAACTTGTGAGCATTTTGTCGCAGTGGGACAAACCAACAACTGCGGTTGCACCCGCGCAGTCCCTGATGCGTCACGCGATTGATCTATGGCCGAATTGGACAACTTTCATCATGTCATCGGGACACGACTTGGCGCGTTATATTCCACAACTGACTGAAATTCGCGTTGAAAGCGGCGACATAAATGCACTGCCCGAATATGCCGCGTGGATTAAATCAACCGATGAAGAAAAAGTGGATGAGTATGCCATTGATGCTTTTGAACCACTCTGGCGCAATCCCAATGACCTGACGGTTTCAACCGTGAGCGAGTGGTTGTTCAATGACCCCGCTTCGCCTTGGAGCAAATTGCCATGGAAACGATCCACATTTCACGATCCACTTGATTCTGAATTGGTGAAGTTGCCCGCGTTCCGCCGGTTATTGGCGAGAGAGCTGGAAAATCAAACAGTAGTCGGCTCAATGCAATGGCGCACTGGTAACGGCCAAAACATCATCTACAAACTCCCCAATTCAAGCGGTAGCTATCAATTTACATGGCCGGAAACTGAAAGCCCCGCTGATGGAACAAAGATTGAAGTTCGTCGGTGCGATTGGGTTGCGTGGTCGTTGTCCAAATCAAAACAAATTCCCTTTTTCAATCCTTTTGCGCCTTTAGAAAAACGCGATGAAGCCATCAAAAGTGCCAAGGTATTGCTCACAAAACCGAAATAATTTGACTCCTCTCGGGTCTGGTGCGACGCGCAGCTAGCCAGCGCGGTCGAGCCGCAGGAGTTCGGCGCTGTAGCCTTTGCGGAAATTCGGATACTTGAATTGATGGCCAAGTTCCATCTTGAGTTTGCGGTTGGAGACGCGTTTGTTGGTCGCGCCGCGCTTGCGGTTTTCCGCGGGATTTTCCTGCGCGGACGGCGGGATTGGCTTGTCCAGTGCCTGGGCCAGCCACTGGAAAAAGTGCAACTGGCTTACCGGTTCATCATCCGCCGCGTTGTAAATCTCGCCGGGGCGTCCGTTCTTCAGAGCCGCGATGATGCAGCCGATCAGATCGTCGCGGTGGATTATGTTCAGGAAACGGGAACTGTCGCCTTCCATCCGCGCCTCGTTTTTCAGGAACTGCTTGAACCAGTGACCGCGATCTGGTCCGTAAATGCCAGCCACACGCAAAATCACAGCGGGAAACTTGCGTTCGGCCACCGCCGCCAGCAGCACTTTTTCCGTTTCCACGAGAATCTTCGCCGTTTCCACAAGCGGTTCGGTGGGGCTGGACTCCTTGACCTGCGAGCCGTCGGTCTGGCCGTAAACGCTCGTGCTGCTCGTATAAACAAATTTCTTCGGCGGGTTCGGCGCGAGCCAATCAATCAGGTTGCGCGTGCCTTGGAGATAAACCTGCCGGTAATCGTCCACGCCGCCACCGGCGGCAACGCAATTAACGACCCAATCAAAATCGCCCGGCAACTTGGCCAGCGTTTCCGGCCGGGTCACGTCACCGAAGAGTGGCTGGATGCCGGCGGCTTTCAATTCGTTCTCCGCTGCCACACTTCGGCGCAGGCCGGAAACCTTGTGGCCCAAGCGAATGAGTTCCGCTCCGAGGGGCAACCCAACGTAACCGCAGCCGACGATCAAAACACGCATGACATTTTTTATTTACGATATGCGATTTACGATTTACGCGCCGCTCTAAATTTTTCAGACCGCGTAAATCGAATATCGTAAATCGCAAATGACATCAGTCCATCACCGCCGCGAAGCGCAGGCCGCGCGTGCTGACGCGGAGCAACTTGAAGCCGAACTCTTCCATCACCACTTCGTAAATCACGACGCCGGGGAGGATCACGTCGGCACGCAACTTTGGCAGGCCGGTGATTTCCTTGCGTTCAGCGAGCGGCAGACTCCAGAGCCGTTTCCGGTGTACTTTCATCTGCTCCAGGCTGAGGCGCGTGGCCTCCATGCGTTCGCGGTCATAGCGGTCGAGCTTCGCTTCCATGCGCGCGAGAATGCTCGTCGTGCCGCCGGTGCCGACGAGCTGGATTCCGGCAGACTGGGAATCAGTTTCGCGGCGCAACGCGGGTTCGAGTTTGGGGTGGACTTCACTTTGCAGGAAATTTTTCAACCATTCGCGGCAGGCGATGAATTCGGCGCGCGTTGGCGGGTCGCTGTGCGGAAATTTTTCAAGCAATCGCACCGCACCAAGCGGGAAACTGTGCGCGAAATGTTTGTGTTCGCCCCGGCCAAGAATGAATTGCGTGCTGCCGCCGCCGACATCCAGCAACAACAACGGCGTCCGGGCCAGTTCCGGGTCGGTGGTCACGCCTTGAAACGCCAACCCGGCTTCCTGCCCGCCGGAAATGATTTCAACTTTCAGGCCCGAGGCCGCTTCGATGGCGGAAATCAAATCCTCGGGATTGACCGCATCGCGCGCAGCGCTGGTGGCGATGACGCGGATGGATCGGGCGCCATGCTTGCGCGCCGTCTGCGCAAAATCGGCGACAGCATTGGCCGAATAGGCGATGGGCTCCATCTGCAGCCGGTGGGTTTCGTAGAAACCTTTGCCGAGGCGGGTTTGCCGGCTTTCCTCATGCACCGGTTGCACGTCGCGCCCGGCCACGTCGGCCACCAACAATTTGATCGAGTTGGTGCCGACATCAATTACGGCGCGGCGGATCGGTTGCATGAGCGCGTTTAGATTACGCGCGGCACACGGAAGTGCCCAAGTGAAAAAGACGCGGCGGCCGCTTGGAACCAGGCGAACAGTTGGCCGAAAACCATGAATTTGCGCGCTTGGCAAGATTTGTCACCTAATTGTAACTTTCCGTCGGCAAGGGCGAACCTACCCTGCGGGCGGTTTGACTCTTTGAAAGCGACGAGAGGAGTCATTCCAGATCAAAGCATTTGATGAATCACGATATGCGCCGGCAAAGCCAGTCAGACATCGCCCCCGTCCAAACCGCCGACGTGCTGAAGCACCTCGGCGATTCGTTGAACACGCAGTGGCGGCGTTATCGCAAACGGCTGAAGCGCTGCCAGGAACGGTTCTCCGAAGACGCGGTGCATGACGTGCGTGTGGAAACCCGCCGGCTCCTCTCGACCATCGAACTGCTCGCGGCGTTCGTTCCCGAACGCGACATCCGGAAAGCCCGCCGCGCGCTCAAACATCACCTCGACACCTTCGACCGGCTCCGCGATACGCAGGTCCAATTGACTTACGTGGGGCGAATGGCGGGCACCTTTCCGGACGCTTACGCGTTTTACGACTGGCTACGGGACCGCCAGGCCCGTTTCACCCAGACAACGCGCAAAGCCGTGAAACACATCAAGACGAAGCGTCTGGGCCGGTGTCTTGCGGCATTTGAAAAGGAGATCCGGCGCCAGCGCAAACGGATCACCCGCGAACGGGCTTTCGCGATTGTCCAGCGCGCCATAACCCAGGCGTTTGCCGGGGTCGCGCAACTTTGCCGGCATGTGCGGGCCGACGACACCAAGACCATCCACCGCACGCGGATTGCATTCAAACGCTTCCGTTACATGGTCGAGGCGCTGTCACCCCTGCTGCCCGCCGTCACGGAGGACCATCGCCGCGCCATGTGCGGCTACCAGTGCATGATGGGCGACATCCAGGACATGGAAGTATTGCTGGCGGCGTTGGACAAATTCGTGCAAAAGGAAGAAGTCAACGCCTCGTCGGCCCGCCGGTTGAAAAAAGAGCTGGTGCGCTGGCGCCAGCTGCTGATCCAGATCTATCTGAACGCGGCCGGCAGGTTGCGGCGTTTCTGGCCGCCCCCGAAACTTGGGAAACAAACGCAAAGGCGGAAAAACAAAAGCCCATGAACCTCTATCTGCTTCGTCACGGCATCGCGGTGGAACCCGGCACGCCGGGTTACGAGAAGGATTCCGAGCGCCCGCTCACACCCAAAGGCAGACGCCGGCTTCGGCAAATCGCCGCCGCGATGAAGAAAATGGATTTGCGGTTCGACCTGATCCTTTCCAGTCCGTTTCTGCGGGCGAAACAAACCGCTGAAATCATCGCTGAATCGCTGAAGCTGAAAAAGCCGCCCGGATTTTCGGATGCGCTGACGCCCGACGGCAATCCGAAGGCGTTGATCCGGCAATTGAATGAATTACAGCCTGTGCCGGAAAACGTTTTACTCGTCGGCCATGAACCTTATTTAAGCCAACTGATTGGGCTGCTAACGGCAGGTCACCCCGGTGTGGCTATTGATTTGAAGAAGGGCGGCTTGGGCAAACTGGAGGCGGAATCCCTGCACTATGGCCGCTGCGCGAAACTGGTGTGGCTGCTCACCCCGCGACAGATGGAATTGATGACGTGACCGGGTGCAATTTTGGTGGGGCGAGACTCCCGGCGAGCCGGGTTTAAAATCGTTGACGACTCGCGGGGGGCGGTCTTCGTTTGACTTCGACCCGCCGGGCGCTCGCCCCACCGGGTTTCCAAAGCTGAAGTCAGCCGACGCGAAACGAAATTCGCTGAATCAAATCCCGCCCGAAGCTGTGCTGCAACCGGTCGAGAATTTCCTTGCGGCGGTAACGGACGATCTCCGAGAGCCACACGCTGCTGTCCACAGTCACGAACAGTGTGCCTTTCCGCACCCCCGCCGGCTGAGCGTGCGCGACGATGTTCGGGTCAATCAGCGAATTCCACACCTTGACAACCTCGGCCTCGGCGCGCCGCTGGTCCATGTGCAAATCTTTCGTCACGCGCGGCAGCACGTCGCCGACCCGGCGGGCGCGCACGGCCTGCGCGTTTTCGAGCGGTGTGAGGTCCACGCCGCGCCACTGCGCGAGCACGCGACGGCGGGCGGACATTTTCCCCGTACCCAACGGCGGGATGTATTTGGGCGGCGGCATGAAGCTGGAAAATTTTCAACCGAACGCGCTGGGAAAGCAAGGTGGTAAAATTTTGCGCTTGCCAACTTTGGCTTTGTGGTGCAAAGTGAATGGCATGGAATCAAACTGGGCCGCCGAACATCTGCAAACCATCCGTACTTTGATGGAGCGCTCCGCCGTTTACCGGCGGGCGCTCGCGCCGATCATGTTTTTTGTCGGCTCCATCGGCGTGCTTGCCGCAGTGGCCGGGTTGGTTTTTCGTCTGGACTCGCCGCGGGCGTTCGGCGGGCTTTGGCTGGGGGCCGCGTTGGCGGCGGTTGCCGGCGCTTTTCTCATCGCACGGCGACAGGCGTTCAAAGATCGCGAACCGTTTTGGTCGCCGCCAACCCGTCGAGTGACCCAGGCCTTACTGCCACCCTTGACGGCAGGGATGTTTCTGGGTGTGGTCTTCGTGTTGGTGGGTTTGGGGAATGAGTTTGCATTGGCTTTCATTTGGTTGCTCTTTTATGGCTGCGCATTGCATGCGGCGGGATTTTTCGTGCCCCGCGGCGTAAAGTTGTTTGGCTGGATCTATATCGCATTGGCGGGCGGATGCCTCCTTTTTCTGGTAATATTCCACCCGGATGTTGAGTGGCGCGCGCACTGGCTGATGGGCTTTTTCTTCGGCGTGCTGCATCTGGTTTATGGCGCATACCTGTATCTGACCGAAAAAGGAAAGAATGCGGCGTGAACCCGGAACCATTCTTCCAGCTCGATCGCGTAATCCACGAGAAAGGCCGGCTGGCCATCATGTCCATGCTCGCCGCCTCGCCGGAATTGTCGTTCACCGAGCTGCGCGACGCGCTGACCATGACCGACGGCAACCTCACCACCCACATCCGCGCGTTGCAACAGGAAGGCTACGTGGCTGTGGCCAAGTCGTATCAAAACAACCGTCCGCTCACCACCTGCTCGCTCACCCCCACCGGCCGCAAGGCGTTCGCTGAATACATCAATCTGCTGGAGCAAATCATCCGGCAAACCAGGTTAAAGTAAAAAATATTTGAACGAACCAAAACCAACGTGGTCTTTTACTTTGTATCACAAAGTTAATTTGCCTGACTTAATATGAAAATCATCCGGGCCGAACATCTGGGCATGTGTTTCGGGGTGAAGGACGCCATCGCGCTGGCGCTGAGGGCCGCAAAACAGGAGCCGCTGACCATTCTGGGCAATCTCGTCCATAACGAAACCGTGCTGGCGGAATTGCGCGCGCAGGGCATCCGTCTGGCGCAACAACCCGCCGGTGTGGACACGCGGACGGTGATGGTCACGGCCCACGGCACGTCGGAACGCGTGATCAACGAAACGCGCGGACGCGGCCTGAACGTGCTCGAAGCGACCTGCCCGCTCGTGCATGTTGCCCATCGCAGCCTGGCGAAGCTGGTGCGCGAAGGTTTTCATCCGGTCATCATTGGCAAGCGCGACCATGTCGAGGTGCGCGGCCTGACCGGAGACCTTGACCAGTTTGACGTGGTGCTGGGCGCGGAGGACGTGGCGAAGCTTCGGGAACAGCCGCGATTCGGCGTGGTGGCTCAAACCACCCAGCCGGTTGACAAGGTCCGGCAACTCGTACGGCTGATGCGGGAACGCTTTCCGCGGTCGGAAGTGTGTTTCGTTGACACCATTTGCCAGCCTACCAAACAGCGGCAAAACGCTGCCATTGAACTGGCACAGAAATGTGACGTGGTCATTGTCATCGGCGGCACGCAGAGCAACAACGCCCAGGAACTGGTCAAAACCTGCGCCCGTTTTTGCGCGCGCGCTCACCACGTGCAAACGGCCGATGATTTGCAGATCGAATGGTTCGCCGGCGCGCAAACCGTCGGGATCACCGCAGGCACTTCCACTCCGGATACGGTCATTAACGGAGTCGAACAATGGCTGACGCAAAATGCGGCAAACCATTTGCCGACCTTGGAATCCAAACCTTTGTTTGAATCATTATCACTAATGCTTGTCGAATCAGGACAGAAAATCCACTGATTTAATTGCACGCAAATAATGGGAAATTTTTGTGTCTGTTTCCGAAGCGCCAAATCGACAGGAAATCGGCGTGCTGTTGCGGGGCGAACTGGAACCGATCATCGCCTGGACCGGGTGGTGGAACGCGCGGCGATTCGTGCTGCACATCGCCGTGATCATCGTGGGTGCCGGCCTTTACGGCGCAGCGTTGGGCTGGTGGCGTGACCCGCAACAGGCGCTTTTCACCGCCCTCAAGTTCCCGCTCATCATCCTGCTCACCACGGCCGCCAATGCATTGCTCAACGCCATGCTCGCGCCGTTGCTGGGTTTGAACATCCCATTTCGCCAGTCTTTCTCGGCCATTTTGATGAGCTTTGTCATTGCGGCGGCCATTCTCGGCGCGTTCAGCCCGCTGCTGGCCTTTTTGATTTGGAACGCGCCGCCGATGTCATCGGCAACACCATCCGAGTCAACCTATAACTTCATCAAACTCACGCAGGTTGCAGTCATCGCCTTTGCCGGCGTAACGGGCAATGTGCGTTTGTTTCAATTGCTCTCCCGGCTGGGGGCCGCCGGACGGTCGCCTGCCGCGTGCTGTTTGCATGGCTGGCGGGCAACCTGTTTCTCGGCAGCCAGCTTTCGTGGATTTTGCGCCCGTTCATCGGCTCGCCATCGCTGCCGGTGGAATTTTTCCGCGCGACCGCCCTGCACGGAAATTTTTATGAAAATGTCTTCCACTCGTTGCTGCAGATCTTCCAGCAAATCGACTAAACCATAACCTCATTGACCTATGAACAACCAAAATCCCATCCCGCCAATTCCACCGCAAGTTCCACCGCCGATTCCGCCCGTGATGCCGGCCAGCGGTCCGCGATCGCTGGGCGATGACCCGGCCGAGCGCGCCGCGATTCCGAACGTCATCGTCGCCATTGAATCCATTCTGCGCCAGCCGCGGCGCGTGATGTTCCAGTTGCGCCAGCCGGGCGCGGGACAATTGATTGCGACGATGCTGTTCGTCTCGGTTGTGTGTGCTTTGATTTACGGCGTGGTGGCCGGCACATTTTCCGGCGGCACCCAACTCTGGGCCGCGCCCGTCAAAATCGCGGTGGGGCTGATGATTTCGGCGCTGATTTGTCTGCCGAGCCTTTACATTTTCACCTGCCTGGGCGGCTCGCAGGCGCGGCTGGTCGAGGTTTCCGGCCTGCTGGCAGGGTTGCTGATGCTGATGACGATTCTGTTGATCGGCTTCGCCCCGGTGGCGTGGATTTTTTCGCAGTCCACGGAATCGCTCGCCTGGATGGGCACGTTGCATCTGGTTTTCTGGTTCATCGCGACGCTGTTCGGGCTGCGATTTCTGGAAACCGGCTTTTCGCACTCGAACGCCCGGTCCCTCGCCGGTTTCCGCACCTGGGGGGTCATCTTCCTGCTCGTCGCATTGCAAATGACGACCGCACTGCGGCCCATTCTTGGGACTTCGAAAACGTTTTTGCCAACGGAGAAAAAATTCTTCCTCTCGCATTGGAGCGATTGCTTGAAGTCATCGGACAGCGAATCGAAATCAAGATCGCGGGATTAAATTCTTAAAAATTCACTTATGAATCGCGAACAAACCTTGCGCCGTCGCATTAAATTGCTGACTTGGCTGTTTATCTTCGGGCTGGTCCTGAGTGGCGCGACAGCAATTCCTCTTGTAAATGAACTTGGTTGGCTCGCACAAATTTTTGGTGTCAACTCAACAACTGGGATCCCAAGTGACAACGGATTTCGAGGATGGATTTGGGAAGTCTGGATTTCACTTCGAGGGACAAGGGGTCAATACCCGTTTCTGTTTTATGGCACCGACTGGCTGGCTTTTGGTCACTTTGTCATTGCGGTTGCCTTCATCGGGGTATTGCGCAATCCCGTCCGCAACCGATGACTTTTTGACTTTGGACTGATTGCCTGCGTGATGGTGATTCCTTACGCGCTGGTGTTCGGTGGCTTGCGGGGGATCCCGCTCTGGTGGCGGCTGATTGATTGTTCCTTTGGCTTGTTTGGATTCATTCCACTTTGGTTCTGCCGCAAGTGGACAAGTGAGTTGGAGCAGCTTGTTTCACGTGGCGGGACGGGCGAAAAATGAACGTTTTGTTCTGGCTCTCGACCTGCGTTAAAACGCCAGGCAAATTTGCCCGCCGGGCGCGTCATACGGACAAACCGTGCCTGCGATTGATCACAACCTGGGGGCGGGTGAACAAGTTTGGGCAAACCCGGTCTAACCAGTGCTGATTCGCCATTATGAAATACCTGAGACTGCCCTTCCAACACGACACCCGCGCCCCGATGCTGGCGTTGATGTTCGCCTCCGTCGTAAGCCTGGCCCTGATCGGCCTGTGTATCGTCTGGACAAAAAACTTTCATTACGGCCTGCTGGTGTGGAACCTCTTCCTGGCCTGGCTGCCGCTGCTGTTCGCCCTCCTGGCGCGGGACACCATGCGTTCGCAGCCGCAGCGGCCGTGGCGTTTTTACGGCCTGGCAGGACTGTGGCTGCTGTTCTTTCCCAACGCCCCCTACATTTTTACCGACCTGATCCATCTCTGGACGAGCTTTCACCTGCAATTCTGGATTGACCTCACCCTGATCCTGCTGTGTGCACTGACCGGGCTGGTGCTCGGCTTTGTCTCGCTGTACTTGATGCAATCCGTCGTGGCACAGAGATTCGGCCGCGTGATGAGCTGGTGGTTTGTGGTCCTGGCAACGGGGTTGTGCAGTTTTGGCATCTATCTGGGCCGGTTCCTGCGCTTTAACAGCTGGGATGTGCTCCTGCGCCCGGGAAAAATCTATCACGGCTTGGATACGTGGGCGGGCGGTCCGATGATCAACACGGCCTCCGCCGCGTTTCTCGTGTTATTCGCCCTGTTTTTTTTCATCGCCTACGTCATGCTTTACGCCCTGACACGCCTGCCGAAAACCGATTTCGCCCAAATGGCCTTCGGGAAAGAACCCTTGGCGGTCGCCCGCTGTCACGCCTGAAACGAATTCCAGCCGACGGGACGATGCTTCCCCCGGACCAGGGAAAATCATTTTTGTAAAACCGCCCTTTTTTCGCGCTAGACAAATTCCGCCGCCGGGCGCGTCATACGGATGAACCATGCGCGGACCCGACCTCAGACGGCTCTACGACGAGCACGCCCAGGCGCTTTATGCCTTTCTCCTGAACCTCACCCGCGACGAAGCCGATACGCGCGACCTGCTCCAGGACGTATTTGTCAAACTCGCCCGCAATCCGGAATTGCTGGCCGGTGTGCGGGACGAGCGGGCGTTTCTCACCCGGTTGGTGCACAACGCGGTGATTGATTTGATCCGGCGGCGCGGCACGCGCGACAAAACCCGCGAACAATTTGCCGCCGAAATCATCTCGCCCTTCGCATCAACCAGCGATCCGGACGAACAAACTTTTCGCGCCATGCTGGCCGGGGCGCTGGCCGAATTGCCGCCCGAACAACGCGCCGTGGTGCATTTGAAGCTTTGGGACGGACTGACCTTTGATCAAATCGCCGGCGCGCTGGACATTCCATTGAACACCGCCGCCAGCCGGTATCGCTACGGGCTAGACAAATTGCGCGAGCGGCTGCGTCCCCTCTACGAAGAAATCAAATAATTTTTATGGCCGCAAACGAACACAAGAGAAAGAATTTTCTCAACGCAGAGACGCAGAGCACGCGGAGAAGCGCAAAGGAAATCGATCTGATTTTCTCTGCGAACCTCTGCGCTCTCCGCGTCTCTGCGTTAAAACCCGCCTCCACAAAATGAAACCCGCCGATTTTGAACAAAGACTTCAACGCCAGCCGCTGCGGCAGGTCCCGGCCGAATGGCGCGAGGAAATCTTGACGGCGGCTGAATCCGCCGCCACTCGTCGCCCGCCACCCGTCACCCGGCCGTCCTGGCTCTCAGCCCTCAACTCTCAACTCTCAACCATCCTGTGGCCTCATCCCAAAGCTTGGGCGGGGCTGGCTGCCATTTGGATTGTGATTCTGGCCGTGGATTTTTCAGCGCGCGACAAAACGCCGGTGGTTGCAGAGAAATCTTCACCTCCATCGCCGGAAGTCATTGTGGAATTGCGGCAACAGCAGCGGATGCTGGCGGAATTGATCGGCCCCCGTGACATACGTGACGCCGACCGGTCCAAATCATTTGTGCCACAGCCGCGCAGCGAACGCGCACAGATTGTAACGGTGTGAAATTGCCGGAGGGGTGAGTTCCATGAACCCCTGGCTTTCAAATCAAAATAGGGGCTCGTGGAATTCGCCCCTCCGAGAAAAATTTATGGACGAAAAGCCGAAAAGCATCTGGAAAAAATCGTGGACCGGCTGGAGCTGGCTACGCGCGTGGCTGATTGTGGTGGCTGCGACGTTTTTTACCGTTCTGATTGTCACTCTGTTTATTCCCGGCAGGCCACGAAATTTTTCGGACTGGTGGCCGGCGCTGGTTTTCACGCTCTTTGTCAGCGTGGTGGTCGCCACCGCGTTTGTTGGCCTTTGGGCTTTCGCCCGCCGGTTTTTTTGCTGGCGCAACTTCAAGCGGCTGCTGTTTGGCGCCGCGTGCCTGGCCACGTTGATTGCGCTGTTTTACGCCGAGGAGGACTGGCGCGGCTGGCACGCCTGGAACAAATTCAAACATGAATGGGAAGCCAAAGGTGAACATTTTGATTTTGCCAGCATGGTCCCGCCGCCGGTGCCGGACGACCAGAATTTTGCGCTGACGCCCGTTGTCGCCAGCAGTTATCTCTATATTTTGGACAAGAACGGACATCGGATCAATCCGCAGAACACGAATGTGGTAAACCGGCTTGGAATGACCATTTACAGTGATGATGACTGGAAAAATTGCCCGACCAATGGTTATTGGGCCAAAGGAACAAAAACCGATCTGAAGGGGTGGCAACATTATTATCGCTTGGTGGCGACAAAAACAAATTTGTTCCCTGTGCCGGCGCAGTCGCAATCACCAGCCGAAGATGTTTTGGTGGCCTTGAGCAAATATGATTTGGCCATTGAAGAATTAAGAGCAGCCAGCCAGTTGCCTGGCTCGCGGTTTCCGCTCAATTATGATAGCGAATCCCCGTCGGCCATTTTGCTGCCGCATCTGTCGGCGCTGAAAAGATGCAGCCAAGCTCTCCAACTGCGCAGCTTGGCCGAATTGCAAAACAGCCAGCCGGATAATGCGTTGGCCGATGTGCAGCTGGCGCTGCAACTGACCGACAAAATCCGCTCCGAGCCGTTTTTGATTTCGCATCTGGTTCGCATTGCGATGCTGCAAATCATGCTCCAGCCAGTCTGGGAAGGCTTGGCGGAACATAAATGGTCGGATGAACAGCTTGTAGCGCTCGATGCGGAACTGGTGAAGCTGGATTTTCTCCCGGATTACCGGTTGTCCATGCGCGGCGAAATGGGATGTCAGGGTGGCGAAGTGGATCGCTTGCGTCATCACCCGGAGCAAATGCAAGACCTGGGCGGAATGAGCGATGGAGAGGGAGGTTTCATAAACCTGCCGGGCAAAATCGCCGCCCGTTTGATCCCAACTGGTTGGCTTTATCAAAACCAGTTTCGCTGCGCCCGCATGATGGTGGATTATTATTTGCCGCTGGCGGATGTGAACCAAGGCACTTTTTCTCCAGCCTTGGCGCGGCGCGGTGATGCTGCTGTGATGGCTGAAATCAAAACCGCCAGTCCTTTCAATTTGCTCGAACGGTTGATGCTGTCTGGACTTGGTAATGGCGCGAAGAAATTTGCCTACGCACAATCATCCGTGAACCTAGCGCGCACGGCGATTGCGCTGGAGCGTTACCGCCTCGCGCATGGTGAGTATCCCGAATCGCTCGACGCGCTCGCGCCGCAGTTTATTACCAAACTGCCGCACGACATCATCAACGGCCAGCCGTTGCATTATCGCCGCACTTCGGATGGCCAATTCGTTCTCTATTCCGTCGGCTGGAATGAAATAGATGATGGCGGCGTGGTTGGTCTCACAAAAAATGGCAATGTGGACATCAACACCGGCGACTGGGTCTGGCGGTATCCGGCCAAATAATCGGCAGGGAACATCCAACATTCAACATCGAACACTGAACATCGAATTTTCGCGGCGTTGAATGGCTGGTCATTCGATGTTGGATGTTGGGCGTTCGATGTTCGATGTTTCCCAATCTCCTGCATTCTTTTCGCTTCGCGCCTTCGCGTCTTTGTGGTGAAATCCCGCCGGAGCCCGGTCATGAAAATCACCAATCTGAACCCTGATACGGACATCGGCGCGAGCGCCTGGCTGGTGGAGGTGGATGATCACCGCATTTTGCTCGACGCCGGGATGCACCCGAAACGCGAAGGCCGCGACGCGCTGCCGTTGTTCGGCAAGGCGGGGAAAGTGGAGGTGGACGCGATTGCGATTTCGCATTGCCATCACGACCATGTCGGCGCGCTGCCGGTGGCGTTGCGGCATTTTCCCAAGGCGCATGTGCTGATGAGCGAGTTGAGTTATTTCATCGTCGAGCGCGTGCTGCACAATTCGGTGAACGTGATGACGCGCCAGCGCGACGAACTGGGCCTCCGGGAATATCCGCTCTACACGCATGACGAGGTGGACGACATCGCGCCGGTGTTTCAGGGCTTCCGCTACAATCGGGAAGTCGAATGGGCGGCGTTTCACAAAACCCGCGCGGGATTCGCCTCGCCGACGCTGGAATTTTTTGATGCCGGCCACACGCTGGGCTCGGCGGGCCTTTTGATTCGCGGAAAAAAGGAGACGCTATTTTACACCGGCGACGTGTGTTTCCACGACCAGACGATTTTACGGGCCGCGCGGTTTGAAGACGTGAAGGCCGACATGCTCATCATGGAAACGACGCGCGGCAACCGCGCCGTACCGCCGGATTTTTCGCGCGAAGGCGAAATTGAGCGGCTCACCGCGGCGATTCAGCACGCGCTCAAACGCAAAGGCTGTGTGCTGATTCCGTCGTTTGCGCTGGGACGCACGCAGGAGATTCTGGCGCTGCTGGCGTTGCTCATGCGCGCGGGCAAATTGAAGCCGCAGCCGGTTTACATCGGCGGGTTGGGGCGCGTGTTCACGGAAATTTACGACCTGGAAGCGCACCGGACACACCGGCAGCACACGAATCTGCAATTGCACGAATCGCTGGAGCTCATCGTACTGGAACAGGGCCAGGCGGAAAAAATGAAGCTCAGCAGCGGGCGCATCTTTGTGATTACCGCGGGCATGATGAGCGAAAACACCGCCGCGCACGATCTGGCCGTGCGCATGGTCGGCGATGAGCGGCAATCCATTTTCTTCGTCGGCTACGCCGACCCGGACACGCCGGGCGGACGGGTGAAGGCGGCGAAACAAGGCGAAACGTTTGTATTCAGCCCCAGCGCCGGCCGGGTCACCCGCAAATGCGAAGTGCTGGATTTCGATTTGACCGCGCACGCCAACCGCGGGGATTTGCTGGACTTCGTCGGGCAGGTTTCGCCACGCGCGATTTTGCTCGGTCATGGCGGTGAAGATTCCCGCGCCTGGTTTGAGGAACAAATCCGCGCGCGCCATCCTAAAATCAAAATCATTCAGCCGCAGCCGGCCGGGATGGTTGCGGTGTGAAAAGCAAAACCGCCGGACGAAATGAATTCGACCGGCGGTTGGTGTATTCCGCGTCCCAAGTTTAATTAATGTCCGCCGTTGACGATGTTGGCGAGGTTGAAGATCGGCAGGAACATGCAAACGACCATGCCGCCGATGACAACTCCCAGGAAGACAATCAGCATGGGTTCAAGGAGCGACATGAGGCCGGAGAGCGTGGTTTCAATTTCTTCGTCGAGAAAGTTCGAGACGCGCTCGAGCATGTTGTCAATGTTGCCGGTTTGTTCGCCGGCGCTCAGCATGCGGATGATCATGCTGGGGAAAATCGGGTTCTTGCCGAGCGCGGCGGAAATGCCTTCGCCCCGTTCAATGTCGAGGGCGGCGGTCTTGATGGCCTTTTCCATGATGACGTTGCCGACGGTTTGAGAGACAATTTGCAGCACTTCCAGGATGGGCACGCCGCTGCGGATGAGCGAGGCGAGCGTGCGTGTGAAGCGGACCAGGCAAATTTTATGGGCAATGGGGCCGAAAACCGGCAGCTTGATGCGGCGGGAATCCCAAAACATGCGTCCCGGTTTGGTCTTGATGAAATGAAACCAACCCCATACGACCGCGACCGCGGCGATGATGAACAAGAGCAGAAATTTTTTGACGATCTCGCTGAGATTAATCATGAACTGGGTCGGTCCGGGCAATTGCGCACCGAAACCGGAATAAACTTCCTTGAAGGTAGGGACGACTTTCACCAGCAGGAAAATCGTGATGGAAATCGCCACGACGGTCACGGCCGACGGATACATCAACGCGGTCTTGACCTTTTTACGAAGGCGTTCGGAATTTTCCAGGTAAGTGGCCAGTCGCGAGAGAATTTCGGCCAGCAAGCCGCCTTTTTCGCCCGCTGCCACCATGGAATAGTAAAGGCGGTTGAATGTCTTCGGATGCTTTTGCAACGCCTCGGAAAAACTTTCGCCGCTTTCAACGCGCGTGCACACGTCCCGAATCACGTCGCGCATGACCTTATTCGGCGTTTGGTCCGCCAGCGCTTGCAGGGACTGCACGATGGCAATGCCCGCCTCAATCATCGTCGCCAACTGGCGGGTGAAAATGACCAGGTCGGCCAGCGCCACCTTGCCGCCCTTCATTTTGCCTCGTTTGGAGATCTTTTCCTGGATGGACACCACCAAAAGGTTGCGGTTAAGCAACGCGGCAATGGCGGCCTGTTCAGTCACGGCTTCGACCGAGCTGTTGATTTCCCGGCCGGTGGCCGTCTCCCGAGCTGAATAAGCAAATGATGGCATATCTTTGATTTCGTAATAAAACCGCTCACAAAACGCACCCCAATCGCAACCCT
Organism: Verrucomicrobiota bacterium; assembly: GCA_050010435.1. GTDB lineage: Bacteria > Verrucomicrobiota > Verrucomicrobiia > Limisphaerales > UBA11358 > UBA11358. Next base: position 232,988 of record JBEKKZ010000001.1, on the reverse strand, counting down.
GCAACGGGGCTTCCGCCGTTTGACAAAGCACAATTTGTTCCAGTCTGGCTTGCTAAAATCCGATGAAGCAGAATCCATAACTTCCAAAGACCGGCCTGGTTATGAATGCCCGAACTTCACACAACCACTGCACATAATTGGATTGGAAACACTGGCAATCAATGCAAGTCATTGGTTTTAAGAATGTTATAAAAATGTGATTCCCCCAAAAAAAATGTTGTAAAAAATTTGGAATTTTCCTATTTTCATTGCAATTGCACCATTTGGTGCCGGGGCAAACGGGTTTTTGCCCTGAAGTGCAGAGGCACTAAAAAACAGAAACCAATTAAAACAAACAACATCGGAGGAACCAGATGAAGTTTAATAAATGGACAGTGGGTCTCGCGGCCATCGGGGTGATCAGCCTTGCCTCGGCGGCGCGCGCAGACGAAAAAATGAGCCAGGTGCAAACCGCGCTCTCGAACACCACGCTCAGCGGTTACGTTGACGTGGCAGCGCAGTGGAACCTCGGTTCACAAAACGGTGGGGCAACTCCCTACTACTCTTATGGCCCTGGAAAGGCCGACGGCTTCAACCTGAATGCGGTTGACATTGCCTTGGACAAGCCGATGGATGAAAGCCCGTGGGCTTCCGGCTACCATGTTGACCTTCAACTTGGGCCGAATAATCCGTACGGTAGCTATCCCATCCGCCAAGCTTATGTAGCCTTGCGCACTCCGGTGGGCAATGGTATTGACTGGAAATTCGGCGTGTTCGATTCGATTCTGGGTTATGAATCCAACAGCGATCCGCTGAACCCAAACTACACCCGTTCCTATGGTTACACCATTGAACCCACGACCCTCACAGGTGTTTTGGCCACATATAAGGTGGGCGACGTTCTCACTCTACAGGCGGCCGTTGCTGATACCTGGAGCGGCATCAATGGACGCATGGGCATCGAATCGCGGAAGGCCTATGCGGGTGGAATCACGTTGACAGCGCCGGATAGTTGGGGCGCGTTGAAAGGCGGAACCCTTAATGCCGCAGTTATTCATGCTCCCGGCTCCGGGGCAAACGGCGGCCGAACCAGCTTGTATGCGGGTACCACGCTCCCGACGCCAATAGCTGCGTTAAAGACGGGCCTCGCATTTGATTATTTGGTCGATCACGACAGGGGTGTCGGCAACCCTTCCGACGACAACGCATGGGTTCTTGGTCTCTACGCCACGATTCAAGCCACGGACAAGTTGAGCTTCAATGCCCGGGCTGAATATGTGGATGACGCTGATGGCGTTCTTTATGCCTATGACTATCCGACCTTTGCCAACTCGGTGAATCATGCTGAAGAACTCACGTTCACTACCCAGTATCAACTGTGGGCGAATGTGTTGAGCCGGGTGGAATTCCGCTGGGATCACGTCGAAGGTGGCACTCCCTTCGACCTCAGCAAGGTTACCGGCAACCCTTACCATTCAAATGCCTTTTTGCTGGCGCTTAACCTGATCTATCAGTTCTAATTCAAGTTGGAACGATCAAGCCCCTTCCGGGAAAACCGGAAGGGGCTTTTGTTCCCTTAATACGTGTGGCCCCCGGGGTAACAAGGCTCTGTCTGAATTTACGATATACAATTTGCGATCTACGAGTCCTTCCCGCCATTATCACAGACCGCGTAAATCGTAAATCGTAAATCGAAAATAACAGGGTCCTTCGCCTTGGCTCCGGCAATTATATTTCAAAACTTGGCTTCGCTCGCGCTTCGGTCGATAATCCGCCCTCCAAATGCAATTCATTCGTGACATTTACGCGGCGAAACATGCGGCCGGCCGGCCGGTCGTCTCCTTTGAATTTTTCCCCCCGAAAACCGGCGAAGGGGACCGCCATCTCTTGGAAAAGCAAATCCCCGCCCTGCTTGAGGCCAAGCCTGATTATTGCTCCATCACCTACGGCGCCGGCGGCGGCACGCGCGACAAAACGCTGATGATTGTGGATCGCATTCAGCGGCAGCACGGGCTGATCGCGCTGGCGCATCTCACGTGCGTCAATCACACCCGCGGGCAGGTGTGCGAGCTTTTGGAAAAAATCCACTCGCTGGGCTGTAAAAATATTCTCGCGCTGCGCGGAGATCCGCCCGACGGCCGCGAATTTCAGCCGACGCCCGGCGGCTTCGAATTCGCCGCGCAACTCGTCAAGTTCATCCGCGAGTCGGGCGATTTTTCCATCGGCGTCGCCGGTTTTCCCGAAGGCCACATAGCGTGCCAGGATGGCAAACATGCCGATTGGCGGCATTTGAAGGAAAAAACGGACGCCGGCGCGGATTTCATCCTCACGCAATTGTTTTTCGACAACGCCGACTATTTTGAATTTCGCGATTATGTTGCCGGCAAACTTGGTGTCTGCGTGCCGCTCGTGCCCGGCGTCATTCCGATTTTGAGCGCGTCGCAAATCACGAAATTCACGCAGCTTTGTGGCGCGAAAATTCCGCCGCCCCTCCGTTCAAAACTCGATCAATTGGCGGGCAATGACGAAGCCGCCGCGGAATTCGGCATCGAATACGCCGCGAAACAGTGCGAGGAATTGCTGCGGGCGGGTGCACCGGGGCTGCATTTTTACACGTTGAACAAATCACGCTCGACCGTGCGGGTCTTGAAAAATCTCGGTCTGGCGTGAAGCGGGGCGGATGAGGCCCTGTCGGAGTGCGCCCGCCCGCGGGCGCAGCTCCCGGCCTCATTCAAGCCACGGGATATTTCCCAACCGCCCGCCCACCGCACCTGGCTGCGGCCGGGACGGCCGCACTCCGCCAACACAGCAATTCAATTTCGGAGTTCGGGTTAAAATAAATTGTTCGCCATGATCCCGATGACATTCAACGGTCCCTGGTCTTCCAAACCATCGGCCATTTTATCCAGTTTTTGCAGCGAGAGCTTGGCGTTTTTGTAGAATTCCTGGTCGTTGACGAGTTTACCGACCGTGCCTTGTCCCTGATTGATCTTCTGCAAAACCTGGTTGAGATTTGTCATCGAAGCGGTGGTCGCGTTGTAGAGCGTTTCATCGGTCACCAGCTTGCCGATGGTGCCCTGGCCGGCGCTGACGCCGCTGACGACCTGGCGCACCTCGGCCACGGTGTCTTGCAAATTGGTCACCGTCGTCAGCGCAGAAACATAAAGCGAATCTTCATAAATGAGTTTGCCGACCGTGCCCTGCCCGCTCGCGATCTGGCCGGAAATGCTTTCAATGTTGGAAATGGCTCCGCCGATGTGGCCGCTGTTTTGTTTAATGAAATCGGTCACCGGGCCAAGCAGGTTGTCAATCTTGTCGCCGGTGAAGCTATCGCCAAACCTTTTGATGCCGGCAGCGGCCTCGTCGAGCTTGGCCATGACGGCGTTGAGGTCGGGCTGTTCTTCCGTTTCCAACACCATGCCGTCGGTGGCTCGCGGCGCATCCGTCGAACCGAAACCGATGGCAACAAAATTCTGTCCCATCAAGCCGGTGAATTTGACGACGGCCCGGCTGTCCGTTTTCACAACGGCGTCGGAATGAAGCTTCATCGTGACTTCGCCCTTGTTGCCGGCGAGCGCAATTTTTTCGACGCGGCCGATTTCCACGCCGGCCATTTTGACACTGTTGCCGACCTTCAAGTCCTGCACGGTGTTGAACAGCGCGCGAAGGCGGTAGCCGCCGCGGAAGGAGGCCATGCCGCCCAGCGTTTCAACAATGAACACGGCGGCCATGGCCACGAGGACCACGAAAACGCCCAGACGAGTTTCGAGTGAATTTTTCATAGGTTTTTAAATTGAGGTTCGCGTTTAAAATCTGCGCGCAAAAAATTTTGGACGAGCGGGTCATCGAAACGCTTTACTTCGTCCGGCGTGCCGATGGTGAGAATGCGGCCTTCATTGATGACGGCAATGCGGTCGGCCACGCCGAACGCGAGATCGCGGTCGTGCGACACCACCAGCGACGTGACGTGAATGCGTTGCTGGAGTTTGAGAATTTCCTCGCCGATGACAACGGACGAAAGTGGATCGAGCTCGCTCGTCGGTTCGTCATAAAGAATCAGTTGCGGCTCGATGACCAGCGCGCGGGCAATGGCGGCGCGCTTTTTCATGCCGCCGGAAAGTTCACTGGGCATTTTGTCCTCGGTGCCTTTGAGGCCGACAACTTCAAGCATTTCAGCGACGATGCGCGCGATTTCCTCCGGCGGTTTGAGCCGGTGCTCGCTCAAGTAAAGCCCGACGTTTTCGCCGACGGTCAGCGAATTAAACAGCGCACCGGATTGGAACACGAGCGCGAGCCGGTATTTGCTGGCAATTTCCGGCGATTGGATGGATTCACCATTGATGAGGATTTCGCCGGCGTCGGGCGGTTCGAGACCGATAAGGTGCTTGAGCAACACACTTTTGCCGCTGCCGCTCGGCCCCATGATGACAAAAATTTCTCCGGGCTCGACTTCGAAATCAAGACCCTTGAGCACTTCCTGCCCGTCAAAACTTTTGCGCAGGCCGCGCACCTGGAGGCTGACGCCGGAATGGTTGCGGGTTGCGGTGTTCATTATTTCAGCAGAACGCGCGTGAGCACGTAGTCAAAAATCACGATCAGAACGATGGAATTGACGACGGCCTTCGTGACCGAGCGGCCAATGCCACGCGGCCCGCCGATGGTCGCCAGGCCCTGGTGACACGAGACAACTCCGATGATCAGCGCGAAGCAAAAACTTTTGAACACGCCGTTGGCCACGTCCTTCAATTCGACCACGTCACGCAAATTGGCCCAAAAGGCCTGAAATGGAATCTCGATGTGGCTGTTGGTCTCGGCAACAACCGCGCCGCCCAGCCAGCCAATAAGAATCGCAAAAATCACGAGCATCGGCAGTGCAACCGCAATGGCGACCAGTCGCGGCAGCACGAGGTAATGAACCGGGTTGATGTTCATTGTGCGCAGCGCGTCAACCTCCTGATAAACACGCATGGAGCCGATTTCCGCCGCCATCGCCGAACCAATGCGTCCCGCGATAAGAATGGCCATCATCACCGGCGCCAGTTCCTTGGCCATCGAGATGCCGACAATGCCACCGACGGCGCTGGCCAGGCCGCGTTCCACAAGCACCGGGCCGGTTTGCAACGCAATGACCGCGCCGATGAAAAACGACAGCACGCAAACCATCAGCAGGCTCGCGTTGCCGATTTCAAAGAATTGGTCGAAGACTTTCTGCCGCTGCCGCCACGCCAGCGGCAGGGACAGCAGCGTGCGCCAAAACAACAGGAAAATTTCGCCGATGTTTTCAAACATAATTTATTTCACCGCGCGGCCCGTTTGCACATGCCATTTGAGCGCCGGAACATAAAACAAACGCAACTTTTTCATTTCCGAATCCGATTGATACTGGAAAAACCCAAACAGGAGCGAGCATTTTTTCGACATGGGCGTCGTGTCGCGGCGATACAAATTCCAGAGAAACGACTGGCTGGTGGCGCTAGCTTGGGGATTGTTTTCCGAACGCCACAACGACCACAGCGGCGACCAGTTGCGCTCGACGCCCCGGTTGTTGGGCAATGCCGATTCAACCAGCGCGAGAATTTGCAGCCGGCGGTTGCCATTAAATTCGTGGTGCCAGGTGAACAGCGGCCAGAAATCAACGCGCTTCCGCTCCGCACCGGTTTCGGTGTTTTTCTCCGTCACACTCGAGAACAAATAAAACAAAATGCGCGTGCGTTCCCGATCCACGGCGCTGGCCTGGAAGCGGTTGTATTTATACAGGGGCCAGAGATAAAAATCGCTCTCTGCCGTGGCGTTGTGCGCACGGCTGAACAAAGGGAATACGCGCGTGGTGGTTTTGCCCTCGCCGCGCGCAATGACCACGAATGGATACGGTTCCTGCCATTCGTGATATTTTTTTTCACGGTCGTCAATCCAGGAAAAGAACGGCCAGAGCACGGAGGTCGAATCGCGTTTGGGAGAGCGGAGCACGCCGTAAAGCGGCCAGTTGGCTCTGAGTTTTTCCGGGTCGTCGGTGCCGATGCCGGTGGTTTGTTTGAAATGAACCGGCCAAAGGGCGAAAAATTTGTCATGGCCGCCGATGATTTCCGTTTCGCCAAAGCCGTTGGTTTTCGTGGTCACGTCCTTGTGTTCACTGCCGACAAGCGGCCAGAATTGCCACCCCTGCAGGCCCTCGCCGTGCCGCAGATGGAAAAACGGATAAAGATAATTGTCGGTGACGACGTCCCTCCTCCGCGACTCGCCATAAATGGGAAACAGGACGAAGAAAATTTCGTCGCGAAACAGCCGGTCCCGGATGTGACCATAAAACGGAAACAGCGCGGTGTAGTTCTTGTTCGTGTCCGGCGAGCGTTGTTGAAAATAAAACGGGAAAATCGTGAATCGTCTTGCGGAGAAATCATCCGGGTTCTGGCCGCCGGAAAAACTGAGCAGCTGGCCGAGCTGCCAGCGGTATTCCCTTCCATAATGCTCATAAGTCAGCACCGGATAAAGCAAATCAAATTCCTTCGATTCGACTGCGGGATCGGCGTCATAAGAAAGCAGCGGCGGGACGGCCCACGTTTTTTCCGTGTCTTTTTCCTGGTTGTAAAAAAATGGTCCGATGGCTTCGGTCCGGTGACCGGAATCCAGCGTCAGTGAAAATTGATCGAAGATCGGCCCGGCACGAAAACCATCCCCGGCAAAGGCGGCGGATGGAAAACCGATTGCCAGGCCCAAGCAACAGATTCGCAAGCGATGAATGAATATTTTGGACCGGGTGAACCTGCTCGTGCCCTTAAGCCGGAAGAGCGAATTTTGACGGGGTTTTGACAAGATATTTAGCACCTTGCGTTATCGTTATTGAAAACAAGTTTTGCTTGTTTTCAAGCCGTTAGAAGTTCGGTTTAACATTGATATTGACTTCTTGTGAATTTTCTTTATGCTTTTTACACACTTGAGGTTTTACCTCGGTTCCTCCTGACCCGGTGTCGACGGCGAGTTGTCGGCACTGGGTTGTTTTATTAACGGACGCCACCGGCCCAGCAAATTCAACAACGCCGGCAAAAAAGTCAGTCCTGCAATCATGCACGTCGCGATTCCCGTCGCCATCAGGCAACCCAGACTGTAAATGCCGCGATGCTTGGCGAGGATCAAACTGCCGAAACCCGCAATCGCCGTCAATCCGGACACCAACACGGCCTTGCCAGTGCTCCGCGATAAAATGCCCGGCGTACGCTCCTCGGCAAACCGGTTCAGGATGTGAATACCGTTCGTCACGCCGATGCCGATGACCAGCGGCAACGTCATGATGTTTGCCAGATTGATGGGAATGCCGAACCAGCCCATCAAACCCGCCAGCCAGAGCGTGCCAATAACCACCGGCAACAGCGACAGAATCACCGCGCCCAAGCTGCGGAAATGGAAAAGGACCATGAGGGCAATGGCCGCCAATGAATACCAGGCTGCGTTCACGTAGCTGTCTTTGAGCAGGGTTTCGTATTCGTATAGCTGGACCGGTGTCCCGGTGACGTTCCCGTCCACCGTCCGCAAAGCGTTGACGAACTTCTCCTGGTGGCTGCGCTGCCAGACATCGGTATTGGGATAAATCTGCAGCAGAAATTTCCCGGTGACACCCACAAACCGGTCGTGCAAAGCCGGCGGCAAATCTTCCACCTGCAATGGTGTGCTGTCGTCCTGGTGCTGCAAAAGCTGAAAGGTATCGTGTAAATCGGCGAAAAGCGCCTGCTGAAATTGCGCCAGCTTGTCCGCGTGCTCTGCGACCATCGGGGCGTCGCCTTGCAACATCGCCTTGCGCAGATTTTCAATCGCCTGTCGCAAGGAAACCAGCTGCCTGGTCAAATCCGGATCGCTGTTACCCACCTCCTCGAGCGCGTTGCCCAGGTAACCGTAAAGCCCGTAAAGCGTCCGGCTCAATTCGTAGATGTCCACCGGCCGCAGGTCCGCCGGGTTGAACTGGAACGACGCGATTTCCTGTTTGATCTGGCCCACCAGTTCTAATTTTTTGCTCTGGTCCATGAGAAAATCCCCGTAAAACGGCGGATCAACGTCCGCCACCACCGGCAGTTGTTTGATTTTTTCCCTCAGCTCCACCGCGTTGGTCAGCGAATCCGCCATGACCGCTCCGTAAAGCAGGGACTTGTCCGCCGAATCCAGCAACTTATGTTCGAACACCACCGATGGCAGGCTGGGACTCTGCATTTTTATCAGATTGTAATCGAAATGGACTTTGCGGGATTCCCAGAACGCCGCCAGGCACAATCCCGCTGTGATGCTCATCACCAGCAGGGGCCGTTGCAGCCAGATATTTTCGATGCGCGCCCGGGTGTCGTCTTCGGTCGCCCGGTGGTCAATGACGTTTTGCCGGCCCCGCAACAACATCACCGGCAGCAGCGTCATCATCGGGATGAAGCAGATCAACAAGCCGCCGCCGCAGATGAGGCCCATTTCCTGGATGCCCTTGAAATGCGTCAGCGTCATGGCCAGAAACGCGCCGGCCGTCGTCAAGGCCCCCGTAAAAATTCCCTGCCCGGTGAACACCATCGCCTTGGTCAGCGCTGCCTCCTCAGTTTTTCCGTGGCGCAATTCCTCCTCGTAACGAGTGATCAAATGCACCCCGAAGTCAATCGCCAGGCCGATGAGCATGGGCACAAACGTGATCGTCAAAATGTTCAAATGCCCGACGCTCAGCGTGGTAAACGCCAGGGTGTAGGCCAGGCCCACCACCAGACAAATCGTGGCCTTCACCGGCCGGCCGATTTCGTTGTAACCGTAGATGAAAATCAGCGCGCACAAAACCAGCGACACGACGCTGGCAAGCGTGATGTCCTTCTGCGATTGCGTCAACTCGTCGTAATCCAGCACCGGCATGCCCGTGATTCCAACGTTGAGGCCGGGCACTTCCGCCTGTGTCTGTTTGACCAGCTGGCGCAAACGATCAATCTCATAACCATTCACCTCGTCCTGCGTTTGCCGGCCCCGTCGGTGCTGCTGATCCACGGTTGGGCCATTCGTTTTCGCGTTGGGCGCGTGTGTCGTCACCAGAAAAATCCGGCCGTTGGCAAAGGTGATGTAATTCGAGAGCACACCACTTCCGCTGGTGTCGAACAAGGCGATGACATTGGGCGACGGCGGCGTGCCGGGGCGTTGCAGGGAATCGGTGGCTTGGGTCACGATGCGTGTCAGCGCGGGCAGCGCCTGGATCAGGGATTCCGTATCGGCGTTGGCCTCGCGCGGCGCGGTGCGGAACGCCGTGTTGATCTGCTCAAAAAACGAAACCAGGTTCGTCGTTTGGGTGAACTGCTGGATGAACGGCTGGGCGGCGTGGAGCATGGTTTTCATCTCCACCAGATTCGTCTCCGACGCGTAGAGCAACGCCTTGGAGCCCATCATCGCCAGGCTCTGCTGGTAAAAAACGTCGCGGAACAAATTCGTCTCCGTCTGCATTTTGGCGGCAATGCGTTCGACGAATTGGCGGTTTTTCTCGATGTTGTCGCCTTCCACCACCACCACCACATCGTCCTGTTGCGGAAATTCCTTTTGGAGCCGGAGATAATTCTGGTGATATTTCTGGTCGGGGCCGACCAGATTGTCCCGATTCATGTCGAAATCAAGATGGCCATAGGGCCTGGGAAGGGCGTAAACCACGCACACCACGAACAACACCGCCTGCGGCCAGAAAAACCAGCGGGGATGACGGCATACTGCCACCGTCAGTCTGGCCAGCGACCGCGCGAGAAAAGAATCGGCGCTTAATGCCTTCATGCTTTGTGGCTGCGCTTGAGGTTCATGGCGTTCCCGTTTCGTCGGGAAATCCGGCGTTGGAATAAACTTCCTTCACGTCGTCATGTTCCTCCAGCGCTTCGATCAATTTGTTGACCGCCGCGATGGCCGCTGCGCCGGTCAACGGCACGGTGATGGTGGACAACGACGTGATTTCCGCCGCTTCGCACTTGATGCCCCTGGCTTCAATTTGTTTGTGCACGGCCTCAAAATTTCCCGGTTCGGTCAGAATTTCATATCCCTGCGGCTCGGCCTTGAAATCCTCCGCGCCCGCTTCGAGCGCCAGTTCCATCAATTGATCTTCACCCGCCGCTTCGCGCGACACGATGATTTGCCCTTTTCGCTGAAACAACCGGCTGACCGATCCCGGCGTCGCAATGCTGCCGCTGTTCTTGGTCACGATGCTGCGAATGTCCGACGCCGTGCGATTGCGATTGTCCGTGCTCACCTCAACGAGCAGCGCCACGCCGTTGGGCCCGTAAATTTCATAAGTCAAATCCTCGAAGTTCGCGCTTTCCCCGCCGCCGATGCCCTTCTTGATGGCGCGCTCGATGTTGTCGTGCGGCATGTTCGCCGTGCGGCATTTGAGCAGCACCATGCGCAGGCGCGGATTCATGCCCGGATCGCCGCCGCCGATTTTGGCGGCAATGGTGATTTCGCGCCCCAACTTGGAGAAAATTTTCCCGCGCTTGGCGTCAATCGCGCCCTTGAAGTGCTTGACCTTGGCCCATTTGCTGTGTCCGGACATGGTTGGTTATTGGTTGAGGCTTGAAAGTTGAGAGTTGCAAACCGGTCCTTCCCGGCCCTCAACCCGCATCTGTCAACTCGCCGCCTCCACATAAACCGCTGTGCCGTAACACAGCACCTCGGTGATGCCCGCCGCAAGCTCCGTCGCGTCGTAACGCACGCCGATGACGGCGTTGGCGCCGAGTTCTCCGGCATGGGTGAGCATCCGGTTGAAGGCGTCTTCGCGCGTGCGTTCGCAAAGATTGGTGTAAAGTGAAATGTTCCCGCCGAAAACCGCCTGAATGCTGGCGCCAAAATTTCCGACGATGGAGCGCGACCGCACAATGATGCCGCGCACGACGCCGAACGATTTGATCACGCGGTAACCGGGCAGTTCAAATGTCGTTGTCGTCAATGGATGTGTCAGACTCATAGGCCAACGATTGAACACGACGACACGCGCCGACAAAAGCGAAAAGTTCCGGCGCGTTTACGGCGGGGCGCATCCGGGCACGACCCCCAAGACACAAGGCCGCCCCGACTATGGAACGCCGGATTCATCCGGCTGCCGGGCGAACCGCGTGTGGTGCTGCCGGATGAATCCGATGTTCCGGTGGTAGTTCCCGGTTGCGCCCTTTACGGCGAAAGCCACGAAAACGACGGCAGATTCCGCAACACGGTGAAGACAAACACAACGATGAGAAGCGCCCACAACATTATGGGCGACATGATGAACGCGACCGGTTGGTTTCGGATTTTTTGCATGACAAACCCTGCGCTCTGCGCCGTCAACGCCGTGAGCGTCAGAACGAACAGCGCATTGTCATGCAGCGCGCGGAGCAGGTGGCCGTGCAATAATTGATACGCCGCCCGCGTCGCGCCGCACCCCGGACAGTTCAAGCCGGTCAGCGAATGAAACAAACAAACGGGATAAAAACCGTGCTTCGCCGGATCGAAGAAAAACAGAACCGCGCCCGAACCCAGAACTGCCGCCACCAGCACGGCAACCGTGAAAAATGCGAGCGACTGCGGCGCGGCGATTTTCGGCGGCGCGGGTTGTGATTCAGCGCGCATGGTTCAGGTTCAAAAGGTTTTGAAATGCCACTCGAAGTTTCCCGGGTGAAGCGCAAAATTGAGCAAAGCCAGCCCGAATCCCAAAACCAGGCTCGCTCCGGAAAGAATCAATCCGGCAATGGCTAGCCCACGGCCTTCGTAAAGTTCGGGATGCCGGTTGATTTGTGACAACCCGATGAGCGAAAAGACCAGTCCGAGGATGTTGAACGGGCATCCACAACAGCACGTCACCGACAAAATGCCGAAAATCAGTCCGGTCGTCGCAAAGGAATTGGTTTTGGGCAATTGGCCCGCCGTTGAAGTCCCCGGCTTCAGCGGCCCGATCGCCGGCGGAATTGGCGGCGCGAAATGTCCTGCAAATTCCGGCAGCACGCCGAGCGGTTTCCATTCCGGCGCGCCGGGAGCGAGCGTTGGCGTCTGCGCGTTGGCGCGCCCTTCGGCCATCCACTGCCGCAACTGCCCGGCGGTTGCCGGACCGTATTCTCTGCCGTCCGCTCCAATGATTTTATACATGGGTCAATGATGTTTCGCGTTTTTCAGAATAAAGATGAAGATCGCGGTTGTCACAGCAAGCACAAGCAAAACAAGATAAACCGCAGTCCATCCCCGCCGATTTTTGACCGGAACCACAGTTCCCAATTTCTGCGGAGACGCAAAGGCCTCCGCAAATTCCGGCAATGAACCCAGAAAGACCCAATCTTTCGCGCCGTCGGGCATAACGGGCGTTTTTTGCTCCGCCCGATCTTCTTGAATCCATTGTTTGATTTTCTCGGCGGAAACCGGGCCGTATTCAAATCCATCCGAACCAAGGATTTTATACATACGCGCCTCTCTACTCATCCTCGTTTTCCCCGGCCACACTACCGGCGTCCCTGCACACGCCCCGTTTCGCTTCGGCGACAAAATCCAGCAATATTTTCGCCGGGGGGCTGGTGAATTTTTTTTGCGCTTCTTCAATTGCCGCCCGCATATTTTTCCCGCTGCGAAACAAAATATGATAAAGCCGCTTCAATTCCAGCCGCTGTTCCGCGGTAAATCCCGCGCGGCGCAGGCCGACGATGTTCAGCCCGCAGATCTCGTTCACCCGGCGCGCCATTGTGAACGGTGGTAAATCCTGGCTGATGCCTGAACCGCCTTGCATCAGTGCCAGCGTGCCCACCCGGCAAAACTGATGCACCAGACAGTTGCCGGAAATGAACGCGCCGTTCTGCACGACGGCGTGCCCCGCCACCATCGCGCCGCCCCCAAGGATCACGTGATCGCCCACCACCACGTTGTGCCCGACGTGACAGTGAGGCGTCAGGAAATTGTGCGAGCCCACAACTGTTTCCCCCTCCGGTGTGTTTGCGCAATTCACGGTGACATGTTCGCGAAAGCGGTTGTGGTCGCCGATGCGCAGCCGCGTCAGCTCGCCTTTGTATTTCAAGTCCACCGGCTCGTCACCCATGACACAGCCGGCGTGAAACTGATTGTGCGAGCCAATCGTCGTCAGTCCCGTGAGATAAACGTGCGGCCCGACGACGCAGTGTGCGCCCAGTTCCACGCCTTCGTCAATCACGGCATACGGCCCGACGCGAACGGTCGAATCCAGTTTGGCCTTCGGATGAATGATGGCGGTTGGATGAATCACCGAATAAAAGTGACGCATTCGGCTTGATTGCCAAGTTCAAAATGCCGCACGGCCCGAAGATGCTTTGTCCCGCCGTGGCTTCATGGTAAAGGTTAAGCCTGAAATGACCGGCACGGCCACAACTGAATCAATCCGCAATCCACAATCCGCAATCCGCAAATTGCCGGAGTTGCTTGCGCCCGCCGGCGATTGGGATTGCGCCCGCGCCGCCGTTGAAAACGGCGCCGACGCGATTTATTTCGGCCTCGAAAAGTTTAACGCGCGAATGCGGGCGGACAACTTTACCAGGACCGATTTGCCGAAGCTGATGGACTTTCTCCACCGGCGCGGCGTGCGCGGCTATGTCACCCTCAACACGCTGGTCTTTGAAAACGAACTCGCCGATGCCGGAAAATATCTGCGGACGATGATTGCCGCCGGCGTGGACGCGGTGATTGTGCAGGATGTGGGCATCTGCCGGCTCATCCGGCGACTCTCGCCCGATTTTCCGATTCACGCCTCAACCCAGATGACCATCACCAGTGCCGTCGGCGTGGAATTTGCCCGCGAACTCGGCTGCAACCTCGTCGTGCTCGCCCGTGAATGTTCCCTTGCCGAGATTGAGAAAATTCGTAGCCGCGCTTGTGAAAGCGCGGATCTTGCGGTTGGACCAGACCGCGCTTTCACAAGCGCGGCTACCCTTCCCTTGGAAGTTTTCATTCACGGCGCACTCTGCATCGCCTATTCGGGTCAATGCCTCACCAGCGAGGCCCTGGGCGGACGCTCCGCCAATCGCGGCGAATGCGCGCAGGCCTGCCGGATGCCTTACGAACTGATTTCTGATGGCAAACTCGTGCCGCTCGGCGACCGGAAATATCTGTTGAGCCCGCAGGACCTGGCCGGGCTGGAGGTTTTGCCGGAGCTGATCCGTTTGGGCGTGGCTTCGCTGAAAATCGAAGGCCGGCTCAAGTCGCCCGAATATGTGGCGAACATCACGCGGATTTACCGCGAAGCGCTCGACCGCCTCGTGCGTAGCGGCGTTCGGGAGAACGCCGCCGATTTTTCAGGAAGTTTGCGGCTTTCTCCCGAAAGCCGCTACGACATGGAAATGGCTTTCAGTCGCGGTCTGCACACCGGCTGGTTCGGCGGCACCAACAACCAGCAACTCGTCCATGCGCGCTTTGGCAAAAAACGAGGCGTGTTTCTCGGCGAAGTCACGCGCGTGCTGCGCGCTGGCGTGACCCTCCGGCTCGAAGGCCCGTTGAAGCCGGGCGACGGCGTGGTGTTCGACGCCGGCAAACCGGAAGAAAATGAGGAGGGTGGGCGCGTGTATGAAATAAAAGTGGAACAGGCTTCCAGCGTGTCTCCGACTGGAAAATACGCTCATGGAGTTCAGAAGAAAAGTGAGACAGGCAGGATGCCTGTCCCACAAAATGAAGTCCGGCTCGCGTTTGGCCACGGTGACATTGATTTCTCGCGCGTCCACGTCGGCGACAGGTTGTGGAAAACCAGCGACCCGGAACTGGCCCGGCGATTACGTCGAAGTTTCGAGGGCGAAGCGCCGAAATTTCAGCGGCCGATTGAAATCGAGGTGCATGGCGTCGAAGGCAAGCCGTTCACGCTCATCGCGCAAGATGAATTCGGAAATGTCGCAAAAGTCGAATCATCCCTGCCGCTGGCGAAAGCCGAAAAACAGCCGCTCACGACCGGACGTTTGCGCGCGCAACTGGGCCGGCTGGGGGGCACGCCGTTCAAACTCGGCGGGTTGAAGAATTATTTGTCGGGCGAAGTTTTATTGCCGGTCAGCGAATTAAATCGTCTGCGCCGCGAAATCGCGGGGGAACTGACCCAGTTGCACTCGCAACCAAAACGCTGGCAACTGAAAAAACCATCGGAGGGGCGAGTTCTGCGAGCCCATGACATTATTGAATCAGGGCCTCGTGGACCTCGGCCCTCCGATGCACAACTCATCGCGCTCGTCCGTAATCTTCCCCAACTCGAAGTCGTGTTGAAATGCGGCGTGACGACCGTTTATTGCGAATTTGAAGACCCGAAAAAATACCGCGAAGCCGTGCAGTTGTGTCGAGGGGCAAAAGACGAGAGTCGAAAGCCGGAGGCGAGCAAACCCTCGACCCTCGACCCTCGACCCTCGACCATTTTCGTGGCCCCTCCGCGCATCTTCAAACCGGGCGAGGAATGGACGCTGGAGCAGGTGCGCTCCTGCAACGCCGATGGCTATCTGGTCCGCAATTACGATCACCTGAAGTTTTTCGCCAGCGACCGGCGCATTGGCGATTATTCGCTGAACGTGGCCAACCGGCGGGCGGCGGATTATTTCAAAAACAAATTTGACCTGGAACGCGTCACCACGAGTTACGATTTGAATTTCCAGCAACTCGAAGCATTGTTGTCAGCCGCGCCGCCGGAATGGTTCGAGGTGACCATTCACCAGCACATGCCGATGTTTCACATGGAGCATTGCGTCTTCTGCGCGTTTCTTTCCACAGGCACGGATTTCCGGAACTGTGGCCGCCCATGCGATGTGCATGACGTGCGGCTGCGCGACCGCGTGGGCGCGGAGCACCCGCTCAAGGCTGACGTGGGCTGCCGCAACACGGTGTTCAACTCGCTGGCCCAGACCGGCGCGGAATATGTGTCACGGATGATCGAGTTGGGCGTGCGGCACTTCCGCGTGGAGTTCCTCAACGAAACGCCGGAACAAGTAACGCAGACCATTTCAAAATACCGCCGGCTTTTGCGGGGCGAAATCACCGGCACCGAACTCTGGCGCGAATTGAAATTGTTCAACCAACTCGGCGTCACGCGCGGACAGCTTGGAAAATAAACCGCGCCCGGCGCTCACGCATAAAAATATCCCAGTTCCCGCAAGGACGTGTAATCCTTCGGCCGTTCCGGTGTCGCGCGGCCGATGATGACGTGGTCGAGCACTTCAATCTTCAAAAGCTGGCCGGCCCGGATCAAATCGCGCGTCACCTTGATATCGGCCTCGCTCGGCGTCGGGTCGCCGCTCGGATGATTGTGCGCGAGCACCACGGCGGCGGCGCTGGCCGCGATGGCGGCCTTGAAAACTTCGCGCGGATGCACGAGCAGGGTGTCAATCGTCCCATCGGTGACCGGCTCGACTCGAATCAGCCGGCGGCGCGTGTTCAGCAGCAGGACCTGGAGTGTTTCCACGTTCTTCACCAGGTTTTGCTCGCGCAACAGTTGAACGATGGCCTCCGGGTTGTCGAGCACCGGCGATTCGCGCTGCAAATCCTCCGCCATTTTCCGCGCCAGTGCAAACGCAGCCATCAGCGTCACCGCCTTGTCGCGACCGATGCCTTTGACGCTCCGCAAGTCGTCCACCGACGCCCGCGCCAGCGCCTGAAGCGTGCCGAATTTTTGAATCAATTGTTTGCCGATTTCGACCGCGTTGGCACCTTTCAAGCCGGTGCGCAGCAAAATCGCAATTAATTCCGCGTGGCTGAGTGCATCCGGCCCATGCTCGACCAGCCGCTCGCGCGGGCGTTCACTGACGGGTTGGTCCTTGAGTCGCAAGCTTTGGGACATGAGTGCAAGTTATCCTTCCTGCTTGCAAAATCACGCAGAAAAATCAACGTGCTGCCAGCCTCCTGCTGGCAGAACCTTTTCCATTATTTGTCAATCGAAGTCAGCCCTGCCGACAGGATGCCGGCAGCACACTGGCTTGCAGCCTTCCAGCCGCGTGTTAGTCTGCGGGCGCAGCATGAAATCGCCCCGCCCTGAAACCGATGACCGCCTGACGTCGTCACAACGGCAGGCGGTCGTCGCGCGCGGCAACGTGCTGGTCATGGCCGGCGCGGGCACGGGCAAAACGCACACGCTCGTCGAGCGCTGTCTGCATTGCCTGTGCCAGGAACAGCCGCCCGCTTCGCTCGCAGAAATTTTTGTAGTCACGTTTACTGAAGCCGCCGCCGCCGAAATGCGCCGCCGGTTGCGCGAACAGTTGGAGGAAAAACTTCGAGCCGCGCCGGACGAACCGCGCTGGACGGAACAAATCGCTCTTTTTGACACCGCGCACATCGGCACGCTCCACAGTTTTTGCCTCAAGCTCGTGCGCGAACATTTCCACGAACTCGGCTTGGATCCGCAACTCGCCGTGCTCGACGAAGGCGAGGCGCGCTTGCTCGCCAATGAAACACTCGATGAAGAAATGCAGGAACACTACGCCGGGCAAAACGAACTGGCCGGGACGGTTCAAAAACTGATCCAAATTTACGGCGGCGGACGCGATCAAGCGATTCGCCAGCTGGTTTTGCGCCTGCACCATTACGCGCAAACCCGGCCCGATGCCGGCGGCTGGCTCGCGCGGCAAATCGAACAATTCGCGTCACCCGCACCGGACGAATGGCGCGAGTGGCTGCTCGACGGCATTCAAGCCTGGTGCGGTGAATGGCTGCCGGTGTTGGAAAATCTGAAAACCGCAAACGAGAAAGCCGCTGAATTGTTCAAAATCTTTGTACAAAAAGGTAGCGCAGGCGTCCCGCCTGCAAACACCTGTGTCCCGCTGGATTTGTCGTCCCACAAGGGCGTTCGGCGCGACGCCGAACGCGGCAGGCCAGAGGCCTGCACTACCACCTTTTCCCGCGAAACCGCCGCTGAAATTTTGGCGCAAATTATTTCCGCCGATGGCAACTGGCCGGCAAAGCGCAAAACCGTTCTTCGCAGGCCGCTGGAAAATTTGTTCGCCGAGGCCAAATTTCTCGTCTCGCTCGCGACCGTCAAAAATGGAAACGATCCGCTGGCGGAAGATTGGGATTGGGTGCGCGGCCCCATGGGTGCGCTGGTGCGGTTGACACAAAACTTCTCCGCCCGGTTCGCCGCGCGCAAACGCGACGATAGCGTTC
The DNA here is from genome assembly GCA_050010435.1 of Verrucomicrobiota bacterium. Classification (GTDB taxonomy): domain Bacteria; phylum Verrucomicrobiota; class Verrucomicrobiia; order Limisphaerales; family UBA11358; genus UBA11358. The sequence continues at coordinate 214,937 of JBEKKZ010000001.1, read as the reverse complement.
TGGATTTTCACGATCTGGAACAGTTCGCGCTGAAACTGCTCTGGGATTTTGCCGCGAACCAGCCCACATCGGTCGCCGGACGCTGGCGTCAAAAAATCCGGTTCATGTTCGTGGATGAATATCAGGACATCAACGCCGCACAGGACAAAATCATCCAGGCGCTCAGCCGCGACGGGGCGAACGCAAATCGTTTTCTTGTCGGCGACGCGAAGCAGAGCATCTATCGTTTTCGACTGGCCGACCCGAAAATTTTCCGCGATTACGCCCAAAGCTGGCGCGGAAATGACGGCCAGACGATTTCTCTCGCCGAAAATTTCCGCAGCCGCGAGGAACTGCTCAACTTTGTAAATTCCGTTTTCGAGCCGCTCATGCGCGAGGAAATCGGCGGTGTGCGTTATGACGCCGGCGCACGGCTGCAATTTGGCGCGCCCGACCGCCGTGCGGAACTCAGCGCGGCAAAAGATGCTTCGCCGCACGCGGAATTGTTGTTGCGATTCAAAAAGGGCCGCAACGACACGGAAACCGACGCTGAATCCGGCGATGACGACCTGGCCGATTTGCAGGAGACGGAAAGGGAAGCCCGGCTGCTCGCGCTGCGGTTGATGCAGCTCGAAGCCGGAAAACACGAAATTTGGGATGCGGAAAAAAAACGTTTTCGCACTGCCGGGTGGCGCGACATGGCGGTCCTGCTGCGCGCGCCGTCGGGCAAGGCTGAAATTTATGCGAAGGAATTTCAGCGCGCGGGCGTACCGCTGGTCGTCGAGCGCGGCGGATTTTACGACAGCAATGAAATCATGGATTTACTGAGCCTGCTGCAACTGCTCGACAATCCGTTGCAGGACGTGCCGGCCATCGCCGTGCTCCGTTCGCCGCTCGTCGGCCTGTCGCTCGATGAACTGGCACAGGTCCGCCTGGCCGCCAGCGGTCATTTTTGGACGGCACTCAATCGAACTCAGAATGCGGAATCCGGAATCCGGAATGAGACGCTGCAAAAAATCAAAACGTTTTTGGAACGATTCCGCCGCTGGCGGCAACTGGCGCGGCAGGCGTCGCTGTCGCAATGCCTGGAAAGCATGCTGGCCGAGACGTATTACGCCGAGTGGTTGCTCGCGCGCCCGCGCGGCGCGCAACGGCGCGCCAACGTCGAGCGATTTCTGGGTCTCGCGCAAAAGTTTGACCAATTTCAACGGCAGGGATTGTTCCGGTTTTTGAAATTTATCGAGGCGCAACGCGAGGCGGAAGTGGAGCCGGACGTCGCGGCGGTCGCGGACGAAAACGCTGTGCGATTGATGAGCATTCACCAGAGCAAGGGGCTGGAATTCCCCGTCGTCGCCGTCGCCGATTTGGCGAAGCCGTTCAACACGCAGGACCTGCACGGTGAAATTATTTTTGACGAATCGTTCGGCCTTTGTCCGCGCGTCAAACCGCCGCGCACGGGCCGGCGGTATCCGAGCCTGCCGCATTGGCTCGCGCAACAGCACCAGCGCCGCGAGCAATGGGGCGAGGAATTGCGCCTGCTTTACGTCGCCCTGACCCGCGCGCGCGACACACTGATTTTGACCGCCGCCGTCACGGAGAAAAAATGGGAATCGCTTTGGACCAAACCGGGGGCTGTCACCACCCAAGCCATTGTCGCGGCGAAAAGTTACGCCGACTGGCTGGGTTTGTGGTTCGCGCAATCCGCGGGCGGGTCCCCGGCAGCGGCCACCGAAGGCACCCGGCCGCATTTGCGCTGGCGCATCGCAGATGACGCGGAACTTCGCGATGATCCAATCTGTAGGAGCCGAGGTGACGAGGTTCAAACTAAAGATCAGTCAGAGATTCCCCACGTCGTCTCCTACAAAAAAACAATCGAGCTTGACGCCACGACAGCGGAAAGGCTGCGCGCGATACTGTCCTGGAAATACCCGTTTGCCGCAGCCACGCAACGCGCAGCCAAATCATCCGTCACCACGCTGCGGCGTCAGGCGGCGGAAGAACGGAACGACGAGGCGGAGCAGGTTTTCAGGCTTCAGTTTTCAGCAAAACGGCTCGCGAGGACGCTCGCCCCACCAGCCCAAAATCCGAAATTGAGCGCGGCGGACATTGGCACAGCGCACCACAAGTTTCTTCAGCAGGTCGCGCTGGATAATGCGAATGACGTTGCGGCGCTTAAATCGGAAGCTAACCGCCTGGAACAGGAAAAAGTTTTATCGGCGGATGAGCGCGCTGCCTTGGCTCTGGAAGATATTGCGGCGTTTTGGAATTCGGAGCCGGGCCGGAAAATTCGCGCGCAGGCGGCAAACGTCCGGCGCGAACTGGCATTCACCTCACGTTTCAGTCCGGCGGAACTGGCGGCCATCACCGGCGCGAAATCAGTGCCGGGATTGGAGGACGAATTTGTTGTCGTGCAAGGCGTGGCGGATTTGGCGGTGCTGCTGCCGGAAGAAATCTGGCTCGCGGATTTCAAGACGGATGAAGTTCCTCCAGCCGAACTGCCGGAGAAAACGCGGCTTTACGCGCCGCAACTGAAACTTTACGCGCGCGCGCTGGAGAAGATTTATTCGCGGCCGGTCACAGAACGCTGGCTGCATTTTCTGGCGGCAAGAAAGACGGTGGAAATTTGAATGGTGGCGGTGCGGACGATGCTCTGTCAGAGTGCGCCCGTCCTCGGGCGCAGCAACTGGCTTCATTCAAGCCATGGAACTTTTCCCAACCGCTCGCCCGCCTCACTGCGGCCGGGACGGTCGCACTCCGCCAATTCAGAAATTCAACCTCGGAGTTCAGGATAAATTCACTCCGGCGATTCGAGCGAGAACTCGCCTCCGGCATTTCCCGGCGCGGGTGACGCGGCGGAAGCGGGTTCTTTGGGTGGCGTTTCCGCCGCCGCATTCCCGTCGCGCAGACGCACGAGCGCGGGGCGCAAAAGCCGGCCCTGAAACGTGTAACCCGAACCAATGGTTTCGGCGACGACCGCACCGGCCGGCGGCGTTTCCTTGCTGCCCGCGACCTGGTGGCGTTCGGCGTCGAACGCCTCATTGGGTTCGGCGGCAAACGGCGTGAGGCCGAGGCGGCGCGCGGTGTCGCGGCAGGCATTCTGGAAAGTCGTGATGGGGGCGGCAAACTTCACGTCGCCGGAGCGCATGGCGGCAGTGTGCAGCGCGAAGACATGGTCGAGGATGTGCACCAGCACCTGCAACCATTCGAGTTCGCCGCGCCGCAATTTCTCGACTTCCAAACGGAGCGTGGCCTTCTCGCTGTCGTTCATTTTTTTCATGAACTCGCTGAACAGCCGAATCTCCTCAGCCATTCGGTCGGCGATTTCCTTCGTGACAGCGACCGTTTTGTCAGAGTTGCCCTGCACGCTTTCCTGGACGCCCGCCCACTGGTTCGTGGCGGAAGAAATTTGCGCGGCGAGCTTCTCCAAATTTTGAATTTTTTCGGCGACCGCGCCAAGCGCATTGACCTCAATGAGTTTTCCCATCGCACGGTAATCAAGGATGAACGGCAGGGTGCCGACCACAGTGCCGAGCGTGGCGGAGGCAAAACAGGCGATGATTTCCCATTTGGCAATTGGGTGCGGCGATTTCCAGACGATAAAATACGCGAGCGCGAGCAACAGCACGTCGCCGATCAAAAAAATCCATTTGGGAACCTTCCAATTTGTCGCGTCGTTCATCAGGCCAGTTTCGGAGAAACGCGGGGCTAACGCAAGCAAACGCCGTGTTTTGGGCGCACCCGGGCACTGCCACCAATACACGATGCCGCGTCTGCGTGGAACGCCGGATTCATCCGGCAGGTATGCACCCGGCGCGTGTTGCTGCCGGATAAATCCGGCGTTCCGGTGTTGGCGTCGAGGTGCGCCCCCTTGTTTTCTCCTCGACGAACCGCCCGGTCGCCACAAATCATTCGGAGCGTGCGCACCTGTGTGATTTTTAACCCGGCGGCTCGCGGCAACAAAGCCCGGCATTTTCGCCGTCAACTCGACGCCATCGGTTTGCAATGTGCGTTGAAGGCCACCACCGCGCCCGGTGACGCGCGCCGGCTCGCGGCGGAGGCCGTGGGCGAGGGTTTTGATTTGATTGTCGCTGCCGGCGGCGACGGCACGGTGAACGAGGCGCTCAACGGCCTTGGCGACGCACCGGACGGCTTTGCGCACGCGCGGCTCGGCGTGCTGCCGCTCGGCACGGTGAATGTCTTTGCCCGTGAACTCAAAATTCCATTGCGTATTGAACGTGCCTGGGACGTTTTGCAACGCGGACGCGAAATGCGCATTGACCTGCCGCGCGTGGAATTTTCGGCCAACGGCACGCGCCAAAAACAATACTTCGCCCAGCTCGCCGGGGCCGGGATGGACGCGCGCGCGATTGAATTGGTGGACTGGGGCCTCAAGAAAAAAATCGGCCCGCTGGCCTACCTCATCGCCGGGCTGAAGGCCCTGCGGGAACAAAAACCTAAAATCACCGTCCGCGCCGAAGGCCGGGAGATCCGGGGTGAGCTGGTTTTGATCGGCAACGGACATTTGTACGGCGGACCATTGGGAATTTTCCCGCCGGCCGATTTGCGTGACGGATTGCTGGAAATTTGTGTTTTCCCGCGCGTCAACTGGCTGGTTTTTTTGCGCTGCCTGCCGGACTTTGTCGCGCGGCAAAAATTGCCGGAGCGCGTTGTGCAACGCGTTCGCGCGGCGGCCTTCGAATTGGCGGGCGAATCGGCGGCGGCCTTTGAACTGGACGGAGAGTGGGTCGGGCATTTGCCCGCGACCTTCTCGGTCGAGCGCGAAAAGTTGCGCGTCATCGTGCCGTAAGCGCGGCCTTTTTATCCGTAGCCGCGGACATAAGTCCGCGCCATTCCAAAAGTGTTCGCCGACTGACGTCGGCGGCTGCTTTGGGTTTCAGGTTCAATCCCAGATGCGGAACGGAATGGTGTTTTGCTCCAAAAAAATTCCACATCTCGGACATTTGTCCGGCTGTTTCCAGAAGCGGATACGATGTAATGGCGAGACTGGACAAACCGGTTTAAATTTCAGCCATTGGCGCGCACCGCGCGGCGGCAGCCGGTTCAACACCGCGGCGAATTTCGGCGCGGTCCTGGGCGGATTTTCCCTGAGCCGCGGCAAGGCTTTGAACCGGGTCACGGCGTCGTGGAGCGCCTTGCAATCGGCGCAGGCGATGGTTTGAACGGCGAAATGCTCGCCCTCGTCTGCGCCGCCGGCGACGCAAACGCGATAACCGCATCTGGAACATTCGAACAAATAGGTGCGGCCCATAGGCGATGCCGGTCATTGGACAAAGCTCCCGCCCGAAAATCCAGCCTGAAAACAGAACGGAGGCCTTTCTACAGAAGGGAATTGAGGAAACAAAGAGTGGAAACAACCTTCATCTCTTCGTTCCCTTCGTTGCCTCCTGTTCAAAGCCTGCGCCCGGCAGGCTGGTCTTTTGCGTTCGGTTTTTGGCGCGTCCTGAATGCCGCGCGCTTCGTCCAGTTTCAGGAGATGAACTTTACTGTTGGCGCACCCGGTAGAAGCGTTGGGTGGTTGTGGCCGAAGGATCGGTCAGTTGTCTGATCGTGCCATCGCCAGGCAAAGGCGGGCGCATCATCCACGCCGAATCGGCGAGCGAGCCTTTATATTCCAGGAAATAGGCTCTGCCTCTGACCGTGGGCACTGAGATGGTGAAAACATTGCTCCGCAGGGTGGAATTCACCAAGCTCAACGTCCCGGCAGCCGGTCCCAGCCCGCTCATCAAGGCCAGGCTATGCGAGTCGCCACCCGCGACCGCCACCACATTGGTCAGCCAGACGGGCACATTGGTCTGGCCGCTGGTGTTGTAACCCCAAGCGACGACTGTGCCGTCAGCCTTCAAGGCCAGGCTATGCCCATACGCAGCCGCGATGGCCACGACGTTCGTCAGTCCAGCGGGCACGTTGGTCTGGCCGACGCCATTGTCTCCCCAGGCGACCACCGTGCCGTTGCCGCGCAGCACCAAGTTGTGCCAACCCCCGGCCGCAACGGCCACGATGTTCGTCAGTCCCGTGGGGACGTTCGTTTGGCCGGAGGAATTGTCGCCCCACGCGACCACCGTGCCGTTCCGATTAAGCGCCAGGTTATGGAATCTTCCGGCGGCAACGGTGACGACATTTGACAAGGCCGGCGGCACATTGGTTTGGCCGGAGGAATTGTCGCCCCACGCGACCACCGTGCCGTCGCCATTAAGCGCCAGACTATGGTTCAATCCGCCCGCAACCGCCACGACGTTGGTCAGTCCCGGCGGCACGTTGGTTTGCCCGTAGGTGTTCAGGCCCCACGCAACCACGCGGCCATTGGCTTGCAGTGCCAAGTTATGGCTCTCCCCCGCCGCAATCCCCACTACGTTCGTCAGCCCCGCCGGCGCGTTGTTGTAATCCACATTCCAGCCCGCTACGGTCCCATCGTCGTTCAGCACCATGCTGTAAGTACCGCCGCTGGCCACCGCCACGACGTTGGTCAGTCCCGCCGGCACGTTGATTTGGCCACGCCCATTACCACCCCAAGCGACGGCTACTGCCGGCCCGAATGTGACTTGATCCACCCAGCCTTCATCAAAAAACGGCGGTTGGGTCTGGTAGGTGCCGACTGCCCACTCCAACGACTGGCTGCCGGATGGAACCACGGCGGCATACAGACTCCAAGACACAGTACCCGAGATGACCGCCTGCTCCGCACCACTCACGTCGAAACCCATTAAACTTAAATCCGTCATCGACCACATTTGCCACCAGAAACTTACGACACCAGGTCCCGTGACGGTGGTGCTGAACGCCCAGGTTTGCTGCGGGGAGGCGATTATGCCGCTCCCAGCCGCATCCACACCGTCGTGCGTGATACTCGTCTCCAGCTCCCAGAATGGCCCTGCGGACGCAGGGTCAGCGACAAAAGTCAGGTAGGGAGCGTCCAAAGCTTCCTCCAGCAAGAGCGAACCAATCCCGGTTGCCGTGCAGGTTGTCCCCGGGCTCTCGCCCATAAGGAACCCGTTGGTAAAGGTGATCGTGGCCACGTTTGTGCCGGGTGCAGTGGGGCTGTAGCGGACGAATACCGCCGCGGCCGAGAGGCCGTGAAGGCTGTACGGACTGCCACTGATGATACCAAACGGCGGGGCCACCGTCGCCGAGCCGTTCGCCCAGCCGCCCCCGATGTTTTCGAGGACGCACATTTGGGTGGCTGAGGACCCAACCTCAACCACTCCGAAATCCAGCAGCCCCGGCGTGACCTGGAGGGTGGGCGGGGCGGTGCTGAGCGGCAGGCTGTGGGTCCAGGTGTGGGTGCTTCCACCATTGGTACTGCCCTGGCAAACCCAGGCATAACTGCTGATGGTTGGCCCGCTGAACGGGTCCATCAGCCAGACGTTCGTGATCCGTGTCGGGCGGTTGGTCACGAGAATGCCGTACATCGCCAGGATGTGCCCACCGCCCGAGTCCCAGCCCCAGCGGATGACCACGGGCCGTCTGTTGGTCTCGATCTCATTCCGGACGCGTTCAACGGACAGCAGGTTATTGGTACCGACGGAAACGATCCCGGCGAAGTTGCTCAGGATCAGGTCCACTCCGCATTTGAAAATGCCGTCGGTGTCCGTACCGCTGCCGTAAAGGAAGTTTGGAGCGTTGGCGCCGCCGGTGCCATACTGTGCAATGTTGCTTTGCGTGACGCTGGCGCCGTAGTACGCCAACACCGCCTGCGACGTTCCCGCCCAACACCACTGATCTTTCTCCTGGTATTTCTGCGGGACATTCAGCACGAGACCGAAGCTGGAGACCACTGGCAGGCAACACGCCGCCGCGATGGCCGCAAACGCTTTTGCGGAATAACGATTGCAGGTTCGTTTCATAATGCCTCCTGTGCGCATGGGGTCAATTCGCCGGTTTGGCGGTCAAGTGATCGAAGGCCGTCTTGAGTTGCGCCGTGGTTTGGGACAGCGGAGTCAGGTTTCCATAGCGAGTCTGATTCGTGCCGGGTGGGCTGCCCCTTTCATCGGCCTGGCCTGGCATGACGATGGGTGTCAAATTGTGGTCATCAACCTCCGGCACCGTGAAATAGTATCGGTTGGCCGAAAACGCGGCCACCAGCCTGGGATGGTAACCAGTGGCGGCCGGCCATTGTTTTGCGACCTGATTCAGTTCCAGCGCCAGCGGAGCGTACCCGAGCGAAACGGCTTCCCACCCGCCAGCCATCCGATCCACCACCAATATCGCTTTTGCGTCCTCCCCGACCAGCACCGGGAAATACCAGAGCGCCGTCTCGGAAAGCAGCGGGGTTAATGTGCTTTCGGCGGGGTGGCCGGCCAGGGCCGCAGGGGTGATGGTGTATACCCGAAGCGGCACGCCGAGCCGGGCTTGGGCCAGGTCAGTGTCGTTGGTGAAACCGAAAAGGTCCCGGTTCCCGAGCGGGACGGACGCCAGGAAAACTGGTAAACCGTTGCTGGCCGCATTGAACACCTCTGGCGGCGCGGGCTGGGCCCACAGGGAATTGGCCCCGAGGCCAAGCCAAATGCCCAAGCCAAGCCCCCACCAGCGGCGGCATTGGGAATGAAAGAAACCTGACAATAATGGACGTTCGTTGGAACTGGTTCGTGTGTTCATAGACATCTCCGGTGAAGTTCGTTGACGGAAGTTTGAGGAGAAAAGCCATGCAGGGCTCGGCGAGGATTGTTGATGGACTGCTCCGTCTGGGTCCCGGGCCGGAATAAAAATTCTCCCTTCATCGCCGGTCGTTTGCCCAAGTACATCCGGCAAAGAACCGGCAGCGGACCTGGATGGCTGAACTGGACCCGCACGGGCTTTCCTGACCTCAACAGATTTTGTGCCCTTTCGGAACCCTCGTTTAAACCCGAGTAGACGCCAATGGTTTAAGAAAGTAAAGAGTTTTTTAGCGCGTCTTATTCTTTCATGCCATACCAAATCAAAAAAGCTTGTAAGGCCTTGGGGGAGGCCGGCTCTAAACCCTCCGCTGCTCGGAAGGGGAACGCCAACGATTGTCCTCCTTCGCGAAGGCGGCAGAGGACACCATTCTGCACTCGAAACCTCCGGGCGTCGATTCCGAACGAAAATTTGTTTAGAGCAGTCGTTTGCTGGCAAAGGCCTTGCCTGAATGCGATTTCAGATAGCGCTCGAAGGCGAGGGCTTTATCTTCCTGCTTGAAGGCGCTGTAAAACTCGATCTGCCACGGACTGAATTTGGCCGGATGCAGGCTGCGGCCTTGGTTATGCATGCAGAATCGCTGTTTGAGATTCCGAGTGAACCCGATATGGGTCTGGTCCGGCCGGTTTATACTCCAAATGATGTAGACATAGAACCTGGCCCGTGCTCCGTTTCGCTTCGCTCAACTCCGCAGGATACGCTTCGCTAAATCTCGGCAGATGCCCTCATCTGCGGCCTTTTCCTGCCGTAAGCGTGGCCTGCCACGCGTAGCCCACAGGGCGAAGCGTGGTCCTTTCTGACACAAACTCGAACTGTCCTTGAAGAAAATCCCCCTGATTAGGGTATCCCCACACCCTTCCCCACATGGGGAGGGGTAACGATTTCAGAATCGCCTTTGTTCACAATACTGTTCGACGATTTTGCGATTGTCCGACACCCCCGACTTCGGTCGGTTTTATGGCTCGCGCGGCTCTTACATTGGGGATGCCGCGCTCGCCAAAAACCTCCCTCATCGCTCACGCGAAAACGGGTTCACCCACGGACGGGTTATACCGTTAAAGGACAGGTGTCCTTTTTAACCAGTTCAGACGAGTTAGGGCGGGTTACACGAGTTGGCGCGGGAGCGTGAACGCGCCCCCGCCCGAAGACGAGTTTTAACGGGTTACAACGGGTATCCGCCAAAGACTTGAGAGCTTTCGGCGACTGTCGGGGATGTCCGCCTCATCCCCCGAACCCCATTCGGCTGGACACGCCCGCCCGTCTTGAAACATCCCAAGACTTTGGCGGAAGCGGGCGGGCGAGCAGGCACGGGCTTTCTTCCAGGTATTCAGAAACCCGCCCCCGCTCGCTGATCCGCCCGGACGGGTTTGAACCGGTTTGAACGCGGGATTATGGCTTTGACAATTCGCGGTCTTTCAGCATCATTTCCTTCTATGGGTAACATCTATATTGAGCGCAATCTCGACGGAAATTATGAGGTAAAGGAGAGAGGCAATCCTAACCCCATTGCTGTCGCCCCGACGCAGAAACAGGCGGAGGAGAAGGCAAAACAACTTGATCCAAACATCCGGCCAGACGTTGAGCGCGTAAGGCACACTGATAAAGGAGAGCCAGATAAATGGCGCGCGAAGTAAGCGCTTTTCTGGCCACCATTTTTCAAAACGGTTCCGCCGTCCAAAGGAATTCGGCTTGAGCCGAATGCACGGTTGTTTGCCCCAACGCCCTCGCAGACGAGCGCGTTCGCCGTCACTTACAAAGGTCAAAAGTAATCAACCATCCGCTCGCTTGTAGGACAGCATGAGCGATACTTTGTGGAAAAAGACGGCCAAAGACTTGCGGGCTTCTCACCTTTGGCGTGCCGCCGCAAGGGCGGAAACACGCGCTTCAGGCTGCGAACCCGCAAGACATTGGCTTGAGGAATGAGCGGGCGAGCCAATACGCCATTACTCTCCGCTTTGCTCCGAGAAATGTCGCATCCGCTCGCACAGACCCGCTCATACGGGTTTTTATTTTTAACCGGTTATGGGAATGAATTTTTCAGCCTTTGGCTGATACAAGGGGGGGTGGCCACGGACAAAACGCAGGCCACCGCTGCGCTCAGAAGGGGACGACGAGTAGCGGGGGATGCTGGCAACCCGTCATCCAAGCGTGTCCGCTGCGCTTTCCATAAATGCCAGCGTTGAAAAGATCGTAGCAGGTTTCGTTCAGAAATAAAGCACCGTTTTGATGCAACGCAGGCGTTGCGCACGCCGCTTCGCGGCTGGATGAATCCGGCTTCGCCGTATGCACGGGTTATTTCCCCCCGCCGTCCCGTCGCAATCGTTCGCCGCCGCCCTCTTTCCATTATACCGTCCGCAAGCGGCCGGTGCGTCAAGAGTGCGGGACGGCTCACGAGGCCGCCACGCACAAAGGTCGAGCATTATCAGCCAACTTCAAACTTCCATGTCGTCATACATCGAACAGTTCGAGCAGGAGCTTATCTCCAAGCTCAACGGCAATGAGGACAATGCCGCAGTTGTCCGCTGGGTAGCCGAGAAAGTGCTTGAGAGCTACCGCAATGGTATTACCGCCGGCCAGAAAGGGGCTACGGTCATTCGCAAGGGGGAGAGCCGCAGGCGCGGTTCTTTCGGCAAGGAGACGAGCGACGCCAATCGCATAGAGCGAAGCAAGGTTAGACGGTTTGGCCCTTTAGCAGGCGTTTAACGAGCCGCCAGCGTGGTTTTCTCACCGAAGCCCAATAGTCGCAGGGCTTCATTATCAGCCATCATATCACATATGGCATTAGAGCAAAAAGACCTAGAATTGATTGAGCGTGTCATCTACAAGAACGGCGACGACATTGCCGTGTCCATCGGGCGCTCGTTTGAGCGACTTGAGGAGCGGATTGATGCCGCCGAGTCTCGCATTTATTCCCGTCTCGCCGAAGTTGAAGATAAAATTGAGGCGAGCCGACAGGAATTGGCCGACAAGCTCGGTGATGTGCGCGAGGACATTCGAGGCATGGCGGACGACCAGTAGCGTCCGCAGGGAAAGCCCCGCCAGTGGCGGGGCTTTTCTCGTGTCTGTGCGTGGCGGGGGGGACGGCGACCCCGACCCCCAACCCCCTGCCAACGGCTTCCTGAAGCGGATGCCTCCCCCAGGGGGCTTTATCGCTTTTCGGCTTTTCGCCGATACGAGTTGCCACCCATTGTCGCCACGGCCAGCATTCGGCGGCATATGCAAACTACTAGACTGTATTTGGCATAAAAGGTAGAATGCAAACATCATCAAAACCCACGGGCTGACTTATGGCATACGAATCAGTAAAAATGAAAGATGTGGTTGACCGTTCGGTTACTCACACATGGAGCATTCCAGAATTTCAACGGGGTTTTGTTTGGAAGCCCACACAAGTGCGAGATTTGGCAGAATCACTGTGGCTTGATTTCCCGATTGGAAGTTTGCTCGTTTGGAACAGTCAGCAACCCACGGAGGAGCGAATAGTTCGCGATGCACTGCGCCCAACGCTTTGGGTTGTTGACGGCCAGCAGCGTGCCACGGCACTTTCAATTTTGTTTGGGCGCAAGCCGTATTGGTGGGCGAGTGCGGCAGACTGGGAAAAGACTACGCGAAGATATGATATACGGTTTGACATTGATGCTAAAGAACCACCGTATTTCTGGGTAGCCAACGCTGGAATCCGTAAAGCTCATGGCGATCGATATATTCCACTTTCAAAATTGTTGGTTTTGGATACGCAAAAGGACGCAGATCAGCAAAAACTCATGGCGCTGGCCAAAGAAATCAAAGCGCAAGATTTGTGCAAAGGTTCTGACGCTATGGAGGTTTTCACTAGGTTGGACCGCCTTCGGAAGATTCGAGAAAAGGATATTGTCACCATTACGATTGACCAAGAGTTGGAGGATGTTGTCGAAATCTTTTCACGACTCAACAGCAAAGGCACTCGTGTGACTGAGGCGGACATTTATTTGGGTATTGTTGCTGCCCGTGCGCCAGGCTGGGTGCGGGATGCTTTTCTTCCCTTCTTAAAGAATTTGGGCGACGCTGGTTTTAATATCAATCCCAACCTGTTGTTCCGCACATTGACTGGAATTGGGGCCAAAAAGGTTCGTTTCAAAGAAATCCCAGATAATTTTTGGAGTGCCGATAGCATTCAACCCCATTGGGAGCGGACAAAGGAGGCCTGGAAGAATCTCGTAGCCCGGTTTCGTCAGTATGGGATTCTAAGCAACGACCCCATGCCGACCGAAGCGGCGCTGGTCACGATGGTGGCTTTGGTGGACAAGTTTCCAACCGACCCTTTTGAACCATGTCTCTACTGGTTCTTACAAGCTTCGCGATTCGGACGATATAGTGGTTCAGGAACAACCTCTCTCGACGAAGACCTGCGGGAAATCAAAGACGCCACAACCCAGTCGGAGGCTGTTGAAAAGTTGCTCAAACGCTTTTTGCACGAGACACCACTTGACCCAGAATTCTTCATGGCAGATTACGTTGACAGCCGTTTTGGACGTTTTCTGCTTTATTTGTTGGTATATCACAACAAAGCAACGGATTGGGATGAAAAGGGCCAACGCGTTGGTTTTGAAGGCGTTGATCTGCTCGCAGATTTCCGCCCGCAATGGCACCACATTTTCCCTGTGAAGTATTTGGAAGCCACAGAGCAAGAGTACAAGATCAATGCTTTAGCAAACATCGCAGTCATTGGCCCCGAAATAAACATCCGTATCAGTGCGCAAAATCCAATGAATTATATCGGGCGCTACAAGATTTCGACTGCGAAACTGGAACAGCAGTTTATTGCCGCGGACATAACGAAAATTCCGGTTGAGGGTTATGAGGATTGGCTTACAGACCGAGCAGCACTCCTTAGCACTGCCGGGAACAAGTTCCTCCAAAGCTTGAAACCTCCACAGTCAGCCTAGTCTGACCGTACACAAGGTTCTGTGAAGCAATTGCATCATGGTAAAATGGGCGCACGTTTTTCCCATGCTCTGCGCCAAGCGAAAACTCACCGGCGAGATCATCACCGCATACTTGGCGTCAAAAGCACACGGCCCGTTCAAATGTCCTGATTGCGGCGATGCGGTTATTTTGAAAACCGGCAGAAGCGTGGTCAATCACTTCGCCCACGTCAATCCCCTTGCGTGCCGATACACCGAGAACGAAAGTGACGCACACCGGCGGTGCAAGATGGAGATTTACGAGGCGCTTTTGCAACAACCCTGTGTCAGTAATGTCGCGTTGGAATGTCCGCTTGGAACCAACCGCCCCGACGTGAGCGCGAACATAAACGGCGTGCCGGTTGCGATTGAGGTCCAGATCAGTTCGCTTTCCCTCGAAACCATCACTCGCCGGACGATTGAATACGCCCGCAAAGGCATTTACGTCCTTTGGCTCTTGCAATGGACGCCCGACCTCGATGCCAGGCGGTACACCCCGCGACTGTGGGAAAAGTGGATTCACGCGGCGTATTTCGGGCGCGTGTATTACTGGATCGAAGGGCTTACAGTCGTGAGCTATCATTTTGACCCGCATTTCAAATCGGTCCCGAAAAAATCGTGGTATTCCCCGAGGGGCAAGAAAATGACCGGCGGCGGTTACAGCCGGAGGTTGAAACTCCATCGAACGGCGGTTCGCGGCTCAACGCTCAATCTGGCAACTAATTTTGTCCCCCGTAACCGCGATTGGTGGGAAGGCAACGGCCTTACAATTCCGGCTGCAAAGCTATTTATTCAACACGAAAAGGTGAGCAGATTGTGAACATCTTTTCGCCTCGTTTTTTTGACACCCTGCCAGTTTTTGCTAGGCTTGCTCCGCTATGCAATACGGCAACACGTTGAATCTTGGCATGGTGGACGGGGCGGGTGTTCCTCTCGAAATGACGCCCAAAATGCGCTCGATGCACTTATACGTCTGTGGGGCCACCGGCACCGGGAAGTCAAAGACGCTGGAATACTTCGCGCGGCAGGACATTGCTCAATGGGAACAAAGCCGTTGCGGGGCGCTCATAATTGACCCCCACGGCTCACTCTACGACAGCCTCATCAATTGGATCGCTTGGAATGAACCCGATTTCAAGGATGTCCCCATCATCCCGATTGATATGCGGCAAAGTGACTGGACGATTGGCTACAATGTTCTCCGGCCACGCACAGTATCCGATCCAGCCGTTGTCATCAGTAATTTTGTGCAGGCAATGGCGTATGTGTGGGGGGCCGATGGAACCCAAAGCACGCCCTTGTTTGCGCGTATGGCAAAAGAAGTTCTGTGGCCCATCTACGAGAAAAAAATGACGCTGAATGAGGTCAAATACCTGATTGATAGCGTCAACAAGCGAATTCGCATGGATTTGACGCAAGGGCTGACAAAAGATTCCGTTGCGCAAGGATGGAAATTTTCCAACCAGCTTTCACCCAAAGATTTTAACACTCTGTTTTCCAGCACCGTCAACCGTTTCTATTCTTTCCTTGATGCGAATAAATTGCGCTTCATGTTTGGTAAAAACGGGGAGTCGCTTGATCTCGCCAAGGCGCTTGCGGACGGGCAAATCATCATCGTCAATCTTTCAACCAAAGGCGGACTCGTATCAAGAGAGGATGCGTCACTGTTCGCCACTCTGCTATTGAGCGACCTTTGGTCGGCAGCCCAGGAGCGGGACAAAGGCGTCGAGGAAGGCGATATAAAGCCGTTCTACGTTTACATTGACGAATTTCAGAATTTCATCACGCCGACCATTGCCGAGAATCTTGACCAGGCGCGCGGTTTCGGCCTGCATCTGACGCTTGCCAATCAATTTCCCCGGCAGATTCTCCATGCCGGAGCCAATGGAGCGCAGGTGTATGATTCAGTCATGGGGAACGCCCGCAGCAAATTGGTGTTCAGTCTCGATACGGAAGAAAATTTAAAGCCGCTCGCCCAAACCTTGTTCATGGGTTGCTTTAACCCTGACGAAATCCAATTGAAGCTGTATTCCCGAAAGGTGATGGATTATGTGGAGGAGGAACGCACGATCCATAGCGAAAGCGAAAATTGGAGCGATGGCACCGGCGAATTCACCGGCCAGACGGACACAGAGAGCGCTGGCGGTGCGATATACGACGGGGCGGAGCAGGAGGCCCGCTTGTGGAACCAGTCGGGCGCTACTTCAAGCGGCACGTCGCGCACGAGCATGAGGGGAGGCGCAAGGGGCAAGACCACGGTGCCATTTTTGAGGCCGGTGTTTGGCGAAGAAGTGTCGAGTGTTCAATTTCGGAAATTGGAAGACCAGTTGTATCGGGCAATGGCCGCATTGCATGACCAAGATCAACGGTGTGGCGTGGCCCGGCTTATCGGATCAAAAGCGCCCGTTAATGTCCAAACACCCTTAATTGAAAAACCCATTACTACAAAGGAAATGGCCGCTGATTTTTTGATAAGAACCTATAAAAAGCTGCCATTTGCCTTGCAGAGCGAAGAAGTGCAAAAGCAGATAACGGAACGCGAACAGAAGCTTATTGCAGGCGCAGGGCGCAAAACAAAACAGGCCGAGGAATTTGCCGTAAGAAGGCAAAAGATTTCGTGATTTAATAATTTTCCAAGGCAATTACAAACTGCCAATAATTTTGCCTTTTGTTGCAGGGTCCCTATAGAAATCGAATGCCTTTATTAAGAAATCGTGTCTCCGTTTAATTGAATATGGTTCAACAGATGCTTGAATAATGTGCCTCTGAAATCCTTCCATTATCGTATTATTCTCCGGCTGCTCGAATCTGCTTAGTAGTTCCATATTGCCCTTAATCGCATTAAGCAGATTGATATAAAATTCAACGAATTCAGAAATCATGGGAATCTTCTTCTTTAAGAATAGATCCTCGACGAAAAGATAGGCCGAGACAGCAGTCGCCCTGCTAGAAATATCTCTAGCTTTCTCACCGAATTCTTTATCCATGATCTTTAGAACTTTTCTTATCCGTTCCAAGTTTTCATCATCTTTTGCCAGTTTGCTCTGCTCCTCAAAAAACTCCTGTATGTCTGCCAGTCTTGCCCTACCAAACTCCCCGGTCTTTTTTAAGTTGAATGAATTGACGCAGATTTGTGCTAAAGTAAATTGCCTCGAATATCTTTTTTCAGACAAATTTGTATTTCGTAAGAAGGGACCTTCTTTCCCAATCTCTTTGAAGATGAAATCTCGCATCTCACCTGATTGCGAATTTAATAGTTCTCCAGAGTTAAGTCTGATTCCAAGCTGCAACCGTCTAAATATTAGCTTTATGTATTCTTCATTAAGATTGGTCTGGTCATAAATTACAAAATTAAGTTCATAGTTTTCGATCTTCTTTGCGATGTTCGGATGCTCTTCTTTTAATTGCTTGTAGCTATATTTTTTGCTGTAAAGACTAAGAGTAGGACCCCCTTCATTGTCATTTGGATCGAAGAAATTCCATAAGGTCAATAACCTTTGTTTTCCATCAACACATTCAAAATCATACTGTTTGTTGTTTTTAACTTCAGCTAGGTACAGTTTAGGTATATCAATGTCGTTGGCTATTGAATCTAGTAACTCGTCCTGATTCGTCTTGGTCCAGACTTTTTCTCTTTGATAGTCGGCCTCTAAGTCGATGCGGTAAATATAATCATCAATTAGCTGTTTAACCGTAAGAACCAGAGAACGCCTGTTATCCTCTAGTGGTCTATTATTTGATCGTTTACTTTTTTTAGTCATAAAATCGTTTATGCAATTAGTTTAATAAAAGTTTCTCAAGATAAGTAGTGTCTCGAAAGTCGGTGATCGCTCGCTTCGCCAACATTTTCTGAATTTTTGCCTTTAGCCATATCTTAAAAGGGTTTGCCCCTGTCGTGGGGTCCTGAATTTTTGGATCTGAAATTATTCCGCCCGTTATTCCGCCTTCGATCTCTAATGCACGTCTAATCTGAGGCAAAAATCCATACTGTTCTTTTATGCTGTTATTTGGTGGGTCAAATGATATCATTTGTATCTCAAACGGTTTTCCTCTTTCCAGATGTGCCTTAAAGAATAAGTCAATCAGCCCAGTATCATTTTGGCTGAGTGAACATCCAATTATGCGAAGTATATCGCATTCGATGAGTATCTCCAAAGCACGCCCCCAGACGAAATTATAAGGTAGCTGCAAATAGTTCTTATTTATACCTGGCGTGAGAATTGAAAGTTTATGTCCTCTATATTCTAGATCAAAGCCGCCGTGCAATTTAAGTAGCGGGATTTTATTTGGTTGTCTGGAGGACAAGCAATAATCAGGGGTTTCTTTATAAATTGCTTTGTAGGCTTCATCCAAAACATTGTCGTAATTTAGAGATATAAGACCGATCAATTGTTCGCTCGTGCTGTGTTTGTGGAGTTCTAAAACAGACTTATGCAAATAGAATTTCCTTCGGCGCTGTGCAGGCAATCGTGATGATATATCATTTTCAATTATTCTTTCTAAATTAATAATAGTGTTTTCTGAATCGGTCCCGTTGTTTTTAATCAGACTGATGAAAAGCTCGATATTAGATAAACCTGCTGACGAAATTAGAGGACTAATCTCCGTTGAGAATAAGCCGTGGTTTCTTGCCTTTTCGCATACTCTTCGAGACACATCTGTCATTAGTAGCCCATTTTCTGACCAAAACTTTCCTTCTGCGATTTCATCTGGATACAAGTTAACGAGCTCAGCGTGGGTGGCTCCAGCACCGAACAGATATACGATTTTAGGAATCTGCGGATTTATTATTTTTGCCATTCTGATTCCTTTTAATCGCTTAGGTTTTGCTATAGCTTACACAACCAAGATGCGATTGATGCAATCTGTTTTTCGTCCGTTAGATTTGCCGCGTTGTCCAATACTCCGTTTTCGAGCATTGCCCAAATCTCCGTTGCCATCTTCTGTTCAATAGCCCCGCCAATGAAAAAGATCTTCGGCGTGGCTTTGTGCTTTGCAAAGGCTTCCTGGATTCTGTCTAAAGCGGTTCGAGCAGTCTTCCAATGTTCGTCAGCTCCGGCAGGATCAATTCCTCCTTTCAACTCTCCTAAAGCGATGTATGATGCGGCATCATTAATGACCTTTTTGGAAAGATTGATCGGGCTGCAATTAAACAGGCATAGATCGACGTTGTTCTTGAAGAGCGGCACAGTCAAATTGTAAATTAATGTTCTGTCCTTCCCTTCAATTTGCCAACTTAGTCCTTTCAGGTGAAACTCGATATCTGAATCATCATCGGGGTTAGATGCCCATTTGTCAGTCTCGGAGTGGAGCCACCTGTAACCTTTTCCGGTTAACGTTAAGTACGAAACAATAGAGCGCGTCAATTTACATTGGGCCAAGAATCCACCAACGTTTCGCATCGACCCGCCAAGAGTGTCTCCTCGTGTGAGCAGGAAGCGGAAAACAAGCTCTTCAATAAAGTTGGCCCCAGCGGGTTCGAGAAAGTTCCGGATCAAGCCTTTAATGGCTTCCGTCTTGTCTTCTTCCTGGAGGTGATTGCTTGCCTTGTCTGAGACGCCTGCTGCCGTTAGAACCGCAGGTCGTATCTCCGTCATCTTCAGCAAGTCACCGGGGATCTTTGCTTTTGAAGCGGCGACCTTGAGTGATCTCGCTTGGGCCACGAACGGTGTTGCTCTCCTATTCTTTTCAAGGGCCAAGGCAACAAAGCCCGCACGGATTGCCTCATATGTTGTCTCCAGATCATGACTCGACTTTAAATGCTCCAGGTGGTTTGTTTTCATCTGATTATTTTTTCTGCCAAACATACACACATTTGCGTAGCGACTCTCGACCATGAACACCCATCTGCTGACTGCTATTCCCTTTACCATTTGGTAATACGAGAATATTCTCAACTTCAAACCCGAGCTGCTGGGCAATATCCGAAAGAATTATGTCCACAGAAACACTAACCCCTGCATATCTCACATTATCGTTTACCATGATAAGCCGTGCATTTCGTTTCAAAACGCGCGCACATTCTGCGATTACACACGCCATTTCGTAAAAGTAACCTCGCACCATTCGAGAAATGCCGTTATTGTTAAGACGACCCTGATCTCTTTCTGTATCCAAATACTTAAGAATTTCCTGAAGCAGTTTCTGCTGATCAGCAGCGCGAATTGCTTTATCCCACTTCGGGTTTATCTTCAAAAGATTTTTGGCGCGGTTTTCTACGGTGCAACTGAGCATGTCTTGGCGTAGCTTCACAAGTTCATCTTCGCTAACCCCCAAAAGGGCGAGCTCCAGAGCATACGTGCGAGTGTAGTCATATCGGTTGCAATACGGCGGGGAGGTTATTATGCAATCATACTTTGCAGAATCAAAAGTCGGTAAAATATCGAGACAGGAACCAATATGAGGAATTATTTTCCCAGGCTTCGTTCGAGATTTAGCAAAAAGATCTTCTGGGACGGTCCCGGCTCTCAGATCAGAGACTATATTGTTCAGTTTTTCACTAATAGCTTCATTAAATGATAGGATTTTTCCCTTATCGAAGATTTTCTTGCCTAGCGTTCTTCCAGACCTGTGATCCCATCGGAGATATTGTCCATCTTTACGAGTATAGCTTATAGACTCAAGAATACACAGAAGCGCAAACCGAAGTGCAGAGCGAACATGCTTATTTTCATTTTCCACAGCCGCTAAGTACTTGCCTATTCCCTCTAGCGTCTCCGTTGGATATGCTCCGCGAGTGATTCGTAATTCATTGATGGGAAGGGTTGCTTTTGATTTTGTCCACGGCCGCACTTTTGCCCAATGTTCTAGAATTACTATATCCTCCGAGGTAATTTCTAAGTCAATCAGCTGCT
Source organism: Verrucomicrobiota bacterium (assembly GCA_050010435.1). GTDB lineage: Bacteria > Verrucomicrobiota > Verrucomicrobiia > Limisphaerales > UBA11358 > UBA11358. Next base: position 194,491 of record JBEKKZ010000001.1, on the reverse strand, counting down.
TCGTCTCGATTATCTGCTGCCCAATAGGTAATAGTTCTATTCCTTCAGCCTGCATTCCTAAACCGCTTGCAGCGAACATTGCTGTGCCGCTACCGGCAAATGGATCGAGAAGTTTCCCTTTCTTAAGATTGAAGTTTTCAAGAAAGTACTCCACCATTCCCGCTGAAAAAGCTTCCTTGTATTTGTACCATCGGTAAACGGCTCGGTTTTTGTTTGCTTGAAAACTAACGAGAGGCCTGCTGAGTGCCGGTTCAATTCTTAACTTATCCCTAAATCGCTCTTCAAAATCTGCATTGAGACGAAACAGGCGCTCTATCGCCTCAAAATCATGAGTCGGCTGAGCAACGATCAACTCAATAGGGCGCTCAAATTCCGCCGCATTGTGAAGCGGATCTGATAACTGAACCGTGGTTGCATCTGAATTCATCCGTTGTTTTGTTTTGGTTATTAACATCAATTGGTATCGCTTTGGAAAGCAATTTTATTATACCAGCAATTTGTGATTTTCACACTTTTTGCAAATGATATAATTCCGCGCATGGCGACCTCGAAAATTCGAGTCGGTGCTTTGGAAATCAAACCCCGCGATTTGGCGCTGTTACGCGGGTTGTTTGAATGCCGTGTTATGACCAATGAACACGCCACGGCGCTTTATTTTGAAGGGAAAAGCCCAGCAGAAATAAAGCGTTTGCAAAAACTCAAAGCCGCCGGACTCGTCAGCGAACGCCCCCGTCGGGCGTTTGAGCCGTCCATCCTCTTTTTAACCCGTAAAGGCTTGGTTTTGCTCCAAAAAGAAGGCGTCTTGAATGACTATCCTTCATTTGAATTGCCTCAACTTGAACGCCGTGCCCGTGTGAGCGACCTCACCATCCGGCATGAACTTGAAGTCATGGACGTGAAGACGGCATTTCATGCGGCTATCAAATCAGAGGCGAATTTTGAAATCAAAGTCTTCAACACTTGGCCGCTTCTAAATGAATTCGAGGCGTATCGCCCCGGTGACAACAGCGAGAAAGTCCTGGTAAAGCCTGACGGCTTCATCAGCATCCAGGACAAGGACGCTGTTACGGAAGGTTTTGCCTACGAATTCTTTCTTGAGTTGGATCGTTCCCAAGAAATTCAGGAAATTCTTGTCGGCAAAGCCGGTTGTTATTTCGAGTATTACAAATCGGGCGATTTTGCAGTCCGTAACGGCGCATCCAGTGATGATTATAAAAAATTCCCTTTCCGCGTGCTCATGGTATTAAAAACTGCGAAACGCCGGAATAATACTGCCGAGCGGTTGCTACAAGCAAATCTACCTGTTTCAAAGCAATTCTGCCTGTCCACGTTTGAAGAAGTGATCCGCGACCCGTTTGGAGCAATCTGGGTAAATCCCACTGACTACCATGAGGCGACGAAAGGAACACTATTTGATCCCGACCGGCAAAGTCTGACGAATGACTACCGACAGCAACCGGAGCGCGAGGTGTTGGTTGAATCCAAAGTTAAAAAAATCCGTTTGCTGGAAAGCTAATTATTTCCAATTCCGGCACGATTCCACGAAGGCGACAAAATCATCGTTTTGAGTAGGTTTTATTCTTTCCCATACTTCACGGGGAATCGGCAGGGACAGAAATTGTGCCACATCCCGCCGCAGTCCATCCAAATTGATGACCAGGTTGTTATTCATCGCATAAAATACACTGTTGATATGCGCGATGACCGACGCGACGAAAGTTTTTTCAGCTTCTGTAATCGGTTGCTTGATTATATTGGCCGATGCATCACGAACGCGCGCCAGTTCCTTGTTATTGAGAAATGTATTCCAAATTTCGCGGTGGTTGGCGGTGATGGCAAGCAGGTTGGCCACTCTTCGGGCTTTTGCCTCTTCATGGATTGAATACGCTGCAAACCACAATCCGCCGATGCCAGCGGCGGCGGTTAAAAGACGGACTGAATTTTCGGCAAGCCAGCCCCCAAATCCCATGCCGCCATTCTATCACAGGCTATACAGCGTCGGGAATGTCCCTTTTGGCGTTCACCAGCACTCGGCGCGGCAAGCGGATAATGCGCTCGGAAGGGCCGCAACCGGCAACCGCCGGCAGCGTGGCTTGAGCGGCATCGGTGATGTCTTCTCCGATGACGGCAAAATCGCCGTTAGCAAGCTCCCACAAATCGGGACAATCGCTACAGCCAGCGCATTGCAAGCCGTTTTCCTGCGGCGTGAGACCGATTCTGCGGCGAAATTCAATTGGCGTATTCATTACTGCGCAACAATCGGGGAAATGCCGGGGAAATGCAAGAACAAAATACCAGCTATAGCTGGTTTAGTGTTGGCGTGGATGTCCGCTATTCTTGCAAATCGTGGCAGCACAATCTGCACATCGAAAATCGCTGGGCCGGGCCATTCGTCAATATCGCAAGAAAGAGAAAATGACCCAAGAACGGCTTGGAGAATTGGCAGACCTGAATCCGAAATACATCGGCGAGGTGGAACGCACAGAAAAGACCATTTCGGTTGACGCCCTTGCCCGCGTGGCGAAAGCGCTCAAGGTGCGTTTGCGCGACTTGGTGCGTGATGCTTAAAAAGCCAAGAAAAAAGCCGCCTCTTGCGAGACGGCATGTGATCCTTGGGGGCTCTTGTAATCCATTCACCTGTTCGGATATCCACTCCTTTCTTCCCCGCATTTTGTACATCTGTACATATAGAGTGAGGAGGATTCAGGATACTTTATCTCTCCCACAAACAAAAAACCTTTTCCGCCACACTTATTACACTTCATCACGGGGAGGAGCTTTTTAATGCAGCGATAAAGGCTGATAATGGGCACAAGAAGAATGACAATAGCCAATAGAGCAACTATTTCAACTTTCCCTGTCTGTAAAAACGAACAAACTACTAATAACAAGGCAAGCATTAAAAGCACGATAAAACAGCACATGATACAAGCAATAAGTAGTCTTAACATAGCATACCCGAATCCACCATTCTCATCCATACTTATCCTTTCGTTGAGATCTATGAGTGTTTTATCATGTAACGACATAATTGTCTACCCGCGTTAAACTGGTAATAGCCTGCCCTGATCTGCTTTTTGTTACATGCTTCGACAATCGCAAAGTACAGATTGTCTTGCGTTTTAATGTTCAGACGTTAAAAAGCGACCCCTCACGAGGTCGCGTGCGCTTCATATTATGAAGCGAATTTTCAATTGTTCAGCCGACAAATCCGTCGGCTGTTTGTTTTCATCCAGTTTCACCCACCGCACGAAGCGATGCGGCGAAATGAGTGACATCAGCGTTTGAGCGTATCGCTCGCCCGCCTTGTCGCCATCCGGCGCAATCCACACCCGGCCGTTTGGCTTGACCAAGGACACGATGAGTTCAGCCTGCCTTTCAGAACAGTCCGACCCCATCGTTCCTACCACGGAGGGCAGGCCGTTTTGATGCAGCCACCAGACCGAGGCGAATCCCTCGATGACAATCAGATCGTCAATTGGCGTTTTAATGCGAAAGCCGTTGTATAAAAACAGCGTCTTTCGGAATTCGTAGAGTGTGCCGTCACGCTCGCGCTTCCCAGGGAAACGATAGCGCGGATTGTCTTCGCTGATTAAAGCATCGTCAATCACACGACCGGCGTATCCAACGAGCTTTCCTTCGTTGTCGTGAAGTGGAATTGCCACCCGGTCCTTCAACATTCCGCGCGAGCAGAAGCCCAGGCCGAAATGCCGGATCGTTTCTGACGTGAAGCCACGACCCGACAGATACGGATGCTCCGCATCCAGCCCTTTGAGTTCAAAATCAAGCGGCTGATTGACCATGACCGGCCTTTCCTCTTTCGGCTCCGCCTTTTTCGGTGGAGCCGCTTTTTCGGCAGAGGGTTTTCCTCCTAGCTCCGGGCAGAAGCGTTGTTGCAGTTCAACGGCCACTTTGTGCAATGCCGTGCCGTCTTTCGGATCGGCTTTTTCCATCATGGCCGCGAATTCGAGGACGTTGCCTTTGGCCCCGCAGCCGAAGCACTGGAATATGCCGCGTTCAAGATTGGCCGAGAACGACGGCGAGTTCTTCTTTCCGTTGTGATTTGGCAGCGGGCAGTAGCCGTGATGCTGGTTGCCTTTGCGTTTCACCTCGACGCCGTAGTGTCGAAGCACCTGTTCAAAGTCGAGCTTTGAACGTAGTTCCTTGAAGTCAATCCATGTGTTCATTCAGTAGTCCTCCGGCAACAGCACGGTTGTAACCGAGCGGTCGCATTCGGTGATGATCCAAAACTTTACGTTTCGGCTTGAGTGATACGAGGAAAATAAACGCCCACCGAAACGCAATGCGCGTTCGTTGGTGTTCAAGTCTTCCGCGTCCAGTGTTCCCCAATCGCCCCGGACGTGCCGGGACAGGGCGTTCAGAACTTCATCGCCCGGAATCGCGGCGAGAGCGTTTGGCGTCGCCACGACCTGCCCGAGCGAAAATTTGGGGGGATGAATCACGCAATCAATCACAAGGCTCCTCCAGTCATGGCTGGCAGGCAGCAGTATGTTTTCATGGGTTTCCTTTGGTTGCCCGCCCTGGCTTTCGTTCCGGCACGGCAGTACCGGAGCCGATGCAAAGACGGAATGGTTGAGATGTAAGGAACGAAAAAGTTCCGCCTGTAATTAAAGCAAGGCTCAACGAAGCCGTCAATGTAACCGACTTGTAATTAGGCTGTTACTGTTGACTTTTGAGCGGTTTTGACCTATAATTACTACGAATTTCGTCCGGTGTTTTCCCCGCTCCCGTTGGCAATTGTGTGAAATCCGTCAGCACCTAAGTTGATTGATTTCTTCAATTGTCAACAAAAGGAAACGCCATGTCCGAAACCAAAAAGCCCTTTACCAATAGTCAGCAACAAATGCTCGCCGCCCGCGTCGAATGGGAAATCAGACAAATGATTTTCCCGCATCTCAAACATCAGACCGATCACGGCTACCCGTTTAATTCCGATGACGAGATGATGAAGGAGCATGTCAACAACCGCATGGAAGTATTGATGAACCTTGATGCCATAGATAGAGCCATCATGAAGATGCAGAGTGAATATGGCGACGCGTTCCAATACATCTCGTTCCGTGAGATCAGTCACCTGATAAACGCATTCTTGGAACTTGCCGAGCAACGCGCCCAGACTCACCCACGCAAAACGGAGCCAACCGTAGTCGCTGGCTGATACTGGTTCACAAAACCCCATTCTCTCGAATGGGGTTTGTTTATTTACCCTCCATCAGCTTTTTTAACTTATATTTTTTGGCAAAGTCGTCAACCGCCGCGTCCCATTTTGCTTTTTTTAAAGGATCGTCTTTAAATTTTTCAGCCCCCACAGCCTTCGCGCGATCAGCAGCTTCATCAGTTGAAAATATCTTTCCCGCGCCATTTAGAATTGCTGACATCGCGCCTTCAATTTCTTTTTCCAGCGATTGTTGCTCGGATTTTTCGGGAAGGATTTTTTCAATTTCAATTTTCTTCTTTAATTTCGTCACTTCATATTTATGCGTCAAATCTTGAATCTTATCTTTCTGTTTGGCGATTTTCTCTTCACGGGGATCAGCTTCATTGACAGCTTGGACCTTAATTTTGTCCGGTTCTTTGGGAACAGTGAGACGTCTCGCGTGAAGCGTGTTCTCCCTGTCTCGCGATAAAAAAATGGGGGTTTGGCAGTCGTTATGATGACATACGTATGCCTTCTGGATTTTATGGCACCGTTCACACTCATTGATGAAAGGAAATTCGTCGGTATTCTCGTTCCGGTGTTCCTTTTCAGGGTCAAATTCACACAGCCACGGCGTGGTGGTATCAATAATCCCTCCGCATTTCGGGCAGACGATTTCAAGCGTTAGCACGTCCAAGACCAAAAACTTCAAGCAAAGCACCGCAAAAAAGGCAATTGCGGCAGCAGCCAACATATAAAGACCGCACCACCACAGAAACGAAAATAAAACACCCCCGACAGCGGCGGAAGCGACCAAAGTTATCGGCTCTCGTAATTTGAACCAAATCCGTGCTCTTAATGGATTGCGGATGATCATATCATTTGTGACGCCAGCGTCGGATTCTGTCTTCTACGATTTTTCTCGGTGCGCCGTATTTTTCCCGTGACCGGCGAATAATCTTTTCGCGATGGTTGTGGCAGTTGCCCCACGGCGCCAACGTCCGAGCGACGAACGGATCGCCGTGCTCGCCGTCTTTCAAAATCTTGATGCAGATTTCGTGATTGTGCAAATCCACAAACCGCCGGGCAGGATATGCGTTGCCGAATTCCCGTTCAAGAATTTCCGCGTCCCTTTGTCCCACGCGAAAGGCGACCATCGAACCGACGTTGCCGAACACCGCATCCCTAATTTCCGGGCGTAGTTGATCGGTGTATTGATGCGACAACGTGAGGCACAGGCGGTATTTTCGCGCTTCCGACAGTATGGACACGAACGAATCCGTCGCGAACGATTGAAATTCGTCAATGTAGAGGTAAAAATCGCGGCGCTCCGATTCGGGGATGTTCGATCGCGACATCGCCGCCAGTTCAAATTGCGTGACCAAAAGCGCACCCAAAAGATTCGCTTTGTCCGCTCCCAGTTTTCCTTTGGACACGTCCGCGATGAAAATGCGCCCGTTGTCCATCATGAAGCGGGCATCAATGCGGCTTTTGATCTGCCCCAGGATGTTTCGCAAATGCGGCGACATGAGCAGTTGCCCAACCTTGTTTTGGATTGGTGCAACCATTTCCTGCTGCAAGGAAGTTTTGAAGCCCTCGAATTCTTCCGTCCAAAACGCCCGCAACAGCGGGTCTTTGATTTGCCGCACCACCCACGCGCGATACTTGCCATCGGAAAGCATCCGCTGGATGCCAAGCAAACTTACGTTCTCGCATTCCAAAAGCGCGGCAACCGTCGCATACAAAATATATTCCATACGCGGCCCCCAGGAATGCGACCACACGCTTTTGAACGCCCCCACGATACCAGAGGCGATCAAGTGCCGGTTGTCTGGCAGGGTTTGACCGAGGAGGTTGAAGCCGATTGGGTGTTCCATGTCGGCGGGATTGAAATACACCACGTCCTCAATACGGTGGCGGGGAATGTGGTCGAGAATGTCGTTCGCCAGGTCGCCGTGCGGGTCAATGACGCCGACGCCGTGACCGGCGGCTATGTCTTGAAGAATCAAATTGCGAAGGAGCGTCGTTTTGCCCGTGCCGGTTTTCCCGATGGCGTAGAGGTGATGCTGGCGGTCGCGCGGGGACAAAACAAAGGGGTTTTCCCGCCCCCATTCCTCTCGAACCCCTAAAACAATATGCCAATCCTCCATATTTCCAAGCGAGCCTCTACTCCAAATTAAGAATCCTCTCGCCGGGTCTTGAGTTCGGCGGGAGTATCTTTTGGCGACATCCGTTTGATTACGAGCCGCCAAGGTAATAGAGGCTGGACTGGAAACACGGCGTAAAAACCATGTGAGCAAATTATATCATGCTTTTTTGCCGTCTTGCTGTGGATGACTTTTTCTTGCGCCCACGCACAATTCTTGCAAGCTCTAGCAAACAATTTCGGGAACTGACATGAACAGAAGAATCCTTCAACGCTTGATTGTCTTTACCTGTGTGATGACAGCCGTCATCGGCCTTATCTACAGCATACAGAGCCGCCGGGAAAAGCGAAAAGCGGCGGCATTGGCGCAGCAACAGCTTGAATTGGCGAACGCGACAGCAGCCCAGAAAGCCGCTCAGAATGCTGCGGCGGAACGCGAGAGGGCTGTTCAGGATGCTGCTCACGAACACCGAATATTCTTGGAAAAATACGTGGACACTGGCATCACCAAAACCGCAAGGAATCAATTGATTGCCGTTGCAGTCGCATCCGAATACCGCTCGATGAACCATGCTGTGGCCGCGGCTCTCGTCACCCGATTCAAAACCGACCATGTTCAATTGACCGATTCTTTTTTCAAACCAGAGCTGGTCACGGATGGTTTATTTAACAGTGTATTCAACGGCTCAAGCGACCTTTTTAATAAGTTGGAGCTTGCAAAATCCCTCGACGCGCTTTTGCTTGCCCGGCAGGACGTTCAGTATTCGACAAACAAAGATTTGGACAACACCATAACCGCGAATATGCGTCTTGAAGTGGTGACTTTGCCGGTTGCTGGACAAGCAGAAAGCCAAGAGTGGACGTTTACTGCCAATGGCATCGGTTTTCGCCCCGCAGAGGCCCGGATGCAAGCCGAGGAACGGATCATCAAACAAATAGCCAACGATACCAATCTGTCGTTAAGCCTTCAAAATCACTGACATGAAACCTCGACGCTTCATCACAATCATCCTGTGCATCATCTTGTGCGGCCAGACATTTGCACACGCACAGGATATGGATACCGAGATTTCCAAAATGGCCGAAGACCTTGCCGCCCAAATCAAAAGCAACGGCAATAAGAAAATTACCGTGCTTGATTTCACTGATTTGCAGGGTGGTTCAAGCGAGTTGGGGAAATATGTCGCCGACCAATTGACAGTTGATTTCGTGATGACCAAGCGCGACTTCTCTGTTTTGGATCGCGCCAACCGCAAAAGCATTTTAGACGAACATCAATTGACCGCGAGCGGCCTGATTGACCCGGCCACCGCAAAGAAGCTTGGTTTGTTTACGGGCGTTGATGCCTTGATTATCGGCAACATTACTCCCATCGGCACAACTATCAATCTTACCGCCAAAATCATCACTACCGAAACCTCTGAGGTTGTAGGAGGCGCGAAAGCAAAGTTCAAATCGGACGACGCCACGCAACAGCTTCTCTCCCAACCGGCGCAGGCTAAAGAGGCGTCAGGTGGTAGCGCGGCAACGCCCCCGCCGAAACCGTTCGGCGATTTGCAGGCCAAGGTCGAATCGCTGCAACTGCTTCCCGGAGACAACGTCTACGGCTTTGCGAGGCTGACCTTGATCATCACCAACACAAGTGCATCCCAAACATACGGAGTGGCTTTGAATCCCGATTTCCGTAACAAATTCAATCTCATAAACAGCCGAGGTGATCAATTTGAAGTGACCGAGGTAAGCGGTATTGACACCGCATTTGAAGGCTTTGGCGGCGTTAGAGGATCAGTCACTGATATTTCTCCCAAAAGCTCGATTACCATCGTGGCCAAAAGCCAGGTCAGGTGGACGGGAAGGCCGGGCGAATACCGGCCGTACCACCTTCAAACGGAAGTGATTTTCGGAGCGGAATCCGAGGGCCGGCATCCCGACCTTAGAAAATACAATCTCGTCTTGGACATAAAATGACTTGAATGAAATTTCTTCCCGCTTCACAGCGGGATAGAATTTATTTTCACAGAAAATTTCCAACCCGTCCGTGGGTGAACCCGTTTTCGCGTGAGCGATGAGGGAGGTTTTTGGCGAGCGCGGCATCCCCAATGTAAGAGCCGCGCGAGCCATAAAACCGACCGAAGTCGGGGGTGTCGGACAATCGCAAAATCGTCGAACAGTATTGTGAACAAAGGCGATTCTGAAATCGTTACCCCTCCCCATGTGGGGAAGGGTGTGGGGATACCCTAATCAGGGGGATTTTCTTCAAGGACAGTTCGAGTTTGTGTCAGAAAGGACCACCAGATTGAATTTCGTTCGGCATCGGACGTTGCGCGTTGCGCAGCGACCGTTGTTTTAGCCAATGAAATCCAGTGTTTTTTGAAGGAAACGGTTAAGGTTTGAGCGCGTAATAGGCGGGGGAAAAATTATTTACGTTCTGCATTCACATCACAGTCGGGCCGATGAAAAAACACCAACGAAAAGACGATCTCACGTCGTCAACCGTTTAAGAATCCGCCAGCACAAATGAGGATTCAGGGGAATTCCAAATTCTTTTAAGATGTAAGCGGAGAGCATCTTCGCGTTTACCGGCCTTGACATGGCGTTTGATTGTTTCAGATATGTTTGCACCTTCTTCAATTGTGTGGCGTTCAGCGTTGACGGACGCCCTGGACGCGATTCTTCTTGCAGTCCTTTAATGCCGTGCTTCTTGAACCGCGTGACCCAATAGGCGACGGCGCGGGGCGAATCACCATAGATTCGCGCGGTTTCACTGGCGGAAGAACCTTTCAATACCAGCGCGACACTGTGCAGCCGGTGCAAAAGCCGTTCGCGCGAAGAATCTCCGCGCAATGTCACAAGCATCCCTTTGGTTATCACGGGCCTTGATTTTTGTTTCATTTTATGCTCGCAATCAATTATGTAATTTGCTATACTCTGTCCATGAATAAATACTTCATTTATTGCCGCAAATCGAGCGAAGATGAAGACCGTCAAATCCTCTCGATTGACGCGCAGCTTTCCGAATTGAATGCCATCGCGCTGCAAAACGGAATGCCGGTTGCCGCCACGTTCACCGAAAGCAAGAGCGCGAAGGAGCCGGGCCGGGAAGTCTTTAACGAAATGCTCCGCCGGATCGAACGCGGCGAGGCCACCGCCATTCTATCATGGAAATTGGACCGGCTCGCCCGTAATTTCGACGACGGCGGAAAGATCATCGGCCTTTTGCAGCGCGGCGTCATTCAGGAAATCCGAACGTTCGAGAAATCGTATTTGCCGACCGACAACGTGTTAATGATTGCCGTTGAGCTTGGCATGGCGAATCAATATGTCCGCGATCTTTCGACCAACATTCGGCGCGGCATCCGGGAGAAAATCCGCCGGGGGATATATTCGAGCAAGGCTCCGCTCGGCTATATCAACGAACCGAGATTGCGCACGATTGAGCCGCATCCTGAATATTTTCCGAAGATGAAGCGAATAATGGAGCTTTTCGCGACCGGCCAATACTCGCTGACCGCCATTCAGAAGGAATTGGCGGCAGCCGGCATCACCGGGTATCTCAGCAAAAAGCCTTTGCCGCTTTCCTCGATTGGAAACTTTCTGCGCAATCCATTTTATTACGGCGTATTTCTCCACAAGGGCGAGATGCACCAAGGCATACACGCGCCGATGATTTCCAAAAAGACGTTTGACGAAATTCAGGTTGCGCTTGTCAAAGTTGGCAAGCCCCGCAAAAAGCGGGGCGACAAGGGACTTCTCTTTCTCAATTTCGCCACCTGTGACACGTGCGGACACTGCATCACCGCCGAACGCCATATCAAAAGGAGCGGTCGCCGGTATCGCTACTACCGTTGCACGCACAAAAACAAGCAGCCGCATTCCGATGATCGCGGCCTGATACGGGAGGAGAAATTTGCCGAGGAAGTGAAACGGAACGCGGCACTGGTGATCATTCCCGACGTCTGGAAAGAGAAATTCCTTGCCCAAATAGAACTTTGGCATAACGACGAGGCGCAAGCGCGGCAACGACACGTTGACCGCATAAAGTCCGAGCTTGCCGCCCTCAAATCAAAAATTGACAGGCTCAACACCGCCTTTACAGAAGGCGGGCTTGAACTTTCCGAGTTCAAGGAATTGAAGAATCCCTTGATTGTCCAAAAGGCCGTTCTGGAGCAGCGATTGGCCAAAGCCGAGAGAGGAGAAGCCAGCCCGATTGAACTCCTCAAAAACTTCATTTTAGAGGCAAATCAGGCCCAAAAATGGGTTTTAGAGGACAACTGGTTAGAAATGAAGTCGTTTCTGCAAAAAGTCGGATTGAACCGCCTATTACGCGCTCAAACCTTAACCGTTTCCTTCAAAAAACACTGGATTTCATTGGCTAAAACAACGGTCGCTGCGCAACGCGCAACGTCCGATGCCGAACGAAATTCAATCTGGTGGAGGCGGCGGGAATTGAACCCGCGTCCCTGACAAACAAACCAGTCGCGACTACATGCTTAGTCCGGAGAAGGTTTTCTGCTGTGCGATGGCGTCCGGACACGAATCGCACTGCCTAGTCCGCAGGATAAGATCTCGGTTGCCGGCGCGCAGACTCCGCCTGCAACCCAACCTGCTGTGGCGTCCGTCCACCGTAGCAGGTGTCCAGTGGCGGACGTCGAGGCCTTAGGCCGCGAGAGCTAGTTCTTGATTAGCTGTTTGTTTTGGTTCGATTTTTTACGAGGCCAACGAACCATCCTCGGCATGCCGCCTCTGGCGCATTCCCCAGGTCGAAACCAGTGCGCCCCCATCATTCGATTTGGCAATACCATAATCTTCCAATTCGCCGCACGGGTCAAGCTCCGTGCGGCCCGGTCGGATTCATTTCCCGTTGCAGGAATCTCAAACGAGTGCTAGTTTTGCGGAAACTCGAAAAGCCCATGAAAGAAAACAAGTTGCAAACTTCGCGCCGCCACTTTCTCAAGACCACCCTGACCCTGCCCGTTGCGCTGGCGGCCGCACCGGCGATGATGACGCAGTCCGTGTCCGCCGGGGACGCACCGGCATCCGCCGCAACTGCTGCGCCGCTGCCCAAGCGCCAGCTCGGAAAAAACGGTCCGCAAGCCACCATGCTCTGCCTGGGCGGCATGGAGCAGGCCTTGAGCCCCGACTACATTGACATTGCCTGGTCCATGGGCATTCGTTATTTCGACTCGGCGGATTGTTATCTCGGGGGCAAATCCGATAAAATTTTCGGCGCGTGGCTCGCAAAGTATCCCGAACGCCGCAAGGAAATTTTCCTCGTCTCCAAGGATCATCCGCACCAAGGGCCCAAACAGTTGCTCGAAATGATTGACCGCCGGCTCGACGCCTGCGGCACGAAGTATCTCGACGCCTTTTACATCCACGGCCTCGGCACGCGCGAATACGGCGACGCCTCGCTGGAATGGCCCAAGAATGACGAGTTCAAAACGACCGCCGACCAACTGAAAAGTTCGGGCAAGGTAAAAATGGTCGGCTTTTCCTGCCATGACGGACGGTTGAATGATTACCTCAACGCCGCCGCACAAGGCGGTTTTCTGGACATCATCATGCTCCGCTACACGCCGTTCTTTACCAAAGGCGACGCTTTTGACCGGGCGTTGGATGCGGCATACAAGGCCGGCATCGCGCTGGTGGCGATGAAGACCCTGCGCAACACCGGCGACGTGCCCAAACGCCTGCCGGAATTCGACAAGCTCGGCCTGACCACGCATCAGGCCGTGTTGCAAGCCTGCTGGAGCGACCCGCGCATTTCCGTCGTTTGCAACATGATTGACAACGTGGATCAAATGCAGGCCAGCTCCGCTGCCGCGCGCAGTTACAAAACGCCGCTCAAAACCGCGCAGATCAACCTGCTCAAGGAAACCATCCTCGCCAGCCGGCGCACCTTGTGCCCGGGTTGTCCGTCCTGCGATGCGTTTGCCGCGACATCCAGGTTTGCGTTGCTCGACATCGCCCGTTACGTGACCTACTACGAACAGGACGGAAATGCCGGCGCGCGCGAACTTTATCATGCCCTGCCGGAATCCGCACGCAATGCTGCCGGTGTGGATCTGGCTGCGTTGCGCGACCGCTGCGCGTTCCACATTGATTACCCGGAAATCGTGAAGCGCGCCCAGCGTAACTTCGCGTGAGCCGGTTTTGATGCATGGCCGCACCCGCCGCCGCCAAATCTCCGACCGGAAATCGCAAAACTTTCCGGCGCACAAAAGTTTCGTCGGCGGAGCGTGTCGTAAGCCTGATCTCCGTTGTTCTGCTCGTCGTCATCGGCGTCGCAATCTGGTTCAAGGGAAAACACTATGACCCCGACCGTTTCGCGCTCAACACCGACGCGTTGAAATCCACCGCTGCAGCCGTCGAAGGAAAATCGGGCACCGCTCGTGGGGCGGACGCCAGCCCGGGGGAAACAAAGGGCGCCGCCAAAACTCAAGCCGACGGCGAAGGGGAAGCCACCGTCGAACCCGCCGAGGGAGCCGCTGCCGCTCCCGCACCGGCCGCCAAAGGCGAACCGCTGGAAATCAAACTCGACGGGCTGAAACCGATGAGCGACACGGAATTTTACAACGCGGACAATTTGTTCGAGAAAATTGACGGGCGCGCCCCGGCCTACTTGAATTTTAATTTTCAACAGCTTCGCTGCCGCTCCTTCTCCATCATTGGCACGTCCGGCAGCTTCGTGGACGTTTATGAATACCGCTTCGACACGCCGGTCAACGCCTTTGGCATGTTCTCACTGGAACGCGATCCCAAGGGCGGGCCGCTGGCTTTCGCGCCGGACAGTTATGCGAGCGGGATGGGATTTTTCTTCCGCCAAGGACCGCGCTACGTCCAGGTGACGGCTTCGGATCAGAATGCGAAGACCCTCGAACTGGCAAAAGCCATCGCCGAAGATCGCGCGAAAAATCTCCCCCCCGACAACACCGGCCTCGACGCCCGCCGCCGTTTGCCGGTAACCGGCCTTGACCCGGCGAGTGTCCAGTTTGTGCAGGAGAACGCCCAAGGCCAGGCGTTTTTGAAAAACGTCTTTCAGGCGAGCTATTATTTTACCGGCAAAAAACTGCCATTTTTCCTGATGGTGGCGACCCCGGCGGACGCCGCAGCCGCGTGGAAATCGTATCAGGATTTTGCCAGCCAGTTCGGCGGCAAGGTGACGGCGCTGCCGGACGTGAGCGGCGCGAAGATTTTTGCGGCCCAGAATTTCGGCACGTGGAAGGTGATTTACCAGCGGGACGGCGAAATCGGCGGCGTTTTTGACACCGACGACGGGGACAAAGCGCGGGAATTTGTCGAAAAATATCTGGAGGGGCAAATAAAGTAATGCTATGATGAAGCTCAGGTTATGAAGTCTGAACCGGACGAAATCACGGCGGGCAAGTCCGGCGATGCTGCGGAAGGCGGTATCAGCCGGCGCGAATTCCTCGTCCGCGCGGGCGCCACCGGGGCGTTGCTCGCCGGCGCGGCGGCGGGTAGTTACGCCCTGTGGCAGCCGAAACATTTTGTCCCCGGCTTCGAGCCGGAAAAGGGGTTGCAGCTTCCGAGTTATGCCCTCGAGCCGAACAAAACCCTGCCGTCGCTCGCGATTGCGCACGGCACGGAACACGATGCAACCGTCCGCGCCGCCATCGGCGCGCTCGGCGGCATGTCGCGCTTCATTCGCAAGGGCGACGTGGTCATGATCAAACCGAACGTCGCGTTCGACACCCCGCCCGCGCTCGCGGCGACGACCCATCCGGAAACGTTGCGCGCCGTGGCGAAGCTCGTGCTCGAAGCCGGCGCGGCCAGGGTGTTCATTGCCGACAACCCGATCAACAGCCCGGCCGGTTGTTTTCTCAAGAGCGGCCTGCGCCAGGTAGCCGACGATTTGAATGTGGATTTGCTCTACCCGGAATCCGGCTCCTTTGCGCCGCTGCAACTCGACGGCGAAGTGCTCCGCAACTGGACGTTCTTCCACGAGCCGTTCAAGAAGGCTACGAAAGTCATCGGCGTCGCGCCGTGCAAGGATCACAACCTCTGCCACGCCTCGATGACGATGAAAAACTGGTATGGCCTGCTCGGCGGACGCCGCAGCCAGTTCCATCAATATATTCACAGCATTGTCTCGGATTTCGCGCTGATGATGAAGCCGACGCTCGTTGTGCTCGACGGCATGAACGTGCTGATGAAAAACGGCCCGACCGGCGGACGCCTCTCTGACGTGAAGCAAATGGGCACGGTCGTCGCAGGAACCGACATGGTGGCGGTGGACAGTTATGGTTACACTCACCTGATGGAGCGCGACCTCGCCGAGTTGACCTACGTTCATAAGGCCCAGGCCCGCGGCCTCGGCAACACCAACTGGAAGGACTTGGTGTACAAGGAAGTCCAGGCCTGACCATGAAAACCCGCACTGTCCGCCGCATATCCCAGGTTTTTTTCTTCAGCCTGTTTCTGTTTTTCGTCTTTGTCACCGACCTGCGGTATCTTAAAGGCTATCCGGTCTCGCTGTTCCTCGAACTCGACCCGCTGGTTTCCTTCGCCACAGCCATTACCACGCACACGGTTTACATGGGTTTGTTATGGAGCCTGCTGCTGGTCCTTCCGACGCTGCTGTTCGGGCGCATCTTCTGCAACTGGATTTGTCCCTACGGCATCCTGCACCATTTCATCGGCTGGCTGATGGGCAAGCGCCGCGCGGAGGAACGCGAACGCATCGAAGCCAACCGCTACAAAAAACTTTACTCGCTCAAATACGTCATCCTCATCGGCATGATTGTGGCGGCGGTTTGCGGCAGCCTGCAAATCGGCTGGCTCGACCCGATTTGCCTGTTTCATCGCTCGATGACCGCGGCGATTCTGCCGATGTTGAACCTCTTTTTCCCTTCGAGCGTTTACGTGCGGCAATACTTTCACGCCGGCGCCTGGGTCATTGGCTTCCTGCTCGTGTTCCTCGTGGGCATGAACGTGGTGATCCCGCGGTTTTTCTGCCGGGTGCTCTGTCCGCTCGGCGCGTTTCTCGGCACGCTGTCCACGGCCGCGCTGTGGCGCATCGACCGCGACCCGCACAAGTGCGTGGACTGCGACCTCTGCCTGAAGAGCTGCGAAGGCGCTTCCGACCCGCACACGCAGTTGCGCAAGAGTGAATGCTTCGTCTGCTTCAACTGCCTCGAAGATTGTCCCGAAGACGCCATTTCGTTCAAGTTTATGCCGGCGCTCCAGCGCGAAATTACCGCGCCCGTCGTGCCGGGCCGGCGCGCATTTCTCGGCACCTTGCTGGGCCTGACTTTTTTTGCTTTTGGCCGGGCTTCCGGCGCCTCGGACCGGAATTACAACAAAAAGGTCATTCGTCCGCCCGGTTCGGTGGAGGAAAAGGATTTTCTCGAACGCTGCATCAAATGCGACCAGTGCATCCGCACCTGTCCGACGAATGTGTTGCAGCCGGCGCTGATGGAATCCGGTCTGGAAGGCATCTGGACGCCGATCCTCAACATGAAACTCGGCTACTGCGAGGTGAACTGCACGCTCTGCGGCCAGGTCTGCCCCACCGGCGCGATCCAGCGCATCACCATCGAGGAAAAGACCGGTCTCGGGCCCTTCGCGGCGGAAGGCCCGATTCGCCTCGGCACGGCATTTTTCGATCATGGCCGCTGCCTGCCGTGGTCCATGGAAACCCCGTGTGTCGTCTGTGAGGAAGTCTGTCCGGTCTCGCCCAAGGCGATTTACTCGCGCGAAGTCACCATCATCAAGCGCGATGGGAATCCGATCACGCTGCGCCGGCCTTACGTGGATCCCGCGCTCTGCATCGGCTGCGGCATTTGCGAACACGAATGTCCCGTCACCGACGAGGCCGCCATCCGCGTCACCGCCGTGGGCGAAACCCGCTCGCGCGACCGCCGCCTGCTGATGGATGGCGGTGTCACCAGCGCTCCCCGGAGCCTGGAAAGCAAGCAGCGGTGAAAAATTGCTGTAGTGTCGAGCCTGTGGCTCGAATGAGTCGGCGCACAGCGCCGACACTACAAACTAAAACAAAACATCGCCGGAGCAGGCAACGGATTGCGCGCTTTGGATTTTAAGTTAAACTCACGGCCATGGAAAAAGTCACCTCCGGCCAGCGCCCCCGCACCTGCCGCGCCTGCGGGAAAAAATTCGAATATCCCGTCAAGGGCAGCGATGCCACGCGGCATCATTGCGCGGACTGTGTTGCCATTCCCTCCGACATGCGTAAAATTCTGGAACGCCTCAACACCCGCGTGGTGCAGCTTGAAAACCAATTGCGCCGGCTCCAGGAAAAACCCGCCAACCCGCCGCCGGGCAACTGATTCGAAATCAGTCCTTGCCCAATTCAAAAATTTCCTCGATGGGCTGCTTGAAGCGGCGCCACCTCAAGGGCGAGCGGTGGGCATCGGTCGCTCCATCATCCGAATTTCATTTGCGCACGAAATTCTGCAAGTCCCGCCTCCGCTTCCGCCCGCGGCAGGTTCCCAGCCATCAGCGCATCGTCGCTTAAATCCAGCAACCGCTGATAAAAAGACGCGCCCAACTCCAGCAGTTCGGGGCTTGGCGGTGCGACGTCCAGCGTCGCGAACAATGCGTCTTCGGCTTTGGCGAATTCTCTTGTTTGTTCGTAATGGCGCATGAGCATCGCGTTTGTCTTTACCGGCAGCGGGGCGTCGCGCAAGCCGGCTAGGAATGCTTCGACGGCAGGCACGAAGTCGGGGCGTTCTGTGATTTCATTGCGTCCGAAAGTATCGAGCAGCAGGTGCAACCCTTTCAGGTAATATTGGCGGCTCTCTTCCAGCCAGCCCTGGCCGACGATGAGGTCCCCGTTGGTTTTAAGCAGTGTCGCCAGCATGAAGGCCTTGGATTCGACAACGTGGGTTGGTTCGCTCTGGATCAACCGGGCCAGCAACTCCGTCTCGGACAAGCGGACCACTTCCCGGGCGTCCATGCCCGTCAACCGTTGAAATTCCCCGGCGGTCACTGCCGAAGCCTCCTGCCACTGCTCGTTTTTCGCGAGCCCGGCAATTTTCGCCAGCATCGCGACAAACTGTTCGATCTGGCGCAAAATGTAATCGCGGCGAATCATGGTTTCCCATTGTCGTCGAAAATGTCTTCAATGCGCAGCTTGAAAAGTCTCGCGGCTTTGAACGCCAGCGGCAGGCTTGGATCGTATTTCTCCGTCTCAATGGCGTTCACGGTCTGCCGCGAGACCCCGAGTTTGTCGGCCAGATCGGACTGCGACCATTCTTTGGCTGCGCGCAGTTCGCGCAATTTATTTTTCATTTGTAGCGGCGGTTGAAGATGCTGTGGCCGAGAAAGAAAAAGAAACAGAGCAACGTAACGGCCAAAGGATAATAAAAATCGTATTCAGTGAGGCCTGCCAGATTAAAACCCAAGACCAAATTCCCTAGAAAAGAATGGGACGATCGGAAAATGGCTTCCAGAATTCCCTCGTGTTTGAGGTGTTGCCAGGCGGTAATGACAAAGAACGTCCAAGTGATTGCAAAGAGACACGCATCAAGAGTTATGCGACGGTGCAATTCATCCATGCCGCGTATCCATCGTGCCGCGCTTCGCATCCAAAGCAGCCACATGGCCAGCGGGATCAGTGCGATAATCACTCTTAACATGAATGGACAATCTTCGTGATTATAAAGCCATAAATCGCCCCCGAAGATTGTCGGCCATGACGCGAATATCCAGCCGTTCACTTTCATGTCAGCCCAGAACGAATATTTTTTGGGATTTAATGTAATCAGTTCTTCAGGATCATTTAGCTTGTTGTTCATAACAAAAATAGTGTAAAGCATCCTTGTCATGTGTCAAGCATTCTTTACATTTATTTTGAAGTAAAAGCGGGGCCGGAAAGCCGGGTGTTTCTTTCAAACCGCGCGTCAGCGTCCTGGCGTGCGGTGGCCCTCCACCGCTTTTCGAACCACCCAAAGCGCCAGAGGACTGGCGCACTCCAAGACGCTTAGCGACGCTCGCACCTCCCAATAAAAAACGAGGCTGGAATTGCTTCCAGCCTCGCCTGAATTTTTTGTTTGGCAGGGACGCGCTGCCGCGCGTCCTAGCCGACCAGCAGGTCGGCCCTACCTTTTTAATAGCCGCCCATGCCGCCCATGTCCGGACCGCCACCGCCCATCGGGGCCGGTTTTTCCTTCTCCGGCACGTCGGCAATGAGGCACTCGGTTGTGAGCAACAAACCGGCAATCGAAGCCGCGTTTTGCAGCGCAGTGCGGGTGACCTTCTTCGGATCCACCACACCGGCCTTCACGAGGTCTTCGTATTCTCCGGTGGTGACATTGTAACCTTCGTTGCCCTTGCGCTTCTTGACTTCCTCAACGACCACCGAGCCTTCGACCCCTGCGTTGGTTGCGAGTGCGCGAGTCGGTGATTCAATCGCGCGCTTCACGATGTCCACGCCAATCCGCTCGTCGTCGTTGGCGGGTTTGACCGTTTCAATGGAGGGCAGACAGCGGATCAGAGCCACGCCGCCGCCGGCCACAATGCCTTCCTCGACCGCCGCGCGGGTCGCGTGCAATGCATCCTCGACGCGCGCCTTCTTTTCCTTCATCTCGGTCTCGGTCGCCGCGCCGACGTTGATGACGGCCACGCCACCGGCGAGCTTGGCCAGGCGTTCCTGCAATTTCTCGCGGTCGTAATCGCTCGTCGTCTCCTCGATCTGGCGGCGGATCTGGTTCACGCGTCCCTGAATGTCGGACGATTTGCCACCACCTTCGACAATGGTGGTGTTGTCCTTGTCCACCACGATGCTTTTGGCGCGGCCGAGGTCGGTCAGCTCAATGCTCTCCAGCTTGATGCCGAGGTCCTCGCTGATGAACTTGCCGCCGGTGAGGACGGCGATGTCTTCAAGCATGGCCTTGCGGCGGTCGCCGAAGCCCGGGGCCTTCACGGCGCAGACGCTGAGCGTGCCGCGCAGCTTGTTCACCACGAGTGTGGCGAGCGCTTCGCCTTCGACCTCCTCGGCGATGATGAGCAGCGGTTTGCCCGAGCGTGCAGCCTTTTCGAGCAATGGCAACATATCCTTCAAGCTGCTGATTTTCTTTTCGTAATTGAGGATGTAGGCGTCCTCGAGTTTCACCTCCATCGTCTCGGCGTTGGTGACGAAATAAGGCGAGAGATAGCCCTTGTCAAATTGCATGCCTTCGACCACTTCGAGTGTCGTCTCAATGGACTTCGCTTCCTCGACCGTGATCGTGCCATCCTTGCCGACCTTGTCCATCGCCTCGGCGATTTTGTCGGCAATTTGAAAATCCCAGTTGGCCGACACCGCGGCGACCTGGCGGATTTCGTCCTTGTCCTTGACCTTCTTGGTGATCTTGTCGAGCTGGCCGACGGCGGCTTCGACGGCCCTGTTGATGCCGCGCTGAATGCCGATGGGGTTCGCGCCCGAAGTCACATATTTGAGACCTTCGCGATAAATCGCCTCTGCTAGAACTGTCGCTGTGGTCGTGCCGTCACCGGCGGTGTCGCTGGTTTTGCTGGCGACTTCGCGGACCATTTGCGCGCCCATGTTTTCGTAGGCGTCTTCCAGTTCGATTTCCTTGGCGACGGTCACGCCGTCCTTGGTGACGGTGGGCGACCCGTATTTCTTGTCAATGACCACGTTGCGGCCCTTGGGTCCGAGCGTGGCGACGACCGCCTTCGAGAGCTTCTGGACGCCGCGCAGGATCGCCTGCCGCGCCGCCTCATCAAACAGTAATTGTTTTGCTGCCATATTTTTTGGTTCTTGGTTGAGTGTTGAAAGTTGGGAGTTAAACGAGCACGGCGAGGATGTCGTCCGAGGACAGAATCTTGTATTCCTTGCCGTCAATCTTGATTTCGGTGCCGCCATATTTGCTGACGAGCACGCGGTCGCCCTTTTTGACTTCAAACGGAATCTTCTTTCCGTCGTCGTTGGTTTTGCCGGTGCCGAGGGCGATGATGATGCCTTCCTGCGGTTTTTCCTTGGCGGTATCGGGAATGATGATGCCGCCTTTCTTGACTTCCTTCTCTTCGACCGGCTCGACCAGGATGCGGTCGCCGATCGGTTTGACGTTTAGTGCCATAGTTTTGCTTTCTTTGTTGTTGGTTTGTCTGTTAATTGTAATCAACTCCCGCCGCACCCGCGATGGGAAAATTTTTAAAATTCATCCGCACGAATAAACCGACGTCGTTTCATAAGCCGGCACATGATCAATCATTTCAGCCGTCACTGGGCCTTTTGGCTTCGCACGGTCTTTGAACCATGGATAAACCGTGAAAAAGCCGTCCGGCATCATCGGCGTCTCCAAACGAAAAAAGTTGTGCCACATCGTCCACGACTGGCGGTCGAAAATTTTCTGCGGCGGGTCGTCCAAAACCGCACGTAGCGCCGGCTTGCCAAAATGTTCAATAACCGTGTTCGTTTCCTTGTGATTTCCCGCACTCATCACGCGCGCCAAAAACAAATTCGCCTGCTTCAACGCGGCTGTAGGCTCGAAATCCGGCAGGACTCGCGTTGCAATCGCTTCGAGTTGTTGGATCGTAGCCATTTTTCAAATTCGCGCCAGCGCCGGTTCATAGCTCCGTAGGAGCGGAATCTTTGTAGTTAACGCAATCAAAAGGTTTTTTAGCTCCGTAGGAGCGACATATTCGCGCCAATGGAATATGCCGCTCCTGCGGAGCTTGGAATCTTGAGCCGTCCGATTTTCTACAAATAGGTCGCTCCTACGGAGCTTGCTCAAATTGGTCTGCGCCATGTTCATTTTGTTTTCAAATTTCCACCGCCCCCGCGATGGGAAAAATCAGTCCATCCGAAATCTCGCTTTCAGTTCAGCGATTATTCGCTCGTCCTCCGCTCGTTTGTCGGTCATCTGCGAGCCTTTGTTTCTTTCTTCTTCCTTATGGTCATCAAACCTTTCATTGGCCCGCCTGACGGCCTCCTTTAATCGCGGATATAAGTGGTTCTCGAACTCGCGTGGGTCGCCCAGCACCCGGGCATAGGACTGATCGCGCTCAATAACCGGGATCATCAGGTCGGCCCTGAAAGGCTGCTGCATATCCATCTGTTCACAGGTTTCCCTGAAACTATGTTGCCAGTCCAAGTCCGGCCGTTCGGACAACTTCAGCCAGAACTGATATCCTGTCCCGAGGCGACAGGTCTTGTCCGTGTCCCATTCGGTCAGGCAAACATTGGCTTTCCTGGCATTCATTTTTTGGTTTTGAACCGCTAATCGTAATCAACTCCCGCTGCTCCCGCGACGGGAAAAATTTTTTGCCGCAGCTTCACGAACTAGTGCTTGCTTGAACTCGCGCTCAAAATCTTTGTTACAATCTACCAAGTAACCATTTTTACTGGCTTTTAATTCCTTGCTTTGTTTGTTGCGATGACGAGTTCATTTGTCATGGTTCGAAGTAAAGATTTTGAATTTTATTTCTTCTCGTCCACGACCTCGGCGTCAATCACGCCTTCGTCCTTCTTTTTATCGTCGGACTTGGCTTCGCCTTTCGGCTCGCCGCCGGCGGATTGCTGTTTTCCCGCCTGCGCCTTCGCAGCGGCGGCCTTGTAAAGTTCAGCGCTCACGGCCTGCCAGGCTTCGTTCAGCTTCTCAGCGGCGGATTTGATGGCCGCGCTGTCGCCGCCTTTCAATGCTTCCTTCACGTCCGCGACGGCCTTTTCGATCTTGGCCTTGTCGTCGCCGGAAATCTTGTCGGCGGTGTCCTTGAGCATTTTCTCGGAGCGATACACCGCGCTGTCGGCTTCGTTGCGCGTTTCAACTTCCTCGCGTTTGGCCTTGTCCTCGTCGGCGTGCGCCTCGGCGTCCCGGCGCATCTTCTCGATTTCGTCCTTCGAAAGGCCGCTGCTGGCGGTGATGGTGATCTTCTGTTCCTTGCCCGTGCCGAGGTCCTTGGCGTTCACGTGCAGAATGCCGTTGGCGTCAATGTCGAACGTCACCTCGATTTGCGGCACGCCGCGGGGCGCGGGCGGAAGATCGGTGAGATGAAACTTGCCGATGGTCCGGTTGTCGCGGGCGAACTGGCGTTCGCCTTGGAGCACGTGGATTTCCACGCCGGGCTGGTTGTCACTGGCGGTGGAGAAAATTTCCGATTTGCGGGTCGGAATCGTGGTGTTGCGCTCGATGAGCCGCGTGAACACGCTGCCGAGCGTCTCGATGCCGAGCGACAGCGGCGTCACGTCGAGCAACAAAACGTCCTTCACTTCGCCCTTGAGCACGCCGCCCTGGATGCCCGCGCCGACGGCGACGACTTCGTCCGGGTTCACGCCCTGGTGCGGCGGTTTGTTGACGAGCGTTTTCGCCGTTTCCACGACGCGCGGCATGCGGGTCATGCCGCCGACGAGCACCAACTCGTCAATTTTCGCGGCGTCAATATCGGCGTCCTTCAAACAAGCCTTCACCGGCGCAATCGTGCGCTCGAAAAGTTCGTCGCAAAGCTGTTCCATTTTCGCGCGGGTCAGCGTTTTCTGGATGTGCTTCGGCCCGCTCGCGTCGGCCGTGATGAACGGCAGATTGATTTCGTACTGCTGCGCGGAACTGAGGGCGATTTTGGCCTTCTCGGCTTCTTCCTTGATGCGCTGGAGCGCGTCGGGCTGCTTGCGCAAATCCATGCCGTGCTCCTTTTTGAATTCGTCGAGAATCCAATCCATGATGCGGCCGTCCCAGTCGTCACCGCCCAGGTGCGTGTCGCCGTTGGTGGCCTTCACCTCGAAAACGCCGTCGCCGATTTCGAGAACGGAAATGTCGAACGTGCCGCCGCCGAGGTCATACACGGCGATTTTCTCATCCTTCTTTTTGTCGAGGCCGTAGGCGAGCGACGCGGCGGTCGGCTCATTGATGATGCGCAGCACTTCGAGCCCGGCGATGCGGCCGGCGTCCTTCGTGGCCTGGCGTTGCGAGTCGTTGAAGTAAGCCGGAACGGTGATGACGGCCTGTGTGATTTTTTCGCTCAGCCGCATTTCGGCGTCGGCTTTCATCTTGGAGAGGATCATTGCGGAAATTTCGGGCGGCGAAAATTGTTTCGGTTTGCCGTCCACTTCCACTTCCACGGCGGCGTCGCCGTTGGACGTCTTCACGACTTTGTAGGGCACGCGTTTGATTTCCTCGGACACCTCGTCGAATTTGCGGCCCATGAAGCGTTTGATGGAGTAAACGGTGTTGCGCGAGTTGGTGACGGCCTGGCGCTTGGCCGCTTCGCCGACGAGCCGCTCGCCGTTCTTGGTAAACGCGACGACGGACGGCGTGGTGCGTTTGCCTTCGGAATTTTCCAGCACGAGCGGTTCGCCGCCTTCCATGACCGCCATGCAGGAGTTCGTGGTTCCCAGATCAATGCCTAATACTTTTGCCATAAAATAAAAATTTTTTGTTATAACTCTTCAACCGTTTCAATGCAATTTTGATGCCGCTGAGCGGAGAACGTCATGTAAGCCCTGCAAACAAAGGACGGATTTCCACTTTCCCTGTTTTCCGGCTGGCTGAAAAACTGTGCCAAAGAGCCACAATGACACAGTTAAAAGTGCCGTTTGGCGCAGTGAGGCGGAGCACCGGCCTCCGGCCCGGCGTGGTTTTGGATTGGAACATCGAACACTGAACGCCCAACATCGAACATCGAATTGAAAACTTGGATGTTGGGCGTTGAATGTTGAATGTTCGATATTTTCCAACTCCACGCCGGGCCGGAGGCCGGCGTTCCAAGATTACTTTTACTTGCTCCCCGGTTTGATCGCCGGGATCGCCGCCAAATCCGGCGGTAATTTGTCCGGCTTAAATAGTTCCACCTGGAGCGAAATCAAGCTGGCAAAGGGCACGCCGAAATTTACCGCGCCGTTGGAACGATCCACAATCGCGGCGACCCCGGTGACGTGGCCTCCGTGCGCGCGAACAATATCAATCGTCTCCTGGACGCGACCGCCTTTGGTCACCACGTCTTCGATGACGAGGGTTTTTTCGCCGGGCGTAATTTTGAATCCGCGCCGCAACACGAGCTTGCCTTCCTCTTTTTCCGCAAAGATGAACCGCACGCCAAGCTGCCGCGCGACTTCCTGTCCGATGACCAGCCCGCCGAGTGCCGGCGCGATGACGGTGCCGGCGCGGAATTGGCGAACCTTGTCGGCGAGGGCACTACCGAGTTTTTCGACGACGGGCATTTGCTGGAGCGCGAGGGCGCATTGAAAGTACTGGCGGCTGTGCAATCCGCTGCGAAGGATGAAATGGCCTTCGAGCAGCGCGCCACTGTCACGGAAAATCCGGAGAACTTCATCTTGGGTCATGGAGCGGAGTGTCAAGTTTCAGGTTTCAAGTTTCAAGCCCACATTCAACGCAGAGACGCAGAGGTCGCAAAGTTTCGCAGAAAATAATCATCTGCCCCTCTGCACTCCTCCGCGCGCTCTGCGTCTCTGCCTTTGAATTCATTTGGCTTTCTTCCGGCTTCTGAATCCTGAATTCTGGCCGCGTGCCGAAGTGGATTAAATTCATCATCGCCATCCTGCTGCTGCCGGTCTGCGCCGGCGCGGCGCGGGCGTTGTGGCTGGTGCTTTGCGCCAGCGGCAAGGCGGACGTGGTTTGGGTGCCGTTGCTGGCGGGCGCGGCGTGCTGGGGTGTGATTTTTCTGCTGCTGCCCAAACCGATGTGGATTTATGTGTTCGGCCACGAATTGACGCATGCGTTGTGGACGTGGCTTTTCGGCGGACAGGTGAAAAAAATGAAGGTCTCTTCCGCCGGCGGCCATGTCGTCGTGAGCAAAACCAATTTTGTCATCTCCCTAGCGCCGTATTTTTTTCCGTTTTACACGGCGCTGGTCATTGCCGTGTTCGCCATCGGCCATTTCTTCTGGGATTGGTGGAATTGTCTGGTCTGGTTTCATCTGTTCGTCGGCGCGGCTTATGCGTTTCATGTGACCTTGACGTGGCACGTTTTGAAAACGCGGCAATCGGATATTACGTCGCAGGGCTGGTTGTTTTCGGCGGTAATCATTTTCCTTGGCAACACCGGCGTGTTGCTGTTTGGCTTGCCGTTTTTGACCGCGAAAGTCAGTTTATTCAACGCGTTGGGCTGGTGGCTGGAGGGCTCGGGCCAATTTTTTAACTGGCTGGTGCGGCTGTTCAAATAATTCGACCGGAAATTTATCAACAATTCTGTCTTGAATTAAAACGCGAATGGGTTCAATCATTAAGGAAGCAACGTATGGACTTGGGTGATATTTTAAGCAAAGCGCAGATTCTTCCCGACTTGCGCGCAGCAAATCGCTGGGAAGCGATTGATGAGTTGATTGAGAATCTCGTCGCCACTGGAAAAATCCAGCCCGGCGATCGCGACGCCGTCACGGCTGCCGTCAAGAAGCGCGAGACCTCGATGAGCACCGGCATCGGGTTCGGCATCGGCATTCCGCACGCTTCGACCGACCTGATTTACGAAGTGGTCGGCGCGCTGGGCCGCTCGAAGGCGGGCGTCAATTTCGACGCGCTCGACAACCAGCCGGTGAAACTCGTCATGCTTTTTCTCGTGCCCCAAGGCCAGTTCCAGAAACATCTCCACACTTTGGCCAACATCGCCAAGTTCCTCCATAAACCCGATTTCCGCCAGGCGCTCGAACAGGCTCCCGACGCCGACGTGATGCTCAACATCATCAAGGAATACGGGAAAAAGTAGTCGCTGTCTTCTCTTGGTGGGGCGAGTGTCCCCGCGAGCCGCCCGCAAAAATCCGTGTTCATCCGTGTCCATCCGTGTTTAAATAATTTCTGTGCTGCCGCATAAACAAATCGAACTGAAACTGCAAGCCGCCGTCCGCGCGGTTTTGGTTGACGCAGATATCTCAACCGTTTTGGTTCGTCCGTGTGCCGATCCGAAATTCGGCGACTACCAGAGCAACGCGCTTATGTCGCTCGCCAGGTCGCGGAAAATGAATCCGCGCCAGCTTGCCACCAACGTGCTCGCCAAACTCGACATCGGCGATTGGTGCGAGAAGGTTGAAATCGCCGGCGCGGGCTTCCTGAATTTCCGGCTGAAAAGCTCCGCGCTCGCCGGCGCACTCCGGGCCGCCGCCCGCGGCGAACATTTGTTTTTTGACAAAACCGCGAATCCGCGCACTGCCGTCATTGATTTCAGCTCGCCGAACGTGGCCAAGCCGATGCACGTGGGCCACATTCGCTCCACGATCCTCGGAGACAGCCTGGCGCGCACGCTACGCCTGCTTGGCCACCGCGTCATTACCGACAACCACATCGGCGACTGGGGTACACAATTCGGCAAATTGCTCGTCGGCTGGAAGAAACATCTGGACCCCGCCGCGCTCCAGACCGATCCGATTTCCGAAATGGAGCGGCTTTACAAGCTCGTCAATGCCGCGAGCGAAGCCGACGAGAAAATTCTGGAGGCGTCGCGGCAGGAACTCGTCAAACTCCAGAGCGGTGACGCTGAAAACCTGAAAATCTGGCATGAGATGATTGCGCTGTCGCAAAAGCAGTTCGACACGATTTACGGCCGGCTCGGCGTGAAGTTCGACCATACGCTCGGCGAAAGCTTTTACAATCCGCGGCTCAAACCGCTGGTGGATGAACTCGTCGCCAAAGGCATCGCGCGGGAAAGCGAAGGCGCGATTGCCGTTTTCTTCGACGCCCTGCCCCAACTCAAGGAACAGCCTGCGCTCATTCGCAAGAGCGACGGCGGTTTTAATTACACCATCACGGACCTGGCGACGCTGGCGTATCGGTTGGAGACCTGGCGGCCGGATGAAATCATTTATGTCACCGACGGACGGCAACAACTGCATTTCCAGCAGGTCTTCGCAGCGTTTCGCCGCTGGCAATCCGCAATCCGCAATCCGCAATCCGCAATTCCAAAACTGGCGCACGTCTGGTTCGGCTCGATTCTGGGCGAAGACGGCAAGCCGTTCAAAACCCGCAGCGGCGAGCCGGTGAAGCTGGCCGACCTGCTCGACGAAGCGGAGGAGCGGGCCCTCAAAATCGTTTCCGAAAAGAATCCGGATTTGCCGGAGGCGCATCGCCGCGAGATTGCGCGGGTCGTCGGGCTGGGCGCCGTGAAATACGCCGACCTGCTGCCGAATCGCCAGAGTGATTACGTTTTCAGTTGGGACAAGTTGCTCGCGCTCAACGGCAACACTGCGCCTTATCTGCAATACGCCTACACGCGAATCAAAAGCATTTTTAGAAAGTCCGAAATCCGAAATCCGAAATCCGAAATTGTTTTGGCAGCGCCGGAAGAAATTGCGCTGGCCAAGCAGCTGTTGAATTTCGGGCTGACGCTGGAAGCGGTGGCGGAGGAATATCGTCCAAACTTCTTGTGCAATTATCTCTACGAACTCGCTGGCAAATTCACGTCGTTCTACGAAAATTGTCCGGTGCTCAAAGCCGACGACGCCACGCGAGCGAGCCGGTTGGCTTTGTGCGACCTGACCGCTCGGGTATTGAAACAGGCCCTGGACGTCCTCGGCATTGAAACCGTCGAGCAGATGTAACCTGCCGGCTTTGTGAATAAGCTGTTAATAGCCTGTGAGCATGTTCCCCTGCTTGTTTCTTGCTTTCCCAACGGCTTTTCCCAAGGTTGGCGCGTTCTTTTGTGGCGGGCTTATAAACAAAAAGGCTGTTCGAAAAAGTAGTCTCAAGAAAGAAAAACACTATGAAAAATTTTGTCTCTCTCTCAGTTGTTCTGGCTGTGTTTTCTCTCGCTGCCGCCAAGGCGGACGTCATTGCCGATTGGACTTTTCAAACCGCTGCTTCCACCAATAATATCATTGGTGCGGGCAAGACCCCGGGTACGACTCAAAGCGGAATTAGTGCCGATATTGGAGCAGGAACGGCCAGTGCCAGCCATGCTTCTGCTTCAACTGCGTGGTCCATTCCTTCTGGCAATGGCTCTACAAGCTCCTGGAGTGCCAACAATTGGACTACCGGTGACTTTTTTCAGTTTTCTGTCAGCACGGTTGGATTTACGGACATCACTCTTTCCTACGACCAAACTGGGAGTAACACCGGTCCGGGATTGTTTTCTTTGCAATACAGCACCGACGGTCTGACCTTTTCTCCTTCTGGCGGGAACAATACCATCAGCCTTAGCACTTGGACCCCAGGCACTGTCCAGAGTGGCTTTACCTTCTCTTACAATTTAAGCGCAATT
The DNA here is from genome assembly GCA_050010435.1 of Verrucomicrobiota bacterium. Lineage (GTDB taxonomy): Bacteria > Verrucomicrobiota > Verrucomicrobiia > Limisphaerales > UBA11358 > UBA11358. The sequence continues at coordinate 165,066 of JBEKKZ010000001.1, read as the reverse complement.
TCTGCGCTGGACAATGCGCCTTCTGTCTTTTTCCGCATTGTTGACCAAGCGCCAACCACGGGTGGCGCTATTAACGGAGGCAATGTTGGCACCGCTGGCACCGACCGCGTTGACAATTTCATTGTCAATGCCTCTCCCATTCCCGAACCTTCAACCTTGGCTTTGGGTTTCGTTAGCGGTTTTGCGTGTCTGGTTGTCCTGCGCCGGAAACTTTAGTTTTCCTTTCTTTAAAAATAGAAAGAGCCGACGCCCTCGGCTCTTTTCTTTTTTGGGCTTTTCGCTCCTCAACTCAACCGCATCGGCATGACGACGTAGAGGAAAGGGCCGTTGATCTTGAGCACGCCGGGGCTGAGTTCGTCAATCAACTCGAAGAACACCTCGTCCTCGACCAGTGAATTGAGCGGGTCAATGAGATAGCGCGGATTGAAGGCGATGGCGATTTCCTTGCCTTTGTAGTTCACCGCGAGCGTTTCGCGCGCCTCACCGACTTCCGGCGAATTGGCGGTGATGGCGAGGCTGTTCTTGCCGAAGGTGAGCTTGACGGAATTGGCCTTCTCGCTGGTCATGATTTCGGCGCGGCGCAGGGCCTGCAGAAACTCCTCGCGACTGAGCGGCACGCGCTCCTTGACCTCGGCGGGTATGACCTGGCGGTAGTTCGGGTAATTGCCCTCGATCAATTTCGTGATGACGAGCACGGAAAATCCCTTGTCGTCCTTGAGCGCGAACGACGCCTGGTTCTCGCCAAATTTGATTTCCACATCGCCTTTTTCCTGCAGCAGGCGATTCAATTCGTTCACTGCCTTGGCCGGAACGATGAATTCGCCGCTGCTTTTCTCGGCGATGTCCACTTCCTCATCCACCAGCGCGAGCCGGCGGCCGTCCGTGGCGACCATGGTCATCTTGTGATCCTTGAGGCTGATGAAAATGCCGTTGAGTACGTAGCGCGATTCATCGGTGGACACAGCAAACGAGGTTTTTCGCATCATTGCCTTCACCGTTTCCTGTGGCAGGGAAACTTTCTTGTCGTCCTTGAATTTTGGCAGTGGTGGAAACTCATCCGCTCCCAAGCCGTTAATTTTATAAAAAGAGGCATTACACCGGATGCTGGTGATGTTTTTATCGTCGGTTTCGATGTCTATTTCATTGCCGCCCAACTCCCGAACGATACCAAACAGCTTTTTCACCGGGACTGTTGTGCTGCCGCCCTTTTTCACCTTCGCTTCAACCTTGCAAGCGACTGTCACGTCCAGATCGGTCGCGGTGAATTCCACACGATCGCCCTCGGCGCACATCAGCACATTGGAAAGAATGGGCAGTGTTGTGCGTGTACTGACAACATTTTGAACGGCTTGCAGGCCGGCGAGAATTTGATCTTTGTCAATGGTAAGATTCATGCGCGCTTAATAGTAATTCTTTTCCGATATTAAATTATCAGTATTAAAGGCTGTGAATAAAGCAAACAACTTCAAATGTCAAGGCAGCCACTGGGTTTTGTAAAGGAAAGAAAAACGAGGAAAACCGGATTTAAAAACTGCTAAACTCCCCAAGTGGGAGTTTTACACAAAGTTCTCTTTCCATTAACAGGTATTTAATGGGTTATTTTCCAAGTTGTGCCCGACGAACAATTTCAGGCAGCGCCTGTCCGACCAGAACAACTTCCCCAGCCGTTGAATCCCGCCCCAGAGAAAAACGCACGAGTGAGTTTGCCCGGGTACGCCGGCCCAGGGCGACAATCACATGCGAAGGCTCGAGAGAACCCGCCGAACAGGCCGAGCCGCTTGAAGCGCAAATTCCCTCCAAATCCAGCCCGGCCAGAAGCGCAATGCTGTCTGCACCGCGAACAACGAACGCAACCGTGTTTGCCAGTCGTTGTTTGCGCGAGCCCATCACAACAGCGCCGTCAATTTTTTCAATCATTCCAATCATTTTTGCCGCCAACGGGGCCAGCTTGGACCGTTCAAAGACCGGAGTTTTAACAAACCTTTCCAGCGCTTCAACCAAACCGACGATGCCCGCCAGATTTTCCGTCCCTGCCCGCCGTTCATTTTCATGCCCGCCGCCCAACAAAACCGGGTCGGGAAGCAACGGAGACCGGATATAAAGCAACCCCGCCCCCTTCGGCCCGTGGAATTTGTGCGCACAGGCCGAAATCAGGTCCGCGTTGAATTGGCCGGCGTTTTCAACCGGTTCCTTGCCAAACCACTGGACCGCGTCCGTGTGAAAAACAATTCCACGCTCACGGCAAACCGCGCCGAGTTCGGCGACCGGCTGGATCGTGCCGATTTCATTGTTCGCCGCCATGACCGAAACCAAAATCGTGTCCGGGCGGATGGCTTTCCTCAAATCGTCCACGGAAACAAAGCCTTCCGAATCCACCGGCAGCCGGGAAACCTCAAAACCTTCCTTTTTCTCAAGGTAATCGAAACAATGCAGCACCGCGTGATGCTCAATGGCCGAGGTGATCAAATGCCGGCCCTTCGGTTTGAGCAGCCGAGCTGTGCCGAAAATCGCGAGATTGTTGCTCTCAGTGCCGCCGCTGGTGAAAACGATTTCGCTGGGCTTCGCGCCGAGGACTTTCGCCGCGCGCTCGCGTGCGGCGTCGAGCAACGCCCGGGCTCGCCGGCCAACAAGATGCACGGACGACGGGTTGCCCCAAATCTCGCCGAGAAACGGCAGCATCGCCTCGCGCACCGCCGGGTCGAGCGGAGTCGTGGCGTTGTAATCGAAGTAAATCGTCCGTGGCATCAAATCCATTCTGCGGAAAGTGGTGGCAATACGACGAGTCAAAAATGCGCGGAGTTAAATACCGCAGGTTGCAATTTACGATTTACGATTTACGATTTACGAAATTGCGGGCAAAAGGCGCGTCAATCGTAAATCAAATATCGTAAATCCAAGATGAGCACACGGGTCAAAATTTGCGGCATCACGAACCTGGCCGACGCACAAGCCGCCGGCGAGGCGGGCGCGGACGCGCTGGGCTTCATCTTTTACGAAAAAAGTCCGCGGCGCATGACCATTCCCGCCGTTGCCAAAATTTCGAAACTTCTGCCGCCGTTCGTCATGCGCGTCGGCGTTTTTGTGAACGCGGCGGAGGAAATGGTCACGCGCGCCATCAGCGAATGTGGCTTGAGCCTGCTTCAATTTCACGGCGATGAACCGCCGGAATTTTGCACGCGATTCGGCCTGATGAGCATGAAAGCCTTCCGCATCCGCGACGCCGAATCGCTGAAGGAGTTGCCGAAATACCCGACCGAGGCCTGGCTGCTCGACGCATACTCAGCCGAAAATCTCGGCGGAAAGGGAGAAAAATTCAATTGGGATCTGGCTGTCGAGGCGCAAAAATTCGGCAAACCGGTTTTTCTCGCCGGCGGATTGACACCGGAAAACGTCGCTGCCGCCGTACGCAAGGTGCAGCCGTTCGGCGTGGACGTTTCCAGCGGGGTGGAATCGTCGCCCGGGAGAAAGGACCACGCCAGGGTGCGCGCGTTCATCGCCAACGTTCGCCAGGCCGAGCAAAAATGAAACGCATCGCCGTCTTTTGCGGTTCGAACAAGGGCACCCGCGCCGCCTATGCCGGGGCGGCGGAAAACCTCGGACGCCAGCTGGCCAAACGTGGAATCGAACTGGTTTATGGCGGCGGCTGCGTCGGGCTGATGGGCATTCTGGCGGACGCCGCGCTTCAAAACGGCGGACACGTCATCGGCGTGATCCCGCAATCGCTCGTCATCAAGGAAGTGGTGCATGAAAAACTGCCCGATCTGCGCGTGGTAAAAAACATGCACGAGCGCAAGGCGCTGATCGCCGAGTTATCCGACGGTTTCATCGCGCTGCCCGGCGGCTACGGCACCTGCGAGGAATTTTGCGAGGTGCTCGCCTGGAGCCAGCTTGGATATCACCAAAAACCGTTCGGACTGCTGGACGTGGCCGGTTTTTACCGGGGCTTCCTGGAATTTTTCGACCATGCGACGCGTGAAGGCTTCATCCGCCCCAAACACCGCGAGCTGGTCATGGTGGAGGAAGACGTGGAAAAACTCCTGCATCGCCTGGAAACCTTCCAACCGCCAAATGAGGTAAAATGGGTCAGGTAGTCTCCAATGAATTTTAACCGCAGAGAACTTAGCGCGGCTTTGGCCGCAACCAAAGTAGCGCAGACTTCCAAGTCTGCTGTATCGCGGGTTTCTCAACCCGCCAGCCCCACCACTTCCGAAGCTCTGCCGATTTGGAAATCGGCGACCCAGCAGGTTTGGAAACCTGCGCTACAGTAAGGCGTTGTGTTCCTTCGCGTTAAAAATTTGCGCAGGAAAACGATACTTTTCGAGATAGTAGTACGGATGAACGAACCGTGGTAGGGCGGGCAGTCCTCTGCCCGCCGGCCGAACGAACGCGAACCGCGGCGCGCACGGAGTGACGCGCCCTATCAGGTCCGTGTTCATCTGTGGCTTAAATAAATCCTTTGCGCCAGTCTGTGCTTTGCGTGAAAATTGGGCGATGAGCAAGCATTCCAGCGCCAAAATGCCGGACGCCCGGGGCCATTTCGGGACCTACGGCGGACGTTTCGTGCCGGAGACATTGATGCATCCGTTGCGCGAGCTGGAGGCGGAATACTTCCGCGCGCAAAAAGACCCGGCGTTCAAGCGCGAGTTCGAGTATTATCTCCGGGAATTTTGTGGCCGCCCCACGCCGCTTTATTTTGCCGAACGATTAACCAGGGAACTCGGCGGCGCGAAAATTTATCTCAAGCGCGAGGACCTGCTCCACACCGGCGCGCACAAAATCAACAATGCCATCGGCCAGATCCTGCTCGCCAAACGCATGGGCAAAACGCGCATCATCGCCGAGACCGGCGCGGGCCAGCACGGCGTGGCCACCGCCACCGTCGCTGCGATGTTCGGACTGAAATGCGTGGTCTATATGGGCGCGGTGGATTGCGAACGGCAGGCGCTCAATGTCTATCGCATGAAAATGCTCGGCGCCGATGTCGTGTCCGTGAAGGCCGGCCAGCAGACGCTCAAGGAAGCCATCAACGAAGCCATGCGCGACTGGGTCACCAACATCCGCACGACGCATTACATCCTCGGCACGGTCTATGGTGCGCATCCGTATCCGCTCATGGTCCGGAATTTCCAGCGGGTCATCGGCGACGAGGCGCGCCGACAGATTTTGAAACAGGAGAAACGCCTGCCCGACCTACTCGTGGCCTGTGTCGGCGGCGGCTCGAATGCCATGGGACTGTTTTATCCGTTCTTGAAAGATAAATCCGTGAAGATGGTGGGCGTGGAAGCGGGCGGACGCGGCATCAAACCCAACCAGCACGCGGCGCGGTTTCATGGCGGCTCGCTCGGCGTGTTGCAAGGCACGCGCTCCTACATTTTGCAGGACAAAAATGGGCAGATCCAACTCACGCACAGCGTCAGTGCCGGACTGGATTACGCCGCCGTTGGGCCGGAACACGCGTGGTTGCACGACCAGAAACGCGTGGAATACACCTACATCAAGGACGACGCGGCGCTGGAAGCGTTCATGAAACTGGCGCGGCTGGAAGGCATTATCCCCGCGCTGGAAAGCGCGCACGCGATTGCCGAAGTCATGAAACGCGCGCCCAAGATGAGCCGGAACAAACTCATCATCGTGAACCTGAGCGGCCGCGGCGACAAAGACGTGTCCCAGGTGGCGGACAAAGTGAAGTTGTAAAAAACCGAGAAACGATGTTGAATCAACCTCATGCCCAAACCGCTGACCATCGCGCTTCTTCAAAAAGAGGCAACAGCGTTTGCCAAAGCTGAATCCAAGCACGCCGAAAAAAGTTTATTCGGTGTCACTGATGGAAAAGCAGTTGGCACCTATCTTGAGCATAAATTTCAGACGGTTCTCCAACGCCATTATGCGTATGTGCGTGGGAGTTCCGCAAAAGGAATCGATTTTCCGAAACTAGGCGTGGACATTAAAGTCACCAGCATCCGGCAACCGCAGTCGTCTTGTCCTTTCAAGACCGCCCGACAGAAGATTTACGGTTTGGGCTATTCGCTGCTTGTCTTCGTTTATAACAAACACGACGACCAAAAACTGCGCGCCGCGAGATTGGACGTTAAGCACACCATATTTGTCGAGCAAGACCGCACGGCAGACTACCAAACAACTTCGGGACTTCTCCGGTTACTGGAGAACAAAGCAAATCGAGATGACTTATTAGCTTTCTTCCAGGAGCGGATGTTGCCGCTTGACGAAATTGGAGCAGGGAATCTTGCAGATGAAGTGCTGCGGAGCCCACCACAACTTGGCTACTTGACCATCTCGAACGCCCTGCAATGGCGGTTGCAATACAGTCGCGTGATCGAGCAGGCCGGTTCTGTCGGCGGCATTCTTCGCCTCAGATGAAAACGAAGTCTCGCATCGAGTTCGGAGATTTTCAGACACCTCTTGCTTTGGCGCGGGAAGTTTGCAGCCGATTGCAAGCTGAAGGCATCACTGCCGACATCGTCATCGAACCCACTTGTGGACAGGGAGCATTTCTTGTTGCCGCAGCCGAGTATTTTCCAGGGGCAAAGCTGTTCGGTTGGGACATCAATCAAGCTTACGTCGAAGAAGCGACGAAGGAACTTAAGCAAATCGGAGTTTTAAAGCGCGCGTGTGTCGCTTGTCAGGATTTCTTCGCCCATGATTGGGAGTCGGAACTGCAACAAATGCCTGGCAGACTGTTGGTCCTTGGCAATCCGCCTTGGGTGACGAACTCTGTGGTTTCCGCGATGAACGGCAGCAATCTGCCGGCGAAAGAAAATTTCTTGGGCCTGCGCGGCATTGCGGCGCGCACCGGCAAATCAAACTTCGACATTTCCGAATGGATGCTCATCCGGCTGGTTCGCGCTCTGCGTGGGCGGGAGGCGACCATTGCGATGCTTTGCAAGACAGCGACCGCGAGGAAACTGTTGCGTTACGCGTGGCAAAACGACGGACGCATCGCCAAAGCCGTGCTTTACCAAATTGATGCAGCGGCGTATTTCGGAGCTTCGGTTGACGCGTGCCTTTTGTTGGCACGAACGGGTTCTGCTGGCCCGGAAACGGCAAACGTTTTTGATTCACTTTCAGCAGCCAAACCATCCGTCCGGATGGGATTGGCGGGACAGGATTTGGTTGCGGACATCGTTGCCTACCGCCGGATGCGACACCTCGAAGGGTTATGTCCATTCCAGTGGCGTTCCGGGGTGAAACACGACTGTGCCGGGGTGATGGAACTCCGACCCGCCCGTGGCAGGAATTTCGAGAACAAGCTGGGCGAGGTGGTGGAATTGGAAACCAAAAATCTTTTTCCACTATTAAAATGCACCGATCTGGCCAACGGACACACGATTCCCGAACGCTTTGTGGTCGTGACCCAACGCCGTGTTGGCGACGACACAACGGTCATGGCGGAGACCGTTCCACGCACCTGGCGCTATCTCCAATCTCATCGCAAAAAATTTGAGGCGCGGGGCAGCAGAATTTACAAAGGCCGGATGCCTTTTGCCTTGTTTGGCATTGGCGACTACGCGTTCGCGCCGTGGAAGGTGGCGGTGTCCGGGTTGCATCGCGCTCCGACCTTTCGAGTCATCGGGCCAGTCAAAGGCAAGCCGGTTTTCATGGACGACACCTGTTACTACCTGCCCTTTGAGCAGGAATCGCAAGCCCGGCTCGTCGCGGACATTCTGAATTCCGAACCCTGCCGGCAATTTCTTCAGAGCTTGATTTTCGTTGGTGTCAAACGTTCAGTTACGGTGGATTTGCTGCAACGCCTTAACCTGTCCGCCATCGCCGAAGAAGCCGGACTCGGCAAACAGTGGCGTGCTTTGGAAAGAACAGATTACAAAACGTCCCAGCTTGTCCCCCAATTGCAACTTGTCATGGAATCAGCGCATCAGACGGCCAAAGGCGCTTCGCCAAAGCACGTTTCCGCTCGCTATGGTCGTGGGGACAAGAACGTGTCCCAGGTGGCGGACAAGGTGGGGCTGGAAATGCCGAAGTAAACTTCATTGAAAAGGCACAATGGCAGAGCGAGAGAAAATTAAACGTATTTCTGCTAAAAGGCTAATTGACCAAACAGTTCAATATTAAGCAAATACCACATCCCTGATTTCTCCAACTGGAAGAACCACGACGCTTTTGAAAAGCGTTCGCCCGTCTGGAAAAGGATTTGCGCATCCGCCTCCGCTACGCTTCGGCGCGACAGACCAGCAAGCGCTCAAGATTCAGAAATTCTCACCAGTCGTAAGCGAATTCAAGCGCGATGAACAGGCAGAAGCCGAAGACAAACGCCCAGCCAATCAGCGTCAGCCGTTTGGGGCGCGCGGGCCTTGGGAAATCCGGGGTGATGCCCGCTGCGATCATGCGGTCGTAAAGATGCGGATGGGTCTGGCGGTTGTTCACGTTGACTGCGGGCGACTGGTTTTCGCGATACAACTTTTCCAGGGCGCGCGCATAGACGCCTTCATTCACCTGCTCCTTGAGCGCGAGTTCGTCGGCGCGTTTTTCCATCCGCTGCGAGAGCCATTTGGCAAACCGCAGCATCAGCAACATCAAGAGAAAGGGAAGAAACAACCCGATGGGGCCAAACCAACGAACCGCCGGGTTGATGAAAATCAGCGGGAACACGCACAACGAACCCAGCAGCCGGGCAGAGAGGATGAATTTGGATTCCGTAAGGTGTGCAACTTCATGAGCGCAGATGGCGGCGATTTCCTCGTCGCTGCAAATTTCCAAGGTCCTTTCACTGAAGACCAGTTCGCGCGTGACCGGAAAGGCAAAAGCGGTCGCCAGGCTGCCGCCAAGTTGCCAGGTGGCGCGCACTTGCACATCACCCAGCTTTGCGGTCGTGGCATCAACGATCTGTTGCAGGCGTTGGCCGGCGGGCTTTAGAAATTTTACCAGCCGGAGGTATTTTAGAAACAACCCCCAACTTAACAGGCAATGAACCAGCAGATAGCCGGCGACGACGAGCAGCATCGGCCAGCCAAATTCTTGCGGCATCAACAAACACGCCGCCACCAGCAAGACCCAGATGCCGAACCGCACTCCCCACCAGGCAACCACTTGACGCCGCCAGTTGCGAAAATCGAGTTGCGAATAAATCTGCCGATCAAGCGGAAAACACCCCAGCATCGCACCAAAGAACCCCGCGAGGCCGTCCCATATCCAGTTTGACGAGTTGTATGGGAACAAATACCAATGAACCTGGTACAGGAGAAATGGCAGGACAAACACGCTGATTCCGGCGGTGAACCTGACCGGCCAGAGCAACCGTGCTCGTTCTGTCCAGTGTGCGTTCGCGGCGCGTTTCCAAGGGATAAGCCCCGCCCAGTTTGCCAGCGCCATGAGCAGACAGGCGGCAGCGAAATGGATGACAGCCGAAAGGACAAACACGACGCTTGATACCATTAAGAAATCGGCGTTGCAATCCCGTGAAACTTTAGGCGAAAGAAGTCCGCAAACACACATTCCCGATTTGCCGTAGCGGCGCTGTTCCTCAGCTTCACAAACCGAACGACGCCGGGTATCTTTTGTCAGTTAAACAATGGATGCTGCACGACAACCGCCGCGGTTCGCATCGCAAGGCTGGCTGGGATTGTTCCTGCTGGCGGTGTGCTGGCCGCTGAACTGGACATTGCCCGGCCTGCGGACGGCCTACTTGTTCTTCCCGCTTTGGCTGGGTTACATCCTGGTGGTGGACGCGCTGGTCTGGTGGCGCGCCGGCACGTCGTTGTGGACGCGCTCGCGCCGGGGGTTCGTCCTGCTCTTCGTCCTGTCCGTGCCGGCCTGGTGGCTGTTTGAATTCATCAACCGGCGGACGGGCAACTGGGAATATCTTGGCGCCGGCTCGTTCACCCCTCTCGAATACTACGCGCTCTGCACGCTGTCGTTTTCCACCGTCATGCCGGCCGTGTTCGAAACCGCGGAACTGGTGCGGACGTTCCGCTGGGTGAAATCACTTCCGGCGGGAGCGCGGGTCCCGGACACATCCCGGGTTGGGCTCGGATTGTTGTTCGCCGGACTGGTCATGCTGACGTTGACGCTGGCCTGGCCGAAGTTTTTCTATCCGTTGGTCTGGATTTCACTGGTGTTCATCTTCGAGCCGGGGAACCGCCGGCTGGGCCGGCCGCATTTTCTGGAATGGCTGCAACACGGCGACTGGCGGCCGGTGATTTCGCTGTCGCTCGGCGCGCTGATCTGCGGATTTTTCTGGGAGATGTGGAATTACTGGTCTTGGCCGCAATGGATTTATCACACCCCGGGCGCGCAGTTCCTGCACGTCTTCGAAATGCCGCTGCTGGGTTACGGCGGCTACATCCCGTTTGCGCTGGAACTGTTCGGGCTGAAAAACCTTCTCTGGGCACGCGGGCCAAGGTTGGAACTTTGAACCGGGGCTTTCAGGGGCTTTCTCATCTGCCGGGTCCAGCCGGCTGGCGGGGGGCGATACGGACGTCGTACTGCGGAAACTTTATTGCCCCCGCAACAGGACAGGGCCGGTGCGCAAATAGGCCAACACTCGCGTTCGGAGTTCTGCCAGAGGAAGTCCGCTCATTTTTTTATCGTCGAAGGGGCTGTCTGTTGTTAAATTGGAATTTTTTAATATGGAACCGAACGCAAAAGCAAAGATCAAGATTACCCGTGGAATGTGCGAAAGGGGATTGTGGCCGGAGGTTCTGGCGTTCGCCCAAAGCTGGCGCGAGAGAGACCCGTCCGATTACCGGGCGCTGTATTACATCGGTCTGGGCCTGAGCGGGATGGGACAATTTGCCATGGCGGAAACGGCTTATCGGCATGCGCTGGCGTTGGAAACCACCGATGCCCGGGTGTGGAACAACCTGGGAGGGCTGCTCTACGAAAAATTGCGGCGCCCAAGCGAGGGCATCCGCTGCCTGGAGCAGGGTTTGAAAATGGATCCACACAATAAACTCGCATGGTCGAATCTGGCCACGATGGCCGGCAAACTGGGACGTCATCACAAGGCGCTGGAATATGCCGACCGGGCCATCGCGCTGGACCCAAAGCTGGTGGAAGCTTACCTGCACAAAGCCACCGCGGCGAAGGCCTTGAAAAAAATGGACGTCGTCAAAGAGGTTTGCCACAAGCTGGCAACCATCGAACCGGAAAATTTCCGCCGCGGGCGCTGAACCCGGCAGCTTGTTTCGATGCCGGCAATCAGATAATTTCATGCCGTGATTTACGACGCGTCATTGGACGAGTTGCTACAAAAGGTTTGGGATGGCCGGCGCATCAACCAAGCCGAGGCGCTGCGCCTTTATCATTTGCCGCTGGAAGAACTTGGCGCGCTTGCCGACCGCCGTCGGCAACTGGCCAAGGCGAAGGATTTCAACGGCCGCGGCAATGACATCGTCACCTACATCGTTGACCGCAACGTCAATTATACCAACGTCTGCAATGTTTATTGCAAATTTTGTGCGTTCTACCGCGTGGAAAAGGACGACGATGCCTACGTCATCACGTTCGCCGAAATGGATAAAAAAATCGAGGAGACCATCGCGCTGGGCGGAACGCAGATTTTGATGCAGGGCGGGCATCACCCGAAACTGACGAAGCAGTGGTATCTCGATTTACTCTCGCACATCAAAGGCAAATTCCCGCAGGTGAACATCCACGGCTTCAGTCCCAGCGAGTTCATCCATTTCCGCGAAGTGTTCAACGAGCCGCTGGAGAAAATCATCGGCGATTTTGTGAAGGCCGGCCTGGGCTCAATTCCCGGTGGCGGCGGGGAAATTCTCGTGGACCGCGTGCGCAAGAAAGTTTCGCCACTCAAGGCGATGAGCGATGACTGGCTGGAAGTCATGGACGTGGCGCACCAGCTCGGACTAAATTCGAGCGCGACGATGATGTTTGGCCACGTCGAAACGATTGAGGATCGCATCGAACATCTGGAACGGTTGCGCACGCAGCAGGACAAATCGAAGGGCTTCACCGCGTTCATCTGCTGGACGTTTCAAGCTGAGCACACGAAGCTCAAAGCGCCGACCGTCGGCGGACACGAGTATTTGCGGACGCAGGCGCTGGGCCGGATTTACCTCGACAATTTCACCAATGTGCAGAGTTCGTGGGTGACGCAAGGCCAGGAAATCGGCCAGGTTGCCCTCAAGTTCGGCGCGAATGACCTCGGCAGCATCATGATCGAGGAAAATGTCGTCAGCCAGGCGGGCACGACGTTTCGCATGACCGTTGCCGACATGCACCGGCTCATCCGGGAACTGGGCTACGAACCGCGCCAGCGCGACAACTGGTATCGGTTGGTGAATTAACAAGTCTCCAGTATGCCAAAATCCAAGAAGCGGAAAATCTTCCTGCTCGTTGGAATTTCCGCTTTTGTATTTATTTTTATTCTTCTTCCGATTCTTGGCCACGCATGGCGAAGAAAAAATCGAGTTTGGCATCCTCCCATTGCGCCAGTTAGCGGTTGGAAGCGATTTGAAACTGATGAAGGAAAATTTTCTGTTCGCTTTCCGGGGATTCCAGAAACAACAAACATTTTGAGCAGTTTTTCTCGGACCGAAGATGATTTGACAATTAAAGTTCAAACACGGGCTTTCTATGTTAATCCTAATATACAAAACGCGTTTGCGGTTGGTTACAGCGATAGCCCCATATTTTTCAAAATGGCAAAATTGCCGGACCCGCAAGAGTTTTTGAAAAAGAGCGAGTCTTTGGCGGTTTTAGAAGCAAAGGGAAAAGTTGTATTTGAGCAGGAGTCGAAATTTCAAGATTTTCCCGCCAGAGAATTTGAATATGCGACCGGCGGGAAAGCGAATTATTCCGTCAGGGTGAAATACATTCTGGTTGGTGAGCGTGTTTATGAAATCTATGTGGTTTTTTTGACGACAAATCCATATCCCGAAGAGCGCACAGTTTTTTTCAACTCATTCAAAATTTTAACAAAATAGAGATCGAAATCACTTTGCAAGCTGAACTCAAAGCTTTGCCTGAAAATTTCCGCGAAGACTAAAGTTCCCTTTTTAGGTTTGGATCGCTGGGGCGCGAAGCCCAAAAATTCTCCTAATAAATCATCCGGTTGTGTGTCATATAATTGACCTATGAAAATCCTCGCATCCATCCTTTGCCTCGGCGCGGCAGGCGCGCTCGCCGCCTTCGCCCAACCGGCGCTGACCATCTACAACCAGGACTTCGCCGTCGTACGCGACACCGTGCCGCTCGACCTCAAGTCCGGCGTCAACAACGTGCGTTACGCCGACGCCACCGCGCGCGTCGAGCCGGATTCAGTGATTTTACGCGACCCGGCCGGCAAACATTCGCTCCAGATCTGGGAGCAGAACTACCGCAACGACCCCGTCACGCAGGAATTGCTGCTGTCGCTGTTCGAGGGCAAGACGATTGATTTCGAGGGGCTGCGCCTGAAGGACAACACGCAGGTGCGCGAGATTGTTCAGGGCAAGATCATCCGCAGCGGCTTCGTGCCGGGCGGCAACCCGGAACAGCCCATCATCGAGGTGAACGGCAAATTGCAGTTCAGCCTGCCCGGACTGCCGCTGTTTCCCGACTTGGGCGATGACACGGTGCTCAAGCCGACGCTGAACTGGCTGCTCCAGTCCGACCAGCCGGGCAAGTTCGACGCCGAAGTCAGCTACATCACCGGCGGATTCACCTGGGAGGCGGATTACAATCTCGTCTCGCCGGAGAAGGGCGACACGGTGGATTTGATTGGCTGGGTGACGATGAACAACCAGAGCGGCAAGACGTTCCGCGACGCCAAAATCAAACTCATGGCCGGCGACGTGAACAAAATTCAGCCGGCGACCATGCCGATGGGCGGGTTTAGAATGAAAGCAATGGACATGGCACTCGCCGCTCCCGCCGTCACCGAAAAAGCCTTCGATGAATTTCATCTCTACACCCTGGCGCGGCCCACGACGTTGCTCGACCGCGAAACCAAGCAGGTGGAATTCGTCCGGGCCACGGACGTGAAAGCGCCGGTCATTTATGTGTATGACGGCGCGCCCAGCTACCGGTTTTACGGCGGGTTGAATTACGACCAGGGCTATGGCAACGAAGGCAACAAGAAAGTCCGGGTGATGCGCGAATTCGTCAACGCGGAGACGAACCATCTCGGCATCGCGCTGCCCAAGGGCAAGCTGCGGTTTTACCGCCGCGATGCCGACGGCCAGATGGAATTTGTGGGCGAGGACATGATTGACCACACGCCGCGCAACGAAACCATCCGCGTGACCACCGGCAACGCCTTCGATCTGGTCGGCGAACGCAAGCAGACCAATTTCCGCGTGGACACCAGCGACAAGTGGCTGGACGAATCGTTCGAGATCAAGTTGCGCAACCGCAAAAAGGAGCCGGGGGAAATCCGCGTGGTCGAGCATCTCTACCGTTGGAGCAGTTGGGACATCACGCAGAAAACCGACGACTTCAAGAAGACCGATGCCCAGACCATCGAATTCCGCGTGCCGGTGAAGCCCGACGAGGAGCGCACGGTGACTTACACGGTGCATTATTCGTGGTGACTGCGGAGGCTTGCTGCTGCCGCAATTTTGCCGTGAAATGAGCCTCGACGCCGCCGGCAAAGTCTGCGATGTAATTGCAGAGTTTTACGGAAATAAAAATGCCCGAGACACCCGAACTCAGCTTCGTCATTCCCAGCTACAACGAGCAGGACAATTTGCGCACGCTCATCGCGGCCATCCGCGAGGCGGTGGAGCCGCTCAAGCTGTCTTATGAGGTCGTCATCACCGACGATTGCAGCAAGGACAATTCGTGGGAAATCCTCAAACATCTCGCGGTGGATGACTCGCGCATTCGCGCCCAGCGGTTCGCGTTCAACTGCGGGCAATCCGCAGCGCTGTGGGCGGGCATGCAGGCGGCGCACGGCCGGGTCATCGTCACGCTGGATGCCGATTTGCAGAACGACCCGCGCGACCTGCCGAAATTGCTGGCGGCGCTCGAGCAATTCGACTGCGCCTGCGGTTCGCGCGTGGCGGCACGGCGCCAGAGCGACGGTTTTGTCAGGGTCGCTTCCTCGCGCATAGCCAATTGGGTCCGCAACCGGTTGTCCGGCGAAAACATCAGCGACGCGGGCTGCTGCTACCGGGCATTCAAACGCGAGTGCATCGCGGACCTGAAATTTTTCAAGGGGATGCACCGCTTCATGCCGACCCTGTTCAAGATTGAAGGGTTCACCGTCACCGAGATTCCAATTACAACCAACCCCCGCTTTGCCGGCCGGAGCCATTACGGCGTTTGGAACCGCCTGTTCGCATCGTTTTATGATTTGCTGGCGGTGCGCTGGATGAAAAAGCGGATGTTCCGCTACCGGATTGCGGAGAGAATCAATTAACCGGTCAAACATGAAGACCGGACGACCGACACCCGCCATGCTTTGTTCATGCAAAGATTCCTGATCCAGTGCGTCAACTGTGTTCTGCTGGCGATCATTTTCTTCGGCATCCCGGCGGTTACCGGAGCGCAGTTTGGGGATTGGCAGATTTCCGCGGTTCCCCAAGCCCGACGGTTGATGTTGTGGGGATTGGCGCTCGCCGTGGCCGGAAACGCGGTCGCCGCGCTGGGCCTGATCAAAGGCCGCAAGGAACGGAAATTGTGCTGGGAATGGACGGCGGTTTTTATCGGACTGCTGTTCGTCCAATACGCATGCCTCCGCGGCTATTTCAACTTCAACTGGCTGAAACAAACGCTGTTGTGGTTTCAAAAACACTTCTAATAAGCTCCCCGCCGCCGGCGATCCTCCAAAACCGGAATCAGCGAAGCGTTTTTCCGGCATTATTTTTTGAAAACCCCGCCTTTTGTTCTGGAAAAACGACAAATTCTTATGCAAGGTTCGTTGTCTGTTTGGGTTGCCGAAGTTATGCTAAAATTTAGATGACAAAAGGACCGCTCGAAAATGAAAGAATTTTTATGGAAGTGATCGCTGAAAAAAAATTCGCACCGGGATTGCAAACCCTCCCCGGGGACGACGTCCGCCAAATCATGTGGCGTTACGCCGACCGTTACGAATTGCACATGCTCGTGCAGGCCAGCCGCGCCGTGGCGCGCGGGCCGGTCGCCCGCGTCGTCGCGGACGGCGGACGCAACTCGCACGAGTGGACGCCGGCGAAAGCGGGACTGCTCCAGCACTTCGACGAGAGCGGCATCACCGCCGCGGCCCTCGACCCGGAGGAGGGCGGCTTCATCGCCGGGCCGAAGAACCTCGCGCTGGCGCTGGTTGCGTTCGAGCTTTCGTGGGTGGATGCCGGTGCCGCCACGTGCAGCCTGGCGGGCAATCTGGGTCTGGCGCCGATTCACGAGCGCGGAACGCCGGAACAGCGCGCCAAATATGTCAGCGGCGCCGCGCCGCTCAAGCCGGGGGAGAAACGCAAGCAGGTCCGCGCCGCATTTGCGCTTACCGAACCGATTCCGTTTGCCGGGGTTGAGACCGGAATGCTCGCCGGCAAAATTCGCGTTGCCGAGTGGAAGGACGGCCACGAGCCGATGCTGCAAGTGGACAAGCGCGGGCGGTTCATCACCAACATGGGCTTCGCCAACGTCGTCACCGCTGCCGTGGATTCCGACGACAAACGAATCAAGGGCAGTTGCATGGTCATCCTCGAAGAAGGGGACCCCGGCACCTGGGACCGCGGCACGCCGACGAAGAAACTCGTCCACCAGCTTTCCTCGACGAACGATCCCGTCTTCAATCTCAAGGTGCCGGCCAGCCGCATCGTCGGCGGCTACACGGTCAAGGGCGGCATCATCGTCCCGAATTATTCAAACGGCGAAATCATCGAAGCGGTCTTCCGCCGCACGCGCGTGACCGTCGGTCTGATGACCGCCGCAAAACTGCTTTCCGCCGTCGAGCCGGTGATTCTTTACCAGCGCCGCCGTTTCCGTGGCGGCGAAGGCGCGCCCGGCACGCCGCGCTACGAACTCGGTTTGCAGCAAAAGGAAGACGTGTTGCATCGTCTCGTGGACATCTGGGCCGCCGGCGAGGCGAGCGCCTCGCTCGGCTTCGAGGCCGCACGGATGTTCGATGTGCTTGACCCGCTGGAAAAACAAAAGGACCAGTTGCTGGCCGAAAGGAAACTCACCGGCCGCGCCGCGCTCAAGGAATTGGCGGCGAAACAAAAGGAGGCATTGGAACTGCTTCAGCTTACCTCCCGGCCGGTTGGCGAACGGGAATTGAAGCGCCAGGAAATTCTTGAATCCGACCTGCTCGTTCAATTCGTCAAACTCGACTCGCTCGCCGGCGTCCTTTGTCCGGCGTGCAAGCTTTGGAACACCGGCCACGGCGCGACCATGATGCGCGAGGCCGTCAGCCTCATGGGCGGCTATGGCGTCACGGAAGATTGCCCCGGCTTCCTCGGCCAGAAATGGATGGACGCGCAACTCGAAGCGACCTACGAAGGGCCGGAAGCCGTGCAGCGTCTCCAGCTCTCGATCACGATGACCAACGAGTTGTTTCTCGCGCAATTCAAGCAGTGGATTCTGGAAATGCGGCGCATCGCCTCCGACCGGCCCGGCACCGGCGCCTGCACGCTCGCCAGCGCCATGCAACTCTGGCTCTGGACGCTCAATCACGTGCAGGAAGCCAGGGATGCCGATGGCGTGAGGCTTTACCACAAGGCGCGCCAGGGCGTGACCTTCCCGCTGGCCGATGCGCTGTGCTGGCTGCTCGCCGCGCGGCAATTCATCCTTGATGTCGTCGAACTGGAGGCCAAAGGCAGCGGAAATCACGCGCTCGCCGATGGCCTGCCCGGTTTCGTAAGTTTCTTCACCGACCTCTGCCACGTGCAATGCGCGCGCGCCGCCGGCGAAGTGAGCCGCATCTGCGCCGAACTCGTCCACGGCTACAATCGTCATCCGGCGTGGGACGAAACCAGCAGCCACGCCTGTTATTGCGCCGCGGAACTCGAATCGCTCGAAGGCATCATCCCTGGCATTGCCGGTTCCGCCCCCGCTTATTCGGATGTGTTCGAGGCCGGCAAAGAGCATCCGCTGAAAGCCGGCCCATGCGTGAAGTTCGCCGGACTCGAAACCTTTATGCGCCTGCGCGCCAAGCTCGACGGCTGCCTCACCGGCTGCCGCCTCGCCAAGGACCGCGCCGCCGAGGCGCTGACCAAGGTGATGACCCCGGAAGCGCTGGATTATCCGGTTTAGACCAACGCTAAGGGACGCAAGCTGAAGCGAAACCGCCGCCGAATCGTTTGACAGCTTTTCGCACGCGGCCTATGCTCGCCGTCGTTGGAGAGAAAGGTCTTTGGCAATCAATGAAAGGAGTCTGATTCTATGAAAGCACAACGAGTGGATACCTGGGCGGTTTCAATTGCGGACAAACCCGGCGCTTTGGCGGCCAAACTCAAGGCGCTGTCGGCGGCAGGCGTGAACCTCGAGTTCCTCATCGCACGGCGCGCGCCGGAGAAGCCCCGCACGGGCGTCGTCTTCGTCACGCCCATCAAGGGACCGAAACAGTGCGGCGCAGCCGGTGCCGCGGGATTCAAAAAGGCCAGGAACCTGCACACGGTGCGGATCGAAGGGTCCGACAAGCGCGGACAAGGCGCGCAACTCGCGCAAGCGCTGGCCGCAAAAGGGCTGAACCTGCGCGGCATGTCGGCGGCGGCCATCGGAAAGGAATTTGTCTGCCACATCGCCGCGGATAGCGAAGCCGACGCCACAAAGGTGATGCGTGCGGTAAAAAGCCTGTAATAGCTGTTTGGCCTAAAATGTTGAATGGTGTTTCTATCGGAGGGGCGAGTTATACCATTTCCCGATAATAATCGGCACCTATTCCAGACAGTAGGGCCGTGCCGCTGCGCGGCCAGCATACCCGGCGGCGCAGCAGGGCACGGTCTCACCTGATGCGTTACACTTTTTAATTCGAGTTCTTCCGAGTTTATGGGCACGAAAACATCGTGGAGAGGTTTCAAGTTCGTTATCAAAGACCCTAGGCATGCGCTCTTGCGGGCCTTTGATAACGAACTTGAAACCCATTTGTTCTGGCTGGGATTGTTGATGTTCGCACCATAAAATGTAACGCATCAGGTGAGAACGTTCACAGCGCTGCCCTACCCATATTGGGACTCGCAGAGCTCGTCCCTCCGACAAATCAAGGCTGACAACGCCACGCCGGGCCGGAGGCCGGCGCTCCGGTGCGCATGTCAGATCGCGCCTTTTTAGCCGGATCTCTTTAATAAAGCGGATTGCTTTTGCTGGCCGGCTTAGTAATCAGTTCGCCCGTGACTGAACCAAAATCGACACTTATTGACCGCCAGCGCATGGACGTGGACATCGTTTGCGTCGGCTTTGGTCCGGCCACGGCAGGATTCCTCACCACGCTCTCGAAGCAACTCGTCAATGCCGATGGCACACCCGCCGTCGAAAGCGCAACCACGCCGGGCATGCCGCCGCAGGTGCTCTGCTACGAGCGCGCCGATGACATTGGCTTCGGCGTCTCCGGTGTCGTGACGAAGGCGCGGGCTTTGCGCGCAACGTTTCCCGATCTCGACCCGGCGCAAATTCCAATGACCGCGCCGGTCGGCGAAGAAAAAGTTCTTTATTTGCTCGATTCGATTGGTGCCAGCCGGCGCTCGGTCACTTTACGCGCGGCGGATGCGATGATTCGCACGTTCAAGTGGGCGCTGCCGGTGGAACACGACGCACTCAATCTGCCGTGGACGCCTTCCTTCCTGCACAAACACGGCGGCTTGGTGCTTTCGATGGGCCAGTTCATGCAATGGGTCGGCGCGCAGGTGCAAAGCACCGGCACGGTCCAAATCTGGCCCGGCACACCCGTGTCGCAGGCGCTCATCGAGCAGAACAAAGTCGTCGGCGTGCGTTTGCTCGACCAGGGCGTGGACAAAAAAGGGCAACCTGCCGATGGCTTCACGCCCGGCATGGACATTCATGCCGCGCTCACGGTCGTCGCTGACGGCCCGGTCGGTCCCATTGGCCGGCAATTGGATGCCCACTTCGGCCTGCCCGAGGGCCATCACACTCGTGATTGGGCGGTGGGCATGAAGTTCGTTGTGGATTTGCCCGAAGACACGCCGCTCAAACCCGGCACCGTGCTGCACACGTTCGGTTTTCCGGAGCCGGAGATTTTCGGATTCTTCTACGTGCACCCGGATCGCGTCGCGTCGCTCGGCATCTTCGTGCCGTCGTGGTTCGACAGTCCGATGCGCACGGCCTATCGCCAGCTCCAGCACTGGATGCTGCACCCGTATCTCTGGCGTTACCTCAAGGGCGGCAAGCTCCGTTCGTGGGGCGCGAAAACGCTTGGCGAATCAGGCCGCCGCGGTGAGCCGCACCTCGTCGGCGACGGCTACGCGCGAGTCGGCGAAGGTAGCGGCAGCACGAATGTGCTCACCGGCTCCGGCGTGGATGAAGCCTGGGCCACCGGCACACAACTCGCCGAAGCCGCCCTCGAATTGCTCAAGGCAAAGAAACCGTTCACCAAACAAAATCTCGACGAAGCCTACGTGAAACGCCGCCGCGCGAGCTGGGTGGAAAAGGAAGCGGTCGTGGCCGAGAAATCGCGCGATGGTTTTCAAAAAGGCGTGGTGCGCGGCATGATGGGCATGGCGCTGGCGGGTTTGACGAACGGACGGTTTTCACTCGCCGGCGATCCCGTGCCGCCGTGGAAACGCATCCCGTCCATCGGGGAATATTATCGTGGCCGGGTGTCACCGGAAGAAATCGCAAAGCTTCATGAAGAATGCCGGGCGCGGAACAGCTCGCTCCACGGCGCGCTGATGGAGAAAGCCGGCTGGCCGGCAATTCCTTACGACGGCCGGTTGCTCCTGTCGCATCAGGACGCGCTGCTCATGGGCGGCAAGGTGCAGGCGCCCGCCGGTTACGCCGACCACATCGAGTTTCTTAACCCGGAACTGTGCCAGAAATGCGGGGCGAAAATTTGCATCGAGGCTTGCTCCGGCCAGGCCATCACACTGGGGAACGACGGCGTGCCGAATTTCGATCGCGAGAAATGCGTCCACTGCGGCGCATGCCTGTGGAACTGCGCGCAACCCATTCCCGGCAACCCGGACAAGACGAACATCGCCTTCCGCGCCGGCACCGGCGGGTTGCACTCGGCGGAGAATTAATAGTTCGAGGACTGAGTTTTCAGTTGAGCTTAAGACGCGTTTGGCACAAGGTTGTGTCATGAAACGAACGTTATCTGTTTTCGTTGCCGCATTCATCGCCGGTGGTCTTTTGGCACAAGCCATTGACCTCCCCGCTCCGCAAAAAACCGGCGGCATGCCCCTGATGGAGGCGCTGGCGAAACGGTCCACGGCCAGAACTTTCGATTCCAAAGAGCTTTCACCCCAGCAACTGTCCAGCCTCCTCTGGGCGGCTTTCGGCATTAACCGGCCCGATGGCAAGCGCACCGCCCCCTCAGCCATGAATTTTCAGGAGACCGACATCTATGTGCTGCTCAAGCAGGGCGCGTATGTTTATTCCGCCAGATCCAACAAACTCGATCTGGTTGTCGCCGAAGACATCCGGGCACTGGGCGGAACCCAGGCTTTCGTAAAGGACGCGCCCGTGACTTTGGTTTTCGTCGCCGATCTCTCCAAAATGGGTGGCGGAACCAATGAAGCAAAGAAGAACATGGCCAATATTGATGTCGGTTATATTTCGCAAAACGTTTATCTCTTCTGCGCCTCCGAAGGCCTGGTCACCGGGGCGAGAATGTCGGTGGATCGGGCGACCCTTGGTCCCAGACTTAAACTTCGTCCGGATCAGATGATCATTTTGGCGCAATCAGCAGGCTATCCAAAGCCCTGAACTAAAGAGGCTGATTATGGCTGAATTGTTTGAAAGTGTTTCCATCAACGGCATGAAGCTCGCCAACCGCTTCGTGCGATCCGCCACTTGGGAAGGGTTGGCCGACCGGGAGGGTTCCGCCACCCCCAAGCTCACCAAAATGATGGTTGATCTGGCCCGGAACGAGGTTGGTTTGATCATCAGCGGTTACACGTTCGTCAGTCCCGAGGGACAGTCGAGCCCCGGCCAGCTCGCCATTCATGACGATCGTTTCGTGGCCGGGCTGTGGGCAATGGTTGAGGCGGTCCATAAGGCAGGCGGAAAAATCGCCTTGCAAATAGTCCACGGCGGAAGGTTTGCGGACTTCGCGCTCACCGGATTGCAGCCAATCGGTCCCTCCGCCGTTGAGAAAAATGGCCAGACCATCTGCCGGGCCATGAACAAGGAAGACATCGCAAACATCATCTCGGCCTTCACTCAGGCGGCCGTGCGGGCCAAACAGGCCGGCTTCGATGCAATCCAGCTTCACGCCGCCCATGGTTTTTTGCTCAGCCAGTTTCTCTCCCCGTCCCTGAACCAGCGGACCGACGAATATGGCGGCACGCTTGAAAACCGCGCCCGGTTCCTGCTCGAAGTGGTGCGGAGCATCCGGAAGGCAACCGGCCCGGCCTATCCGCTCCTTATCAAACTCAACTCGGAGGATTTCCTGGAAGGCGGGCTGACGCGCGACGAGGCCGTTCAAGTTGCGGCCAGGCTCGAGGTGGCTTCTGTTGATGCCATCGAATTCTCCGGTGGAACGGTGGCTTCTCCCGAAAAGTTTATGCCGGTGCGTCCCGGCAAACTGAAGATTCCGCAGGACGAGGTTTTCTACCGGGAGGCCGCGAAGCTCTACCAGGCCAGGGTCGGGATACCCCTGATGCTGGTCGGGGGCATTCGCTCATACGAGACGGCAAACGATTTGATCCGCCGCGGGGTGGCCGACTACATCTCCCTGGGGCGGCCGCTGATTTGCGAACCGGGACTGGTCAAACGCTGGCACAACGGAGATCGCCGCGGATCGGATTGCGGCTCGTGCAACAGCTGCTTTGCTCCCGCCAGCGACGGCCGGGGGGTCTATTGTGTGGCCCTGGAAAAAAAGCGAGGCAAAGCCGGCGGGTGATCAATAACCGAACGCTGTAAACAGGTTCCGGTAATTGATAATTTCTGCGCTGCCGGCAGGTTTTGGTTTCCTGCGTTCCCCGTCGCCTTGCCTGTTTCGCGCATTTGGCGGTTTGCTTTTATCCGTTTGGACTGAAATCGCCTTCCGCGCCGGCACCGGCGGCCTGCACTCGGCGGAGAATTAACAGCTCACGCCGCCCACGGGTTGAAAACATAAATTTGCCGTACCGGCAGAATTGTGATTTTGTATGGACTTGAATGAAACTTGGACTTGGTTTGTATCGGCACATGCTGACGCGCGAAAATTTCCAATTCGCACGGCAGGCGGGGGCCACGCACATTGTGGCGCATCTGGTGGATTACTTCAAAGGCGGCGCTCATAATCCCCGCGACAACCAGCCCACCGGCGGCGAATGCGGCTGGGGGCTGGCCGGAGATCCCGATAAACTTTGGACGTTCGAGGAGTTGGTGGAATTGCGCCGGGCCGTCGAAGCCGAAGGGCTGATGCTTGAGGCCATTGAAAACTTCGACCCCGCCCACTGGCACGACATTCTGTTGGATGGCCCGAAGAAAAAGCAGCAACTCGAAAATCTGAAGAGCATCATCCGGAACCTCGGCAAGGCAGGAATTCCAATCATGGGATATAATTTCAGCATCGCGGGCGTCTGCGGGCGGACACAACGTCCCTACGCGCGGGGCAACGCAATGTCAGTGGGGATGGAAGGTCCGCTCGATGTGCCCATGCCGAACGGCATGGTCTGGAACATGGTTTACGACCCGGATGCTCCGCCAGGCGCCGTCCCCTCCGTCACCGGCGAAGAACTGTGGAAACGCCTCGGCGTTTTTCTTGAAGCACTGGTGCCGGTTGCCGAGCAGGCGGGCGTCAAACTCGCCCTGCATCCGGATGATCCGCCGCTTCCGACGATGCGCGGCCAGCCCCGGCTCGTCTATCAGCCGCGCCTTTACCAGCAAGTCATCGATCTGAAACCCAGCCCGGCCAACGCTCTGGAATTCTGCTTGGGGTCGCTCGCCGAAATGACGGAGGGCGATGTTTACGAAGCCGCGGAACAATACAGCCGGCAGAACAAACTGGCCTACGTTCATTTCCGCAACGTCACCGGCAAAGTGCCCGCCTATCGCGAAACCTTCATAGATGACGGCGACATTGACATGCTCCGCATCCTGCGCATTCTGAAAAAGAACAAGTTCGAAGGCGTTCTGATCCCCGATCACACTCCGCAAATGTCCTGCCGCGCGCCCTGGCACGCGGGAATGGCGTTCGCCATGGGCTATATGCGGGCTGCGTTGCAACACCTCGAAAAGGAATGAGTCTGGCACCATGAAAAATCCATTCTCACTTAAAGGCGAAACCACACTCATCACCGGCGGCGGCAGCGGCCTTGGTTTGGGGATCGCCGCCTGCTTCATTCAGGCGGGGGCTCGGGTTGTCCTGGTGGGACGCCGCGCGGATGTTTTGGAAAAAGCTGCGCGTAAACTGGGCCAGGGCGCCATTTTTGAACCGCATGATATTACGAGGTTCGACGAAGCCGGGGAGCTGCTTCGGCGCATCAACAAACGCACCGGACGCATTTCAATCCTCGTGAACAACGCCGGCATTCACCTCAAAAAGCCGGCGGTGGATACAACGCCCGCTGAATTCAATGCCATGCTTCAAACCCACGTCGTTGCGGCATTCAGTCTCACGCGGGTCGTGCTGCCGGACATGATCAAGCGCGGACATGGCAATATTCTGTTCATCGCTTCGATGGCATCGCTGTTCGGTATTCCGCTGGCAACGGCGTACTCGGCGGCAAAATCGGCTTATCTGGGAATGGTTCGATCGCTGTCAACTGAAGTTTCGCAGCACGGGGTTCGCGTGAATGCCATTGCGCCCGGCTGGATCGAATCGGACATGATGCGCAAAGCGCTGAACGGCGACCCCGGGCGTGCTCAAAAAATACTCGGGCGTACGCCCATGAATTGCTACGGAAAAGCGGAGGATATTGGTTTGGCGGCGACTTATCTATGTTCCCCCGCAGCTCGATTTATCACGGGAGTCGTCCTTCCCGTTGACGGCGGAGCCAGCATCGGCTTTTGATCGGGAGCCATCATCCGTCCTTCATGGTAGCATTGCGGAGGGTGGACATGCTTGACGGTTTGCTCTTATCCGTTTGAACCGAAATCGCTTTTCGGCCCCGGCATTGGCCAATTACACTGCGTAGCGAATTGATGAGCATTTCCATCATCCTCGCGCATCCAGATCCCGGGAGTTTCAACCACGCCATCGCCTCCACGGCGGCGGACACGCTTCGCCGGAACGGTCACAAAATCATCCTTCACGACCTGTGCCAGGAACAGTTTCCACCGCTGCTTTCCGCGGCGGAATTCCAGAAGGACGCGAAGCTTGATCCGGTTGTGGCCCGACACTGCAATGAAATCGCCAATGCGGACGGCATCATCATCGTGCATCCGAACTGGTGGGGCATGCCGCCGGCCATCCTCAAGGGCTGGATTGACCGCGTGCTGCGGCCCGAAGTGGCGTATCACTTTGTCGAAGGCGACAAGGGCGAAGGCGTGCCCGTCGGCCTGCTCAAGGCCAGGATGGCGATTATTTTCAACACCGCTAACACGCCGGACGAGCGGGAGAAAGAAGTCTTTGGCGACCCCTTGGAACTGCTCTGGAAGAAATGTGTCTTCGGTTTGTGCGGCGTGAAAAACGTCCAGCGCCGGACGTTCACGGTGGTCGTCACCAGCACACCGCAACAGCGCGTCGCGTGGCTGGCCGAGGTACGGGAGACGGTGGAGCAAATCTTCCCCGAACGTTGATGCAAATCCACAACCGACAACAAACCCCATAGCGGGTTAGATACATCCTTTGCGCCAACGGATGTAAAGTGCCAACGGATTTTCAAGGGATAATTTCTCATCCGTTGGAACCTTTCATCCGTTGGCAAATATTACCATCCGACCCTCAGCCATGGTTTGGTCTGGCCGCCCCGCTGTTTACAGTTGGCAGTCCGGTGGCTTTCCGGCTTAATTCCGCCCTGCATGAGCATTGCCTGTCAAGTTGTCGTTTGCGGCAGCGTCGTGCCGGACCCGCTCCAGACCTTGGAACCGGTGACCGGCCCGGCCGGCCCCGCGTTGAAAAATGAAATGATGCTGCCCGCCATCCTCGACCCGTGGGCCAGCCACGCGCTCTACGAGGCCGCGAATCTCGTGAAGAACGCGCCCGGCAGCAAAGTCTGGCTCGTCAGCCTTGGCCCCAAGGCCAAGCTCCAGCAGGTGATGATGACCGTCGCGCAAAAGGTACCGTTCGAACTCGTCGCGCTCGACGGCCCGGCCAGCGGCTTCACCGAGGCCACGGAAGTCGCTGCCGCCCTCGCCGACGCCATCCAGACCATCCCCGGTCTCGACAAATCCAAACTGCTCGTGTTCGGCGGCTGGGAATCCGCGTCGCGCGGCGCGGGTGCCACCCTACAGATGGTCGGCGAACGGCTCGGCATCACCGACCAGTTCCAGGGCGTGGATGAACTCAAAATTGCCGCCGACGGTTCGCTGGAAATTCTGGAGCGCATCGAGGGCGGCAAACACCAGATTTCGAAATGCGCCGGCCCGCCCGTTCTGCTCGGCTGGGCCACGGGCAATCTGCCGGAACCAAAAAACAATCCGCAGGTGGGCATGATGAACATGCGCACCGTAATGCCCGCGTTGCAAAAGGCCAAACCGGTGAAACTGGCGGGCGAAGGGTTGAATTTCGCGAGCGTCTCGCTCCCGAAACAATTGCGCGAAACCAAAATCGTGAAGGACAAGTCACCCGACGACATCGCGAAGGAAATCGTGGAATGGATCAAACAATAAAACAAACGGAGTAAATGAAGACAAACGGAGTGATGGAGGGATGGAGTATTGGAGTAATGAAACTCCGCTCCTTGATTCCAACGCTCTATTAACCCAGAACTCCACCACTCCAATACTCCAGTACTCCAACACTCCACCACCCCATCTCTTTCCCATGGAAACAATTCTTCTTCTCGCCCACACCGAAGCCGATGGCTCGCTCGCCAAATCTGCCCGTGAAGCCTTGCACGCGGCCAGAGCCTTGAACAAGGCCATCGCCGGCTCCGGCCTCGTCGTGGGCCTCGTCGGCGAAACCGTCCAGGCGGCCGCGGATTCCATCGCCGCCTGCCCCGCCACAAAATATTTCGGCGTGACCGGCAAGGACTTTGCCCAGTCGCGCTACGCCTCCGACGCCGCGGCGGCGGAAGCCATTTGCAAAGCGGCCCAGGCCACGATTGTCGTCGCCCCGGCAACGTCGCGCTGGGCGCGCGTGCTGCCCGGGGTTGCGCAACGTCTCGGCGGACGCGCCGACACCCACGTGACGGGTGTTGCCGATGCGGGCGGCAAACCGGCCATTAACCGCTGGTATTACCGTCAGCGCATGGAAGCCACGCTCACCCGCGCGCAACGGCCCTGGTTCATCCTCGTTGACCCCGGCAGCCAGACCGCGTGCGAATGCGGTGCCGTCACGGCCAAGGTTGAAACGGTGATCGTGAATCTGACCGAGTCCGGCAAACGCACCACAGTGGTTGGCATTCGCGAACCGAAGGCGGACGCCCAAACCATCCGGCCCGACGCGGAACTGCTCTTCGTCACCGGTGCCGGTTGGACGAAGAAACAGGCCGACGGCCAGACGCACGTGCCCGAGGCGGAAAAACTGATCCGCGGTTTTCTGCAAGTCAGCCGCGCGTCGCTGGGCAGCAGCAAATCGCTGGTGGACCTCGGCGGCGAAGGCCAGGCCGTGCTGTCGTTCCTGTCGCACCTGAACCAGATAGGCCAGACCGGCTCGACGCCACGGCATCCGAAGGGGTTGAGCACCTGCTGTCACGGCGAGGAACCGCACACCGTCGGCTGGCGTTTCATCAACGAGCGCCGCGCCATCAGTCTGGATCCGAACTGCGGCTGGGCGCGCGGCAAAGCCGACGTGCTTTACGTGGCCGACGCCTTCGCCGTGATGGGAAAAGTGAACGAGTTGCTGGCGGCGAAAAAGTAATTGCACAGTCGCCGCCCAGCACCAAGCGGAAAACATAGCAGCGCGCCTGCTCGTGATTCTGTTTATCGGAGTTCGCTGAAGGCCTTAGGTGGGGTAACTGGTTTCATTGTCCCCAGCGCCAAATCAAGTATCAGAGGAAGTTTTTTCATCGCACTGTCGTCCTTTTCATCTTTTGTTCTTAATTTCTGAGGTTTTTGGGAGCGGCATAAGCTCCTTGAGGTCCAATCTGTAATAAACCTGACAAAAACGGAAGAAGTCTTGTTTGCACTCGTTGAAGAACATATCGGTCATCTCGTCATCCGTCAGGAAGTGGCGGTCAACATTTGTCGGACCTACAAACGTGACCTCGTGATCGATAAATTTAGGGTCCAGATAAAACTCAAAGCCTTCAATGGCATCATTCCATGTCTTCGCTTGGTCTGCGTTGTTCAGCAGGTAGTAATTATCGGAAGCACTGTCCATTAGGTCGCGAACCCTTCGGGCGACCTGTAGACACTCTTGCTTTGTCTTTAGCTTGTGAATGCCGTCTCCGTTGTTACTCAGAACATCCAACACCTCACGTGCCACCCGTCTCAATTCTTTTTTGGCGGAGAGAAGCTTTATTTCTTCTTGGTTCCGAGAAAGTTTTTCCGTGGCATCTGCGATCCTCGTTTGTTGGCATCCGCTATACATCATGACTATTGTGGCAACCGCCATAACGGCCGTTGCCAGCGTCATCACCAGCTCATTTGTATTTAGACGTTCTTTCATAACGAGCAACTTTTGGTCAAAAAAACGCTTGCAGCAATTGCATGTATTTATCGCGATTGTATAACCCCTCGGAACACCGCCTAACATTTGTTATTCGGACAAACTCACTTTGTCATTTGATGTCTTTTGCCGGGAAAAGCCAAAGTCCGAATGCCTTGTCCCTTCCCGCGGTATCCTGACTTCGCGGGCATGATGCGCCCCGGCCCTAACCAGTCAACCCCTTTTGGTTTGTCAGCGGCTAGGCGAGCGGGTTTTTAACGCAAAGGCGCAAAGACGCAAAGGCAACTGAAACGGAGTGCAGCCGTCCCCGGCTGCAGCAACGTTCGACGGGAGGATGGCTGGTGAATAATCCAGCGCACTCAGGGTTAAGGATGTTGCTGCGCCCGGGACGGGCGCACTCCGGCCAATTCTTCGCGTCTTCGTGTTAAAGAATTTAAAGGCAGATACCCAAGGCGTTGCCCCGGGCCTGGCAAAGCAACGTTCACTTCGCCCGCCCTTTCAGAAATGCCGGGGGCACCTCATTCTGTAGTATCTGGTCCAACGTCTGGCGTTTTCGGATGAGCTTGACCGAGCCGTTTCTGGAGATCATTACTTCCGCAGCTTCCGGGAAGGAATTATAGTTCTTGGCTGCCATGCTCGAGCAATAGGCTCCAGCGCCGCCGAACACTACCAGGTCGCCAATCCGTGTTTCCGGGAGCAGACGCGGTTGCAGGCCTTCCGGGCTTCCCGGCGCGGGTGTGAGCACGTCACCACTTTCGCAGCAGTGTCCAACGACGACATACTTTACACGGCTGCGTCCTCTTGTCATGCCACGCACGACTTCGATGGGATGTTGTGCCCCGTACATGCCGGGCCGGAGCATTTCGGTCATCCCGGTGTCCACCTTGAGAAACTTATAACCGCGACGCCCCGTATCCACGACGTCGATGACCGTCGCGATCAGGGCGCAGGAATTGGCCACCAGATACGTGCCTGGCTCCACTTCAAGATGCAGCCTTCGCCCATGTTTTGCTGCGAAGGATCGAAACGCCTCCATGATGGGAAGGCCGATCTTCTGCAAGTCGGTCGTTTCTTCGCCCTTCACTCTGCCGATTTTATATCCGCCACCCAGATTCAGCACGGTCACGTCACGCAGGTGCGAGCAGGTGTCCAGTGACATCAACGCCACGTGTTGCCAAACCTTCGGGTCGCTCCCCGATCCAATGTGCGTGTGCAGACGAGTGAACTTGAGGCCATACTTCCGTCCGGCTGCCAGCGCCTCGTCCAGGTGTTCATGCCAGATGCCGAAACTGGCCGAAGGCCCGCCGACGTTTGTCCGGTTGTTGTGCCCCGAGCCCAGACCGGGATTGACCCGAATCGACAGTTGACGGCCGGGAAACAGTGCCCCAAATGCGTGGATTTGTGCAATCGAGCAGGCATTGAACAGGACTCCCCTGGTCACCAGTTCCTTCAGATTGTCCGGCACCTGTTGCGCTGTGAGTTGAATTCTTTCAAGGGAAACACCGGCGCGGAGCGAGCGCTCGATCTCATAGTCGCTGCTGGCATCAATATGCAGACCGGCATCGGCCAACACTTTGATCACTGCGCTTGTTGGACAAGCCTTCACCGCATAGCGGGCCGTCAGGCCAAAAGCATTGGGAAAGCCAAGTACCAGGCGGGCCTGATGCTCCAACGTCCTCTGATCATATACGAAAACCGGTGTCCCAAACTCCCGATGGATGGAACGGGTTTTATCTTCAGTAAGAAACGGGACCGACTTCATACCTGCTCTCTTTTGTGTCATGCTCTTTCTGTCCTTCACGTCCGTTTGCAATGCCAACAGTATTATTCGGACAAACTCACTTTGTCATTTGATGTCTTTTCCGGAAAAAGCCAAAGTCCGAATGTCTTGTCCCTTCCCGCTCGATTCTGATTTCGCGGGCATGATGCGCCCCGGCCCTGACCAGTCAACCCCTTTTGGTTTGTCCGCGGCCGGGCAAGCTGCACAAACTTTTTAACGCAGAGGCCGCAGAGTAACGCAGAGATTCGCAAAGGATTTCTTCTCTGCGTTCCTCGGCGGCCTTTGCGCTCTCTGCGTTAAAGAATTTGAAAGCCGATGATCGCGGCCATCCCAATAGCGATTTTTAAGATCAACCACCCGCCTGAACGGCTTCAAGCTCGATCTCGAACAGCAGGTTGTCCCGGCAGATGTCGCAGCCCGCGCAGACCACCGGCATGGACTGCTGTCCGTGCCGGGCCAGCCAATCCGCAAACAACGGCGCGTCGGCGGGGTGCTTGAAAAAAGCCGTGGCGAACGCGGTGTCCGCGAACGTCATGCGCCGCGATTCGAGGATGGCCGCCGCCACCTGCATCGAACGTTCAATTTGCGCCCGCACGTCCCCGATGTGTTCCGTTTTCCCGTCGCGCGCAATGCTGGCCGTGCCGGAAACCAGCAGCCGGCGATATCCGGCGCAGCCGATTTCAACCGCGCGGCTGAAGGCGCTCCCGTAGGACGACGCCGGGCACTGTTCCGGCGACGGAGCAAAATGCATCACCCTGGCTGCCTCATCATGCGGGCGGACGGCCCACGCGGCTGCGGCCAGCGCGGCGCCCATCGGATTGCGGCCACCCACACCTGTGCTGGCGGGAAGACTGGGCGGTCGCAGTTCGTTGCGCGCGAAAACGTCGTTCCGCACGCGGTTGAAATCACCATACCACGAAAGAAGATCGTCGAGATAAAACCACGTGCGCACGATGTCTTTCACGGTCATTTCCGCCGCGGCCAGGCCGGTTTGAAGTTTTTCAAAAACTTCGCGGGACTGTTCCGGCGGCGCGGCCTGCATCCACGCCGGCAAAATCGGGTTGACCACGCAACGGGTGGCCAGGGCATCGTCCCAAATACGGGTCACAACGCCATGGTCGCCGATGGTCTGGACGCGCGCGCCGGTGACGGCGTGGACTTGCATTCCAGCGATGACATTATCGGCGCAACTAGCTCCCTCCACCCAGGCGACCGGCAGTTCGGGATCTTCCAGCACCTGGCGCAAGGTTTTGAGTGTTGCTTCGTATGCCGTTGCCGAACCAAAAACAATTTGTCGCACCACCGTGGCATCCCAGGGATTCAACGCTTCGGCGAGACGTTTGGCCATGCCGTTGATGGATTCATCCTTCATCGGCGTCACGGTCAAATGCAGTTCGGAGACGGGTGAGGATTCGACCGCAACCAGGTCCAGTCCATCGCCGTGCTGGCGGCGGATGCGCGCGGGCGCGGCACAAGACCGGGCGGGACTCCGGGCAGGCGCGGTTTCGGCAGGCATATACATCTCCTTTTATGGCAGTTGCTGTCTATTATGACGGAGCAGCCAGCATTCGAGTTACGGCAAAATTGCTAATGTTCCAGTAACCAATCGGGCATAACATCCGTCGAATACTATAGTTGTGATTCCTGTTCCGGTAGCGCCAGGGCGGGCAAAGAATTCACTACGTCGTATCATGCCATGAAAACATCGGCGATTTCAATGCTGGTCCTGATGACCGTCCTGACGGGGATAGGTGTCCGGGCGCAGACCGGCCCGTATGAAAGCCCGGCCAAGCTGGCGCCGGAAAGTGAAATTGACCAACTCGTTTTCAACCGGCTGAAACAGTTGGACATCCAACCGGCCAATCTCTGTTCCGACGCGGTGTTTGTCCGCCGCGCCTATCTGGACGCGATTGGCACCCAGCCGTCCGCGCGCGAAGCCAGCAGCTTCATCTTGGACCGCGACCCGGACAAGCGTGCCAAACTCATTGATCAGCTTCTGGTACGCGATGAATTTGCGGATTATTGGGCGATGAAATGGAGTGATTTGCTGCGGGTGAAGGCGGAGTTCCCCATTGATTTGTGGCCCAACGCGGCGCAGGCATATCACCACTGGATCCGAACCGCCATCGAGGAGAACCAGCCCTACGACCAGTTCGTGCGCGACCTGCTTACGGCCAGCGGCAGCAATTTTGAGATCGGTCAGGCAAATTTTTATCGCGCCATGCAGAACCGCGACCCGAAGGGCATCGCGCAAGCGGTGGCGCTGACGTTCATGGGCGAACGCGCCGACAAATGGCCCGAGGAAAAACTGTCCGGCATGGCGGCGTTTTTCTCGCAGGTCGGCATCAAGACCACGGCGGAATGGAAGGAAGAAATCGTGTTCTTCAATCCCGTCTCGACGAACGCGCAAACCACGGCGACGTTTCCGGACGGCACGACGGTCAAACTTTCACCCGACCGCGATCCGCGCGAGGTGTTCGCCGGCTGGCTGATTGACGCGAAGAATCCCTGGTTCGCTCGCAACATCGTGAACCACGTCTGGTTCTGGCTGCTGGGACGCGGCGTCATCCAGGAACCGGACGACATCCGGCCCGACAACCCGCCGGGCAATCCCGAACTGCTGGCGTATCTGGAAAAGGAATTCGTCGCGTCGCATTACGATTTGAAACATCTCTACCGGCTGATTTTGAACTCGC
This sequence comes from Verrucomicrobiota bacterium, assembly GCA_050010435.1. Lineage (GTDB taxonomy): Bacteria > Verrucomicrobiota > Verrucomicrobiia > Limisphaerales > UBA11358 > UBA11358. The sequence continues at coordinate 131,876 of JBEKKZ010000001.1, read as the reverse complement.
AGACCTACCAGTTGTCTTCCCTTCCCCGAAGCATCAAACCGGAGGCAGCGGCCAATTTTGCCTTTTACCCGGTGCGCCAGCTCGATGCGGAGGTGCTGGCGGACGCCTTGTGCGAGATCACCGGCACGACGGAGAAATATTCCAGCGCGATTCCGGAGCCGTTCACGTTCATTCCGGAAAAGGAGCGCTCGATTGCGTTGCCGGACGGAAGCATCACCAGTTCATTCCTGGAAATGTTCGGCCGTCCGCCGCGCGACACCGGCCTGGAATCGGAGCGCAACAACCGTCCCACGGCCGACCAGCGGCTGCACCTGCTGAACTCGAGCCACATCCAGCGCAAGATCGAGCAAAGCGAGAAGTTCAAGTACCTGCTCAAGACCCGGGATAATCCGCGCGACGTGGTCACGGGATTTTACCTGGCAATTCTTTCGCGTTTTCCGACCGAGAACGAACTCCAGATTGCGGTGGGGCATTTCCCGACCGATGGTGCGGACAATCGGGCGGCGGCGCTGGACGTCGCGTGGGCCTTGATCAACAGCACGGAATTTCTTTACCGGCACTGAAAGCGGACAAAGAGTGAAGACATGAAAACAAAACACAGTTTAGGCGGCATCTCCCGTCGCGAAGCGATGCGCCGTGGTCTGCTGGGCGCAGCGGGATTGTGGCTGGCCAGCGGATTGGATTTTCCGGCCTTTGCCGCCGGGCCGCCGCCGGCCCGGGCCAAAGCGGTCATCCAAATCTGGCTTTGGGGCGGCGCGTGTCATCTGGACACCTTCGATCCGAAGCCGGAGGCGGGGTACGATTATTGCGGACCGTTCAAAACGCCCATCGAAACCAACGTGCCCGGGATCAAAATCTGCGAGTTGCTGCCCCTGCTGGCGAAACAGGCGGACAAGTATTCCCTCATCCGCAGCATGACCCATAGCAACAATGCCCACGAAACCGCGTCGTACATGGTCCAGACCGGCCGGCCGGCTGGCGGACGAGAGGCCTTTCCGTGCATTGGCGCCGTGGTGTCGTTGTTCAAGGGTTACGATGCTGGATACCGGGGACTCATTCCACCTTACATCGTGTTGACTGAGTCGCAGGGACGGTTTTCCGAGGCGGGCTTTCTGGGGTCGCGTTACAAACCGTTCGCCACGGGCGGCGATCCGGCCAAAACGCCATTTGCGGTGGAAGGCGTCGTCGCTCCCGGCATTTCCGAGCAGCGGCAAAGGGACCGGCGTGACCTGCTGCAAAAATTGAACTCGCTGGAGCACGCCATGCCGGGCAACGCGCAACTGGCGGCATCCGACCAGGCCGAGCAACAGGCGTATGACTTGATTTTGGGCGACGCGGGGAAGGTTTTTGATTTGTCGCAGGAGAAGGACGAGCTGCGGACGCAGTACGGGAAGAACACGTTCGGGCAGTCCTGTCTGGTTGCGAGAAGGCTGGTTGAAAAAGGGGTTCCCTACGTGACCATCAACTACAATGGTTGGGATACGCACAAGCAGCATTTCCAAGAGATGCGCCGCAAATTGCCGGAGCTGGACAAGGGACTGGCGACCTTGCTCCAGGATTTGTCCGACCGCAAGCGGCTCGACAGCACCATCATCTGGTGTTGCGGCGAATTTGGCCGCACACCGAAGGTTCAGTGGGAGGAGCCATGGAACGGCGGGCGCGGACATTGGGGCAAGGTGTTTTCCGTGCTGGTCGCTGGCGGCGGATTCAAAGGCGGCCACGTGGTCGGCGCATCGGATGCACGCGGTGAAGAGGTGAAGGAGCGGCCGGTGTATCCGGTGGACCTCATCGGCAGCATGTACGAACTGCTCGGCATTGACGGTAACGCGAAGCTTCCGAACCCGGAGGGACTCGACCTGCGCGTCCTGCCCACGGCGGCGGACGGGATGAAGTCCGGCGGACTGCTGAAGGAAATCATGTGAAAAAGGTCTGGACCATGAATCTCACGACGCACTTTGCTTCTGAAGCGCGGAATTTATTCCGCTTCAAAGGGCATCTGGCAATTGTGCGCCGAAGCGGACTGAAGTCCGCGCTCCTCGCCGCCTCTCTGGCTTTCGCGTCGCTCGCCCAAGCTCAGAACGCCCTGCACATCGGCTATGTTTATCCCGCTGGCGGACGGCAGGGCACGACGATTCTGGTAACGGTGGGCGGGCAATTTCCTTCCGGCATCACCAATTTCGCCGTGGTGATGGATGGCGATTTGGCGCGCGCGAAAGTCGTCCATTACGACCGGCCGCTGAAGCCCAATGAACAGCAGGCGTTGAAGGAGGAGTTGAACAAGTTTCAGGAAAAACGGAAAGGCGGCGAGCGGCTCACCGAGACGGACCTGGCCAGACTGGAAGAAATCAAGCGCCTGCTCACACAGTTCGGACGGCGGCCCGCCAACCCGGCCATCAGCGAATTCATGACGTTGCAACTTACCCTGGCCACCAACCTTGCGCCCGGCGACCATGAAATTCGTGTGCGGACTTTGGGTGGATTGTCCAACCCACTGAAGTTCTGCGTGGGGCTGCTTCCGGAAAACACCAAGCCGGATTGGAAAGCCGTGCCCAAGGAACGCGGCAGCATGGACCCCGCGATGCCGCCGCCCACCGAGGCGACCGTGACGCTGCCCGCCACCATCAACGGCCAGATTCTGCCCGGTGGCGCGGACCGTTATCATTTTTGGGCGCGGCAGGGCCAGCAACTCATCATGGCCGTCGAGGCGCGGCAGCTCATCCCGTATCTGGCCGACGCCGTGCCGGGCTGGTTCGAGGCGGTGCTGACGATTTACGATTCCAAGGGCAAAGAAGTGGCCAGCGCGGAGCGATACCGGTTCCGCCCGGATCCCGTCATCCATTTTGAAGTGCCGTCCAACGGCACCTACACCGTAGAAATTCACGATTCACTTTACCGCGGGCGCGAGGATTTCGTCTATCGCCTCACGATGGGCGAACTGCCGTTCGTCACCGGCATTTTTCCACTGGGCGGCAAGGCGGGCGAAAAAACTTCCATCGCGCTGACCGGCTGGAATCTGCCGGAGACATCGCTTGAACGCGACAATGCTGAAGCCGGAACCACTTCGCTGAACGGAAAATTTTTCAACGCCGTTCCGTTTGCCGTGGACAACTTGCCGGAATGCCTGGAGCAGGAACCGAACGATGCGCCGGAAACCGCCCAGGCCGTTACGCTGCCCATCATCATCAACGGGCGCATTGATCATCCCGGCGACTGGGATGTGTTCCGGTTTGAAGGCAAGACCGGCGATCCGGTGGTGGCGGATGTTGATGCGCGCCGGCTCGATTCCCCGCTGGATTCAGTAATCAGGCTGACCGATGCCGCCGGAAAACAACTGGCATTCAATGACGATTACGAGGACAAGGGCTCGGGACTCAACACGCACCACGCCGATTCCTATTTCAGCACGGTCCTGCCGACGAATGGGACCTATTATCTCTGGCTCGGCGACGCCCAGCACAAGGGCGGGCCGGAATACAGCTACCGTCTGCGCCTCAGTCCGCCGCAGCCCGATTTCACGCTGCGGGTCGTCCCTTCCAGCCTCAACGTCCGCGCCGGCGGAAGCGTTCCGCTCACCGTTTATGCCCTCCGCAAGGATGGGTTTACCAACCAGATCACGCTGAATTTGGACGGTGCGCCGGAGGGGTTCAAATTGACCGGTGGCTCCATTCCGGCCGGTCAGAACCAGGTGCAGGTCACATTGACCGCTCCTCCAACAGAACCGGCTGAACCCGTCAGCCTGAGCTTGCAAGGCAGCGCGGTGGTTCAAGGACAAATGCGGATGCGAAAGGCCGTGCCCGCCGAGGACATGATGCAGGCGTTCGCCTATCGTCATCTGGTTCCGGTCAAGGAACTGGAGGTCGCCGTGTTGAAACGCCAGAATCCGCGGGCGACGATGAAAATTCTCAGCGCGACCCCGGTACGGATTCTCCCCGGCGGGACCGCCCGGATTGAGGTCGGCCTGCCCGGGCCGCGGATCGCAGAGCGGGCGCAATTCGAATTGAGCAATCCGCCGGAGGGGATCACGATCCAGAACGTATCACCGGTCCGCGACGGCGTGGAGATTGTGCTGCAGGCGGATGCCGCCAGGGGCCAACCCGGCCTCAAGGGAAACCTGATCATCAACGGCTACGTGCCGCGGCCAGCGGAACCCGGAGCGGCCCAGCCGAAGGGAAACAACCAACGGATGTCCTTGGGCGCTTTGCCGGCCATCCCCTTCGAAATCATCCCGCCACCTTGATGAATTGTCTTCGTCGCCTGTCGCGGCGGAGCACAGCGAAGACGGATTGTCCTCATTCTTGTCCTCGTCCTCGAAATAGCCAATCACAAGCCAGCCATTCCTACGTAAAACAAAAAAACCGGATTGATGTCCGGGCCCGGTTCGACCATAACTTTCCTATGTTAGCCAGGGTCTGTTCCGCCGCGCTCAATGGCATTGAAGCGTATCCCGTGGAAGTCGAAGTCAACGCCGGTTACGGCGACACCCTTGTCATCATCGTCGGCCTGCCGGACGCCGCAGTGAAGGAATCGCGTGACCGCGTTTCGACCGCGCTCACCAATTCCGGTTTCAAATTTCCGATGGGGCGCACCACCATCAACCTCGCGCCCGCCGACGTGAAAAAGGAGGGACCGAGCTTCGACCTGCCCATCGCGCTGGGCATGCTGGCCGCCAACGAACAAATCGAAACCGACCAACTCGACAATTTTGTCATCGTGGGTGAACTCGCGCTCACCGGCGCGGTGCGTCCGTGCAAAGGGGTCTTGCCCGTCGCCCTGCGCGCGCGCGCCGACGGCAGGGTTGGCGTGCTGGTTCCGGCGGAGAACGCCGCCGAAGCCGCCGTCGTGGAAGGTTTGCAGGTCATCCCGGTTCAAAATTTGCGCGAAGCCGCGGGCTTTCTCGAAGGCAAAATCAAAATCGCGCCGGCGAAAGTGGACATCGCCAAAATTTTCGATCAAGCGCACGACGACGACCTGGATTTTGCCGAAGTCAAGGGCCAGGAAAACGTGAAACGCGCATTGGAAATCGCCGCCGCCGGCGGACACAACGCGCTGCTCATCGGCCCGCCCGGCACCGGCAAATCCATGCTGGCCAAGCGGCTGCCGACGATTCTGCCGCCATTGACCCTGGACGAGGCGCTCGAAACGACGAAGATTCACAGCATCGTCGGATTGCTGGCCCCGGGCCAAGCGCTGGTGACCCGGCGACCGTTTCGCACGCCGCATCACACGGCGAGCGACGCCGGGCTGCTTGGCGGCAACATCAATCCGACGCCGGGCGAAATTTCCCTCGCGCACAACGGCGTTTTGTTTCTGGACGAACTGCCGGAGTTCAAACGCAGCGTGCTGGAGACCATGCGCCAACCGCTGGAAGACGGACGCGTGACCATTTCACGCGCGGCGGGTACGATGACGTTTCCCTCGCAATTCATGCTCGTCGCGGCGATGAACCCGACGCCGGACGGCAAGATGCCACATGAGTCGAGAAGCTCGCCGCGTGAAATCCAGAATTATCTGGGCCGGATATCCGGGCCGTTGCTGGATCGGATTGATTTGCACGTGGAAGTGCCGCCGGTGAAATTTCGGGAAATCGCCGGCGATCGGACGGGTGAAACCTCGGCGCAAATCCGCGAGCGCGTCGTGGCCGCGCGCCACCGCCAGCATGAACGGTTCAAATCCAAGCCGAAGATCACCTGCAATGCGCGGATGGGCACGCGTGAATTGAAGCAATTTTGCGAGCTGGATGAGGGGACGAAGGAACTGCTGAAAAACGCGATGGCCGATTTGAATTTGAGCGCCCGGGCCTACGACCGGATTTTGAAGGTGGCGCGGACGATTGCGGACCTGGCCGGCTCGGAAAGAATCCTGAGCGACCACATTTCCGAAGCCATTCAATACCGTTCTTTGGACCGGCAGATTTGGAGTTAACAGGCGACGAGGTCATGACCGTTGTTTTTGGTGAAAATAATTTTCAAACACCCGGTTTTCTGCCATCTTGACTGCGGAAAGGATTAGCCCATCGGTGTCACCAAATATTCAAGGCCGGGTGCTGCCGTGTGCCCGGCCTTTGGGTATTGACGCCGGAAACGCCAAGGAGCAAAAGTTGTCGGGGTAAATTCAACCAAAAGGAGTCGCGTTATGGAAAAAATTCTGTTGTCGGTTCTGTTCAGCCTGGCCGTCGCGGTTTGCCGCGCCGACGGGCCTTATCATTTCATCAAGGAAATTCCCGTCGGCGGCGACGGCGGATGGGATTATCTGACGGTGGATTCGGCTGGTCAGCGCCTCTACGTCTCGCACGGAACCAAGGTCATGGTCATTGACCTCGCCAAGGACCGGGTCGTCGGCGAAATCACGAACACGCCGGGTGTCCACGGCATCGCCATTGCCCATGACCTCGGGCTGGGCGTCACCAGCAACGGGCGCGAAGACAAGGCGGGCATTGTGGACCTGAAGACGCTGCAAACGCTTTCGAAAGTGGACACCGGCAAAAATCCCGACGGGATGCTTTACGAACCGGGGCGGAAAGAAGCCTACCTCTTCAACGGCCGCGGCCAGTCGGCGACGGTGGTTGACGTGAAGGCCGGCAAAGTGGTGGCCACCATTCCGCTCGACGGGAAGCCGGAGTTTGCGCAGGCCGACCCCAAAGCCGGGCGCGTCTATGACAACCTCGAAGACAAAAGCGAGGTGGCCGTGATTGATGTGAAGACGCATCAGGTCGTCACCAACTGGCCGATTGCGCCGGGCGAGGAGGCTTCCGGCATGGCGATCGACTTGAAAAACCACCGGCTGTTCCTCGGCTGCGGCGGCAGCAAGACGATGGTGATGATGGACAGCACCAGCGGCAAAGTGCTTGCCGCCGCGCCGATTGGCTCCGGCGTGGACGCCAATGCGTTTGATCCGGAAACCCGGCTCGCCTTCGCCTCATGCGGTGATGGGACGGTCACGATTGCGCACGAAGATTCGCCGGACAAACTCACCGTGGTGCAGACGCTGGCGACGCGGCGCGGTTCGCGGACGATGACCCTGGATCCGAAGACGCACAAAATTTACCTGGCCGCCGCCGAGTTTGAAACCTCGACCAACCAGGCCGCCGCCACGCCGCGCCAGCGTCCACGGATGGCTCCCGGCACATTCAAGATTTTGGTGTATGGAAGGGACAAATAGCCGGACCCGTTTTCCGCTCAACCACAATTCCCGGCGGCCTGGTTGTTCAAGCGGTTGCATTCGCGCTCGACCAAGCCGGCCCGAGCCGCTACTTTCCCGCCCGTCTCACCACGAGGTGAATTATGGATGAATTGTTGAAAATCTTGCAGGCCAACGCGACCGAGTCGCGTGAAAACATTGCGAAGATGCTGAACACCACTGTCGCGAAGGTGAACGAGCGCATCGCCAAATACGAAAAGAGCGGGGTAATCCGCGGCTACCAGGCCATCCTGAACGAGGACCAGCTCGGGCTCGATACGGTCACGGCTGTCATCGAGGTCAAGGTGTCGCCCCAGCGCGAAGGCGGGTTCAACACCGTCGCCGCACGCATCAGCCGTTTTCCTGAAGTGCGCTCGGCGTATCTCATGAGCGGCACCTACGACGTGCTGTTGTTCGTCGAGGGCCGCAACCTGCGCGAAGTGGCCGCGTTCGTCAGCGAACGGCTGTCGCCGCTCGAAGGGGTGCTGTCCACATCCACCCATTTCATGCTCAAAACCTACAAGCGCCTCGGCGTGTTGATGGAATCCGGCCATGCAGAAGAAAGACTCAGTGTCGCTCCGTAACCGCATCAACGCGACGGTGCGCGACATCCCGCGCTCGGGCATCCGCGACTTCTTCGACATCGTCAGCACGATGAAGGATGTAATCAGTCTGGGCATCGGCGAGCCGGACTTTGACACGCCCTGGCACGTGCGGGAATCCACGATGTTCGCGCTCGAACGCGGTGTGACGCATTACACCAGCAACTACGGCTACCTCGAACTCCGCCGGGCCCTGGCCAAGTATGTTGGTAAAAAATTCGGCGCGGAATACAACCCGGAGAGTGAAATCCTCATCACCGTCGGCGTGAGCGAGGCACTGGACCTCGCCTTGCGCGCCCTCATCACCCCCGGGGATGAAGTGCTCTACCACGAGCCGTGCTACGTGTCGTATCGGGCAACCATCCTGTTCGCGCACGGTGTGCCGGTGGCGGTTGAAACCAAACCCGAAAATGGCTTCCGTCTCACGCGCGCAATGCTGGAGGCGAAGGTCACACCGAAAACCAGGGTATTGATGCTGAATTTCCCGAACAATCCCACTGGTGCGGTCATGGGCCGGCAGGATTTGGAGGATATCGCCGCGTTCGCCCGCGAGCGCGACCTCATCGTCGTCACGGACGAAATTTACGGTGAACTGACTTACGACTTCCCGCACACGAGCATCGTGAACCTGCCGGGCATGCGCGACCGCACGATTTTCCTGCACGGCTTCTCGAAGGCGTGGGCGATGACCGGTTACCGTCTCGGCTACGCCTGCGGCCCGGCGGAGTTGATTGAAGCGATGATGAAGATTCATCAATACACGATGCTGTGCGCTTCTTCCATGGGACAAAAGGCGGCGATTGAAGCCTTGGCCCGGCCGGATGCGGACGTGGGCGAGATGGTGAACGAGTACCGCCGCCGCCGGAATTTCATCGCCGCAGCTTTCGCGGACATGGGCATTGAATGTCACCGTCCGCTCGGTGCGTTTTATGCATTCCCCAGCGTGGCCAAATTCGGCATGAAGTCGAAAGACTTCGCGTTGAAGCTGCTGCACGAGGAAAAGGTGGCGGCGGTGCCGGGCACGGCCTTCGGCGAGTGCGGCGAAGGCTTCATCCGCTGCGCCTACGCGACCAGCATGGACAATCTCAAGGAGGCGATGAACCGGCTCAAAAGGTTCATTGCAAAACTTTGAGATTTACCCGTTAACGACTGGACCGCGCTGCTGGGCGGCCTTCATACCCGGCGGCGCAGTAATTTCCGGCCGCACTTGGGCGCGATTGACTAGCGCCAGCATTGTCACGGACGCCGCCGCCTGGCGCTCGGCTTCCTCAATACGGGCGAATTCGCCATAGACATCCGCACGCGCCGGTTCGTCGCGCATCGGCAGTTCCTGTCCGGTACCGGTGCGCAGGGCGTGGAGAATCTGGTAGGCGTTGATGGATTCAAGCGGTCGCGCGGGCACGTAAGCGCCCTCTGTGCCACCTACTTCGGTTACGAGCCGCGCGGCGAGCAGTGTCTGCAAAATCTGTTGCGCCAGTCTGCTGGGAATGCCCAGTTCGGCGGAGATTTCCAGGACGGTGGCCGGCGGCAGGCCATGTTGGAACCGCTGCCCGATGCCCGTCATCAGCCGCAACGCGATGAATTCGCGTCCGCGCTGGTTCACGTTTTCGGCGAGTTTATCCTGCAAATAGACGGACCGGTTCTGGAAGGCATAGGCGACCTGCGCGCCGAACAGCAAAATCAGCCACGAAAAATAAAGTCCAATCATAAACACGGGCACCAGGCCGAGGCTGCCGTAAATTTTGCTGTTGGAAAAGACGCGGGAAACGAAAAGGAAGCCGAAGACGTTGTTCAAGTACCAGAGCGAACCGCCGACGACACCGCCGACCAGCGCCGCGTTGAAGCAGACCCGGGTGTTCGGCATGATTTTATAGAAGGATGCGAACGCCAGCCACAGCAGGACCAGCGGGAGGAATTTAAAAACCACCCCGCTCACCAGCGGCATGGATTCGACGAAGTGCCGCACGCCGGCGAACCGCGGGCCCGTGGCGAGAATCAGGCCGGCGACCAGCAACATTGGCACTAGTCCAACGGCAAACCAGTAATGCTCGATGCGGGTGAGCCAGTTCCGGCTGCGGGTGACGCCCCAGACGTCGTTCATGGTCTCCTCAATCCGGCCGAGCAGGGCGAAAACCACGAAGATCAGCAGGACCGTTCCGGCCACGCCCAGCGTGCCGCTGCGGGTTTTCTGAATGAAATCGCGAATGCTTCGGGTCGCCTCCATTTGTGCGTTGGCCACGCGATCTACGGCGCCGATGGCGGCCACCACCAGGTTGGTGTCCGCAACGGAGTTGGTCGGGGCCAGCGCAACCAACGTGCCGGGACTGAGATTCAGCGAAAAGGAGGCGGCATTCGTAATCGACCCGGCGGGCGGCATGATATCGGAGACGAGTTTGTCAATCGCCTCGTAAATTTTTTCCTCGCCTTCACTTTTGAGCAGGCTGCTGGTAACGCTGATGGCCACCGCCAGCAGCGGGATCAGCGCTAGCAGCGAGGTATAGGACAGCGCCGCCGCGCGGACGGGACAGCGATTGCGCACAAAACTTCTGACCGCCAGCGCCCAAAAATGCGCGAAGCGTTCGAGCCGGCTGAGTTCGCCTTCCGCGCCGGTGTGAATGCCGGTCAAAATTTTAATGAGACGTTCGAACGGCTTTTTTGCCATGATGCTGCGTCACGCTAACAAACCCGTTCGCCAAGTCAACCGGCGCGCGAATCCGCCTGCGTTGCAAATTCCGGCGCGATAAATCCGCTTTATCGCCGCCGCAAAATCCGCACAATGTCCGTGCAGGCATCCGTAGCTCAATTGGATAGAGCTTCTGACTTCGGATCAGAAGGTTGCAGGTTCGAGTCCTGCCGGATGCGCCAGAAAAATCGGTGTCGGATCAACTCATGAAACAGCCCGGCAAATCCGGCTTCGCTTGCGCTCTTTTTTTGATGTTTTTTGGCGGAGCGACGCTTTCGGCTCCGGCAACCGGTGACGCGCTGGCCTGGCCCGCACTTACTTCCCAAACGCGTCCGTGGACCTATTGGTGGTGGATGGGCAGCGCGGTGGACAAGACGAATCTCACCCGGGAATTGCAGCGTTACCACGACGCCGGGCTGGGCGGCGTCCACATCATTCCGATTTACGGCGCGAAAGGCTGGGAGTCGAGTTACATCAGCTACCTCAGTCCGAAATGGATGGAGATGCTGGGCTACACCGTTTCCGAGGCGCACCGGCTGGGTCTGGGTGTGGACATGACCACCGGCACGGGCTGGTGTTTCGGCGGGCCGCAGGTTTCCGATCAAGACGCGAACGCAAATGTCGGCGTGAAAACTTACGACCTTGGCGTTGGTGAAAGACTAAAAGAAAAATTCAAACCCGAATCCATTCAGGCACTTGTTGTCTTCGGGCCAAATGGAAAATCAATTGACCTGACAGCTTCCATTTCCACCAATGGCGAGGGGTTCTTTTCTCCGCCCGGAAACTGGGTTGGAACAGAAACCTCCGCGCCTCCCAAAACTTGGAGAGTTTATGCCATTTCGCAAAAACCGTCCGGCCAAAAGGTCAAGCGCGCCGCGCCGGGCGGTGAAGGCTGGATGCTGAACCCGTTTTATCCGCCGGCGATGAGCGATTATCTCCGCCGCTTCACCGATGCGTTCACCGGTTACGACGGCCCGAAGCCGCGCGCGATGTATCAGGATTCCTACGAATACAAATCCGACTGGTCGCCGGATTTTTTTGCGCAGTTTGAAAAGAGGCGCGGTTACAAGTTGCAAACCGAACTGCCCGCGCTCTTCGGCACGAATCAGGATGACCACGCCGCGCGCGTCCAATCTGATTACCGCGAAACCATTTCTGACATCATGGTGGAGGAATCGGAGCCGCGCTGGATTAAGTGGTCGCATGAACACGGTTTCATCACCCGTTACGAGGCGCACGGTTCGCCCGGCAATCTGCTCGACCTCTACGCCGTGGCCGACATCCCTGAGACGGAATTTTTCCGCACCAATCGAAATTCGCTGGTTTCCAAATTCGCCTCGTCCGCCGCGCACGTGCGGGGTGGCAACCTGGTCGCGGCCGAGACCGGCACGTGGCTGGCGGAACATTTCACCGAGACCCTTGGGGAAATGAAATCGCTCGTGGACGAAATGTTCCTCTCCGGCGTGAACCATGTTTTTTATCACGGCACCTGTTACTCGCCGGACGAGGCCGCCTGGCCGGGCTGGGTGTTTTACGCCTCCACGCAGATGAACCCGCGCAATTCCATCTGGCGTGACGCGCCTGTGCTCAACGATTACATCGCGCGTTGCCAGTCCATTTTGCAGTCGGGCAAACCGGACAACGATGTGCTGCTCTACTGGCCGGTTTATGATTATTGGAACGAGGCCACCAACCGGTTGCCAACGCTGCAGGTGGAGTCGCAGCAAATCTGGTTTGAAAATCAAGCCATCGGCAAAACCGCGCACGAGCTTTGGAACCGCGGCTACGCCTTCGATTACGTCTCCGACCGGCAACTGCAAGGCGCCAAGGTCGAGGACGGCAAAATCCAGATGCCCGGCGGGAATTACCGCGTCATCGTCGTGCCACCCTGCGGACACCTGCCGCTGAAGACCGGCCAAAAACTCCTCGCCCTTGCCCGATCCGGGGCGACGGTGATTTTTCAGGACGATTTTCCGACGGATGTTCCGGGTTGGGGCAACCTGGAAAAACAACGGGCGGAATATAAGAACGCCATGGCCAACCTTGAACGAAGCTACCCGGCCAGCCTGCTGGAGCAAACGAAAGTCGGCCGGGGCCAAATTTTTGTCGGCCGCGTCGAGATGGCTTTGTCATTGGCGGGCGCCACTCGCGAGCTGATGACCGACGCCGGTCTTTTTTTCGTCCGCCGTTCATTTGCCGGCGGCTGGAACTACTTCATCGCCAATCGCGGCGGTACGAATTTTGATGGCTGGGTCACGCTTGGCCGCGCCGCAAAATCCGTTGTCATCCTTGACCCAATGACCGGCAACTCAGGCGTAGCGGCATCTCGGCAGAGCGCCGCAAACTCGACGGAAGTTCATCTGCAACTTGCGGCCGGTGAGTCGGTCATTCTCCGCGCCTTTACCAATGAAGAAGTCAAAGGCCCGGCTTGGAATTACTGGCAGACGAACGGCCGGCCGGTTGAAATCACCGGCGACTGGAACGTAAAATTCATTGCTGGCGGACCCGTGCTGCCCGCGCCGCTTTCAATCACCAACCTGGTCTCCTGGACGGAGTTCGGCGATACGAACACGCAAAGTTTCGCCGGCACGGCGGTTTATTCGATCACGTTTGACGCGCCAACGTCAGCCAGCGGACAATATTTTCTCGATCTGGGCGACGTCCGCCAAAGTGCGCGTGTAAAATTAAATGGCAAGGATTTCGGCACGCTCATCACGCCATCGTTCCGCGTGACGGTGGATAAATTGAAGCCGGCCGGCAACCAGCTTGAAGTCGAAGTCACGAGCGTCTCGGCCAATCGCATCCGCGATCTGGACCGGCGCAGCGTGAAGTGGAAAAATTTTAACGACATCAATTTCGTGAACATTGACTACCAGCCGTTCAATGCGGCCAATTGGCCGCTGATGGATTCAGGTCTGCTCGGCCCGGTGACGTTGACGGCGGTGGTGCCGGCGCCGGTCAGGTGATGCCGGCTGGAAACCACTCGTGACTGGACCTGCCCGGGTATTCCTGGTCGAACCACGCCTTCAATTCGGCATCGAACCGCTTCAAATCCGGCGTTGCGCAATGTCGAAGGCAGAATCTGGCGCACAGATTGTGAACAACTAATTTTTGTGCTTTGCCACACAGTCGCTACGATGAGCCCGATGGCTGACGCCTACGAACAACTGCTCGACGCGACAATCCAACACTTGGAAGACCTGAAGTCGCGTGATGTGCGCCACGTCGCCGTTTCATCGGAAACGCTCCGGGCCTTGTCGCAACCAGTGTCCGCGCCTTTGCCCAAGCCAGCTTCTCCACCGGTTGCCAATCCTCCAATTCCATCCGCCATCCGCCATCCGCCACCCGCAATTTCTGCGCCGGCTGCCGAACAGCCGACGTTGCTCGCATTGCCCGGCGAAACCGTGCCCGCCTCCGCGCCGCTGGATCCGCAGGCGAAGGCCGCCGCTTTCGCCGCGTTGCGGCAACGCGCGCTGGCGTGCGTCAAATGCGCGCACCTGGCGTCGTCGCGCAAAAACGTCGCGTTCGGCATCGGCAGCATTGACGCGCAGCTCATGTTCGTCGGCGAGGCGCCGGGGGCGGACGAAGACGAACAGGGCGAACCGTTCGTCGGCAAGGCCGGCCAGTTGCTCACCAAAATCATCCAGGCGACGGGACTGAAGCGTGCGGACGTTTACATCGCCAACATCTTGAAATGCCGTCCCGACACGCCCGGCCAATCCGCCGGCAACCGCAAGCCGACCTCCGATGAAATGGCCACGTGCATTCCGTATCTGCACGAGCAGATTGATTTGATCCGGCCCAAGGTCATCATCGCGCTGGGCGCGACGGCGGTGGAAGGTCTGCTGGGCAAGACCCTCGGCATCACCAAGTTGCGCGGCACCTGGAAAACGTATCGCGGCACGCCGCTCATGCCGACGTATCATCCGGCGTATTTGCTGCGCAACCAGGCGATGAGCGAGAAGCGCAAGGTCTGGGAGGACATGCTGGCCGTGATGGAAAAACTCGAAATGCCCATCAGCGAAAAGCAGCGGAATTATTTTTTGAAAGGCTAAACCTGCTTGCTCCCGATTTGCTTTCCGTTATAACCAGCGCCCGATGCTTAAATCAATTTTCCAACCGCTCATCGCGTGGTACTTGGCCGCGCTCAAGACCGCCGGTTATCCGGTCATCGTGCTGTTGATGACGATGGAAAGTTCCGTGCTGCCGTTGCCGAGCGAGGTCATCATCCCGCCCGCTGCGCATCTCGCGGACACGGGACAAATTCCACTCGGCTTCGCGGGCATTGTCATCGCGGGCATGCTTGGTTCGTGGCTTGGGGCCACCATCGTGTATTGGCTGGCGCGAGTTGCCGGGCGTCCGCTCGTCGTCCGTTACGGCCGGCTGGTGCTGTTTCCGCCGGAAAAACTTGAGAAAGCCGAACGCTGGTCGGCGCATTACGGCGCGATGGGCGTGTTCATCGCGCGGTTGCTGCCGGGTGCGCGGCAGCTTGTCGGCATTCCCGCCGGAATAGCGCGGATGGACTACAAATTATTTTCCCTTTTCACGCTGCTCGGCTCGGGCATCTGGTGCGCGGTGCTGTGCTGGCTCGGGGTCAAAATCGGGGTCGACATCAGCAAAGGCGAAATGCACCGCGTCATGGCCTGGGTCGGCGGCGCGGCACTCGTGCTCGGCGGACTTTATTATTTCTTCGTCCACCGGCACATGGCAAAAAGTCCGGAGTCCAAAGTCCAAAGTCCAAAGTCCGAATAAGATCTCCGCGTCCGCAGGAATGCTGCTACAACTGAATCCCAACGGGACGCCTGTCAGTCAAAGGTGGTGCCGAACCATTTTTGGTAAAGCGGCCCGACCACCGGCATGGGCTTCATCTGGCCGTTGATGGCGGCGACCAGTCCCAGAATCCAAAGCACCAGCATCGAAGCCCATAGAGCTAGAACGCATAGCCAGCCCAGGATGGGAATAAAGAAGAGAATGAATTCACAAAATACAACGGCGATGCCGGTCAGGATAAAACCGAGCATCTGGCGGAGATGAAACGCGCCCAGCCTCGTCTTTTTGTTCATGTGAATGACAATGGCCACAATGAAGCCAATCAAGGTGAGGTAGGCGATGATTGCGACCGTTTTGTCTTCATCGCCGGTCGCCGGCGGCGGCACGGGTGTTGCGGGTTGAGACGGCTGGGACGGAGGCATTTGATTTTCTGGCATAGATTTCCTTTCTTGGATTTGCCCGCTCATTACGCCGATTTGATTCGACGCGCAAGAATGAATTTTACCGTAAAATCTCTTTGCGCCTTTGCGCCTTTGCGTTGAAATTCTTCGCGTGCCTGTGACTGAAGCCATCCGCAAAAAACTGGGCGCCTTGCCACACAAACCGGGCATCTACCTGATGAAGGACCGGTTCGGCACGGTCATTTACGTCGGCAAGGCGCGCGACCTGCGCAAGCGCGTGAGCCAGTATTTCCATCCGTCGCGGCGCCTGGGCTGGGACTTGAAATTCAACGCGCTCGTCGAGGCCATCCACGATTTCGACATACACGTCGTGCGGAGCGAACCGGAGGCGTTCCTGCTCGAAGGCAAACTTATCAAGGAATTTCATCCGCGCTACAACATCAGTTTCCGCGACGACAAACGGTTTCTGATGCTCAAAGTGAATTTGAACGACCCGATCCCCAACTTCGCCTTCACCCGGCTGAAAAAGGACGACGGCGCGCGTTACTTCGGGCCGTTCTCGAATTCGGGCGCGCTGCGCAACACGCTCGCGCTGGTGCGGCGGCAGTTCAATCTGCGCGGCTGCCGCGTGTTCACGCCCGGCGAGGCCGACTACAAGCATTGCCTCTACGCGCACCTCAAATACTGCACCGCGCCGTGCATCGGCAATGTCACCCGCGAACAGTATTTGGAACAGGTCCGCGCCGCGTGCGATTTCATCGAAGGCCAGTGCCACGAAATGAAGGAACAGCTCGAAGTTGAAATGCGCAAGGCCGCCACCGCGCAGAATTACGAGAAGGCCGCCGGCTTGCGCGATCTCATCCGCGACCTGAAGGAAACGACGAAGAAGGAACGAAAGTTTGAGCGTGTGCCTTACACCTTGCCGCTGGCGATCGATCCACAACATGATCTCACGGAACTGGCGAAGGCTCTTGGCCTGCGCGAACCGCCGCGGCGCATTGAAGGCTTCGACATTTCGAATATCAGCGGTACATTCGCCGTCGCGTCGCTCGTGAGTTTCAAAAATGGCCGGCCTGACCGTGCGAATTACCGCCGGTTCAAAATCAAGACCGTCGAAGGCCAGGATGATTTCGCGAGCATGGCGGAGGTGGTGAAGCGGCGCTATGCGCGGCTTTTGCGCGAAGCGAACGTAGCGCAGGCGTCCCGCCTGCCAAAGCACGGGAGAGAAACAGAGGCAGAAAGCAGGCGGGACGCCTGCGCTACATTGCCCGACCTTGTCCTGATTGACGGCGGCAAAGGACAGTTGAACGCCGCGTGCGGGGAATTGAAGAAACTCGGCCTCGAAAAAATCCCGGTGATCGGGCTGGCGAAGGAGTTCGAGGAAATTTATGTGCCGGGCGAAAGCAAACCGCTGCGGCTGGGCCTCAATCATCCGGCGGTGAAATTATTGCAGCGAATTCGCGACGAATGTCATCGCGTGGCGAATTCCTACAACGCGCAGCTTCGCATCAAACGCATATCGGAGAGTGTGCTGGATGAATTTCCCGGCATCGGCGAGCGGCGCAAGCAGGCGTTGCTGAAAAAATTCGGTTCGGTGCAGCGGTTAAAAACGGCGACGTTGGAACAAATTGCCGCCGTGCCGGGCTTCGGAGGAAAAGCGGCGGAGGAGTTGAAAAAGTTTTTGTCGGCGCGGTCAATTTTGACTGGCCAATAAATCAATCGCCCCAGATTTTTTCGCTGCTGCTTTTTCCAACCCATGACCGACACCACCAAGAATGGCCATTACCGTCCATTCTAATCCAAAAACAAACAGAAGCAGCAAAATGCTTCGGGGGTGCAAGCCTCCTGGTGAAAAATGGAATACGCCGAATCGCATCCAAAGCAGACTTCCCCCATAGCACACAATGCCAACAGCTCTTCTAAGCGGTTGATTGCGGATAACCGGAAGAAGCTCATGGTTATATCTCCAGCTTAAAACAGATGTTGCAACAGTTATGACATATACGGCCAATGCGAGCATTCTCGTCATCAAACTTAATTCGTGGGCTTGAAGACAAGGAAGGAACATGAACAGCGGACAAAATAATGCGACGGCAACAAAAACGACTCCTGCCAGTTTTATGATCTTCTGCATTTCCATCGGGGCGCCTATTTTTTTGAATTCCCTTTTGAGTTCGGGAGCGTGGCCAAATTTTTTCACGGCGATTCCAAAAGCCAGTTGCGCGCTCAATCCCGATTGCCTCTGCTGCGCGATGTCCTCGCGCAAATGAATTTCCAATTCCTCCAATGGCACGGGTGTTTTGATGCCGGCAGCCAGCATTTGTTTTCGCCAGCCGGCGATTGATTTTTCGAGGTCAAACATATTGCTCCTTTCGCAGCCCGGCCAAAACGGCATGAACCAGCGACCATTGTTCATGGTGTTTGGCCATCGCCTGCTTGCCGTCTTTTTTGAGCGAATAGTATTTCCGCTTCCGCCCGGTTTCGCTTTCGCCCCAGCGCGATTTGATCAACCCCCGGTGTTCCATCCGGTGCAACACCGGATAAAGCATCCCGTCGGTCCATTGCAGTTTGCCGTCGGAGCGGGCCTTGACCTCCTGGATGATGGCGTATCCGTAGCTTTCGCCCCGGGAAAGCAGCGACAAAATCAGCGGCTCCGCCGATGCCGCGACCAGCTCTTTTCGAATCATGGAGACACGATACATAGAGTTTATATGTATATCAAGCGGGAAAATTGATTGAAAAGAAATTCGTGCCAATTGGTGAAATTCGTGGCTTAATTTTGCGGTATGAACATTCAAGTGGCCGTTTTATGCGACGCCGCGACCGAGGACCACGGCAAACTCAATCTCCTTGGCGCGTTCGACACGATTTACGCGCCGCAATTGCCCGCCGTGCATCCGCAATGCGCCGTCGCATTGCGTGTCACGTTCAACGCCGGTGACGAGGGCACGCGCAAGCTCAAGTTGAACTTCGTCAACGCCGACGGCCACGCCATCATGCCGCCCATCGAAATCCCGGTGGCGGTCGCGCTGCCGGACGACGTGCATTTCGCCACGCGCAATTTCATCGTGAACATCCAGCAGTTGAAATTCGCCGAGGCGGGGTTGTATTCCGTGGATGTCCGGCTCGATGACAAATCGCAGGCGAGCATTCCGCTGTCGGTCAAACACCTGCCGCAAGCGGTGGCATAATCATCGGTAGGAGTCGGGGTAACGAGACTCAAACTAAACCGCGAATTTCAGCCGAAAAGATCAGAGACTCCTTACGTCGTCTCCTACAATCGGAAACGACTTTGGGCTTTGAACTCCGCGCGTGTGCCGCCATATTTCCGCGCATGGCGAATTCAAACAACGAAACGGTCCTGCAACTCGATTTACCGGGCGTCAAAAAGCTCAAGAGCGGCAAGGTGCGCGAAGTTTTCGACCTCGGCGACCGCTTGCTGTTTGTCGCCACCGACCGCCTCTCGGCCTTTGACGTCATCATGCCCAACGGCATCCCGCGCAAAGGCGAGGTGCTCACGCAGATTTCGTATTTCTGGTTCGCGCAGACCGAATCGTTTCAGCCGAACCATTTGCTCTCCCGCGCGAATGACCCGTTGCCGAAAAATCTTCAGCCATTTGCCAGCCAGCTCGCACGGCGCAGCATGATTGTAAAGAAGGCCAAGCCGCTGGCCATTGAATGTGTCGTGCGCGGCTACCTCGCCGGTTCGGGCTGGAAGGAATACCAGAAATCGCAAACTGTCTGTGGCATCAAGTTGCCGCCCGGTTTGAAGGAATCGTCCGAACTGCCGGAGCCGATTTTCACGCCGGCTACGAAGGCCGAAACCGGCCACGATGAAAACATTTCATTCGAGAAAGCGGCGAAGATTGTGGGCGCGGACATCGCGGAAAAAGTGCGTGCGGCGAGCTTGAAGATTTACAATTCTGCCCGAGATTACGCCCGCAAGCGCGGCATCATCATTGCCGACACGAAGTTTGAGTTCGGCCAACTCGGCGGTAAACTCATCCTGATTGACGAAGTGCTGACGCCCGATTCCTCGCGCTTCTGGCCCGCCGACCAGTATCAACCCGGCCGCGGCCAGCCAAGTTTCGACAAGCAGTTCGTCCGCGACTACCTCGAAACGCTCGATTGGAACAAGACCCCGCCCAGCCCGGTGTTGCCACCCGACGTCGTCGCCAAAACCAGCGCGACTTATCTCGAAGCCTACGAGCGGCTGACGGGTAAAAAGCTTTAATTCGTAGCGGCGGTCGGCAGACCGCCGGAAACTTGTTCTGACAAGCCAAAGAGTTTGCGGCTTTCTGCCGAAAGCCGCTACGTCGGCAGGCATTCACGGGCCGGAAGCTTTTGCCGCATTTTGAACCATGCAAAATTTGGTCGAAGATTTTCTACAATACCTGCGCCACGAACGCGGGCAGGCGGAGCACACGCAGAAAACTTACGCCGCGTTGCTGAACAAATTCATCGCATGGGCGGCAAAACAGAACCTGACAGATTGGAAATCGGTCGAATTGCGGCATTTAATGGCATTCCTGCAACACGAACGCGCCCGTCCGCTGGCCGATGAGCCGAAGGAGTCCATCAAGCGCCTCAGCAGCGAGAGTGTTTACCTGGAAATCGCCGCGCTGCGCGCGTTTTATCGCTTCGCCGAAAACGAAAAACTTTTGCCCGTGAACGTCGCGGAAAATTTGTCGTTGCCGCGCCGTTGGAAACGTCTGCCGAAGGCGCTGACCAACGACGAAATCACAAAGCTGCTTGCGCCTGATTCAGCAGAACAACCCACGCCTGGAAGTTTGTGCGACCAGGCGATTCTTGAACTGGCTTACGCCTCCGGCTTGCGGCTGGCCGAATTGAAAAATTTGCGGCTGGAACAGCTTCATCTCGATGCCGGGTTCATCAATGTCATCGGCAAGGGCAACAAGGAACGCGTCGTCCCGGTCGGGAAAATAGCCGTGGCAGCGCTGAACCGTTACATAGAAATTGGCCGGCCGAAGCTCGTCACGCCGAAATCACCGGCGGCTGTCTTTTTGACGAAGCGCGGCACGCCGTTTGCAGCGGTGACGCTCTGGCTACGGATCAAAAACCGGGTCAAGCGGACCGGGGTCGCGCGCAACATCACACCGCACATGTTGCGGCACAGTTTTGCCACGCATTTGCTGGAGCACGGCGCGGACTTGCGCGTGATCCAGGAATTGCTCGGCCACGCGAACATCAGCACGACGGAGATTTATACGCACGTTACCGGCTCCCGGCTGCGAGACATCCACCGGAAATTTCATCCGCGGACGTAAAGTAGCGCAGGCGTCTCGCCTGCCGGAAATGCGCAACAACCTTTTGGGTTCGAGGGAGCAGCCGGGACGGCTGCGCAACTTTATTCAAAATCGTAAACCACCACCTTTTTGACCAGCCGTTTCACGTATTTTTCCCCGAACTCGACGTGCTGCGGATGCACCTGATAATCGTCCTGTGCTTTCTTGTCCGGGGAAATGAGGTTCAGCGCGACCTGGTAACTCTGCTCGACCGCCGGGCGATAGCTTGGCGTCATTTTGCCAACGTGAAATTGCACCACGCCGGGGATGTTTTTGAGCAGTTTGTTCGCGCCGGCGAGGAATTCGTCCGCGGCGTTCGGGTTGGCCGGGTCGGTCCAGAAAACGACGATGTGTGAAAACATGGCGCGCATTGTTGTCAACATGCCCGCTGCGGCAAGTGAAATTTCCATTTGCGTTTGCGCGCAATGGGGTAAAATCGTGCCATGAACGCGCGAATGAATGCGTTGTTTGTGACCGCACTGCTCGGCTGTCTGGTCGCGGCCGGTGGCGCGGACAAACCCAACCCCCAAAAAGTTATGAACCTCCAAATCACCAGCACCGCCTTTTCCGAAGGGCAACCGATTCCGGCAAAATATTCCTGCGAAGGCAGTGACATTTCGCCGCCGCTCAAGTGGACGAACGCGCCCGCAAACACCAAAAGCTTCGCGCTCATCGCCGACGATCCCGACGCGCCCGCAGGCACGTGGGTGCACTGGGTGCTCTACGACCTGCCACCGAATACGACCGGACTTCCGGAAGACGTGGCCAAAACGCAATTCATTGCCGGCAATGCGAAGCAGGGATTGAACAGTTGGCCACGCCTGGGTTATGGCGGGCCGTGTCCGCCGCCCGGCAAACCGCATCGCTACTTCTTCAAGCTCTACGCCCTCGACACGATGCTCGACCTCAAGCCCGGCGCGACGAAGAAGGACGTTAAAGCCGCGATGAAAGGCCACATCCTCGCTGAAGGCCAGTTGATGGGGACGTATCAGCGGAAATGACACGCGGTTTCAACCACGGATGGACACGGATAAACACGGATTCAATACCGCAAAAGAGCGCAAGGAGCGCAAAGACGTGACACGAATTTCACAAATTCACACGAATTGAAGGACTGTGAAAAGGCGGCAAAAGCAAATATTCTTTTCGGCATCCGTGTTTATCCGTGTCCATCCGTGGTCAATTTTTCATTCTTTCTCTGAGGCGCAAATTCGGGTTTAGTGTGCGCTGCTTATGAGCAAAACCGCATTGCTGTTTGCCGGACAAGGCGCGCAGGCCGTCGGCATGGGTAAAGACCTCGCTGAAAAATTTCCGTCGGCCAAAATCTGGTTCGACCGCGCCAATGCCGCGCTCGGCTACGACCTCGCTTCAATTTGTTTCAACGGTCCGGAGGCTGAACTCACTAAAACCGAGAACGCCCAGCCCGGCATCTTCCTTGTGAGCTGGGTCGCATTTAAATTGCTCAAGGAACAGGCGCCATCGCTGAAGTTTGATGCCACCGCCGGTTTGTCGCTTGGCGAATTCACGGCATTAACGGCGGCGGGTGCGATGAGTTTTGAGGACGGCTTGTGCATTGTGCGCCAGCGCGGGAAATTCATGCAGGAAGCGTGCGACGTGACGCGCGGCGGCATGGCGGCGGTCATCGGCCTGGATGAAGCGCCCACGCGCGAAGTTTGCGCCGAAGCGGGTGTGGTGCTGGCAAACTTAAATTGCCCCGGCCAGCTCGTCATTTCCGGCGAGGCGGACAAAATCGGGAAGGCCGTTGAACTGGCCAAAACCAAAGGCGCCAAGCGCGCCATTGCCCTGCCGGTGGCCGGCGCGTATCACTCGCCGCTCATGGCCAGCGCCCGGCCGAAACTTCAAGCTGAATTGGCCAAGGTGAAATTATCGCCGCCGGTTGTGCCGGTGATTTCCAACGTCACGGGGCAGCCGCACGGCAACGCGGCGGACATTTCCACGCGGCTGGTCGAACAGGTGACATCGTCGGTGCTCTGGGAAAAATCCATGCGTTACCTCCTGGCGCAAGGTTTCACGCGATTCATCGAACTTGGCCCCGGCGCGGCGCTGAGCGGTTTCATGAAACGCATTGATAAAGGCGCACAGATGCTCAATATTGCGGACGTGACCAGCTTGGAAGCGGCGTGGAAAACACTGAGTAGGCAGCTGCATTCGTGAGAACACGGCCAATATGACCCGCGCTCTTACGAGGCGCGGCTACAAAATTTTTCGTGTGCATTTGGGCCGGTTCGTGGTTAAACATTCGCAGCTATGAAACAACTTGAGAATCAAATCGCCGTGGTCACCGGCGCGGGGCGGGGCATTGGCCGCGCCATCGCGTTGAAATTCGCCGACCAAGGGGCCGACATCGTGGCCGTGGACCTGAAAACCGACTTTGTGCAGGAAACGGTCGGGGAAGTGCGCAAGCTCGGGCGCAAAGCCTGGGCGGTGGCCGCCAACGTATCCGAGGCCGCCAGCGTCGAAGCCGCCGTCGAGCAGATTTTGAAGGAGGCCGGCCGCGTGGACATCCTCGTGAACAACGCCGGCATCACCAAGGACGGCCTGCTCATGCGCATGAGCGAGGCGGATTGGGACGCCGTGCTGGACATCAACCTCAAGGGAACATTCCTGTTCACCAAGGCATTCAGCCGCGCCTTCGTGAAACAGAGATCCGGCCGCATCGTCAACATCGCCTCCGTGATTGGCCTGATCGGCAATGCTGGCCAGTGCAATTACGCGGCGAGCAAGGCCGGCGTCATCGGCTTTACGAAGTCCGTCGCGCGGGAACTGGCCTCGCGCGGAGTCACCGCGAACGCCATCGCCCCCGGATTCATCGAGACCAAGATGACCGAGGCGCTCGGCCCGGAGGCGCGGACCGCCCTGCTCAAGCAGATTCCGCTGGCCAGTCTGGGCCAGCCCGGGGACGTGGCGGAGGCGGCATTGTTTTTCGCCAGCCCGGCGGCGCGTTATATCACCGGGCAGGTTTTGGCGGTGGACGGCGGGATGGTGATGTAAACGGGCAAATCAATTAATTAAAAAAAAGTGTGATTCGGGGCTTGACGATTCCGGCTTTCGTGGCATAGAGACGGGTCAAAATTAACTTATGGCTGACAAACCTATTGACCAACGGGTAAAAGACATCATTGTTGAACAACTCGGCGTGAAGCCGGACCAGGTGACGCCGGAGGCGAAATTCATCGAAGACCTCGGCGCGGATTCGCTCGACACCGTCGAGTTGATCATGGCGCTGGAAGAGGAATTCGGCATCGAAGTGCCGGACGAACAGGCGGAAAAACTCCTGACCGTCGGCGATGTGGGCAAATACATCGAAGAACATCAAAAATAGTTGCGACTTTGGTCGCTTCGGGGCAGCTTGGCTGAATTCAGCTTGAGCTGCCCCGTTTGATTTTTATGGCAACCAATTGGAAAGACCGCCGCGTGGTCGTCACCGGCCTCGGTGTGGTGACGCCAGTCGGACATCAACTCGATATTTTCTGGAACAACCTCGTTTCCGGCCAGTGCGGCATTGACCGCATCACCGCGTTCGATGCGACACCGTTCGACACGCAGGTCGCCGGCGAAGTGAAAAATTTTGATCCGCTGCCGGCGTTTCCGTCACCGAAGGAAGTCCGGCGGACGGATCGTTATTCACAATTCGGCATTTTTGCCGGGCACCAGGCGCTGCTCGATTCCGGACTCGACCTCGACCGGGAAAACCGCGACGAAATCGGCGTCATCATCGGCTCCGGCATCGGCGGGTTGTCCACCACCACCGAGCAACTCAAAATTTTGTTCCAACGCGGCCCCGGCCGGCTCTCGCCGTTCATGATCCCGATGCTCATCGGCAACATGGCCTCCGGCACGTTCTCGATGTACAAGGATTTGCGCGGGCCGAATTTCGCCACCTGCTCCGCCTGCGCCACCGCCAATCACGCCATCGGCGAAGCCTGGCGCTCCATCAAAATGGGCGACGCGCAGGCCATGTTCGCCGGCGGCGCGGAAGCGACGATCGTACCCATCGGCATCGGCGGCTTTTGCGCGATGAAGGCCATGAGCACGCGCAATGACGACCCCAAACACGCCTCGCGCCCCTTCGACAAGGAACGCGACGGCTTCGTCATGGGCGAAGGCTCAGGCGTCATCGTGCTCGAAGAATTGGAACATGCCAAAAAGCGCGGCGCGAAGATTTATTGCGAAATCGTCGGTTACGGCAACACCGCCGACGCGCACCATCTCACCGCGCCGTCCCCCGGCGGCGAAGGCGCGGCCCGCTGCATGAAAATGGCGCTGCGCCAGGGCGGGCTGAATCCCGGAGACGTTTCCTACATCAACGCCCACGGCACCTCCACGCCGCAGGGCGATGTTTGTGAAACCCAGGCCATCAAGACCGTTTTCGGCAGCCAGGCGAAAAAGGTGGCCGTCAGTTCCACCAAAGGCGCGACCGGCCACATGCTCGGCGCCGCGGGCGCGGTGGAAATGACCGTCTGTGCGCTCGCCATCAAACACGGCGTCGTCCCGCCGACCATCAATCTGCAGGTGCCCGACCCCGAGTGCGATCTGGACTATGTGCCAAACACCGCGCGCAAGTTGAAAGTGAACGTCATCATCAACAATTCGTTCGGCTTCGGCGGCCACAACGCCAGCATCGCGGCAAAAAAATTTACGGGCTGAACCGTGAACTTTCTTTCGTTAATCGAAAGCAAACGCGAAGGAAAAACACTCGCGCCCAATCAGATTGAAAATTTCGTCCGCGAGTTCACCGCCGGGATAATTCCCGATTACCAGATGGCCGCGATGCTCATGGCCATTTATTTTCGCGGGTTGACCACCGCCGAAACCACCGCGCTCACGCTCGCCATGCGCGATTCCGGCGATGTGCTGAAATTCCCCAGGGACAAACGCCCGCTGGTGGACAAGCATTCCACCGGCGGCATCGGCGACAAGGTCTCGCTGCCGCTCGCGCCACTGCTCGCGTGCCTCGGCTTCCGTGTGCCGATGATTTCCGGGCGCGGCCTGGGCATCACCGGCGGCACGCTCGACAAGCTCGATTCCATTCCCGGCTTCAAAACCTTGCTACCCGCCAAAAAAATCATTGAGCAGGTCCAGAAAATTGGCTGTGTCATCTGCGGTCAGACCGACCGGATGGTTCCGGCCGACAAGAAAATTTACGCGCTCCGCGACGCGACCGGCACCGTGCCCAGCATCCCGCTCATCACCGCGTCCATTCTTTCCAAAAAACTGGCGGAGAATCTGGATGCGCTTGTGCTGGACGTGAAATTCGGCTGTGCTGCCTTCATGCAAACCAGGACCGAGGCCCGCAAACTCGCAAAAGCGATGGTTACGCTCGGGAATGAATGCGGTGTGAACACGCGCGCAATGCTCACGAACATGAACACGCCGCTGGGCCGTGCCGCCGGCAACTGGCTGGAGGTGAAAGAAAGTGTGGCGGTACTTGAATGTGGGACAGGCTTCCAGCCTGTCTCTGACTTGAAGAAAAACAGAAAGAATGAGTCAGGCAGGATGCCTGTCCCACCTTGTGACGACCTTCGTTCGCTCGTCCTCGACTGCGCCGCGCATTTGCTGATCCAGACACGCAAAGCCAGGTCACTCGTAACTGCACGTAAACAGGCGGAAAATTGCCTGAATTCCAGCGCGCCGCGAAAGAAATGGGATGAAATGCTCGTTGCTCAAGGCGCGGATTTGGGTGCGTTCAACAAAAAACTTTTGCTCGATTCAACCGCGCCTACAGTTTTGGCATTGAAGGCTGACCGCAGCGGTTTTATTTCCAAATGCGACGCGCGCATCATCGGCGAAGTCATCCGCGACCTCGGCGGCGGGCGGCTCACGAAGGAATCGGCCATCAACTACGACGTCGGGATTGCCCGGCTCGCCAAGCCCGGCGAAGCCGTGCAGAAAAATTCAGTTCTCGCCCGCATTCACGCCGCCGACCGCGCACAAGCTGAAGCTGGTGCCGCGCGGGTGAAATCCGCCTTTGAAATTTCCACGCGCCGATCAACCATTACCAGGCTTGTCCACGCCGTGATCTGACTTCGCTTATTGGAGCGATCCCAGAATGGTCTCCGCCGCCGAGCGTGGATTTTCGGCGGCATAAATCGGCCGCCCAATCACCAGCCAGTTCGCTCCGGCGGCAATGGCTTCGCGCGGCGTGAGCGTGCGTTTCTGGTCGTCGGCCTTTTCCGCGCTGGTGCGGACGCCGGGCGTGACCAATTGCGTGGCTGGCGGGAGCGATTGCCGGAGTTTGGCAACCTCCTGCGGTGAGCAAACCAGCCCGCGCAGGCCGGCCTTGGTGGCCACGGCGGCGAGGCGGCGCACCTGATAATCCACGTTCCCATCAAGACCAATTTCCTTCAACGCGCCGGCATCGAGGCTGGTCAACACCGTCACGCCCAGGACCAGCGGCGGGCTATGGCCGAGCCGCCACGCGGTCTCCTGCGCGGCCTGTTCGGCGGCCTTGAGCATTTCCAGGCCGCCACTGGTGTGCACGGTCAGCATTTGCACGTCGAGTTGCATGGCGGCGGCGACGGACTTGGCAACGGTGTTGGGAATGTCGTGGAATTTCAAATCCAGGAACACCAGCGCGCCCCGTTCGCGAATCCGGCGCACAATGTCCGGTCCCGCGCTCGTGAACAACTCGCTGCCGATTTTGAAGCCGCCCGAAACCGGAGCCAGTTGCTCCGCGAGCTTCAACGCGGCATCAGCCGTCGGCACGTCCAGCGCGACAATGATGGGATTACGCATTGCACCAATTATTTAACCACAGACCCGTCCTCCGTAGCAATACTGCGGAGGGTGGATGAACACGGCGTAAAGCCGCGTGGCGGCCACGCCGCTATACGCGGATGAAAACCGAAGGAAAGTTTTTCGCAAGCTGGTGTAGTGTCGGCGCTGTGCGCCGATTCGAGCCACAGGCTCGACGCTACAGTGAATTTTGACTTTGCCGCCAAAATTTCCTAACCTGCCAGCATGAAAATTGTCCGCCACACCGACGCAAATTTTGCCGCTAAACTCCGCGAACTGACCGCACCGTCCAGCCTGTTCGATCCCGTCATCGAGCAACGCACCCGCGCCATCCTCGACGCCGTTCAAGTCCGCGGTGACGACGCGCTGCTGGAATTCACCGAAAAATTCGATGGTGCCAGGCTCGCCGCCGACCGGCTGGCTGTCACGCAGGCGGAATTATTCAACTCCTCGCTCGCCGCCGATGAATCGTTGCGCAGAGCCGTAGCCGAAGCCGAAAAGAACATTGCCAGCTTCGCCAGAAAATCCCTGCGCAAAAACTGGCAGACAAAAAATTCGCACGGCGCGACCGTCGGCGAGAAGTTCGATCCGTTCCAGCGCGTCGGCGTTTATGTCCCCGGAGGAACTGCGCCGCTGGTTTCGACGGCGCTGATGACCATCACGCTGGCGAAGGCGACGGGCTGCCCGGAAATCGTCGTCTGCACGCCGTGCCGCCGGGACGGCTCGATTAATCCCGCTCTGCTGTTTGCCGCGCGGGCGGCGGGCGCGACGGAGATTTATCGCATCGGCGGCGCGCAGGCGGTCGCGGCGATGGCTTACGGCACAAAGACAATCCGTCGCGTGCGGAAAATTTTTGGCCCCGGCAATGCCTACGTCGTCACTGCCAAGCGATTGCTGGTCGGCCACGTCGCGATTGATTTATTGCCCGGCCCGAGCGAACTGCTCGTGCTGGCGGACAAAACGGCAAATCCCAAATTCATTGCCGCCGATTTGCTGGCGCAGGCCGAGCACGGCTCTGGTCACGAACGCGTCTGGCTGGTGACAACCTCGGCGAAAATCTTAAAAGCCGTTCAGGGCGAAATTGCGAGACAGTTACCCAAACTGGCGCGGCGCGAATACATCCGGCGCGTGCTTGCCGACAACACCTGGCTGATACAGGTAAAATCGCTCGACGATGGCGTGGCGCTGGCGAACCGGCTCGCGCCGGAACATTGCGAGGTGATGACGCGCAACCCGCGTCAGGTTTCCGCCGGCATCCTGACCGCCGGCGCGATTTTCCTCGGGCCATGGTCGCCGACGGTGCTGGGCGATTACGTGGCCGGGCCGAGCCACACGCTGCCGACCGGCGGCGCGGGCGCGTCATTTGCCGGGCTGACCGTGGACCAGTTCCAGCGCCGCACCAGTGTGGTGGAATACAACCGCGCCGCGCTCAAAAAGGCGCTGAAGACAGTAAAAAAATTTGCGGAACTCGAAGGCCTCGGCGCACATGGAAAGAGCGCGGAGATAAGAAAAAAGTGAATTATCTCGATAAACTTATAAATGAGGGAATTGCTGTTTTGCAAAGCCGCATTTCTTCAGGCCACCCACTTCTTTATGACCAAGTAGATCGAATTTCTTATCACAAATGGGTTTCGAACTATATCAGTTTTCTCGGCCATGACGCTCCTGAACAAGTGGCGCAGATCAAGGCAGTTCTGGCTGAACTGGCGCATTAACAAGAACCGCAACACGCGTGACGTTTCAGAATCCCAACGGGATTCCATCTATCAGCCCAGCGTTGACGCGCAGCGGCTACGCTGGGTTCGCGTTCCCAGAATTCATCAACCCTGAAAGGGTTGAATCAAATCTTCCTTGCTCACGTTCGTTGCTGTGAACGGATTGAACCCTTTCAGGGTTCATAAATTTTTGGATTCAACGACCCAAGGTAGTCGCTACGCTCCAACCTTGGGCTGAATGATTTCAATCCTTTCAGGATTGAACGTCGTTGCACTCGAACTCGACATTCGATGGATTTTCATTTGAAATGAACACGATGTCTAATTCGCAATCCGCAATCCGCAATCCGCAATTAATCCGTCCGCTGGTGCGCGAGTTGCACCCTTACGTCTATGGCGAGCAGCCGAAGGTCAAGGGATTGATCAAGCTCAACACGAACGAGAATCCGTATCCGCCGTCACCGAAGGTGCTGGCGGCGGTCCGGGCGGCGGTGGATGGCCGGTTGCGGCTGTATCCAAACCCGACGGCGCAGGGGCTGCGCGAAAAGCTGGCGAAACTGCATCGTTGCCACGCGGACGACATCATCGTCGGCAACGGCTCGGATGAATTGCTGGCGCTGGCAACGCGGTGTTTTGTGGAACCGGTTTCGGAGGGCGGAGTTCCACGACGCCCCAATTTAGGGTCTCGCAGAGCTCGACCCTCCGAAACAGTTCAATACTTCACGCCGAGTTACTCGCTGTATCCGGTGCTGGCGGACATTCATGGCGCGGCCAAGAATGCGGTGCCGCTCAAATCGGATTTCAGTCTGCCAAGCATTGCGGAACTGAAGTGCGGCAGGATTTGGAATTTCCGCGCGGCACTGACGTTTGTGACCACGCCGAACGCGCCAAGCGGGCGCGGGTACTCGACGCGCGAACTCGACGCGCTGTGCAAAGCGCAGCGAGGGGTGGTGGTGCTGGATGAAGCTTACGTGGATTTTGCCGGGGGAAACGCGCTCAAGCTGGCGTTGAAATATCCGCACGTCCTTGTCGCGCGAACGTTTTCCAAGGCGTATTCGCTGTGTTTCCAGCGCGTCGGTTATTTTATCGGCCATCGCGACCTCATCGCGGCGCTGCACAAGGTTCGTGACAGTTACAATGTGAACGGCCTCGGCCAGATTGCCGCCGAAGCAACGCTGGACGATTTGCCGCATTACCGGGCGAAATTCAAAAAAATCATCGCCACGCGCGAATGGTTGAGTCGCGAGTTGACGAAGCTCGGTTTCCGGGTTTTGCCGAGCCGGACGAATTTCATTCTCGCCCGGCCATCACGATTTTCGGCGCAGGCGTGGCTGCAAAGCTTGCGCGTCCAAAAAGTCCTCGTGCGCTGGTTTGACCGCCCGGAGGTGAAGGATTATTTGCGAATTACGATTGGCACGGCGGCGGAAGCGGAGGCTTTGGTCAACGCAATCCGCAAAATTATGATGTGGCGTTGAGCCTGTGGCCCGAACAAATCGGCGTCCGGCGCCAAAACCACCCCAAAACCTTTTCTTTGCCACACGCCGGATTTTTGTTAAAAGCTGGTTGTGTATCTCGAATACTATGGATTGACGCTGCCGCCGTTCGACATTACGCCGAATCCGCGCTTTCTTTTTCTCACCGACAAGCATCGCGAGGCGCTCAATCATCTGCTCTACGGCATTCGCGAGCGGAAGGGCTACGTGCAGCTCACCGGCGAAGTCGGCGCGGGCAAGACCACGATCTGCCGCGCGATGTTGCGACAACTGGACGGCCATTTTTCCACCGCCCTGATCGTCAACCCCGTGCTGAACGCGAATGAATTGATGCGGGCCATTGCCACGGAATTCGGCCTGGAGGTCAAAGACATGGACCGGCACGGCACAGTTGCGGCCATCAACAAATTTCTGGTCCAGCAGGTCGAACAGTGCGGCGACGCGGTGCTGATCATTGACGAGGCGCAAAATCTCACCGAGGAATTGCTCGAACAGATGCGGCTTTTGTCGAACCTCGAAATGGAGAATCGCAAGCTGCTGCAAATCGTTTTGCTCGGCCAGCCGGAGTTGCGTGACCGGCTCAACAGCCCACGCCTGAGCCAGCTTCGCCAGCGCATCACGGTGCGCTATCATCTCATGCCGCTGACGCGCGACGAAGTTGCCCAATACATACAGCACCGGCTCGCCCAGGCCGGCGCGAAGGGCAAGCCCCAGTTCACCCGCCCGGCGCTCTGGCGTATTTTCCACTACAGCCGCGGCATTCCCCGGCTGGTCAACGCCGTCTGCGACAAGGCGTTGCTGGCCGGTTTTGTCGAGAAAAGCAACCTGATCAATTTCCGCATGGTGGGCCGCGCCATCCGCGAACTCGAAGGGAAAATCCACCTGTGAGCCCGACCAGTGATGCGCTTGAACGCGTGAAGAAAATTTCAATGGACACCCTTGCGCTGGCAGGCGCGGACGGTTCCCGGCAAAAGCTGTTCCCTGGCAGATGACCCGATGTTCCTGCGCAAACCATTCGCCGCGTCCCCGCCATTCGTCCGCGTCGCCCCATTTGTCGTTTTTCTGGCGCTGACGTTTTGTCAGGGGCAATTCGGGGAAACCTCGCGCTACTGGTTTTACCTGGCAAAAACATTTGTCGGGGCGTGGCTGATTTGGGAAATGCGCCCGTTCGTTTTCGAAATGCGCTGGGCGGTGAGTTGGGAGGCCATTGTCGTCGGGCTGGGTGTCTTTGCGATTTGGGTCGGCATTTCCGGCGAGGGGACGACGCAGAATTCGCTCTGGGTGATTTTGGGAGTATCACATCCCCCGGCCACGCCGCCCGCACCTTGGAACCCCAATCAACAGTTTGGGGCCAGTTCCGCGCTGGCTTGGCTGATGGTGGGGACGCGAATCATCGGCTCCACCCTCGTCGTGCCGCCGTTGGAGGAGGTTTTTTACCGCTCGTTTTTGTATCGCTACATCGCTAAAACGGATTTTTTGTCCGTGCCGCTGAACCGGTTTTCCTGGACGCCGTTCCTGGCCACGGCCGCAATTTTCGGTTTTTCCCACAACGAATGGCTGGCGGGCATTTTGTGCGGCGCGGCTTATCAATGGCTGGTGCTGCGCAGGAACCGGCTGGGCGACGCGCTGACGGCGCACGCCATCACGAATTTTTTGCTCGGCCTGTGGATTGTCTGGCGCGGGGCCTGGCAGTTTTGGTAAGGACATCGCGCGGCGATGTCCGGACGGCGCGGCGCGGCGTCCCTGCTGTTGTTACCTTACCTCGACGTCGATACGGAGGCGTTCGAGCGTGCTGCCTTCCTTTTGGGCCAGGGTGGCGAGCGCTTCGTAGTAATTGGCGAGTGCACGGATTTCCTGTCCGCGGTCGGTGGTGAGCGTGTTCTGGAGTTGCAATACGGTGAACGTGGTGCTCTTGCCGACGGCGTATTTTTTCTGTTCAGCGTCGAGGGCGGCCTCGGCGTAGATGCGCGCCTGCCGGGTGGCGCCCACACTTTCGTAGGTGGACTGGGCATTCTTGACGGCGTTGTCAATGTCCACCATGACGTTCTGCTCAAATTGTTTCAATTTCAGCAGGAGTTGTTGCAGCGTCACCTTGTCGGCCTTGAAAGTGTTGCGCGGGCCGACGTTGCTCAACGGCATGATTAATTGCCCGCCAATGCCGTAAAAGGGCCGGCTGGCGTCATTGAGCTGGGAAAATACATCGCTGTATTCCCTTCCCGCGCCGTTGTAACCATAGGAGCCGACCACATCCACTTCCGGGAAAAGCTGGTTGTGGTCAAATTTCAATTGTATGCCTTGCTTCTCTACATCCAGCCGGGATTGCAACAGGTCGGGACGCATGGTCATGCTCTTGCTCCAACTGTTCTGCAAGTCGAACAACTGCAGCGGAGCATTGGTGATCGTTTCCGTGGGTTGAATGTCGGTACCGTGCCAGTTTGAATACTGGTCGGTCAGCAGATTTTTCAGGGTGTTTTGGTCGTTGGCCAGTGTGTATTGGGCGGCGATCAAATTCGCCCGACTCGTGGCCACCTGCGCCTCGTCCTGCTGCACGTCCAGCTGTGCCAGCGTGCCGATTTGGACGCGCTGCCGGTCCTGGTCAAGCTGCGTCTGGGCGAGGACGAGCGCTTCCTGCTGCACCTTCACGTTTTCCTGCGCGTAGATGAGTTCGTAATAGGCGTTTTCGACGGCGGTAATGGACGTGATGAGCTGCAGGCGCAAACCTTGTTCGGAATACTGCAACCGGTTCTTGCTCACCCGAATATTCAGCCGGGTCTGGTCAATCCATAAGTTTTTGAGCAATGGTTGCGTCAGGCTCACGCCAACCGAACTGCTGGTGCTGTCAAAATTGGTGGTAAACGAACCCGCACTTTTCGATCCCCACGTTTCCGCGATGTTGGCGGGGCCGGGGCCAGTCAGGCTGCCGTTGCCGAAATTGTAGGTCATGCCCCAAGGCGTTCCACCTGACAAGCCGGCACCAAAGGTGTCCGCCTGCGAAATTGTAGGCAGGATGATTTGGTTGTTCTGGATGAGGGCTCCGTCCTTGCTATAAGTATAGTTGCCGGAGAGGTTGAGCGTCGGATCATAACCGCCATAATTTGCCCGCACGGTGAAAAGCTGGATTTGCGGGTCATAGCGAGAGATTTGCACGTCGAGGTTGTGTTGCAGGGCCTGCTGAATGCAATCCTCCAAAGACATCGAACGCGTGGCGGCGGTGGCCATCGTTTTGGTCGGGGTGGCGACTGCATTCGTGCCTGTTTGGGCGGCGGGTGAGTTTGTCTCAGCCGGGGTTGTGGGGGCATTGGTGTCGGTTTGGGCAGCAACTCCGTTGGTCGTTAACGCTGCCGTCGGCGCGTTGGTCTCAACCGGCACAGTGGCCACATTCGTGCCCGTTTGCGCGGCGACCGAATTGGTATCCGGCTGGGAGGCTGGGGCACTGGCGTCAGTCGTCATGACGATTGCATTAGTGTCCGTCTGCGCCACGGCCGAAAAAGCCGTGAGAATGAAAACCAAAAGAACGCTGAAACTTTTCATGGTGCTGCAAATTTGCGGCTTTCGCCAAAACTCATCAAACTTAAGACGCTCGGGAGCGGCCGAAGGTAACCATCTGGTTAATTCGCGCCCGCACCCGTCCAATAAACCCCGCGCCGCGGCCCAGGTTGCGGCCAAATCATCGCTCAACCGGCTTTCGCTGCGGCTGCGGGAACCTCCTCGATTTTGGCGTTTTGTTCGAGGAACGCGAGCACTTTTTCGTGCGCGATCTGGTCGTAAAGCTCTGGCACGCCGTTGCGCTTCTGCAGATCCTTGAGGAATTTCTCCAGTGGAATCTGATACGCCATCGCCAGCGACTGCACGCGCTTCAAAACCTCGTCCTGCGAAACCTGGATGCCTTCCTTCTCGGCGATGCGCTGAATCAGGAACATCAATTTCACGCGCTCCTTGGCGCTCTGCGCCGCGGCGGAATAAATTTCGTCCTTCTGTTTCTCAATCAAATCGCGCGCCACCCCGCGCTGGCTGTTCTCACGCACGATGTCATAAACCACGTTGCGCGTTTCGTGCGCGACGGCGGTCTCCGGCAGGTCAAAATTCGTGGCGGCGAGCAGCGCGCGGACGATCTGGCCGCGCACCGCCTTGGCCTGGGAATATTTCAATTCATTCTCCAGATCGCGCTGCACGCCTTCGCGGAGCTTCGGCAGGTTTTCCGCGTCGTATTTTTTGGCGAACGCGTCGTCAATCGGTGGCAGGACTTTTTCCTTCACCTCGACGACTTCGACTTCGTAAACGCCCTTTTTGCCCGCAAGTTGCTTGGTCACGAAGTCGGCGGGGAAATTCACATTCACCGCGCGTTTGTCGCCCGCCTTGGCGCCGATGATCTGATCGGCAAAACCGGGAATGAACGAGTCCGACGCGGCGTCCACCCAGAAATTTTTCTGCTCGGTCAACCCTTTCGCTGTCGGCGCGGTGTCGGTGATGGGCTTGCCGTCGCACGTGCCGGTGTAATTCACCACCGCGATGTCGCCCAGGCGCAGCTCGCGCGCGACCGTCTCAAACTTCGTGTGCTGCCGGGCGAGCAATTCGATGGCGCGATCCACGTCCGCCACCGTGACCGATTTCGCCTCGCGTTTGGCCGGCAAGCCCTTGTATTCGGGCAGTTGAAATTCCGGCGCGGTCTCGATGGTGGCGGCGAATTGCAGCGTCTGGCCGCGGCCAAACTGGATTTCCTCGATGTCCGGATAGCCGATCACGGCGATTTTTTTCTCGTCCAGCGCCTTGCGGTACGAATCGCCGATGAGCTTGCGTTTGACCTCGGTCTTGATGTCCGGCTCGTATTTTTTTAGCACCATGGCGCGGGGTGCCTTGCCGGGACGAAAGCCGGGCAGCGACGCCTGTTTCTGAAAGTCCTTCGTGACCGCGTCGAAAGCTTCGTCCACGGCCTTCGCGTCCACTTCCACCCGCAGCAATTTTTTGCACGGAGCCAAATTTTCGACGGTGATGTTCACAATAATTCCCGCTGGTCAGCGAGCCGTTTAAAATAAATGAACCACGCGGATTTCGTCAATGGTTTTGATGGCTTACCCGGGCCATTTCCGCTTTGATGTTGCCGGAATGAAGCAAATGACGTTCTTCATCACCGGCACGGACACCGGCGTTGGCAAAACCGTGCTGACCGCGCTGCTGGCGCGTCACTTGCGGGAACGCGGCGTCAACGCGGCGGCCCTCAAGCCGATTTGTTCCGGCGGACGCGACGACGCCCGCGCGTTGCGCGCCGCCATGAACGGCGCGCTCACGCCCGACGAAATCAATCCGTGGCATTTCCGCGCGCCGATTGCGCCGATGCCCGCCGCCCGTCGCGAACGCAAACAGGTCACGCCCGCCGACGTGCTTGCGCACGTCCGCACGATGCAAAAGCGTTTTGACGTTTTGCTGGTTGAAGGCGCAGGCGGATTGTTGAGTCCGCTCGGCGAGAATTTTGACTCACGCGATTTGATTGCGGCCCTGCGTGCGACGCCGATGGTGGTTTGCCCAAACCGGCTCGGTGCGGTGAATCAAGTTTTGCTGACACTCGCCGCATTGCCGCAAAGCGCGTCTGGCCGGGCGCGCGTCGTGTTGATGGCGCCACCAAAGCCGGACGCTGCAACAAACACAAATGCCGGGTTGCTCGCGGAATTTTTTGACGTGAAAAGGATTTTTGAACTGCCGCGGTTGGGCAGGCGACCTGACACGGGGAAAGTTTTGAAGGATGTGCATGTGCGGCGCACGCTTCAGGCGTTGGTAAAATGAATTCCAATGGAGCGTCGGCCTCCGGCCCTGCGTGTTACGACCAGCCATCCATATCGTGCCGGGTCGGAGACCGGCGCTCCCATCAATGTTTCACTGGCGTGTTGGTGGCCAGGAACGATTCGCGCCACGGCTGGTGATTTTTGTAAAGCTCCAATCGTTGTTGCAACGGCTCGAGTTTCTTTATTTTGGCGGCGGTGGCGAGGTCAATCGCCCTTTGCGTCACTTCCAGCGCATTGGTGAAATCGCCGGTCTCGGCGCAGGCCATGCCGAGCGCGTCGAGCACGTACGGTTGCGCGCCGTCGGTCAGGACTTTGGCCTTGATGGCAAGCACGAGCGCGGTTTTCCCGTCGCGAATTTGAGGGTTTTCGTCGGCGGCCAGCACGTGGGCGGTGTAGGCGAGGATTTGAAAATTATTTGGGTCAATCCGCAGCGCTTCACGAAACTCATCAATTGCCTCGGCATCGCGGCCTTGTTTGAGACGCATCTTGCCGATTTCGAGGTGCGCCCACGGATAGGTGGAATCAAGCCGCGCAGCTTCTTTGAATTGGCTCATGGCTTCGTCGAAACGACCGAGTTCGGTTAGAACAATGCCAGCGCCGTTATGCAAGGAGGGCAGCTTGGGGTTCAAAAGCACGGCCTCGCGATATTCGGTGAGCGCTTTATTGGGGTGGCCCAGATTGTCGAGCAGATTGCCGAGATTATTGTGAATGTGATAAAGTTCCGGCGCAAGTTGTTCGGCGGCGCGGTATTCGGCAAGCGCCTCGTTTAATTTGCCTTTCTGTTCAAGCGCGACACCCAGGTTGACGTGCGCGACATGATTATTTTTTGTCACCGCGAGCGCATGAGCAAAGAGCGTTTCGCTGTCGTGCCAGTAACGCAACTGGTTTTCGGCAAGAATCAAACAGGTCGCGAGGATCAAAACGGCTGCGGTTGCGATTGCCTTTTTGGGGAATTGAAAACGATCCGCCAGAGCGCAAACGCCGAATGTGACGGCGATGAACACACCGATTG
The DNA here is from genome assembly GCA_050010435.1 of Verrucomicrobiota bacterium. Lineage (GTDB taxonomy): Bacteria > Verrucomicrobiota > Verrucomicrobiia > Limisphaerales > UBA11358 > UBA11358. The sequence continues at coordinate 94,185 of JBEKKZ010000001.1, read as the reverse complement.
ATGGAATATAAGTGTAACGATCGGCCAATGCCGCCCCGCCGACTTGCACGAGCCCGATGACGGGCACGAGCGTTCCCAAAAACCACAGCCAGCCAACGGGTAAATACGCATGCGCCCGTCCTGCCCGCCAGACAAAACTTGAAATGATGACCAGTACGACTGCCGATGCCGTCGCCGCCATCAATAGCCAGGTCAAATGGTCGGGCAACGGATAAAAAACCGCGAGCCCCACAGGCCAGACCATTTTCAGCAAATAAAGCCCATAAGATACCAATGCGTTACAAAACCGATAATGCAGCGGAACGAGTTCGAGTGAAGCGACCGCGTCGCCACTTCGTTGAGACTGAACAAGAAATGTTACGACGCACGAAACTGCCGCGAGCAAAAAGAACGGCCATTTCTCCAGGGTCAGGCGCACAACTTTCGACACTTGCCACTGGTCACTGGTCACCCGCTTTAGCGGCCAGTAATCCAGCAGCAACATCACAAACGGCAACGTGACCAGCATCGGCTTGGACATGAGGCCGAGCGCAAAGAAAATCAAGGCCAGACCGTAGAAAAGTGACACGTGACACGTGACGCGTGACAAGGCGGGCACGGGGGCGATTTTTTCTGTTCGTGCCACTTGCCATTTGTCACTTGTCACACTTTGGGCATAACGCGTGTAGGCCAGCAAGGTCAGCAGCGCGAAAAAGGTGCTTAACACGTCCTTGCGTTCGGAAATCCAGGCGACGGATTCCACGTGCAGCGGATGCCACGCGAACAACGCGGCGACGAACGCCGCCGGCCACAATCCACCTGTCAACCAGAGCAGCAGGAGGAAAAGTAAAACCACATTCGCCGTGTGAAACAGCACGTTGACCAGATGGTGCGCGCCGGGGTTGAGGGCGAAGAGTTCGCAGTCCGCCATGTGCGAAAGCCAGGTGAGGGGATGCCAGTTGCTCGCGTGGCCGGTGGTGAAGGCCCATTTGATTCCCGGCCACGTCAGTCCTTTTTGCACGGTGGAATTTTCCGTGACGTAATCCTGATCGTCGTAATTCACAAAACCGTCGCGCGACGCCGGCAAATAAACCAGCAGCGTGATGAGCGCGAGCAACAGACCAATGAGACGCGGACGGGACATCGGGTTCTTTGTATGCGATTTTGTCCCCACGGCAAGGACAGAGATGCCGGTTAATTTTTGGGCAGATCCCCTGGCAGGGTGTTGGTGGACAAAAAAGACTCATGCCAGGGCTGATGGTTCTGGTAAAGCCGCAATCGCTGCTGCATGGACGCGACATCCTGTTTCATGCCTGTAGCGGTCGTAATATTTATGGCTCTTTCAATGGCTTCCTGTGCGTCGTCGAAGCGGCCGGTCTCGGCGCAAGCCATGCCCAGCGCATCAAGCACGAACGGCAGTGTGCCGTCGCTCAAAACATTCGCCTTGACGGCATATACCAGCGCAGTTTGCCCGTCGCGAACCTCCGGTTTTTCATTGGCGGCCAGCACGCGGGCAACGTAGGCGAGGATTTGATAATTGTCCGGGTTGATGCGCAAGGCTTCACGGAACTTGTCGATGGCCTCGGCATCGCGGCCTTGTCCGAGCAACGCCTTGCCCATTTGAAAATACGGCCACGGGTAGACGGGGTCGAGCCGCGCGGCTTCGGCAAATTCGTTCATGGCCTCGTCGAAGCGGCCGAGTTCGACCAGCACGATGCCCATCCCGTCGTGCAGGGTTGGAAGATTTGATTTGAGCCGCAAAGCCAGGCGATATTCGGCCAAAGCCTCCTCCGGCCTGCCCATGTCGTCCAGCAAACTGCCGAGGTTGCTGTGCACGCGGAAATAACCGGGTGACAACCGTGCCGCTTCACGATATTCGGCCAGCGCCTCGTTCAATCGGCCTTCATTTTGAAATACGGTGCCCAAGTTGAGATGCGCGAGGTAATTGTCTTTCGTCACCGCCAGCGCGTGGATGAAGAGCGATTCGCTGTCGCGCCAGTAACGCAACTGGTTTTCGGTGAGGACCAAACAGCCGGCAAGAACCATTACGGCGGCGGCGATGACGGCGGGTTTCGGAAATTGAAACCGGTTCGCCAGGTCACGGATGCCGAACGCGACGGCGAGGAACACCCCGATGAGCGGGAAATACGTGTAGCGGTCCGCCATGGCCGCGTCGCCAACCTGCACCAGACCGATGACCGGCACCAGCGGGCCCAAAAACCACAGCCAGCCGACCAGCCCATACGGACTGCGTTTGCGCGTCCGCCAGGCGGCGGCCGAAAGGGAAATCAAAACCGCCACGGCGGCCAGGGCGGCAAACCAGGGGATCGCCCGGGGCAACGGGTAAATGACCCCCAGATTCACCGGCCAGATGGTTTTCAGGAGATACAGAGCGTAAGCCGTCAGCGCGTTTTCCAGGCGGAGGACCGGCGGAACGATTTCCAGCGAGACAACCGCCTCCCCGCCGCGCTGTACCAGAAAAGTGATGAGGCTGGAAACGCTGGCCAGCAGAAAGAACGGCCATTTCTCCAAGGTCAGGCGTTTCAGGTCCGGAATCCGGAATTGATAATCCGGAATTCTGCCGAGCGGCCAGTAATCCAGCAGCAACATCACAAACGGCAACGTGACCAGCATCGGCTTGGACATGAGGCCGAGCGCAAAGAAAATCAAGGCCAGACCGTAGAAAAGTGACACGTGACACGTGACGCGTGACAAGGCGGGCACGGGGGCGTTTTTTTCTGTTCGTGCCACTTGCCATTTGTCACTTGTCACACTTTGGGCATAACGCGTGTAGGCCAGCAAGGTCAGCAGCGCGAAAAACGTGCTCAATACGTCCTTGCGTTCGGAAATCCAGGCGACGGATTCCACGTGCAACGGATGCCACGCGAACAATGCGGCGACGAACGCCGCCAACCACAATTCACCTGTCAACCAGAGCAGCAGGAGGAAAAGTAAAACCACATTCGCCGTGTGAAACAGCACGTTGACCAGATGGTGCGCGCCGGGGTTGAGGGCGAAGAGTTCGCAGTCCGCCATGTGCGAGAGCCAGGTGAGGGGATGCCAGTTGCTCGCGTGGCCGGTGGTGAAGGCCCATTTGATTCCCGGCCGCGTCAGTCCTTTTTGCACGGCGGAATTTTCCGTGACGTAATCGTTGTCGTCGTAATTCAAAAAGCCGTCGCGCGACGCCGGCAAATAAGCCAGCAGCGTGATGAGCGCGAGCAACAAACCAATGAGGCGCGGACGGGACATGGGTTTCTTTTACGCGATTTTTTTTGCCGGGCAAGCGCGGAGAAGTTTCCGCAGTCATGTCCGGACGAAAATTCCCTCAAGGGGCGTTGGCAAAGGATTGGCGAAACGGCTGGTGATTTTTATAAAGCTGCAATCGCTGCTGAACGACGGCCGCATCATTCGTCATGCCGCTGGCTTCGGTGAGATGGAGGGCATTCTGCGCGGCCTTTTGAGCATCGTCGAATTGGCCCTGTTCGGCACAGGCCATCGCCAGCACATCCAGCACGGCTGGCTGGGCGCCGCCGGTGAGGGCGTTGGCCTTGGATGCCAGGGCAAACGCGGTCTGACCGTCGCGGACCTTCGGATTTTCATCCGAGGCCAGCACTTGTGCCAGGTAGATCAGGACATGGAGATTGCTCGGATCAGTTTGCATCGCTTGCCGAAAATACGGGATGGCTTCCATATCGCGGCCTTGTTTGAGCAGCGTTTTACCCGTTAAATAAGGCGCCCGCCAGTCAGCCGGATCCAATCGCGCCGCTGCGGCATAATGTTCCATCGCCTCGCCGAAACGCCCAAGCTCAACGAGCATGGCACCGAAGTTGTCGTGCAACTCTGCGTTCTTGGGATTTATCCGGACTGCCTCTCGAAATTCGGCGAGCGCTTCGTTGGTATGGCCGAAGTCGGCGAGCAAATTGGCGAGGGAGTCGTGTGATAGCGCGTCTTCGGGATACAACTGCAGCGCCACTCGAAGTTCGGCGAGCGCTTCGTTGGTTTGACCGGTGATGGCAAGCAAATGGGCGACATTGCTGTACGTTTTGACGCGATAAGGATTCAATTTCAGGCCGATGCGGTATTCGGACAGGGCGTCGGCGTTCCGCCCTTCCATTTCGTACACCTGCCCCAAACAGAGATGGGCCGGTTCATTGTCTTTGGTGACGCTGACGGCGTGTGCGAAGAGCGACTGGTCATCGCGCCAGCAGGCCAGTTGGTTTTCCGTGAGCAGCACACAACTCCCAAGAATCAAGATGGCGGCAGTGGTGATGACCGGAGGAGGGATTTGAAATCGGTCCGTCCATTCACGGACAGCGAAGGTCAAAGCAATGAACATTCCGATGATCGGAAAATAAGTGTAGCGGTCAGACATCGCCGCGTTACCGACCTGTACCAAGCCAATCACCGGCACCAGCGTCCCCAAAAACCACAGCCAGCCAACAAGCCCGTACGGGCCGCGTTTGCGTCCGAACCAGACGGCGGCGGTGATGCACATCAAAACCGCCACTGCGCAGAAGACGGCCAGCGGGGAGATCGTTTTGGGCAGCGGATAGAAAATGGCCAGATGCACCGGCCAGAGCATCTTTAGGAGGTAACGCATATAAACCAGCGGCACATTGTCCAAACGGTAGTGCAGCGGCATTTTTTCCAGCGAGACGACCATGCCGCCATGGTGTTGGGCCAGAAATGTGATGAGACACGAAGCCGTCACCAGCACAAAAAACGGCCATTTTTCGAACACGAGCCGCCAAAGGGGCGGATACCTTTGCAGCGGCCAATAATCCAACAGCAGCATCACAAACGGCAAGGTGACCAACATCGGTTTGGCCATAAGGCCGAGGGCGAAGAAAATCAGGGTCAGAGCGTAGAAAAGTGACACGTGACACGTGACATGTGACAAGGCAGGCGCGGGTGAGGCTGTTGCTGTTCTTGTTACCTGCCACTTGCCACCGGTCACACGTTGTGCATGGCGCGTGTAAGTCAGAAGCGCCAGCAAGGCGAAGAACGTGCTCAACACATCCTTTCTTTCGGAAATCCACGCGACGGATTCCACATGCAGCGGGTACCATGCAAACAGCGTGGCGACAAAGGTGCTCGGCCACAACACGTTCGTTAATCGAAACAAAAGCCCAAACAGCAGAACCGCGTTTGCCGCGTGAAGCAACAAGTTGACAGAATGGTGGGCGCCGGCGTTGAGGCCGAACAACTCGCAATCCAGCATGTGTGACAGCCAGGTGAGCGGATGCCAGTTGCTGGCGTGCCAGGTGGTAAAAGCCCATTTGACGCCGGCCCACGTCAGGCCGTTTTGGACAACATGGTTTTCGGTGACGTAATCATCGTCGTCAAAGATGCTGAAGCCGTGATAGGCCGCCGGCAGATAAACCAGCAGCGTGATGAGCGCGAGCAACAGACCAATGAGACGCGGACGGGACATCGGGCTTCTTTGCATGCGATTTTGCCGTGGGGCAAGTGCGGAGACAAAGTATATTTTTCCGCAAAAAGGCGTTGCAATTTCCGGCGCGGCGGGTAGAAATGGGTGAGGCAGGAAATTGCTCGACCCCCTGCCGCTTGGACGGTACATCGGTTCCTCACGACCAAGTTTGTTGTTTTATGAGCGGATTATCGTTTGCTGTCGTGGGAGCCGCTTCCAATCAAGCGGAACTCATCTACGTTTGGACACAGGCAACGCCGGAAGCCAAGGCGATCATTGTCTGTCTCATTCTTTTTTCCATCGTCGTGTGGTCGGTGATGACTTCCAAGGCGTTGCAAATGCGCCGGGCGCGCCGCTTGAATTATTATTTCAACGAGGAATTTCGCGCACAAAAATCCGTGCTCGAACTTTTTGACCGCAAGCTGCAGGTCGAGGGCTGTCCGCTCTATTCGGTCTATCAAACCGGCTGTGTGCAACTCGACGCGCGGTTGCGCGGCCCCGGCGGCGAACGGCGCAAACAGAGCGTCACGCTCAAAAACATGGAACATGTCAAACGCGCCATCGAGAATGTCGTCGCGCAGGAATCGCTGAAATTGGAATCCGGTTTGATCTGGCTGTCCATTGCCGCGAGTGGCGCGCCGTTCATGGGTTTGCTCGGCACGGTTTGGGGCGTGATGAGCACGTTTGCCGGCATCGCGCAGCAAGGCTCGGCGACGATGGCGGCGATGGCGCCCGGCGTCTCGGCGGCGCTCATCACGACGGTCGCCGGACTGCTGGTGGCGATTCCCTCGATGTTCGGTTACAATTGGCTCGTGCATAATTTGCGCGTGTTTACCGTCAACCTGGACAATTTTGCCCAGGAACTCGTTTCCAAAATGGAGGCGGAATTTCTGGCGGAAGATTGAAAACTGGCAGCCATGCGACGATTTTCACAACGCAGTTACCTCGTGACGTTGAGCGAGATCAACATCACGCCGCTGCTCGACCTCGCGTTCGTGTTGCTCATCATCTTCGTCATCACCACGCCGCTGCTCGAGCAAAGCATCAACCTCAAGTTGCCGACCGGCGGCCGGCCCGACCAGCACGTGGACAAACGCAATGTCCGCACCGTCGAAGTCAGCACGACGGGTGTTTACGTGCTCGACAAACAGCGCATGAGCCTTGGGCAGTTGACCGCGCGGCTGGCGGCGGAGTTCCGCTCGAACCCGAACCTCATTGTTTACATTCGCGCCGACCAGGACGGGCCTTACAAAAACGTTGCGATGTTGATTGATGGCTGCCAGCGCAGCGGCATTACGCGCTATTCGCTGCGCACCGAACCGACCAGATGAACCGCCTGCAAAAAAAATGCGTCATCGCGACCGCGGGCGTTCACCTGCTGCTGATCGTGATTTTATTCGTCGGCCCGGCGTTTTTTTATTCGAAGCCGAAGGCGGACGACTTGCAGGTGCTCGAGGTGATTCCGGCCAATTTGATTGACGCGCCCTTCAACAGCGGCGTCGCCAACGCCACTCCGCCGCCGCCCGCACCGGTCACTCCGCCGCAACCGCCGCCACCAGTACCGGAGAAAATTGAGCAGCCCAAACCGGTCAAGGAAACCGCGAAGGCCCCGATGCCGGTGGAAAAACTTGACGCGAACGAACTGCGCAAAATTCAAATCAGCACGCAGCTCGTGGTGCACACCGCGCCGGAAACGTCTCCCAACGCCGCCGCCCGCGCGCGGGCGATCCGAAGCGCTCTTCGGAATTTGAAAAGTAATTTGAAGCCGGGCACGACGATTGACATGCCCGGCAACAGCAGCGTGGCCTATGCTAATTACGCCACGGTGGTCAAAAACATTTACGACCAGGCCTGGACACTCCCGGCCATTGTTCTCGGCGGCAACGAAGTCACAAAGGTCAGCGTCACCATCGCCAGCGATGGAACAGTCATTTCCGCGCACATTATCACGCCGTCGGGCGACTCGAATTTGGATGCTTCCGTGCAACAAACCTTGGAACGCGTCAAATTCATCGCGCCGTTCCCCGAAGGTGCGACGGAAAAAGAGCGGACTTACCCCATTAGTTTTAATCCCGAAATCAAACGAATGCTCGAATGAAAAATTACCTTAAAATTTTACCGATTATAATCGCGGTCTTTGCCGCCGGACTTGCCTGTGGCCAGAACAATCAGGGCGAAATTGTCATCACGCGCCCGGTTTCTATGCCCGGAACCACCAAACCCATCCCCGTTTCGCTCGAGGGTTTCAGCGGCGAGGTCGCGGACGTTTTAAAGCTGGACCTTTACGTTCAGGGCTTCAGTTTCACCAACGGGGACGCCGCGCAATACCAAATCAGCGGCACCAGCGCGGGCAGTGTGCAAGGCCGCGTTGTGGATCGTTTCGCCAAGAGCACGATTCTTTCGCGCAACTATACCGGCGCGGCGTTGCGGCGGCAGGCGCATGCGTTCGCCGACGACATCGTGCAGGCCATCACGCACAAGAACGGCATCGCGCAGACCAAAATCGCCTTCAAGGCACAGGCGGCGAACGGCAACGGCGAAATTTTCGTGGCCGATTTTGACGGCCACAACGCGCAATCCATCACGCACGACGATACCATCGTTGCCGCGCCGGTGTGGGTGCCGGGCCGGCTGGCGCTTTATTACACATCGTATAAGCGCGGCAACCCGGATATTTTTTACCACAATCTCGGCACCGGCCAGCGCCGTGTCATCGCGGGTTATTCCGGTTTGAACACGAGCGCGGCGGTTTCGCCGGATGGCTCGAAGGTGGCGATGATTTTGAGCAAGAGCGGCAGCCCGAATGTTTGGGTCTGCAATGCTGACGGCACGGATTTGAAACGATTGACGACGAGCAGCGAGGATTCGTCGCCGTGCTGGTCGCCGGACGGACAATGGATTTGTTTCGCGACGAAGATCGCCGATCGGCGCGTGCTGGCGAAAGTGCCGGCGGGCGGCGGTGAGATGCAACGGATTCCGACTCCCGGCGCGTCGAACCCGACCGAACCCGACTGGTCGCCGGATGGCAAGTGGATCGCGTTCACGTCGCAGACCGGCGAGTTCGACATTTGCGTCTTGCCTGCGGACGGCGGCACGCCCACGGTGCTCGTGGCGGGCGAAGACCCGTCGTGGTCGCCGAACTCGCGGACGCTGATTTTCACGCGGCGCACGGGCGGTCGCTATGTGTTATCTGTGCTTGACGTGTTCACGAAACAAGTCAAGGATATTGCCCGGATTTCAGGCAGCGATTCTCAACCGGCTTGGGCGAGATAACTTAAACTTTTTTAAACGAACTTTTAACTAAAGGAAAAATATGAAAATGATGAAACTGACTTACCTGCTGGCGTTCGCGCTGGCCGTCACACTGGCTGACACCGGCTGCAAAAACCACCGACCCACCAAAGTCACGCAGATACCCGGACCCCGATCCTCGATGGTCGGGGAACCCGGTGCTGGCGGCACGATGAATGTGGGTGAAACCGGCGGCGGTGCAACAGCAAGCTTGGAAGATTTTAAAGGCATGGGCGCCGACCGCGCTGCGCTGGCCGCCTACACGGTGCATTTTGCCTACGACAGCGCCGCCGTGAGAAAGAGCGAGAAGGCGAATGTTCAAGCCGTGGCCGAGGCCTTGGGCCGGGATGCAAGCACCAAGCTGCTCATCGAAGGTCATTGCGACGAGCGTGGCACGGAGGAATACAACCGTTCGCTCGGCGAACGCCGTGCGTTGGCGTTGCGCCAGGCGCTGGCCAGGATCGGCGTGGACCCCTCGCGCATCCGCACCATCAGCTACGGCAAGGACAAGCCGGTTGACCCCGGCCATGACGAGTCCGCCTGGTCGAAAAACCGCCGCGGCGAATTCGTCCTGCTCCATCTCAGGAGCGGATCCTGATTTTGGCAGGAAACATTTGAAGCTGTTCAGGGGCCGCATTTGCTGCGGCCCTTTTATTTTGCAGGGTGCGCCGTCTCCAGCGCAGAAATCGGCTGGGACCGCCGACCCCACATTTGCGGCTTTACTATCGGCCAAGGCAGGCGTAGGCTTGGCAAGGCTCGATAAAATTTATGAATACCTTGTTCGCATGGGCGATTGGCGGCACGGAACTGATTATCATCCTGGTGGCCGTTTTGATTTTGTTCGGCTCCAAGAAAATCCCTGAATTTGCCCGCGGTTTGGGCCAGGGCATCAAGGAATTCAAGAAAGCATCACGCGAAGTGACGGACGAAATCCAGAACACGACGACCGACACGCCGCCAGCGGCCAAACCCGCTGCGCCCGCACCATCGCGGGCCGACCTGCCGGTTTCCCAATCCTCCAACCCGCCCAAAGCCTGACGGCGGGACGTTTCTGGCATGGCCGGCGACCAAGCATCGGAACGCCCCAGCGAGGCCGAAGGCGGCCCGGTCAAAACTTTTCTTGAACACCTCGAAGATCTTCGCTGGGTGCTCATCAAGAGCCTGGTGGCACTGGGCGTGGCGGTATTGCTCTGCCTGCTCGCGGGCAATTACGTCGTTCAGATCGTCAAATGGCCGTTGACGCGCGCCGGCTTCAGCTGGCCCGGTACGAATCAAATCGTCGCCGTCAGCTTCGGCACGAACCGTCTCGGAGCGTTTCAACTCACCGCCGAACAACAAAAATCACTGAACCTCGGCACGAACCGCTTCGTATCCGTTCAAGTCGAGCCGCTGGTCATCGGCACGAACCAGGTGCTCGGCTGGCGCGCCAGTTCCGATCCCGATGCCGTTGCCGACGCGCAACGGTTGAAGATTGATCTGATCAACCTCAGCCCGGCGGGCGGATTTGTCGTCGCCTTCCAGGTGGCAATTTACGGCGGCACGGTGCTGGCGTCGCCGTTCATTTTTTATTTCGTCGCCGCGTTCGTCTTTCCGGCGCTGAAACTGCGCGAGCGCAAATACATTTATCGCGGACTGGCTTTCGGCGGCGGATTGTTTCTCCTCGGCGTGGCATTTTGCTACTTCGCCTTGATGCCGTTGGCGCTGACCGCGGCGCAACTGTATTCGCACTGGCTCGGTTTCGGTGTCTTTCAGTGGCGGGCGGAGGACTACATCAGTTTCGTCTGCAGGTTCCTGCTGGGCATGGGGCTGGGCTTTGAGCTGCCGGTGGTGATTCTAACGCTCGTGAAAATCGGCGTGCTCGACTATCGCACGCTCTCCAGGGCGCGCCGTTATGTGATCGTCATCAATCTGATCCTTGGCGCGGTGCTGACCACTCCGGAACCAATAACGCAAATCGTCATGTTCGTGCCGCTGCAATTCCTCTACGAAATCACCGTCTGGATTGCGTGGTATTGGAACCGGCGGGATCAGAAACACGCCGCGCGCGAATCGTAAAACGCGCTTTACATCCGGCGATTTCGGCGTAAGCTCGACTCGTCAACTTAAAAAACGTATGCGAAACGTGATACCTCTTCTCGCTTTGGCTGGCTTGGCCGCTTTGTTCACGTCCGGCTGCGCCGGGCCGGAACAAAAACTCGGTCGCGGCGTGAGTAACACTCTTGAAATTACCCGCTTGGGCGAAATGCGCCGCTCCATTGAACAAACGGCCGTTTTTGAATCGCCCAGTGCCGGCTACACCGCCGGTGCTGTTAGCGGCTTGAATCGCACACTGGCGCGCACGGGCCTGGGCATTTATGAAATCGTCACCGCGCCCCTCCCGCCGTATCATCCGATTTGGACCAGTTACCTGAGTCCCGGCCCCGTTTATCCTGAAAGCTACAAGCCGGGCCTGATTTCGGACTCGACGTTTGATACGGACACCTACACCGGCTTCAGTGGCGGCGACGTCGCGCCGTTCATTCCCGGCAGCCGGTTCCGTATGTTCGACAATTGACCGTGACCGGATTCGTTTTCATCCACGCGCCAACCCTTTTCCGTTGGCGCGTTTTGTTTTTGTGAAGGCCATGCCGCTCGAAAAAAATTCGCCCGGCAAAGTCAACCTGCTGCTGAACATCCTCGGCAAACGGCCTGACGGATTTCACGAACTCGAAACCGTCATGCAGCCGGTCAACCTTTGCGACCGGCTGACGTTTGAACGCCGCGGCGCCGCGGTTGAACTTTCGTGCAGCGACGCCGCCCTGCCGGTGGATTCGCGCAATCTGGTTTATCGCGCGGCCACCGGGTTTTTGCAAACCGCGAAAATCAGCGACGGTGTGCGCATTCATTTGGAGAAAAAAATTCCACTGGCCGCCGGTTTGGGCGGCGGCAGCGGCAATGCTGCGACGACGCTGCTCGCGTTGAACAAACTTTTCGGCCAGCCGCTTTCAGCCGCGAAGCTCGGCGAACTGGCCGTGTCGCTCGGTTCGGATGTGCCATTTTTTCTGCAAAACAAGCCTGTGCTCGCAACCGGGCGTGGAGAAAAAATCCAGCCGCTCGATTTTTTCCCGGCGCTGCGCGACAAGGCATTTCTCCTGATTCATCCTGGTTTTGGTATCGCAACGGCTTGGGCATATGAAAACCTGGCACGATTTCCGGCTGCGTTGAACGGCAAAAAAAGCCGCGCGCAAGAACTCATTTCACTTTTGCAAACAAACGATTTGAAAATGGCGGCGAAGAAATTTTACAACTCGCTCGAAGCCCCGGCGCTGGAAAAATATCCCGTGCTCGCGCTATTTCAGGAATTTCTCCGTGCGCATGGCGCTCTGGCGGTGCTGATGTCCGGCAGCGGCTCGACAACCTTTGCCATCGCCGAAAACCAGGCTGCCGCCGAATCGCTCGCGGAGAAATTCAAGGCGAAGTTCGGGCAAAACTGCTGGACGGCCGTTGTGCCGGTGTGAAGGTAGGACGCGCAGTCCCCTGCGCGCCGTGGTTGGCTGGTATTCGGACGGGCGGCGCGCAACGGAGTGCGCGCCCTACCTTTTGAATCGCGCCAGTGCGAATTCCGCCATTTCCTTTGCCGCCGGAATTTTGAACGCCAGCGCGGCTATTCCATAAATCAATCCCGCCAAAATCGCCGGCGCGAACACCTCGCCGATTTTCAGTGTGAGTGTTTGGTGGCCGAGGGCGTGTTCCCAAAAACGCCCGCCGCCCCACGCTGTCAAACCGCCCAGGATACCGGCGATGGCCAGCGGTAGAAAGGTGGCGTGCAGCGGCTCCATTTCCAGTTTCCCCAGCTTTTTCCGCAGCGCATAGAGCAACAGACTGGCATTGCCGATGGAAGTGATGGTGTTGGCGAGGCCTAAGCCGCCCTGCCGCAGCGGACCAATGAACAGCACGGCCAAACCCAGATTCAGAACCAGGCAGGCGATGCTGATTTGCATCGGCGTTTTGGTGTCGCCAAGCGCGAAAAACGCCCGTACCAGGATATTGACCGTTGAAAAGGCCACCAGCCCCGGCGCGAGGCACTGCAGTGCCAGGGTCGCGCGCTGGGTCGAATAGGCAGTGAATTTGCCATGCTCGAACAGCAGCCGGATGATTGGTTCGGCCAGCACGACCAGCAGGAGGGCAGCGATCAGATTCACCAGCAGCAACGTGCCGAGACCATGGCGCAGGGTGACGCGGAATTCGCCGAAGTTTTTCTCCGCCGCCAGTCCCGCCAGGGTCGGCAGCAGAAAAGTAGCCAGCGAAATGCCGAACATGCCCTGCGGCAGTTCCATGAGCCGCACGGCATAGTCGAAGGAGGCGTTGATTTGCGGGTCCACGTAAAAGGCGATGGTCTGCGTCAGCAGCACATTGATTTGAAAGGCGGCGACGCCGATGGTGGCGGGAATCATCCGGGTCACCACGAGCCGGACGGTTTCATTTTGCCATGGTGAAACCCACTGGTAACGAAAGCCGTCGTGCCAGAGCGTCGGCAGTTGAAAGGCCGCCTGCGCCACGCCCGCCGCCAGCACGCCGATGGCCAGCGCGAAGATCTGTTCGCGCAACTCGTGTCCCATCTTTGGCGCGAGCCAGAGCACGGACGCAATCATCACGACGTTCAGCATCGTCGCGCTCATGGCCGGAATGAAAAAATGTCCGCGCGCGTTGAGCATGCCCATGAACGCCGCCGCCAGGCACACGAGCAGCATGTAGGGAAACATCACGCGCAAAAGCCGCAGCATGAGTTCGGTGCTTTCGTTGAATTGATGAACGGCCAGCGCAATCGAGAGGCCGAGCATGACCACGCCGATGATCGCTGCCGCCGCGACGACGAGGCCGGAAATCACGGCGTTGGCCGCACGCCACATCTCGATTTCGCCGCGCGTCTTCTCCTTTTCCTTGAAAATGGGGACGAACGCCGCCGTCAACGCGCCTTCGCCAAGCAGGCGGCGGAAAAGGTTGGGAATAGTGAAGGCGAGCTTGAACGCGCCCGCCACCCGGGTGTCACCCATGAAATTCGCATAAACCATCTCGCGCACCATGCCGAGCAGGCGGCTGACGAGCGTGGCGGCGGCCATGGAGCCGGACGACTTGAGCATTTGCGACATCGCGCAAGGTTAAAGTCCAAAGCCCAAAGTCCAAAGTCCAAAGTGAGACGCCTTGCTAGAATCTGGCTTGCAAAGTAAAGTGCCGACAATACAAAGTTCGGCAATGAAAACAATCACGCTTCTGTGCCTGTTGTCCTTTTCTTCGGTTGCTCAAGACTTGCGACTAATCGGCACAAACCTGTTTGATTTTTCGCGCGCTGGCCACGGTATCTACTATCTTGGTGCTTTTAATATCGTAAAAACTTTTCCCCAATCAATCCAGATTCAGCAAACTCGTGTGTCGCATAAATTTGTTCCTGATATGGCCAAATTATATGGCGAATTTAGCGCGGATTTATCAAGGTCGGTTGATTATTGGGAACCCAATTATTACGGGAAATGGGAAAATCCATACCTTGAGAAAACAAAGCAAAATTGGGAAATAACATCAAGAATTGCTAACTCGCCCAACCTCACTTCTTCAACCGCTGAATATTTTGGCATTCCTGGGAAAGAGATTCAAATAGTCACAAATATTACCGTCTATGTCCTCAACCATCCGGGGGGTTCTCGTGTTGATTACTGTGCTGTTCCCACCAGCACACCTGGCTATTGGGATCACGGTATCCAGTTCACCGGCAATCAACTGGATTTCAAATACATTTATCGAGTCCTTCCCGACCGCATCACCCGCGAACCTCAATACACCCCTGAAAACCTGGCTGCCTCTAACTCCTATCCAAGCGCTCTGAAACACCTCACCAACCCACCGCCAGAACATCGCTCCAGTCAGAATGGAACAAGCGAGTAATTAAAGTTTCAGGGAATCACTTGGCTATGCTAGGCAAACCCCCTAAGTTTGACAACGCCAATTGGAAATTGGCAACCGACAACCGGCAACTTATCCTATTCACGTGAACATTTTGGATGAATTAAACTGGCGTGGACTAATTGCAGATCAAACGCATGATGACGATTTTGAGCGTCAACTTCGAGCAGAACATCCATTGGGACTTAATAGTCCAATTGGGGGAAGATTTAGCAATAAGGTTGTAGATGTTATTAGTGAATCCGGTTCGCACATTGAACGCAGGCCAGCAAAGCCGATTGTTTTGTATTGCGGCTTTGATCCGACCGCTGACAGCCTGCATGTGGGCAACCTCGTGCCGCTGCTGGCGCTGCGCCGGTTTCAATTGCTCGGGCATCATCCGATTGCCGTTGCCGGTGGCGCCACCGGCATGGTGGGCGACCCCAGCGGCAAGACCAGCGAGCGTCAGTTGCTCACGCCTGAGGTTCTCGCTCACAACATTTCCCGCGTGAAGGAACAGCTCAAAAAACTTCTCGATTTTGAAACGAAGCAAAATCCCGCGCGACTGGTGGATAATGCCACCTGGACAAAGGATGTTTCGTATCTCGATTTCCTGCGCGACATCGGGAAGCATTTTTCCGTCAACCAGATGGTGGCCAAGGAAAGCGTCCGCGCCCGGATGGAGGACCGCGAGGTGGGCATCAGCTACACCGAATTCAGCTACATGCTGCTGCAGGCCTATGATTTTTATTACCTCGCCGACCCCAAAAACAAAGATGAAAGTGGCAAGCCCTATAATTGCGAATTGCAAATTGGTGGCAGCGACCAGTGGGGCAATATCACCGCCGGCATCGACCTCATTCGGAAGAAATTGGGCAAGACAGCCTTTGGCCTGACGCTGCCGCTTATTACCAATGCCGACGGCACCAAATTTGGCAAGACTGAGGCCGGTGCGATCTGGCTCGATCCCAAACGGACCAGCGTCTATCGCTTCTACCAGTTTTGGATCAACACCGATGATCGGGACGCCGTCCGTTATCTGAAATTCTTCACATTTTTGCCGAAGGAGGAAATTGAGGCGCTGGAAAAGAAACACGCCGAAAATCCCGGCGCGCGCGAAGCACACAAGTCCTTGGCTAAAGCGGCGACCGATTTGATTCACGGCCCGAATGCGACGGCGGAGGCCATTCGCGCCAGTGAAATCCTTTTCGGCGGCGAACTCAAAGGCATTGCCGAAAGCACCTTCAATGAAATCGTCGGCGAAGTGCCGACGAAGGAAATCGAAAAATCAAAGCTGGGCGGTGCGGGTTTGCCGCTGGTCGAGCTTTTGGTTCATGCGGGTTTGTGTCCTTCCAAAGGTCAGGCGCGAAAAGACATTGAAGGCGGCGGCGTGAACGTCAACAACGTCCGCGAATCAAACTTCCAGCGTGCAGTCACGACGCACGATTTTCTTTTCGGCAAGCACCTGCTGTTGCGCAAGGGCAAAAAGAATTACGTCGTCGTGACGGCGAAGTGATTTTCATTCCAGATCTCCACGGGCTTTGGCTTCCTCCCGCGCGCGGCGGACGTTTTCTTCGTAAAGGCGGTCGTGTTGTTTCTCCTGCGAAGTTTCATCGGTTTGCCGGGGCAGGGAATTAATATGCGGGAACTGGCCGTCGAAAGCCGGGTCAATGGCCAGAATTCGTTTTGCCAACGGCGGATGGGTGGATTGGAAGCCGAACCATGGGTCGTAAGTGGAATTGACGAAATACAGATGACTGGCAGTTTCCGCGGAAGGCGTGTCGAGCCGGCCCTGCTTGAACAACCCGCCGCTTTTTTTGAGCGCGCCTTCGATGCCCGCTGGATTGCGTGTGAACTGAACCGCCGCCGCGTCAGCCAACCATTCGCGCTCGCGACAAATCAGACTTTTGATAAGACGAACCAGCGGCGAACTGATGCCCCCGACAATCAAAAATAAAACGCCGATCGGCGCGGTCGGCAGAAAAACCGGCTTGGTGTCCTCGTCAAAAATGGATTCGCCAATTTCCGGAGCTTGTGTTGAACCGCGCACCAAAATGCGGCCGACAATCGTCGGCCAGAAAAGCCCGTGCGCCAACGTCATCAGCCGCAGGTTAAGCCGTGTATCGCCGTTCAGGACGTGACTGAATTCGTGCGCGACGATGCCTTGCAGTTCATCCCGCGTCAGCAATTTCAGCGCGCCAAACGTGATGCCGATGGCCACGTCGTCGCGCGTGTGGCCGGCGGCGAAGGCATTGATGCCGCGCTCGCGGTCGAGCACATAAATTCCCGGCGCGGTCAGGCCGGACGCGACGGCCATTTCCTCGACGATATCGCGCAGTCGTTTTTCGTCCGGGTTGGCGGGGTTTTCTTCCATTTTTCGTCCACCGAGCAGTTCCGCGACCGCCGCGCCGCCGCCGGAGAGCAAGTGCATTTTATAGAGACAGCCGAGCATGGTGGAAAACAAAGTGCCGACTGTGACCCAGAACGCCAGACGCGGATCCCAAATCCATTGGAAAAAACTCGTGAAGGGCGCCAGCGCTTTGGAAAGAAACAGAATGGGCGCGGCCAGAATCAGATACATCAGGACCACAAACGCGAACACCGCCAGTCCGAATAGGCACAGGAGCAAACGCGTTTGCCTTTTGGCGTGGGCTTCTTGGTCAAAAAAGTCCATGGGCTACTCCTCGCTTGTAGCACAAGTCCGGTCCTCGGAAAACTTTTTTGCTGCGCCTAAAACTTCGCGAAGATCTGGTTGGCTTCTTCCAAAGTTTCCTTTGAGCCGATGTCGAACCACAGTCCGGGCACGCGCCAGGTATAAACCGCCGTGCGCGGATAAAGCCATTGCACCAGCCGGCCCGGCTGGTCTGGATTGTTGCCCTCAGCGATGTATTGCTTGATGAGCGGAATCGTGCTCTTCGGATAAAAATAAAGCGCGATGCCAGTAAGCGTGCTCGTCGGGTTCTTCGGCTTTTCCTCGAAGAAGGTGATGCGCCCGGTGCCGTCCACGGAAATGGAATTGTATTTTTTGATTTCCTCAAGATTGCCCACGTCGTAAAGCGCAAGCACCGGCGCTTTTTTCTCGCGGCAGAATTTCCCGAAGTCACTGAGTTTCTCGCTGAACAGATTGTCACCCGCCACGACGATGAGGTCGTCGTCCACGCTCTGGGTTTTGAGGACGTAATGGATGTCGCCGATGGCGCCAAGTTTGTTGGTGTCGTCGGTCGAGCCGTCGTTGACAACGGTGAATTCAAACTTGGATTTGGTGGCGCGGTAATGGTCCGACCATTTCTGGAAATGGCCGGCGAACCTGGCGTTGGTGACGACGTAAACGCGGTCAATGCCGCCGATGGGCGCGAGGTTGTCGAGCACGTGCTCGACCATCGGCTTGCCCGCGACGGGCAGGAGCGGTTTCGGTTGCGTGAGGGTGAGCGGATACAGGCGCGTGGCGTATCCGGCGGCGAGGATGACGACTTTCATTTTCAACCACGAATAAACACGAATGGACACGAATTAAAGGACAATTCGTTCCCACTCCAATTTGGGATGCTTAAAATTTAAAATGACTCCGACGCGCAGTTTGGTCATCCGCAGATAATTCAACATCTGGCCACGCTCCACGTCGGTGATGCGGTCGATTGTTTTCACATCAACGATTACCGCATTAAAAGCAATCAAGTCCGGAATGAATTCGCCGACCTTGCATCCTTTATAAAGCATGGTGAATGATTTTTGTTGCTGACAAGGGATTTTCCGCACGCCAAATTCCACAACCAGCGCATTTTCGTATGGCTTTTCGTGGAAACCGTGACCGACCTCGTTCAAAATTTCAATGGCGGAGCCGACAATTTGGAATACTTCTTCTTTGAAAAGCAGCTTGGTGTTTTCCCGGAAATCCATTCGTGTAAATTCGTGTCTATTTGTGGTTCAATTCACGTTTTATTTTCGAAAAGGCTGGGCGCGGCTTCGCGCGCGAGCGTCTGGCAACGGGCGTAAATTTCCGACGGCGATTCACACTGGAGAGCAAAGTCGGCCAGCGCGCGCGCTTCAGTCAATTTGAGCCGGCGAATCATGTATTTGACCTGCGCGACAACAGTCGGGGCGGTGCTCAATTCGTCCACGCCGAGGCCGATCAACAGCGGCGCCAGTACCGGGTCGCCCGCGATTTCGCCGCAGACGTTGGCTTTGATGCCGCGCCGGTGCGCGGCGTCAACGGTCATCTTGATCAACCGGACGATGGCCGGGTGCGTTGGTTCGTAAAGGTGCGAAACTTTTTCGTTCGTGCGGTCGGCGGCCAGCGTGTATTGGATAAGGTCGTTGCTGCCGATGCTGAAAAACTTTGATTGCGTGGCGAGCGCGTCGGCAATAAGCGCGGCGGACGGAATTTCGATCATCACCCCGATTTCGATTTTGTCGTCGAACGGCACGCCTTCGGCGCGTAATTCGGCCTTGCATTTTTCGACGAGGGCATTGGCCTGCCTCAATTCGTCCAGGCCTGAAATCATCGGATACATCATCTTCACGTTGCCCTCGGCGCTGGCGCGGAGAATGGCGCGAAGCTGGGCGCGGAACAATTCGGGCTGCGCCAGGCAAAACCGGATGGCCCGCCAGCCGAGAAACGGATTGACCTCCTGCGCCAGTTGCAAGTGCGAGGCAAATTTGTCGCCGCCCAGGTCGAGCGTGCGGATGATGACCGGTTGCGGTTTCAACGCGGTCGCCGCCTTTCGATAAGCTTGATACTGTTCCTCTTCCGTCGGCAGACGGTCGCGGTTGATGAACAGATATTCCGTGCGGAACAGGCCGACGCCCTCCGCGCCGTGCGCCAGCACGGATTCGATGTCCGCCGCGTCTTCGATGTTCGCGGACAGGTGAATGGCTTTGCCGTCGAGCGTGATGGCGGGTTGCTGCTGGATTTCGTGGAGCTTTTCTTCGAGTGAAGCCTTGCGCCGCAGAAGCTGGCCGTATTCAAAAAGGGTTTGATCGGTGGGATTGACGACAATTGCGCCGTTGTAGCCATCGAGCAACGCGTAGTCGCCGCTGTCCAATTCCTGGCTGACCGTTTGCAATCCGACGACGGCGGGAATGTCCAGCGACCGCGCCATGATGGCGGTGTGCGAAGTTTTGCCGCCGATGTCCGTGGCAAAACCCAGCACGAATTTTTTATTCAATTGCGCGGTGGCGGAGGGGCTGAGATCGTGGCTGACCAAAATGCACGGCTCGGCGATGTGGTGCAGGTCAAAAGCGTCCTTCACCTCAAGCAGATTGTCCAGCACCCGCGACGTCAGGTCGCGCATGTCGGTGGCGCGTTCGCGGAGATATTCATCGTTGGCCGCGAGGAGCGCCTCGGCGTAACGCTCGGCCACGGTGTGAAAGGCGTATTCGGCGTTGACCTTCTCTTCTTTAATCAGACGGATGACTTCGCCCACCAAGGCATGGTCTTCGAGCATCAGCAAATGCGCTTCGAAAATGTCCGCCTCCTTCGCGCCCAGATTTTCCACGACCTTGCGCTGCACCTCCAGAATTTGCTGGCGGGTTTGGACGAGTGACTTTTCAAAACGGCCGGTTTCCCCGGCCACTTCGCCAGCTGAAATTTCACGCCGGGCGATGATGTGGCGGGCGCGGTGCAGCACGAGGATTTTCCCGCGACAAACGCCGTCAGAGACGGCAATGCCCCGAAGAATCTTCTCTCCTTTTTGGAGCCGCTCGGCCATGCGGGAGAAATAGCCGAAATCGTCCGGGTTGAAAAGCAATTACGCAGGAAAAGAGCGGAGTGTTGGAATTATGGGATATGGGAGTGTTAATTTAACCGCCCCCGCATCCCATCGCCCCATCACTCCATCACTCCATTCCCGTCACGCGCGTTCCATATATTTGCCGGTGCGGGTGTCCACTTTGATTTTCTCGCCCGTCTTGATGAACAATGGCACTTGCACGGTGATGCCTGTTTCGAGTGTCACCGGCTTTTGCACATTGTTCGACGAATCGCCGCGAATGCCTTCCGGCGCGTCGGACACCGTCAATGCCACGCTCGACGGCAATTCGATGGACACGGCTTTTCCCTCAACGAACGTTACGGTCACCGGGCTGTTTTCCACGAGATAATTCTTCGCATCGCCAACCAATTCCGCCGCCAGTGTGACCGTTTCGTAGGTTTCCGAGTCGGTGAAAACGTAGTCCGCGCCGTCCTTGTAACTGAACTCCATTCTGGTGGTGATCATCGGCACCGATTCGATGCGCTCGGTGGAGCTGAACCGCACGTCGGAGGACTTGCCGGAGCGGATGCTGCGGAGAGTCGCCTGCACAAACGCGCGCAGGTTGCCCGGCGTGCGGTGCTGCATGTCCAACACCACGCAAATGTCGCCGTTATAATTGATCGCCATGCCGCGGCGCAGGTCGTTTGCTGTTGCCATAAATCAAACAATTAAAGCTGAATCTCTTCCCCAGAGACGGGAGCCGCATAAAATAACTGAAAATCGAGCGAAAGCAAGCGCGGTTTTGGGGCAAATTCAGTTGAAACAAGTTATTAACAATCGGCATTTATCCAACAACTCCGCCTTGACACCACAAAACTTGGTATGTTACAAACCTGTAACCACAATTAGAAGTGGCCTTATGCGTTGCCCCAAGTGCGGCTGTCAGGAAGACAAAGTCATTGATTCGCGCGCGTCGCGTGAAGGAGCCACAATTCGCCGCCGCCGCGAGTGTGCCAAGTGCAGCCATCGTTTCACGACCTACGAGGAGGTCGAACGTGAAGGCTTGATGGTGCTCAAGCGCGATGGGCGGCATGAGGAATTTACACGCGAAAAACTTTTGTCCGGCATCAAAAAAGCCTGTCAGAAGCGTCCCGTCAGTCCGCAAGCCATGGAAGATTTGGTGGACCACATCGTCGCCGCAGTGACCGGCAAATTCGAGGGCGAAGTGCCCGCCGAGTTCATCGGCAAAATGGTCGTGGATGGCCTGCGCGACATTGATGAAGTCGCCTACGTGCGTTTTGCCAGCGTCTATCGCCGGTTTCAGGAAGCCACCGACTTTGTTCACGAAGTCAAAAAACTGGAGGCCAAGCAATGATCGCGCTCCAATCCGGCTGCTTGATCTTCCAACTTTCCAGCGGCGAAAGTGTCCCGTGCTCGGTGGAAATGATTTCCGTCGAACTCACCGGCAACGCCGAGGGTTTGCTCGACCCGGAAGTGTTGAGCCACGCCGCCGCGTCCGTCTTCCACTATTTCAAAAACGAACTGGAACGCGAAACAGTCACCATCGGCGAATTCGCCGGCGCATTGGAAAAAGTTCTGCGCAAGCTCGGCTTTGTCATCCGCGCCGGCGCGCTGGAAAGCCGCTCGCGGGAAATTGTCGAAACCGACCTTTGCCTGTTCGCGCGCGAATCCGCCGACAGCCTCGAACTTTTCTTTTTCCCGCGCCTGCGCGACGAACTTCGCGCTCAACTCCGCCAGTCGCCGCGCGTTTTGCGCTTTCGCGGACTGCGCGGCTGCGTCAAGCAACTCGCCGGCGCGCGTCGCTGGAGTGTCCGTTGCGAAAAATTGCAGGACCACATCGTCGAATACCTCCGCCGCTGCCTTACCGCCGAACCGGAGCAGAGCGATTGCGCATTGGTGGTGGAATGAACAATTTCCGGAGGGGCGAGCGCTGCGAGCCCCAAACTTTTTGATCAGGGCGTCGCGGAGCTCCGCCCTCCGAAACGAGCAATTATGAGCAAAACACTTTTTGAAAAAATCATCGCCCGCGAAATTCCGGCGAACATTGTTTATGAAGACGACCTGGTGCTCGCGTTCCGCGACATCAAACCGCAGGCGCCGACGCACGTTTTGATCATTCCCAAGAAGCCCATCCCGCGCCTGGCCGAAGCCGGAACGGAAGACCATAAGGTCCTCGGCCATCTTTTGCTGAAGGCCGCCGAAGTTGCGGACAAACTAGGCCTGAAGAAAGGCGGTTACCGCCTTGTAGTCAACAATGGGCCCGACGCCGGCGAAGCCGTGCCGCACTTGCACGTTCACATCCTCGGCGGTCGCCCCATGGCCTGGCCGCCGGGGTGAAATCGCGCTGGACAGAAATTTTATTCGGGCGCAAAGTCAAATTTTGAAAAGAAACAACTGCAATTCCATCTGAATTTGAGTCAGCATATGCGCTTGTTAGTCACAAAAGTCGTTGCGATTTCATTACTCGCGTTTTCGGGCTGCTCCCACAGCAAAGAAGGCGGCAATTATACGCACGTCTCATCGGATGATGCTGTGATGAACACAGCCATAGCGAAAGCCAAGGCTACGTCTGGTGAATTTATCCAGGCATTCCATGATCAGAAACCTGGCACAAAAGATTTTTATGTTAAGAAGCCGTATCCGACACCATCTGGCGAGGTGGAGCATATGTGGATAAAGGTTTTAGAAGAGAACAATGGAGTTTTTAATGGTGTGGTGGCAAACGAGGCAGAAGAAACCCGCGAGGCAAAGATGGGCCAAAAGGTTTCCTTGAATATCTCGGAAATCAGTGACTGGAAATACACTGATGGGAAGAAGCTCGTCGGAGGTTATACGATAAGATATTTCTACGAAAGGATGTTGCCTAAAGAGCGAGAAGATTTTTTGAAAGAAGCAGGATTTGACTTATGAGGTTTAACCCTTGATTGGACTGTTTTCTTTACTTCAAAAATTTCCGCAACCCCTTGCCGAGCCGTGCAATACCTTCGCGGATTTCGGCTTCGCTCGCATTGCCGAAGCTGATGCGCATTTCGTGGTTTGGTTTGCGCCGCGCCGCATCGTCCGCATAGCAAATTTCGCCCGGCACGTAGAGCACGTCGTTTTTCAGCGCGGTCGAGAAAACTTTTGATTTCAAGCCCGTCGAAACATTGCGCGGCAGCCGCGCCCAAAAATAAAGTCCGCCCTCCGGCTCCCACCATTCGACGGCTGGCGGAAAATGCCTTTCAATCGCCAGCTTCATCACGCGCGCCTTGTGCGCGTAGCGCTTTTGCAGCCGCGCGACATGCCGCCCGTAAATTCCCGACGCCAGCGCGCGGGCGACGAGGTATTGCAGCAGGTTGGACGTGCCGAAATCGTGGTTGCCCTTGATGTGCTTCACCGCCGCGAACAGCGGCTTGGGCAAAATGCCGTAGCCTACGCGCACACCGGTCGCAAACGGCTTGCTGAAGGTGCCCGCGTAAATCACACGCTCCGCTGCGCCGGGCACGGCCAACGCCGACGGCACATCATTGCCGGCGAAACGCAATCCACGATACGCAGCGTCTTCGAGCAGGTAAATCGGGTGTCCCGCCGCGCGCTCGAACTTTTTCAACAGCTTCAGGAGGCCGCACTTTTTCTGGAAGCTGGTCGTGACGCCGGTCGGATTTTGGAAATAGCTGACAAGGTAAAACAATTTGACGCGGCGCAATTCGCCGTTGCGCCGGAGCGATTGCAAAACACGTTCCAGGTGCGCGAGGTCGAGGCCGTCGCGCTCGAGCCGCACGGAGCGTGCGCGCAGACCGCGGCTTTGGAGGATGCCCAGAAAAACAAAATACGTCGGGTCTTCCACCAGCACGATGTCGCCTTCGTTGCACAACGCTTCCGTCGTCATGTAGAGCAATTGCTGCGAACCGCTGGTGATGAGCAGGCGTTCGGGGGAATAAATTTTTTCGTCCTCGTCCTTCGTTCTCGTCCTCGATTTGAGTTCGAGGACGAGGGACAAGGACGAGTGCGAGGAGGAGACGACGGCTTGAAAATCAAGTTTCTGCAAATGCGCCGCCGTCAGTTTGCGCAGTGCCGGATTGCCGGCCGTGATGCCGTATTGCAACGCGGGCTGGCCGGTTTTAGGCGAGCGAAAAACCTGGTTCAACGCGGTGCGCGCTCCGGCAACGGGCAATGAGGCGTTGTCGGTGAAGCCGGCGGCGAGCGAAATCAGTTTGGGCCGCGAAAGTGCCGCGTGCATGAGCCACGAGATGGGCGGCTCGGTGGTGCGTTGGCCCATTTTAGACAGCGCGTTGGTTTTCATCGAAAAAAGCATTAAACATTGAACCCTTCGTCGCCAAGGCTAGGCAGGGCAGGCATCGAACGTCCAACGTTGAATTCATTTCACCGGCGGGTTCATTTGATGTTGAGTGTTGAAGGTTCGGCGTTTGATGTTATTTCTCATTTTGCGCCGAAAACGCTGTCGAGGATGACTTCCTTGGTTTTCCAGAGCAGCGCCATGGTCATGGCCAGCGGCAGCAGGGCAAAAAACGTCAGCGCCCAAAAGCTGAGACGATCAAACCGGTTGGAAGAGGCACTGAGTTCCAGTTGCAATCGCGAATCGTGCAGCATCACCACATACCCAACGCCAAGGAACACAAGCGCGACGAGCAGCCAGCAATTGAGCGCGGTGAACAGGCGCGTTTCGTGGCGGAGCGTCTCGTCCGGCAGCATCGCGCCGAGTTGTTTGAGGACAACGTTCAAATTGAACAAAAAAAGCAGCGCCGACAGAACGAGCACAAAAACCGCCGCGTTGAAAAAAGGTTGTCCCGGCATTTTATTCTGCCAGTAAAGAAACGGGCAAAGGCCGAAATTGACGAGGCCGGGGAGTTTCGCGCGGTCGAGGGCGTTGCGCCAGGGGCGTTCCTGCTTTTGGAAATCGCTCATTTGCCAGAGGCCGTAGAGCAGCAAACCGGTGCCGGCCAGCACGGGAACAATGCCCAGCGGCCGGAGCCAGTCGGCGCGCGCCGTTTCCGCGCAAATGACCAGCGACGCCGGCAATCCCCAAAACAAAGCGGAAAGTCCGCGCGCCAGCTGCCCGAGAGAGCGGAGCAGTTCGGCTTCGTTTCGGGTCTCGGTTCCTGGATTTTGGGTTTCGGTCAAATTGGTTCCGGGTTTGACATTCCGACAATTTTCTCTGCCGCCTTAAAACGACAAATAAGTGTAAGCCTTCAAGCCGCGTTCGTAATCATCGAGCAGGCGCATGGCTTCGGACGGTTTCATGCGGTCGGATTTGATGGCCTCGTCAATCTGCGCCTTCATTTGCCGCTTCAATTCGTTTTCGTCGTATTGCACCGCTGCGAGTGATTGGATGATGGTGTTGCCTTCGATGATTTCCTCGATGTAATAGCCGGTCGGTTCGTCGGGCTCGAGAAAAACGTGAACCTCGTTGACGCGGCCAAACAAGTTGTGCAGGTCGCCCATAATGTCCTGATACGCGCCCATCAGGAAAAAGCCGATGTAATACGGTTCGAGCAAACCGTTGCCGTTGGCGTTGAGTTTGTGCAGCGGCAGCGTGTCGCGCACATCGCGCAGGTCAATGAACTTGTTCACCTGCCCGTCAGAATCGCACGTGATGTCCACGAGCGTGCTTTCGCGCGTGGGACGTTCATTCAGGCGGGCAATCGGCATGATGGGAAACAACTGGTCGAGCGCCCAGTGATCGAGCAGTGACTGAAAGACGGAAAAATTGCAGAGATACTGGTCGCCCAGGCTGTCTTCGAGCTGGCGGATTTCCTCCGGCGCGTAAGCCTGGCCTTTGAAACTTTCGACGACGTCGCGGCCGATTTGCCAGTAGAGGTCTTCAATCTTCGCCTTGTCGGGCAAATCCAGCACGCCGAGCGTGAACATGTGTTGCGCGTCTTCGCGGCGTTCCAGCGCGTCGTGGTAGGCTTCGAGTTTGTTCAGCTTGCAAAGATTTTTTTTGATGTCGAGCAGCTCCCGGACAAGCGCATGCTCGTTGTCGCCGAATTTCAAAAATTCGCCCGGGCGGATTTTTTCAATCGCGCCAAACACCTCGACGATCAAGACGCTATGATGCGCGACGATGGCGCGTCCGCTTTCGCTGACGATGTCCGGGTGCGGCACGTTTTCGGCGTTGCAAACGTCGGCGATGTAATAGACCACGTCGTTCGTGTATTCCTGCAGCGTATAATTCGTCGAGCTGTCAAACGCCGAGCGGCTGCCGTCGTAATCCACGCCCAGCCCGCCGCCGACGTCGAGATATGAAATCGGGTAGCCCAGCTTGTGCAGTTTTGCGTAAAGCCGGGCGGCCTCCTGCACGGCCTTTTTCACCGTGAGAATATCCGGCACTTGCGAACCGATGTGAAAATGCAGCAGTTTGAAACAGTGGCCGAGATTTTCCGCCTTCAACATCTCCGTCGCTTCCAGAAGTTCCGCCGTGCTCAGGCCGAACTTCGCATTTTCACCGCCGCTGCCCGCCCAGCGCCCCGTGCCCTTGCTCCACAACCGCGTGCGAATGCCGATGAGCGGTTCAGCGCCGACCGATTTTGAAATCGAAATGATTTGCCGCAACTCCTCCAATTTTTCGACAACCATGATGACCGTTTTGCCCAGCTTGATGCCGAGCATGGCCATTTTGATGAACTCCGCGTCCTTGTAACCGTTGCAAATGATGAGGCTGCCCATCTGGTTTTGCAGGGCCAGCCCGGCGAACAATTCCGGCTTGCTGCCGACTTCGAGGCCGAACTCAAACGGCTTGCCCGCGTCGAGAATTTCCTCCACCACCTCGCGGAGCTGGTTGACCTTGATGGGAAAGACGCCGCGATAACGGCCCTGGTAATTGTATTCCGTGATCGAGCTGCGAAACGCCAGATTGATGGATTCGACGCGGTGACGCAAAATGTCCTGAAACCGGATGAGCAGCGGAAACTTCAGCCCGCGCGCCTTGGCCTCCTCGGCCACATCCGTCAAATCCACCGCCACGCCCGCTTCCTGCAAGGGCCGCGCGATGACGTGTCCGGCGTCATTGATGTCGAAATACTTCGCACCCCAGCGCTGGATGTTGTAAAGCGTGCGCGCCGCTTCGATGTCCCACGGCTGCGCCGCGTCATTTGGATTGCTCATCTCAGTGAATTCAAACCGAACGAACTATAAAATCCTCTGCGCAGAAAGCAACAAGTGGAATGAAAAATTTTTTGCGACGAACGAATCGCATTTAAAAAACTTACCAGTCCACGATGCAGGGTTCCCGGGTGAACTGTGAGCTTTGGGCGGTGTACTGGTGGAACTCCACATCCGTTCCGTCGGGGTCCTGGCACCAGAATTGCCAGGTCTGGTCGCAGCCCATCTTTTTGGGTTTCACGGCCACGCCGCGCTGGATCAAGGCGTCCTGCATCGCGTCAATGTCATCCACTTCCAGGCAGAGATGATGGATCCGCTGGGGGCCGGCGGCTTCCGCCGGGCCGGCCTTGAAAATTTCGATGTACTGATTCTGGTTGATCTGGAGATAAAATCCGAACAGCTCGCCGTCCTTGATGAAATCAAAATGCCGGCGCAATCCGAGCGCCCCGCAATAGAAATCCAGGCTGCGGTTCAAATCCTTTGAAAAAATGCATATATGAGCCAGGGTCTTGATCATAAATTCGTTCGCCAACCGGGCGCACTATAAAGCGCGGCCCGGAGAATTCAATAAGGGGTTTGAAAATTTTCAAAGCGTTTCGCGCTTTGCAGTCTGGGGGAAATTTGGTTTTATCGCGCCATGCCGAAAGTTCCACTTGCCGCCATCGTCAAACATTGCGACCGGCTTCTTCGCACAAAAGAAATCGGGGATTACGACGGCGCGGCGAATGGATTGCAGGTGGGAAATAGCGGGACGGTAAGCCGTATCGCCGCCGCCGTGGACGCGAGCCTGGCCACGGTCAGGCTTGCCATCGCAGCGAAAGCGGACCTGCTCATCGTGCACCATGGATTGTTCTGGGGGCCGTCGCATCCGTGGACGGGCAAAAAATACGAGCTGCTCCGGCTGCTGATGGAAAACAACCTGGCGGTTTACAGCTCGCACCTGCCGCTGGACGCGCATCCCCGGCTCGGCAACAACGCGCAACTTTGCGCCGCGCTCGGCTTGAAAAATCTGCGCCCTTTTTTCGTCACGCATGGGCAGTGCATCGGTTTTCAATCGCGCACCAAAATCTCCCGCATCGAACTCGCCGCGAAGCTTGCGCGCGCAACCGGCGCCAAACCGCGAATCATTCCGGGCGGCGGCGAAATTTGTCGGTGCATTGGGGTGGTGACGGGTGGCGCGGGCGGCGATTTGAAACTGGCGGCGGATGAAGGCGTGGACACCTTCATCACCGGCGAAGGTCCGCATTGGACTTACGCGCTGGCGGAAGAATGCGGCCTCAACGTCTTTTACGGCGGCCACTATGCGACGGAGACATTCGGCGTGAAAGCCCTCGCCTCGCATCTTTCCAAAAAGTTCAAGCTGCCGTGGGAATTTCTAGATCATCCGACGGGATTATAGTTCCGGCTTCAGCTTCGGATCACGCGGATTTTTCTTTTGGGCAGCGATGCCGTCGAGGACGCCGCGTAAATCCTGGCTGAAAACGCGTGCGAGTTCTTTTTTTCCGGTCAGCTTGTATTGCGCGATCTTGATGAAGAGCTGGAGGAGGCGTCCGCATTTCATGCAGAACATGAGCGGATTCCCGGAGTTTTCGTGCATGAGCGCGGCGCCGCCGAAGCTGTAAGAGTAACGGGTTTTAAAGACGTCCTCGGCGGTCATGCGATGGTGATTGTGGCGGACGACCGCACGCGGTTCATAAACCATACAGTGGCCGGAACGCAGGATGCGATAGTTGATGTCAATGTCCTCGCCGCTCTTGAGCGGAGCGCCCGCGCCGAGGCGGTTGTCGAACCCGCCCAGCTGGTCAAGTGCGGTTTTGCGGAACGACATGCTGCTGCCGTGGCCGACGCACCACGGCGCAAGGCCTTTGCCTTTCATGTGCTTGGCAAAAACTTTAAGGACGTTCTGCAAAATCAACCCGACGCTGAAACGGACTTCTTCGGGTTTGAAGACTCGGCGGTTCTCGCCCAGGTCCTGCCCGGCGACTTCCTCGAAAAGATCGGCGGCGGCTTCGCTGCGGTACGGGATGACCCGCCCGGAACAACCCCAGATTTCCGGGCTGGAATAATTTTGCACGAGGAGCGAGAGCCAGTTTTTTTCCGGCAGACAGTCGTCGTCAGTGAAGGCGATGATTTCGCCGGTGCAGAAGGGCAGCCCGGAATTCCGCGCGAGCGACTGGCCGAGGCGTGGTTCAAAAACGTATTTCGCACGGAATTGTTCCGCGAGCTTCGCGGACTTTTCCTTTTCCTCACCTGCGCTGCTGTCCACGATGATAATTTCAAAGTCGGGATAATCCTGTTTTGCCAGCGCTGCCAGCACCTCGGCGAGGTAGCCTGAGTGATTGCGGGTGATGACAATGACTGCGACGCGCATGATGTTTTTTTGGTCCGGTCTCCGGTGTCTTAAAGTTCGCGTTTATACAGACGGTATTCCGTCGGGAAGATGCCGGCTTGATGCACCAGTTGGGAGCGATGAAACTTCTTCTGCTTGAGAACGAGCTTGAAGTTGCGGCGTTCCAATTCGTCATCATAAGTCAGATGAACACCATTGGTCTCCACCGTTTCCAGTTTTTCGGTATGCGGGACGATGAAAAGATAAGGCACTTTCAAGTCACAGATCTGGTCCAGCCAGAAACTGATGAACTGCTTGGTGCATTCCGACCAACTGTGGATGTTAACGGTTAGGTCAAAAGTCCGGTTTTGCAGATTAGGCAACCGGTCAAAAGGAACCACATCCGTTCCGGGGCATTTGCGAAACTTGAGGTAAAATTCCGAGAGAAACGTCGAGGTGGCGATGGGATCAATGCAAGTGATTGAACTGTTTGGGCACGCTGTGTTGAAACGGTGGGCGAAGCGTCCGTAGCCAGCCCCGATGTCCAGCACTCGCAGCCGGTCTTGGAATTGAAAACCCAGGGCCTTTTGCAAAAACTGGATTTCAAGGATTGAATCCAGCAGGTCGCGGCTCACTGGCTTGCCGGGGACAAACTCCCATAATTTCACGCCGAAGAGCGGGTCCTCATGCAACAGGTTGAGTAAACCCAAGTCATCCGTGGCTTCAACGTAGGCGAAGCTCAATTCGTAGCGGCGTGTGTTCTGCCGGAAGTATGCCTGGCTGACATAGTCATCTTCCCCGCGAAACCTTAGCAAATTGACGCACTTTTCCCATGAATTCCAGAAGGAGTGGGGAAACTCGGTGATTTGCGCATAACGCCGCTTCAACTCAACGAGCCGCGCGTTGTCGGTCGACAGCTGGCGAATTACATCCGGATCCAAATTGCCTGTTTGAGAATTTCCCGGTTTGAAGAAGCTTTTAAAATACCAGTAGGCGCTGCCTAATTCTACTCTCATAATCAATTTTCAGTTGGTGGCAAAGAATGGACCTGCCTCAATTGAGGCTAAAACAAGACACTAAAACTAGAGGTCCATATCATGACGTGCAAGCAGTTTGTCATTCTTTCACGTCTGAACTAGCGGGCGGATGACTTTGTAACAGCACAGCAGCTGGCTATGACTGCAGACTCTATTTGAATTAGTCCGCTCCCATGGCTCTTTTGCCCCGCAGTAACAACAGCCCGCCCAGCAAAATCCCCACGCCTATGGCTGACAAGGTCAAATAGAGCGGCTTGTTCGGCAGGCTGAAATCAAATTCGACCGTATGTTGGCCGGGGGACAGATAAACCCCGCGCATGATGAAATTGCAGCGCAACAGTTCTGCCGGCTTGCCATCCACAAACACGCGCCAGTGCGGATCGTACTTGTCGTTGAGGAGCAGTATCGATGGGGTGGTGGTTTCTGCATCGAACATGACCTCCTTCGGCGCGTAGCAGTATCCAGATTGTTTCCATAGACCATTTCGCTTCCCCTTGAACAC
The DNA here is from genome assembly GCA_050010435.1 of Verrucomicrobiota bacterium. Taxonomy (GTDB): domain Bacteria; phylum Verrucomicrobiota; class Verrucomicrobiia; order Limisphaerales; family UBA11358; genus UBA11358. Next base: position 62,888 of record JBEKKZ010000001.1, on the reverse strand, counting down.
GAGGTCGTCCGGCACGTAACGTTTGAATTCGACGGTTCCGGAATTTTCATTGGTGGCGGTCGCGGCCGGCGTGACCGGCAAGGGCGTGGAAATCAAAACGGTCTGCCACGGATCGAAATTTGTGCTCGCCAGCGTTTTGAGCGTAGCGTCGTTGTTGGTGTTGACTTGCCAGTTGGAATAAAGTTTGGCGCGAGGCAACGTGCCGGTGAATTCGATGAGCGCATAGTCGCCGTTGTCATTGGGAACGGCGGTTAGTTCTTCGAGCCGTTGATGGAATTCCTTGACTCCCGGTTTGAGCGCGATGGTAAAGCGTTGAACGATGCGAAAACGCCGCCGCCCCGGATCAAATTGTTCATTAAATAAATCAAGCAAACCCGCCGGGCCGAGCAGGTAACGGGTGTTGGTCAATTCCCAAAGCCGCCCCACTCGGGGAAAGGTTCCCGGATCCAATATCCCCTGGCCGGAACTGTCCTGCCTGATGCCGATTCGCAATGCACCCTCAAATGCCTCCAAGTCCGCCGGCATACGCGGCATTTGAATTTTATCGAGCGACTGGATGTTGTAATACGGAAAGTGGTGTTGCGCCCATTCGATCAAATAGAGCTCGTTAAACAATTCAAATTGCGACGGCGTTGACAACGGTCTGGGCAGCCCATAGGCAACCCGGTGTTCGTAGGGTTTGTTGCGCAGGAAATCAACAATGGGGTTGAGCGAGCCAACCTCGTACTTTTGTTTGTAATCCCAGTGAATGATATAGGGCAAATTCGCCCGGCCCAAATCCATGACGAGCAGCGTGCCGAGCAAAATGCCGCCTAATTTTGCACGTCGCCCCGCAAAAATTCCAGCAATGATGAGCGTGCAAAGTCCAACCGCCACCGCGAAGAGCAGGATGAACCAGCCGACCTGCCCGAGGCTGAACGCGGCGATGTCTTTGGCCATGTCTTCGTCGGGAAACCCCACCATTTGCAGGTAACGGACAAGGCCTGGCTTCTCCATTGCGTAAATCAGCCACCCGAGCACGCTGCCGATGACAGCCAGGACACAGACCAACGTCCAATTTCGATCAAAGCCGCGTGCTTTCGTCCACCAATTTTTGAGTTGCGCCAGCGGCGAAGTGGAATTAGCCGCCGAAATTTCCAAATAACGCCGGCTCAAACCGTGGATGCCGTAAGCAAACAGAATGACCAGCGCCCACGAAAAAACCACAATGAACTTGCATGGATTCCGCATCGTCGAGACATACGGCAGCATATAGAGCAATTTGTAGAAGGGCGCGAAGCGGCCAAAAGCCAGCAGCAGCGTCACAATCAGTATCACCGACCAAAACCGAATGAACCGCCGTTGCGTTTCGGTGAATGCCGGATTTTGCCGTCGCAACGATTGCGCAATCGCCCACAACGCCACCAGCGTCACCAGCACCCCGGCATAACTGCCGCTGCCACTGAATCGCATCAGTCCAGGCGGCGGGGAACCTTCTTTCCCGCTTGCAAAAAAGCGGTCAATCGCCGGATCGCGTCCGCTACCGCCCCAATAATTGCCTCCTTTGTAGGCGTCCTGGAAAAAGTCCATCATGTCTTTCGGCGTATCCATCCGATAACCGAACAGGCCGGGAATAAACAGGCTGAGCGCTTCGATTTTGGGCACGCTCCATTGGGTTGCCCAATCCCAATGTTGAGCTTTGGTTTCCGTGTCTTGTCCGGTGCCGGCGATGCCGACAATTGAAGAACCGACTTGTGTCACGACGGTCTGCGCGGCGATGAAGCCCGCAAACATGGCGATGATTACGATTCGCCCGATGCCGCGCCCCAATTTCACCAAAACCGGGCCGCCTTCATCCACAATGGCTTTGAACAAAACAAAAGCCGCGACAAACAAACTGAAAATGGCGCCGATGTCGAAAGCCTCCATCACATTGACACCTACGGCCAACCCCGCCAAAGCCAGTCGCATCCAGCGGGTGAGCGGGGGTGTCGCCGAAGAATTAGATAAAACCAATGCCATGGCGAGAAAGTCCATGCTGAAAGCATCCAACTGGCCGGCCACGCCCCAACAGGCAGTGGTAAAAAAGGTCGAATTCAAGGCGGTGGCCAATGCGCCCAGCGCCGCCGCCAACGGCGAAAATTTTAACTGTCTAAAAAAGCACCATGCGCTGAATCCCAAAATAAACAAGGAGATGGGCGCAAAAAATTTTGAGTAACCGACAGCCCCAAGCATCCAACGGCACAACGCGTTCAAGTCTAGCGGCCACGCGCCATTATTGTTGCCAATGTCATTCAAATCAGCCCAGCCTCCGGTGAAAGCGGCGGGAAGCTGTATCCAGGAGGAGTTTTGCTGTCCAAGCGGCCCGTCATTTGAAAAATGAACAAAGCCAGGCAAAAAGCTTCGCCAAAACAAACAGAGGAGAATACCCGCCAAAAGAACGGCAAGCGTGAGCGCTTGTGATTTGGGAGAATTTTGTTTGATGGCTTTCATGGCCGGTAAATATTGTCCCGGTGATTATGTTCACGTCCAACTCTCAGCTTCATGGCGCAAAAAACATCTGTTTGGTGAAAAACGAGGCTTCGATTCTCAAGGGGAAGCAATGGATTGTCAAGGCGCTCCGCGCGAATTTTGGTTATGCCAAGATTTTGCTTTCCGACACCGGTCCAATCAGCTTACCTCCGTACAACTCGATTGCGTTTACCCATTCAAGACGGAGATTGTAAAGGTTTTTGCCATGAAAAGTCATGAATTACAGTTATTGCTTAGCGAAGGCGCAAAACATCAGGTGCTTGACGCTCCCGAACCGTCTGGGCCGCGCATTCAAAAAGTGCGGCGGATTTTTTCCGGGATGGCTCCAGGCCGGGTGATTCTTGATGTGGGTTGTTCCAATGGCGGGGTCTTGCGCCCGCTGGTAAAGACCCACGAAATTCATGGCGTGGAAATTGCCCCCAGTTATGTGGCGCGTGCGATTGAAAACGGAGTTCACGCTGTCGAGCACAATATTGAAAATGCACCTTTGCCTTATCCCGCCGGGAAATTCGATGCCATTTTTTGCGGCGAGACCATTGAACATCAGGTGGACACGGATTGGCTGATGTTTGAAATCAACCGCGTGTTGAAACCGGGTGGCAAACTGGTGCTTACATTTCCGAATATCCGCACATTGCTGGGCATTGGTATGATGCTGTTTTTTGATCTGCCGCCCATGTATGCGGCGCGCTATCGTTCGGCGCATTTCCGCGATTTCACCTTGCGCACCATCAAGATTGTGTTGAAAGCCCATGGATTCAAATTTGAGTCGGCAACTGGCAGCGCTTTTTATCTGCCTAAAATCGGTGAGTTTTGGTCGCCGTTGGCCAGCATTTTTCCCTCATGGTCGTGTACTGTGGTGGTCGTTGCGACAAAACAAACGGACTCGACCTATTCATCTGAATCCGTGATTCCCACCGGGCTTTACTGATGAGAAGCCCGGCATCAACGGCCAACAAAGGGTCTTAACTTTAATGGTTTCCACTTGCTGCTCACCGTCGGTTCTATTTATCTATCCACTTAGAAAGAACAGACATTAAAAATGAGTGCAAGAAATCGCTTTATTCCGAATCCCATGCGGGGAACGATTCGTTGCTCCTTTAAGAGTTTTGGGCGTGAGCTTGTCAAGACAAGCGACGATCATAAACTGCGTCGGCCGGAAGCAACTGCCCGACCTGGCAATTCATTTGCACCTTCGGATCTCCGGTTGGAGAACATTTTCCCCAACGTCGCCCGGATGAAAAGCTTAATGAAAGGTCGGTGAAACACTATTGAAAACAAGTGTTTCGTAACCACCAGCTATTCAAACCCAGGGCTCAACAATGAATCTGCCAACAACTTCAGCCGAGAACGCAGCTTGGTATGATGATCATTACTATCGGAACATTCGATGCACGCTTGGTCCATGGCATCGGTTTCTGTTGCCCGACTTGATTGCCGAGTGTCGGCCCGAACATAAACTCCTCGAACTCGGCTGCGGTCAGGCGCAAGTGCCTCGCATACTGGCGGGAAAAGGCTGCCTGCCCGCAACGCAAATTTACGGCTTGGATCAAAGCGCCGAAGCCGTAACATTTTGCCGGCGGGAGATGCCCGGCGGACATTTTCAAGTGCAGGATTTATACACAATGGATTTTCCCGCCGATATGTTTGATCTTTGCGTGATGTTGGAAACCATTGAGCATTTGGAGCATCCAGAAGTGGTTTTGCAGCGCGTTCACAAAATTCTGAAGCCGGGCGGATGGCTTTATATTTCCTTTCCCAACTACCTGCATTTGCCCTGGCTGGCGGTGCGACTGCTTTCGGAATGGCTTAACCGGCCCAATTGGATCTTGCTGCAACCTGTGGACAAAATTTACACCATCTTCGGAATTAAAAAGCTGGTCCGGGCTGCAGGTTTTGAATTTGTCAAAGGGATCGGCAGCAACTACGGCCCGCCAGTGCTGCACCCGTTGGAGAGAGAATGGATGACTCGCGGTTTCAACCGTTGCGGGATGTGGTGGTTGTCGCTTCATCCAATTTTGAAATTCAAGAAACCTACCACACCATGAGTCAAACTCCTCGTTCCGCTGCGGTCACGCTGGCCATGGGCAAAGCCATTGAGAATCTGGACTACACGTTCTCCAGTTTTGCTCGATGCCCAAACCTGGAATTGCATGCTTTTATTGTTGGCGAGGGCTTGCCGAAGCGGCACATCCCGGGCATCCAATACCATCTGCTCGCTCCCTCGTCCGATTTTTCACACCCCTTACGCGAGGTTTATTACCGCCGGCTGGAGGTGCTCGACGAGTTGGGGGTGGATTACGCGCTGACGGTGGACTGTTTTGACGTGCTGTGTCTTCAACCCCTGCCACCGTTTGAACAATTGCTGGGCAATGCGGATGTGGCCGCCTGTGTCGAACATCAGGGCGGACGATATATGCTCGGACAAGGTTACACATCGAATTTTCTCAACGGCGGCGTGTTTCTTTGGAACGTGCTGCGCAGCCGCGACATTCGTGCGGAAATTGCCGCCCGGGGGCGCACCCATTTCCGCACCGTGGCGGACGATCAGCTCTGCCTCAACGAAGTCATTCAGACAAAATATTTTGACCGTCTGCGGATTTTGCCCTGCCAGTATAATTATCGCGCCTACTTGAAAGGCACTTATTCGAAAAACCGGCCCGGTTGGCCGATAGTGGAACATCTCGACGGCGTGATGATTTACCACAACGCCACCTGCATTCCGGGGGTGAAAAAACTGCCATCTTTCAAGCCACGCGCCACGCTTCCCCCTTTGCCCGTGGACGGCCGTCCGCTCTCTCCGCGCGAGCAATTCTGGCGACGGTTACGGAACAAGTTCAAACCGTGGGTGGTTGGGTGAGCTGCCGGGATTCCTGCAACGTCCGGGCCCGTGCTCCCAAAAGCTGTTCCCAATCCACACCCGGAGCAACGCTTCGCTTTTCCATGTGGGTGGCCAGGGTCGGCCTGGGCGCCCAGAGCGTTCGGCGTTTGCCAAAAAGGATGTAACGCCAGGCGTGCCACCATGCCAGCGCCTGAGAGCCGGGGATGAATTTGCCGTCGCCAAAGCCGCGAATGCAGCACCAAGGGTTGAACACGCGCAATTTGGTCAAGGCCATCCACAGCCCCAAATCTGAATTGCCCCGGCAATAGGTTTTAAACACGTCCACCGAGTCGATCAGGGCTTGCTGTCGTATCATGAAGGTCAATGCCGTGGCCACCACGGTGCGCCAGCGCCGGTCATGTTCCGTGTGCTCGCGGGAACGGATGTGGTCCACATACCTGCGGTGGTAATCCCCGTGATCGGCCAGGGTTAAACTATCTGTTTCGGAATGGCTTCTTAGAAATGCCACACCGCGTTCCATCGAGTGCGGCAGATACAAATAATCGTCTTCGGCAAAATAAACCAAATCAGAAGCTGTTTGTTGGCTTAAGATATCAATCTGTCTTGCAAAAGTCGCCCAGTTTCCTTCACCTTTCAGTTTGATAATATCCATCGGCGTGTTGGGAAATATCAACGCCAGCAATTTTTCGTAAGCGGGAGGGCAGTTGTCCAGCAACACCCACATTTTAACCTTCAAACTGCCAATCGCCTCTTTGAACGTTTCCAGGTTCAACTGGACCAGCGCCAGTTTGTCCGTGAACCCTAGGATTGGATTGGCCGACACGCGCGGATAAATGCGATAGCAGACCGCCAGATCGAAATCACGAGACGTCTTTGGTTCCATATTATTTCAAATTTTGTTTCACTTTCAATTTTGCGATCAGTGCCTTGTCCTTGCCGCGCCGTTTGTAAGTCCACACACCCCAAGCGTCGCCCAGCACGCTGCCGAGGCTCGCCGGCACATGCCAGAGCCAGCGCAAGTCGCCGTCACGAGCCAATCCCCGCATGGTGTGCCACAGCGGCCCGATGAAGGTGACGCAGTAAACACCCGCCAGCCAGAGCGGCACGGGCGGCTTTTCCTTCATCCAATTGGTTTTTGCCTCCTCTTGGACGCGGAGGAAATGCACCGTGGCCCGTCGGCGCTTTTGCACAAAACCCAGAAGTGTCTGAATGTAGTAGTGGTGCACACCGCGTCCGCGAATCCGCAGCCATTCGCGTTTGCCCGCGCGCATGAGATGCAAGGCCGCGTGCGTGTCCTGAAAATGAGCGTCGGCCTTCACTGATTCCAAATCGGCGCGGCGAAAAACAAATCCATTCGCGCCGAGTGGATACGAGAGCGAGGGACCGGACAGGTTCCAACGTTCCACTTCGCCGTCGCGTGTCACGAGCTTCGGATTCACACTCATCAACCAGGCAATCGGGTCGCTGATGTGCAGCCGGTATGTGAGGTAGGCGCAGAACGAACTCATTTGGGGCGACGGCAGGTAGTAACTTTCCACACCGAGCGCCTGCGGATTGGCCGCAAGTGCCTTCACGGCCAGTTCGATGTAATCGGGATGGGTGATTTCATTGTCGGCGTCCACGAAGACGATGTATTCGCCGGTCGCGTGCTGAAGCGCCAGGCGTTTGCCTTCTTCCATGTTCTTGCCGTCGTCGTCAATGACGATCGCGCCGTATTTTTTTGCGATTTCGCGCGTGTGGTCGGTCGAGTGCGCGTCGGCCAGCAGGATTTCATAACGGTCGCGTGGATACGTCTGGCGCGTGATGGAAGAGAGGACATTGTCCAGCAACGCCTCCACGTTGAGCGTGGGCATGACGAAGCTGACGCGCGGCAGATTTCCCGAACCGGACTGCACGGGGTGAGTGTGGCCGAAGGCGGCGACAAATTCAAATCAGGATTGTGCTGCAGGCCAGTGATGCCGCTGCATCGTGACCAGCCAGGTGACAAACAACCCACCGAAGGCAACACCAGCCGTGACTGGCATCACGTGCAACAAATTCGCCGGGGATTTGCCAAGAATGAGCAGCGTCAGCCAGTAGGCGCAACCCAAGCCGCCGTAGAGCAGTGAGATTTTCGTCCAGCGGCTGGCCAGCGCCCAATAAGCTAGCGATTGCAACAGCCCGACAAAGACCATTGTCACCGCGAATTGGCCGACCATGTCGGCGGCTTCCGGTGAGTATTTACCGAGAATTTCCAGGCAGAACTTCCGCAGAGCAAAAAGACAGATCGCGCCCAAAACTAGGGCGAGGCCGGACAGCCCGATTAATTTGAGCTGTTCCGACACGATGCCGCCGACGCGCTGGCCGGAACGCGAGGTGAACAAGACCATCAGCAAGGGCGCAACGGCCAGGGGCAGCGCCCGCGCCAAAATCCCGGTGGCGGTATAGGCATCAAGGTCCCCCCGGGCGAAAAATTTATTTGCCACCAGCAAATCGCCCTGAAAAAAACAGAAGTTGCCAACCACAAACGCCGCGCTGACGACGAAGTATTGGACGAACTCGCGGTTCCACGGCGGAACCGGTTCGCCATGCAACGACAAATCCTTCCGCCAAAACAGCAGGACGAGGTTGGCCAGCAGCGCGAAGGCCGAGGCGAGTACGGCGGTTTCTGCAGACGGCCATTTGAAGGTGATGAGCCAGCCGAAGGAAACACGCAACAGCATCGCCAGAAATCCGATCAACGCGAGCCGCTTGAACCAGGCGAGTCCCTGGCACAACGCCGTGGCCAGCGCAGCCCACAAACCCAAAAGTGTGCAGCCGAGTGTCACCAGCATCAAACTTTCGCTATAATGGAAAAAATCACTCAAGGGCTTGACGACAATCACCGCCAGCACCGAACCGGCAAGGGTGAACCGGAAAAGAGATCTCCGGCAGCCAAGGAGCAATCCTTGCAACCGCGCGCTGTCGCCGCAGGCATTGAAATGCGCGATGTAATGAGTGACGGCAAAGATTGCCACCGCCGGCAACAGCCCGAGCAGCGTCATCAAACCGCCCAACGCACTGTTGGCGTTGCCGAATTCGCCGGATCCCGTCAAATGCCGTCCCATGATGGCTTGAAACACCAGGTGGCCCAGGCTGGTCACGAAACTTATCACGGTAAAAATCACGCCGCTTTGCAAAAGCTTATGGGCCGTGCCGGAGTCGTTTTTTAACTCATGGCTCATACCAGCGGTTGCAATTCTTTTTCGTGGCCACGGACCCAGTTGAAAATGTCGGCGACCGCCTGTTTCACATCGCGGCGGGGACGCCACGCGGTGCGCGCAAAGAGCCGGCGGCAATCCGCTATGAACAATCGCAAGTCGGCCTGGCGGTTGGTTGTTTCTTTGCCGATGGTTGTGTGGCTTCCGATGGTTTGCCGGCAAATAACCGTTAATTCCCGCAGTGAAATGGAATTGCCCAACCCGCCGCCGACGTTTCCGAGCCAGCCATCCCAAGCGGTGAAGTTTGCCAGTTGTTCCTCAACCAGTTCGCAGAGGTCGTCCACGTGCAACACGTCGCGAACCTGTTTGCCGGCGCCGCCGTAGCCGATGTAGGCAAGCGGTTTGCCGAAAAAGTGACGCAGCACCCACAACGACACGACGCCCTGATCCACCTTCCCCATTTGCCAGGGTCCGGCTATGACGCCGCAACGGTTGATGGTCGTGCGAAGTCCGAACCCGGCGCGATATTCCTCAATCAGTCCTTCGCTGGCATACTTGGTCAGCCCATAAAGCGAGCGAGCACCTTGTGATGCACATTCTTCCCGCACACCCTGCGACGAAATCGGTGCTCCGGCGACGTCCAGCCACTCAAAACGCGTTTCGCTTTCGCGCCAGGGATGCGCTTCCAGCGGCGCAATGGGATAAACACGGCTGGTGGAAAGAAACAAAAAATCACTTTGCCATTGCCGGGCTTTTTCGAGGCAGCGGTAGGTGCCCAGAAAATTTGTTTCCATGAGATAGTCCGGCGCACCGGCGTAACCAGCGAGCACGGAAGGTTCAGCCGAGCATTCAATAATGGCCTCAAACGGTCCGGTGGGGAATTCGTTGGCGAATCGGATATCGCCCTTGACGAATTCAACTCCGGCTTCACGCAGTCGGGGAAGATTTAATTCGGAACCGGGCCGGTGCAAGTTGTCCATGGCGATGACGCGAGTTGAAGAGTGGCGTCGCTTCAGGAACACGGCGAGATTGCCGCCGACAAAGCCCGCGCCGCCGGTGATCAAAATGCTTTCTGGAAAGGCAGGCATGATTCAACTGGCCAGGCAGGCGTGATGGATTTCTTCGAGAATCCGCCCCAGGGTGTATTGAAATTTCCAGGCGGGATAGTGACTTTGGAATTTCCGCACGTCGCTGATCCACCAAACATGGTCGCCGATGCGGTTGTTTTCCTCGTAAGTCCATTTCAATTTGCGACTGCTGATTTGTTCGCACAGGTCAATCGCTTCGAGCATGGAACAATTTGAATGGCGGCTGCCGCCGATGTTGTAAACCTCGCCCGAGCGCGGCTTGAGGAAAAATTGCCAGAAGGCTTCCACCAAATCGTGGCTGTGAATGTTGTCGCGCACCTGCTTGCCTTTGTAGCCGAACACCCGATAGGGCGTGCCGGTCACGGTGCAACGCATCAAGTAAGCAAGGAAACCGTGCAATTCCGTGCCGGCATGGGCCGGGCCAGTCAGACATCCGCCACGGAAACACGCGGTCTTCATTCCAAAATAACGCCCGTATTCCTGCACCAGCACGTCCGCCGCGACTTTCGACGCGCCGAACAACGAATGTTTGGTCTGATCAATGCTCATCGTTTCCGGAATGCCAGGTTGGCAGGCGTGACCGGATTTTATTTCCCAGCGCTTTTCCAATTCGACCAACGGCAGGTAATTGGGCGCGTCGCCGTAAACTTTGTTCGTGGAGGTGAAGATGAAAACGGCCTCCGGACAAAATTGTCGCGTCGCCTCCAGCAAATTGAGTGTCGCGGTGGCGTTGACGCTGAAGTCCGCGTGCGGATCGCGCGCGGCCCAATCGTGTGAGGGTTGCGCCGCCGCGTGGATGATCAGGGTGATGTCCTTGCCGAGTTGGCGGAGCAGATTTTCGACAGCCTGCCGGTCGCGGATGTCGAAGTCGTGGTGTTGATAATTCGGCACGGTTTCGATGAGGCGTTGCCGGTTGGCCAGGGTGGACGCCTCCTTGCCGAAAAACCACTGGCGGAGATCGTTGTCAATGCCCACCACTTTGAAGCCTTCGCGGGCGAAGCGCTTGACGCTCTCCGAGCCAATCAAGCCGGCCGCGCCGGTTATAATTACAGTGTTCACAAGATAGACCGCCGCGCGGCGATACCGGGGGAAATCATTTGCCCCATTCGACCGTTTCGCGCGGGACGAAACCAGCTTCCACAGGAGTGGGCTTGGGGCGCAAGAGGATTTTGCGCGGCGGGACCAATTTGCCTTGAAAATTACTTGCAAAGTTACCCTAACGCAACGTTGAACACGCGATAGCCTGCCGGCAACGCCTTGATGTTCAATGTCGGGAGAATGAAACTGACGCCCGGCAATTGCCGGGAGTTGTCCAAATCTAACGACAGGACGTAAGTTTAATAAACAACGTTGTCAAATTCAAATCAGCAACACTTGGCACGTGTCACACTTGGGACATCAGACACTCAGGTCGTCGAGTTTAAATGCCGGAGCGGCACGCAAAACCGCGTCAGTGCCGGGAATGTCCCGCACGTAAATGATGTTTCCCAACGCTTCGTTTTCAACCCGGGATAGTCGGCGGGCAAATGGATCATAGTGACACGGAATAAAGCCGCATTGGCGGATTTGCCGGTGTAAGGCCGCTTCATCGAAGCCATAACGCACCCCGCTGTTGCCCCGTTCGACAATCATTGCCCGCAATCGCGGCCGCCTCAACAGGTTCGTCGCGCCCGAGAACACCTCGGTTTCGAAACCTTCCGTGTCCACTTTCAGCAAATCGGGCGCAGCCTCAGACAACTCTTTGTCCAATGCGATCATCTTCACGGTTACTGAATTTTTAGCCGGCGCGCCGGTCGTCACGTAGTTTTCCGTCCCAAGGTCGGTGGTCAGTTGTATTGTTCCTTCGCTTTGCCCGGCCGCCGCGCGGACAGGGTTTACCCGTTCCTGAAGCCCATTGAGACGGATGTTGCGCTCGAGCATTTCAAACGTGCCGGGATTCGGCTCAAACGCCCTTACCTCGGCCCCGGCCACCCCTGCCGCCAGGACCGTGAAAGCACCCACATTCGCACCCACGTCCACGAACAGTTCGCCGGGTCGCAGAAAATGCATGACGAACGCCATCTCTTCAAATTCGCACAATCGGGGCGCGATATAATGCGCGGCGCCTTTCATCCGGGGCGATACGAGCAGGCGGGTGTGATTGGGGAACTCGACGCAAATGTCTCCGGGGACCAGGCGCGCAGCAGTCTGGATAAAACCATACTCCAACACCGCCATTAACTTGCGGCGGTGATTTACCGGATGACGAGCAATGGCACGCAGGGCGCCCAGAATTTTCGTGACCGGATTCATGAGAACGAGTGCAAAAGTTTGCCGCAACCGGCAAGTGCAGGCAAAGGTAATTTACGATGTCTTGCAGCATGGCGGCGTCCCTATCATCACATTACCTCCCGCGCCTGCCAGACTCCTCTAAAAGTGCTGGCGGGCCCCGCCCACCCGCACTAAACTCCGCGCTCGATCATGGAAAAAGTTTTTGTGACAGGCGCTGCCGGTTTCATCGGCAGCAGTCTCGTTGATCGCCTGCTTGCCGATGGCAAACACGTCGTGGGCTGGGATAATTTCTCCACCGGCCAGCGTGAATTTCTGAAATCGGCGTCAACCGATCCCAAATTTAAACTCATCGAAGGCGATTGTCTGGATTTGTCTGTGTTGATCCGTGCGATGGCGGGATGCGATTTCGTTTTTCATCTGGCCGCGAATGCAGACGTCCGTTTCGGCCTCGATCACCCGCACAAGGATTTGCAGCAAAACACCGTTGCTACTTTCAACGTGCTGGAAGCCATGCGCGCCAACGGCATCAAAGGCATCGCCTTCAGCTCCACCGGCAGCGTCTATGGCGAGGCGGAAATCATCCCGACGCCGGAAAATCATCCGTTCCCGATCCAGACCTCCTTTTACGCCGCGTCCAAAGTCGCCGGCGAAGGATTCATTCACGCTTGCTGCGAGGGCTACGGATTTGAAGGTTACATTTTCCGGTTTGTCTCGATTCTTGGCGAACGCTACACGCACGGTCACGTGTTGGATTTTTACAAACAACTGTCCGCCCACCCCGGCTGCTTGAAAGTTTTGGGTGATGGCACGCAGCGGAAATCCTATCTCTACATCGGTGACTGCCTGGACGCGATGCTGCACGTTGTAACCCGCGCCACGGCCAAACAAGCCAAACATGGTGTCGAAACCTACAACCTCGGCACGAACGAATACGTTCAGGTCAATGACTCCATTCGTTTCATTTGTCGCGCGCTCGGGCTCAAGCCCCAATTGGAATACTCCGGCGGCAATAAAGGTTGGGTCGGCGACAACCCGTTTATTTTTCTCGACACCAAAAAAATCCGCGCCACCGGCTGGAAAACCACGCTCACCATTGAGCAATCCATCATCCGCACGCTTCAATGGCTCCAGCAAAACCAGTGGGTGCTCCAACGCCGATGAACCTCGTCCTCACAGGCAGCAGCAGCGGCATCGGCAAATTCCTCGCGGATTCGCTCACGGCGAAGGGACACTCGGTCTGCCGTATTGCGCGCTCGCCGCAGGATGGTTTCGCCATTCCCTGTGACGTTTCCGATTGGGCCGCGCTGCAAAACTGCGCCGAAAAAATCTCCAAACGCTGGAACAATGTTGACGGGCTGATTTGTTGCGCCGGAGTTCAAGAACCCATCGGCCCGACGATGGAAATTGATCCGGCAGCCTGGCGCTCAACGCTGGCGGTGAATCTCGACGGCACGTTTTTCTCCATCCGCGCCTTTCATTCTTTGCTTTGCCGGTCGCGGCGGCGGGCGAAAATAATCTGTTTTTCCGGCGGCGGTTCGACAAGTCCGCGTCCGAACTTCGCGGCTTATGGCGTGTCCAAGGCCGGCGTCGTGCGGCTGGTGGAAACGCTTGCCGTTGAATGGCAGGGTCAGCCACTCGACATCAACGCCGTCGCGCCCGGCGCGATTTTCACCCGCATGACCGAGCAGGTTTTGGCGCGCGGTGCGGCGGTGGCGGGCAAAAAGGAATTTGAGCAGGCGTCGAAGCAGCCGCGCGAGAACGCCGCGCAACTCAAAAAAGTCCTTGGGCTGATTGAGTTCCTTTTGTCGTCACGCAGCGACGGCATCACCGGCAGGCTCATCAGCGCGATTTGGGACCCGTGGGAAAAACTTCACAAATTCAAGAAGGACCTGAACAGCGACATCTACACGCTGCGCCGCATCGTGCCCCAGGATCGCGGAAAGGCATGGGGAGACAAATGAATTACGCGATCATCGGTTGCGGACTGATTGGGAAAAAGCGGCTGGCCGGTTTGCCCGCCGGTTCAAAACTCGTTGTTGCCTGCGACACAAACCTGGCCCGCGCCGGGGAACTCGTGAAGCTGGCCGGGACCGGACGTGCGGTTGCCGATTACCGGCAAGCCGTCGTCGATCCGCAAGTGAACGCGGTGATTGTGGCCACCGTCAACGCGGCGCTGGCGGAAGTTTCCGCCGCGGCGATTCGCGCGGGCAAACACGTGCTGGTGGAAAAACCGGCGGGGGTTTCCGTTCGCCAGATTGACGGGTTGATTGCGCTCGCCGGCGAGCACGGTGTTTGTGTCCGGGCCGGTTTCAATCATCGTTACCATCCCGCGTTCCTCAAGGCGCGGGAGATTTTTGAGTCCGGTGTGATGGGCGAGTTGATGTTTATCCGCGCCCGATACGGCCACGGTGGACGCGTGGGCTACGACCAGGAATGGCGCGCCGACCCGAAACTTTCCGGCGGCGGCGAACTGATTGATCAAGGGGTTCACTTGATTAACCTTGCCAGTTGGTTTCTTGGCCGCTTCACAAAGGTCAACGGTCATGCGGCAACCTTTTTTTGGAACATGCCGGTGGACGACAATGCCTTTTTGGATTTGCGCACGGCCAAAGGCCGGACGGCTTGGCTGCACGTCAGTTGCACGGAATGGAAGAATCTTTTCTCGTTTGAAATTTATGGGCGCAAGGCCAAGCTGCACATCGAAGGTTTCGGCGGCAGTTACGGGGTCGAGAAACTTTATCACTACCAGATGAAGCCGGAAATGGGGCCGCCAGACACAAAGCTTTATGAATTTCCCGGACCGGATGAATCGTGGCGAATCGAGATGACGGAATTTGAGAAGGACACTCAATTGAAACGCAAGCCTGACGCTGGTCTTGCGGAAGCCCGTGCCGCCCTTCAAATTGTCGAAGCCATTTACCAGAAAGGCAGAATGTCGAATTTATGATCATCGCGCGTTCTCCACTTCGCCTCACACTCGGCGGCGGCGGAACGGATTTGCCGTCGTATTACGAAAAGTTCGGCGGATTTCTCATCGCCGCGGCGATTGACCGGTATGTTTACATCACGCTGCACGAGAATTTCACGCCCGACTTGATCGTGAAATACTCGCGCCTGGAGCGCGTGAGCGAGGCCGGCAAACTCGAACACCCGATAATCCGCGAAGCGTTTGCCCTGCTCGGCATGAACGGCTGCGGGCTCGAATTGGCCTCGATGGCCGACATTCCGGCGGGCACCGGGCTGGGTTCGTCCGGCAGTTTCACCATCGCGCTGCTCAAGGCGCTGCACGCCCACAAAAAAGACCTGGTGCATCCCGCCGAACTCGCCGCGCAGGCGTGTGAAATCGAACTGGGGCGCCTCAAGGAACCCATCGGCAAACAGGATCAATACATCGCGGCTTACGGCGGCATCACTTGTTTCAAATTTCTTCCCGATGGCAAAGTTGAAGCGTGGCCATTGAAGCTTGCCGATGAAACGCGCGACAGTCTCGAAGACAATTTGCTCCTCTTTTTCACCGGTTATTCGCGTTCGGCGTCGGCGATTCTGAAAGAGCAGGACCAGAAATCGAAACAAGCTGATACGGGAATGATTGAAAACCTGCATTTCGTCAAGGACCTCGGCCTGCAAAGCCAGCGTGCGTTGGAAGCCGGGGATTTGCGCGAGTTTGCGCGGCTCATGGACGTGCACTGGCAGCGCAAAAAACAGCGCAGCGGCGGCATGAGCAATCCGAAGATTAACGAGTGGTATGACCTCGCGATGGCCAGCGGCGCGCTCGGCGGCAAACTCATCGGTGCGGGCGGCGGCGGCTTCCTGATGTTTTATGCCGATGACAAGGCCAGGCTCCGCCACGCCATGCGGCAGGCCGGGCTCAAGGAAGTCCGCTTTCGTTTCGATTTCGAAGGCACGAAACTGGTCACCTCGTGAGCGCGCCGCTCGACATGCCCGTCGCCATTCTTGCGGGCGGACTCGCCACGCGGTTGCGGCCCATCACGGAAAAAATCCCCAAATCGCTCGTGCCCGTCGCGGGCAAACCGTTTTTGGCGCATCAAATCGAATTGCTCCATTCGCGCGGCATTCGCCGCGCCGTGCTCTGCGTCGGTTATCTCGGCGAAATGATTCAGCGCGAATTTGGCGATGGTAACGCGTTCGGCTTGCGGCTCGATTATTCGTTCGATGGCCCGAAACCGCTTGGCACGGGTGGCGCAATCAAATGTGCGCTGCCGCTGCTCGGCGATGTTTTTTTTGTGCTCTACGGTGATTCGTATTTGCCGGTTGAATACCGTCCCATCGCGGAATTTTTCCGGCAGAGCGGCAAGCTCGGTTGCATGACGGTCTATCGCAACGAGGGGCGTTACGACACCAGCAACGTCGTTTTTCACGACGGTGAAATCGCGGTTTATGACAAAAACAACCGCCCGCCGGAAATGCGGCATATTGATTACGGATTAAGCCTGTTCAAAGCACCGGTGTTTGAATCCTATGCCACTGACCGGCCGTTCGACCTGGCCGAAGTCATGGGAAAACTGGTTCGCGAAAAACAACTCGCCGGTTACGAAGTGCGCGAACGCTTTTATGAAATCGGTTCACCTGCAGGCTTGGCCGAATTGGAAACATTGCTACAATCAAAATCAACATGAGCTTTGCCAAACAATTCCTCGACGAAGTCCAAAAACTTGTCTCTGCGCTCAACACCGATGCCATCGAAAAGGCCGTGGCTGAACTGGCCCGCGTGCGCGAGCGCGGCGGACGGCTGTTCATCCTGGGCGTTGGCGGCAGCGCAGCCAATGCCAGCCATGCGGTGAATGATTTCCGCAAAATCTGCGGTTTCGAGGCGTATGCACCCACGGACAATGTTTCCGAGCTCACCGCCCGCACCAATGACGAAGGCTGGGCCACGATTTTCGCCGAGTGGCTCAAAGGCAGCCGGCTGAACGCGAAGGATGGGCTGCTCATTTTCTCCGTCGGCGGCGGTAATCTGGAGAAAAACGTCAGCCCCAATCTGGTCAGCGCGATTCAACTCGCCAGGCAGGTTGGCGCCTCGGTTGTCGGCATCGTTGGACGCGACGGCGGTTACACCGCGAAGGAAGCGACGGCGTGCGTCATCGTGCCGACGGTCAACCCGACTCACGTCACGCCGCACAGCGAAGCGTTTCAGGCGGTGATCTGGCATTTGTTCGTGTCGCATCCCAAACTCAAAGTCGGCCAGACCAAGTGGGAAGCGACGAAATGACGAAAACCTAAACCATAATGACTAAATAATCCCCAAATCCGAATGGGTACCGACAATCAAAGACCGCGAAATGGGCACGCTTTTGATTTGGAAGAGCGAACGGCGCAATTCGGTGAAGCGGTGATTCATTTTGCGCGAGCGATTGCAAAAAACCCTGTCACCACGCCGCTCATCAACCAGTTGGTCCGCGCGGGAACGAGCGTGGGGGCAAATTATTGCGAGGCAGACGATGCGGTTTCCAAAAAGGATTTTAAGAACAAGATTGGCACTTGCCGCAAGGAAGCTCGCGAAACCAAGCTTTGGCTGCGCATGATTGCCGCTGCCGAACCCGGATTAAAAACTCAAGCCCGCAAACTCTGGCATGAAGCGAAGGAATTGCATCTCATCTTTGCTGCCATTTGGAGGAAGTCATGAAACTGCGCTCGGCCCATTTGACATTGGGAATTCGTCATTCTTTCGTCATTAGGATTTAGTCATTAGTCATTTTATCCAGACCCGTGCCTGCCATTTCCAACAAACTCGTTCCAGCCGTTTTCCTCGACCGCGACGGGGTCATCAGCCGTGCGTTGGAGCGCGATGGGCTGCCGTATCCGCCGACAAGTTTGGCCGAATTTCAAATTTTTTCCGAAGTACCGGAGGCGTGTCGCCGTTTGAAACAGGCGGGCTTTTTGCTCGTGGTGGTGACGAACCAGCCCGACGTGGGCCGCGGCACGCTCCAGCAGGAAACCGTCGAGGCGATTCACGCCGAAATGTGCCGGCGGCTTCCGATTGACCGGGTGGAGGTCTGTTATCACTCCGGCAAAGACCGGTCTGACTGCGATTGCCGGAAGCCGAAGCCGGGCATGTTGCTGCGCGCCGCACGCGAACTGGGCATTGCCCTTCCCCAAAGCTGGATGGTCGGCGACCGCTGGCGGGACATTGACTGCGGGCACGCCGCCGGCTGCCGGACGATTTTCATCAATCGCGGTTACGCGGAGGAACTCAGGCAAAAACCGCACTTTTCGGCTGGCAATTTGGCCCAGGCTGCGGACATTATCTTGCGTGAATCGTAGAATTACTGACATTTGCGAATTATTTTGAATCATGAGTACGTTGAAAGATTTGAAGATAAAACTTTTTGCCGATGGCGCGGACAAGGCGGGGATGCTCCAATTGAATGCCAATCCGCTCATCAAAGGCATGACGACAAATCCGACCCTGATGCGCAAAGCCGGGTTGCATGATTACGAGGCGTTCGCGCACGAAATTTTGCAGCACATCACGGAGAAACCGATTTCGTTCGAGGTGTTTTCCGATGAATTTCCGGAAATGCGGCGGCAGGCGCTCAAAATCAACAACTGGGCAAAGAACGTTTACGTCAAAATTCCCATCACCAACACCCGCGGCGAATCTTCATTGCCGCTCGTGCGCGAGCTGGCGCTCGAAGGCGTGAAGCTCAACGTTACGGCCATCCTTGCCCTGGAGCAGGTTGCAGGTGTGGCCAAGGCATTGAATTCCAAAGTGCCGGCAGTGGTGTCCGTGTTCGCCGGCCGTATTGCGGACACCGGCGTTGACCCGATGCCGCAGATGCGGGAGAGCAAAATAATCCTGGCCGGACTGCCCCGGGCGGAATTGCTCTGGGCGAGCGTCCGCGAAGTGCTGAACATTTTTCAGGCCAATGATTGCGGTTGCGCCATTGTGACCGTGCCGCACGACATCCTGGCCAAGGCGATGAAAATGGTCGGAATGGGCTTGAAGGATTTGTCGTTGGACACCGTGAAAACGTTCGCCGCCGACGCGAAGGCCGCCGGGTTTTCGCTCTGAGATGTGAGCTGCCCGGCGTAGCCACCAACCCATGCTGACGATAAATCAGGCTTGATCCATGCCCCCAATGGTTGAACCCCAACTTCGCGACCGGCACAAACTGGCTTTCGACTGGCTGCCCGCGGGTTGTCAACGTGTGTTGGATGGCGGATGCGCGTTTGGTTACGGCACCGCGCCGCTGACCGCCAAGGCCGGCCAGGTTTGCGGTTGCGACCCGAATCCGGAACTTATCGTCCGAGCGAAAGAAAGTTATCCCGCCATTTCTTTCGAGACCTGTCCATTGGAAAAGACGCCTTACGATGCGGAGAGTTTTGATGCGGTGATATTGACCGACGTTTTGGAACATGTCGCTGACGAACAGGCCACGCTCAATGAATTATTCCGGGTGTTGAAACCGGGCGGGTGTCTCATCATCACCACGCCGCACAAGGGTTTGTTTGCCTTCATGGATTCGGACAACTACGCATGGCATTTGCGGACCAGATTCCCGCGCCTGTATCGCCGGCTCTTCCGCATGAAACATGGCCGGGATCCGTCCCCCAAGGTTGGATACGAGTCCAAACACCGGCATTACGATTTGGATGATTTGGTGGGGTTGTTGGAGAACTCCGCCTTCCAGCGCCACTACGAGGTGGAGCGCGTGTTTCGCGGCGGACTTTTTTGCTACGCGGTGACGAGCAACCTGTTTGAAGGATTATCTCTCTTGGTCGGACCCGATATTGCCGGACGGTTGTTGCGTCCGCTCTGGAAATTGTCGGATTGGGACTATTTTGTCGGCTATGGTCGGTGGTCCTACAACATCGGCATCCGGGTCAAAAAGACCGGCGGAAACACCGCCACAGTTCGTGCCTGAACCGGCGTGCCGGCCTTCAAATCAGTCTCGTCACGGTTGCAAAGACATCTTCGACTTTCACCGAAGCCATGCACGCCAGCAATTCTTCGCGTGTGCCTTTGATGTCGCCCCCGTCGTAACGGTAGTAATCCAGTCCGCGCCCGTTCACGACGGGATTTTTCACCAGTGTAAACGGATGGCCATAGGGCAGGTTGGTCGCGTTCAACGTCGGCGCTTCAATGACGATCTGGTTCGGCGCTTTCACGGCGGCAGCGATGTGCATCAAAGCTGTGTCCACACTCAAAAATGCGCTGCAACGTTTCATCAACGCCGCCGTCTGCCTCAGGTTTTGCGTCTTTGCCTCCAGCACTAGGTCGCGATTTGACTGCGCGAGCACGACCTCGTGATCCTTGGTTTCCTCCGGCCCGCCGAACAGCAGCACGCGGATGTTCGGACGCTCCTGGTTCAACCGCCGGACCAGCCCGGCGTAATGTTTCAACGGCCAGCGCTTGAGCGGCAGGTTTTTCGTGCCGCCGGAACCGACGTGGACGCCCAGAATTTTCTGTCCGGCCAGCTTGTGCCCGATCAGAAAATCATCCGCCTGCTTTTCCTCATCCGGCGTCAGGAACAATTCCATCCCGTGCGCCGGCAGCATTTTCTTCGCGCCGAGCAGCGGCAGCACGTCAAAATTGTTTTCAATCGAGTGCCGCGTGTAGTCCTGCGGCAGGGTTTGATTCACCAGCCGGCGGTCCATCCAGCCAAAACACTCGTATTCGTGGCTGATGCGCAATGTGGCGCCGGCGATGCGCGCGGCGATGCGATAATGCCTGCGGCTTTGCGGATGCGTGTTGATGGAAACATCGTACCGGTTGCGCCGCAGCGACCAGAGAAACCGCAACCCCTCCAGCCGGCCGCGATGGATGAGGTTTTTTTGAAAGACCCGGTTCACGTGCGGGTTGTTCTCCAGCAAATCCTTCGAGCCGGCCCACATTACCAGCGCGTCAATCGTGGCATCTGGAAAATTCGCGCGCAGCTCGTGGATCAGCGGCGTAACAATCAGCGTGTCGCCGATGCCCGCCATGGAAATGACCAGAATTTTCACAGCCGCGAAATTTTTTCCAGCAACGCTGTCGTGGACTTGCCCAACACAAATGGAATGATCACGATTTTCCCGCCCGCCGACTCCACCGCGCGCCGTTCGTCTTGGTTCAACGTGTCTAGGGTGTAATCGCCGCCTTTGACGTAAACATCAGGCTGGGCTGCCGAAAGAAACCTCGTGGCGGTCTTTTCCGCAAAAACGCAGACACCGTCCACGCTCGCCAGCGCCGCCAGCACGGCGGCGCGGTCGGATTCGGCATTTACCGGCCGGCCCGCGCCTTTCAACTGCCGCGTGGCTTCATCGCCGTTGACGCCCACCAGCAGAGCATCGCCGAAATTGCGCGCGGTTTCGAGGTAGATCACATGGCCCAGATGCAGAATGTCAAAACAGCCGTTGGTGACGACCAGTTTCCGGCCACTGACGCGCATGGCCGCCCGCCACTTTGGCAATTTGTCCCACGCAATGATTTTCTCACGGAAGTTCACGCCGCAATTTTCATTCACCCGCCGCCGCTTGGCAATGATTTAGCGTTCGTAGAAGTCGAGGGCACGAGACTCCTTTCGGTTTTGGTTTCAGTTAGAGACTCCTCACGTCGTCTCCTACTTGCCCGCTAACAATCTCCACACGCGCAGCGCCTCGGTCACACCCCACGCCTGTGCGTCACAACCACGTTGTGCGTGTGGCGCGTCGCCATCCAGAATTTCCGGAATCTGACCAATGCAGCCTTCGTTCAGCAATTGCTCCATGCTGCCCAAATACGCTTTCGCTGCCGCCACCGCTTCTGGTGAAAAATCCCACGCTCGCGCCAGCGCCTCGCAAAAAACAGGAAACGTCCACGTCCACGCCGTGCCATTGTGATAGGCCGGCTTGCGGTGCGTTTCCTCGTCGCCTTCGTAATGCGGCCAGTATGGCTCGACGGGATTGTTCAAAAGCCGGCCATCGCGCCAGATCGGCAACGGGACCGAAACCGGCAAGGGCGCGAGTGACCGCAACGCGCCGGGCACCACCAGATATTTTTGCGCGGCCTCGACACAGCGTTTCGCGCGGTCACCGGTGACCAGGCCAAGGCTCACGGCGAACAGACCATTGCTGCGCAGCGCGTCGTCCACCTTTGCCTCGGCGGCAGATTGGCCATTTTTTGCGATCAACAAATCGGCGTAATAGCCGCGTTCTTCAAGCCAAAAAAGTTTTTCCAGTGAAGCGATTGCGCGCGCGGCAAGATCACTCCATTTTTTGCGTTCAGCGCGCTCGCTGATTTTCTCAAGCTGTTGCAGAAGGCGAATCCACAAAACCTGGATTTCAACCGGATAACCCTCGCGCGGCGTGCTGGCGGGATGGTTCGTGTCCATCCAGGTGAAATGACCCGGACTCCAAATCAGCGCCGAGTCCGCATCCATGCGGATGCCGTTCGGTGTGCCTTTCATGTAATTTGTCGCGATGCTGCGAAGCACGTCGCGGAGGGTGCGACCGCTTTGGTCGACGGTCGTATCATAGAATTTCGCTTCCGTTTTTTTGTCCCAAGCCGCCGTCTCTTCGCAGGCCACCCCGAACCATAACGGGGCGTCGGAGGTATCGCGATTCGACGCGTCGTCACCATGAATCGTATTGGGCATCGTGCCGTTTTCCTCGAATCGTGCAAACATGAGCAGCGCGTGTTTCACTTCTGCGGCCATGCCCGCCGCCAGAAGCCCCCGCGCACAAATCAACGAGTCGCGCCCCCAATCCAGAAACCAGGGATACCCGGCAATAACAGTCTTGCCCTCGTCACGCCGGACGACGAAGGCGCGGGCGGCTTGGGCCAATTGTTCCTCGAAAGTTTGGTGTTCGGGCTTCAACGGGTCCGGGCCACGTTGCTCTTTGCGGGACGGGATGCCAAATGCAGCCGCATCCGTTTCCGCCGTCACGACAAGCATGACGCTCGCGCCCTTGGGCAACGGCAATTCAAACCAGCCGGGACTGTAAGCGTCGCCACTGCCGGTTTGTCCGCGGCTTTGCTCGACCGGGTGGGGAATGTTTTCGCACCACTCCGGCTGCAGATGGTACTCGCCGCTGTTCGCAAACACTCGCAATTGCCGGTCCGGCGCAGGCGTAAAGGCGAAGCCAGTTTGGATCCCGGATTTCGGATCTTGGGTCTGGAGTTCGTGCATGTTTGTGGAAAAATGATAATCCGCGCCGCCGGTGCGTTTGGTTTCCGAATGAAAATTCCGGTCTTCAATGTCGAACCTCACGGTCAACCGCACATCGGCGTTGGCAGGCAATTGCTTGCCGGCTGCATGCTCGGCAGTCGGTCGGCTGAAATGAAAAACCGTTGTATTTTTGCCTTCGGACATTTCAGCCCGGAGTTCGATTTCGACCGTCCGCCCGTCGCCGGCATTGGCGACAAACTGCCAGACGGCTGGCGGACCGGCGGCAAACGACGCGAGATTTTTTACGTTGAGCGGTGAAAGGAAGCCGTTGGCATTGACCCATGCCCGGAGGCGTTTGACAAAGACATGACGATCCACCGGGACGCTGGAGTTCAGGTTTGCGCCGAGCACACAGTCGTATTTGGAATTCACGCGGCCCAGGTCCACGCAGAGCCGCGCCATGCCGCCGATGCCGTTCGTGAGCAAAACCAAATCGCCGGATTTCGGATTTCGGATTTCGGATTTCGGATTGGCCGGCAGAAAACGAATTGCAGCGGCAATGTGCTGCGATGCAGCGGCATAACGTTCCAAAATCAATTCAGCGTCTGTCGCAGTTTCGCGCGGCTGAAAACAGGCGATCTGACCGTCGCCAACAGCGATGGATTGGACATGAATCGCGCGCCCGTTTTCATTCTGCATTCTGCATTCTGCATTCTGCATTTGCAGTGTGGCCCCGAAGGGAGCGCTGTCCTGGATGAGCAGCCAATGGCCGGGCGGGATCGGCGTCACGCGGCGGCGGTCGAGCAAGGTCCAGATGATGACGCGCGGGAAAATTTTTTGTTGTTCCGCGTCACGTAACAGCTCGACCAAGGAAGATTTTGAGCCACGCGTGGCGAATTCACTGGCGGCGGCAAGAAAATTGGCCGGCGAACACTCGACTTGTCCGGCGAGCCAGCGCCAGTCGAGGCCGTCAATCGCTTCGACCGGCATGATCTTATACAACGCTTCGAGCGCCCAAGCGGCTTGCGCGCGGGCGCGACGGTAAGCGTCGCCGCTTAAACCTTGCGGCTCTGCCGTGGGGGCGAGGCAATGGCACGCGCCGGGAGCGAGCTTGAAAACGATTTTGTCCTTCTCGATGGAAAATTTCGGAAACGGCTGGCCCAGCAAATCAATTTCGGATTTCGGATTTCGGATTTCGGATTTTGAAATTGCGGATGGATTTTCCTTTTCAGCATCCGTGTTAACAAGCACCAGGACAGAATCTTTGCCTTCGGCGGATTCGCGAAGCAGCGCATAAACCGGCGAGTCGGGCGTGCTGAGTCGCGTGAGTTTTGCACCGTCGAAAAAGCACGGGTGGTCGGCGAGCAGGCGGTTGAGTTGCGCGAGTTCGGAAACGATGTTGTCAGGGTTGTCCCACGCGAGGCCGCTACAGCCGTGGACGCCGATTTTTTCTGCAGCGAGCCATTCGACACCCCCGGTGAAACCAAAACCGCCGCTCGCACTGGTCAGCGCGCAAAGACGGTTTCGCAACAGCGACCACGCGCGCCCGCGGGCAGCCAGGCGGTCGTTGTCGTGGGTTTCGCTGTAATGAACGTAGGTGCCGACGCGCGAACTCTGGCGATTTGCGTAGTCAAGATAGTCGGCGATCTGTCGGCCCGAGTAATTTTGGAAAAGTTCGGAGTAAGCCCATTGCATTTCGCCGTCGGTGAGCAAATTTTCGGTGGCTGCCCACGAGCCGCCGAGGCCTTCAAGCAGGAAGATGATTTCGGGAAATTCGTCCCGCACCCGGGCGATGATGTATTGCCAGGCGGGTACGGGAATTTTGTAGCCGGCGTCACAACGAAAACCATCCACGCCGCGACGGCACCAGATTAAAAGCGCGTCGGCGATTTTATCCCACAGCGCGACATCATCCTGTTTCAATTCGACGAGGTCTTCCCAGGTTGTTCCCCACGCGCCGGGGCTGGCGAATGTGCCGTCGGAGTTTCGCAGAAAAAATTCGGGATGATTTTCCTGCAAGGCCGCGCCCCAACCGGTGTGGTTGATGACGATATCAAGGAACACCCGTGCGCCGAGCGAGTGCGCGGCATGGGTGAATTCGCAAAATTGATCCACCCCGGTGGTGCGTTTGTCGAATTCGACGAGTGCCGGATCAATCGCGGTCAGGTCCAGCGCGGCATACGGGCTGCCAAAACGCCCAAAGCGCGCGAAAGTTGTGGGCGTGGGATGAATCGGCAGCAAATGGATGATACGGCAACCAAGCGTTTGGACGATGTGCGGCAACTGGCGGGCCAGATCGCGGAGCTTGCCGGAGGGTGGAATGACGGTGAAGTTTTTTTCATCGAGCTGCTGGAGTTGAACTTCGAGTTTTTTGTCGCGCGGGGATGACAAATTTTTCGTCGCACCAAAAAGCCGGGTGAAGGCGCAATAAATTATATTGGCGGTGCGGGCAAAATTGGGATGAACACTGATGCCGACGTCCTGGCCATCGGGCCAATGCTGCCAGCCTTTCGGGTCGAGCAGATACGCCTTGGCTTTGAAGAAGCCGGCTTCAGCGAGCGGCAATTCGATTTGCCAGGCATCGCCGTTTTGTTGCATCGGCACGTCGCGCCAGGATTCGCCGGCTTGAACCGGGCCGCCGGCGTGCGCGGCGATGATTTCGCGGCGGACTGCTGCGGCGCGACCGAGATTGGTGCGGAGCAAAGCACGCCAGCCGTTGCGCCCGCTGCCGTCGTGGAGCGTGAAACGGATGCGGTCGCCGACGAAACGCACGAGGCGTTCGCCGGTCGCGGGTTCCATGATGGGAACGGTTTGCGGCATTATTCGGTTCCGGTGGTTTGCCGGATGACGTTACGATTCCGCAGATGGTGGCGGAAAGCAATGCCGCAAGTGCATCTGGTGGTTTAAGAGGAGGTTGCGTTGTTGCTTTTGAATGCTTAAAGTGGCGCGAGGATTGCTGATTTAAAGCTGGCAAACAGTTAAATCATGGATACGGTGGCATTAAGTCCCAGCGAAGAAGCTCAATTGCAACAGACGATTGAGATGTTCGAAGTCATTGCCCAATCGCAGCCCAACGATTGCCAGTCACTGGAAATTCTCAAGGAGGCTTATACCAAGATGGGTCGCGAAGAGGAGGTCATCAACACATCCAAGCGCATCGCGCAAGCTTACATGCAGTCGGGGCAGCTTTCATCGGCGATTTTGGAATACGAGACGGTTTTACAACGGCGTCCGGACGATGCGGACGTGCAGGCGGCGCTCAGGCAAATTGAGGACAAGGCGAACAACGTGGCGGTGCAATCCGCAGGCGTGGAATCGGCGGCGTCGGTGTCGGGGTCTCAGTCCGACACGGCGGGATTTCGCAAAAAGGCGCACCCGGCGACAACGGAAATTGACGATGGCCGCAAGACGATGCGCAAAATTTTCGTCGAGAGTAAAATCATCACCGCGGGTGATTTTGATTTGTGCTGGCGCACGGTGGACTTGACCGCGGCGGCATCGGATGTGGTCGAACCGTTCATCCAAGCCCTCGCGGAGAAAAAGATTTTTTCCGTGGAAAAATCCCTCAGGTTGCTGGCCGACAGGTCGCGCACGGCGTTTTTGCCGCTGGAAAAGTACGATGTGGACATTGACTTGACGCGCGGCTTTCCGGCGGAAGTTTGCCGCCGCTGGTGCGTGCTGCCGTTCGACCGGATGAGCAAATCCATTTTGGTGGCAACCGCCAATCCATTTAATCAGCAGGCAGTGAAGGATCTGGCTGAAGCCACCACGCACCGGCTGCTGTGGTATTTGGCGCCGCCCACCGACCTGATCTCCAACCTCCGCATCGCATTCCGCTAAAGCCATGGCCAAAGTCAAATCATTCGGAGAACGCATCGCTGACGCACTCGTCGAGGACGGCTTGTTGTCGGCGGGGCAGATCGAGGAACTGCTTGAACAGCAAAAAAAGGAAGGGGCGCGCCTCATCAAGCTCATTGTCGACAAATCCTACGTCAGCGAGCAGGACCTGGCTGTTTCCATGGGGCGCGTGCTGAACGTACCGCCCATCAATCTTGCGCGTGTGAGTATTCCGCCGGAAGTCGTCGAATTGCTGCCGCGCGACACGGCGCACAATTACAAGGTTGTTCCCATTTCACGGTTGGAAAACAGGCTGTTCCTCGCAATGGCCGACCCGCTGAATGTCCTGGCAATTGACGACGTCAAGCGCGTCACCAAACTCGAAATATTTCCGCTCATCGCGTCTGAGAAAGCCATCGTTGACAAGTTGAATGCCTTCGATGCCGCCAAGAGCGGCTCGATGGAAGATATCATTCAGGACGCTCAAAAACAGAATGAAGCCGACGCGGATGCCGATTCTATCGAATCGGTCAAGGAAGGGATGGAAGAGGTCAACCTTGACCAGCTCGCCGCTTCCAGCGGAGAAGCCCCGGTCATCAAACTCGCCAATCTTATCATTGTCCAGGCCATCAAGGACCGCGCCAGCGATATTCACCTGGAGCCTTTTGAGAAAAGCATGCGTCTGCGTTACCGGGTGGACGGCGTGCTCATGGACGCAACGCCGCCGCCCAAGCAAATGCAACTGGCGCTGGCCTCGCGCTTCAAAATCATGAGCAGCCTGGACATTGCCGAACGCCGCCTGCCGCAGGACGGTCGCATGCGCGTGCGCGTCAGCGGCAAGGACTTTGACCTGCGCGTGTCCGTGATGCCCACCGTCCACGGCGAAAAAATCGTGCTGCGCGTCCTCGATAAATCGAACCTCACCGCCAGCATTGACAAGCTCGGACTCGACCCCGAAACCTTCAAGCAAGTCAAGAGCGCCATTGATGCGCCGCACGGATTGATTCTCGTCACCGGCCCGACGGGTTCGGGCAAAACCACGACCCTTTACTCCGCGCTCAACGAACTGAACAACCCCATTTACAACATCATCACCGTCGAAGACCCGGTGGAATTCCAGGTTCCTGGCATCAACCAGGTGCCGACCAAAAAGGAAATCGGCCTCACTTTTGCCAATGCCCTGCGTTCCATTCTGCGCCAGGACCCGGACATCATCATGATCGGTGAAATTCGTGACACCGAGACCGCCGAAATCGCCATCGAAGCCGCGCTCACCGGACACCAGGTCTTGAGCACCATGCACTGCAACGACGCGCCCGGCGCCATCGCGCGACTCGATGACATGGGCATTGCGCCGTTTTTGATTTCCTCGTCCGTCATTCTTTCCTGCGCGCAACGCCTCATGCGCCGCATTTGTTCGCATTGCCGCGAGCCGGTGACTTATCCGCCCAAAATGTTTGAAGACCTTGGTATTGACCCCGCCATTTTCAGCGGTGTGCAACTTTACCGCGGCCGCGGCTGCGAACGTTGCAAAAATTCCGGTTACGCCGGCCGCATGGCCATCATTGAAGCCATGACCATCACCGACCAGATCCGCAAACTCATCATTGCCCGCGCCAACACGCGCGAGCTGGGCAAGTTGGCCATCAGCCAGGGAATGCGCACACTCCGCATGGTCGGACTCGACCGCTCGCGCGAGGGCGTCTCGACGTTGGAACAAGTGCTCCTGATCACCTCGGCGCATTGACACGCCGTCCGCTCAAAATCTCCGTTGCGGAACAGCGAAGGGCTGCGGTGTGGGCGACAACCAAGGCGGCGGCTGCGGCGCCCAGGCGGCGGCCGATGGAGGCGACGTTAAACTTAGACTCCAGATACTGGGTAACTTCGGCATCTCGGCGGGTTTGCCAATCCCGCTGTTCAATGGAGTGAATGACGCGCCGACCGGAGTCAGTGCAGACTGGCCAAGGCCGGAACTCAGCGCCGTTTGCGGCAGGGAGATTTTTATGCCGCTCAATGAAGGGGTTGCTGCCGCGGCGGTGGATGACGAACTTGGCTGAAGCAATTGTCTGAACCGTTCCATGTTCGCCTGTTGCGCCAGGGTGACAACCGGCGACGGCGACGGTGAGCCGAACAACTTTGACCAGCTGTTGTTTCCATTTTGCCCGGCAAATGTTTGATTGTCCGGTGCGGGATTGAGCAGCGGGTTGGCCATGTTGTCTGGACTTCCCAATCCACCGGGGATGGAGTTCAACGTGTCGGTCTGTTTATCGGAAAAATTCCAGGTTGGAAACGCATTGGTATTGGTGTTGACCGGCGGCGTTTGATTCTGCCTTTCGGTGTAACGTTCCAACGCCGTTAAATTTTTTGGCTGGCCGGCCGCGTCATGTTCCTGGATTCCCAGGATCTTTTCTGGCGTGGTCGCGCCGAGGATTTCCGCGGGCGTCAACAGCATCCAATTCTTGCGCTTGTCCAGCAGGTCCCGCAGCCGTAACGCCTCGGCGGGTGAAACCACCGGCACGCCCACCGGCAACGGTGTGTCAACGGGCGGACCGCTGAGGCCGAACGGTGGCGGAGCCCGCAAAGTGTTGCCAAAATCCAGCGACTCCGGCGGTTTGGGCGAAAGCGACGGCATGTTGGAGAAAACAGTGTCGTTCTCCGGCGAGGAAAACAAAATAGATTGTCCCGGCCTAAACCCCGCGCGCTGGGCTTGGACGGAAAATACCACAACCAACCCGGCGGCGGCCAAAGGCAACACGCGTTTCAAATATGCAAAGCTAAAATCCATCTCAAACTATCAGCTTAATCAATTGGACACCCTGCGTCAAAAATGAATTCAAAATCCATGAATCCTTTTGAATGGAATGACGATTTAAACGGTAAAACTCCGTTTCGGTCACAGTCCCGGCTTTCGACTTTCGACCGCTTTACTGCCGTTCGTATTCGCCCTTGCTGACTTTTTTAAGCACGGTGAACCCGGCCTTTTTCGCGTCGGAGATGGACAACGGCTTGAGCTTGTGCGGCGAATTGAAGGTGGAAATGATTTTGCGCACCGGCTTTTTGCACGCCGGACAATGCGTTAGCGGCTTGGCCGAAAGCGGCCGGCGCAGGGTGAATTTCCCGCCGCAAACCTTGCAGTCGCCTTCGCACAACTCGTATTCGTAAAGAGGCATGGCTAAACGTCGAAGTCCAATTGCAAAATGTCGAATTTGAAACCCGTTTCGTCAATCAAACAAATTGTCCAACCGGGGGGAGGTTTAATTGCGAAGCGGCCGGGTTTTCCGCCATTCTCCGAGTTTGATTTTGGCATGCTGAATTTGTTCCGGATTGAAACCGGGGTGGGCTTCAATCTTTTGCACGATTTTTACGGCTTGATGGATGTTGCCGCAATGCAAGGCGTGGACCTCGGCCAGTTTGATTCTTAAATCGAAATCCCCGGATTGTTCCTTGATTTTTTGTTCCAGGATTTCAATGACCGTGCCGAGATACCCTTGGGCCAGGAGTTCGTCAATGGATTCCGGCGGGGCATCAACCTTTTCCGGCTTGGGTTTCGCGTGGCTCCATTCGCCGATCGAACGGCGGGCAAATTCGACATGGGCAGGTGAAATATAAGATTGCTTTTCAAGCGCCTGAAGGATTTCCACGGCTTTGTGCGGGCGGTGCAGATCCTGTGCGTAAACCCGCATAAGCATCATGGCCGCATCCACATTGCGCGGATCTTTGGCCAGCAACGGCTTTAAAATGGATTCCGCTTCCTGGAACCGTCCTTGCAGGCGCAGGTGATAGGCTTCGGTCAACGGTTTGGGTTTCTGGACACTTTCTTGTTTGATGCCAAGGTGTTCCAGCGTTGTTTCCAGTGCGAGGATGCTGACATCTCCGGATTCCTTGAGCATCTGGCATAATTGAACGGCCTCCTCCCGCCGGCCGTTTTTAACCAGGCTGGCAATCATGTCCAGATCGCGAAGGCCCTTGTTGGGATCAAACTCCCGTTTATCTTCGGGATCAATCAAATGATGAAACCAGCGCGCGAACAATTCAGCAATACAACCGCACCACATCAAGGCCAGCATCCCTCCAATCAAGAGCAACATCGGTATGACCTGTAGTGCACCGGGCAACCACAATAACATTCCCACCAGAAGCAAGGTTATGCCGCAGCGCATGGCTCGGCGGATGAAGTCCTGCTGTTTGTTCCCGCCCGTCACTTTTAAGTCAAACCCGCTCAACCACCAGAAGGCCAGGCCGGCGAACGCCAATACGGCAAGATGGGTGATATGCGCGAACATCATGACGATATGATGGTAAAAATGCGGCTACCGGGGAAATAGGCACAACGAGCGGCGCAAGGTTAACTTCCCGCCGCATACCATGCAACCGCCCTTGCAGATGAAATACCAACAAGAGTTGGCTTTCATATCGGGCATTTAATTTCTACTTCTTCAAAAACGCGCTGAACAGATCTATCGGCAGGGGCAAAAATGTGGTCGTGTTGTGTTCGCTGGCCATTTCGCGCATGGTCTGGAGATAGCGCAATTGCAGCGCAATCGGTTCCTTGCTGATCAAGGAAGCGGCCTGCACCATTTTCTCGGCGGCTTGGAATTCGCCTTCTGCGTTCACAATTTTCGCGCGGCGTTCGCGTTCGGCCTCGGCCTGCTTGGCCATTGCACGCTTCATGCTGTCGGGCAACGCCACGTCCTTCACCTCCACCGCCGTGACTTTGATGCCCCACGGTTCGGTCTGGCGATCAATGATTTCCTGCAACTTCTGGTTAATGATGTCGCGTTGCGAAAGCAGGTCGTCCAACGGCGACTGCCCCAGCACGCTGCGCAGCGTCGTCTGCGAGATAAGCGAAGTCGCTTTCCAGAAATTCTCCACCTTCACCACCGCCGCCATCGGATCAACGACGCGAAAATAAACCACCGCGTCCACTGTGGCCGGCACGTTGTCGCGCGTCATGATTTCCTGCTTGGAAACGTCAATGGTCACGACACGCAAATCCATCCGCACCATCTTGTCCACGACGGGAATCAGGAAAATCAACCCTGGCCCCTTGGCGCCAATCAGTTTGCCGAGCCGGAAGATGACGCCGCGTTCGTATTCGCGCAGGATGCGCAGCGCTTGTGGCAGCACGATGATTGCCAGCACCACGACAATGATTACAAATGGGGCAGATGCGCCAAACAATTTCATGAGTCCGCCAATGAGTTCGTTCATAATTTTCTCCGTTATGGTTGTTTCGGTTTCACTTTCAACGTCAATCCTTCGATGCCGGTAACTTCGACGGGTTGTCCGGCTTCGACCGGGGTTTCGCTCACGGCATTCCAGTTTTCGCCCTCGATAAACACCTTACCGCCCTGCGAGTCAATCCGGGAAAGCGCGTTGACCGTCCGGCCGAACATCGTTTCCTTGCCAGCTTGGACTGGTTTGAACTGGGCGCGAATACCCTTGCCGACGACGAACACAAAAAACGCCGCTGTGACGAGCGTCGCCGGAATAATCCAGGACAGTGGTAATCCAAAGCCCGGCCCGATGTGGCTGAACAGCATCATCGCGCCGAGGAAAAAGGCCACAATGCCGCCCGTAGTCAACACGCCGTGCGTCGGCGAAAAAACGTCCACAATAAACAAGGCAATCGCCAGCCCGATCAATACCAACCCGGTGACGTTGACCGGCAGGATGGAGGACATGTAAAGCACGAGGATCAGCGCAATGGCCCCGACAATGCCCGGCAGGATCGCGCCGGGACTGCTCAACTCGCCGATGATCCCATAAATCACCATTAACATCAGAATGAACATTACTTCCGGCCGCAGGAATAATTGGGAAAATTGCTCCCACGGATTCATGGGGATTTCAACGGACGGGACGTTTGCGGTGTGGAGTGTTTTGCCGCC
The DNA here is from genome assembly GCA_050010435.1 of Verrucomicrobiota bacterium. Classification (GTDB taxonomy): domain Bacteria; phylum Verrucomicrobiota; class Verrucomicrobiia; order Limisphaerales; family UBA11358; genus UBA11358. The sequence goes on along the minus strand of JBEKKZ010000001.1, from coordinate 30,179 downwards.
GATTTCGCGCCCGTCGAGTTGTTTGAGCAAATCCGGCATATCGTCTGCGATGAGATCAATGACGCCGATATCCAGCGCTTTCTCCGCAGTCGTCGCCTTGCTTTCGACGACTGCGGATTTCGCCCATTCGACGTTGCGGTGCCGCTTGTCCGCGATGGTTTCGATGAAGCTGGAGGCGTAGTTTTCCAGTTTTTGTTTCATCACGTTGTCAGTCTTTTCCACGCTGCCAGTGGTGCCGATCTCGACCGGATGGGCCGCGCCGATGCTGGTGTTGGGTGCCATCGCGGCCACATCGGCGGCCAGAGTGATGAAAACACCCGCGCTCCCCGCGCTCGCGCCGGACGGTGCGACATAGACCACGGTCGGCACTTTTGAGGCGTAAAACGTCTGGACGATTTGTTTGGTGGATTCGAGCAGGCCGCCGGGGGTGTCGAGTTGAATGATGAGGCACTCGTCGTTCTGCGCCGCGGCTTCGTTGATGGCGCGGGCGATATAACTCTCCGTGGCCGGGCCGATGGCGCCATTGATTTTAATCAGCCCCACCTGCGCGGCTGGAACCGCCGCCACGCCCAGCAGCAGTCCTGCCATTGCGATGAATTGCCAACGCTTCATAACTTTCCCAGTCAAAATCCACACTAACAAAAAGCACGGCCACAGCAAACAATTTCGCCCGCCACGCTTAACGCCCAAAACCTTCGGCCATCGCCACGGCTTTGAGCATGGCCTTGGATTTGTTGACGGTTTCCTGAAATTCGCCTTCGGGCGTCGAATCGCTGACCCAGCCGCCTCCGGCCTGCACGTAAGCTTTGCCGCCCTTGAGCAGCGCGGTGCGGATGGTGATGCAGGTGTCGAGATTGCCGTTGAACGAAAAATAACCGACGCAGCCGCCGTACGGTCCGCGGGTGGTCTGTTCGAGCTCGGAAATAATCTGCATCGCGCGGATTTTCGGGGCGCCGCTGACCGTGCCCGCCGGAAACGTCGCGCGCATCAAATCGTAAAGCGTCTTGTCGGCGGAAAGTTTGCCTTCAACCTGCGACACGATGTGCATGACATGGCTGTAACGCTCGATGATCATCAGGTCCTTCACCCGCACGCTGCCGAAATCGCACACGCGCCCGATGTCGTTGCGCGCCAGATCCACGAGCATCACGTGCTCGGCGCGTTCCTTCGGGTCGGCCAGCAATTCCTTTTCGAGCGTGGCGTCTTCCTCCGGTGTTTTGCCGCGACGGCGCGTGCCGGCGATGGGGCGGATTTCCACCCCGCCATCCTCGCAACGCACATGAATTTCCGGTGAGGCGCCCACGAGCGAAAAGCCGTCCAATTCCAGCAAAAACATGTAGGGCGACGGATTTACCGAGCGCACGGCGCGATAAACATCAATCGGCGACGCCTTCACCGGCGTGGAAAACCGTTGTGAACCGACGACCTGGATGATGTCGCCCGCCGTGATGTATTCCTTGGCCTTGAGCACGTTCGCAAAAAACTTTTCCCTGGTGACGTTCGACTCAAATGGCACCAGCGGCACTTCGCCCGGCAGGCTGACCGGATGGTGTTCGCTCGGCTGTTCGAGCAACGAAACCAGCCGCTCAATTTCTCCGGCGGCATCTTCGTAGGCCTCGGCCGGACCCGCCGCACCATCGAGAAAGGCGTTGACCAGGACCGTGATGGTCTGTGCCACGCGGTCAAAAATCAAAAGCTGGTCAGCGACGAGAAAAACCATGGTGGGCGTCTGCAATTCGTCCCTGGGCGGGCGCGGCACGACTGGTTCAACCTCGTGAATGAATTCATAACCGATAAAACCGATGGCGCCGCCGGTGAAACGGGGCAAACCTGGCAGCAAGACCGCGCGATATTTTTTCATCACGCGCTCGACGACCGCCAGACCGTCCGCAACTGGGCAGGGCGCGCAGTCCCCTGCGCGCCGTGATTCGTCAACCTGCGAGGCGGCGGGCAGAGGACGGCCCGCCCTACCTTTGATTTCAAAAGCTTCAACGATCTTTCCGTTTTCAATGACTTCGACGCGATTGCCGGTTTGCTTGATGACCGCGCGCGGATTGCAACCAACGAACGAATAGCGCCCGAGATGCTCGCCACCTTCGACCGATTCGAACAAAAACGATTCGCCCGCGCCGCGGATTTTCCGGTAGGCCGAAAGCGGCGTTTCAATGTCGGCCAGCAGGCGGTGCGTGACGGGAATCACGTTGCCCTGCGCGGCCAGTTTCAAAAATTCATCCAGTGTCGGTGAATGCATTGGCTAAATGGTTTTGTCAGGCGAGCGATTTTCGACACGAACCCAGGCATCAACCGTCAAACTTTTGTCATTCGTGCTGGAATTTTGCCGCGCTTCCAATTTTTTTGCCGCGCGCCGTAGCCGCCAGATCGCCAGCAGTGTATAGAACGCCACGGCGACCGCGTAGGCCACCATGCCCATGCCGATGGCGAACGGCACCCGTCGCAGGTCGCTGAAATAAATCAGCGCCGTTCCAATGCCGGCGGTCAGCAGCGTGTTGCCAGCGAGGCAAAACAGGTAGAGCGTGACGCGCGTTTCCTGCACGCGCTCGACGTGCCACTGGCGGTAAATTTCCTCGCCGAGCGAATGCATGAGCCACGCGGACTGAAAATTACGCGCGGCCACCAGCACGCTCGCGGTGGCGACGACGATGGCCGACAGCGGCCACAATGCCAGCGCGGTGATCATCACCACGTTCACCACCAGACCCCATTTCCAACCCATCTTCTTCGCAATGGGATTGCCTTCCAGCAACAGGTTCGGTGTCGCGATCCACGTGCTGAGAAAATCCATGCCCCGGGAAAAGGCCAGCAGCGCGAGCATCAAAAAATACTCGCGGCTGCCGAATGGAACCATGTCATCCATATTTTTTCAACTGCGAAAAGGCATAAGAGAAACAAAACAACTAATTCCTAAATCCGAATGACTAAAAAATGACGAAAGTCCGGAACTCGGATTGGTCATTTACAAATTGGAAATTCTTTCGTCATTCGTGCTTGGTCATTTGTCATTAAGTTTGTCCGCGCGTTTTGCGGCGATTATTTCTTTCCATAAATTTGTTCCGGCGTTTCGAGTTGCAGCTCGGTGATTTTGAACGATTGGCCGTCCTTTTCCACCGAGCGGAAAAAGCACGACTGGTAGCCTTCGTGACAGGCCGCGCCGATTTGGTCCACCTGGATCAACAGCGTGTCGCCGTCGCAATCGAACGCGATGTCCTTGACCGTTTGTGTATGGCCGCTTTCCTCGCCTTTCATCCAGAATTTCTGGCGCGAACGGCTCCAGAAATGCGTCTTGCCGGTCTCAATGGTTTTTTCGAGCGAGGCGCGGTTCATCCACGCCAGCATCACTACGCGGCCGGTTTTTTGTTCCTGAATGATGGCCGGAATCAGGCCGTTCGAATCAAATTTCAGTTTGTCGTAAAAACTCATGATTTGTGCAAATTGTGCCCGGCAAGGTAGCAGAAATTTCACGGCAAACCATGAAAAAGTTTTATGGCGTCCGACCCGGCACGGAGGTGGGTGCGGACGGCGGGTTCGTAAAGGCGCCGGTGACGCCGGGGTTGGTCGTGGGGTTTTCGTGTTCGGCGAGGTTGCGTTCGAGCCGGTGCTTGAGGTCGGCAAACGCCACATTGGTCACATCGTTCAGATGCGCCCGGGCCTCGGCGAAATGACCGGCGACCGTTTTGATTCGCGCCAGATGGAGGTAAACGCCTTCGCGCTCATTGTCGTCGCGGGCGATTTGGAGCGCATTCGTCCAGGCCTCGAGGGCATCGTTGGTGCGGAGCGGACGGATGCCGTAGTAGCTTTCCGCGTAATCGGCCGCGAGCAGGAAATTTTGCGGATTCAATTGCATGGCCTTGCGATACAGCGCCAGCGCCTTGTCGAAAACCTGCTCCTCGCTGATGCCGTAAAATGCCCTCGCGTCCTTGCGGAAAAGATAAACCGTTGTCGCGAGATTTTGGTAATAAACCGGCTCCGCTGGATTCAATTCGATGGCTTTGGCGTAATCCACGAAGGCGTTGGTGAGCGGGCCATGTTCGCCGTAATAGTTGGCGAGCTGGTTCCACGCCGCCGGATTTTTCGGGTCGAGCTGCGCGGCTTTCCCGTATTGCGCCCCCGCCGCTTCTTCTTCGCCGATGTCGTTCAAGAAGCTGCCATAGGCCAGATGCCCGCGCGCGAAATCCGGATAACGCTGCAGAAAATCCTCGTAGTCTTTGCGCACCGACTCGAAGCGCGCGAGGATGCGCCGGTTCAATGCCTCCCTCGGCTCGCCCGCCCCCTGCGCGGCAAAGGCGTTGTTATCGCGAATCCATTTGTCCACCTCGACCAGCGCCGCTTCGTCCTCGGCCATCAACTGCGTCAATTCCTTCTCCGCCGGGTCGTTGGGATTCACAATCGTGACCGAGACGCCGGCGTTCTGCTGAATCAAATTACTGACGGCCAGCGGTTGATTCGTGGCTATCAACGCGCCAACCAGGCCGATGAGAAGTTCGTTCACGCGAATAACATATCATTTTAGCAACACGAGTCGAGGCGCAAGCAAGTGGCTTCCGTTCTTTGATATCAGCGGGGCGGCAACTAAAATCAAACCCCACCTTTGCGCGCCAGTGATTTTTCAACGGCGCGCTGCGAAAATCTGATTCTCAATCTTATGTCAGACGAAGGCGATGACGCTCACGCCACATGCCGCATCATGTTTTCGCTGCCGTAAGGATTCTGCGTGCGAAGAGCGCATTCGGGGTCGTCGCGCCATTCGCCATCCACAAGGAAACGGTAGTGGTGCGTGCCCGGTTCCAATTCCACCGTTGTCCGCCACAGGCCGTCCGCGCCTTTTTGCAAATTGATGGGACGCTCCTGCCAATGCGTAAAATCACCCACCAACTGCACGCTCACCGCGCCGGGTGCGGAGAACGCAAAGACTTGTTTTTGACCACGGCCGCCGTTCCTTGAGTTCGTTTTCTTTGCCATAACTTTTTTCCTTTCCAAGGGCCGCAAAACACCAAGCCCTGCTGCAATCTTAGTCCGAAGCCGCGACAACGCAAACGTCAAACAAATTTTATTCGTTGATGCCCCAATGACGTGGCGGGCGCGACGACTCTGCAAACAATTCAAGCGTTGACACAACAGGTTGAGGCGGCTGTTTCTGCTGCCGCAACCCATGGACAAAATCCATCGAATCCCCGTCATCCCGTAAAATACGGCTGCCCAGAAAAGGCAGACCGTGCCTTTCCGCGAACTCTTTCAGTTCGCGCCAAAGCGACGTTGACGTGGCGTTTTCCTCCGGGCATAGCACCATCACGGCGGCGTCCTCGGTTTGCCGTTTCATCGCCCAACTCTCCAGCCAGCCCCTCAATTCATCCGGCGGCGAATGGGTCTGGCGCAAGGCAACCACAATCAAGTCCGCGTCGGCGGTTTCGCCGAGGGCGGCGTTGGCCAGGGATGATGTTTTCAGCACGTCGAGCCTCCACGGCTTGACGTCCCACTTCATGGCTTCGTCCGCGCGAATCGCCACGCGTTCCAATAGCGCGGCGGCTCGCGCGGCAAAATCGAAGTCATCGTAAATGACCGCTGCTTTCAGTGTCATTTCAAACAAACTTTTTTCATGCGTTGCGATGGCATTCATACGGCTTTGCCTTTCTCCTTTCGATTACTGACACGAAGAACGCGGAATCAGTTCAAGAAAGCGAACAACTTTTTTCGGGAAAATTTTTGGCCCGGATGTAAGTGCCAACTGGAAGCGCCAACGCATGCCATCCGCCCCAAAACAGGACAGATTTCTATCTGGGGTGGAAACTACTGCGCCTTGGGCTTCACCAGATCGTGCGGATAAATCTTGATGACGTAATAAACAGCCTGGTTGGTGCCCGGGTTCCGCAGGCCGTGTATTTCATTCGATGCCTGGAAGATGATTCCGCCCGCCTCCACGCGGTTGGTCTGACCGTTTTGCACCGCCTCCAGAACGCCTTCCTTGACGATGACCACTTCCTCCTCCGGGTGTTGGTGCGCCGGGTGCGGCGCTTCGCCCGGATTGAGCGTGGTGACGTGACACTCCAGCCGGTCGAGCGTGGCGGTGCGCGCGTCGAAGCACTCCCGCCGCGAGCCGGCCTTCGTCGGCTCGGCCTTGAAGCCAGCCCAGCTGAAAACCGACGCGTGCATCACCGGTTGGGCGGACGATTGGGCCCATGCCACAACCGCAGCCACGGCGACGATGGCAGCGGCAATCACGATAAGATTTCTTTGGGTAATCATGCCTTCATTTCCGCCGCAAAACGCCGGCAGGTCAAGCGCGGAGACGTGTGTCCCTTACACTTCCTTCACCACGTCCCAATAAACGTCGAGCCGTTTGCCGAGGAAAAGTTTCACGGCTTTGGCGAGCACGCCGGCTTCGAGTTGCTGGCCGCGCGCGACCAGTTCCTCCAGCGCCTCGATATTGGCGTGTTGCTCGAACAGAAAAGCGGTGACGCACGCAATGACGCCGGTCTTGTCCCAGCCAATAACGGTGATGGTGGCGAACTGTCTCATATTGGAGCAGGAAACAGCGAATTTTCGCCCCAATTGCACGAATTAAGGTGGCATATTGTTCGCTTGAATTTTTCGCTTAAAACCGCAACTTTCATGGTTTTTCGCTGTTAAACTGAAGGGAACCAAACTGAAGGTAACAAATGGGTTTTAGCTCGGTAAAAAATCTGGTCGCGTCGGTCGCCGACGCGACGCCCGTCCAGTTTGACGACTGGCGCAAGGCGTGGCGCGCCGCCGCGAACAACGGCTCGGTGGAGCCGCTGCTCGGGTTCATCGCCCGCGAGCGCGGCCTGGCCGAGGACGCTTTTCTCCAAAAGTTGGCACAAACGCTCAGCTGGCCATTTTTGGATTTGCCCAAGCACACAACTCCGCCGGAGGCGCGAAACAAAATTTCCACGAAGATCGCGTTTCAGTTTTCCGTGCTGCCCACGGACGTGAACGACGGCACGCTCCAGGTTGTCGTCAGCGATCCGTTCGATGCCGCGATGATGAATGCCGTGCGGTTCGACGCGCGGATGCCGGTGCAGTTCGCGCTCGCGCCGAAGGCTGAAATCGAAAAGGCGCTGAAGAAATATTACGGCGTCGGCGCGGAAACGCTCGATGAAATGGGCGTTGACGAGCCGATGGAGCTGGAAATTGCCAGCGACAAGGAAATCACCGAGGACGATCAGGAGGCCAGCGTCATCAAATTCGTCAACCAGGTCATCTGGGAGGCGTTCAAGGATCGCGCGACGGACATTCACTTTGAGCCGGCGGAGGACGAACTGCGCATTCGCTACCGCATTGACGGCATTTTGCATCAGACGCCGATGCCGCCGCAGTTGAAACGCTATCAGGCCGCGCTCATTTCGCGCATCAAAGTGATGAGCGGCATGAACATTTCCGAAAAACGCCTGCCGCAGGACGGCCGCATCAACGTCCGCATCAAGGGCGAGGAGATTGACATCCGCGTTTCGACGGTGCCGACGGTTTACGGCGAAAGCGTTTCACTGCGTTTGCTGACGCGCGGGAAAATATTCCTGAGTCTCGACAAACTGGGTTTCGCGCCGAACGACGAGGCGATGATCCGCGACATCATCATCAAACCGCACGGCATTTTCCTCGTCACCGGGCCGACCGGTTCGGGCAAATCCACGTCGCTCTACGCTTTTCTCAGCACGATCAATTCCGTGCATAAACGCATCATCACGATTGAGGAGCCGGTCGAATACGAACTCAAAGGCATCAACCAAATCGCCGTGCGCCCGGAAATCGGTCTGACGTTTGCGATGGGTTTGCGCCACATTTTGCGCCAGGATCCGAACGTCATCATGGTTGGCGAAATCCGCGACCTGGAAACCGCCGAGATCGCCATTCGCGCGTCGCTGACCGGCCACCTGGTTTTCAGCACGCTGCACACGAACGACGCGCCGAGCGCGTTCACGCGGTTGATTGACATGGGCATTGAGCCGTTTCTCGTGGCGTCGTCGGTCGAGGCCGTCATGGCTCAGCGCCTCGTCCGCACGATTTGTCCGCATTGCAAAACCGAGCAAAAGGTCGAGCCCGATTACCTTCGGCGCATCGGTTTTCCGGAAGAGGAAATTGGAACGGCCAGATTCTGGCACGGCGTCGGTTGCGAAGAGTGCCGGCAATTTGGCTATCAAGGACGCAAAGGCATTTACGAACTGCTCATCGTCAACGAGGCCATGCGTCCGCTGCTTTTGAGTCGCGCGCCCGCCACGACCATCGCCCAAAAGGCGATTGAACAGGGCATGCGCACGCTCCGCACGGACGGCTGGACCAAGGTCAAAAACGGCGAGACGACCATCGAGGAAGTTTTGCGCGTCACACAAATCGAGGAGCACCTGGACACGCTCGGCGGCGACACCAAAACCGAAATGTGGGTCAAAGAGTGACATTGCCCACACCACCGTAAAAATTTACCAACATGGCTCGCTGGCATTCCTGCAACATCCTGCAAATCGCGTCCGACGCGAATCGTCTCTGGCAATTCGACGCCAAGGGCGGCAGTTTTGCGCTGAACCGCGAGCATCGCGGCGCGCTGGACGAGCCGGTGCCGGCCCGATTCATCGCCAAGTCCTGGAGTTCATTGTGGCAGCCGCGGCTGAACGTGGCGTGGCTGCCGCTGGAAAATGTCTTTCTGCGCGTCGTCGAACTGCCCAAAAGCAATTTCGAGGAAACCTTCGCGATGGTGGAGCTGCAACTGGAAAAACTTTCGCCGATGCCGGTGGCGCAAATCGTCTGGACCATGCACGTCCTGTCGCACCCGGGCGACGCGCCGTCCCGAGGCAAAGCCGGGGCGGAGGCCGCGGCTGCCGGTGAAACGAAGGTGGAGGATTTGCAAACGGTGGTCGTGGTCATCGCCGAGCGCAGCGTGGTTGAGGAATTTCTCGGCAAGCTCGAAGGCCGGGGTTATCTCGCCGACCGGCTGGAAGTGCCGATGCTCGACCAGTTGGAGGCCACGCCCGCGACGGAAGACGGCTTGTCGCGCCAGAGCGAAGCGGCGGCGGACGTCTGGATGTATCCGCTGGTGCTCGGCGGACAGAATGCCGTGCTCGTGGCGTGGTGGTGCAGCGGCGCGTTGCGAAGTTTGAGTTATGTCGTGGTGCCGCCCGTCGGCGACCGCGCGAATAATTTGAAGGCCCAGCTTGCGCAATTGGCCTGGGCCGGCGAACTGGAAGGCTGGCTGACCGCGCCACCCAACCGATGGCATCTGGTCGCGGATCCCGTCAGTGCCGCAGAATGGGAAAATGCGTTGCGCGAAGGTTTGAGCGAACCGGTGCAGGTCACGCCGCCGTTGCCGCCGGCGGAACTGGCCGCACACACGGCGCGGCGCGCGGCGTCGTCAGGTTCGCGCGCGACGTTGTTGCCGGCGGAATTTCCCGCGCGTTACCAGCAACAATTTGTTGACCGTCTCTGGCTGCGCGGTCTGGTGACGACCGGGGTGTTGTATGCCATCGGTGTGGCAATCTATTTTTGCGCGACGGGTTTTCTGGCCATTCAAACGCACAAGGTCGAGCAGGCGGTCGCGGACCAGAGCGGCAGTTACACGAATGCGTTGCAACTCAAGGCGCAATACGACGTGCTCAAGGAGCGGCAGGAATTGAAATACGCGGCGCTGGATTGCTGGAAAATTGTCGCGGAACAATTGCCAGCCAACATTACCTTGCAGCGATTCAGCTTTGCGGACGGCAAGAGACTTTCCTTGGGTGGCACGGCGGCACCCGATCAAGTCAACACGCTTTTTGATTTCAACACCGCCATGCAAAAAGTCACGGCCAACGGACGCCCCATGTTCAATTCCCAGGGCGGCGAACCGGTCAATCCCCGCCAGACTGGAAACGCCGTGACCTGGAGTTTCAGTTTGCAACTGCAAAACGCGGAGGGGACGCCATGAAAAAATACTTCGCGCATCTGCGTCCGCTGGAGCGCCGCCTGGCCGTCGGGGTGGTGGTGGTTTTGATCCTGGTGCTGAATTTCGTGTTCATCTGGCCGTACTTTACCGACTGGAGCCAATTGAAAACCCGGCTGAAAAATGCCCGTGACACGTTGGCGAGCTACCAGGCGACCATCGCCCAAGCGACCAATTACCAGGCGCAGGTGAAAAGCCTGGAAGGCCAGGGTGAATTTGTCGCGCCCGAAGACCAGGCCATCAATTTCATGCGCACGATTCAGGCGCAAGCCGAAGCCAGCGGAGTTGGCCGGGCCAATTACTCGCGCTCGATAATGCATACGAATGACGCGTTTTTTATCGAACAAGTGCAGAACATCAATGTGGTCGCCACCGACCAGCAGCTCGTGGATTTCCTTTACAAGCTCGGCTCGGGCGCCTCGATGATCCGCGTGCGTGATCTGGAACTCCAGCCGGACGCCCCGCGCCAGCACCTCAACGCGAACATCCGGCTCGTCGCCAGCTATCAAAAAAATCCAGCCGCGCCAGCGCGCGCTGCCGCGCCGGCCGATTCCAAGCCTGCAACCAAAATCGCAAAATGAAAACAACCACGCTCATCCTGATTTTATTCCTAACCGCCCTTGAATTGCGGGCACAACCGTCGCCCAGCCCGCGGCCGCAGCGCGCCAACATCGTGACCAATAACGCCCCCGTTACGCCAGCCGTGCCGTCACAAATGCCGGTTTTGACTCCGCCACCGCCCCTTGCGCCTGCGCCCAATTCATTGCCTTCCCTGGTAACGCCGAATACCGCTTCGACCAATAATGCGCCGCCGGAAGAAATGATTCCCGCTGGCAACATCAATTTTCAGGGGGTGGACGTGAGCCAAGTGCTCGATGTTTATGCGCAACTGGTTGGGCGCACGATGTTGCGCGCCGGGCTGCCGTCGGCGCAGATTATTTTGCGCACGGAAACGCCATTGACCAAAACCGAGGCGATCCAGGCGTTGCAGGCGGTGCTCGCGCTCAATGGCATCGCCCTGGTGAATGTGGGCGACAAATTTGTAAAAGTGCTGCCGATTGACCAGGCGAATTCGGCCGGCGCGAAGATTGACCACGGGGATGCGAGCCAGTTGCCGGAGATGGGGTCCTATGTGACGCACATCGTCCAGTTGAAATACATCAGGCCCAGCGTCATGATGCCGCTCATCCAGCCGTTTGCAAAATTGGCCAATGCCATTTTCCCGATTGACGACAATGGAATCCTCGTGCTCCGCGACAACGCCGAAAACGTCAAGCGGATGCTGGAAATGATTAATCAGATAGACGTGTCGGTGCCGGCGGAATACATCTCCGAAGTCATCCCGATCAAATACGCCATGGCCGAAGACATCGCCAACGCGTTGAACAGCCTTGGTGGCAGCGGGGGAGGCACGGTCAGCATCGGCAGTTCAACGGCCACGCGGTCCGGCAACGGCATTTCGGGCACCGGTGGCGCGACGGGTTCTTCCGGAATGGGCGGCACACAACAATCCGGCATTAACCAGGTAAATCAGCCGCGGGCACTTGGCTCGCAGGCGACGCCCAGCGGCACGCCGACGGGTGGCACTACTTTTCAGCAAAGGTTGCAGTCCATCATTCAACGCGCTTCGTCGGGAGGACAGCAGGAACCAATTCAGGTTTTTGGCCAGACGAAAATCATTGCCGACCAGCGGAGCAATTCACTGCTCGTTTTCGCAACGCAGGCGGACATGGATCGGATCAAGGCCGTCATAGCAAAATTGGACGTGCTGCTCTCACAAGTGCTCATCGAGTCGGTTATCATGGACGTTGGTCTTACCCATTCCTGGAACCTGGGCGTATCGGTGGCACAGAATCCCAAGACCTTTCAAGGTAACTCGACCAGCGGGATCATGGGCGGCGGCGGCATGAATAATGGACAGACGTTCGCTGATTTCCTGAATGGAGGCTTGGGCTTGGTGAGCACCAATTCGTCCAGCACGTCCAGCACCTTCGCCAACAGTCTGCCCGGGGGATTAAGCTATTTCGGCAACATTGGCCCTAATTGGGACGTGGCGTTGCAGGCGGCGGCGGCGGACAGCACAACCTCGGTGATTCAGCGTCCGCGCATCCAGACCTCGCAGGCGAAGGCGGCCTCATTTTTTGTCGGCCAGACCGTGCCCTATGTCACTGGCAGCACTTACGGCAGCGCTTACGGCAACAGTTCTTCTTATTCACAATTGTCCGTCGGTGTCGAATTGGATGTCACACCCTTCATCAATCCAGATGGTCTGGTGGTGATGGACATCAACCAGGAAATTGATGACCTCAACGGTTATACCACCATTGAAAACGTTGGCAATGTGCCCAATACCACCAAACGCACGCTTTCTTCTGAAATTGCTGTCCGGGATCGCGACACCATCATCCTCGGTGGATTTGTCCGTTCCGATAAGAGCAAAAGCAAAAGCGGAGTTCCCTTGTTGATGGACATTCCGATCCTCGGCAATTTGTTCACCTCGCGCAACGACTCAAAGGATCGCAGTGAAACGATTGTGATGATACGTCCGACAGTCTTGAAGACCCCCGAAATCGCCGCCGCCCAGGCCATCAAGGAAGAGCGAAGGCTGCCGGGCATTTCCGCCGCCGCTGCGGAAGACGCGGAGAGCGAACGTCAAAAAGTTGAAGCCGAGCGCCGGGCGGAACTGAGACGCGTGAAAGCCCAAGGTCACATAGACGACCGTTTCAATCCCGTGTCGCCCAACGCGCCAGTTGATACCAACCGCGTCTCGTCCCCGAATCCATGACGTGCGGCGACCATTTCAATTCTCCGGCGGCGCGTTCGTTTCAGTTTCGCCGCCGGGGAACATTCCCTCCAAAGTGCGAATCGGGTGCAACGGCAGCAGCAGGAGTTTCGGGACATAAACCGGTTCGCTCTTCGGATTTTTCAGCGTGCCGGTGATTTTGTATTCAAACAATTTGCTCACCGGCCAAAGCACCGTGCTGACCAGCGGGCCGACCACCCAGGTGTCGCGCAGCAACTGCGCGGTAACGCGCGCATGGACGTTTTGCTTCAAATCCGCCGTGCCGGCGTATTCCAGCCGCATCATGGTCGAGCGAATTTCCAATGAGTCCGTGTAAATCAAGCCATTGGTGATGGAAAATTTCGCCACAGCGTCCGTCGCGCGGCTGTTGCCCAAACCCGGCAAAAACGTGTTCAACACCGGCGACAAAATGCCGAAAATCGGAATGTCCCAAAGCAACCCGTCGTGCAGGTTTGCGTGGCCGAAACCATCCCACGCCTGCCAATCCCTCGAATCCGCGTCCGTCACGACGAGGCGTCCGGCCAACGTGCCTTCGAGATGGTTCGTCGGCGAAGATAAATCCATCGCCAGCAAATGTAGATTCACATTTGTCACGCTCACGACAAATTGATAATCCGCGCCTTCATGCGGCGCGCGAAAATCAAAATTCGCAAAACCATTTCCATTCCCGCCGTAAAAAGCCGCCGCCACATTGGTCAAAATCAACGCCTGGTTCTGCCAGTGAATGGTGCCGACAATGTTTGTCGTCTTGAATTTCATCCATTCAAACGGCGCGCCTTCGATGATATCAAACCGCAAATCCACGTCCGCCATGTCGCGCCCGCCGTTCATGTCGTATAACGGCACCTGGCCGTTCACCCGCACCGTCGGCGGTTGCAGAAAATGATACGGCGCCACCACCCGCCCCGTCTTCGGCCCGATGGCGCGCGCCACCGGCTCCGGATCGGCGGTGCTGAAACCATTCGTGAAACAAAGCAGCCGCGCGTTGAAATCCAAGGTCACCTTGTCCGCCATCATCATCTGTGTGCCGGTGTGCATCAGCGGATTAACAAATTCCAGCACCCGGTTCGTGTAATTCAACGCTGACACCACGTCGCCAAACGTCTGGCCGCGCACCGCAAAATTTGTCAACGCCACGTGCCCGGTGGCTGCGATGCTATCGTAGTCATACAAACGCCCCGATACGTCCCCGTCCAATGCCAGCGGCTCGGTGAACTTTATAATCTCAAAACCGCGCACCGCGTTGCTCGTCGTCAAAAACGGCCGGACGACTTCCGGATCCAACACGCCGCGGATATGCCAGTGATAATCTTTTGTCGCGTCGTCCTCGCCGCCGCTTAATTTGAGCCGGCTCTTTGATTTCACGACCGCGAGATCGGGCAGCTGCCACAGGAGATTTGAGTAGGAAAAATGCGTGCGCGTCGAGTCAATTGCAACGCCACGGAACACACCATTGGGGATGGCCAGTTCGCCATTTAATTGAATGGTCGGTTGCACTTCATCGCGCCAATCCGGCTGGCGATTCGTCCACGCGGGCAGAAGCAGCGAACCGCAGGCCTGGAGTGATGGCGGTTGGGTCCACGAAAAATCCGCCAGCCGTTCGCGCGTTTTTTCCGTCAGCAATGCGGCAACCGCATGAACGTTGAAACACGAGGAATTGGTGAAGGTGAGCTCGCGCGTGGCAAGGTTCAGCCGCGCAGTGGCATCAAGTTGTCCGCCGCCCAGCCCGGCGGACAATTTGGTGACGGCCAGTTCGGGCGCCTGCCAGAGGCCGTTGCACTCCACGAAGTTCGCGTTCAGTTTTTCGGATTTCAATTCCCTGAATTTCGCCGTCCAAGTAAACCGATACGGCTGCGCGTTTGTCCACCACGCCCACGACGGGACGAAATTGGTTGGAGTTCCGGCAGGCGCGGTGAGGTTGCCGGTGAGCCGGACGTCGCGCGCGCCGCCCCAGGGCGTTTGAATCGAGGCCGCGTTCAGGTTCAGCCGGATGGCGAACGAGTGAATGTCCCGCGCGTTGCCGTCCACGACCAGGCTCAATTGCGGCGTGCCTGTGAAATGTATCCGGTCGAGCGTGTCGGAAAATTTCCGCAATCGCGCCTGCCAAACGGCGCGGCCGGCGGATTTTTTGCCATGAAAAATGTCCCAGTTGCGAATCTCCGGCGCGTGGATGATGTCGCCTGACAACGCGAGTTTCGCGCCTGTGAAGTCAGCTTGAAAATGGTCGAGCGACCAGGTGTCGTTTGTTTGGAAGCGCAATTCGGTCTGAATGTTGCCGAGCGTGAACACATTGGTTGGCGTGAGCGGCCAGACGAATTTACCCTGGCGCAAAATGAGTCCATCAACCTGCCATTGCCGGCGCAACAATGCGCGGTAGTTCAATTGTAATTGGACTTCGGCCAGGGAGAGCACCGGGTCGTCGGGCGCTACGGCGTGGCCGATGCGGACGTTTTCGATGACCAGTCCGTGGACGAAATGCAGGCGCATCCGGGTGAATTCCAATTCGATTCCGCGCGTTTGCAGTGTTTCCACCAGACGCCTTTTCAAAAAATCCGGCAGGCCGATGCGGTTGAACCAGACGAGGGCGCAAACCAGCGCGAGCACCGCGAAAAGAACGGTGATGCGAAACCAGCGAAGGCCTGCGCGGCACTTCCGCCAGAAGCCGGGTTGCGAAGGCATGTCAGGGAACGTTTGCCGGAATGGTGAGATAATTCAAGACGAACTGGTAAAGCACCGGCGGGAAGACAAAGGCCCAACGTTCGCCGTCCAGTGTCACAGCCGCCAGCGCGGTGTGCGCCTGCGGTGCTTCCATGCCGAAATCCACCGTGCGTTTTTCGCCGTTTTTCAGTTCGAATGTAATCTGCAGATTATTTGTGTTCAGGCCGTAGTTTTTTTCCGGCTCGGTGATGTTGCGCCCGAGCCAGTAGGTGGCGGTGAGTCCGCCGAAACGGTGCGTCGTTTCCTCGATGGCAGGCGGATTGATGATGCCTTGCGAACCGGGCGCGAGCGACCATTGGTTCAGGCCGTTGCGAAGCATCACGCGCGTCTTTCCGTTTTGATGCAGCATGATTTGCGAGACGTCATTCTCGCTGAAATTCCAGATTTGCCGGTCGCGGAACTCCCAGCTGGATTCAAAATCCGGCATCCGGCTCAAATTCTCGTTGGTCACGCCGTAAATAAAATCCTCGTCCGCGCGTTTGACGAAAACCTCGTTCGTTTGTGTCGCACCAAAAAGAATCTCCGCAATGACGGCGTTGGTGTCACCCGCCACCGACCGCAGGATAATCCGGCGGGACGGTGTTGCCAGCCCATAAGCGGGCAAATCCGGCGCGGTCACGACGTCTTTGACGAATTCGGTCAAGCGGAGACCGGCGAGAAATTTAATGAATTCCTGTACGTTCTCGGCATCCCCGGGAAATTTTTCGCCCACGACTTGCCAGTCGTTTGAGCCGTGCCTTTGCAGGGTGAAATTAGTCTGGCCGTGCACTTCAATTTCCGCGACCGGGGCGGTCAATTCCAGCAAATGCGAATCGCGGAAATCGTTCACCGAACCATGCCAGGGTAACAGCGGCTCCCTGGCGGTCGTGAAAATGGCGTTCCATTCGTTGCGCCTGGCGAAAACCTGTGTCGGATCGTTCGTCGGACTTTTGCCGACGTGAATGGCGGAAATGAAATTGGTGCCATGACCAAGCCACAGGTCAAGATCGGCGGGCTGCAAACCGAATCCGGTCAAATCCGTTTTCGGGTCGTCGGTGATGAATTGGGTGACGCGCGTGGTTTGCAGGTGTTGCAACGCATCGGTGATGCGCTCGGCGTCGGCGCGCGCCGGAAACGGACGAATCATGCGCCAGAAATGGTTCGTCGTGTCGCGACGAAGTTCGATGGCCTTCGCGCCGTTGGTCAGCACAATCCAATCCAGGCCGCTGTTGTTCACATTCACCAGCGCGGTGTCGCGCCAGTAGTCGTTGGCCGAACGCGGAATGAAATTAAGCCAGTCGGCATCGGCGACGAACGCGCCGTCCATACCGACGACGCGCAGGAAAACCTGATCGCCGGGCGGGGTTTTGTTGCCGACCAAAAGCTGCCGGCGCTGGCCGCCGGTTTCGATGACGAGTGAAATGCGGGGCGTTTCAAAACCGAATTCCATGTCGGCGTTGCGGTGGTTGCGGAGTTCGGCGGCATTGATGCGCGTGGCGGGCGTGAGTTTTTGGAGCGCGTCGAGCAGGGCTTCGATGGCGGCTGGCTGCGCGGGATAGGCAATGGGTTTGGTCAGCAGCCACGCGCCGTTCGTGCGGTCGGCGCGAATTTCCAGCGCGCCGGACGGAATCACTTGAACGCTGGTGACGGCGGGCGGACGCAATTCCGGCAGGATGCAGGACGACTCCGCGGCGGATGGCCGCAGGAAATGTTCAAAAATAAAAATCAGCGCGAACAGCGCCGCGGCGATCAGAAACCAGATTCCGGTGGTTTTCGAATTCATTATTTTCTCCGGGCCAGCCAGACCAGGCAGCCGAACAACAGCACCGCGCCGGGCAGCGCCCCCAGCAACAGCCAGCGGACTTCGCGTTGTTGGGTCCGGGTCATCAACAACCGGAATTCCGTGACGGGTCGCGGCCCGATGCCTTTGAGCAGGGTGTTGCGGTCGAGCAGCCAGTTGGCGGCGTAGCCAATGAAATCGCTGTTGTCCAGGCTCTTGATGGATTGGTTGCCGAAGGCAAATGAATCGCCCACGACGAGGATCCGGGTGGTGCCGCGTGCGTTGGCCACACCGGCAACCGGCTTTTGCTCAACGGCAACCATCAGCGGATAGGCATGCGGTGGATTGCCGGGTTCGCCCGCGAGAGTCGAAGCCGGACTGGTAAAAGCCAATTCATCCACCTGCGGCGCGCTGGCGGGTGGGTTTTCCCAATTCACTTTGCTGATAGGCCGTGGCAAATAAAGAAACAATCCGAAGCCAACCAGCGGATTGACCACCGGATGCTGGCTGAAACTGGAAACAACCGCATCCTTGCCGGAGACGGTTGTTTGCGGATCCTGAACCCAGTCGGAGCCGACATTGACACCCCAGCGCGCCAGAATCGGCTCCAGCCCCGTCGGACGCTTGATGGAAAAATAGTTAAAGAGCACAAACAGCCGCCCGCCTTGAGCGAGGTATTGGTCAATTTTCTGAAGCTCGGTTTCTAAAAGTTCCGTCCGCGGGCCGGCAATGATGAGCAAATTGCAATCCATGGGGATGGGGTTGTCGCCGAACAATTCAAGATTTGTGACCGCGATGTAATTCTGGGCGAGAAGAGAGCCGAATTTCAAATAGCCCGTCTCGCCGGTATCGCTGAGCGAGGGGACGCCGTGGCCCTGCAGAAAATACGCCTTGAATGGCCGGGCGCTCGTAACGGCGAGCAACATCGAAGTGAAGGCCTGTTCGCCATTAAAGGCAATCGGCCGGCGTCGGAACTCACGCTCCTTGGGATTGGGCACCTGCTCAAGTTTGACCTGGGTGAGTGAATCACCGGGAACGATCTTGACCCTGCCCTCGCAATCAAAGATGACCAGGTTTTTGTCCGTCGGCGAGTTGAGCTTGTATTGCTCCTTGATTTTTTGCGCCTCGCCCGCATCACGCACATAATCCACGGTCGTGACGGAAATGCGGGGGTTGGCCGAACGATACTCATTTAGCAACGCCACGATGGTCGGATAAAAATCGTCCTGCTTGTCATAGTAAAGCGTCACGTTCACGTGATTGGTCAACGACTTGAGAATGTCCAGCGTTTGGGACGCCAGTTGGACGCGGGTCTGGGAACTCAGGTAAAACCGGCCAAAGAAACGCGTGCCAAGGTAATTTACCATCACGACCACGGCCAGCACCAGCGCGGTGCGCACGGCCACGTCGAAGCCGATTTTCCACCGGCGGCCGGGCGAAAAGCTGGGTTGAGATTTGGAATCGGTCGGCATTTTATTTCCAGCGCCGGCTTTCCACCACGCGCAGGGTCAGGAATAGAAAGAAAAACGTCAGGCTGACGTAAAAAGTCACCGTGCGCGTGTCCACCACGCCGCGGGCGAAGTCGTGCATTTGCTCGAACAGGCTGAAATAGGACAGCACCTGCGACTGCCAGTGCGCGGTCACGGGAATGGCCTCGGCCAGAAACCCGAGCGAAAACAAACTCACGCCAATGACAAAGCTGATCATCGCCGCCGTCATCTGGCTGCGCGTCAATGCCGACGCAAAACACCCCAGCGACAAAAACAGGCAGCCGACCAAAAACACGCCCAGATACATTCCGCCAATCGTGCCCGCGTCCAGCGTGCCCGGCTGATTCGTAAAATGTCGCACGACGAAGAGACACGCGAGCATCGGCAGCCACATCGCAATGTAAAACACAAGCGCCGAGGCGAATTTCGCCGCAACCACCTGCAAATCGCCCACCGGGGTGGTCATCAGTGTTTCAAAAGTGCCCGAGAATTTTTCCAGCGCGAACAGCCGCATGGTAAGCGCCGGCGTTGCCAGCAGCACAATCAGCCAGAAAAAGTAGGTCCGATAAAACATTTCCGTCACCGGCATCGGCGACGGGTCGCTGCCGAGATTTGTCATCAGCACCACGAAACTCAACCCGATCAAAAGCGTCACCGCCGCAATAATCACATAGCCCGTGATGGAACAGAAAAACGCGGCCAACTCCCGGCGCGTGAGCGTCCAGAAAATTTTCATTCGCTCTCCTCTTCCTCTTCGGTCGGCCGGGTTACCTGCACATAAATGTCTTCGAGCGAATGGCGGCTGCGCGTCAATTCGCGCATGATCCAGCCGCATTCCTGCGCCAATGAGAAAATTGCCGGACGCAGATCGTATCCATCGCGCGGCGTCAGCACACAGCGTTGAAATTCCCCTTCACAGGGCGATACGTCGAATTGTTCGACTCCCGGCATTTGCGACAAGGCTTCGCGCAGTTCGTCCGCCGTCGCGGCGATTTCAGCGATGATCTGGCTGCCACCAGCCATGAGCCGCTGCAGATTGTCGGGCGTGTCCGCGGCCAGGATTTTGCCGTCGCCCATGATCAACATCCGGTTGCACGTCATTTCCGCCTCCTGCAGGATGTGCGTTGAAATCAGCACGGTGTGCTTCTGGGCCAGGCTTTTGACCAATTGCCTTACCGCGCGAATCTGGTTGGGATCCAGGCCGATGGTCGGTTCGTCCAAAATGAGCAATTCTGGCTCATGCACCAGCGCGTCCGCCAGACCGACCCGCTGCTTGTAACCCTTGGAAAGCTGGCCGATGATGCGGCGGCCCACCTCCGTCAACCCGCATTGCTCCATCACCGTGGTCACGCGCTCGCGCGAACGCCGCCGGTTGAGGCCCTTCAGCCGCGCGCGGAATTTCAGGTATTCCCGCACGCGCATTTCGGGATACAGCGGATTGTTTTCCGGCATGTAACCAATGCGGCGTCGCACTTCATCCGACTGGTGAAAGACATCGAAGCCCGCGACGCGCACCGTGCCGGACGTCGCCGGCATGAAACACGAAAGGATCCGCATGGTCGTGCTTTTGCCCGCACCATTCGGTCCGAGCAAACCGACAATTTCGCCGCGCGCGACCGTGAACGAAATGCCCGCCACCGCCGTGCGTCCGGCGTAGCGTTTCGTCAAATTCGTCACTGCAATCATCGCATTGTCGTTCATCGAAGCTCAACGCGGAGTTTAGTCATAAAATGCCGCTTCCGGCCAATAAATTCTGCGGCGAAGAACATGGCCTGTTTCTATAAACGGGCAAAACCGCCGTTGGCTGCGTTCAAAATTTTGCGTGCCGGCTTGACTTTGCTCGACCGCAGGCGCAAAAGCAATCCGCAGTGTCTCCGCCGCCTGAAAATTTTTACGCCGACTGGCGCCCGCACTTCGGCGCGGGGAATGTCCTGCGCGACGAAAATGATCCGCCGCCGGAACGCCTGCTCCAGGCCATCTGGCACCACCAGCGGTTGCAGCGCGACCGGCTCCAAACCGCCGATGGCAAATCCGTTCGCGTTTTGCATCCTGGCTTTGCGAGCGTCGAAGGCGGGCCGGATTTTCGCGGCGCCGTCATTCAAATCGGCGACGCCGCGCCGTGTTCCGGTGACGTGGAAATTGACCTGCGCGTCGGCGGCTGGCGCGCCCACGGTCACGACCGCAGCCCGAATTTTAAAAATGTCCTGCTTCACGTCGTTTGGGACGACGCGCGGCCAATGCCAAATGCGCCTCCAGTTTTGCCGTTGAGCCACTCGCTGGACGCGCCGTTGGCCGAACTCGGATTGTGGCTGGAAAACGAATCACCGCGCGTCCTGCCCGAAAATTTGCGCGGCCAATGTTGCGTGGTATTGCGCGAATTGGATGAAACGCGGCAAGGCAGGATTTTGGACGCGGCCGCACGCGTTCGTTTTCAAGCCAAAGCGGAACAATTTCGCGCCCGCGCCCGGCACGTCGGCTGGGAGCAGGCGCTGTGGGAAGGCCTGTTCCGCGCGCTCGGTTACAAACACAACCTCTGGCCCATGCAAAATCTCGCCGAATTGCGCCCGCGCTGGCTGCGCGGCGCGGACCCGGCCTTTGCGCTTCAAGCCCGGCTGCTCGGCATCAGCGGTTTGCTGCCGGTGGAATTGACGCGCGCACAAGCAGGCAGCGATGGTTATGTGCGTCGGGTTTGGGATTGCTGGTGGCGGGAACGCGATGCGTTCAGCGATTGCATTCTGCCGCGCGCCGTCTGGAAATTTCACGGATTGCGTCCGGCAAATCATCCGCAACGCCGGCTGGCGCTGGCCGCGCACTGGCTGGCGACTGGGAATCTGATTCAAAAACTCGAAGGTTGGTGTGCGTCTTCAATTGGGGAGGGTCGCCGTGCCGGCGATCCTGAAATTTTTGGGACGGCGACACCCAGGCTTCGCCGAGGCGAGCGCCATTCCTCCCAAGCATTGGTGGATTCGCTGCGGGAAATTTTTGAAGTGGAACGCGACGAATTTTGGTCGTGGCACTGGACGTTCCGCTCGGCGCGATTGAAAAGTCCGCAGCCGCTGTTGGGCGATGCGCGGGTGACGGATTTGGCGGTGAACGTGATTCTGCCGTGGCTTTGGACGCGCGCCGCCGAAGGTAAAAATGAAAGGCTCCAATGCGTCATTGAACACCGCTACGCCGCCTGGCCGCAAGCGGAAGACAATTCCATTTTGAAATTGGCGCGGCAGCGTTTGTTGGGTGTTGGGCGAAGCCACGGGTTGCGGAGCGCTTCCGCGCAGCAGGGGTTGATTCAAATCACGCGCGACTTTTGCGAACACTCGAATGCGGTCTGCGAGAATTGCCGGTTCCCGGAATTGGTGCGCGGTTGGAATCGTGGTACAGGCTTCCGGCCTGTGGGAAATTAAACCAAATCACAGGCTGGAAGCCGGTGCCGCAAAATCACTTCACTTCCAGTTTGGCGAACGGATTGTTCAATCCGCCGGACTGCGGTTCGTCCGAAACGGGCACTTTGTTTTTCGAGGGGGCGGAACGGGGTGGTTGATGATTGTCCGAAGACGGCGCCGGACTGGCTTCGATTTGATGCGGATTTTTGGCGCGCTTGTTGCGCGGCAGGGGGCTGACCATCACATTGATGCCGCGACCGATAAGTTTCGGCGGAAAATCGGGATGGCCGTAGGACGCGATTTCAGCGAGAAATTTGTTGATGACTTGAAAGCCGACTTCGGTGTGCGCCATTTCGCGCCCGCGGAATTTGAGCGCGACCTTCACTTTCATGTCCTCGCACAAAAAATCAACCGCGTGCGTGACCTTGATGCCGAGATCGTGCGGGTCAATCCGCGAGCTGAGCTGAACCTCTTTGACGGTCGAGGCGTGCTGATGCTTCTTGGAATCCTTCTCCTTCTTGGCCTGTTCGTAACGGTATTTGCCGAAATCTACGAGCCGGCAGACCGGCGGCGTGGCGGTGGCGGCGATCTCGACGAGGTCAACCCCGTGCTGCCGGGCCAGGTTGAGCGCGTCGGTCAACGAGATGATGCCGAGTTGTTTGCCCTCAACTCCGATGACCCGGACTTCGCGGGCGCGGATTTTGCCGTTGACCCTGACAAACGAAGCAGGAGAAAAATTGCGTGGAGAAAAAGGGCGGCTCAAGACACCCCCGTCGGTTGTGGCATAACTGTAGGTTTTCGCATCAAGCAAACTGACCCGGCCAGTTCAAAATCTGCTCTATCAATAAGCCTTTCTGGTTGAACGTGCAAGCAAATAATGGGTGACAAATTCAAGAAAATCACAGCCTGATTTTAACGGCTTCAAGCGTGGCTTCATAAATCCGCTTCAACGGCACTTTTGCCCGCGACGCCAGTTTTTTGCACGATTCAAACTCCGGCGCGGCTTGAACCAACTTTCCATCGAGCCGGCCGATTTTCACGGTGACATCACCAAACAGTGTTTTGATTTTTGTGAATTCACGCCGCAATTTTCGCCGTTCCGCCACCGTCCGCCGGATGCCGAACGCGCTCGTTTCGCGCAAAATCAACTCGCTAAACTTGTCCGCATCCGTTTCGGCACACAAAACCGTGAGCAACACGCCGGGCCGATTTTTCTTCATCTGAATCGGCGTGTAAAAAACGTCCAGCGCGCCTGCGGTCAGCGCCGTTTCAACGAAATGCCCGAGAATTTCCCCGCTCACGTCGTCCAGATTCGTTTCGAGCACAGCGACACGATCCGTTTCCCAATCCAAAGCAGTTGAGGGTTGAGGGTTGAGGGTTGAGCGT
This sequence comes from Verrucomicrobiota bacterium, assembly GCA_050010435.1. GTDB lineage: Bacteria > Verrucomicrobiota > Verrucomicrobiia > Limisphaerales > UBA11358 > UBA11358. Next base: position 6,703 of record JBEKKZ010000001.1, on the reverse strand, counting down.
TTGCCCAACACCGCCCGGAGAACGTTGGGTCGCGTCTGGTGGTCGCGCGTGCCGAGTCCGAAGCCGATTTTTCCCGCGACCAGACTTTGCATCGGGCCAAAATTTTCGACGAACTCCGCCAACAGGGCGGCGCCGGTGGGCGTGACCAGTTCGTGCGGTTCGTCACATTGCGTCACACCGATGCCGCGGGCGCCCAGGATGGCCAGGGTGGCCGGGGCGGGAACGGGAAAGTGTCCGTGTGCGCAATCCACCCAGCCGGTGCCTTCGACGACTGGCGCGGCCAGCACGCGTGGCCGGCCCAGCATTTCCAATGCTATGCACGCGCCCACGATGTCCACGATTGAATCCACCGCGCCGACCTCGTGGAAATGAACTTTCTCCGGCGGCAGGCCGTGGATTTTGCCCTCGGCCTCCGCGAGGCGTTGAAACACGGCGACGGATTTTTTCTTCACCCATGCCGACAATTTGCTGCGCCCGATGAGTTTTTTGATTTCCTCAAACGTCCGGTTCTCGTCGTGATGATGATGGTCATGTCCATGATTATGATGATCGTGGCTGTGATCAGGGTGGTGTCCGTGATGATGTTCGTGGGCGTCGGTCAAATGAACATCAAACTTCACGCCGGCGATGCCGGATTTTTGTTTGCGCGCGACGTGAAGATGATAGCCGCCGAGTTTCAACTTCTTCAACTCGCACTCAAGCCTGCGCGCATCCGCGCCGAGGTCAATCAGCGCGCCGATGAACATGTCGCCGCTGATGCCGCTGAAAATATCGAGGTAAAGCGTTTTCATTTTTTGTAGCCGCGCCTCGTAAGAGCGCGGCTGACTTAATCTAAAAATATGGCTGCGCTCTCACGAGGCGCCGCTACAGAGCATATTGATCTGGCCGGCGGCGTAACCCGCGCCGAAACCGTTGTCAATGTTCACCACGGTCACACCACTGCCGCAACTGTTCAACATGCCGAGCAGCGCCGCGATGCCGCCGAAGCTCGCGCCGTAACCGATGCTCGTCGGCACGGCAATGACCGGTTTGGAAACCAGACCGGCGACGACGCTCGGCAGCGCGCCTTCCATGCCGGCGACGACGATGAGCACGTTCGCACGCCGGATGTTTTCCGATTTCGCCAATAAGCGATGCAAGCCGGCAACGCCGACATCGTAAATCCGTTCGACCCGGTTGCCCATGATTTCCGCCGTTACCGCCGCCTCCTCCGCCACGGGCAAATCACTGGTGCCGGCGCAAATGACCCCGATGGTTCCGGGACGTTTGGGCAAGGGTTTTTTCTCGATGGTCACACAGCGGGCAAGTTTGTGGTGAGCGGCAAGCTTGAATTTTTTGCGCAACGCGCGGGCCTGGGCGCCAGTGATACGCGTGATGAGCACGCGCGATTCGGACGCCAGAATATTCGCGGCTATTTTGACGACTTGTTCCGGCGTTTTGCCGCCGCCGAAAATGACTTCGGGGAAACCTTTGCGGAGCGCACGGTGCGTGTCCACCTGCGCGAAACCGAGGTCGGCGATGGGCGCGGTTTGAAACGCGCGCAAAACCTGGTCGCGGCTCACTCCGCCCGCGCGGAATTTTTCCAGCAATTGAATCGCTTCAGTAAGCGTCACAATCAAATAATATGCGTTTGGGGGGGAGGGTCACGGGAAATTATTCGACAAAGGGTCTGCACTAGTTCCGAAGAAGCGCATCAAGGCGACAAGCGTCACCGAATAACTGCACCTGCCAACCTGAATCCACCGAACTGGGAATTTTCTTACGGGCGCAAATCTGACCGAAACCTTCGTCAATGGGTCGGCTCCACTTGAGCACTTCGCGCATCGTGCGTCTCACTTCTGGGTTTCGCCGTTGCTGTCCGCGATTCCGCACCGTGGCCGAAATAAATGCTTTATCAGTCCGACGAATAATCCTCTCAATGTCATCATGCGTTGGCAGAGGGATTTTCAACCTCGTGAATGGCGTGAGCATCGCCAAAGGAGACGGGGTTAACATCTTCGCCCACATCGGAGCATATTCTCCCGTGGAGGAGCCGTGATGAGGCACTTTGATCAACGTCGCGCGCCCATCAGGCCTCTCCGTCGAATTAACAATAACTTTCCAGCCGCCGTACGGATTGTTTTCTTCTTCCATGTCCGCACCGAGGAGAATGGAAATGTTGCCGATCGTTACCCAGAGCACAACCGATGATTGATTCGGTCTGCTCGGGATCGGCTGTCTCAAAACCCCCCTAGTTGGAAACATAGCCGCGACCGTTTCGAATGCGCTTTTGACCGCGGCTTCCCTAGGCGACAACGAATGAATTTCTCTTCGAACTGTTTCTGAAATGTGCGAATTAATCGGTCGTTTCCAAATGCATTTGTTTGCAGAGGCAAAACCAAAGCCAACTTTGCCCAGCGGGTCCTTTTGCATACGACCCGACCGACCCAACGCTTCCATAACCAAGGAGAATTCATTTAAAGGCGAATCTTGCGATGCTTGTTTCTTCCACAGATCAGTCAACGCGATAAACTCTCTGGCGAAAAGTGCTTGGGAACACCAAAACCTTGCTGAAACGCACTCACGAACTACCTCGCCGAGTCCCTTCACATGATCGTCATGCCAGTGAGTGGCAATGATCAATTTCACAGCAGAACTGGGTTGAACACCAATCTTTTTGAGGTAATCGAGTGGCGCAGGGTGCTTTTCTCCCTTGTGTAGGCAGCTATCAATAATCATCCACTCGTCAGACCCAAGATGAACGAGAACACACTCTCCGAATCCGGGACCAAACAGAGAAACCTCTAATTCGTCTGCCTCAGGAGGGGTCATTTCCAGCATCAAGGTCAACAAACGATAGGAATGTTTCTGCTTCTGCCTTTGCCTGCTCAACCTCTTCGTTTGACCAGGCCGGAATTCGCTTGAAACGCAAGATCGAGGAACGGGAGATTTGTCCGTAAGGCTTCACCTCTCGCCCAATTACCCAATAGAATTCTGCTCCCGGCATCACCAAATTGCGGTCTCCTGGTGATACTTCCTCCAAATGAAATTCTGCTTCCTCGTGTTCGTCATGAGTCTTATCGGTTAATCGAGCCACAAAAGAATTCTCTGTCACGGATTGAACGACGCCTTCAAATTTTTGAAGCACCTGAAACCTGTCTAGGTAAAGTCGGAATCCGAGCGGCAGGGGAAAAGGTGCTGTTCTTGCTGTTCTTTTTAACACGCGCCCCCACTGCTCACTAAGATGCGGATATAATTCAGGGTGCGGAGGGTTGGCCGTGGATGAAGGCGGCATTGCATCGACGTTTACGCGCTTGCTTAAGTGAACGCGCCACTGACGAGATGGAGTCGTCTGTTCCGATGGGGTCAACTCTTTGAGCAGAGTCGGCAAAGACAATAATTCAAGGCTGTCAGCTTGAGACTGGTCTTCAAGTGATTCAACGTTCTCGTTCATATCTTCATTATACCACGAGTAATCTTTTCGGCTCGGGCGAGAGAATCTTGCCATGCCTTGCCCAAAATCTCAACCATCCGTTCGCACGATCGGACGTCTTCAGATTCCTCAATTTCGAAATGGTCATTCACCCCAAAAAAGACACCTGGTTTTACTTTAACCGAGGGTTCTACCGTAACTGAGATTCTCCCGCGAAAGCCATCTGAGCGAATACCCAACATTTGAACTTTACGCATCCCCGGTTCTTCTAGCAAGCCCTTCCAAGGTTCCTTCGGAGCCAACAAATGACCAATACGATGCCACTCTTTTTCGCTTGAACTTCGAAAATGCTCCAACTTGTTTATGCCTAGATGCTTAATTGGCGTGTGACGAAGCAACTTGAACACGCCGAGGACAAGATCGCGCAAGGCATCGAAATACTGCGGCTGATTTGTCGTTGCAGCAAACCGTTCATGTGTTACTTCTAATTGCATCCAGCCAATGGAGAAGACGGCAGCCTCAGGTGCTATGACCTGCACTTCGGCTTTTTGAGCTTCTGGTTCTTGGATCAAGCCTTCCTTTGAAAACCAAAGAGGCTGAAAGATTTGCGGATTGAATGAGCCAATAAGGACGACATAAATCCCCTCTAACTCTGGCTTCAATTCGCTCATGAGTTTGAAAGTGACAAAAAGTTGACAAGTTGCCAATCAAATAAATCGTTGTCATCTGGCATTACATAATTGGATCCAAACAATTTCAATTCGCACCCCTGAAACGGGGTCAACCCTGCCGGAACGCCTGCACGCTGCGCACGAAATCATCGGGCACACCGAAATCAAATGCGCCCCGGTCACGCGGGAAACTTAGCGGTGGTGCCGGAACAGCCGTTTCCGGTTTTTGAGCAAATACCAGACGATGGCCACGTTCAATGCCAGTACAATTGCCAGTCCAATTTTGGGATGAGGAAACAATTCCGGTCGGGGTTGGCCCAAGGCTCCAGGCCGGCGATGGCGCACCAATTCAAAAATCTCAATCGGGATGAAAAAAGCCGACTCGCCAATCGCCAGCCAGATCGCCCATTTCGCGCGAAACGCCAGTCCCAAGCCCAGGACGAGCAGAAACAATCCGCAGAGGAACGTGCCCGACGCCACCACCCGCACATTGGTCGGCGTGATGGTGTCCAGCCAGTCGCCAATGCCTTGAAAAAAACTCCGCTCCGGGTCGAGATGCACCCACCGCAGAAATTGGTCAAACACGTCCGACAAATCCTTGTTCGCCAGCGAAAAGACACCCAGCGCCAGCAGCAACAGCGCGACGCCTTTGATTAACTTGATCGCAACGATGAAATACAGCATCGGCGCGCGCCCCTTCGGAGTTGTCGGAGTTTGTGCGTTCTTGGTCATCAGCGGATTTTTGGCAGCAACCAATTTAACAATTCACTGATGGCAATGCGCTCCTGCCTGCCATCGTCCCGAAAACGCACCGTCACCGTATCCTTCAACTCCGGCTTCTCGCCCAACGTGTCGAAATCAATCGTCACGCAGAACGGCGTGCCGGCTTCGTCCTGGCGCGCGTAACGGCGGCCAATCGAACCCGCGTCGTCGTAAAAGACGTTCAGCCACGAACGCAACAAATCGCGGACTTCGATGGCCTTTTTGACCAGCTCCGGCTTGTTCTTGAGCAGCGGCATCACGCCGACTTTGATCGGCGCCACACGCGGATGAAACTTCAGGATGACCCGCGTCTCACTCCTGCCTTTGTCGTCGGTCTCGGTGACTTCGCTGTAGGCGTTCGTGATCAGCGCAAGGATTAGACGATCCACACCCGCGGACGGTTCAATCACGTGCGGGATGTATTGGCCTTTCGCGAGGCCGTTCGCGTCTTCAGTGGCGTCCTTTGAAGCCTGTTCTTCCGCCACGCCCATTTTGGCGAGATATTTTTTCCGGTTCTCGTAATAGCGCCGCCAGAGTTCGTCCGATTTTTCCTTCGGCAACTTCGCCCACGCCGTGCGCAGTTCCTCGTCGAAAACGCCCATCGGTTTGCCGGAAAAACGTTCGTGCTGGCTCAAATCGAAATCGCTGCGGGCGGCGATGCCTTCGAGTTCCTGCGTGCCGAACGGAAACTTGAACAGAATGTCCACGCAGGCGCGGGCGTAATGCGCGAGTTCCTCCGGCTTCTGCCAGTATTCTTCGAGCGTTGTGCGCGGCAGTCCGATGCCTTCGTAAAACTTGATCCGCTCCTCGACCCAGTATTTGTGCCACGCTTCCCAGCCCCAATTCGATTGCGGATTGCAGATTGCGGATTGCAGATTGACGTCGCTGGCTTTGGCCACACCGCCACTGATGGCTTCGACGACTTCGTTCGGCTTGATGAAGTATTCGAGCTCCATTTGCTCGAACTCGCGGGAGCGGAAGGTGTAATTGCGCGGCGTGACCTCATTGCGAAATGCCTTGCCGGTTTGCGCGATGCCGAACGGGACTTTTTGGCGCGACGTTTCGAGCACGTTCTTGAACTGCGCGAAGATGGCCTGCGCGGTTTCGGGGCGGAGGTAGGCAATCGCCGATTCATCCCGCACCGGGCCAACGTAGGTTTGGAACATCAGGTTGAACGCCCGCGGCGCGGTCTTCTCACCGTGGCATTCAGAAACCATCTTGCCGGGCTTTTGCGGACAGGGGATTTCATTGGTCTGATCGGCGCGGAAACGGCCTTTGCACGTTTTGCAATCAATCATCGGGTCGCTGAACGTATCCACATGTCCCGACGCCTTCCAAATCTGCGGGTGCATGATGATGGTGGCTTCGAGGCCGGTGACGTCGTCGCGCTGGCGGGTCATGGTGTTCCACCAGAGTTCCTTCACGTTGCGCTTGAGTTCCGCGCCGAGCGGGCCGTAGTCCCAAAAGCCATTGATGCCGCCGTAAATCTCGGAGGATTGAAAAATGAACCCGCGCCGCTTGCACAGCGACACGATTTTTTCCATCAACGCGTTTTCTTTCAACTCGGCCATAGGGTCGGGCAGTGTTTGCGATGCGCGCGGCGCTGTAAATGAGATTTTGATTGGCCAAAGGGCGGTTCGGCGTGTAAATTTCACGCGCGATGCGTGTAAATTTCACGCATCGTGCCGTCGCGAAAATTCCGCCAGCGATTTTCATTGGCGTTTTTGCATAAAAATTGGATGGCATTGGCATTGCTGAGTAAATTTTTAGAACTGGTGTTGACAGCGCGTGCGACCTGAGTAGTTTAACAAACCGTCACCCAACAAACAAAAAACCAAGAACCTTATTGAACGTATGA